>NZ_JAXCHP010000001.1:2400000-3600000 GCF_035984545.1 Cryobacterium sp. GrIS_2_6
ATGTCGGCATCGCCGTTCGCGACCTCGACGCAACGATCGCCTTCTTCACCGACCTCGGTCTCACGGTCATGGGCCGTGACGAAGTCAGCGGTGAGTGGACCGACACCGCCGTCGGCCTCGATGACAACCACGCCAGGATCGCGATGCTGCAGACGCCAGACGGTCACGGACGTCTCGAGCTCTTCGAGTACATCCATCCCGAAGCGATCGAGACGGAGCCCACTCGTCCCAACGAGATCGGCATGCATCGCATCGCCTTTTCCGTCGACAGCCTCGACGAAGCCCTTGCGATAGCCGCGGCGCACGGATGCTTTCCGCTTCGCGGAGTAGCGACCTATGAGGACGTCTACAAACTCGCCTACCTCCGCGGTCCCAGCGGCATCATCGTGATGCTCGCTGAGGAACTGAAAAAGAACTGAAGAGGACCTGAGCGACTCACAGGGTCACGGAATCAGCCGCCACATTCGACGGCGCCGGTTCGTGCAGCAGGCAGGCGCGACGGAACCGACCACTTCCCGCCGGTGATCCCCCCGGCTGTGCGGATCGGCACGGAGACCGGCACGACCGAGGAGCCGAAGGCGTGCTGGAGCTCGGTCAGGACCGTCTCGTAGCGGGCCCGGGGATGATCGATCCGGCTGATCACGACGCCGCGCGGCATCCCGATGCTCTCGCATTCCGCCCAGAGCGCGGATGTGGCCGCGTCGACACCGTCAACGGCGGAGACGACGAACCCTCAGCATCCGCTGCCCGGAGGCCGGCTCGCAGTTCGCCGACAAAATCGGCGTAGCCCGGGGTATCGAGCAGATTCACCTTCACCTGGTCGACAACCAGGGGAAGCACCGAGAGCGCCACGGAGCGTTGCTGGTGGATCTCGGACGGATCGGAATCGCTCACCGTCGTGCCGTCGAGGATCGATCACATCCGGTTGATGGTTCCAGTGGCCAGGAGGAGCGCTTCGGCGAGCATCGTCTTTCCAGCCCCCGAGCGGCCGATCAGGGCAACGTTGCGGATTTTCTCCGGACGATCCGGTGGTGCCGTCGTCCCGTTGGACGAGCAGTGTGTGCCTTTTTTCGGACATGAAGCTCCTGACGTTGTTGTCTCGACTTTCCCGCACCGTTTAGTCGATTTGACACCCGAGCAGGACCGGACGGCAAGGGCCGGGTCGGTCGTGTCCCCGGGAGAGATCACTTGCGCGTCGCTGCGGTACCGATGTTGTAGGTGATGGCGTCGAGGTTGTATTCGAGGTAGGCGAACTCGCCCGGCGGGGCGATGGGATGCCAGCGGCCTTCACCATGGGCGGCGAGTCGGCGGGAGCCGAGCACGCGCTAGTCGCCCAGCGGCGTCCACCACGGTTGCGGGGTGAAGGTCGAGCCATCACGCGAGGTGCTCGTCCCGCGCGAGGGTCCTCACGGGAGCACCGCCCGCACGCGGCAAACGGGAAGGGGGTCTACACAAGTGCGCAGACGTCGAGTGGTCGAGTTGCCGGTCATTCGCCGGGGCCCATCCCAAAGCGGGCGAGCACCAGATCGACGGCCGCGCGCGCGTAGCCGGGTTCGATCGGCGCACCCGTGATCAGAAGGCTGAAATACAACGGCCCGGCAAACGAGTTGAGCACGAAGTCGGTATCGGTATCGTCGGCGAACTCGCCGGAGGCGATTCCGCGCTCGACTGCCGAGCGCCAATCGAGTTGGTTGGGCTCGATGATCAGCTCGCGATAGCTGGTGGCGAGCACGGGGTCGGCGGCCATCTCTGCCACCAGGCCGGGCAGAACGCGCCCCAGCGGAGTCCGGGTCAGGATGTCGATGAGCTGTTCGGTCAAGAAGAGCAGGTCGCCGGCGGCGCTGCCGGTCGCGCTGCTCCGTGCCGGACGCATTTGGGTCACCATCGCCTCGACGACGAGCTGCGACTTCTGCGACCACCGTCGATAGATGGCGGGCTTACTCACGCCGGCCCGCCGGGCGACCTCCGCCACGGTCAGGCGGGCGTAGCCGACCTCGGCGAGCAATTCGATCGTGGCTCGCAGAATCGACCTGTCCGTGCCCGGATCGCGTGGGCGGCCCACATCGCTGCCCCGACCGCCGGGCCGGCGCGGCGCCATCGGTGACTCGGACATCAGAACCGCCTTCCTTTTTACGTTCCTATCAGGAACGCAACTGAAGTCGTCGAGTTACGCAACGAGGCGTTACGGAACCGCCTCACGTTTACCTGTAACCTCATCTCCCAAGACGGCCGGCCCTCTGAGGTTCTTGACACGGTCGCGATTGGCCTGCATGGTGCTCGATGAGGCGGCTCAACGCCGCGACGGAAGGAGTTCTCGTGACCGGTCGCATCCACATCGACCTGTTCTCCACGCTCGACGGAGTCTCCCAGGCTCCCGGAGGCCCTGAAGAGGATACCGACGGCGGGTTCAGGTTCGGAGGCTGGCAGGCGCCCCTGATCGACGAAGCAGACGGTGCCCAGATAATGGCAGGAATCCAGACCATTGACGCCCTGCTTCTGGGGCGGCGGACCTATGACATTTTCGCCGGGTATTGGCCAGACCGGCTCGACGGGCCCGCGTCCGAAATCGCACGCAGGTTCGACGCGATCCCCAAATACGTCGCGTCGCGGGGCACGCCGGACCTCACGTGGCGCGACTCGCACCAGCTCGGTCGCGACCTCGCCGCTGAGCTGGCGGTGCTGCGCGAGCGGCACGAGGAGATCCACGTGATCGGCAGCATCGACTTCGCCCGCACTCTCGTCGCGGACGGCTTGTTCGACCAGCTGAACCTCTGGGTGTACCCGATCGTGCTGGGTGCGGGCAAGCGCCTCTTCCCGCCCGACGGGCCGCCTGCGTCCCTCGAACTACTCGGCGCCGGGACCCCGTCCAAGGCAGGCACGATTCTCCTGCGCTACGGTTGGAAGGGCTCCACCCCGGAGACCGGCGACATGACCTGACAAGACGACTGCAGCGTGGCTAGCGCGCCGCAAGGCTCTGGTGCAGGCTGATGGCATGGGCAATCCCGTCGTGCACTTCGAACTCATCGGTCCCGACCCGGACCGCTTGCGTGACTTCTATGCGGCACTGTTCGGCTGGGATGCACCCGCTGGCGCCCCGGTGGCAGCCGCGATTTCCGCATCCGCTGAATACTCGTTCATCACCCCGGAACCCGGCTGGGCACCGGCAGCCGGCGGAATCGGCGGGGGCGAGGGATTCGCCCCGCACTCGATCTTCTACGTCGGCGTCGCGAGCGTGAGCGACACGCTCGAGGCCGCCCAGCAGTTGGGTGGAACCGTTACTCTCGGGCCGCAACGCAATGAGGGTGCTGAAATCACCATCGGACACCTCCGCGACCCTGCCGGAAACCTCATCGGCGTCGCCGGCCCCGCTTGACCGATCCGTACGATGCCGGGGATGGACCCTCTGGCGCCGCGACCTGGCGGGTTTCGTCCCTGCCGTGCGTCCCCGCGTCGGAGCCTTGGCGATCTTCGATCGTGCGGAGAATCCAGGCGCCGGCGATCAGGAGCACCCCAAGTGGAAGCAGAAGGTCACTCAGCGGTCCGCCCAGGTAAACGACGAAGTCTCTCAGGAAGGTCGAATCTCCCTGGATCGTCTGGGTCCAGGTCGAGATGTTCAGCTGGACAACGAAGCCAATCGCCGCGAGCACGAGTCCGAGAATGAGCGCGGCGCGAGACGTGAGCCGCAGCGGCCAGGTCGGCGCATCTTCCGGGGCTTCCAGTGAATCGCTGATGGTGACCATTGCTTTGTCCGCCAAAGCGCGCACGACCACGGACGCGACCATCAGGGCCATCCCCAACGGCAGCAGGACGCCGGGGAACAGCACTCCCACGAACCGCACCAGATCACTCGACAGCCAGTCCGGGTTCACGGGGCCGAACAGAGACGTGTACAGCAACCTGACTGCGACAAGTCCGAGAACGGTCAGAACCAGACCGATCCAGAATCCCCGGGCGGGAGTCAGGGTGCCGGCCAGCCTCGATCCCTTCACAGGCCTCGCTGGCCTTTTTCGACATCCGCCTGGAACTGCGCGAACGCCTGCGACAGCTCAGGATTCGAACCCTCAACCTCGCGAGCCGCCGCCCTCGCACGCGGCCGGGCAGAGAGTAGGTAGAACGCGGCAAGAACGATGACCGCCAGCACCAGTCCCCCACCCGCTATCAGCACAATCATCAAGCCACCTGCAGTCATGAAGAATCCTTCCCCGATTCCGAAACCACTGTCCGCCAAGCATCACACGAATCACCGGTCAATACCGCTTTATTCGGAGGGCGTGAATACCCGGTCAGGCCAGGGCAGAAGGCGTCTCTGCCTGGCGGACGAGGGAGGCCAGCTCGGCGCGGTTCATTGCCCCCGTCTTGTGCAGCACGTTTGCGACGTGGAACTTGACCGTGTTCTCGCTGATCGACAGGGCCTCCGCGATCGCACGGTTCCGCGCCCCCGTGGCAACGAGGTCGAGCACGGCCTGCTCACGTGCTGTCAGGCCCCATCCGGCCGCCGGCGCAGTGGCTGACGAGGGTGGGTCGAGGGGTAGAGAGACGACAATGTCCGAACCCCACCCCGGCGTGGCATCCACGTGGAAGTCGCCGTCGAGAGCCGCCACCCGGGCGACGAGTTGGCGCACGCTGGGCGTCTCAGTGGACAAGTCACCCGGACCGTCATCGCGAATGTTGATTAGCAGGTTGTGGCCGTCGCAGTCCCACTGCACCCGCACTCGGGCGACCCCGGGCTGATCGACCAGGGCGAGCACGGCACCGCGCACGATCGCACGTCCGGCGTGGGCGACCTCGCCCGGCAACGCGCGGCCGTTGACGGGCGGTTCGATGAACTGCACGTCGAGGTCCCCGAAGCGGGCCAGGGGCCTCAGGTCGTTTCGGAGCCGCTCGAACGCCCGGGCGACCGGCTCCTCGGACAGGATGCGGTCGCGATCGCTCACCGCGCGCAGCTGCACCATGGCGGCGACGGCCAGGTCGATCGCCGTCTGCCGCGCGGCCAGGTCTCCGGTCTGGCGCGACCGCAGAACCGCGAGCAGCAGCTCCAAAGTCGTGGAGTGGGCATCCGTCAATTCGGCGATGAGAGTGGCCCGGTCTCGCGACGCCATCCGCGAATCGCGGAGGTAGTCCGGCGCGGCCACGACAACCTGGTTGCGGATGCCCGACGCGACCAGTTCCCAGAGTGCGGCGACGAGGTCCCTCTTTTCGCGAACTCCGGTCGGGGTCGCCCCGGTCAGGTCGGGATCAGTCAGGACCAGAAGGGCACCTGTCGAAGCGATCCAGGCCGACATCGTTCGCTCCGACCGGGCCAGCATCGCCCGTTCGTTCCATATCGATCCGCCTCGCACCGCAACGGCATCGCGGAGAATGTCGAGTTCCGCGATGGTGACGTGGTCGATGACCTTCGCCTGGCCGGCTTTCTTCTGTGGGCGCCCCGTGCAGTCCTCGGTGAAAATCACCAGGGCCCCGTGCGGGATGCGCTGCTGCAGCAGGGCGGAGAAGGCCCCCGCAATGCCGAGCAGTGGGTTCTCGAGTACCTGCCGGAGCTCGAGGAGCAACTCGACCGAGGGGGAAATGCTCGCATCTGCCATACCCTCACCCTACTCACGGTGCGGAGACCTACCCGAACGGGTAGGCGCATCCGCTCGTTCGGATGGCCTCGTCGTCGCTCGGTCACGCGCACGATAGGGCAATGGCTTATTCCACGACGTCGGTTCGCGCGGCAGACTCCCTCCGAAGCATTTCCGGCGAAATCCTGGGCGTTGTGGAACGGCTGACACACGAGTCGGGGGAGGATCTGGGCCGCGCTGCCGACCGGATTCGCACCGCAGCTCGCGTCTTCGTTCTCGGCGCGGGGCGGTCGGGCCTGGCCGTGCAGATGACGGCGATGCGCCTGATGCACCTCGGCCTTGACGTGCACGTCGTGGGCGACGCGACCACTCCGGCCGTCACCGGTCGAGACGTTCTCCTGGTCGCGAGTGGTTCGGGTACAACGGCAGGAATCGTCCGCGCCGCCTCGACCGCGGCAGGTGTCGGAGCGGGCGTCGTCGCCATCACAACTGATCGGACCTCTCCGCTCGCTGAGCTCGCCGACGTGATCATCGTGATCCCGGCCGCAACGAAACAGGACCACGCCGGAATGCTCTCCGCGCAGTACTCCGGAGGGCTCTTCGAACAGTCGCTTGTCCTCGTCGGCGACGCGCTCTTCGACGCGCTCTGGAAGACGTCGGGAGCCACGGCGGAAGAGCTGTGGCCCCGGCACGCGAACCTCGAATAGATCCCCCTCATGCTTCCCTGGCCGCGACCGCGGCCTCAAGGGAGAATTCAGCACAACCGAAGTAAGGAATCAGCAATGAAACTTCAGGTCGCCATGGACGTCATCACACTCGACGCCGCCCTCACCCTCGCCGCACAGGTCGCACCCCACGTCGACATCATCGAACTCGGGACCCCGCTCATCAAGAGCGAAGGATTGCGCGCCGTCACCGCGATCAAGAAGGCGCACCCTGACAAGCTTGTGTTCGCCGATCTGAAGACGATGGATGCCGGCGAGCTCGAGGCCGACATCGCGTTCACCGCCGGGGCCGACTTCGTGACCGTACTGGGAACGGCCGGCGATAGTACGATCATCGGCGCCGTCAAGGCCGCCACAGCCCACGGCAAAGGGATCGTCGTCGACCTGATCGGCGTCGCAGACAAGGTGAGCCGGGCCCGTGAGGTCACCGCGATGGGCGCCGTGTTCGTCGAGATGCACGCGGGCCTCGACGAGCAGGCAGAGCCCGGCTTCACCTTCCAGACCCTTCTGGACGACGGCGAGACGTCGAAGGTCCCCTTCTCCGTCGCCGGTGGCGTCAACCTCACCTCAATCCGGGACGTGCAGAGCGCGGGTGCCACCGTGGCGGTTGCGGGTGGCGCCATCTACGGCGCGGCCGACCCTGCGGCGGCGGCAGCGGAACTGCGCGCCGCGATCATCTAGGACCTCAGGCCGCCCAAACCCCCGGGCCACCGAGGGTTCATGCAGCCAGCGGTGACAGCATGGGGCGAACTACGCGGTCGCGACCGCATTCACGACAGAAGGAAGCCCGATGACGATCATCAAGATCAACGCGATTACTGTCCCAGCCGATAACGGCGATGAGCTGGCTCGCCGGTTCGCCGCCCGCGCAGGGGCCGTCGACGATGCCCCGGGCTTCGAAGGCTTCGAACTGCTGCAGCCGACGGACGATCGCACCACCTGGCTGGTCATCACGCGCTGGGCCGACGAAGAGTCCTTCCAGGCGTGGTCCACGTCGCCCGCCTTTGCGCACGGGCACCGCAGCGAGGCCCCGCAGGACGGGAAGCCCGCTGCGCGCCCGGTCGGTCTGAGCAGCGAGCTGTGGTCTTACGCCGTTGCCGGTGGTTCAGCCAGCTAAGCGGAGGGCCTCCGTCAGGAACCGCGACACGTCGTCGAGTTCTTCTGCGGAGATCGAGTGCGGCAGTCCGGCGTAGACCTTGTCGGTCAGGGTGCTGTGGCCGTGCAGCCAGGCGCTCGCGCGTGCTGTCGTCTCCGCGGAGATGACTCGGTCCGCGTCGCCGTGGCCGAAGAACACCGGCGTGCGTGTGGCCGCAAGGACCTCATCGCCCGGGAGCGTGGCATCGAGGGTGAATCCCGAGAGGATGACCCCGGCGGGGAATCGCCCGGGAGCCTGGCGGAGAAGCTGGGTGACCATGAGGCCGCCCTGCGAGAAGCCGAGGGGAACGACGGGCGTGCCCGGGTGCACGTGGGCGTCCAGCCACGCGAGTACGGCATCCGCTGCCTCGATGACGGCTTCGGCGCCCGGGCGCCGCGGTACCGTGATCGGGAACCAGGCGAACCCCCCGGTCGGCAGACCGAGCGGCGCACGCAGCGACACCCAGTCGAGAGCGTCGGGCAGGTAGGCGGCGAGGCTCGGCAGGTCGCCTTCGTGGGAACCGTAACCATGCAAAAGCAGCAGGAGTGGGCGGGTCGACCGGAGCGCGGGGTCGACGCCATCGCGGCGGGCCGTGATCTCGATGGCGGGGCTCACGCCGAGGCCTCGCCGACGGTCAGGGTGACGCGGGTCTTCCAGGGGTCGTCGACGCGGATGCTGGTGCCGTCGTCGTGAAGCGGAATCGCACGGTGGCGGAGTCGTTCCGCCACAGCATCGAGATCAGCGCGGCCGGGAACGGTGATCGCCACGTCGGCGAGGCCGAGGGTCGCGGCACGCGGACCGACGCCGCGGCTGTTCCAGACGTTCATCGCCATGTGGTGGTGGTAGCCGCCGGCGCTCACGAACAGCGCGCCGGGGAAGTCGAGGGTCGTTTCGAAGCCGAGGGCGTCGACGTAGAAGTGCCGGGCCATTTCGAGGTCGCCGACCTGGAGGTGGACATGGCCGACCTTGGCCGGACCGACGGCCGCTTCTCCCCCGTCGGCAGGCAGGTTCTTCTGCAGGAAGGCGCTCGGATCAAGCGCAAGCGTGTCCATCTGGACCTGGCCGTTCTTGTAGACCCACTCCGACCGGTCCCTGTCGACGTAGAGCTCGATCCCGTTACCCTCAGGGTCGGTGAAGTAGAACGCATTGCTGACGATGTGGTCAGCACTGCCGACGAAGCTCGAACGCTGGTCACGGGCGGCCTGGAGCACGGTCGCGGCCAGGCCGGCGCTCGTGTCGAACAGGATCGCAGTGTGGAAAAGTCCTGCCTGACTACGGGCGGGGACCGGCAGGCCAGGGGTGTGCTCGAGCACAACGAGCGGGGTCGCGCCGCGACCGAGCACGACGGTGGTGCCTTGTGCGCTGATCGGGTCGAGCGCCAACGCCTCGCGGTAGTAGGAGGACATCAACGCGAGGTCGCCGACGCGCAGCGTGACGGCGTCCATGCCTGTCGTCGCCGCCAGGAGGTCGCCTGCGGCGGCCCGGGATCCGGTCAGGTCAGTGGTCAGTGTCATGTTCGTCTCCTGCAGTCGCGTCGGTCTCACACGTCATGCTCAACCCGCTTAGTTGAACCGACAACCAATACTCTAGCAGTATTACTTGAAGCGTCAAGTAAACTTTCCAGGCCGCTCAAGAGCCACTCGAATTTGCGCTCAGAATCGTATTTAAGTCGGCCTTACGATTCCAGTGAGATAGGAATCGTTCGATCATGGCCGAACAGCTTGGGTTCAGGGGCAATTCAGATTTGGTCATCTCACTGAAATCGTAAGGCCGATTTAAGTCGGCCTTACGATTCCAGTGAGATAGGAATCGTTCGATCATGGCCGAACGGCTTGCGTTCAGGGGCATTTGAGATTTGGTCATCTCACCGAAATCGTAAGGCCGATTTAAGTCTGAAAGTCAAAGCTCGAGTGCCCAAATAAACTGAGTAGATCTCGTATTCGTGTTCAATTCGGGGTAGAATCGGGGTATGGCAGGAACTTCGGATCCCCAGTCACACACCCCGCAGGCCCACGATTCAGTGGCCGCGGGCGATCAGCCCATCACGGCTCGCCGCGCATCCACCGAGTCGGCCCATCCCGTGGCGGTTGCCGTGGGTTTCGAGGGCGCTGACGGTCTGGCCGGGTCGGTGCCATCGGTTCATGCGGATGCTGTCGCCCGGCTCGCCGAAGCCCAGGCCGCTCTGACAGAGGCCCTGGCGGCGATCCCGGTCGGGCTGCTCAGTGATGCGGAAGCGGTCGCTGCTCTGAAGGAAGTGGAGGCCATCGGGCGGACCGTGGATGCGGCCCGGGTGAACACCGCGACGGATGTGGACCGGCGGGCCCGGGTGCTCGGCCGCGAGGGTCTGGCCTGGCGGATGGGCTGCAAGGGTCCGTGGGATGTGCTCACCCGGGTGACGCGGGTCTCGGCCCGGGAGGTGAAGCGGCGCACGAAGCTCGGCGACGCGGTGTTGCCGCGGCCGTGCGGCGGGAGTAGCTGGTTGCCGCCGTTGTTCCCGACGGTCGGGGCCGCGCTGACCGCTGGGGAGATCGGTGTGGAGACGGCGGAGTTGATCGTGGAGGGGTTGCAGGTGATCAGTCACCGGGTGGCGCCGGATGACTTGTTGACGGCGGAGCGTGCCCTGGTCGCCACGGCGGCCGGGCTGATCACCCCGGAGACGGAGGATTTGGCCGGCGCCGGTGTCCCGGTGACCACGGACCTGATCCGGGGCATGGTCGCGCAGTGGCAGGCCATCCTCGACCCCGACGGGGTGCTCCCGCAGGAGGACGTGTTCGAAGCGAAGTCCAACATCGGCTTCGGACAACTCAAGAACGGCTTGTACCCGGTGAAGGGTGGGGTGACACCGGAACTGTTCGGGGTGATGAACACCCTCTTCGACGCTTTCCTGAGCTTCCACGCCCGCCCGGCGTTCCCCACCGCCGAGGAACAGGCCCTGATGGACTCGGGGCAGTTGGTCCCCGGCGCCGAGACTGCGGACGGCGAGACCGACACGGGCCCGGATCTGGACATGATCGAAGCGGAGCTCCGGGAGCGGCGCGCGGACACCCGCACGGGCGGGGAGAAGCACGCCGACATCCTGCAGGCGTTGTTCGAACACGCAGCCCGGGACACGGACACGCCCAGCATGGGCGGGTCGGCGCCGACGGTGATGGTGCACGTGAACGCGGCCGACCTCGCCTCCGGGATCGGGGTCGGGTGGATCGACGGGGTCGAAGCCCCGGTGTCTTTGAAGACGGTGCGTCAGCGGATCTGTGACGGTGGCTTCCAAGGGGTCCTGTTCGGGGCGAACAACCAAGTCCTCAAGCTGGGTCCGGAACGGCGCTACTTCAACCGGGCGCAGCGCCGGGCGATCACCGCCCGGGACGGCGGCTGCATCATCCCCGGGTGCAAGGCCCCGGCGCACTGGGCCGAGGTGCACCATGTGAAGCCGTGGGCCACCGGCGGCCCAACGAACGTGGACAACGGGGTGCTCCTGTGTTGGTTCCACCACCACACCATCGACACCTCCGGGTGGGAGATCCGCATGGTGAAAGGATCACCGCAAGTGCGGGCCCCCGGACTCATCGACCCGCACCGGCTCTGGCGGCCACCAAACCGACACCGCGCCCACCAAGTCCTCACCGGACCACCCAGACGCGACTGACCAGTGCGACGGACCAGTGCGACTAAACCAGGTGGCCTTCCGATGGCGGCGCTGTTACATCGATCCGGTCAGCGGCCCGCGAAGAGCCGGGACAGGAAGCCACCGGACGGCTGTTCGTTTTCGTGCCCGGGGCAGCGCTGCGACTTCGGCACTCCGCGCATGACCTGGTCGACGTGCTGGCCGCAGCCGGCCCAAGTGGTCTTCCCGCAGGTCTTACAGGTCTTGGCGTGGCACATCGGCAGCTCCTTCGTGGCTGAAAGCACTCACTATACCCCCATGGGTATCGAAAGTGCACGGTCCGCGGCATCACGCGGGTGTAGTGTCAGAATCAGTCCCCCAATTACCCACGGGGGTATATGCCGGGTCGGCCGAATCACTATCCCGGCCGACGAAAGGCACCCCCATGAAGATCGTTGTCGTAGGCGGGGTCGCAGCCGGCGCATCCGTCGCCGCCCGCGCCCGCCGTTTGGACGAATTCGCAGAAATCGTCGTGCTCGAACGCGGTCATCACGTCTCCTTCGCGAATTGTGGACTTCCGTACCATGTCGGCGAAGTGATAGCGGATCGCAGCCGCCTGCTCCTGCAGACACCGGAGAGCCTGCGCGAGTCCCTCGACATCGATGTACGTGTCGGTCACGAGGTGTTGCGGATCGACCGTGCCGCGAAGACGGTGACCGTCCGCGAGGTCGACGGCGGACGCAGCTACGAGGAACCTTATGACGAACTGGCGCTCTGCACAGGCGCAGAACCACTCCGCCCTCCCCTGCCGGGGATCGACCTGCCCGGCGTGCACGTGCTGCGCCGGATCGGCGACATGGACGCCATCAAGGCCCAACTGGATGCCGCGATCGCCCTCGCAGCGACGGGCGCCCGCGGACCCGTGCGCACCGTCGTGATCGGCGCGGGCTACATCGGCCTCGAGATGGCCGAGAACCTCAAGCACCGCGGTGCCCTCGTCGACGTCGTCGAGATGAGCGACCAGATCCTGCCGCCCCTCGACCACGAGATGTCCGTCCCCGTCGAACACCACCTCCGCAGTCGCGGCATCACCCTGCACCTGTCGACTGCGGCCGCCGCATTCGCGGCCCGCCCCGACGGCGGGCTCAACGTCGAACTCACTGACTCGACCGTCCTGGCGGCCGATCTGGTGATCCTCTCCGCCGGGGTGCGCCCGAACACCACGCTCGCGAAGGCGGCCGGGCTCGAGCTCGGCGCCCGCGGCGGTATCACGGTGGACACGCATATGCGCACCTCCGACCCGCACATCTGGGCGGCAGGCGACTCCGTCGAAACGCCGCACACCGTGCTGCCGGGGCGCTGGCTGGCCCCGCTCGCCGGACCCGCGAACCGGGAAGCCCGGGTCGCCGCCGAGAACATCTGCGGCCGCAACACCGAATACCGTTCGACCCAGGGCACCTCGATCGTGAAGATCTTCGACATGGTCGCCGGCGGTACGGGCGCCACCGAACGGCAGCTCCTCGCCGCCGAGGTCCCGTACCGGGCCGTGCATGTGCACCCCTCCGGCCACGCCGGCTACTACCCCGGCACCGCGATGATGCAGCTCAAGGTTCTCTTCGCCCCCGACACCGGGCGCATCCTCGGCGCGCAGGCCGCCGGCTTCGACGGCGTCGACAAGCGCCTCGACGTGCTCGCGACCGCCCTCCGCGGCGGCCAGACCGTCTACGACCTCGAAGAACTCGAACTCGCGTACGCTCCCCCGTTCGGTTCCGCAAAGGACCCGGTGAACATGGCCGGCTTCGTCGCGAGCAATGTGCTCCGCGGCGACCTCACCCTCTGGTATGCCCAGGACTACGCGGAAGCGACCGCCGGGGCGCGGCTCATCGACGTGCGCACCCCGGAGGAATTCTCGATCTGGCACCTGCCGGGCGCCGAGAACGTGCCGCTCGGCAGCATCCGCCTCGAATGCGAGCTCTGGGACCGCACCGGGCCACTGCGCCTGTACTGCGCGGTCGGGTTCCGCAGCTACCTCGCCTACCGCGCGCTCGTGCAACGCGGGTTCACGGATGTCGCCACTCTCTCCGGCGGGTCGGACACCTTCCGGTCGTGGCACGAGGTCGAGCCCGAAAGCGACGAACCCCCGCTGCCGATGACCACCTACGCCGAAGCAGCCGAGTTCACGGCCGCTGCAACGAAGGCCGCCGCGCAGGCCGCCCTGCTCGCCGACGGCACCGGCGTGCAGGTCGACCTGGACTGCTCCGGACTCGCCTGCCCCGGCCCGATCATGAGGCTGTCCGAGAAGATGAAGACGCTGGATGCCGGAGACGAGGTGGTCGTGCACGTGTCCGACCCCGGGTTCGCCAGCGACGCTCCCGCCTGGGCCAGGCGGAACGGACACGAGCTCGTCGCCATTTCGCCGGAGGGCCCCGGTTACGTCGCGACCATGCGGAAGGGCGGGGCCGCGCTCGCGACCCGGCCGGCGGCATCGATCGGCATCGTGAGTCCGCCAGCACCCAACAAGACCTCCTTCGTGGTGTTCTCCGGCGACCTCGACAAGGTGCTCGCCGCCTTCATCATCGCCAACGGGGCAATCGCGATGGGCGAAGAGGTATCGATGTTCTTCACGTTCTGGGGGCTCAACTCCCTGCGCCGCGCGGACCCGCCCAAGCGGGAACGCAAGCTGATCGACAAGATGTTCGCCACCATGATGCCCGCGAGCGCAGGCAGCATGCCGCTGTCGCAGATGAACATGCTCGGCGCCGGCGCGGCGCTGATCAAGAAGGTCATGCGGGACAACTCGGTCTCGTCCCTGCCCGATCTCATCACGTCCGCGCAGGCCGGCGGGGCGCGCCTGATCGCGTGCACGATGACGATGGACCTGCTCGGGATCGCTCCGACCGACCTGATGGACGGCGTCGAACTCGGCGGCGTCGCGACCTTCCTCGGGGAGGCGGCCGAGTCGACGACGACGCTGTTCATCTGATCGGGTCAGAACGCGCATCCGCCCGGCCAGCAGAAACAGGCTGACCGGGCGGACGGCGGATGTGCTCTGCCGCTACAGGATGAAGAGCATCTCCTGGTAAGTCGGGAGCGGCCACAGGTCGTCCGCGACGATCTCTTCGAGGGCATCTGCGGCGGCGCGCACCGCGGACATCGCCGGAAGCAGCGCGTCGCGGGCGTGCTCTGCCTCGCCGAGTGCGGTCTCTTCCGATTCGCCGGCCAGCGCGTCCCGGAGCACGGCGAGCGCGGACCGGAGCTTGGTGATCGGGGCGGACACCTCGCTCAGTGCGGCGTGGTCGGGTTCAACGCCAACGGCCGTGAGGGCGCCGATATTGATCGCCAGTTCGGTCTGGTGACGCACGGCGGCGGGGAGGATGACGGTCGCCCCCATCTCGAGCGTGAGGCGCGCCTCGACACCGATGGTGAGAGCGTACTGTTCGAGGCCGATCTCATAGCGGCTGTGCATCTCGCGGTGGTTGAAGACCTTGTACTTGTCGAACAGGTCGAGTGCCGACTCGGTGATGAGTTCGGGCAGGGCATCGAGGGTCGTGCGCAGGTTTGCGAGCCCGCGCTTCTCCGCCTCGATCGGCCAGGCATCGGAGTACCCGTCGCCATTGAACACGACGACGCCGTGGTCGGTGATGATCCGGGTGAGCAGACTCTGAACGGCCATGTCGAAATCGGCGCCGCTTGCGACCGCGGCCTCGAGCTCGGTCGCCGCGTAGTCGAGCGACTCGGCCATGATCGTGTTGATCGTCACCATCGGCCCTGCGACGGTCTGCATCGAGCCGGGGGCACGGAACTCAAAGCGGTTTCCGGTGAACGCGAACGGGCTCGTGCGGTTGCGGTCGCCCGGGTCGGTCGGCAGCACCGGGAGCGTGTCGACGCCGATCACCATCGAACCCTTGTCCTTGGACGAGGTCGCCGGGCCCTGGGCGATCTGCTCGAAGACGTCCGCGAGCTGGTCGCCGAGGAAGATCGAGATGATCGCCGGCGGGGCCTCGTTGGCGCCGAGGCGGTGGTCGTTGGTCGCGGAGGCGACCGAGGCGCGGAGCAGGCCGGCGTACTTGTGCACGGCGCGGATGACGGCGGCGCAGAACACCAGGAACTGGGCGTTGTCATGCGGGTTGTCTCCCGGGACGAGCAGGCTGCCGAGCTCGTTGTTGCCGAGCGAGAAGTTGACGTGCTTGCCCGAGCCGTTGACGCCCTGGAAGGGCTTCTCGTGGAACAGGCAGGCCATCCCGTGCTTCTTGGCGACGGACTTGAACGTCGTCATGAGCAGCTGCTGGTGGTCGGCGGCGATGTTTCCGCGCTCGAACATCGGCGCGATCTCGAACTGGCCGGGGGCGACCTCGTTGTGCCGGGTCTTCGCCGGGATCCCGAGCTTGAAGAGTTCCCGCTCGGTGTCCATCATGAAGCCGAGGACACGCTCGGGGATGGCGCCGAAGTAGTGGTCGTCGAACTCCTGGCCCTTGGGCGGCTTGGCGCCGAAGAGCGTGCGGCCGGAGTTGAGCAGGTCGGGGCGAGCGAGGAAGAAGTGCCGGTCGACGAGGAAGTACTCCTGCTCAGGGCCGCAGAACGAGACGACGCGGGCAGGATCGCTGTGCCCGAAGAGGCGCAGGATGCGTTCGGCATGTTCGCCCATCGCCTGCTGCGAGCGCAGCAGCGGGGTCTTGTGGTCGAGCGCTTCGCCGGTCATCGAGACGAACACGGTCGGGATGCAGAGGGTGTTGCCGTTCGGGTTCTCGAGCACGTATGCCGGGCTCGTCACGTCCCAGCCGGTGTACCCGCGGGCCTCAAAGGTGTTGCGCAGGCCGCCGTTGGGGAAGCTCGACGCGTCGGGCTCGCCCTGCACGAGGGTCTTGCCCGCGAATTCGGCAAGGGCCGTGCCATCGCCGACGGGCTCGAGGAAGCTGTCGTGCTTCTCTGCGGTCAGTCCGGTGAGCGGGTAGAAGACGTGGGCGTAGTGGGTCGCACCCTTTTCGAGCGCCCAGTCCTTCATGGCGGATGCGACGGCATCCGCAACGAGGGGATCGAGCCGCGCGCCATTCTCGATCGTTGCCATCACGGATTTGTAGACGGATTTCGGAAGTCGCTTCTGCATGACGACCTTGTTGAAGACGTTCTCGCCGAAGATCTGGCCGGGCGTCTCGGTCGCGGTGAAGCTCGGGGCCGGAGGAATATAGGCCTCGACGTCCCTGATCGCTTGACGGCGGGCGCTGTTTCCACTCATGAATACCCCTTTTGCTACGGCATGCTGCTCCGCGACTAGGTGCGGAATCGGATGCGCCTAAATCTAGGGAGGTCACGTGGCGAGGATGTTTCGGCTGAATGACGGTTTCAGTCACCAGAACCCCGCGCCGGCCTCTCGTCAAGGTTAAACCTGACTGAAACACTCAATTGACTCCCCGACAGCACGAGGACGACTGTGACGCCCGGACAGGGCGGGTTCAGGCGACTGCGTTAAGATTCACGGGTGTCTCCCGTAGCCTCCCGCCTCCGCATCGCCCTCGTCTCCCTGCACACCTCGCCGGGTGACGAGCCAGGATCCGGGGACGCCGGCGGCATGAACGTAGTGGTGCGCCAGCAGGCGGAGGCCATGGCCGCGGCCGGCCACACCGTCGACATCGTGACCCGCCGGTCCTCGGCCGCACTTCCGGACGCCGTCGTCCTCGCACCGCGCCTCACCCTCCGCTTCCTCCAGGCCGGTCCGGCGAAACCCATCAGCAAGGGGGCGCACGAGGCGGTCATCGACGAATTCCGGGTCGGCCTGGCCGCCCTCGGCGACTACGACGTGATCCACTCGCACCACTGGTTCTCCGGCATGGCCGCGCTCCCGCTCGCCCAGGGCCGCGGCATCCCGCACGTGCAGAGCTTCCACAGCATCGCCGCAGACCCCTCGACGCCGCTCTCGGCCGGCGAACGGCCGGAGTCACCGGGGCGGATGCGCGGCGAAGCCTGGCTCGCCCGCGAATCCGACGCCCTCGTCGCGATCAGCAACGCCGAGGCAGACACCATCGTGACCAGGCTCGGCGGCTCGCCCGAGCGGATCTTCGTGGTCTCCCCCGGCGTCGACGCCGACCTCTTCCACCCGGCGTCCGGCATCCGCGCTGCCGAGCCAGGCCCCGGCTACGCGATCGTCGCCGCCCGCCTGCAGCCGCTCAAGGGACTCGACCTCGCGGTCGAGGCGATAGCGGCGGTCCCTGCGGCACTCCGGCCGGAGCTCATCATCGCGGGCGACGCCTCCGGCGACTTCGACGGCTATATCGATGGGCTCCGTGACCTCGCCGAACGGAACGGGATCGCCGACACCGTACGATTCCTCGGCCCGCAGAGCCGCGCCGATCTCGCGGCACTGTTCCGCGACGCCAGGGTCGTGTTGATCCCCTCCCACTCGGAGACTTTCGGCCTGGTCGCCCTCGAGGCGGCAGCGAGCGGAGTGCCCGTCGTCGCCTCGGCGTCAGGGGGCCTCCGCGAAGCCGTGCTCGACGGCGACACCGGGATCGTGCTCGGCTCCCGCGACCCGCAGGCCTGGGGTGCGGCGATCACGACCCTTCTCGGCGATTCCGACCTCGCCCGCCGGCTGTCCGTCGACGCCCGCGCCCGCGCCGAACGCCTCGACTGGCCGCGCAGCGCGCGGGGTCTTCTGGACGTGTACCGGGGCCTGCTCGAGCCGTGCTCCGCGGACGAGTACGACGACCGACGCCGGCTGCGGATCGCGTGAGCATCCTCGACGGCCTCCCGGTCGTCCTGCTCGTGCACGCGCACCCCGACGACGAAACCCTGACCACGGGAGCCCTCGCAGCCGAACTCGTCGCGCGCGGCACCCGGGTGACGCTCCTGACCGCCTCCCGTGGCGAGCGCGGCGAAGTCGTCGCCGGACCGCTGTCCGGGCTCGAGGGCACCGCGGCGCTCGCACGCGTTCGCGAGGACGAGCTGGACAGGGCCACCCAGGTCCTCGGGATCGCCGACCGGTTCTGGCTCGGCCAGGCTCCCGCGCGCGCCGAAGGACGGCCGCCGCGCCGCTACCGTGACTCGGGCATGACCTGGATCCGGGAGGGACTCGCCGGTCCGGCCGCCGCCGGAGACGCCGATGCCCTCGCGGTGGCTCCCCTTGACGAGGTCACGGCCGATGTCGTGGCGCTGATCGGGCACGTTCGGCCCGCCCTCGTGATCAGCTACGACCACGGCGGCGGTTACGGCCACCCCGACCATGTGCGCATGCACGAGGCGGCCCGTGCGGCGTGCCTCGCCGGGCAGACCCCCTTCGCCGAGATCGTGCTCGAACCGGCAGCGGATGCCGAATGGCTCGACCTCGAGGCCCGTCGCACCGTGACGACGGCCGCCCTGCGCTGCTACCGGAGCCAGCTCACGGTCACCGGCGACGACCTGCATCTCGTGCATTCCGGCGGCCAGCATGAGGCGATCACGACGTCGATCGGGTTGCGCGCCCGCTGACCGTCCACGTTTCTCGGATGAGTCATGGGCGGGTGTCGATCGGGCGGGTGTCGATCGGGCGGGTGTCGATCGGGGGCGTGCTCGCTCGTCATTGTGGTGTCAGTATCACAACGACGAAGGGAAATCTCATGCGTTACTCATTGCTCGTGATCAACCAGGAAGCCGAAGACGCCAACATCAGCGACGAGATGATGGAATGGGGACGCGCGGCCTTCGATGCCTATGGGAAGTCGCTCGACGCCGCCGGGGTGCTCATCTCGGCCGACATCCTGCAGCCCGTGTCCGCATCGACGACCGTCACCGTGCGCGACAGCGCGCTCCGGGTGCAGGACGGCCCGTTCGCGGACACTAAGGAGCGCCTCAACGGCACCTTCGTGATCGAGGTGCCAGACCTCGATGCGGCAATCGCATGGGCCGAACAGTGCCCCGCCGCCCAGTACGGGGCTGTCGAGATCCGTCCGTCGGCGATCATCTTCCGGGACGGAGCATGGCGCGGCCAGGAATGAGCGTAGCGGGCGCGGGCGACGCAGCCGTCGACGCGGCCGCGGTCGCAACCAAGGACGCGGCCAGGGCGCGGGCGGAATCCGTCGCCCGGGAGTCCTACGGCCGGCTGCTCGCGCTGATCGCGGCGCCGGGCGGCGACATCCCGTCCGCCGAGGATGCCCTTGCGGATGCCTTCCTCGAGGCGCTGACCCGGTGGCAGACGGCCGGCATTCCCGTCAACCCCGAGGGATGGCTGCTCACGGTGGCGCGCAATCGGCTCCGCGACCGCTGGAAGTCCATCGCCGTGCGCCGGACCGTGCCGCTCGACCCGACCGTGCTGTTCGGACTGTCTGGGTCGTTCGATCCGCCCGCACCGCTCTCGCTCGACGACGTCGACCCCGATGAGATCCCCGACAAGCGCCTCGAACTGCTTTTCGTTTGCGCGCACCCGGCGATCGATTCGGGCATTCGCACGCCCCTGATGCTGCAGACGGTGCTCGGTTTCGACGCGGCCCGGATCGCGGTGGCCTTCTCGCTGCCGGAATCCACGATGGCGCAGCGCCTCGTGCGGGCGAAGCGGCGGATTCGGGACGCGCGGATCCCCTTCACCGTGCCGGGGCTGACAGCACTCTCCGGGCGGCTCCCCGCGGTGCTCGAGGCGATCTACGGCGCCTATGCGATCGACTGTCAGCGTGCAGCCGGGCCGAGTGTGCGTGAGTCGCTTGCGGCGGAGTCGCTGTACCTCGCGACCGTGCTCGCGGCCCTGCTGCCGCGCGAGCCCGAGGTGCTCGGCCTTGCCGCGCTGCTGTCGTTCTCGCTGTCCCGGGCACCGGCACGCGCCGCACCGGACGGATCAACGATCGCCCTCGACGACCAGGATCCGGCCAGGTGGGATCGCGAGCTGATCCGGCAGGGGGAAACGCTGCTCCGGCGGGCCCACGGTTTCGACCAGATCGGACGATTCCAGGTGGAGGCGGCAATCGAGTCTGTGCACTGCGACCGGGCTCGCTCGGGCGAGACCGACCGGCCGGCGCTTCTGGCCCTCTATGGCGCGCTCGTGAAGATCGCGCCCACGCTCGGCGCCCGGGTGGCGCTTGCGGCGACCGTCGGCGCGGTCGAGGGACCAGCGGCCGGACTGGCCGCTCTCGATTCCGTCGCCGTGCTGCCGGGCGCCGATCGTTTCCAACCGGCCTGGGCGACCCGCGCACACCTGCTCGCCCAGGCCGCCCGGGTAACGGATGCCCGGGTCGCCTACCAACGGGCGATCGCGCTGTGCGCCGATGCCGGCATCCGTTCGCGCCTGCAGGATCAGTGCGCGCTACTCGGCACAGGCTGATCGGCACGGGCTGATCGGCACGGCCTGATCGGCACGGCCTGACGGCTCGGCTCAGGCTGATTCCGGCTCGGGCTCGGGCTCACGGACGGGCTGCAGGAACGGCTCGATGACCGAGAGCGTGCGGACCATCACCGTGCCGAGCCGGGCGAGCTGCCAGAGGAAGTCGACCGGCGCTCCCGGCCGATCGAGCCCGGGAAGGCCGGTCGCCTGGATGAGGGAAATCAGGCTGTCGACGCTGATCTCGTCGGCGGCACGACAGAAGAGCGCAGACGCGATCGACAACAGTCCCAGGCTTGCAATCACACCGTCGAGCCACACCGAGGCCGTTGACGGCGGCAGCCGCTTCCGCACGAGCAGGACCATCCCGGCGAAGGCCAGCCCGAAGAACGCTGCGTCGAGTGCGAACGCGAACACATCCAGCAAGCGGGCGGCGGCATGGTCCGTTGCGGCCGCCGCCGGTCACGAGGAACGTCGACGCGGCGTATGCGAGGGTCCCGATGAGAATCGCCAAGAACACCGCGACCCGGATCGATCCCGGGGCGTCGGGCAGGAGAGAAGCGACGCTGGCGGACCCGCGCTGTGCCCCCTGAATCGACCTCTTGTCCGGGTCGTCGCCCCTGCGCCCGCCCGTGCATGCACTGGTCATTCTCAACGCAGGTCCGGAGCGGATGACGACGGAAGTCAACTGCCACTGACAGTGCAGCAATGCATGCAATTTATCAACTGCGAGCGGCTCGAGCCCGGCACTCCCCGCGTGAAGCGATCAGCCGTGCAGGTCCCGCACGACGGCGTCGAGGGCGTTCACCGTGAGTGAGACGGACTCGACGTCGATCCGCTCGTCGTTCCCGTGGAAGAGCTGGCGGAACATTCCGTAATCCCAGCGCCGGCTGAGCAGGGCGAATCCGTACGCGGGGATGCCGCGGCGGCGGTAGAACCGGGCGTCGGAGCCGCCGACGCTCAGCATCGGCAGCAGGTCGGCGTTCGGGTATGCCCGGCGGGCGGCCGCACCGAGGGCGTCGTAGAGCGGTGTGTCGATCGGAGAGCGGGTCGCGGCTTCGAACCCCTCGCCCTCGATCGTCACGTCGGCCACGAGCTCGCCGAGCGCCTCGCGGAGGTAGGCGTCGACATCCGCCGCCCCGATGCCGGGCAGCACCCGGATGTCGAGGGTCACCGTCGCGAGGGCGGGAATGACGTTGTCCTTGTCACCGGCCCGCACGACGTTCGGCGAAACGGTCGTGTGGGTCGAGGCGTGCGCGAAGCCGGCGAGGGTGCCGAGCTCGTGCAGGGCGTCGATGATGCGGACGGGGTCGAGGAGCCGGGCGGCGAGCGCCGGGTCGAGGTCGAGTGCTGCGACGTAGCGGCGCCAGTCCGGCGTGATCTGCACGGGCGCGTGGTACCGGGAGAGCCGGTAGACCGCATCCGCGGCGATGATGGCGGCGTTGCGGGCTCCCCAGGGGGCCGAACCGTGCCCGGGGGTGCCGTGCACGACGAGGCGACGGCCGGCGAGTCCCTTCTCGCCGATCGTCGTGGAGATGGAGGGGGTGGGGCCGACGGGCACGCCGCCGGACTCGGTGAGGACGAAGTCGGCGTCGATCAGGTCGAGGCGGTTCTCGGTGAGCCACTCGACGCCCAGGCCGCTGCCGGCCTCCTCGTCGGCGACGGCCGCGAACACGAGGTCGCCCCTGGGGCGGAACGAACCGGTCGCAATGGCACGTGTGACGGCGGCGTAGCTCGCGGTGAGGCAGAGCATGTCGAGAGCGCCTCTGCCCCAGATCTCGCCGTCGACGATCTCCGCCGCGAACGGGTCGCGGCTCCAGCCGGCCTCATGCACGGGGACGACGTCGAGGTGGCCGACGAGGGCGAGGGAGGGCGCGCCCGGGTCCGTTCCGTGGATGCGGGTGATCAGGGAGGCCCGGCCCGGGTGCGGTTCGACGACCTCGAGGTCGAGGCCGGAACCGGCGAAGAAGCCCTCGAGGGTGCGCACACTGCGGATCTCGCCGCCGGAGTCCGCTGTGCCGTCGTTGACGCAGGCGTTGCGGATCAGGTCGCGCAGCAGGTCGACGGTCGCACGGGTGAGCGCGTCGTCGGGGTGCGTGCTGCCCGGGATGATGCAGCCGGGAAGGGCGTCGTCGGCGATGGTGCGGTCCTTTCGACAGGTGCCCACACTCTACCCGAGCGGATGCCGGGCTCGGCTCGGCTCAGGCGGCGATACGACCGGCCGCTTCGATCGCCGCGAGCTGGCGCTCGAGGCTCTTCAGCAGCAGCGGGAGCTGGTCGGCGGGAGCGTCGGGGGCCTCTGGGTGCCACTGCACGCCTGTGATCGGCGCGAACTCGTGCTCGACGGCCTCGATGAGCCCGTCGGGGGCCACCGCTGCGGCGAGCAGGCCGGTGCCGAGGCGGTCGACGCTCTGGTGGTGGGCGCTCTGCACGGCGGCGAACGCGCCGCCGAGGCTGTCGGCGAGCACGGTGCCCTCGAGGAGTTCGACGGTGTGTTCGCGGAGGATCCGGTCGATCGGCACGTCGACGTTGCGGTGGATGCCTTCGTCGATGTGCTGCACGATGCTGCCGCCGAGGGCGACGTTGATGATCTGGAGGCCGCGGCAGATGCCCAGCAGCGGGGTGCCCCGCTCGAGGGCGCGGCGCACGAGCGCAAGCTGGCCGTCGTCGGCGACCGGGAAGTGCAGGGTTTCTTCCGGGTACCCGGAGACGCCGCCGTAGAAACGGGGCGTGATGTCCTCCCCGCCGAGGATGACGATCGCGTCGGCATCCGCTGTTGCGGCGAGCAGGGTGGCGATGGTCATGTCGGCCGCGGCGAGGCGGGTGACGGCCCAGCCGCCCTGTTCGCCTGCGGCCACGACGGTTCCGTTGAGGACCTGGACCTTGGCGTGGTACGCGGGCCGGTCCGGGCGGCTTCCGGTGACTTCGACGACCGCGAGGCGCGGGGCGGTGGTCTCGGCCATGCTGCCCTCCAGGCTGTTTCGTCGTGTGCGGTGTTCCCAGTGTGGGGACTGTCGGCTCCGGACGCGAACGGGGCCGTCACAGTCCGCAACAGAGGGTTCGTAGACGGGTAGGTCTGGCCGTTCTATGCTCGGGCAGAAGGGCACCGGGCACCTGCCCTCGCCTGCGATTCCCGCGCAGAAGGAGGCGAGTCCATTCGGTCACGACGGCTGCTGTTCCTGGGGGTCTTCGGGTCGAGCCACATCGTCGACACTGTCGGGGCTCTCGGCCCCCGCACCGGGGAGGTGACCGCCGCTCTCGACCGGCTCTACGCGGAGACCCGCACCGACCCGTTCGTCGCCAACGTCGACAGCTTCAGCGGAGTCGCGGACCGCCAGCGATGGGCAGACCGGCAGTACCAGCTCGCGGTCGCACAGAATCCGACCCTGGCGAATGCGCAGCTTCTGGAGGTCGAAACCGTCGCGATCGAACCGGCCCTGCGGGTGAACGACTGGGCGGGGGCGGGGCAGTGACTGCACCTGGAGCAGCCGGTGCAGCCGGTGCAGCCGGTGCAGGGCCTCCCGTCGGAACCGGGCAGCCGGCTGCCCTCGACTCCGCGAACGCCGCGCTCCGGGCCGCGTTCACCCTGCAGCAGAAGCTCGACGACGCGGTCCCCGACACCGAGGAGCAGCGCAGGGACTGGTTCACTTCATCCCATACAGCGGAAGTACACAGACACGCGCCACACTGGACCCGCCCGCAGAATCACTCGAAAGGACACCGTCATGACCAAACAATCCATCTTCGGCCGCATCGCACAACTTGCCAAGGCGAACATCAACTCCCTGATCGACTCGGCAGAAGACCCGAAACTCATGCTCGACCAGATGGTGCGCGACTACAGCAACAGCATTTCGGATGCCGAGGGTGCCATCGCGGAGACGATCGGCAACCTCCGCCTCCTCGAGGACGACCACCGGGAGGACGTCGAGGCCGCGGCGGAGTGGGGCGGCAAGGCACTCGCCGCGAGCCGCAAGGCCGACGAGCTGCGCGCAGCGGGCAACACCGTGGACGCCGACAAATTCGACAACCTCGCCAAGGTCGCGCTCGGCCGCCAGTTGCAGTCCGAGAAGGAGGCGAAGGCCGCCGAGCCGCAGATCGCCTCACAGACCACCGTCGTCGAACAGCTCAAGACCGGTCTCAACGCGATGAAGGAGAAGCTCGGCCAGCTGTCCGCCAAGCGTGACGAGCTCATCGCCCGCTCGA
Source organism: Cryobacterium sp. GrIS_2_6 (assembly GCF_035984545.1). NCBI lineage: Bacteria > Bacillati > Actinomycetota > Actinomycetes > Micrococcales > Microbacteriaceae > Cryobacterium > Cryobacterium sp. GrIS_2_6. The sequence continues at coordinate 2,424,503 of NZ_JAXCHP010000001.1, forward strand.
AGACGGCCGCGGCGCAGACCAAGGTCATGGACGCCGTCAAGAGCATCGACATCATGGATCCCACGAGCGAGGTCAGCAGGTTCGAGGACAAGATCCGCCGCGAGGAGGCCAAGGTGCGCGGGGCGAACGAGCTCGCCGCGTCGAGCCTCGACGCCCAGTTCGAAAGCCTCGAAGACCTCGGCGAACTCACCGAGGTCGACGCCCGCCTGGCAGCGCTCAAGTCCTCCGGCGCGAGCGAGATCGAGAAGTAGAAGCAGGCGGCGAGCAGGCGCTGAGTCCGTGGTGAGTCGGCGCTAAACCGCCGAGAGGGCACACTTTTGAGTTCGGAGAACGTGCGCGATGCCCTCGCGGGCGACAACCCGCGAGGCGCATACTGGAGTATGGCTCCCTCCTTCGTCGTCGTGCCGCAATGGCAGGGTTCGGTTTCTCCGCGCGCGATGCGCCTCAGCGATGGTGCGGAGGCGATCCGGGGTGATCTCCCGTCCTCCGCCACCGTCGAAGTCCCGGTTCCGGTCGAGGCCGGCGACGCGCAGGACACCGGCATCGACCGGTTCTCGAGCCTCGTGATGGTGCGCGAGCGCCTCACCCGTGCGCTGCGCGACTGCGTCACCCCCGTCCTCACGATCGGCGGCGAGTGCGGCGTCTCGCTCGCGGCCGTCGGCCACGCCTCGGCGCGGCATCCGGGTGGCCTTGCCGTGGTCTGGCTCGACGCCCACCCCGACCTGCACACCCCCGAATCATCGCCCTCCGGAGCTTTCGGCGGCATGGTGCTCCGCGCGATCGCCGGCGAGGGTGTCGACGGTCTCGTGCTCGGCGCGGACGAACGGGTTCCGTTCGACCGAATCGTGATCGCGGGAGCCCGCGACATCGACCCGGCCGAAACCGAGCTCATCGGTGCGGCGGGCATCCGCAGCCTGTCGATCGAGGAGCTCGAGTCACCGGACGGCATTCTCGCCGCGGTCCGCGCGACGGGTGCGACCGCGTTCTACCTGCACCTCGACCTCGACGTGCTCGACCCCTCCGTGCTGACCGGGCTCTCGAACCTCCTGCCCTTCGGACTGAGCGTCGAGACCCTCGGCCGCACGATCACCGCGCTCAGGGCCGAGTTCGAGCTCGCCGGTGCCACGATCGCGGGCTTCGCGCCCGCCTCCCCCGAGGCCGCGAACGACGACCTGCCGAGCATCCTGCGGATCATCGGCGCCCTCACCCGCTGACCCGCGCACTGCAACGCCGGAGATTTTCGCCACACGCCGTGAATCCGGGCAGCGGATGCCGTGGGTGGCGCAAAACTCCGACGCTGCGTTGTCCGGCACCGCGGACAACGCCCCGAAACCCACCAGCACCAGGAAGGCATCCGTGAGCGAGCAGCGCAGCACCGAACAGAGCCGAACAGAGCACGATCCCGGCGGGCAGGACCGCGCCCACCAGGAACCCCGGGTGCTGACCGAGCGGCGCGGGCACGTGCTCCTGATCGGGCTGAACCGGCCGGAGAAGCGCAACGCCGCCGACCTGCTGATGCTGCAGCAGCTGTCCCTTGCCTACGGCGAACTCGACCGCGACCCCGAGCTCAGGGTCGGCCTCGTCTACGCCCTCGGCGAGCACTTCACGGCCGGCCTCGACCTCGCCGATATCGGCCCGCGCCTCGGCCCGGACGGCATCGACATGGTGCCGGACGGCGGGGTCAACCCCTGGCAGGTCGACGGCCGAGCGGTCTCGAAGCCGGTGGTGATGGCAGTTCAGGGCACGTGCCTCACGCTCGGGATCGAGCTCATGCTCGCGAGCGAGATCTCGGTCGCTGCCGCCTCGACGCGGTTCGGGCAGATCGAGGTGGCCCGCGGCATTCTGCCGTTCGGCGGAGCAACGATCCGTTTCCCCCGCGCGGTCGGCTGGGGCAATGCGATGCGCTGGATCCTCACCGGTGACATGTTCGACGCCGCGGAGGCCCTGCGGATCGGACTCGTGCAGGAGGTCGTCCCCGACGGCACCGAGTTCGACCGGGCGCTCGAGCTCGCCGGGCGGATCGCCACTCAGGCCCCGCTTGCGGTGCAGGCGACCCTCGCGAGCGCGCGAGACGCCGTGCGACTCGGCGATGCCGTCGCGGAGGCCGGGCTGCAGCCGACCCTCGGCGTGCTGGCCGCGAGCGAGGATGCCCGGATCGGCATGGAAGCGTTCCGGACCCGAACCGCGGCGGAATTCGTGGGGCGCTGAGGTACCTCGCAGGGCCAGCAGGGCACGGCACCAGAACCGGAGCTCGTCAGAACCGCATCAATCACCGACGACAGGAGAAACCATGAACGACCAGACCACGACCGGCACGACCTTCGACGTGATCGTGATCGGTGGTGGTGCGGTCGGAGAGAATGTCGCAGACCGCACCGTTCAGGGCGGCCTGAGCACGGTCATCGTCGAGAGCGAACTCGTCGGAGGCGAGTGCTCGTACTGGGCGTGCATGCCGTCCAAGGCCCTGCTGCGGAGCGGAGCGGCACTCTCCGCCGCACGCCGGGTCGGCGGAGCCGCCGAGGCCGCGACCGGTGAGCTCGACGTCGCCGCCGTGCTGCGTCGCCGGGACTCGTTCACGAGCCACTGGGCGGACGACGGCCAGGTCGGCTGGCTCGACTCCGCGGGAATCGCCCTCGTCCGCGGGCATGCCCGCCTGAGCGGCGTGCGCGAGGTGACCGTGACCGGCACGGACGGGACCACGACCGTGCTCACGGCCCGGCACGCCGTCGTGGTGAGCACCGGGTCGTCCGCCGTGCTGCCCGACATCCCAGGGATCAGCACCGTCGACCCGTGGACCAGCCGCGAGGCCACGAGCGCCCAGCACATCCCGGAGAGCCTCGCCATCATCGGCGGCGGTGTGACCGCGGCCGAAATGGCCACGGCGTACACGTCGCTCGGCGCCCGGGTCACGCTCATCGTGCGCCACTCCCTCCTCGGCAAGGAGGAACCGTTCGCCGGCGAGCTCGTCATCGAGGCCCTGCGCGCGGCGGGAGCGACGGTCCTGACCGGCGAGGCTCCCGTTCTCGCGATGCGCTCTGCCGACGGCGACGTCGTGCTCACCCTCGCGAGCGGTGGAACCGTCACCGCGACAGAGGTCCTCGTCGCGACGGGACGCGCACCGCGCACCGACGACCTCGGGCTTGCCGCCGTCGGGCTTCCCGACGGCGGCTGGCTGACCGTCGACGACACCCTGCTCGTTCAGGGCGATGCGGCGGATCTCGCAGGCGACTGGCTGTACGCGACCGGCGATGTCACCCATCGGGCACTCCTCACCCACCAGGGAAAGTACCAGGCGAGGGCGGCAGGCGACGTAATCGTCGCCCGCGCCTCCGGCCGAGCCGTCGACGACTCCCCCTGGGGCACCCACGTCGCCACAGCAGACCACTCCGCCGTCCCTCAGGTCACCTTCACCGATCCCGAGGTCGCCTCGGTCGGGCTCAGCCAGGCGGCGGCCGAGAAGGCCGGCCTCCGGATCCGGGTTCTCGACTATCCGATCGGAAGCGTCGCCGGAGCGAGCCTGCAAGCCGATGGGTACACCGGCATGGCCAGGGCCATCGTCGACCTCGATCGGGAAGTGCTCATCGGCGTCACGTTCGTGGGCCAGGATGTCGCAGAGCTCCTGCACGCAGCGACCATCGCCGTGGTCGGCGAGGTACCGATCAGCCGGCTCTGGCACGCGGTCCCGGCCTACCCCACGATGAGCGAAGTCTGGCTGCGCCTGCTGGAGGCATACGGCCGGCCGTAGCGCGGCATCCGCTGCCCGCCGCCGGCGCTGACGGCAGCTGACAGCCGCTGACAGCGCGCGGCAGCGGGGCGACAGCGCGGGAATTGTCTACTGGTGTCCTACCCAGGAGGCACAATGACCGCAGCAATCGAAGCCCGCGGGCTCACCAAACGATTCGGCACGACCCAGGCACTCGCCGGAATCGACCTTGCCGTCGAACCCGGCCGGGTGCTCGGCGTGCTCGGCCCCAATGGCGCGGGCAAGACCACCGCCGTGCGCATCCTCGCGACCCTGCTGAAGCCCGACGCCGGCACCGTCACGGTCGCCGGCTTCGACGTCGTCACGCACCCCGTCGACGTGCGCCGCCGGATCGGCCTGACCGGCCAGTACGCGAGCGTCGACGAAGACCTGCGCGGCGTCGAGAACCTCGTGATGATCGGGCGCCTCCTCGGCCTGACCCGCTCCGATGCCAAGGCCCGCGCCGCCGAGCTCCTCGAGGAATTCGAGCTGACCGACGCCGGTGGCCGCCTCGCCAAGACCTATTCCGGCGGCATGCGCCGCCGCCTCGACCTCGCAGCCTCGCTCATCGGCCGTCCGAGCGTCGTCTTCCTCGACGAACCCACCACGGGCCTCGACCCCGCTAAGCGCGACGACGTCTGGGAGATGATCCGCACGCTCGTGCGCCAGGGCACGACCGTGCTGCTGACGACGCAGTACCTCGAAGAAGCGGATGCCCTCGCGAACGAGATCACCGTCATCGACCACGGTCTTGTCATCGCCCACGACACCCCGGAGGGCCTGAAGCGCCAGGTCGGCGGGCAGACCCTCGAGGTGCGGCCGGCTGACGACCGTGACCTGGACCGCGTCACCGCCCTGCTCGCCTCCGTCGGCACCCGAGCCCCCGAGTTTCCAGCCCCGAGCCTCGTCTCGGTCCCCGTCGCCGGCGCCGATGCCCTCACCGCGACCGTCGCCCGGCTGCACGCCGAGAACATCGCCGTGACCGAGCTCTCGCTGCGGCTCCCGAGCCTCGACGAGGTCTTCTACTCCCTGACCGGTCACACGTCGGCAGTACCCGCGGCATCCGCCTCCGGAACCCCCACCGGCACCAGCACCGGCACCAGCACCAGCACCGGCCTCGTCACGGAAGGAGCCGCATCATGATCGTCCGCGACTCGCTGATCCTCGCCCAGCGCACCGTCACCAAGATGGTGCGGAACCCCGAGCAGTTCCTCGACGTCTCGGTGCAACCGATCGTGATGACGGTGATCTTCGTGTTCATCTTCGGCGGCGCGATCGCGGGGACGAGCCAGGACTACCTCCAGTTCGCGCTTCCCGGCATCATCGTGCAGACGATCATGACCACGGCGATGACCATCGGCGTCAACCTCAACTCCGACCTGAAGAACGGGGTGTTCGACCGGTTCCGGTCCCTGCCGATCGCCCGGTCCGCTCCCCTCATGGGCGCCGTGACCGGCGACGTCGTGCGGCACAGCATCGCGATCGGCGTCACCCTCGCCTTCGGCGCGGCGATCGGCTTCCGCTTCCTGACCCCGTGGTACTCGGTCGCGACGGCCATCGTGCTGATGATCGTCTTCGCGATGAGCCTGTGCTGGACATCCGTTTTCATCGGTATGCTCGCCCGCAGCTCGGGCGCCGTGCAGGGCTTGTCGTTCCTGATCGTCTTTCCGCTCACCTTCGGCTCCTCGGCGTTCGTGCCCGCGGCGACCATGCCCGGCTGGCTGCAGGGCTGGGTCGCAATCAACCCGGTCACCCACGTCACCGACGCGATGCGCGGCCTCCTGGTCGGCAACTCGATCATGACCCCCGGCACAAGCGTCGGCGGCGAAGTCCTCTGGGTACTGCTCTCCTGCGTCGTCCTCGTCGGCGTCTTCTTCCCCCTGGCGATGCGCGCCTACCGCACGAAGCTCTAGCGCGAAATCCCGGGCAGCGTGCGGAGGCGGGATCAGCCGGCGGGGTCGATCAGGGCGCGGAGGGTCGCGAGGGCGTGCGGGCGCGAGGATGGCGCCGGCGTCGCCCGGTCGATGCCGTGGGCTGCGGCAGCCTGTTCGATCGCGATCGCTCGCGGTTCGAGGCGGTCGTATGCCCCGATGATCGCCGAGGAGAGGTCGAGCGCCCGCACGGCCTCCTCGACCTGTCCGCGGGCGAGCGCGAGGCTGCCGAGACTCAGTGCGACCTGACCGATCACGGGGTGGTCGAGGCTCGCGATCGCGGCACCGGCGGCCACCCGGATGGCCCGCTCCGCGGCATCCGCGTCGCCCTGGAGCAGCTCGAGTTCTGCGCGGCGCACCCCGATCATGGCGACGAGCTGGGCGGGCATGTTCGGCCAGCCGGAGGCGAGGTCCTCGATCCTGGCGAGCCGGGCGCTCGCGGCTCCCGCGTCCCGGTCGTTCAGGTCGAGTACGACCGCGACGGCCTCGGCCTGGATCACAGTGAAGATGTTTCCGGACTCCGCAGCCCCGGCGAGGAGCTCATCCGCGCGCTCCCGCGCCGCCGCGAGCCTGCCCTGCCGCAGCATGATCGACACGGCGAGCGCCTGCTGCTGGGCGAGGTCCCAGCTCGAGGTGATGCGGCTCATGTTCGCGGTCGACGCGTCCGTCACGTCGAGCGCCTCCTCGAGGCGCCCCTGCAGGCTCAACCACTCCGCGCGCATCTGTTGAGCGAGGGCGAGGCCCCAGAGGTCGCCGATCGCCTCGAACGCGCGCACGGCGTGGGCGGATGCCTCGCCGAGCTCGGTGATGTCGCCGCGGTTCTGCGCCGTGGCGGCCCGGATCACGTGAAGCATGGCCGCGGGCCAGGGATCGAGGCCGAGTTCCTCGCCGTTCGGGATCCGCACCCGCAGCATCCAGCCCTCCTCGCCGAACGAGGTCCGGAACGCGGACAGGAGCGGGAAGGCGAGCTGCATCAGGTCGCCGCCCTTCCCCGGCGGGTCCTGCGCCCACGCGTCGAACGCACGCCGTGCGGCCTCGGCGAGCGCCTCGGGGACGAGTGCCGGGTCACGAGCGGCATCGGGGTTGGCCTCCTCTGCTGAGAAGGCCCGGACGACCGGCGTGAACAGCACAATGGCGCGTGCTTCATCGCTGTCGACCTCTGCGGCCAGCTCGCTCACCGCGCCGAGCCAGGCGCCGAGCTCGTCCCTCCGCTCCCGGATCCCCCAGTACCACACGCAGGCGAGCGCGACCCGGACCGCGGGCTCGGCGAGACGCGCGCTCGTTGTGTACCGGAGCGCCGCAGTCACATTGTCGTCTTCGGCGTCGAACCACGCGATCGCCTCGCGGATCCGCGGCCCGCGCATCAGCGCATCGGCGGCCTCCGCCCGCGCCGCGATGTATCCGGCCTGTGCCGCGCGCTCGGCCGCGAGGGTCCCGGCCTCCGCGAGCCGTTCGATGCCATATTCGCGGATGGTCTCGAGCAGCCGGTAGCGTCCGCGTTCGCGGTGCAGCAGCGACTTGTCCACGAGGCTCTCGAAGACGGATGCCCCGGCGAGCCCGGCCGTGGCGGCGACGTCGGCCGCATCCCGGGTGTCGATCCCGGCGGGGAACACCGCGAGCCGGCCGAGCGCCGTGCGTTCGTCCGGCGAGAGCAGGCTCCAGCTCCAGTCGATCAGGGCGCGGAGGGTCTGGTGCCGCGGCAGTGCGGTGCGGTATCCGCCGGTGAGGAGGGTGAAGCGGCTGTCGAGGCCGTCGAGGACCTCGTCGAGGGTCATCGTGCGGAGTTTCGCCGCGGCGAGCTCGAGGGCGAGCGGCAGCCCGTCGAGGCGCGCGCAGATCCGGGCGGCGCCGGCCAGTTCCGCGGTATAGAGTCCGGCGCCCCGCGCGGCGAGGGCCCGCTGGCTGAACAGCTCGAGAGCCGCGAACTCGCGCAGGCGCTCCGGGGAGCCCGGCGACCCCGGACCGTCCGGCGTGTCGATGGCGGCCTCGAGTTCGGACTCGCTCGGGTGCGGCAGCGACCCGACGGTGACGAAGGACTCGCCGGGGATTCCGAGCGGCTCACGACTCGTCGCGAGAATCGTCAGTGCGGGCAGGGCGCGGAGCAGGCTCTCCGCGAGCCGCGCGGCCGCGTCGATGACGTGCTCGCAATTGTCGAGCACGAGCACGACCGCGCGTCCGAGCAGCGCCTCGACGACCCGCTCGAGGCTGCCGACGGGCTCGACGGGCGCGTCCGAGGTGCGCAGTTCGCGCCCGGTGGCTGCGAGCACCGCGGCGAGCACCTCGCCCGGGCCCACCGGGGCGAGCTCGACGAGCACGGCACCCCGGATGCCCGCGGCCGTTTCGAGCGCGAGGCGCGTCTTCCCGATTCCCCCGGTTCCGACGATCGTGACCAGCCGGGACACGGCGAGCTGCTCCTCGATCGCCGCGAGTTCACGCTCCCGGCCGACGAGGCGGGTGAGGGACACCGGGATGCCGCGGGCCGCGGAGGGTGCGACGGCCGCGGAGGGTGCGACGGGATCCGGGGCTGCTCCGTCCGGTGCGGCGAGTTCGAGTGCCCTGGCCCGGTCGCGGGCGAGGTCGCGGAGGAACCAGTCGAAGTCCGGGGACGGGATCCAGGGTTCGCCGGCCCAGAGCGCGAGGGCCGCGATCGCGGGGCGCCGGGCATCCGCGGGCGAGGCGGTCCCCGCCGCGGCAACCGACTCGGCGACGAGGTCTTCGAAACGGAGTGCGTCGACGTCGGACCTGGCGACCCTGAGGCGGTAGCCGCCCACCGTCGACTCGATCACGCCGGGAGGGAGCTGGGCCCGGAGCCGGGAGACGATGGACTGGAGGGCGGCCCGCTGGTTCCCGGGCGCATCGCGGGACCAGACGTCCTCGGAGATCGCCCGGTAGCTCACGGCCGTTCCCGCGTCGACGGCAAGCCGGAACAGCACGGCGAGCTGCATCGACCCGGTGACGGGAACTTGCCGTCCGTCGTGCTCGACACTCAGTCCGCCCAGCAGTCGAATTCGCACGGGGTTAACTCTAAGTGCCGGTCAGGCGGCATACGCTTGAGTGATGCTCCGGATCCTCTTCGATTCCCCCCTCAGCAGGGCCGGGTATCTCTATGCGACGGCCGTCGGGCTGGTCTGGGGAGGGCTCCTCAGCACCGGGCGCGTCGAGCGGCGCGGCGGCCTGATCGTCTTCCGTGGCCTGCCGAACTGGGCCTTCGGCCGCGGCGGGTCCTGCGTCGGCGGCTGTTACCTCACCCGGGACAACGTCTCCGACGCGATCCTCGAACACGAGGCCGTGCACAAACGGCAGTGGCAGCGCTACGGCATGCTGTTCCCACTCTTCTACCGCGCGGCCGGCAGCAACCCGCTCACCAACCGTTTTGAAATCGAGGCCGGCCTGGACACGGGCGGCTACCTGACCAAGAGGAAGTCATGACCGACACGTCCGAAGCATCCGCACCGTCCGCTCGCACCATCATCATCACCGGGGGCAGCGACGGCATCGGCGCGGCCGCGGCCCGCGCGCTGAGCCGCACGGGCGCATCCATCGTCATCGTGGGCCGCTCGACGGCCAAGACCGCCGCCGTCGCAGCACCGCTCGGCGCCGACTCGTTCACCGCCGACTTCGCCAGCCTCGACGAGGTGCGCTCTCTCGCCGCGACGCTCCTCGAGCGCTACCCGCGCATCGACGTGCTCGCCAACAACGCCGGCGGCATCATGGGCAAGCGGGTCCTCACCGTCGACGGCCACGAGAAGACCTTCCAGGTCAACCACCTCGCGCCTTTCCTGCTCACGACGCTCCTCACCGACCGGTTGCTGGAGAGCCACGCCCGGGTGATCAACACCGCGAGCGTGGCGAACAGCGTCTACGCCCGGTTCGACATCGACGACCTCGATGCGAGCACGAAGTATTCACCCAACCGGGCTTACGGCAACGCCAAGCTCGCCAACATCCTTTTCACCCGCGAGCTGCACCACCGCTACCACGAGCAGGGCCTCACGACTGCGGCGTTCCACCCCGGAGTCGTCGCGACGAGTTTCTCGTCGAACTCGACGAGCGTGATGCGCTTCATCTACCAGACCCCGCTCAAGCGGATGCTGTTCACACCGGAGCAGGGCGCAGACACCCTGGTCTGGCTCGCCACGGCTCCCCTGGACAAATGGATCTCCGGCGAGTACTACGACAAGCGCCTGGTCGCGAAGGCGAACAAGCTCGCATACGACCCGGCGCTCGCCGCAGCCCTCTGGGAACGCAGCGGGGCGATGGTGGCTGCGACCGCCCAGGCCGCACCCACCCTCGAATAGCCGCTACGGCATCCGCCCGCTTAGTCCGAAAACCGGGCTAATCCGAGTACTGCGCGGATGCCTCGGCAAGCATGTCCGCCTCTGCCCACGTCGCGAGGTTCGCGCGCAATGCAGCGCCGAGCGTGGCGTCGACGCTCGTCCAGTACCGGATCGCGCGTTCGGTGACCTCTGGGCGCCGCACGCCGCTGATCGCGCCCGTGATGGTGTCGAGGAAGCGGGCCTTCGCCGCGTCGTCGAACACGTCGCGGTAGAGCGTCCCGGCCTGGCCGAAGTCGCTGTCCTCGCTGCGCAGCACGGCGGCGGCACGGAGCAGCTCGCCGTCGTTCTCCCAGCTGCCCTCGCCCGCGAGCAGCGGGTCGGCCACCGGGCCGCCGAGCGAGTTCGGCGCGTAGTTCGGGGCCTCTGGAGCGTTGAAGTGGTGCCTGCCGGCGCCGTCCTGCGAGTAGTTGTTCACCGGGGCAGCGTGCGGGGCGTTGACGGGAAGCTCGGCGTAGTTCGTGCCGACCCGGTATCGCGCGGCATCCGGGTAGGAGAAGATGCGCGCCATCAGCATCTTGTCGGGGCTCGCCGCGATGCCGGGCACGAAGTTGGCCGGCGAGAACGCGGCCTGCTCGATCTCGGCGAAGAAATTCTGCGGGTTGCGGTTGAGCGTGTGCACACCGACCTCGATGAGCGGGTAGTCGGCGTGCGGCCAGACCTTGGTCAGGTCGAAGGGGTTGAACCGGTAGGTCTTGGCGTCCTCGTACGGCATGATCTGCACCGAGACGGTCCAGGACGGGAAGTTGCCTGCCTCGATCGCGTCGTGAAGGTCGCGCCGGTAGTAGTCGGCGTCTGCGCCGGCGATGAGCTCAGCCTCCGAGCCCTCCATCTCGACGTTGCCCTGGTTGGAGGCGAAGTGGTACTTGACCCAGAAGCGCTCGCCGGCGGCGTTGATCCACTGGTAGGTGTGCGAGCCGAAGCCGGGCATCTCGCGCCACGAGCGCGGCAGGCCGCGGTCGCCCATCAGGTAGGTGACCTGGTGCGCGGACTCCGGCGAGAGGGTCCAGAAGTCCCACTGCATCGTGGCATCGCGCAAGCCGGAGCCTGGCAGCCGCTTCTGGGAGTGGATGAAGTCGGGGAACTTGATGCCGTCGCGGATGAAGAACACCGGAGTGTTGTTGCCGACGATGTCGTAGTTGCCCTCCGTCGTGTAGAACTTGACCGAGAAGCCGCGCACGTCGCGCCAGGTGTCTGGACTGCCCTGCTCGCCTGCGACGCTCGAGAAACGCTGCAGCGTCTCGGTGCTCGTGCCCGGCTGGAAGACCGCGGCGCGGGTGTACGCGGACACGTCGCCGGTGACCTCGAACACGCCGTGCGCCCCGCCGCCCTTGGCGTGCACGATCCGCTCCGGGATGCGCTCGCGGTTGAACTGCGCGAGCTTCTCGACGAGATAGCGGTCGTGCAGGGCCGCGACGCCGTCCGTCCCGACGGTGAGGGAATGCTCGTCGCTCGCGACGGGGGTTCCGGTCTGGGTGGTCGTCGGCTTGATCGACTCGGTGGTCATGCTGCTCCTTTGTTCGACTACATGTGCACTGCGAAAGTCAGGGATGAGTGGGTGGGTGGTCGGCCGGGAGACGCGACTCTGCGCCCGCGGCCTGGCAGTCGGGGCAGAGCCCCCAGTAAGTGACCTCCGCGGCGTACACGGCGAAACCGGCCGCGTCGCTCGGCTCGAGGCAGGGCGCCTCGCCGACGGAGCAGTCCACGTCCCGCACGGCGGCGCAGCGCGAGCAGATCACGTGGTGGTGGTTGTCGCCGACCCGGCGTTCGTAGAGAGCGGGAGACCCGGACGGTTCGATCCTGCGGGTAAGACCCGCCGAGGTGAAGGCCGCGAGCACGCCGTAGACCGCCTGCAGCGACGTGCCGGGCAACTCGGTCCGCACCACGGCGAAGAGCCGCTCGGCACTCGCGTGCGGGGAATCATCGAGGGCCCGAAGCACGGCGAGGCGCGGCGCGGTGACCTTGAGTCCCGACCGGCGGATGCTGTCGCCGAGCTGCCCGGGCTCGCCCGGCCGCGAGAACCCCGGGTTCTTGCTCGGCATCCCGGTCGTCGTCATGCCCTCACGCTAACAGTTGTCTTGATTTCCTCAAAACAATTCACGGGATGTTCAGAAAGACGTATGTTCAGAAACCCGGCACGTTCAGGAAGCGGGGGTCAGGATCGGGGAGCGGTGTCGCCGTCACCATCGGCGCCGCCGGAGAGGGCGCCGCGGTAGACGTCGAGCACCCGCGACAGGAAGCCAGCGATGACCTCGCGCTCCTCCGCCGGGAGGTCACGGGTGACCGTGGCGACTCCCCCGATCACCGGCATGAGCGCTCCGACAGCCTTCTCCACCGATTTCGCTGCGGGCAGGACGACGACCTTCCGCCGGTCCGAGGTGTGCGCCTCGCGCCGGGCATGACCGAGTGCGACGAGCCGGTCGACCACCAGGGTAGTCGCGGCCGTCGAGATGTCGAGCCGCCGGGAGAGTTCGCTCGGCGTGAGCGAACCGGCCGTGATCAGGTGTTCCATTGCGGACAGGTCGGTCGGGTTCACCGCGAGGGCCTGGCCGACCTGGCGCTCGAACGCCCGGGACAGCACCACGAATTCCCGCAGCTGCGTGCCGATCTCGCCGGAATAAGGCAGGCCGATGTCGTTGTCGCCGACCAGCGGTTGGACGGCGCCGGTCGGCGCACCGATTGGTGCACTAGCCGGGCGCGGGGACTTGCGAGGCTCTGCCATGACCGCCATACTAGTCCTGATATTGCTAAGATACTTAGCAATCAGGACTATTGGAGGAAAAGTGCTCGGGATTGTGCGCATTATCACGGGTCGGCGCACGGCCTGGGTCGTCCTCGTCGGCGCCGTCATCGCCGTCGGACTGCTGTTCGCACTGCTGCCGAAGAGCGCCGGGAACGACTTCCCGACCTCCGGTTTGCCCACGTCGAGCCAGGCGGCCAGGGTCGACGCCCTCCTCGCCGACTTCCCCTCGGCGAAGCAGACCTCCGCGATCGTCGTCTGGAACCGCGGTGGCGCCGATGCGACCGGCGCGGACAGCGCACTGACGGAGGCGGACAAGGCCGCGATCACCGCGCAGGCCGCCGAACTCGGCGCACTGTCGACCGCCCCGCGGGCGACCACGCCCCGGTTCAGCGACGACGGGCTCGCGGCGATCAGCATCGTGCCGCTCGAGGCCGCCGCCGTCAGCGCCGACGTCAAGGGCACGGCCGCGGACATCCGCTCGGCCGCCTCGAGCCACCTCCCCGCCGGCCTGAGTCCGTACGTGACCGGGCCGGTCGGGTTCCAGGCCGACATCTCCAACGCCTTCGCGGGCGCCGATTTCCGGCTGCTGCTCGTGACCGTGATCGTCGTCGCGGTACTGCTGATCATCACCTACCGCAGCCCCGTGCTCTGGATCGTGCCGCTCGTGGTCGTCGGACTGGCCGACGGGCTCGCCGGCGTCGTCGTGAGCGCCCTCGCCGGCCCGTTCGGCATCACCCTGGACGCAAGCGTTTCGGGCATCCAGTCCGTGCTCGTCTTCGGTGCGGGCACCAACTACGCACTGCTGCTCGTCGCCCGCTACCGCGAGGAACTTCTGCACACCCAGAGCAGGAACGAGGCGATGCGGATCGCCGTGCGGAGCGCAGGCCCCGCGATCGCTGCCAGCGGAGGGACTGTCGCGCTGAGCCTGCTGACCTTGCTCTTCGCCGAGCTCTCCGGCAACCGCGCGCTCGGTTTCGCCTGCGCGATCGGTGTCGTCATCGCGATCCTGTTCGCCCTGATCGTCCTTCCCGCCGCCCTCGTCGTCTGCGGCCGCGGGCTGTTCTGGCCGTTCGTGCCGCGCTACGACCCCGCGTCGCTCCGCGTGCACACCGGATTCTGGTCCCGACTCGGCCGCGGCGTCGCCCGGCGCCCTGTGGCGATCATCGTCGCCTCTGCCCTCGGGCTCGGCGCCCTCAGTCTCGGGCTGGTCGGGGCATCCGTCGGGCTCTCGCAGGCGGACCAGCTGCTCGGCAACCCCGAATCGGTGCAGGCACAGGCCGTCGTCGACGCCTCGTTCTCGTCGGGGCTCACAAGCCAGACCATCGTGCTCGCACCGGATGCCTCGGCGCCAGAGGCCGCGAGCCTCGCCACAGCGACAGCGGGCGTCGCCACGGTGCAGCCCGGCGAGAGCGCGAACGGGCGCACCCGGCTCAACCTCTCGCTCTCGAGCGACCCGGGCAGCGAGACGACCTTCACGACCATCACCGCGCTGCGCACCGCGTACGCGGATGCCGGCGGCGCGGTCGCGGATTCCCTCGTCGGCGGCACGGACGCGACGGCCCTCGATACCCGAACGAGTTCGCAGCGCGACCAGGACCTGATCCTGCCGATGATCCTCGCGATCGTCTTCGGCATCCTCGCCCTGCTGCTCCGCTCCCTCGTCGCGCCGGTCCTGCTGATCCTGAGCGTGCTCGCGACGTTCTTCGCGAGCCTCGGCGCTTCCAACCTGATCTTCCAGAACCTGCTCGGCTTCCCGGCGTTCAATACGAACGTCGTGCTGTTCGCGTTCCTGTTCCTCGTCGCGCTCGGGGTGGACTACAACATCTTCCTCACCACGAGGGCGCGGGAGGAGGCCCGGCTGCACGGCACCCGGGAGGGCATGGTGCGCGCCCTCTCCTCGACCGGAGCGGTGATCACGAGCGCCGGCATCCTGATCGCAGCGGTCTTCGTTGTACTCGGGGTGCTCCCGGTCGTCGCGCTCGCGCAGATCGGCGTGATCGTCTGCCTCGGCGTGCTGCTCGACACCCTGCTCGTCCGCACCCTCGTGGTTCCCGCGCTCGTGTTCCTCACCGGCGACCGGTTCTGGTGGCCGTCGCACCCGGCGCTCCGCGAGTAGCGAGGCACCGAGCCCCGGGCGCCGAGCGCCCAGCGCCGGCAGGCCTCGCGAGTCCAGTGTGCGCATGGCTGCGGTGCTCGAGCGGATGCTGCCGGCGTGGCTTGTGCGGCATCCGCTGCTGGCGGGCTGGGCCTGACTGGCCCTCTGGGGTGTCGTGGTCGCCTCAGACGCCCTCTCTCCCCCTGGGTGCCCGGTCCCGGCTGGTACGCGGTCGTCGTACTGTGGATGGCGCTCGTCGTACGGTGCAGCTGGTTCCTGCGACGGTTGCGCGGCTGGCGCGAGCTGCCGGAGGCGCACGCGGTTCCGGAGGACTTCCTGCGGACCAGCCCGCGCTTACGATCCACGATCGTGGGGCTCGCCCACCCGGGGCTGCTCCTCGCCGGTGGGCTCGGGGCATCCGTGCTCGCCGTCGTTCTCGGAGGGCCCGAGTCCACGCTGAATCTCACTCCGTGACCTGCGCCCCGGACAGGGCAGTGCGGCTCAGCGAGCGAGCGGGCCGCCGACCGTGGTCAGCAGCGCCTGGAACGCCCGGGGCGCGCCGCGGAGCTCCGACCGGGCCGTGAGTGCACCGGCGGCATGCAGCACCTGGGCGACGTTGATGATCTCGTACTGCACGAGCGAACCCTGGTCCTCTGCGAGGACGCGGTATTCACCGCGGTACCACCAGTCCCCCTGCACCACGATCAGGCGCTCGGCGGGATCGGCCCGGAAATGCCGGTTGATCGCGGCGGTCCCCTCGCTCGGTGCCGGCATCAGCGCCGCGAGGAGCCGCACGAACACGGTCTCCGGCGGCGCTTCGAGGTGCCCAGCGAAGGACCGCAGCACGGTGTGTCGAGGCGGCAGCTCGAACGAGACCTCCGGATCGGTCACGGGTTACTTCAGGCTTTTCTGGAGCAGCACGGTTCCGAGCCAGCGGTCGAACTTGAAGCCGACCTTGCCCATCCGGCCGATCTCCTTGAACCCGAAGTCGACGTGCAGCTTGATCGACGCGTCGGCGCCCTGGTCGGCGATCACTGCGATGATCTCCTTGAGGCCCGCATCCTTGGAACGCGTGATGAGTTCGCCGAGCAGCACCCGGCCGAGGCCCTTGCCTGTCGAGGCCGCTCCGAGGTAGATCGAGTTCTCGACGGTGAAGCGGAACGCGCGCTTCTCTTTCCACGGCGTGACGAGGGCGTAGCCGAGGATCTGACCGACCGGGGACACGGCCACGATGAAGGGCATGCCGAGCTTGCCGAGGTAGTAGAACTTGCTGCGCCAGGCGGCGAGGGTCATCGGGTCGACGTCGAAGGTGACCGTGCTGTTGGCGACGTAGTAGTTGTAGATCTCGCGGATGTATGGCAGGTCGGTGATCAGCGCGTCCCGCATCGAGTACTCGAATGGAGCCTCGGTCTCCGGCGCCGGGCGCAGGTGCCTGGGCAACTGCCGGCGCGGCTGGTATTCCTCTTCAAGCATGGCTGGCTCCTCCCACGGACTTCCAGATTACCCGAGAGTCCAGTCGACGGGCGCTGCGCCCTGCTCGGCGAGGAGCGCGTTCGCGCGGCTGAAGGGCCTCGACCCGAAAAAGCCCCGCCGCGCGGACAGCGGGCTCGGATGCGCTGACTCGATCACGGGCGTGTCGGAAAGCAACGGCCGCAGCCTCGCGGCGTCCTTCCCCCAAAGGATCGCGACGAGCGGCGTGCCGCGGGCGACGAGGGCACGGATGGCCTGGTCCGTGACGGCCTCCCAGCCGTGCCCGCGGTGCGAACCCGGCTCGCCGGCGCGCACGGTGAGCACCCGGTTGAGCAGCAGCACACCCTGGGCCGACCAGGCCGAGAGGTCTCCGGTGCGCAGGGTGACGCCGACGTCCGACTGGAGCTCGGCGCCGATGTTCACGAGGCTCCGGGGCACGGGCCGCACGGCGGGGTCGACCGCGAATGCGAGGCCGAGCGGATGCCCCGGCGTCGGGTACGGGTCCTGGCCGACAAGGAGCACGCGTACCGCCCGGAACGGTTCGCGGAAGGCGCGCAGCACGGTCGCTGGCGCCGGCAGCCAGGGTCGCCCGGCGGCCGACTCCGCGTCGAGGAAACCGGTCGCCTGGGCCAGCGCGCCCGCAGCGGGGGCGAGGGCCGCTGCCCAGCCGGGGTCGATCGATGGCGGGTCGATCGATGGCGGGTCGATCACGGCCTAGGCGCCGAAGGTGCTGACGAGCACGCCGTTCTCGGACTGGCTGACCCGCCAGACGCTGCCGGAGCCGACCACGCGGAGGGCGCCTTCCCCGACGATGAGCGCGGTGTTCTCGTCGACAGCGAGGCCGCCGTCGATGAGGCCGGCTTCCGTTGCGGCGATCAGGCGGGACAGGGTTCCCCACTGGGCGGCGTGCACGTCGACGGTGACGTCGAGCAGGCCGATGCCGGGCTGGATGGTGAGTTCGTCGAGGCCTTCAGAGGCCGCTTCTGCGCTGACCTCGACCTCGCCCAGGCGCCAGCCGCCGACGAGGGCACGCTCTGCGGCGATCATGGCGCCGGCCGAGTAGCCGAGGTACGGCACGCCGGCGGACACCTGGCGGCGGATCTCGCCTGCGATCGGGGTGAGCGCGGCAAGGTAGGCGGGGGTGAGCCCGCCGCCGACGACGATGCCGTCGACGCCCGCGATCGCGGGCAGGGTCGCCGCGTCGCTCAGTGTGAGTTCGGTGATCTTCGCCTCGAAGACCCCGGCCGTGCCGAGCGCCTCGGCGAGCTTCGCGGCGTGCTGGGCGGCGTCGTCAACAGCGTCGTCAACAGCAGCGGTGCCGGGCGCACGCACCGCGATGATCGCGATCCGGGGTTCGTCGCGACCGGCGGCCGTGGCACGCACGGTCGCCTCGGCGAGGAACGGACCGAACAGGGCCGCGCTGTGTTCGGCAGCCCGGCCGCCGCCGACGAGGTGGATGCTCATGCGACGACGCCCGCGACGGCAGGCGCGACGACGACATTCTCCACTGCGGAGGGGGCGACGACGGTCGCGACGATGGGGGCGAGCAGGGCCCTCACTTCTGGCGCGTCGACGATCGGCAGCGCCGACCACGGGAACACGATCCAGTCGTCGGTCTCGCGCCAGGTGTAGTCCGGAATGAGGACCGTGCGCGGCTTGGTGTACAGGGTCGCGGAGCGCACCTCGGCAGCCGACTCCCGCAACATCGCCAGTACGAGCGCGAGGGTGCGCCCCGAGTCGGAGACGTCGTCGACGAGCAGCACGCTGAGTCCGGCAAGAGCCGGCGCGTCGAGCATCGGACCGGAGAGCACGGGCTCGGGCAGGCGTTCGTCGACCCCGGTGTAGAACTGCACGTTGATGCTGCCGCAGTTCTTCGTGCCGAGCGCGTACGACATCGCGCCAGCGAGCAGCAGGCCGCCGCGCGCGATCGCGATCACGACGTCCGGGTGGAATCCGCTCGACAGCACGTCGACGGCCAGTTGCCGCGAGGCAGCGGCGAAGTCCTCCCAGCCGAGGATTTCCCGCTGGATGCCGGTCGTGTCAGTTGCTGAGTCGTCTGCTTCGAATGCCATTTTCCAATGGTAGGTCACCGGCCGGTTGGAGGTCGGGTTCCGGTTCAGCGGCCAGGTGCCTTTCCGGGTGCCCGTCGTAGAGCGAGAGCGGCCGAATCAGGGAGTTCGAGGCAGTCTGCTCGATGATGTGCGCGGTCCAGCCGGCGATCCGGGAGGCCACGAAGAGGGGCGTGAAGGTCAGGGTGTCGAAACCCATCAGGTAGTACGCCGGTCCCGACGGGTAGTCGAGGTTCGGCAGGATTCCGGTGCGCTCCTTCATCCCCGCCGCGAGGCGCTCGTAGAGCTCGATCAGGTCGGGGCGCTGGTAGTGCTCGACGAGGGTGAGCAGCGCGGTCTTCATCGTCGGCACCCGGGAGTCGCCGTGCTTGTAGACGCGGTGGCCGAAACCCATCACCTTGTGATGCGCGTCGAGGGTCTCCTTGAGCCAGGCATCCGCTCGCTCGCCGGAGCCTTCGCCGAGGCCGATCTGCTCGAACGTGTGCATCACGGCTTCGTTGGCGCCGCCGTGCAGGGCACCTTTGAGGGCGCCGACCGCCCCGGTGATCGCCGAGTGCAGGTCGCTCATCGTGGAGGTGATCACGCGCGCGGTGAAGGTCGATGCGTTGAAGGAGTGGTCGGCGTACATGATCATCGACACGTCGAAGGCCTCGACGACGACGAGTTCCGGCACCTCGCCGAACGTCATGAACAGGAAGTTCGCCGAGTAGCCGAGGTCGTCGCGCGGTTCGATCGGCTCGAGCCCGTGGCGGCGGCGCTGGTCGTAGGCGACGATCGCGGGCATCTGTGACCAGAGCCGCAGGCCCTTGGCCTTGTTCGCCTCCGGTGAGGCGTCGTCGACCTGCGGGTCGAAGGCACCGATCAGGCTCACGGCGGTTCGCACGACGTCCATCGGGTGCGCGGTCAGGGGAAGCTCGTCGATCACGCGGCGCACGGCGGGCTGGAGGTGGCGGAGGGACCGCTCCTCGTCTTCGAACGCGGCGAGCTCGTCGGGCGTCGGGAGTTCGCCGTTCCAGAGCAGGTAGGTGACCTCCTCGAAGCTCTTCTGCGCGGCGAGTTCCTGCACCGGATAGCCACGGTAGAGCAGCGAGTTCGACAGGTCGTTGACCTTGGAGACGCGGGTGCGGTCGACCACGATTCCGGCGAGGCCCTTGTAGACCGTCGGTTCGGTGACGGCTGGTTCGTTCTGACTCATGTCGCTCCTTCGCGTGCGGTGAGTGCGTGGTTACGCGGGCAGGGTGGGGTTGAGGGTGAAGTTGAAAACGCCGGAGTCGAAGTGATTGTACGACTCGTAGTCGAGCAGTTCGTAGAGCTTCGAGCGGTGCTGCATCTCGGGCAGCATCGACTGGAGCGAGCCGTGTTCGATGATCGCGTCGAGGCCGCGGTCGGCGGCGCCCATCGCGAGGCGCAACAGCGAGACGGGGAAGATCACGAGGTTCATCCCGACATCGGCGAGCTGCTGCACGGTGAAGAGCTCCCCCTTGCCGAACTCGGTCATGTTCGCGAGCACGGGCACGTCGACGGCCGCACGGATCGCCGCGAATTCGGCGAGCGACGCCATCGCCTCGGGAAAGATCGCGTCGGCGCCCGCGTCGACGAGTGCCTTCGCCCGGTCGACGGCCGCGGCGAGACCGTCGACGGCACGGATGTCGGTGCGCGCCATCACGAGGAAGTTCGGGTCCCTGCGGGCATCGACGGCCGCACGGATGCGCTTGCCGGCCGTCTCGAGGTCGACGACCTGCTTGCCGTCGAGGTGGCCGCAGCGCTTCGGGTTGACCTGGTCCTCGATGTGCATTCCGGCGAGGCCGGCGTCCTCGAGGGTCTGCACGGTGCGCGCGACGTTCATCGGCTCGCCGAATCCGGTGTCGGCGTCGACGATCGCGGGCAGGTCGGTCATCCTGGCGATCTGCTGGCTGCGCCCGGCGACCTCAGTAAGGGTGGTCAGGCCGATGTCTGGCAGGCCGAGGTCGGAGGAGAGCACGGCGCCGGAGATGTAGACACCCTCGAACCCCTTCGCGTCGATCAGGCGGGCGGAGAGCGGGTTGAATGCCCCGGGGAACCGGAGCAGGCGTCCGCTGGCCAGGTCGCGGCGGAAACCCTCCCGCTTGGCGGCGGGGGTGCGTGTCGAATACAACATCAGAAGATTCCATTCGGGATGGGGACCGAGGTGAGCAGGCCGTTGCGGGCCACGATGGTGAGCTGGTCGAGGTCGTCGGCGGCGAGGTCGGGCAGGCGTTCCGCGGCGTCGAGGAAGCGCAGGATCTCGCCCTCCTCGAGCACGCCCGCGGCGAGCGTGCGGAACTTGTCAATGTACTCCGCCCGGCCGAAGGGCTGCGCGCCGAGCGGATGCGCGTCGGCGACGGCGAGCTCGTCGACGATCCGCTTGCCATTGGCCAGCTCGATCTCGACCCGGCCGCCGAAGGCCTTCTCGGCGGGGTCGAGCGAGTGGTAGCGCCGGGTCCACTCGACGTCCTCCTCGGTCGTGACCTTGTTCCAGAGGGCGATGGTGTCCGCGCGGTTCGCGCGTTCCGGCCGGTAGGAGTCGACGTGGTGCCAGCTGCCGTCCTGCAGTGCGACGGTGAAGATGTACGGGATCGAGTGGTCGAGGGTCTCCCTGGTCGCACTCGGGTCGTACTTCTGCGGGTCGTTCGCACCGGAGCCGATCACGTTGTGGGTGTGATGGCTCGTGTGGATCACGATCCGGGTGATGTTGGCCGGGTCGGCGAGCTCAGGGTGCTCGCGGTAGAGCTTGCGGGCGAGGTCGATGAGGGCCTGGGCCTGGTATTCGGCGGAGTGTTCCTTCGTGTAACTGTCCAGGATGGCCCGCTTGGCCTCGCCCCGCCCCGGCAGGGCGACCTGGTAGGAAGCCTCCGGACCGTCGAGGAGCCAGGCGATGACGCCGTCTTCGCCCTCGTAGATCGGGGTCGGACTCGTCTCGCCACGCATGGCGCGGTCGACGGATTCGACGGCCATCTTGCCGGCGAACGCGGGCGCGTACGCCTTCCAGCTCGAGATCTCACCCTTGCGGGACTGCCGGGTGGCTGTTGTGGTGTGCAGGGCCTGGCCGATGGCCTGGAAGATCGTCTCGGTGTCGAGGCCGAGAAGGGTGCCGATTCCGGCGGCGGCCGACGGGCCGAGGTGGGCGACGTGGTCGATCTTGTGCGCGTGCAGGCTGATCGCCCGCACGAGGTCGATCTGGATCTCGTAGCCGGTCGCGATCCCGCGCACGAGGTCCCGACCGGTCAGGCCGCGGGTGACGGCGAGGTGCTGGGCGACGGCGAGGACCGGCGGGATGTTGTCGCCGGGGTGGGAGTACTCGGCGGCGAGGAAGGTGTCGTGGTAGTCCAGTTCGCGGACGGCGACGCCGTTGGCCCACGCCGCCCATTCCGGCGAGACCCGGCGGGAACGCTGTTCGCCGAACACGGTCGCGCCGACGCCGTTGAAGGAGCGCGGATGCGCGAGCGCCTGCGAGCGTGCGGCGACGACCGGTCGCCGGGTGAGCGAGGCGGCTGCGACCGCGGCATTGTCGATGACCCGGTTGATGATCATCTCGGTCACCTCGGCAGAGACCTCCACCGGGTCGGCCGCGCACTCGGCGATCTTCCAGGCGAGCTGGTCCGTGCGGGCCAGGTCTTCGTCGCTGCGGTGGACTCGAACATCGTGAAACTGCACAGGGTTCCCTTCGGTGGTTCGGTTGGGCGGTGGTCCGGGTGGGCGGTGGTACGGGTGGGCGGTGGTCCGAGTGGGCGCTGGTGGTTCAGCCGACCGGGGTGGCCGGGCTCGCCTCGAGCGCAGCGAGGACGTTGCTGAGGCTCTGGTGGAGGTGGACATGGGTGGCGTGGGCGGCGAGCGAGGTGTCGCCGGCGATGATGGCCTCGATGATGAGGAGGTGCTCGGCCGCCGCCGCCCGTAGCCGGTACGGGTTGTGCCTGGCGAGCCTGCGGATCCTGGCGAGATGGGTGCGCACGTTGGCGAGCGCGGTGACGAGGAAAGGATTGCCGACTGCCGCGTCGAGCGCGTCGTCGAAGTC
Source organism: Cryobacterium sp. GrIS_2_6 (assembly GCF_035984545.1). NCBI lineage: Bacteria > Bacillati > Actinomycetota > Actinomycetes > Micrococcales > Microbacteriaceae > Cryobacterium > Cryobacterium sp. GrIS_2_6. Next base: position 2,446,917 of record NZ_JAXCHP010000001.1, read on the forward strand.
GTCGATGAGCTCGTAGTACCGGTGCAGGCCGGCCTCGCCCAGCAGCAGCAGTTCGGGTGCCGCGCGGAACTGGTCGCGCAGCTCGAGGAAAACGTGGGGGTCGCGCCGGGTCGCCGCGATCCTGGCCGCGTGCTCCTCGAGGGCCCGGCGGAGTTCGTACAGTTCGTGGATGCTGTCGACGGACATTTCCGTGACCATGAAGCCGCGGCCGGCGCGGCCGGCGACGAGCCCGTCGGCGATCAGGCGGGCTATGGCGGCCCGGAGCGGGGTGCGCGAGACGCCGATGCGGTCGGACTGCTCGACCTCGAGGAGGCCGGCGCCCGGGGCAAGGACTCCGTCGAGGATCTCGTCGCGCAGCTGCCGGTATGCGCGTTCGCTCGCGCTGACGACGGCGACCGGCGTTGCGGCCGTACGGGTACCCAGCGGAGTGATGTTCCCCAACATTGGGGTTTCTGTATACACAGACGCCATGCTATTCCCTTTTTACCCGGCGTGTGCAAGACTTCCTGAATTCTATGTATACATAGGAGCTTCAATGGGGAGGTTCACAGTGACATACACAGCGACAGGCGCGGCGGGGAGCTACCGCGGCTCCTGGCTGCGCTCGACGGATGCCGCGACCCGCGCCGACTTCTGGCTCGAGGCATCCGCTTTCATCGACTGGACCGTGCCCCCGCGCACCGCGCTCGAGGAGCGCGAGCCCGGGACCTGGCGCTGGTTCCCGGACGGCGAGCTCAACACGAGCTACAACGCCCTCGACCGGCACGTGCTCGCCGGCCGCGGCGACCAGGCCGCGGTCATCTACGACTCCGCGATGAGCGGCACCCGGGTCAGCATCAGCTACAGCCGGCTGCTCGACCGCGTTTCCCGGTTCGCCGGGGTGCTGCGCGCCCAGGGCGTCGGCGTCGGCGACCGGGTGATCGTCTACCTGCCAATGATCCCGGAGGCGATCGTGGCCATGCTCGCGTGCGCCAGGATCGGCGCCGTGCACTCCGTTGTCTTCGGCGGCTTCGCGGCGAGCGAACTCGCCGTGCGGATCGACGACGCCCGGCCCACCGTGATCGTGACCGCGTCTGGCGGGCTCGAGCCCGGCCGCGTCGTCGAATACCTGCCGCTCGTGAAGAAGGCGCTTGACCGGTCGCATGGTTCTGTCCGCACCGTCATCGTGCGGGACCGCGAGTCGATCCCCGGGAGCGCGGCGGACTACGCCGACACGGACACGGACACGGACACGGACACGGACGCCGTCATCTGGCTCGACTGGGCGACCGAAGAGGATGCCGCGACCCCGGCCGAACCCGTGAGCCTCCGCTCGGAGGACCCGCTCTACATCCTCTACACCTCGGGAACGACCGGGAATCCGAAGGGCATCGTGCGCGACAACGGCGGACACGCCGTCGCGCTCGCCTGGTCGATGCGCAACATCTACGCCGCGGAGCCCGGAGACGTCTTCTGGGCGGCCTCGGACGTCGGCTGGGTCGTCGGGCACTCCTACATCGTCTACGCGCCGCTCCTCGTCGGGGCGACGACCGTCATCTACGAGGGCAAGCCGATCGGCACCCCCGATGCCGGCGCCTTCTGGCGGGTCGTCGAGGACTACCAGGTCACCGTGCTCTTCACCGCCCCGACCGCGATCCGGGCCATCCGCCGGGTCGACCCCGAGCTCGCCGAGCTGCAGAAGTACGACGTCTCGAGCCTGACCGGCCTCTTCCTCGCCGGGGAACGACTCGACCCCGAGACGTACCACTGGGCCAACGACGGGCTGCACTGCCCGGTGATCGACCACTGGTGGCAGACCGAGACCGGCTGGGCGATCTGCGCGAACCCGCGCGGCATCGAGGAGGTCCCGACCAAGCCGGGATCGGCGACGTTCCCGGTCGCAGGCTACGCCATCGAGATCCTCGACTCGAAGGGCCGGCCCGTGACCAAGGTCGGCAAGGAGGGCAACATCGCCATCCGCCTGCCGCTTCCGCCCGGAACCCTGCTCGGTGTCTGGGGCAGCGCGGAGCGGTATACGAACGCCTACCTCTCCGCCTTCCCCGGCTACTATGCGACGGGCGACTCCGGCCATTTCGACGCCGACGGCTACCTCTACGTGATGGGCCGCACCGACGACGTGATCAACGTGGCCGGGCACCGACTGTCGACCGGATCCCTCGAGGAGGTGCTCACCCTGCATCCGTCGGTCGCGGAGTGCGCCGTGCTCGGAGTGCACGACCCGCTCAAGGGCCAGCGCGCCGCGGGCTTCGTGACGCTGAAGGCCGGGGCGACGATCGACCACGACACCCTCGCCAAGGAACTCGTCGGACTTGTGCGCGAGCACGTCGGCCCTGTCGCCGCATTCCGTGACGTGACGATCCTCGACCGGCTGCCGAAGACCCGCTCGGGCAAGATCCTGCGCAAGACGATCCGCCAGATCGTCGACGGCGAGCCGTACACGGTTCCCCCGACTATCGAGGACCCTGCCGTGCTCGACGCGCTCAAGCTCGCCGTGCACGGCACCGCCCACACCGACTGAACCCTCTCCCCAGACCGCACCACCCAGCACCATCCTCAACGGAGCAAAGGAGCCCCCATGACGGAATCACTGAGAGATGCACGACCGGGAGCGACGCCGTCGTCGATCGACTACGTCGCTTTCGCCCAATCGCCCCGCTTCCTCGAGCTGAAGCGGAGGAGGAACCGGTTCGTGATCCCGCTCGCCGTGTTCTTCCTGGTCTGGTACTTCGGGTTCGTCCTCGTCGCCGCCTACCTGCCCGCCGTGATGGCCATCCCGGTCGTCGGATCGGTCAACCTCGGCCTTGTGCTCGGCCTCGGCCAGTTCGTCACGACCTTCGTGATCACCATGTGGTACGTGTCCTTCTCCAACAAGACCCTCGACCCGATGGGCGCAGCGCTCCGCGCAGAGCTCGAAAAGATGGAGCAGAAATGAGCGCCGGCGCCATGATCGTCCAGACCGCCGTGAAGGCCACGGAGACCAATCCCGTCCTGAACATCTCGATCTTCCTCGCCTTCGTGGCCGTCACCCTGATCGTCGTGATCCGGGCCGGCCGCAACAACCGTTCCGCGGCGGACTACTACACCGGCGGCCGGTCCTTCACCGGGCCGCAGAACGGCTTCGCGATCGCGGGAGACTACCTCTCGGCGGCGTCCTTCCTCGGCATCGTCGGAGCGATCGCGATCAGCGGGTACGACGGCTTCCTGTACTCGATCGGGTTCCTCGTCGCGTGGCTCGTCGCGCTGCTGCTCGTCGCAGAGCTGATGCGCAACACCGGCAAGTACACGATGGCCGACGTGCTCTCGTTCCGGCTCAAGCAGGGCCCGGTCAGGGTCGCGGCAGCCACGACGACCCTCGCCGTGTGCTTCTTCTACCTCCTCGCCCAGATGGCCGGCGCCGGCGGACTCGTGTCCCTGCTGCTCGGCATCAACGACAAGCTCGGCCAGTCGGTCGTGGTCGTCGTGGTCGGCGGCCTGATGATCCTCTACGTACTCATCGGCGGAATGAAGGGCACCACCTGGGTCCAGATCATCAAGGCGTTCCTCCTCATCATCGGAGCCCTCGGGATGACGATCTGGGTGCTCGCGATCAACGGCTTCAACTTCTCCGCGCTGCTCGACTCTGCCGTCGCGGCCTCGATCAGCAAGCCCGCGGAGGCCATCCTCGTGCCGGGGCTCAAGTACGGGCACAATCCGCTCGACTTCATCTCCCTCGCGATCGCGCTCGTACTCGGCACCGCGGGCCTGCCGCACGTGCTGATGCGCTTCTACACGGTCCCGAGCGCCAAGGAGGCCCGTCGCTCCGTGGTCTGGGCGATCTGGCTCATCGGCGCGTTCTACCTCTTCACCCTCGTGCTCGGCTTCGGCGCAGCGGCGCTCGTCGGCGCGGACGTCATCGCGGCGGCTCCCGGCGGGGTCAACTCCGCAGCGCCGCTCCTCTCGCTCGCGCTCGGCGGACCGCTCCTGCTCGGCTTCATTTCGGCGATCGCCTTCGCGACGATCCTCGCGGTCGTCGCCGGCATCACGATCACCGCGGCCACCTCCTTCGCTCACGACATCTACATGAGCGTGATCAAGAAGGGCAAGGGTGACCCCGACAGCGAGGTCAAGGTCGCCCGCCGCACCGTCATCGTGATCGGCATCCTCGCGATCGCGGGCGGCATCGGCGTGCAGGGCCAGAACATCGCGTTCCTCGTGGCGCTCGCCTTCGCCGTCGCCGCGAGCGCGAACCTCCCGACGATCCTCTACTCGCTGTTCTGGCGCGGCTTCACCACCCGCGGAGCGGTCTGGAGCATGTACGGCGGCCTCGCCGCCGCGATGATCCTGATCATCTTCTCCCCGGTGTTCTCCGGCACGCCGACGTCGATGTTCGGCGCGGGGGTCAACTTCGCGTGGTTCCCGCTCAGCAACCCCGGCATCGTCTCGATCCCGATCGGCTTCTTCCTCGGCTGGCTCGGCTCCGTCACGAGCACCCGCACGGAGGACCCTCTCCTCGCCGCCGAGATGTCGGTCCGCTCCCTCACCGGCCACGGCGCCGAGAAGGCCGTCGAGCACTAGCCCGTACGTTTCCGGTCGAGAGTTCCCGCTCTGCGGGTGACTCTCGACCGGAACGGTGCGGGTCACGGAACTTCGGGCAGGCGGATGCCGCGGGTCAGTCCTTCGGGACGAGGGGGCCGCGCGCGACGCGCGTCGGGGCCGCCTGCGCGACGGGCTTGACCGTGATCAGGTCGAGGTTGACGTGGGCGGGCAGCTCAACGCTCAGCACGATCGTCTCGGCGATGTCCTCCGCGGTGAGCGGGTTCTCCACGCCGGCGTACGCGGCCGCGGCCTTCTCCGTGTCGCCGCCGAAGCGGACGAGGCCGAATTCCTCGGTCTTGACCATGCCGGGCGCGATCTCGATCACCCGGATCGGCTCACCGTTGAGTTCGAGCCGAAGAACCTCCACGAGGGCGTGGGCCGCGAACTTGGCGGCGTTGTATCCGCCGCCGCCGAGGTACGCGACGTGCCCGGCGATCGAGGTGACCGTGACGATGTCGGCGCTGCCAGCGGCATCCGTGCGGAGCGTCTCCCGCAACAGCGGGAGCACGGCACTCGTGACCCGCTTGACCGCGAGTACATTGATCTCGAACATCCAGGCCCAGTCTTCGACAGGGGCGGTCTCGACGCTGTCGAGGCCGCGGGCGCCGCCGGCGTTGTTCACGAGGGCGTGCACGGGGCCGGATACCGCGAGATAGTCGCGAAGGGCGTCGACGTCCGCCTGCACCGTCAGGTCGGCCGTGAAGACGTCTGCGCCGGTCTCCGCTGCGAGGGCCGCAAGCCGGTCGGCACGCCGAGCCACGCCGACGACGTCCCAGCCGTGGGCCCGGAACAGTCGCACCGTGGCCGCTCCGATTCCCGAACTCGCACCGGTCACTACAACTCGCTTGTTTGCCATGCTCCCATTCTGCGGGAGACGGCCGTGCCGGGCTAAATCCGCGGAGGCGGTCGCGTGTCGGCCAGATGACGCAGTGTTTCGCGAGCGTTGCCCGGCCCCGCAACGCGTGCCTAAACTCGCACTCAGAGCGAAGGACCGTCCTCGCTTGTCAAGGATTACAGGGAGTTCTTCATGAGCGACAACGCGGCCGCCTGGCAGTTTGAAACCAAGCAGGTGCACTCGGGCGCGCACCCCGACCCGGTCACCAACGCACGCGCCACCCCGATCTACCAGACCACGTCCTACGTGTTCAACAACGCGCAGCACGCCCAGAACCTCTTCGCCCTCGCCGAGTTCGGCAACATCTACACCCGCATCATGAACCCGACCCAGGCCGTCGTCGAAGAGCGCATCGCCGCGCTCGAGGGCGGCACCGCGGCGCTGCTGCTCGCCTCCGGCCAGGCCGCGTCGACCTTCGCCGTGCTCAACATCGCGCAGGCCGGCGACCACATCGTCTCCTCAAGCTCGATCTACGGCGGAACCTACAACCTCTTCAAGTACACCCTCGCCAAGCTCGGCATCGAGACGACCTTCGTAGAGGACCAGGACGATGCAGCAGAGTGGGCCCGTGCCGTGCGCCCGAACACCAAGCTGTTCTTCGCCGAGACAATCGGCAACCCCAAGATCAACGTGCTCGACATCTCGCTCGTCGCCGACGTCGCCCACCAGAACGGCGTTCCGCTCATCGTCGACAGCACGATCGCGACCCCGTACCTGATCCGCCCCTTCGAACACGGCGCCGACATCGTCGTCCACTCCGCCACCAAGTTCCTCGGCGGCCACGGTACGATCATCGGCGGCGTCATCGTCGACGGCGGCACCTTCGAGTGGTCGAAGAACGTCGAGAAGTTCCCCGGCCTCACCGAGCCGGACCCGTCCTACCACGGCGTCAGCTACACCGGCGCGGTCGGCGACGGCATCGCGTACATCATCAAGGCACGCGTTCAGTTGCTCAGGGACCTCGGCAGCGCAATCGCCCCCGCGAGCGCGTGGCAGCTGATCCAGGGCATCGAGACCCTGAGCCTGCGCATCGAGCGCCACGTGCAGAACGCCCAGGACATCGCGGAGTGGCTCGAGAGCCACCCCGACATCGCCTCGGTCAACTACGCCGGCCTGCCGTCGAGCCCCTGGTATGCGACCGCCAACAAGTACGCGCCCAAGGGCGTCGGAGCGGTCGTCTCCTTCGAGCTCAAGGGCGGGGTGGATGCCGGCCGCGCGCTCGTCGACAACCTCGAGCTCTTCAGCCACCTGGCCAACATCGGCGACGTCCGTTCGCTCGTGATCCACCCGGCCTCGACCACCCACGCCCAGCTCACCCCGGAGCAGCAGCTCACGAGCGGCGTGACCCCCGGCCTCGTGCGCCTGTCCGTCGGTATCGAGAACATCGCCGACCTCAAGGCAGACCTCGAGCACGGGCTCGCCGCCGCGCGCGCCGTGGTCGAGGCCTCCCGCGCGAACGCCTGACCCGCACCACAGCACCCCTGACCGATTCGACGGAGATTCTGCCGAAATTGTACGTTGCAGGCCGTTTTCGGGCCGCGCGCGGCACAATCTCCGTCGAATTGGTTCAGAGAACGATCCGGATGACGGGTCCGTGAATATCCTGTCGGTATGACTGACCTTCGACCGATCGGATACTGGCTCAAGCTCGTCGACCAACTGATCAACGAGCAATTCGCGACGACCCTCGAGGAACACGGGGTGACGAGGCGGCAGTGGCAGCTGCTCGGGATGCTGTCCCGCGGACCGGCCTCGGTCGAGCAACTCACGAGCGGGGTCGCCCCGTTCCTCGACACCGAGGGTGAGACCGTCGTCGAACACCTCGCCGAACTCGTCGAGAGCGGGTGGGTCACTGTGTCGGAGTCCGGGTACGCGATCACCGAACGCGGCAGGCTCGCCTACCAGCGCCTCGCCGAGGTCGTCTCGGTGAACCGGGATGCCGCGACCCAGGACGTCAGCCCTGCCGAATACGCCACGACGCTCGCCACCCTCGAGCGGGTCGCCCGCAACCTCGGCTGGACCGGCGACCCGGAGTAACCCCCTAGGCCGCAGTGGTGCCGGTCGCGGGGATCGAGCTCGCGAGCACGGTGTCGAGGACGGCGGATGCCTCTTCGCTCGTCGAGCTCTGGGCGAGTGCGAGTTCGGAGACGAGCACCTGGCGGGCCTTGACGAGCATGTTCTTCTCCCCGGCGGACACGCCGCGCTCCTGGTCACGACGCCACAGGTCGCGGACGACCTCGCCGACACGGTAGACGCTGCCGCTCGCCATCTTCTCCTGGTTGGCCTTGTACCGGCGCGACCAGTTCCCCGGCTCCTCGACGAAGGATTCGCGGAGAACGTCGAACACGGCCTGGACGCCGGCGCTGTCGATGACGTCGCGCACGCCGACGAGCTCGGCGTTCTCGATCGGCAGCTTGATCGTCAGGTCGTTCGCGTGCACGGTGAGGGTCATGAACTTCTTCTCGATCCCCTTCACGGCGCGGGTCGTGATTTCAGTGATGGTGACCGCGCCGTGGTGCGGGTAGACCAGGGTTTCTCCCACGGTGAAATTCATATGCTGCCTCTGTTCGTTGGTGATGCGGGGTTCTCGCGACCATCGTCGGTCGGTTGTGTGGTGGCGTGTGGGGCGGCGGGTGCGCGGCGCTAGGCCGCGTCGACCAGCCATTCGGGTAGGAATTCGACCAGCTGGTCGACGATCTCGTCGTCCGTGACGTCGAGCTGGCCGCGCATCCAGGCGCTGATCAGGGTGAGCGCTCCCCCGGCCACGTAGGTGGCGAAGGACTCGGGGTGCACGACTCTGGGCGTGCCAGAGAGCACGACGAGCGATTCGACGAGGCGGCGCGAGTACGCTTCGATCTCGTCGTCGTATGCCGTGCGAGTGATCGGCAGGTCGAGCACACTCGAGTACAGCGGGTAGTGCTCCACGATGTGGGAGATGAGCCGCTGGTAGCCGACCCGTGCGGCCGGGGCCCCGGAGAGGTCGTCGCTCAGCAGGTCGAACCCGGACACGCCGATCTCGGCGAACTGCTCGCGGAGGAACCCGGTCGCGAGATCGTCGAGGCTGCTGAAGTGCGCGTAGAACGAACTGCGGCTGATCGAGGCCGTGCGCACGATGTCGCTGACCGAGACGGATGCGACGCGCTGGGTCATCAGCGTGCGGACCGCTGTGAAAATGGCCTGCCTGGTGCGTTCCGCCCGCGGGTCCGAGGCACGCACGGCGCTGATTGTACCGCGCACCACGCTTTCTCGGACATACTCGGTGCGGGTCATCACGACAGTCTAGCACTTCTCGGACACCTGTCCGAGAAGTGGGCCCGGGGGCCGGATGAGCGCCGCAACAACCGCACGTATCCAGCCGCACGAAACAAGCCGCGCGTAACAAAGGGACGTGGGCGCGTCAGACCGGGCAGAATGAGGGCATATGGAATGGCAGACCTCGGCGGACACGGTCCCGTCCAGCTTCATCACCGAGGCTCAGGCGCGCTCGCTGTTCGGCAAGCCCCCGGCGACGGGCGCGTGGCGGGACGGCGACCCCGTCGGCAACCGCAGGTTCCAGGACGTGGGCGCACTCGACCTCGAGGCCGGCGGACGACTGGGCGCCGTCCGGATCTCCTACGAGACCTGGGGCGAACTCTCCCCCGCGCGGGACAACGCGGTGCTCGTGCTGCACGCCCTCACCGGGGACAGCCACCTGCTCGGCGCGGCAGGGCCCGGCCATGCGACCGCCGGCTGGTGGGGCGGCATCGTCGGCCCCGGCCTGGCCATCGACACCGACCGCTATTTTGTCGTCGCGCCGAACATGCTCGGCGGTTGCCAGGGCAGCACGGGCCCGTCGTCCCTCGCTCCGGACGGCTCGGAGTGGGGCATCCGCTTCCCCTACCTGACCATCCGCGACCAGGTCGCCGCTCAGGTCGCATTCGCCGACCGGATCGGGATCGACGCCTGGGCCCTCGTGGTCGGCGGGTCGATGGGGGGAATGCACGCCCTCGAATGGGCGATCGACCGGCCGGACCGGGTGGAGAGGCTCGCGATCCTCGCGGCGCCGCCCGTGACGACGGCCGACCAGATCGCCCTGAATTCGGTGCAGATCGAAGCCATCCGCAGCGACCCGCTGTTCCGGTCCGGCGATTACTACGACGCCGTCGACGGCGACGGTCCGACACGCGGGCTCGCCCTGGCCCGGCGGATGGCCCTGCTGAACTACCGCAGCCCGTCCGAGCTCAACGAGCGTTTCGAGCGCGGCTGGCAGAGCCGGATCTCTCCGCTCGGCTCCGGCGGCCGGTTCGCCGTCGAGTCGTACCTCGACTTCCACGGCAACAAGTTCACCCGACGTTTCGATGCGAACAGCTACATCGTCCTCGTCGAGGCGATGAACTCCCACGATGTGACCCGCGGCCGGGGTTCCCTTGCCGAGGCCCTCTGCTCGATCGAAGCAACCACCCTCGTCGTCGGAATCGACAGCGACCGGCTGTTCCCCGTCGAGGGCCAGCGCCGGATCGCGGCACACCTCCGCAATGGCCTCGACGGCACCGAACCCGTCGTGCTCTCCTCGAGCTACGGCCACGACGGCTTCCTGATCGAGAATGCCGCCGTCGGCGAGCAACTCGGCCGCCTTCTCCGCTGACATTCACGCCGGCTGGACGTCGGCTGATTCCGCCGGCTATCACACCGACTTTTCCGCTACCGCCCTGCGATTGACAGGGCAGGCATTCCGGACGACCCTGACAGGGAGTCCGGCCACTGCCTGCCTTGTCCAGACCGCCCAGCGAAGAGGAGTCCCGTGATGAAAGCCGGCTACGTCGTCATGGTCATCGTCGGAACGCTGCTCGCCGTGTCCGGCATCGGCTTGCTCGCAGCCGGGGTCGCCGCCGCAACGGTCGCGGCGCAACAGGGCAGGGACGGGTTCCTGACCACGCCGAGCGGCTCGTTCTCCGTGGCCTCGTACGCGATCACCTCGCCGAACCTCACGACGGAGAGCAACTCCGGCACCGGAACCCGCGCCCAGGCGGGTTCCGGCGGGACGCCCTCCGGGCTCGCGACCGTGATGCTCGAGGCGACGAGCGCCCGCGGCACCGGGGTCTTCATCGGCATCGCACCGCGGACGGAGGTGGATCGCTACCTCGCATCTGTCGCGCACAGCGAGCTCACCTCCGTGAACTCCGCGCCGTTCCGCACGGAGTACCGCGAGGTGCCCGGCAGCAGACGGCCCGCCCGCCCGGGCAGCCAGACCTGGTGGACGGTCGCGGCCTCCGGGCCGGGAACGCAACGCCTGGTCTGGCCGGTCGTGAGCGGCGACTGGGCCGTCATCGTCATGAACGCGGATGCGACGCAGGGCGTTGACGTCAACGCGCGGGCCGGCGTCCGGTCCGGCCTCTTCGTGCCGGCGGCGGTCGCCCTGCTGCTCGGCGGCGGGCTGCTGCTCGTGGCCGGGGTGCTCCTCGTGGTCTGCGGCGCGTTGGGCCTCGGCAGGCGCGACTCCGCACAGGGGCCGGACGGGCACGGCGGCCCTGTCGGAGCGACGGGCACTGTCGGAGCGACGGGCACTGTCGGAGCGACGGGTGGCGGCACCGAAACGAGGGGCACCGGACCGGGGGGAATCGACGAGGCTGCTAGGGTGAAAACAACCTGAGGAATCACGGATGCTGACCCGACAAAGCTCGAGGCGCCGAACTATTCCCCCTGCACGCGCCCAAATACCCCCGGCTCAACCCGTTCCCGGCGAACCCCCCGCTCGCGTGGCCCGTAAACAAGGCACATTCGTGAAACTGAGTGCCACGCGCGCGTCGAAACCGGCCGCATCCGGATATGGTGCTTTCTGGAGCACGACGAGGGGTAATGCGACGGGTATGCAACGCATTTTCAAGGAACGGGATCGACTGCTGCGCAGGGGCGCGCAGCTGACGGGACTAGCGGGTTCCGTCGCCACGTTCCTCGCGCTCCTGGTGCCGGGCGCCCTCGACCGGTTGGCGCTCGCCCTGAGCCTTCCCCTGCTCCTTGTCATCGTCGGTGCCCAGTACCTGCTCGGCCGCAACGGGCACCTGCGGTGGGCGGCACTCCTCGTCGTCTGCGGGGTGGCCATGATCCTCGTGATCGGCTTCGTCAGCAGGGGAACATCGGGACTCAACCTCGGCGAACAGGCAGTGATCGCGTGCGTCGCCTCGCCCGCGATCGGTTCCATCGCCCTGGTACTCGTCACCACCACGCGCCGGCTGATCATGATGGGCGTCGCCTTCGGCGCGACGCTCGCGAGCGTGCTCGCTGCCGCGCGGCTCAGCAGCGACGCGCTCGTCCCGGTCATGCTCACGATCACCGGCTGGATCGCGATCGCGATCGCCGGCTGGTGGATCGCGCAGAGCATCCCCCGCGTCATGCAGCGCATCGCCGAAATCGGCCGCGCGCACCTCGCTGAACGGCACGCGAGTGAGCTCGAGGCCCAGCGCCGGCAGGACGCCAGGCTCCTGCACGACACCGTCCTCGCGACCCTCACTCTTCTCGCGCACTCGGGCGTCGGCGTGAGCCCCGCCGCCTTGCGCCAGCAGGCCGGCGATGACGCCCGGCTGCTCAGGCAGCTCCGGCTCGGCGGGCTCCCGACCCCGCACCGCTCCGGGGTCTACACGCTCGAGCCCGCGTCGGAGTCGACCCTCGGCAGCACCCTCGAGTCCGTGAAACAGCGCTTCAAGCGGATGGGGCTCGACGTGGACTGGCACGGGAGCGGCCAGGTCCTGCTGCCGAGCACCGTTCTGGACTCGTTCCTGCTCGCCCTGGGCGAGTGCCTCGAGAACGTGCGCAGGCACGCAGGGGTCGCCCGCGCCGACGTCACGATCACGGACGACGACACGACAGTTCGTGCCATGGTCACCGACGCCGGCGTCGGCTTCGACCTCGCAGCGGTGAGCCCGGAACGCCTCGGTTTCGCCGAGTCCGTCGTCGCCAGGCTCCGCGACGTCGGCGGCAACGCCCGGCTGTTCTCGTCCCCGGGTTCGGGAACGACGGTCGTACTCGAGGTGCCCAAATGAGCACCCGCGGCGTGACTGTGCAGCCGGAGCGCGGCATCCGTCGACCGGCCAGGCGCGCCGTCACCGAAGCCGGCCCGCTCGAGGAACACGGACGCCAGGAGCGCCAGGATCGCCGCCGCAGCTTCCGCAGGCCGGAGCGAACGGTCAAGACGACGCGCGCCAACCAGAGCGGCCTCGGAGGACGCCACCTCGGAAGCGGCCTCTCCGTCGCCGGCGGCATCGTCGCGGCCTATCTGTTCTGGGAGTACGTCGAGCAGTGGCCCCGGTACACGACTCCCGTCCCGACCCTCGTGGCGTGGGTGATTCTCGTGGCGGCGACGGCGTTCGCGATCGCTGTCGTTCAGCGGCTCGCCGCACGGATGCCCGACTGGCTGTTCGCGGCGGCCCTCGCGTCCGGCGCGGTCGTCATCGCCCTCGACCTGGCCGGCTCGCGCGCCGGCGCCGACCGGGGGGTCTTCCCGACCGCCGCCGCCGCGGTCGGGAGCCTGCTGATCGCGCTCGTGACCGTTCGGCGCGGCAGGGACGTCGTTTCTTCGACGGCCGTCCTCGGAACGCTCCTCGCCGTGTTCGCGACCACAGAGCCGCGCAGCGACCCGCTGTCCTTCGCACCGGAGCTCGTCGCGTTCGGGCTCGCGGTGATACCCCCGCTCCTCGGCGTCGCGATCGTTCGCTCGTTCCACCGGATGGTGCAGCGCGAACTGGACCTCGTGCTCGTGCAGAGCACGGTCTCCCAGCCGCGGTTCGCCGTCGGCATGCTCGCCTCCGAGGAACTCGCCCGGATCGACCTCGACGCGGAGACCCTGCTCGACGACGTGTCCAAGGGCCGCACCGCGCTCCCCCTCAACGCGGCAAAGTCGACGACAGCGTCTTCGCTCGCGACCCAGTTGCGGCTGCACCTGATCCAGGGCCGCCGGGAGACCTGGCTGTACCACGCCATCACGGAGTCCGAGTTCCTCGGCCCCTCGGTGAGCCTCAACGACCCGGCCGGACTCGCCGGGCTGCTCGATCCCGCCCAGCGTGACGCCCTGCTGCGCACCATCTGGCTCCTGATCAGCGACACCCAACGCCCCGAGGCATCCGTCGCCCTCTCCCTCGGTCCGATCCGCCCGACGAATGGCCTGATCGACCGGCAGAAGTTACGATTCCCCATCGAATTGGCCACGACGGGTGTGCCTCGGCGCCGGGTCGACCCCGAGACGTGGCAAGCTATCCGGGTAGTTGGCCCGCACATCGCGTCGAGCCGGGGCGGCAGTCTCCACGTGGAGATCGAGTGCAGCATTGACAATCCCGCAGATGCGTGAAATTTTCTGGTCCGGCATCGCCGGGCTTCCAGTCGGATGCACAGGCAACAGGAGGCAACAGTGACGAACATCAGCACGACAACCCGGGCGGTGGCGCCCAGTCGGGAGAATCCGATCCGGCTTGCTCTCGTGGACGACCACCGGATGCTGCTGGGGGCGTTGACGGAGTGGATCCGCGGCGCCGCAGACGACATCAACATGGTCGCCGCGGTGACGACGTGGCCGGAACTCCTCACCCACCCCGAATTCCCGGTGGACGTCGTTCTCCTCGACCTCGATCTCAAGGACAACATCCCGGTTTCGCTCAAGATCTCGACCCTCAAGACGGCCGGTGTCAAGACCGTCCTGATGAGCACGTACTCGGAGCCCGGCCTCGTGCGCGAGGCACTCGCCGCCGGGGCACTCGGCTACCTCGTCAAGAGCGAAGAAGCCGGCATGATCGTCGACGCGATCCGGGCCGCCTTCGACGGGGAATCGTACATCTCCGCTGAACTCGACGAAGCTCTCAGCGCGGGAACGGGCGGCGGTTCGCCGAGACTGAGCGCACAGGAACGCCGCGTGATGGCGCTCTACGGTGCCGGCGAGCCCGTCAAGGCCGTTGCCCACCAGCTCGGCATCTCCGAAGAGACCGCCAAGTCCTACCTCAAGCGGATCCGCGAGAAGTACCGTCTTGCGGGCTTCGACGTCGGAACCAAGGTCGCGCTGCGGAAGCGCGCGATCCACGACGGGATCCTGCTGCAGACGGACTGATCTCCAGCTCCCGACCACCCGTCGGAGTCTTCGGTGGCCGTCGCAGGCGCAGACCGCGCCGACCCGAGTCGCAAAAGGTTCGGACTTCGGCGTTAAGCGGCGTCCGTGACGACCTCGATGAGGGCGGTGCCGTACGGCACGTGCCGTCCGTTGCGGCGCCAGGACCGGTCGATCGCGAAGCTCACGACCGCGAGCGAAAGCCCCATGACGCTCAGGGCCGCGCCGATCCAGACCGGGGCGACGTAGCCGAGGCCGCCGGCGATGGCCAGGCCGCCGAGGAACGCGCCGAGCGCGTTGCCGATGTTGAGGGCCGAGTGGTTGAGCGCCGCCGCAATGGACTGGCTGTCGTGCGAGACATCCATCAGCCGGGTCTGGATGGCCGGGGACAGCCCGGCCGACGCGCCGCCGACCAGGAAGACGCCGGCCAGGAGTCCGGGCAGGAACTGGGCAGAAAGGGCAAGTCCCACAAGGGCCATGATCATCACCGCGAAGAACCCGTAGAGGGTGCGGCGGACGCTCTTGTCGGCCAGGTGGCCGCCGAGCAGGTTGCCGATGGTCATGCCGAGGCCGATGACCACGAGCACGAGCGGAACGGCGCCCGCGCCGAGGCCGGTCACCTCGATGACCAGCGGGGCGACATAGGTGTAGACGGCGAAGAGGCCGCCGAAACCGATCGCCCCGATACCGAGCGCGAACCAGACCTGCAGCCGGCCGAACGCCTTCAGCTCGTTGCGCATCGTCGCGCGCGGGTTACCGGCCTGGAACGGCACGAGCAGGATCACGGCGAGGAAGGTGACCGCGAAGACGGCGGCGACGACGAGGTAGGCGACCCGCCAGCCGGACACCTGCCCGATCCAGGTGATCACGGGCACGCCGATCACGTTGGAGATGGTCAGGCCGCTGAGCACGAGCGCGACGCCGCGCGCCCGCTTGCCCGCGCCCATCAGGTCGGCAGCGACGAGCGAGGCGATGCCGAAGTATGCACCGTGCGGGAGCGCGGCCACGAACCGGGCCACGAGCACGAGCCCGAACGTCGGCAGCAGGGCGGAGGCGATCGTCGCGAGGGTGAACGCGGCGAGCAGGGCGAGCAGCAGCTGTTTGCGCGGCCAGCGTGCCGCTGCGGCCGCGATCGTCGGGGCTCCGACGACGACGCCGAGAGCGTACGCCGAGATCAGCCAGCCGATCTGGGCGTTCGCGGCGTCCGGCGCGGTCGCGTAGAGGCCGGGCAGGAGGTCCCGCGCGAGGTTCGGCAGCAGCCCCATCGCCACGAATTCGGTCGCGCCGATGCCGAAGCCGCCGAGGGCGAGGGAGAGCAGGGCCAGGCGGATCCGGGCCGGAGACAGAGTCGCCGACCCGTCGATGGGTGGGGGCATGCGGTCCAGCCTAGGGCCGGACGGTTGCGGCGGGAAGCGGCGGGAAGCGGCGGGAAGCGACCGGCAGCATCCGCCTGCCCGTGCCGTGCCTGCTATGACGCGCCGCCGGCCGCCCGTGCGTTCTCGAGCGCGACCTCGAGGCGTTCGATCTTGCCGGTCAGCTCGCCGGTGCGACCGGGGCGGATGTCCGCCTTGAGCACGAGGGACACCCGCGGGCCGAAGGCGCCGACGGCCTCCGTGGCGGCCTTGACGACGGCGAAAACCTCGTCCCAGGAGCCCTCGATCGTCGTGAACATCGAGTCGGTGTGGTTCGACAGGCCCGAGGCGCGGACGATCCGGACGGCCGCGGCGACGGCGTCGTGCACGGAACCCTCGGCATCCTGGGCGCCGGAGGGCGAGACGGAAAAGGCGACGAGCATGATTACTCCCTGGGGATGAGGATCGGGCGGTCGAGGCCGGCCGCCGGTGGGTCGTGCGGGGCGGCATTGTCGTCGCCGTGGCGGTTGCCGTGGTGGGCGGAGCGGCTGCCGAGAGCCCACACCTCGCGGACGGCCCAGGCGAGCACGACGAACTCGAGAACGTTGCGCACGGAGAGGGCGAGCACCATCAGTGGGTTCGCGACGAGCAGCCAGTCGTACAGGTAGGGGTAGACGACCTGGGTGAGCCCGGCGATGACCGTGACGAGAATGGTCGGGGTCCGCCAGCCTCGCCCCCGCAGCAGGATACCGAGGATGGTCGGCGCGGCGAGCCAGATCACGAACTGCGGCGAACCGACCTTGTTGACGGCCATCAGCGTCACGACGAGCGCGAGGACGAGCGGCGGGAACAGCCTCTCGGAGCTCGCCCCGGCCCGTGTCGCCCGCACCGCGATCAGCAGCACCGCTGCGATGCAGAGCGCGAGCACCGGCGTCATGAGCGCGACGGCGATGAAAGATCCTGGGCCGACGACCTGGAAGGTGAGGATGTCGTGGTCGTAGTAGATGTAGCTGCCCGGCATCCGCAGCGCGGCCTGTACCATCCAGATGGCGCCGACGGGCGACTCGATCTGGATGCCGCGGTTGGCCTGCTCGGAGATGAAGCTGAACACCCGGAGGCCGCTGCCGAGGCTGAGCGCCGCGATCACGATGACGGCGCTCGTGCCGAGGAAGGCGTAGCCGGCGCGCACCCGTTGCTTCGAGGCGATGACAAGCGCCGCGATGACAGCGATCGGCCAGATCTTCACCCACGTCGCGAGAGTGAGGATCACGGTGCCCCAGACCGGCCGGGTCCGCAGCCACAGCACGGCGAGGATGACGAGCGGGGCCGTGATCGAGTCGATCCTGGCGAGCGCGATCGGACCGAGCAGCAGGAGGAAGGCCAGCCACCAGCCCGCGGCGAGGAGCGCGCGCGGTCCGCGGCGCCGCCCGGTCAGGGCCGCGAATGCGACCGCGTTGAGGAGGGTGACGATACCGAGCCAGGTCGCCGGGTACGAGGCGGTGCCGAAGGCGAGGGCCGCGAAGATAGGAACGACGGCGAGCAGGGGGTAGACGAAGGGCGCGGTGATGCCCGCGAGGGCCGCGCCGCTCGCGGCGTCGGTCGCCCAGCCGAGGTAGACGACGTCGACGTCGCCGAGCGGCCAGCCGATCGCGGCGAAGCAGATGTACACGAGCCAGGCGTGCACAGCGATGAATCCGGCCCAGAGTAGGATGCGCAGGCTCGAGCCCGACACGAACCGCACCGGTGGTTTTGGGGGAAGGGAATCGGGCACGTTCCACTTTCCCACACCCCGGTGTTCTTAACGAGACCGTCACATTCGCGGGTGCGAGCCGACGCCCGCGAAAACATGCGTCATGATGGCCAGAGACAGTCATCGCGAGGAGTGGTCAATATGGTGAATCGCCGCAGGTCCCGTCACGTTTTTGTGCTCGCCCTCTCCGTGGCGGGTGCGCTCCTGTTGAGCGCCTGTTCGGCAGCAAGCCCCACCCCGATCAGCGCCCCGTCCACGAACGCGGGATCGCTGAGCTCCCCCGATCCCACGGCGTACCTCACGCCGGGCAAGCTCACGATCGGAACCGGGGAACCCGCGTACTTCCCCTGGGTGATCGACGACTCACCTGCGTCCGGCAAGGGCTTCGAAGCCGCCGTCGCCTACGCCGTCGCCGGCAAGCTCGGCTTCGCGAAGGAGAACGTGACCTGGGTGCGGAGCACCTTCGACGAGGCGATCGCTCCGGGGCCGAAGGCCTTCGACTTCAACCTGCAGCAGTTCTCGATCACGGCCGAGCGCGCCCAGCAGGTCGACTTCTCCTCGCCGTACTACGAGACCACCCAGGCCGTAATCACCATCAGCACCTCTCCGGCGGCCGCCGTGACCTCGCTCGCCGGGCTCAAGGGTCTCCTGATCGGGGCCGCGACCGGCACGACGAGCTTCACGGAAGCGGAGAAGCTGATCGCACCGACCCAGGGTGTGCAGGCGTTCAACACGAACGACGACGCGAAGCTCGCGCTGCAGAACGGCACCGTCGACGCGATCGTCGTCGACCTCCCGACAGCGTTCTACCTCACCGGTGTCGAACTCGACGGCGGCACGATCATCGGGCAGCTGCCCGATGCCGCAGCGGGGTCCAGCAGCCAGACCCCCACCCCCGGCGCAACGCCGGGGGCCCAGGCGGGTACCGACGAATTCGGCCTCGTCCTCGCCAAGGACAGCCCGCTGACCGCCGCCGTGAGCGCCGCCGTCGACGCCCTCCGCGCCGAAGGCACCCTCGCGAACCTCGCCGACACCTGGCTCGCCGGCAACGCGGACGCGCCCGTCCTGAAGTGACCCCGGCGGAAGGTAAAGTTGCCGGTCCCGACCGGGTCACCAACACGGTCACCGACACCGGTCTGACGACGCGGCCGCCGAGCGCGGTCGAGCTCGGCCGCCGGGCGTACCGGCGCACGCAGACCGCCCGGTCGGTGCTGCTGAGCGCGGTGAGCACCCTCCTCTTCGCGATCGTGATCTGGGTATTCGTGGTCAACACGCCGGGCTGGACCCGGGTGCAGCAGTCCTTCTTCGACCCCGCCGTCGCGGTGAAGGCCTGCCCGCGGGTGTTCGAGGGACTGTTGCTCAACATCCGTGTACTGCTCGTCGCCGCCGTCGGCGTGCTGATCGTGAGCCTGCTGCTCGCGACACTCCGCACCCTGCGCGGCGCGACGACGGGCAGGTCTGGCTCACCGGCCGGGACATCAGCGACCCACGCGCGAACGGGGACGCCGTGCGCGCCCGGATCGGCGTGGTGTTCCAGCAGTTCAACCTCTTCCCGCACCTGAGCGTGCTCGACAACGTAACCCTCGCGAGCCGGATCGTGCACCGGGTGCCGCGCCGCACGGCCGAGGCACGCGGCCTCGAGCTGCTCGACCAGATCGGCCTGTCCGCGAAGGCCCGCGACTTCCCCGACCGACTGTCCGGCGGCCAGCAGCAGCGTGCCGCTATCGTGCGGTCGATCATGACGGACCCCGAACTGCTCCTCCTCGACGAGGTGACGAGCGCGCTCGACCCCGAGCTCGTCGACGAGGTCCTCGACCTCGTTCGACAGCTCAAGCAGTCGGGAACGACGATCGTGATGGCGACCCACGAGATGGGCTTCGCGCGGGACGTCGCCGACCGGGTCGCGTTCATCGACGCCGGCCGGGTCCTCGAGTTCGGGCCGCCGGAGCAGGTCTTCGACGCCCCGCGCGAGCCCCGCACCCGTGCCTTCCTCGCTCGCATCCCCCCGCACTGACCCGCCCGACCCGTCCGCCCCGAGGCCGGGAGAAAGGTGATGGCCGGGGTCAGGGGCGGAGGAGGGCCGCGATCGTCGCGGGGATGGCCTCGGCGACATCGAGGGCCACGAGCGGGCCGCCGGCGGACGCCCGGGCCGCCGCGAGGCCGTGCACGAGCGCTGCGGTCGCCGCGAGGGCTGCGCAGGCCTCGGCATCCGATTCGAGCGCCGCGGCGTGGGTGGCGAAGAGGGCGCCGAGGATGCCCCCGAGCACGTCCCCCGCGCCGGCCGTCGCGAGCCACGGCGGGGCACCGGTCACCGTGAGCCTGGTGCCGCCGGGCGAGGCGACGTACGTCACAGCCCCCTTGAGCAACACGGACACGCCGAGCAGGTCGGCGGCGCGCACCGCCCACTTCCCCGGGTCCGCAGCGATCTCCGCGGTCGTCACGTCGACTCGCCGCCCGGAGACCGCGCCGGAGAGCAGGCCGGAGAGCTCCCGGTAGTGCGGGCTTATCACGGTCGGGCCGCTGTGACTGCCGACGAGGTCGAGGGCACCCGCGTCGCACACGATGGGAACCCCCTCGGCGAACGCGCCCTCGAGCGCCTCGAGCGTCGCCGGCGAGCGTTCGGAGGCGTCCATCCCGGAGCCGAGCAGCCAGGCCTGCACCCGCCCTTGCGCTGTGACGATCTCCGGCCTGCGCTGCAGCACGAGGCTCGTGGCCCGGCGCGGGCCGAGGTAGCGCACCATCCCGAGCCCCGTGCGCATGGCCGCCTCGACCCCGAGCACGGCGGCGCCCGGGTAGGCGCGTGAGCCCGTGCGCACTCCGAGAACGCCCCTGCTGTACTTGTCTGCGGATGCCCCTGGCACGGCGATCCACTCTCGCGCCTGCTCATCGTCCCAGGCCTGCCATCCCGCGAAACCACTCATGACCCCACGATAGATTGGTTTGCGTGCCCCTGACCCAGCCCACCCCCGCCCAGCAGCCCACCCAGCCCCTCGCCTTCCGCCCCCTGACCGTCCGGGGCCTGACCGTGCGCAACCGGCTCTGGGTCGCCCCGATGTGCCAGTACTCGATCCTGAAAAAGGACGGTGTGCCGGAGGACTGGCACCTCGTGCACCTCGGCGGCCTCGCGGCCGGCGGGGCCGGCCTCGTCATCGCCGAAGCGAGCGCGGTCAGCCCGGAGGGTCGCATCACCGCCCGAGACACCGGCATCTGGAACACGGAGCAGGCCGACGCCTGGGCCCGCATCGTCCGCTTCATCCACGGACAGGGCGCACGCGCCGGCATCCAGCTCGCGCACGCCGGCCGCAAGGCCTCGACCTGGCCGGCCTGGGAGACCGACAGCCACGGCGCCGTCCGGCACGGCACCGTCCCCGCGGCGGAGGGCGGCTGGCCGACGCTGTCGGCGTCGTCCATCCCGTTCCCCGGCTACGCGGCTCCCGTCGCCCTCGACGCCCGCGGCATTGACACGGTCGTCGACGATTTCGCCGCCGCGGCCGTCCGCGCCGTCGAAGCCGGCTTCGACGTGCTCGAGATCCATGCGGCACACGGGTACCTGCTGCACCAGTTCCTCTCCCCGCTCAGCAACGACCGCACCGACGAGTTCGGCGGTTCCCTCGAGAACCGCGCCAGGCTGCTGCTGCGGGTCGTCGCTGCCGTCCGCGCGGCGGTCGGCGAGTCGCATCCGCTCTTCGTGCGTTTCTCGGCCACCGACTGGGCCCCGGGAGGCTGGACCCCGGAGGAGACCGCCACCGTCGCCGGCTGGGCGCGCACCGCGGGCGCCGACTTCTTCGACATCTCCTCCGGCGGCAACGTCACGGGCGTGCAGATCCCGATCAGTCCCGGCTACCAGGTGCCGCTCGCCGCGTTCGTGAAGGGCGAAGCGGATGTCCCGGTGAGCGCGGTCGGACTCATCACGACCCCGTCGCAGGCCGAGGACATCCTCGCGAGCGGGCAGGCCGACGCCGTCATGCTCGCGAGGGAACTCCTGCGCGACCCGCACTTCCCGTTGCGGGCCGCCCACGAACTCGGGGCGACGATCGACTATTGGCCGCCGCAGTACCTGCGCGCCCGCTGGCCGGAGGCCTGAGGCCTCACATCCCCTGGGACACGCACAGGAAATTGCCTTCGGAGTCCCTGAACCACGCGGCCATGCCTTCGGCGTCCGTGGCGATCCCGTTCACGGTCTTGAGCCCGGGCACGTCGTACTCCTCGAACACGACGCCGCGGCTGCGCAGCGCGGCCATTTCGGCCTCGAGGTCGTCCGTCATCCAGCCGAGCGCGGTGTTCTGGGCCGTTCCGGCGTTCTCGGTCTCGTAGACCTGCAGCCTCGCCCCTGACGGCGTGCGGTACACGAGACCGTGCTCGTGCTCCTCAACGGGCTCGAGCCCGAGCTTGTCGCGGTAGAACTCCCTGGCCCGCTTCAGGTCTTTCGCGGGCAGCACCGCATAGGTTTCCAATTGGCTCAACATGAGTCGGCCTCACTTTCTTTCGGCGCAGATTCTACTCCCGCGAGCACCCGCCGTCGAGGTCCCAACCTGCCCAAAGCATCCGTCGGACCCGGGACCTCGACGCGGCTCAGAGCCGCCGGGTCGCGTCCTGCACTTCGCCGACGAGCTCTTCGATGATGTCCTCGAGGAAGAGCACCCCCGTCGTCGCCCCCACGGCGGTGAACGAGCGGGCGAGGTGCGCTCCGGAGCGGCGCATGGTCGCGAGCGCGTCCTCGAGGTCGGTGCCCTCGTAGATCGACACGAGCTGGCGGATGCGCTTGGCCGGGATCGGGTCGGCGTAGCTGCCGAGGCCGTGCCCGGCGGTGCTGCCCGTGACGGGGATTCCCGCGTCGCCGTCAAGGTCGATCACGTCCTTGAGGTGCACGTAGCCGGTCGGCTCCCCTTCGGCGGTCACGAGCACGTAGCGCGAGAAACCGTGCTTGGTGACGGCCTTCTCCACGTCGGCCGGGCTTGCGGACTCCGGCAGGCTGATCAGGTCCGCGAGCGGGACCGCGACGTCGCGCACCTTGCGGGTGGTGAACTCGAACGTCGCGCTGAGCGCGCCGGTTCCGTCGCGGAGCACGCCCTCCCTGGTCGACTCCGACACGATCGTCGCGACCTCCTCGAGCGTGTACGTGCTGTTCGCCTCGTGCTTGGGCTCGACCCGGAACAGCCGCAGGACGCCGTTCGCGGTCGAGTTGAGCGCCACGATCAGGGGCTTGACGAGGCGTCCGAAGAACACGAGCGGCGGCGCGAGCACGAGCACGGCCTTATCGGGGATCGAGAACGACAGGTTCTTCGGCACCATCTCGCCGAACACGACGTGCAGGTAGGAGACGAGCAGCAGCGTCACGATGAAAGCGATCGCGGTGAGCGCCTCGTCCGGGAGCCCGGTCAGGGCGAGCGGCGACTCGAGCAGGTGGTGGATCGCCGGCTCAGAGACGTTCAGGATCAGGAGCGAGCACACCGTGATGCCGAGCTGGGTCGTCGCGAGCATGAGCGTCGCGTGCTCCATCGCGTAGAGCGCCGTCCGGGCGCCCATCCGGCCGGCGGCTGCGAGCGGCTCGATCTGGGAGCGCCTGGCGGAGATGACCGCGAACTCGGCGGCCACGAAGAAGGCATTTCCGGCGAGCAGCACGAACAGCCAGACGATTCCTGCCCAGTCACTCATGACGGCGCTCCTTCGACTTCGCCGCGCTGGGTCGGGCGGGCGCAGAGGGCGCCGTCGCCGGCGTCGCCAGCGGCGCGGGTACGACCGCGACCGTGGTCCCTGGCTCGGACTCGGTCTCCGGCTCCGGCTCCGACGTGGGCGTGAAGCGGATGCGGTCGATCCGGCGGCCGTCGAGACGTTCGACAGAGAGCTCTCCCGTCTCGATTCCGACGACGTCGCCGACGACGGGCAGGCGGCCGAGCTCGCTCATCACGAAACCGGCGACCGTCTCGTACGGGCCGTCCTCAGGAACCACGACGCCGGTGCGTTCAAGGAGTTCGTCCGGGCGGAGCATGCCGGGGAAGGTCAGGGAGTCCGGCGAACGCACGACCCCTGCCCTGGTGCGGTCGTGCTCGTCGGCGACCTCGCCGACCAGTTCCTCGACGAGGTCCTCGAGGGTGGCGACACCGGCGGTTCCGCCGTATTCGTCGACGACGACGGCCATCTGGTAGCCGCGGCCGCGGAGCTCGACGAGGAGGCCGTCGAGTTTCATGGTCTCCGGCACGCGAACGGCCTCGGACTGGAGTGCGGACACCGGGACATCCGCCCGGCGGTGCCGCGGCACGGCGACGGCCTGCTTCACGTGCACGATGCCGACGACGTCGTCGACGCCCTCGTCGACGACGGGGAACCGCGAATACCCGGTCTGGCGGGTGAGGTCGATGACGGACTGGGCGCTCGCGTTTCGCTGGATGCTCGCGACGCGCGGGCGGGGCGTCATGACGTCGGCGGCGGTGTGGCCGGAGAAGAGCAGGGTGCGGTGCAGCAGCGTCGCGGTGTCCTTTTCGAGCAGACCGGCACTGGCAGAACGCCGCACGAGCGAGGAGAGCTCCTCTGCGGTGCGCGCTCCGGACAGCTCTTCCTTGGGTTCGATCCCGATCGAGCGGAGCGCGGCGTTCGCGCTGCCGTTGAGCACGTTCACGGCGGGCTTGAACACGGTCGTGAACAGGGTCTGGAACGGGATCACGAGCTTCGCGGTCTTGATCGGCAGGGCGAGGGCGAAGTTCTTCGGCACCAGTTCGCCGATGATCATCGAGGCGAGGGTCGCGATCACGATCGCGGCCGTCGAGGCGACGACGGGCACGACGAGTTTCGGCAGCCCCGCAGCCAGCAGCGGGGGCGCGAGCAGGCTGCTGATCGCAGGCTCGAGAGCGTAACCGGTGAGGAGTGTGGTCAGGGTGATGCCGAGCTGGGCGCTCGAGAGGTGCGTCGAGGTGATCTTCAGGGCCGCGATGGTCTTCGCGAGCCGCGTCTCGCCGCGGTCCTGCCTGGCCTCGAGGTCGCTGCGCTCGAGGTTCACGAGGGAGAACTCGCTCGCGACGAAGAGGCCGGTGCCGATGGTCAGGATGATGCCGAGGCCGAGCATGACCCACTCAAACATCGCGGGGCCCGGCGTTCGCTGTCGTTACAGCTGTCGTTACAAGGGGAAGGCCGTTCTCACGGGGAGAACGGTTACTGGGCGAATTCGCAGGAGGAGGGTCGTCCATTATTCATCCAACTATACCGTGCAGGTCCCGAGCGGGACCGGGTGCGCGTGGCACACCTGGACCCGATTGTCAGGAAGCGCCACCTACCAGGAGACCGGGAGGGCCTTGCCCTCTTCGTAGCCTGCGGCCGACTGGATCCCGACGAGGGAGCGCTCGTGGAATTCGTCGAGGTTGGTCGCGCCCGCGTAGCTGAACGAGCTGCGCACACCGGAGGTGATCATGTCGAGCAGGTCCTCGAGTGAGGGGCGGAGCGGGTCGAGGTAGATCTTCGAGCTCGAGATGCCCTCGGCGAAGAGGGTCTTCCGCGCAAGCTCGTATGCGTCGAGCCTGTCGAAGCGTTCCTGAACGGCCTTGGTCGATGCCATGCCCCAGCTCTCCTTGTAGACCGCGCCGGAGGCATCCGTGTCGAGCAGGCCCGGCGCCTCGATGGTGCCGGCGAACCACGAGCCGATCATGACGGATGCCGCGCCGGCGGCGAGCGCGAGCGCCACGTCCCTGGGGTAGCGCACCCCGCCGTCCGCCCAGACGTGCGCGCCGAGTTCGCGCGCGGCGGCGGCGGTTTCGAGCACGGCGGAGAACTGCGGCCGGCCGACGGCGGTCATCATCCGGGTCGTGCACATCGCGCCGGGTCCGACACCGACTTTCACGATGGTGGCACCCGCCCCGACCAGGTCGTTGACGGCATCCGCGGTCACGACGTTGCCCGCGACGATCGGGATGCCGAGGCCGAGCTCTGCGACGATTCCGAGCGCCCGCAGCATGCCCGCCTGGTGCCCGTGCGCGGTGTCGACGACGAGGACGTCGACACCGGCGGCGACGAGCGCGCGCGCCTTCGCGGCGACGTCGCCGTTGATGCCGATCGCCGCGGCGACGAGCAGGCGCCCGTGGGCGTCGACGGAGGGCTGATAGAGGGTCGAGCGGAGCGCGCTCTTGCGGCTCAGGGTGCCGACCATGACTCCGTGGCGGAGCACGGGGGCGAAGTCGAGTTCTGCGGCGGTCATCACGTCGAAGGCACGGCGCGGGCCGTCGATGTCCTCGGCGTCGAGGGAAGTCAGCGGGCCGTGCAGCAGGTCGCCGAGCTGGGCGTCCGGCAGGGCGGTGCCGAGCCTGGCGGCATCGATGCAGCCGAGGTATGCACCGCGGGCGTCGTTGACGACGATGCCCTGGCCGGCGACGGGGGGCACCTGGCGCAGGGCGCTCGCGACGGTTTCACCCGGCCCGAAGATGAACGGGGTGTCGAAACGGGTCGACTGGTCCTTCACCCAGCGGATCGCGGCGTCGAGTTCCTGCAGGTGCATGTCCTGCGGCAGCACGCCGAGTCCGCCGCGGCGCGCGAGGGATGCGGCGAGCCGGGGACCGGTCACCGAGTTCATGTTCGCGGACACGACAGGGATGGTGGCCCCTGTCCCGTCTCCGGGCGCGAGGGAGACGTCGAGCCTGCTCGTGACGGCCGATTCGCTCGGCACCAGGAAGACGTCGGAATACGTGAGATCGTGGCTGGGGATCGCTCCATAGAACTGCATGCAAATAACGCTAGCCCCCCGCATCGATACCCGCAGCCATGCGCGATTGGTTTAGGCTGGGCGGGCAGACCGAACCGGCGATTTTCGGCCGGGGATATCCAAAATTCAACGCAGAGAGTGGGAACCGGCTGTGTCGAGCCAGTTGACCGGTAGTGGATCCGACGAAGCAACGTCGGGTGAATTCGGAGCGAACGAGTGGCTCGTCGACGAGCTGTACGAACGGTACCTCGTCGACAAGAACTCCGTGGATGAGTCCTGGTGGCCCGTGCTGGAGAGCTACCACCAGACCGCGAACGGGGCAGGCCACGCAACGGAATCACCCGCTGCCGAGGCCGAGCCGTCGGCCCGGCCGGCGGCATCCGCCCCCGCAGCAGCAACCCCGGTCACACCGGCCCCTGTCGCATCCGCCCCGGTCGAGCCCGCCCCGATCACGGCACCGATCGCGATCATCGGCGGCCAGCGCACCGCCCGCACCACCTCGACCGCCCCGCGTTCGCTCCCCGTCCCGGCCGACGCGCCGGTCAAGGGTCAGCAGGCGCCAGCGGGCGCTGCCGAGACGCAGGACCTCGTCACCCCGCTCCGCGGCATGCAGAAGAGCCTCGCCGCCAACATGGCCACGAGCCTCACCGTGCCAACGGCGACGAGCGTGCGCACTATCCCGGCCAAGCTCCTGATCGACAACCGCATCGTGATGAACAACCACATGCGCCGGTCCCGCGGTGGCAAGGTCTCCTTCACGCACCTGATCGGCTGGGCGCTGATCAAGGCCCTCAAGATGTTCCCGAGCCAGAACGTCTGGTACGACGAAATCGACGGAAAGCCCTCCGTCGTGGCTCCCGCCCACGTCGGCCTCGGCATCGCGATCGACCTGCCCAAGCCGGACGGCACCCGCGCCCTGATGGTCCCCGCGATCAAGCGTGCGGACACCATGACCTTCGGCGAGTACCTGTCGTCATACGAAGACCTCGTCACCCGCGCGCGCAAGAACAAGCTGACCGCCGACGACTTCTCCGGCGCGACCGTGTCGCTCACCAACCCGGGCGGCATCGGCACCGTGCACTCCGTCCCCAGGCTGATGAAGGGGCAGGGCTGCATCATCGGGGCGGGCGCCCTCGACTATCCGGCCGAGTTCCAGGGTGCGAGCGTCAAGACGCTCACCGGCCTGGCCATCTCCAAGACCATCACCCTCACGAGCACCTACGACCACCGTGTCATCCAGGGTGCCGGCTCCGGCGAATTCCTCAAGATCGTGCACGAGCTCCTCATCGGCGGGCACCACTTCTACGAAGACATCTTCGCGGCGCTGCGCATTCCCTACGACCCGATCCACTGGGCGCCCGACATCAGCGTCGACCTCGCGAGCGCCGTCGACAAGACCGCGCGCGTACAGGAACTGATCAACGCCTACCGGGTCCGCGGACACCTGATGGCCGACGTCGACCCGCTCGAATACACCCAGCGCACCCACCCTGACCTCGACATCGCCAACCACGGCCTCACCTTCTGGGACCTCGACCGCCAGTTCGTCACGGGCGGCTTCGGCAGCCAGCGGCTGATGCTGCTCCGCGACATCCTCGGTGTGCTCCGCGACTCCTACTGCCGCACGACCGGCATCGAGTATATGCACATCCAGGACCCTGCCCAGCGCAAGTGGATGCAGGAAAAGATGGAGAAGACCTACGTCAAGCCCACGCATGACGAGCAGATGCGCATCCTCGGCAAGCTCAACGAGGCCGAGGCCTTCGAGACCTTCCTGCAGACCAAGTACGTCGGCCAGAAGCGGTTCAGCCTCGAGGGCGGCGAGTCCACCATCCCGCTCCTCGACGCGATCCTCGAAGGTGCGGCGAATGCCGGCCTCGACGGCGTCGCGATCGGCATGGCCCACCGTGGTCGGCTGAACGTGCTCACCAACATCGCCGGAAAGACCTACGGCCAGATCTTCCGCGAGTTCGAGGGCACCCAGGACCCCAGAAGCGTGCAGGGCTCTGGGGACGTCAAGTACCACCTCGGCACGGAGGGCAGCTTCCGCGGAAACAACGGCGTGGAGATCCCGGTGTACCTCGCCGCGAACCCCTCGCACCTCGAAGCCGTCGACGGCGTCCTCGAGGGCATCGTGCGCGCCAAGCAGGACCGCAAGCCGATCGGCACCTTCTCGACCCTCCCCGTGCTCGTGCACGGCGACGCCGCCATGGCCGGGCAGGGCATCGTGCTCGAAACGCTGCAGATGTCCCAGCTCCGCGGCTTCCGCACCGGCGGCACGATCCACCTCGTCGTCAACAACCAGGTCGGTTTCACGACGCTGCCCCTCGACGCGCGCACCTCTGTCTATTCGACGGACGTCGCGAAGACCATCCAGGCTCCGATCTTCCACGTGAACGGCGATGACCCCGAGGCCGTCGTGCGGGTCGCGGAGCTCGCATTCGCCTACCGCCAGGAGTTCAAGCGCGACGTCGTGATCGACCTGATCTGCTACCGCAGGCGTGGCCACAACGAGGGCGACGACCCCTCGATGACCCAGCCCCTGATGTACAACCTGATCGAGGCCAAGCGCTCGGTGCGGAAGCTCTACACCGAAGCACTCGTCGGACGTGGCGACATCACCGAGGCCGAGTACGAGGCCGCGCACGCCGACTTCCAGGACCGCCTCGAACGGGCGTTCATGGAGACGCACGCCGCGCAGTCCTCCTCGATCCCGATCGTCGGCAGCCAGGGCCTGTCCGCCGGCAACAACCTGCAGGACGAAGCCGTCGGCGAGCCTGCGACCACGGGCGTCCCCGAGGCGGTCGTGCACCTCATCGGGGATGCCTTCCTCAACAAGCCCGCCGGCTTCACGGTGCACAACAAGCTCCAGCAGCTGATGCAGAAGCGTGCGGACATGAGCCGGAACGGCAACATCGACTGGGCGTTGGGGGAACTCCTCGCCCTCGGTTCCCTCCTACTCGAGCGCACCCCGGTGCGCTTCGCCGGCCAGGACGCCCGCCGCGGCACCTTCGTGCAGCGTCACGCCGTTCTCCACGACCGCATCAACGGCCAGGAATGGCTGCCGCTCGCGAACCTCAGCGAGGACCAGGCCCGGTTCTGGATCTACGACTCGCTCCTGAGCGAATACGCGGCGATGGGCTTCGAGTACGGCTACTCCGTCGAACGCGCCGACGCGCTCGTGCTCTGGGAGGCCCAGTTCGGCGACTTCGCCAACGGCGCCCAGACTGTGATCGATGAGTTCGTGTCCTCCGCCGAGCAGAAGTGGGGCCAGCGGTCCTCCGTCGTGCTCCTCCTCCCGCACGGGTACGAGGGCCAGGGCCCCGACCACTCCTCGGCCAGGATCGAGCGCTACCTCCAGCTGTGCGCCGAGAACAACATGACCGTCGCCCGCCCGTCGACGCCGGCCTCGTACTTCCACCTGCTGCGCCGCCAGGCGTACATGCGCCCGCGTCGCCCGCTCGTGGTCTTCACGCCCAAGTCGATGCTCCGCCTGCGCGGCGCGACGAGCACGGTCGCTGACTTCACCAGCGGACGCTTCGAGCCCGTGATCGACGACGCGCGCGTCACAGACAAGGCCGCCGTCAAGCGCGTGCTGTTCATGGCGGGCAAGCTCTACTACGACCTGCTCAGCGAGCTCGAGAAGAACCCGAACCCCGAGATCGCACTCGTGCGACTCGAGCAGTTCTACCCGCTGCCCGCAGCCGAGCTTCAGCAGGTCGTCGCCCAGTACCCGGACGCCGAACTCGCGTGGGTGCAGGATGAGCCGGAGAACCAGGGCGCCTGGCCGTTCTTCTACTTCAGCACCAGCAAGCTGGTCAAGCGCCCGGTGCGGGTGTTCTCCCGGGCCGCCTCCGCATCGCCGGCGGCCGGCTCCGCGAAGCGGCACGCCGCCGAACAGGTCGACCTGCTGAGGAACGCACTCACCCTCTAGGCGTACCTTTCCGGTCGAGAGTTCCCGTTATGCCGGGTACTCTCGACCGGTAAGGCACGGGCATTGCCCGGAGACGGGCCCTGTCGTAGGCTGGCCGCGATCGCGACCTCGAAGGTGACAGGGACCGCGACGCGACCGAAGGAGTGTTGCTGTGTCCACCCGCGATGTGACCCGGCTCGGCGAACCCTGCTGGAACGACTTGATGACCTCGGATCCCTCGAAGGACCGCGTGTTCTACACCCGGCTCTTCGGGTGGCACGCGAGCGAATCCGGACCCGAATACGGCAACTACGTGACCTTCTCGCGCGGAGCCGCAGATGTCGCGGGAATGGCCGCTGCCTCGGACGGGTCGAACGCGCCGGACGCGTGGCTCGTCTACCTCTCGGTCGACGACGTCGACGACACGGTGACGGCCGCGGTCGCAGCCGGAGGCCAGGTGATCCTCGCGCCGCTCACTGTCGGCGGGATGGGACGCAC
This sequence comes from Cryobacterium sp. GrIS_2_6, assembly GCF_035984545.1. Taxonomy (NCBI): domain Bacteria; kingdom Bacillati; phylum Actinomycetota; class Actinomycetes; order Micrococcales; family Microbacteriaceae; genus Cryobacterium; species Cryobacterium sp. GrIS_2_6. Next base: position 2,477,647 of record NZ_JAXCHP010000001.1, read on the forward strand.
CGCGGTGCTCGCGGACCCCTCCGGCGCCGCGGTCGGCATCTGGCAGCCCATTGAGTTCGACGGCTTCCACACCGTCGCCCGGCCAGGGACACCGATCTGGCACGAACTCAGCAGTCGGGACTACGACGCCGCCCTGCCGTTCTACGCGACCGTCTTCGGCTGGGACCCGCAGGTCCTGAGCGACACCCCGGAGTTCCGGTACAGCACGATCGGGCCGGAGGGCATGCCCGTCGCCGGGGTCATGGACTCGGCGGCGTTGCTCCCGGAGGGTGCTCCCTCGCACTGGGCGGTGTACTTCGGCGTCCCGGACGCGGCAACGGCCGCCGCCCGGGTCGTCGAACTGGGCGGCGCGGTGCTTCGCGAGCCGTGGGACTCGGAGTTCGGCACCTTCGCCCAGGTCGAAGACCCTACGGGAGCGATGTTCTACCTGGGCTCGGTCGAGGCCGGCACGCCGACCGGCGTCGGCGACGGCGCCGCCTTCGCGGATGCCGCCTTCATCGACGTCGACGAGAGTGACGTCGAAACGAGCCAGTCCCCCGGGTAGTCCGTCACGGGCATCCGCCGAACGAGGGTGCCACGAGGGGCACGCCAGGCAGGAGTCAGTGCGAGGACTGGATGGTGCGCAGTTTGAGCAACACCTGGTCGCGGAGGTCTTCCGGAGCGATCTCCCGGCAGGCGCGCTGCACGGCCTCGGTCAGGGTGCGCCCGACGAGGTGTTCGCTGCTGCAGTCCGTGCAGTGGGCGAGGTGCTCCTGGATATCGGCGGTGTCCTCACCACAGAGTTCGTTGTGGAGGTATTCCTCGAGTTCGGCCTTGGCCTTCTCGCAGCCGCAATCGGTCATTTCGTGCTCCCAGAGGTGGTCCGGCCCGGCTGTGCCCTGCCCGTTACGGGCGGGGTCCCGGGTGCGGGCTGGGCTGAGCCCAGGCCGCGCTCGAGCGCATAGCCGGCCAACAGGTCACGCAGGAGTCGCCGGCCACGGTGCAGGCGGCTCATCACGGTGCCGATCGGTGTTTTCATGATTTCGGCGATCTCCTGGTAGGAGAAGCCCTCGACGTCGGCGAAGTACACGGCCAGCCGGAAGTCTTCCGGGATGGACTGCAGGGCGTCCTTCACGGCGCTGTCCGGCAGGTGATCGATCGCTTCGGCCTCTGCCGAGCGACTCGCCATCGCGGTCGTCGATTCGGCGCCCCCGAGCTGCCAGTCTTCGAGGTCGTCGATGGTGCCCTGGTAGGGCTCGCGCTGCTTCTTGCGATAGGTGTTGATGAACGTGTTCGTCAGGATGCGGTAGAGCCACGCTTTGAGATTCGTGCCCTGCTCGAACTGCTTGAAAGCTGCGAACGACTTGACGAACGTCTCCTGGACCAGGTCCTGCGCATCCGAGGGATTGCGCGTCATCCGCATTGCTGCGGCGTAGAGCTGGTCGATGTAGGGCATCGCCTGTTCTTCGAACAGGTCTCGCAGGTCGATCGCGTCAGTTGTCATCACGGACAATTCTAATGCGTCGATCACGGACGTTTCGGGTCGTTCGAGCACCGTTGACAGCACCATCGGAACCTCCCTCATCTGTTCATCACCGACTATCCTGATAACCGATGTTGATCTCGAGATATTCCAAGCCCGATTTCGATCCCTACGGCGACAACGCGCCCGAAGAGACGGATGTCTGGTGGCCGGCCCCTGTGGCAGCGCGGCCGCTCGCCGCCGTCGTCTCCCTGCCGGGCTCGAAGTCGCTCACCAACCGCGAGCTCGTGCTCGCGGCCCTCGCCGACGGGCCCTCCCTTCTCCGCGCACCGCTGCACTCCCGAGACAGCGACCTGATGGTCGCCGCGCTCCGGCAGCTGGGCACCACGATCGAGTCCGTCCCCGGCGCCGGCGAGTTCGGCGCCGACCTCCGGGTCACCCCCGGCGAGCTCTTCGGCTCGACGACGATCGACTGCGGCCTGGCCGGCACGGTGATGCGCTTCCTCCCGCCCGTCGCCGCTCTCGCGCTCGGCCCGACGACGTTCGACGGCGACGCCGGCGCCCGCCGCCGCCCGATGGCGACCACGATCTCCTCCCTCCGCGCCCTCGGCGCCGACATCAACGACGACGGCCGCCACGCGCTGCCGTTCACGGTGCACGGCACCGGCAGCCTCTCCGGCGGTGAGGTCACGATCGACGCGTCCACCTCGAGCCAGTTCGTCTCCGGCCTGCTCCTCGCCGCCCCGCACTTCGAGCTCGGACTGCACCTCCGGCACGACGGCGAACGCCTGCCGAGCCTGCCGCACATCGAGATGACGATCGCGACCCTCGCCCGCCGCGGGGTCACCGTGACAAGCCCCGCCGTCGGAGAATGGGTCGTCGAGCCCTGCCCGATCCGCGGCATCGACGTCGACATCGAACCCGACCTCTCCAACGCCGCGCCGTTCCTCGCGGCCGCGCTCGTGGCCGGCGGGAGCGTCACGATCACGGGCTGGCCGGCCGAGACCACCCAGGTCGGCGCCGACCTCGCGCACCTGCTGCCGCTGTTCGGCGCGATCGTCACCCGTGCGGGCGACCGGCTCACGGTCACTGCGGGCAAGCATCTCACCGGCGTGAGTCTCGACCTCTCCACGGGAGGTGAGCTCGCGCCGGCCCTCGTCGCCCTCGCCGCCCTCGCGGACTCCCCGAGCACGATCACCGGCATCGGCCACATCCGGAACCACGAGACCGACCGCCTCGCCGCCCTCGTGGCGGAGATCAACGGCCTCGGCGGCGCCGTCACGGAGCTGCCGGACGGCCTGCAGATCGACCCGCGGCCCCTGCACGGCGGACAGTGGCACAGCTACGACGACCACCGGATGGCGACGGCCGGCGCCCTGATCGGCCTCGCTGTTCCCGGCGTCCTGGTCGAGGACATCGGCACGACTGCGAAGACGCTCCCCCAGTTCCCCGAACTGTGGCACGCGCTCCTCGCTTCGACCGTGCTCGCATGAGCTGGTGGGCCGGCGCGGACGATGACGAACCCGAGTTCGACGAGTCGAGCGTGCGGGTGCGCCCTAACCGCAAGGGCAGCAAACCGCGCACCAAGACCCGACCTGACCACGAGGACGCGCTCACCGGGCGCATCCTCTCGGTCGACCGCGGCCGCTACACCGTCATGCTCGACGAGAACAAGCGCACCGAACGACGGGTGACCGCGGCCAGGGCGAGCGAGCTGCGCAAGCACGCCGTCGTGACCGGCGACCGCGTCGACATCGTCGGAGACACCACCGGAGCGGAGGGCAGCCTCGCCCGCATCGTGCGGATCGTGCCGCGGGTCACCCTGCTGCGCCGCAGCGCCGACGACACCGACGCCGTCGAACGGGTCATCGTCGCCAATGCCGACCAGATGCTCATCGTCGTCGCCGCCGCGAACCCGGAGCCGCGCATCCGCCTGGTCGACCGGTACCTCGTCGCGGCGTACGACGCGGGCGTCACGCCAATTCTCTGCATCACGAAGACCGACCTCGCCGATCCCGCAGAGTTCCTGAACAATTTCGCCGGCCTCGACCTGATCGTCTTCACGAGCCGCGACGACGCCATGCCGCTCGAGAGCATCTCCGCTGCGCTCGTCGGCCACGACACGGTCTTCGTCGGCCACTCCGGCGTCGGCAAGTCCACGCTCGTCAACGCCCTCGTGCCGGACGCGCACCGCGCCGTCGGCGTCGTGAACACCGTGACCGGCCGCGGCAGGCACACCTCGTCCTCGACGGTTTCGCTGCGACTCGAAACGGATGCCGGCCGCGGCTGGGTCATCGACACCCCCGGCGTGCGCTCCTTCGGCCTCGGGCACATCAACACCGACAACATCCTCAAGGCGTTCACCGACCTCGCCGCGATCGCGGAGAAGTGCCCGCGCGGCTGCACCCACCTGCCGGACTCGCCGGACTGCGCCATCAACGAGGCCGTCGCGGCCGGCGAACTCGGCGACACCGGCAAGGCCCGCCTCGACTCGCTGCAGCGACTGCTCGCGACCTTCGCGGTGTCCCCGCACCACTAACGTGGGGGCATGACGGATTCCACGCGCCTCGAAGCCGGCGACCCGGCACCGCAGTTCACGCTCACCGACCAGGACGGTGCATCCGTCTCGCTCGCCGGGTTCGCGGGCTCGAAGGTCGTCGTCTACTTCTACCCGGCCGCGCTCACCCCGGCCTGCACGAAGCAGGCCTGCGATTTCCGCGACAGCCTCGGCTCGCTCGAGACGGCGGGCTACCGCGTGCTCGGCGTCTCGAGGGACACGCCGGAGAAGCTCCGGGCCTTCCGGGACGCCGAGGGCCTCACGTTCCCGCTACTGAGCGACAGCGACCTCACCGCGCACCGGGCGTATGCCGCCTGGGGCGAGAAGAACCTCTACGGCAAGACGGTCACCGGCGTGCTCCGGTCCACCTTCGTGATCGACGAGGCCGGGCTGGTCACGCTCGCGCTCTACAACGTGCGTGCGACGGGCCACGTCGCGAGCCTGCGCAGGAAGCTCGGCCTCGGCGACTGACACCCGGTCCCACTCCCCCCGGGGCTGTCAGCGGCCCCCAGCGGCCGCTGACGACATCCGTTGCTGTCCGGGTGTCACCAACCTGGTGCCTGGACGAAATACTGTGTGAACACTCGGCGACGGATGCCTACCCGGCCGTGTCGCCCTCATCCCGCGGGGTCTGCGTGGCCGCGAGCACCGCGGGGGTGAACAGGAGCCCGAGCACCACGATCGAGGGCACCAGGAGCGCCCAGCCGAGATCCGGCCGCGCGTACAGCCCCTGGAAGCAGCCGACGGCGACGGCGATCTGCACGACCTGCCAGGTCACCGCGGCGCCGCGGATCCAGCCGCGGCGCCTCAGGGAATTGACCGCGATCGCGGTCACCCAGGCGGCGGCGATCAGCACGATGATCAGGATCGCGACCCCGCTCGCGAGCGAGGTCGGCGTCGCGGTGAGGAGCTCGAGGACGAGCCAGACCACCGCGGCCCAGAGCAGGGCGGCCTCTGCCCAGAGCAGGCTGGCGAGGAGAAGGAGTGCGGGCGCACGACGCGGGCGAAACGCACCGGCGTCACCGTCCGGACGCTGGTCGAACTGTTGATTCACAGAGATATCCCATACCAAACTATTGATTTGACCCCACCATTATGCGACCATAATTGAGGCCCGGTTGACGCTCACAGGGACGTGAGCCCTATGAATGCGTAAATCGCTTACCTTCCTGCAATCGGCAGCCTCTCATCTTCGGCCAATCGGCCAGGCACCCTGCAATAAAGGAGCATCTCTATGGACTGGCGCGACAAAGCGGCCTGCCTCACCGCCGACCCGGAATTGTTCTTCCCCGTCGGTAACACTGGACCCGCTGTGGACCAGATCGAGAAGGCCAAGTCTGTATGTGCCCGTTGCAATGTGACCGAGGTGTGCCTCCAGTACGCACTGGAGACCGGACAGGATTCCGGCGTCTGGGGCGGCCTGAGCGAAGACGAACGCCGTGCCCTCAAGCGCCGTGCCGCACGGGCGCGCCGCGCGTCCTAGCCCCACCGCCTGTCCAGGCACCCGCCTGACCGGGCCGGTCATGAGACCTGGCGCGCCGTACCTGCGGCAGTCAGGTCTCACGCATGTACCGCAGGGGAATCTCGATCGTCACTTCGGTACCGCTGCCCATCATCGTGTGCCAGTCGATACTCCCGCTGAGCTCGCCCTGGATCAGGGTGCGCACGATCTGAGTGCCCAGTCCCGATCCGACCTTGCCCTCCGGAAGACCGGAGCCGTTGTCGCGCACGCGCACCGTGAGGGTCTCTTCATTTCGCTCGGCCTCGATCACGACTTCGCCCTCCCGGCCGGCGAGGCCATGCTCGACCGCGTTCGTGACGAGCTCCGTGAGCGCGAGCGCGAGCGGCGTGGCGAAGGCGCTCGGCAGCACTCCGAAACTGCCGGACAGCTTCGGGTGCGCCGTCGTGTTGTGAGCGGATGCGACCTCGGCGATCAGGAGCAGCACCCGGTCGAAGACGACGTCGAAGTCGACCTGCTGGTTCAGCCCCGTCGACAAGGTGTCGTGGACGACGGCGATCGCCGCGACCCGGCGCATGGCCTGGTTGAGCGCCTCGCGCGCGGTGTCGGAGTGGGTCCGCCTGGCCTGGATGCGGAGCAGCGACGCCACGGTCTGGAGGTTGTTCTTCACCCGGTGGTGGATCTCCCGGATGGTCGCGTCCTTCGTGATGAGCTCGCGCTCCTGGTGGCGCAGTTCGGTCACGTCGCGGCAGAGCACGATCGCGCCGATCCGCTGGCCGCGGTTGCGGATCGGGATCGCGCGGAGCGAGACGGTCACCCCGCGCGCCTCGACATCGGTTCGCCAGGGAGCCCGGCCGGTGACGACGAGCGGGAGCGATTCGTCGACGACGACCGTGCCGGTGAGCAATCCCGTCGTCACCTCGGCGAGTGACTCGCCCTCGAGCTCGTCGACGAAGCCCATCCGGTTGAAGGCGGAGAGCGCGTTGGGGCTCGCGAAGGTCGTGACACCGTCGAGGTCGAGCCGGATCAGGCCGTCCGAGGCGCGCGGGGCGCCGCGGCGCGGGCCGGTCGGGGCGCCGAGATCGGGGAAATCGCCCGAGGCGATCATCGCGAACAGGTCGTTGGCGCAGTCGTTGAAGGTGAGTTCCTGGCGGCTCGGCGTGCGTGCCTCGCTGAGGTTCGTGTGCCGGGTGAGCACGGCGACGGGCACGGGTGCGATCTGGGAACCGGTCGTGCTGAGCCGGCGCATCACCGGGATCGCCCTGACGCGGGTCGGAGTCTCCTCGTACCAGTCCGGGGCCGTCGTGTCCACGATCCTGGCCGACTCGAAGGCCTCCGTCACCTGCTGGCGCCACTCCCCCTTGATTCCCTGCCCGACGAAGTCGCGGTAGAACAGGGTCGCCGCGCTCGAGGGGCGCGCGTGCGCGACCGCCACGAAGCTCCCGGTCGTGCCGGGCACCCATACCACGATGTCCGCGAAAGCAAGGTCGGCGAGGAGCTGACCGTCGGCGACGAGCATGTGGAGCCAGTCCACATCCTCGGCACTGCTGCGGCCCTGGGCAAGTACGAGATCACTGAGCGTCGACACCCTGCCAGCCTAGGTCCCCCTGAACGAGGAAAGTGACTGGGGCGACCATGAATCGGCGCGCGGTGTCATGCTGGTCAGATGAACCCCATTCCGGGCAGGCCTGATCGCACCCTGATCGCCGTCCTGTCCGTGATCGCAGTGCTGGTCATCGTCGCGCTCGTCGTCGTCTTCTCCCGCGGAGCGCCGGAGCAGCTCGACCAGGCGACCCCGGCCGGTGTCGTCCAGCGCTAGTCGGCAGCTGTCATCGACGGCGACGAGCAGAAGGCGGCCGGTTTCCTCACCCCGCACGCCCTCGCTAGTTGCGACGCGGTCGGCCGCCGGGCCGCCGGCAATTCGTGCCCTCGGAATACGAGAGCCAGGAGGTGTTCGACCTCCTCACGGTCGACGGCGCCTGGAAGATCGACTCCGCACCCTGGCAAATCGAGATCTGCCCGAGCATCACGTCCACAACGGATGCCCCGTGATCGTCGGGGTGGGTCTCCTGATCGCGCTCGGCGTCGTCATCGCCGCCATCGTGATCGGCGTCCGCCGATCACCGGCACCGCGGGAAGGGGCGGCCCAGCCACCGGTCCTGCGCCTGATCGCCTTCGTCCTCCTGTTCGCCCTCGTCGTGATCGCCGCGATCGGTCTGGCCGGGCTGCTGGGGCGCCTGCTCGACGCGGGCAGTGCTCTCGCAGGGGATGACGTCGCCGGACTCGCCCGTTCGCTCGCCTTCACCTTGGTCGGCGGCCCCTTCGCCGCCCTGCTGTGGTGGGTGCTCCGGCGGCGCCTGAACGGCGAAGATCGGTCGTCCCTCGCCTGGGGCCTCTACCTCGCCGGCATGCGCACCGTCGCGCTCGTCGTCGCCTCAACCGCCCTGTTCGGCTCCGCAGCGGCCCTCGTGCGCGCGGATTGGCAGCCGCGCACCCTCGCCACCGGACTGGTCTGGGCCGCCGTGTGGGTGTGGCACACGGGGATGTCAACGAACCCGGCCACGCGTCCGCTGCGGCTCCCGACGGCGGCAAACGGGTGCTCGTCGTGACGGGCTCCGGCTCCGGCTCCGGCTCCGGTGTCACCGTGATCCGGCTGCGGGGCTGAACCTCGGGCACCGACGCCAGGACGCCGGGTTCAGAGCGCGGGCGCCCGTCGACGCCACGGCATCCGCCCCAGTCCCCGGCCCCGCGCCCGCACCGGTTCGGGCAGAACCTCCCGTTGCACCAGGCGCAGGATGCCCGTGCGGGCGGGCGACTTCGGCGCGGCATCGCGCAGCGTGCGGCCGGTCAGCACGGCAGCGTCGGCGCCGGCCTGGTCGTGCGGGACCAGGAACGGAGCGTGGATGCCGCCGAACCGGCGGAGCGCTGCGACGACCTGCCGGTTGGCGTCGATCCCGACGGCGCTCGGCCGCACTCGGTTCATCACGACACTGACCCTGTCCGTCGAGACCGCCTCGGCGAGCTCGGCCCACGACCGCAGGAACCGGGCAAGCCCGACGGGGTCGGCAAGCCCGCACGCGACGACGCGGTCCGCTGACCGGAGCGCGGTGAGCGTCGCGGCGTTGCGCCGCGGCGCGAACAGGTCGATCATAGGCGCACTTTACGTCGTTACGAAACGGCCTCCATCCCCTGCCCTGGCGCGATTTTCCAGCCATATGACCGCTTCCCTGGCCTCACCCAAAACTCCGCCAGAATCGCGCCACGGGGCTTGCTCAGGCGTACGGCATGATGGGGTATACAGCCACGTTTAATTGAGGAGATCAAAATGGAAATGGCACTTGTTTACCTTGGAATTGTTCTTTTACTTATTGCTCTTTTTTTCGTTTGGTTTGTCAAAGTCTTGATGCCGTGGAATGACCGTCAGATGGCAGCGCGCAGAGTCAGGGGGAAGATACGACAGGATCACAACGAAGCAGTTGCTGCTGAGCGTATTGCCGCTGAGTACAGGAAAAAGGGAAGGCTCTAGTCACAATGGATCTAAGCCTGCTTGTCGTAGCGTTCATTGTTTTACTGCTTGTTCTTGGTTACGTGTGGTTCAAGAAGACCATATGGCCCTGGTATGAACGCCTGATGGCTGAACGAGACATGAAAATAAAGATTCATCAGGATCAGGTAAACGAAAGGGCAGCTGAACGCCTGGCCGCACAGTACAAGAAAAAGGGCAAGCTGTAGGTCGGTCGGCTCAATCAGTAAAGCTTTCAATTTTTAATCGTCTATGCGAAAGTCATGTTCAGTATGCGATTCAAGAAGCAAATAGTTCGTGACCAAAATCGGGACTCATATCTCCTGACTTTTCCGTCTGATCTTGAACCAGAACAAATCACTGCATGGCTACGGGCCGTTGTTGAGACTCTCTATAGGCGCACTTCGGCATTCAACCGCGAGACTCTTGTCTTTGAAACATGGGCGAACAGTCGTGAGATCTTCCATCGCCTTTTGGTGTCGAAGGACATTGCTGATCACATCACACAACAGCTCAGGACTCACGGCCGCGGTATCGCCGTACTAGAAGACGACAGCCGGCCAAATATTGACTGGACAACTGGTATTGAGCTTGGGATGAGCAATCCAACTCGCCAGCTCCAGATCGTTAGTCATGCCGATGTATCAGCAAGCATCCTTGGCAGCATTCAGACGTTGCATGAAGGGGAAGACGCACTCATTCAATGGGTTGTCGGTGCTGCAATGGCAACTGAGAAGACAAAGCGTGACCCGCGTTCAGCTGAGTTCAGTGTCCTTAGGTCACTTGCTGGATACTCAGCTGCTCTCTCAGATGAACTGCAAGACCGCTACGCAAAGCTCGAAGAACCAAACACTGTTGCCGTATGCCGGGTTGTTGTACGTGCTGAGCCTGCAAGGGCTTCTGACCTAGTACTCCGCATTCAGTCTGCAATTGCTTCGACGAATGCATCGAGTAACCACTGGAAACAGATCCCCTCAAATAACCTCATCGCAGAGGTAAATGAAGCGGCAACAACGTCACACCCTCAGGCGCAACTGAACCTGACTGAGTTATCGGCACTAGTCGGCTGGAAGATCGGTGGACCTCATGTCGCGGGTCTTACAGCTGGAACATCGCGTCACCTACCAGCTACTGAGTCCATCCCTCGTGAAGGGCGAGTCATTGGCACCAGTAACTTCCCGCACGCTGCACGACCTATTGCAATCGGCCGTGTTGAGTCACTGACTCACCTGCACATCCTTGGACCAACCGGGGCAGGTAAGACAACACTGATGGCGAACCTCATGGCGCAGGACATGAACGAGGGCTACGGCGTTGTCATGCTGGAAGGGAAGGGCGACCTATATAAGGCGACCATCAAACTGATCCCAACCAACCGACTAGATGATGTCATTATTCTCGATGTAAATGAGCAAGACAGTCCTGTTGGCTTCAACATCTTGGAGCAGGGGAATCCAAGTGTTGTCATCGACCAGTTGACTGACCTATTTCAAAGCCTCTACGCAGACGGTGGGCGGGGAGTGTGGATGCGTGAGCTGATGTACCACGGACTTCATACGCTAGCTGAGCGTTCTGGCATGACCTTCGTTGATCTTGCTGCTCTAGTGAGCCCCCGGACGACTCGTGAGATTACCTGGGCAGACGAGATGCGCAAGGCTGTCAAGAACCCTGAGGTTCGTGAGTTTTGGCAGGACCGTTGGAACACGCTCGACAAGAAAGCGCAGGAGACTTACTCAGCACCACTGCATAACCGAATCTGGCAGCTATCGACTCGCCCTGAGCTTCGCAACATTATCGGACAGAGCAAGTCCAGCTTCTTCATGGACGACGTAATCCGTGACAACAAGATCCTGCTTATCAACTTGTCTGGCGTGCCGAAAGAAGCAGCCAGCATTGCTGGAACGCTCATCATGAACGCCATCTGGTCGTCAGTGCAGCGCGTAAAGGCTGAGAAGAACAGCTACCTATATATCGATGAGTTCCAAGACTTCATCCGGCTTCCAGTTGGAGCTGAGGACATGCTCGCCAAGTCTCGTGGTTTTGGCCTAGCGCTGACTCTTGCGCACCAGCACTTGAACCAACTGACGGACGATATCAAGTCAGCCGTTATGGCGAATGCTCGTTCCAAGATTGTCTTTGGTTTGGAAGATCCAGACGACGCCCGTGCAATGCAGCGTGCTATTGGAGGGGACACATTCAGCCAACAGGACTTCCAAAGTCTTGAGCCGCATGAGGCAGTGGCGAAGGTAATCACGGCTAAGGGATCGAGTCTCATTACAATCTCGACGCCGCCACCACTTGCGCCTACTGGCAATGACCAGGCAGCTCTAAAACGATCGCGTGAACTGTACGGTCGGCCTGTTGCTGAAGTGCAGCAAGCGATTGAAGCTCGCCGGAACAATGAGCCGAAGAAGACCAGTAAGCGACCGGCGATTGGCTATAGCAAGATGAAGGAGTGGGGCAAGTAGGGGGCACGCGTAGGCGGGGAGCAGGGGCTAGGCAGCAAGTGCCCAGAAACTCATGTTCAGTAGGTCATACTCATGATGACAACTACGGCATAAGACGATGATATTGTCGCGCCGATTTGATCCTTTAGCCCAATGGGGTATGAAGTGAGCCATCTGCAAGTCATAGGTTGAACGGCACCTTACGCATTCTCCAGGATCAAGCCCTAGCTCACGGCGGTCCTTCTTTGATGCGAAACGAGGTCCAGGTGTTCGTGACCGGTCAGCTGCTCTAATTAACTTCAGTCGTTCTGAGCTTCGCTTCCGATAAAGAGATTTGAGATGCAGTTTTGAACATCGAAGAGAGCAGTAGCTTGTTTGCTTTCCGCTTAACTCGGTACTACATCGTTTACATATCATTGCCACGTACCATGAAGCACTCCCCCGATTCAGTCAAGGGGAGTGCTTCAAGTCAGAACCAAAGGCTTACTTGTTCGCCCTGTACTTCTCCATAAGCGAACCAGAAATCCTGCCCCTATCACTCACAGTCTCCCCATTGGCACGAAGCCATTCACGGGCAGCAGCAAGTTCAGCAGGATCGTTCTTGCCAGCAGAAGCGCGGGTAGCAGTACCGCGCCCAGTCTTTCGCGCAGCAGCCAGATACGGCTTGAGAGCATCGCGAAGCTTCTTTGCGTTGACGTCGCTTAGGTCGATCTCATAAGCAACTGCATCAAAGGTGAAGTTGATCGTCTCAGCCTTACCTTCATCAATCAGCTTGCCATCGAGGTCGTCAATGATTGTGGTCGTCGTAACTGTTTTCTGTGCCATGACGACATACTAGCCATGAATAAAGGCTTCTGACAATCGCCAGAAGCCTTATACGTATGAATTAGTGTCTTTTTGTTTAGAACGCGCCACAACGCGAGCTAGGCACTAATTAGAAGACTTTTGAACCCGTTGCTCAAAGTAGTTCCACGCAAATGCGACTAAGCCTGATGGAAGGCCCGCTGTCACAAGTAGTGGCACGATGTTCGATGAGATGTACTGGATGGTTGCTGCTGGTACGCCTGGTACAGCCCAAATGAAAACGATGTAGCCGATTACGATACCGACGATGGCCTGTACGGCGGTACGGATTCCCTTTACGAGTGGTGAGTGAGTTGTTGTTGATGGTGTTGTCATATGACCTCCTTTAATTTACGTTGTGCTTCCTGCGCTAGAGCAATGTGGTGTTCGATTGCCAGCTGAGTGCGGAAGCGGCTTATAGCGACAGCGTTAGCCGTCACGATGAGTGTGTTGTTCTGAGCTTTGAATCCCTTTGGCTGCTTGCCTACCTTGAGGCTGATGCCGACGCCTTCCCCGGCCTGTGACCAGTTAGTTGATCCCTCAAACGCCATACCTTGTCCAACAAGCACACCACCTTTGGTGTGGCTGATCTGGTGGGTATCAGATTGCCCAATTGCGATTGAGTTAGCGAAGCATTCGGCATCACGGGACTCGTCCATTGCAATGAGCTTCCTTTCGTGGACGCCCCCTGCTTGTGATCGGTCGAGTGTTCCTTGTACGACAATTCCTGGGTTCAAAATCAGATCCAGGACATCCTCATTGATCTCATCATCAGCAAAGCCGTACTGGTTGAAGTCGAACTCAAGCGTCTCGCTCTGAATCAGGTGACGAAGAATGCCATGCACGTCATCTCGTCCAACCATGAATAAGTAGTGAGATCCATAGCCCGGTGTGAGCTTGCCTTCTGGTGTGAAGATGCCGAGTTCATCTAGTCGAGGGTCATCGCCTAACATCATTTCTGCACCTTGAACACGCTGACAAGCCAGTTCATAAATGTTTGTTTTACAGGGGGTGTTATCAAGGGAGCTTGAACTGTTGGGTTTGTGGGTTCTGGCTTGTCAGCCTGAGCCTTGAGAGTCGAGAGCTGGGTAGAGAGGTCAGCCATCTTTGTCTCATCATCGGTGATTGTCTTGTTAGCTGTATCAAGCTTTGCGTTGGTGTCTGCGAGGTTCGTAGCAAGTCCAGCGTCTTTCAGCTGTTCGTCACCAAGTTTGGTTTGCAGGTCGGTGATCTGTCCTTGCCAGTTGTCATTCTTGGCGGTGCGTCCCCAATTAGCGAAGTCAACTTGTGCATCAGCTTCGGGGTTATCTTCCAGGGCTTCAACGAGACTAAGGAAGTCTTTGCCAATCCAAGGCTCAAACTCGCCATCACCCATGGACCGGCCACGGATCATTTGAAAGCTCTTGTTTGCTCGCGCTCTGTAGTTATCTGCATCTTGAATGATTGCCATGTTGTCACCTCCTTGTGATGGTTGCGTTGTTGGTTGATCTTGACTGACTACTTGCACAGTGCCGACGTACTCACTCCAACCGAGATAAGTGCATCCGCCGTTGTACGAGGCATAGGTGTCGATTAGGTTCTGTAGGTTCGGGTGGATGAAGCCCTGGCTATGGAAGCCTCCCTGAGTCGAGGAAGCTACTGATCCGTCGTCTAGTGAGATAGCTGTGTGGCCCGCGGGCGTACTCCCTAGCGAGAAGTAGACGGGGACGGTTCTGCCTGCTGGTGGCAATTCCCCCGGGTGGTTTCCGTTGCCAGGGTTGGCATCCCACTTCCCAGTTTCACCTGGATTAACCGGGCTAACAGCATTGCCGAATACGCCGGATGTTTCCTGGTTTATCAAGGTTGGAAGGGTCGCTTGCCCCCATGCTCCCTCCACAAAGCCCTCACACCAACCACCGACGTAGGGAACTTGCCAATTAGCATCTCGTAGTTGGATCAAGCTCATTACTTGCTACCTAGATGACCACCACCGATCAGGAATCCAATCAGGCCGATGATGAAGCCGATGACTGATTGCAGAGCCACAATCTTTGCCCAGATATTCGATAGCTTCAATTCAATGTCTGTTATTCTCGCCACGTTTGAGCCTTGCACTGTTGCGAGAGAAGTTATTTGACTAATTAAGCTATCCGTCTTATCGTTGACAACTTTTGTTATTTTCGCGCCGTTATTCTCAACTGCTTTATCAATGCGTTCAAAAATGACCTGGTTATTTTCAAGAAGAGCAATCTTAATTACGTTGTTATCGACTTGAGTATGAGGTGAGTTATCCATTTATGAGTGCCCCCCTATTGATAATCTCACTACGCATCAGCCGTAGTCCACATAGCCGACCCAAAAATACGAGTTGATCCGGTAATTGCGTTGCGATTCGATAGTGTCATAGCGCCACTTGAGCTAATAACCCACCCAAGATCAGTAGTATTTCCGACGCTAGACACCGCTGGAAGAAAAGCAGATGCCATTATGCCTCCGGGCCTATACCCAAGCGTCATAGTCTCAGCAACCGCGCCTGAGTCTAGAGAGGGAAGAGAACTACAGACAGTGTTCATATTTGCGATTACGAGGTTACCGTAGCGATAGACAACAACTGCTGTGCCATATCCCATGGATACTGTTGCCGTGCGCGTCGCGGTAGCTCTAACCACTGGCACAGTAAGTGTCCGCTGGTCAGTAATATTAGGCGTCGTGATCGTTGTAGCTGAAGCGGCCACTGCTACATTCGCCAGGATGATGTACGGGTTTGCTGCACCGATAGCAGTTTGGATCTGCGCAGTTGTAGGAACTACAGGAGATCCGGCAGGTGTTCCAGCAACAGCAGCGAACTTGAGCAAATTGTTCGCGTTGTTGACTGGGGAGACGGCAGCTGTGACGCTCTTGTCGATGTAGGCCACGATGTAGTCAATGCGAGGTGAGGCCGCAGCAGTTGCGATAGTGACCGATTCACCAGCCGTTGTGTCGTGGCTGATCATGTAGTAGTAGTCACTTGGGCTTGTTCCAGTAGGGATTCGTCCGCTCCCTGGGTTGACACTCACGGTCATATTCGGCGTGCTGTTAGGGATTACATCAAGACCCTTGAAGATTTGTCCAGTAAAGGCTTCATTCAGCGCTTTGAAAGTGCCGTATTCATCTGAACTTCCACCATTTACGTTCGCAATAAGTTTTGACACGATAGATCTCTATTTAGTTTTGGTTATGCCCCCAATATAAAACATCAGGTCTCATTTGCCTATGGTGATTAGACAACTGTCCAAGTTCCAGTATCAGTACCGTCAAAGATGAACTTGAGATAGACCGTTCGCGCTGAACCCGAATAGTCCTGAGCGCATATGCGCCATCTGCTCGCGTTACCGATAGGGGGAAGCTTCTGCACAAAGGAAATGTCACTGTAGGTTGAGTCAGCCCAGGGCGGCACGGCATTCGGCAACACCATAGGTTGATTGACTGTGTTGAACTGCATCATCTCGACAATCGCTGAGTTGTTAGGTGTTGCCGGTGTAAAGGTAACAACTAGAGTCCGCTTGGCATAGGCACCTAACGAGAATGAGTAGTCGTTTTGATTGCTGCTCTGCGTCAGGTAGCCAAAGAGACTGTCTCCACTGATGAGCTGCGTTCGCTTGAGCTCGTCAACGTCCGTCCGCAGCTGCTTCAAGTCTTCGATGATCTGAGGCTGTTTTAGGCGGGTCATGAGACAGTAATCCCGCCATTGTCAGTCGATTGCACGAAGAACTTGAAGAAGCACGTCTCAGTTGCAGAGTCGTTCATCGTGACCTTGAAGTCCCAGATTGTTGCCTTTGATCCAGTGGCCGGCGGTCGTTGGTGAATGTCGACTAGCGGGCAGGTTGGCGCCGATGTGGATGAGCCTGGATAGACCTCGTTGCTCGTGCTGTTCATGAACACCTGGTAGATCAGACTGCTAATGGGGTAAGTCTGGATTGCCCCGGTGAACGTAACGGAGAAGGTAACTACTTGCCCGTAGGTCGTCATAGTGAATGACTTGTCAGAGGCATTCGCTGTCTGATTGAGATAGGTCTTGAGCGCTGAGGTTGCGGTGTTTTGTACGGCACGCATCTCATTCACAGTGGTGCGCATGCTAGAGATAGTCGAAACCATCTGATTTTCAGGAGTGTTATCAATACGAGGATTCATAGCTTTGTGACCCGGATCGTTCCAGCGTCTACGCACTTTATCGAGAACTGCACGTAGAGATTGATTGCATTGGCATCATTAGCGATAGTGAACCTCCACTCAATCGTCTGAGGCAGCGATCCATCAGGCCAAAGGAAGGTCTTCTCAAAGCCATCAGCACCCGCGATGGTCAGGTTGTAGGTGAGTTCCGCGTAGGGATTGACCGTTTTATTGGGTGCAAAGACAACTCGGTATTGCTGCACGGCATACGCTGCAATTGCATCCCCGTTGATGTCCCAGGTACTACCAGTGACTGTGCGCTGCACAATAAGGCTCTCGGGCCCGAAAGATTGCCTACTCACCTTGATCTGGTTGATGTCGTTCGCCAGGTCAGCAAGCCAAGCACCAGGTACGTTCGCAACCTGACGATCTAGCCGACTATTCATTTTGGTTGACACCATAGCTATCGAAGGTCAGCTTGATTGCGCTCTCGAAGTCGTTCTCATCGATCGTTACGTCGATCTGCTCGATGCGATATAGCCCGTTGATGTTGTCTAGCCACTTGTGAGTCATGACCTTGAGTGGGATGCGATCACCAACGCTCAGGAAGGTTGCTGGAATCTCCTTGCCTGTGATCGTGACGATAGGTAACTCAAGGATGTCCTTCTCAAGGCTCAGTGCAGTGGCCGTGTTCTGGTCAAGGGTTGGCTGCAATAGAACACTGTTGAACTGCTGTATCTGCTCACGTAGGTAGTAGTTGAGTTGGCTCGCGTTATCCCCCGCCGTTGATGTGAGCTGGCTTGTGCCGAAGCCTGAGCCGATGCCATAGATCTTGTTGAACAGGTTGATAGCACTGCGATCAAGAGCGAAGCCGGCCACGTTGCCAAGTGCTCCCCCGTAGATGAGGTTGATGTCCTGGCGACGAGCGCCGATCTTGGCATACGTGCGGAATGCCTTGAGTGGGGAGAAGTCAAAGTCGAAAGGCGAGTCACTTAGAGCTGCCATCTCTTGGATCTTGTTCTTCACCTCGTCAAGTTGGTACGTACGGTCACTCAGCTGCGTGGTGAGGTACTGAGACCCAGAGATGGTGATGCCGACGCTTCCATTTGTCTGCGCCTGCGTCGTTGTAATGAGGTCTGTGGCTATCGCGGTGCGTTCAGTGGCTGTGTATATCTTTGTGACGTAGCGGTCTTTAAAGAAGTTCAGATACCCCGAACAGGTGATGCTAACAACGTCGCCTTGCATGCTGGATGACTGACCAGCTGCTGAGTTGTCCTGTGCTAGGTCGAAGCTCACATCAACTACTTGAGTACCGAAGAGATAGACGCCGTTGCGCTTGACTTTCACATCAGTCACGTAAGGGGCAATGAGGGTCTTAGGATCAATTCCGCCAAGGTTCTTCAGACAGTACTTTTCAAAGGCGTAGAGGTTGATATCAAATGTCAGCGTCTCGGCTTCGTTTCGCTGCATCGTGTAGCGGCGATTGAAACAGAAAGCGCTGATATCAGCAATACGCAGCCCGCTAGAACTCCATAGTTCAATCTCGTATCGAGTTGTGCTTCCGAGATTCACCTAGATGCCCCGGTAACCGCTTCTCCAAGAGATCACACCTGTCACAGTGTCGAGTGAGTTTCCCGTGGTGAGTTTAATCGAGTTTGAGCCTGATAGCAGAGGCCACCAACTGCTTGTGATCGTCATGTAGGTCAGGATTGGACCACCGTTTAGGAGGACTGTTCTATTGAGCATGTCGATGACAATCACGTCGGTACCAGTTGTCGTAAGACCTTGAATGCTGAAGAACTGACCCGTTGATATGTTGGTAATCGTCGGGTTTGTTGCTGGCCCAGTCAGAGTGATCAATGGGTAGGTAGCAAGGTTGCCCGTGTTGGTGATCGTCGTAGGCAGTCCACCGGGTGCCCAGACAACGGGAGTCCAGGCGATTGGCCAGGTCACTCCCCCGCCTGTTACTGGGACGAGAGATGCTGTTTGAAGGCCACCAGCTGAGTTGTCGTAGATCGTTGGATCAGGAGCGATCAGTGTGAGATTGAACGGTGCTTTAGTCGCTGAGCGATTGATCGGGATATCAAGCGCATCGAGATAGCAGTTGATGACGTATTGGTTACCGGCATTGGTCGTAATGGTAAGCAGTATGCTGCCAGTTGATACCGCAGCCTCAAAGGCCTGCCTGGTTGATTCAAGGAGTGCTGGGGTACCGAAGATGAAGCCTGTCAGGGTTATGAGGCGCATCCCGTAGAACTGAGCCCCTACATAGCCACCATCTCGGCCGCTGTAAGTTCCGCTACTCGTGCGGATCGGAGGCATTGAAAGGCCAGCGACAGGTTCATCTAAAGAGACCGGGTTAGCGCTCGTTGGGTCGTTGAGGGTAAATGAGTTGACCCCGATAATCATGCAAGTGACAACCTCCAGCCGAGTTTGGCTAGGAACTTGTCCTCATCCATGTTGTTGTTGTTGTTCCAGTTAGCAATGTTGACCGTGACACCCTTGCTGCCATTTGACATCTGCTGAGTCTCTTTAGCCGTATGGACTTTAGAGCCAGCGGGAAGGTTGACTAGCTCAGGGCCATTCTCACCGACCATTGTCATGCCACCTGGCGAGAAGTTTGTGCCTAGTGCATTTGATAGAAGCTCTTTATCTAGTGCATGTGCCCTATCGACTGCCTTCTGCCATTTGGCCTTGGTTTCCGCAGAATATACGCCTGAGGACTGAACTTCATTGTTATGTGCTTCCATGTCTTTAGTGACCTGCATATCATTTTGCATTGCAGCCTTTGCGCCATTCACAGCGTCCATCGCAGATTGTATAGATTGAACAGCAGCGAGCACCAGTGCAATATCAGCCATTGCTCCGGCTGTTGCTATACCGCCCATGACGCCACCTGCACCAACGACCTTCATGACGCTTCCAAAGGTTGAACCAATCGTCTGTACATCCTTGATGACTGCACCCGTCCCTTTCAGAAGAGGACCACCGACAGCTAACATTCCAACTAGCCACTCAATAGCAGTCTTTTGACCTGCGTCAAGCGTTCCCCACCATGTAACTAAACCTGAAATTTCCTTAGCAACAAACTGAACCGCCTTTGCAGCCTTAGGTAACAAATCGTCGCCAATCTTGATAAGTGAAGCTTGCATAGATGACCAAGCTTCACGTAGCTGTTGGTTTGGCGTCTTATTCAGATCATCAAGTTTCTTCTGCATGTTTCCGGCATCCTTGTTGATAGTGCCGAACTTCGCATCCATGCGGTCTGTATTTTGAAGCAGGGTGAGAAGGGCTGCGTCGGTGCGACCACCACCAAACGCTTTTGCAAGCATCGCATCCGACTCACTGGCAGAAAGACCGGCATCTTCAAGGTGCTTTTTCAAATCCTTGACCGCTACTGAGATACCGTTTGGCTGTCGTAAGTCATCAGCTAGTTTTGTAGTAGTTAGTCCGGATTTTGCGAATACAGTGTTCATGTCTGATGTCGCCTGCTTAGCGTTCTCAGCAGTTAGCCCTAAAGCCTCAAGTTGTTTAGATGCAGCGCCACTAGGAGAAGCCATCAGGGCCATCGTCATGCGAAGGCGCGTTGCTGCTTCATCGGCATGCTCACCATTATCAGTAAGAGTTGCGAGAGCAGATCCAATTGATTGCACTGATGTTCCGAATGAGGCAGCGGTTGAAAGAATCCCAGTTCCAAGTGCGGCATTTAGATCACCCATCTTCATGTCACCTGCGCCGACGATGGAAGATAGAACGCCCATCATTGACTGAGGACCAGTTGCTCCCTTGACGCCAGATGCCATCGCACTCGTAAGTGCATAGGTCGTATCATCGAGATTAGCCATTCCGATGTTTGCACCGTCAGCTGCAACCTTCAGAATGTCGAGTTGCTGCGAGGTATTCCATATACCGTTTCCCGCACTAGCAACGTGATAGAGCCCCTTCGCGAGCTGTTCAGGAGCTTGACCAGTTGTCCCAGCTAATGCGAGGACTTTATCGCTCAGCGAGGCGATCTGATCCTGAGGGATGCCAGCACTCGTGTGCAGCAGTTCCATTGCATTGTTGAACTTATATGCAAGATCCATACTGAGTGCGCTTACAGCAAGGACAGGCAAAGTGATAGAGGTCGTAAGGATCGAACCTGTATCTTTGAGGTTAGTCCCCATCTTTTTTAGTGTCGCTGCCTGTGTAGCCTCAGCTCTTGCTGTTGTCGTAGCTACAGCTTCAGAGGTAGCTTTCGCATCTGTAGCTACCTGTGTCAATACAGCACTAGCCTCATTCTTCGCCGCAATGATAATACCGATTGTGTTGCTGTAGGCCATGCTTTATTTGATTATCGCTGTTTAGTTATTTGTATCTGACTTAAATCTATCATGTTTGTTATCTAAGTCCCATATAACAAAGGCGCGTTCGATCTCTTCATATGGTTGCTCTAAAGCAACCTGCTTAGTGAGGTGGAATCGCTCCATATAACGAAATAGTCTTATCTCGTCGTAGACTTGACGGCTCATTGAGGACACATCTTCGTGAACGATGGCATCCTCGTACTGTTCGTAGACTTCTATGGCTCGATCGAAGGCGTCTTGGTTGGTGACGTTTCCGTCCCGATCGGTAAACCTTTTGGGTCAACAGTTCCCCCATTTATAGCTACAAAAAGGCGCTGAGTGAGATCAACCATGCTATCGAGGTCTTCGCCTGATAGGTCTTCAAGGATGCTATCGCCACTGTTACTTAGGAAGAAAGCTTTGCCATTAAGAAAGTGCTCTTTTGCGATCTTTAGTTCAAACTCAAGTAACTCGCTTTGAGTTTTACCAGCTTCTCCGTAGTTATTTATTTCAATCTTTCCGGCATAGCTGATGGGCATAACAATTGCGTAAGCCTCTTTCGTCCAACCGTCGTAGACTCCTTCAAGACTGACTCGCTTCGTGATAGCAGGTCTATGCATGTGCGTATCCGTTCTGCGTGTTCGTCAGGATAGCTTTGAGCATGTAGCCGGAGATCAGGTCAAGTTCACAGGTGAAGTTGTACGTCGAGCTGAGGGTCTGGTCGAGCTTGTTGTCGAGTGTCATTGGGCTGAAACGGACTTTAGGAGCTGTCAGGACAAGGCCAGGGTTAGAAGCTGTGCCGATAGTCACGTCAGTGTTGACAATGGCAATGCTGAGCGCTTGAGATGTGTTCAGGAAGGCAATGTCTTCGAGAGTTGTGTCTGTATAACGAGTAACAATCGTGCCAGTAACTCCCCAAGAGTTAGGGTCGAATGAAATAGGGTCGATGACACCTACTGGTGTGAACCGTTCAGCCTTGCGGGAGATCTTAAGTTTCAAGCTCTTGATCTGAAGCGCAGTAGCTCCGGTAAGGCCGGCTATGTTCGCAGCGATCTTGGTAACAGCATGCTTCGAGGTGAACTCGTTCTCGTTCGCGTAGGCCACAGTCTCGGTGCTAGTAACACCTGATTTAGCGGTGACTGTTGCGGTGATCTGAATCCAGTCGTTTTGCTTGATATCGATCTCAAGGTCAGTCAGGGTTCCCATTGCAAAGCGTCGTGAGCGTACTGGGCTGACACGAGCAAAGGTAAGGCTTGGAGGTATTGCACTAGAGGAGACAGAGAAGGTGTTGTCGTAGACAGTGGTTTCTGTTGGGTGCAGTGCTGGTGCAACTGATCCAAAGATGTTGGCCAGGAAATAACCGATTGTCAGGTCAGTAACCTTGCCGTTAATTGAGCCTTCAACCCATTCTTCGGTGACAGCTGAGTCATTGATGTCTTCGATACGACCCATTGCACTCTTGTTCTGCACGACGGTTGTCTTTGGATCAAGGGTCAGTGCCAGGTGACGTTGCCACGCTTGAGGCGCGATGCCTGTACCGGGGACTGTTTCAATTCCTACGCCTATGGACTCTCTTCGTCCAATATATGGATTACCTGCCATCACTCACCTTTGTTTCTTTCGTTTTAAGTTTCTCTACTAGTTTGCTGACTTTTGATATAACTTCCTCTAAAGACTTGGCTTCAATTGACCCATGGATAGGGCTGAAGTACATACGCTTAGGAGTTACTACCTTCTCAGCGATCGTTGCTTTGGGTGTTTCGGGAGTTATATCACTCATGAGGTTTAATTTAACATCTAGTAAACGTCTTTGCTATAGCTAATATCTATATTCATGTTGCATAGAAGGAGAGAGCCACTCTTGCCACTCGCGATATGCCAACGGACAGATGTCACGTCCATCATCCAGTTTTGGATAAGTGGATCAATAGTCGATAGCTTGCCGATGTAGTCAGAGTGCTCAGTCGTATCGATAATGAGGTCTGTTAGGTCATACATGCGGTTATAGATATCGCTTTCAATCTCACTTGGTGAGTTCAAAGGGAAGTGCATGATGACTGCGAATGAAACAACATGGTCTTTGCTTGAGTTAGATGATGTCGTGCTAGCAATGGTGTTCGGCAACACTCGGACGGCTGGATAACCCTCAAACTCATCCTTGGTGTTATCGAGCACACTAACGAAGGCCGGCTCGGCGCCTGCTCCCGTATCGTAGGTAATCCCACTCAAGATTGCTACGAGTGCATCTTTAATTCTTCGGTTCTTGCCTTTGTATGCGCTCATAGTGTTTGCATCCTCATTAAGTATTGTTCGACGCCTGTGTTGAACCGCTCGGCTACCGTCTCTTTCGTCGCGTCATAAGCTGGCTCGATATAGGGATGCGCCTTAGTTCCCCTGAGCTCGATGCTCTTAGCGACAGCCCAAACATTCAGGCCTTTCATCTCGCACCACTGCGCCAGGGCGCTATCGGGGCCAGCTGGTGGCCTGTGAGGTCGTGAGCCTGTCTCTATAGCGTCCGCGTACTGAACCTGGTCAGTCGGTCGGATATCTGCTGTTTGAAGCACTGGGTTCACCGTGAGGCCGATGTTGCGCTTGAGGCCTGCCCCGTAGGCGAATGCCACGCCTTCAGGTGCCCTGGCGCTTACCTCTTCTTTGACGAGTGTTCCTGTCTCCACAAGCCACGAGTTGATGTACCTAGGGAACAGCTCGGCGGTGCGCACAATGACGCTCTCGACCTGAGTCGCATCCATGAAGATCTCGTAGTTGATGCCGCTATTGACCATTCGCGTGCTCAGTCTCAGCAGTGAACTCGATATGTGAAGTGCCACCGAACTGTAGGTATGGCTTCTTTCCCTTCACGATGTACGTCTCGCCGTTCCAGGTGAGGCGATCACCGATCAGGATGTCAGCTGAGCTGGCAGCGTACACATACCAGCCAAACCCAACATCAAACCCATTGCGCACAGCAGCTTCAGCACTCATTGGCATGAAAGCGCACCGAACACCCGTCAGGTGAGGCGTTGGAATATGGCGACCATTAGTTCCTAAGGCCGTGTTACGAGCCGTGTCACAGCGGTGGCGCAGCATCGTAGAAACACTCACCGCTGGATCTTGCCCATACGGTTAGTAATGCCGCGCAGCGCCTCCTTAGCGTCAGGTGCGATATACAGTGACCCGCTGGTGCTCTTTGCTCCTCGTGAGTAGCTGTAAGCCCCTAGGTGTTCACTCTGCATTGCTGCGCCATCAGTGTCGAAGAAGTCACGACCTTTAGCGTTCATGAATACGCACTGGGCCGCTGTTGCACGCCGTACAGCGTCAGGGATCATCTTGTAATAGCGAACTGGCTGGTTGATCGAGTCAAAGTAGACATCTTGAAGCCGTGGAAACTTACCAAGCTGATAAATGCGGTAAACGCTGGTCGCATCAATTGCGGTCGTCCAAGCAGATGAAACAGTCACTTGACCATCGAGCAGTGATCCAGTGACGTGGTTTGTCTGTCCTGCACCCGTTCCACCAATAATTTCAATCCAGCATCCAGCCAGATAGTCCTCTTGAAAGACAAACTGGGTGTACTGCTGCAAGATGAAATTGGTTGGATTGATGACTTGTGAGACACGACCCTTTACTTCGTATAGCGTTGGCGCACGACGATCTTGTGGATCAGGTGGCGTGTAGACACCATTGGTTCCGGAAATACCACGAAAGAACTTATCTTGATGACCTACCCAGGCGTCAATATATTCTTCAGCTGCTGAGATTAGATCATCTGCACTGCTGTAGTCACTTGAAAGCGCCGTGCCGCTGAGGTACTGCGTGAGATAAGTGCTATCGATATATTGTCGCCTGCTGCTCATAATTACTTACTCGTGCGGCTACGTGGTTTTGGTGCCTCTGTAGGCGCGTCAGCTGGTGCTTCCGTAGTAGGTTCAGCTGGTTTGGCTTCTTCTTTTGGTGCCTCTGTAGGCGCGTCAGCTGGTTTGACTCTGTAACCAGGCTGCAAGAGTAGATCTTGTGCTAATTCGTTTGGTACAACTACCTCGCGACCTGATGGATTGATGATTGTAATGTCGTTAGATTGCTCGCTCACTGTGTAGTTGCTCCGATTAGTTATCTCTTATTGATATAACACAAAAGCAGCTGGAGTTAAACCAGCTGCTTCTAGGATCTGACGGTTGACTAGGCGTGTGTGAAGTCAACTTCAACAGCACGACGGCTGTCTACCACTGCGACGCCGTAAAGACAGTCGATAGTGACTTGGTGTGCAAGAGTCTGAGGGTTGTAGCTCAGAGTCGCACGAACTGCCATACCGATGTCTTCGTTGACAGCGATAGCCGAGACAGCACCTTGGCCTGCTTCAACTTCTGGTAGTGGACGGCTTGCCAAAACAAGTGCGTCCTTTGTGTATGCGATGTTGTGATCAACAAATGCACCAGTTGTTCCAGTTTGAGGAACCAGTTGGCTTTCCCAGAAGTTCAAACCGTAGATGCTCAGTACACGACCAGTGACGATTGGAGTCGCTTGGGTATTTGTGAACGTACCGATGTTCTGCGCTTGGCTAAACTGTGGAACACCAAGGAGCGCGTTATAGACGCCACTTGATACCATGACGTTTCGATCTTCCAGGATGCTTACCTTTTGGTCAGTGAAGTACTTACGGATCGCAAGGACACTGTTTACAAGGGTAGTATAGCTTGTTGTATCGAATGTAATCACTGGGTTAGATAGACCTGCGTAAAGTGCTGCAAGCGATGATTCAACGCTTTCTGCGAGTACTTTAGCTGCGTCTTGGCCGTAACCGATGAGAACATTTTGGTTTTCAAGTACTTTGGTAACATCGTCGATACCAAACGTAACTTCAGGGTGTTTGTTTAGGGTGACGCTGACGTTACTTGCAGTTGGCTGTTGAACGACAACATTGGCGTTATCAGCTTTCTGGTTTACGACTAGCGCTCCACGCTTAGGGATTTGAAGGACTTGTCCTTCTGTTGCTGTTGACCAGTCAGTATTCTTGCTGACTGACTTTGCGAGGTTCATAGTTGCGCCGAAATATCCAAGAGCTTCTTTTGCGATGATCGTTGGAATAAACGCGGCGTTACTAGTGTTGTTCATTTGTGGCATAAACTACCTTTCGTTAATTACCGAAGGCAGTCGGGTCTTGCTTTTAGGTTCGATCGTTTACTACATTGCCGGAGGTGATTGCGCGCATAATTGCGTCCTTATTCTCGGCATACTCAGCTCCAGTCATATTGTTGATCTGTGAAAGGGTGAATTTCGGATTACCTTGATTGCTAGAGTTGCCCGGGTTTGTTCCCGAGCCGACTGTGGTCTTCGTTTGATTGTTAAATAGATGAGGTTTCGCGTCGAATAGCGCTTTAACTGCTTCTTCTGCACCTGTGACAACTCCATCTTTGATTTCGACACCAGCTTTATCAGCTAGGGCGGCAATGTCATTGATGTCAAAAGCGCCTAACTTCGCAGCAAAGGCCTTGAGTTCAGCAGCAATAGTGCTCTTCTCAACGGATTTGATACGTGTCTCTGCTGCTTCTGCGAGTTCTTTCCACTTGCCTTGCTCTTTGAGAGAGTTTTCTTCGGCAGTAGCTTTGTCTTTGATGAGTATTTCGGCTTGCTTCGCCTTGTCGTTCAGTTGCTTGAATCGATCACTTTTATAGATCTCAGCCCAAGCTTCTTTTGGTAGGTCCGCAATGTTAAAGCCTTTACCTTCCGCAGACTCTCCAGTCTGTACTCCTGTATCGACGGTAGTTTCGGTTGTTGTTACACCTGTTGAGGTGTCAGTAGCTTGTTCAGCCATAAATTGCCTTTCTTCGGCGTTTATCGTGACCGCTCACGTGATTAGATTGGCTCTATCCTTAATGTCTGCTATTCGATATATCTTGTCAAGACTCTGCTTCAGCCCAATAGCCGTTGGGGAAATCACTAGGAGATACCGGATCTAATGAATGCTGGCAATTGACGTGGAACAGTCCCCCACCTGCTGCATCGCTGACAGTAAAGAATCCCGGAGTAGTTCCGTCTACGCTTAGGATTGCGCCCTCCCACTCTCGACAGAGGTCACTAGCGCCATGTGAAGAGACCTGGACTAAGTCGTAGCCGGCCCCGCTCAGTGAGTTAGTCATTCCAGTGTTGCGAGCCTGGGTCAGCATCGTGCGACTGACCATCTCGGCATAGACACCGGGTGACCAGCGGCGGCCAGCACGATCCAGCAAGGCATACACGCCGTTCTCATCAAAGGCGCTAAGAATGCTCTTGCGGAGTGCCTTAGCGGTAGTTGACTCGTCAACACTGGCGATCTTTGAACGGATGCTTTCACGGAGGATCTGCCCGAGTGTCTTGTCAGCAGATCGAGCCATCTGCGTAATGGCATCACTGAGACGTATCTGGAGCTCTTGAGCAAGCGCCTGTGCAGCATCGCGATGTAATTGGTCGAGTACAACGCTTCCGGCGATGATGGCAGCGGCTGCGGCATCTGAGTGCTCATCCTCGAAGCTTTGAAGCTCTGCGATGGCGTCGGACTGTCCCTGGTTGTATGCCTCTTGAATTTGTCCTGCGCACCAATCAGAGATCCGAGAAGCCAGGTCATTGATGTGCTGCTGGATCATGGCACGTGCTACTGCAACGCTTGAGATCGTGACTAGTGTCTTGCCTGTCGTAAAGACGATGCCGTGCAGCTGGTCGGCACTCGCATTGAACAAGTCCCTCAGCTCAGAGATACTCGCATCATCAAGATCGACTCGTGTAGGAAATAGTCCCATCCCTAAACGCCCGCGTCAGGTGCCTTCTGAGTTACGGGAACGCTGATACTCGTGGCAAACGGATCAGTCTTCTGCGGAGGTGCGATGGGTGCATTGCCTGGCATCGTTGGAACGCTTGGCTCTAGTTGCTTCTTCTCTGCATAGATTTCTTGTATCTTCTGAACAGCCTGCTCATCGTCAACCTTGTCGATGTTCTTGATTGAGTCCTTGAGTGATTGGTTACCACTCGACAGTCGTAGCTCTTCCTCTTGCGCTTGTTCATAGCTATCAACAGGGATTGGATCAGCCCATTCGATGCTTGGAATCTCAGGATCACCTTCGAAGTGGACTCCGTTTGCTGGGATGTTATGCACTTTTGCTAGTAGTTCAGCAAGGTAGATAATTTCTTTCAGTGCATAGTCGTAGTAGCGCTGCTTACGATGAATCTTGGCAACGGTTCGCATCAATCGGTACTTCAGAGCACGGCCGCTCTCACTCTTTGAGCCACCGCCTTTACCACCTTGTTCGCCGAAGACACTTGGTGATGTCTCTGAGTACATGTAGAGGCTTTGTAATAACGTCTCAATCTCAGTAAAGCTAGCTTCGAGCTTTGCATCCCAGACGATGTATTCAGGCTTCTCGCCGTCTTGTGTCTTCTCATAGACGCCTAGCTTTGATCGCTCGATCTCACCGTTCTCATCCATGACGCCCTCAGGGACAGCCAGGATTGGATCAGCGTGTTTGTCCAAGATGTTATCGACCATTGATACACGGTTGTTGAGTGCATAGACCAGGCTCGTGATGTCTTGGTAGTCATCAATCCCGAAGTGTGTTGTGCCATCAGACCAGTTAGGAATGTGGACAATCAGCAGTCGATCGACGCCTGTTGTCTCTACATCCATGAGGTTCGGATCACCTAGGACGCTCAGTGGCTCCTGACGCACGATCTTTGTTCCGTTCATCAGGAACACTTCGTTTTCGATCTGACCTGGCGTGTGGATCTCTTTGCGAAGGTAGGTATTATCACCGATGTCGATACAAAAGGCTATTTCAATGCGTTGAGGATCAGCCGATACGTTCTGTGCATCTAGGTCTGGGAAATAGAAGTCCGGCATGATCTGCTCGATGATGACGCTGGTGTTGTCTGGGTCTCGGAGCGTTCCCACACGAAGCTTGAAGAGAGCGTCGCCCTTGTAGCTGTTGGTCAGTGCGCTCTCGTAAAGCTGGATATCAAGACGGTTCTCGAATATAAGGTTTTCGACCCACTCTTGGTTTGGGTTTGGTTTGGGTATCTCCAGTTTGAACACGTCATCAGCTGCTGAAGCATTGGAGTTTGGATTCACTGCATCGTCATTGTCCTTGTTATAAGGGTTAGCCTTGTCGATTAAAGGCAGGCGAACGATCGGCGGTTCTGAGAATAAGAAGTCCGCACTGACTTTGCTTAGAAGCCCTGTGAAGTTGTTGACGATGTAGCGCAATTGCGCATAGGCACGGTTGAAGTCTTTGCTCTCCACTTTGATAGAGAAAGCCTTGAAATGATCACCTGCAAAGAGCTGTTGATTAGTCTTGTACCTATTAAGACGATTGACACTGTTTTTGTAAGGAAATTGGTTATAGTCATCGTTTATTTTATTCGTCATGCTATTCTTACTTAAAAGCCTTTTGGCTTGTTTGTAAATACCCTACGGCGAGATTGCAAAACGAGTTCTTCAGCGGCTCCGAGGTAGGCATCAAACATGTCGTCGTGTTCGCCTTGAGGGAATTGCACTATCTCTTCAACAAACGCACTGGCAAGCGGGTGATCTTCACGCAGGTGAACGTAGCCAGCTTGGAACATGCCAGCCTGCATCGATGCACGTCGCACCTTGTCACGGTCTGGCTTCCATTTGACGATTGGCATGTTGATACCGTTGCGCTGCGCGATGTTGCGAGTCAGTGCATAGAGCCCTGCTTGATACGCAACGGCTTCAATCTTTAGTCGGTCATGTCGCCAGGTTTGGAACTGGTCGCCGATCATGTTGGCTTGCTTCTCTGGGTCTGACTCTCGTAGCCGTACGTAGTCGAGAATGACCACATGATTACGCGGATGTCCTTCACAGAATGGACAAGCCTTTGTAATACCGATCGTTATCATCGCCCACCAGTCGGCAGTTGTCTTTTCGCTGATTGCTGGGTCAATGTGCCCGACAATCTTCGAAAAATGTGCCCTTAGCCATTCGTCTCGTGCGTTCTGAAGCGTCTTAGCTTTGATAACGCTCTGATACTCACTGATCGACTTCATGAAGCTGTAGCGGCTTTGTAGCCATTCAGGGCGGATGATCTGATCCTGGTCACTGATTGGATCGTTCTGGATCTCGCGGCTGAACTCAACAACGCCGAGATACATCGGATGCTCTGGGTCATCACGCATGCCCTGTAGATATTCAAGACTGAAACGCTCAGGCCACAGGCTCTCCCCTTCACTGGTGATGCCTTGATACTTGTGCGTCTTCCACCCGCTAAACACACCCTTCTTAGCGATGATGTGGCTCAGTAGGCTCTCACGGTGCAAGATCGTGCCAATGATGATGATCTTTGAGATGTCCTTAGCCATTGCGGGCATCAGGGCACGCATGAACCAGTTGTAAAGCTTCTCTCGGCGCTCCGGACTGGCAACCAGCTCATCGTTCTCCAGGTCATCGAGGATCGCTAGGTCAGGACGGTACTGCTTGTAGCGCAGACCACGAACCTTCATGCCAGCGCCACGTGGCAGGACTCGCACAAGCTCACGGCCGTTCTCTCCGTAGGCATTGATCGTCAGGCCTTCACTCGACCACTCACGGCCTTTTACATCGCCGTAGATCCACAGCAACACTTCATTGCTTTCAAGCTCGCTCTTGAGTCCGTCGATCATCATCACGGCCTGCGTGTACGTGTCTGATATCAACATGGCAAAGTGTGACCGTGCGTAGAGCAAGCGATGCGCCAGGTAGATCGTGTCTGTCACCGTCGTCTTTGAGAAGCCACGTGGCGCTGCGATACCTACGTTGCCATCGTCTTCGAAGTAGTCGAAAAGTTCAGAGTGGAAGCCAGCGAGCTTTGTTGGCACGTAACTAGAAAACAGTTCTGCGAACTCTTCAATGTGCGCTGGATCGCGGTAATAGGTTCGGTAAACGAGTTTGGCCTGATCCTCACCGAGCTGTTGGATTAACTCACTCGGGTTCGGTAACGCCATGGTCAGCCCTCGACGCTTTAGACAAGACAGCAAGCGCTTCTGGGGATAATTCATTGGTGCTAGTCACGTTGGCATCAAGCGTCTGCTTGCTTTCGTCAACGTAGGCAAAGTTGTTCTTAGCGAGGAAGATACCGCCTTGTGGAGTGCGTGATTCCATGATGCGTGTCTCTAAGTCGTCTTGAACTTTGGCACGTGCCCGCGCGATAGTGGGGAAATACTCGTCCCGCTTGCTGTAGTTGACTATGGTCTTTCGATCAATATCGAGGAAGTAAGCCAGTCCAGCCATCGTGTAC
The DNA here is from genome assembly GCF_035984545.1 of Cryobacterium sp. GrIS_2_6. NCBI lineage: Bacteria > Bacillati > Actinomycetota > Actinomycetes > Micrococcales > Microbacteriaceae > Cryobacterium > Cryobacterium sp. GrIS_2_6. The sequence continues at coordinate 2,508,647 of NZ_JAXCHP010000001.1, forward strand.
GGCGCAGGGTTGTTGTATGTAACCTCGTCCATCGTCTTATCGCTGTAGAACGTCTTGATCCTGTTGTCACAGTACGCAAAGTATTCATCAATCTTCGCTTGCAACTCTTTATCGCTCTTGAAAGCTAGAGGCCTTCCGATGAATGCCTGTTGTGATGGTTTACCGTTCTTAGGAGCAACCACTACAGCTTTGCTCCGTTAGCTCTTACGTCCGCATGAATCGCATTGAGCTTATCCATCTTCTGGCTATGGTGCTTCTTCATGCGGTTGAGAATAAAAAATAGCGAAGGTGTCGCCCATATAGCTGAGGCAATCAAGTTAGACCAAACGCTACCGATGGGCCATGAGAAGAAGAGAGTTATTATGTCTTGCATATCTGTATACATTTATGCACAAAAGTTCTCACTTGGAAAGAGCATCTGTCATGACCGGCCAATATCAGAAGAGCGTGTTCGCCCTACACGAATGACGTGCCATCATTGAGTCATGAAAGACAACGCGACTCAAACCCCTTTGTTCGTCGACTCGGTGCTAGATCAAAAACAAGCCCTCGAGGATTACCGCACAATGTACGCGAAACTTGGCGAATTGGAATTGCTAAACCTCAAGAATCCGAGTCCGCAAATACTCGAACAGATGGAGAGAGTGAGCCATCACCTCAATAAACTCAGTAAAAGAATGGGACAGGGATCAAAAAAGCCATGGAGATGGCCAGATGATCGGCCAAAGTCACAGTCGTTCATGGCTATCGTATCTGCCAACGTTGTATCGGGAATAATCCTTTCTGTAGTCCTCTATGTTGCAGCGGCGTTCTTTGGATACATAAAAACGCCAGCAGGTTTGCATATCTACTTGATAGCAATTGGAATCTTAACCGGAATTTCTGGTATATTTTCACTACAATACTATCTCAACCTAATTAGACACAAAACTCATTACCCATGGGTAATGAGCCATATGAAACTAATTATTGCTTTATGGATAATTGCTATAGCTGCCTTCATTGTGTCAATCGGCTCACTTGCTGTGCAGATCATACGTGGTTATTAACTACATTAGGCGACGCAGCCTCAAGTAGTTCAGGTGACTCGTAGATGTTGCCAATGACTTCACAGTCAAAATCTCCAAGTGTCATATTTTTATTAGTTCGAAAAGCACCTAATGTAAACGTAACTGGAAATTGTTCACCCAAACGATTTTCAAGTATATCCCCCTCGTATATCTCCATACCGTTCTTATCTTTGAGTCCGGTGTATTGCATTAATTCGGTACGTTCATGATCCATGTCGCCAAGATCAACGTAATGAGTATAACTGAAACCGATCTGCCCTACTCCGACGTACATCTGGTCAAGCAGTCGCATCGTCTCTCCGTCCCAAGCTCGAAACTTGATCTCCCTATTCATCGCTTGGCTCCGTTGGGTTGCCCCACCACTTACTCATCTGGCCACGTCGTAACAAGTACCGATCTATAGCCTTAGACATGTCGAGTACCTCTTCGGCGACTAAGATCGCCAACAACTCGATGTAAAGCGCCTGGTCTATCGGCATTCCCTTTTTCATGTCCGGAAGGACATCCACTAGAAGTCACCCCCGCTTACCCACGCATCGTGAGCTGCTGACCATGAGCCATAGGTGATTGAGACGTAGTGATCTACCCGCTGAAGATTCCAGAACAATCCTTCTGATGCGTTACGGGTTGCGTACTTCCAAAGAGCAGGACCAACAGTGCGCCAACCGTGATCGCCTAGAACCATGTCGGTTACATAGCCATAGTCAGCCTGGGCAATCCCCGCTGCGCTCATCTCAGCTGCAAATGGGATAGCCGGCTGCACGGTAGCTGCTGGGGCTACAGCTGCAACAGGCGCCGGTGCTGGTGTCGCGGTATCAACTGCGGGGGCTGCCGGAGCTTGAACGGCTTCAACCGCTACAGGCTTAGTGGGTACGGTACTGGGCTCAGTAAGAGCAGACGCAGTACTGGTGCTTGCTGGTTCGGCGGCAATCGTGTGAATGACAAAGCCGAATGTGAAAATAATTCCAATCACAATAGCTAGTGCCAGTGTGAGGAAGATGATTATTAGTTTGAGATTTGATTTCCGTTGCACATTGATGTTCCTTGTTTAGTTATGCCACGTACTATGCGCTCACCCGATTGAAAAGTCAAGACATTTCGCAACTAAACAGTGCCGTCAATAGTCGCCTGGTCAGCCTTCTGATTGATCTGGTCTTGCCAGTACTCCGGCCTAGGGATCATTGTGATCTTTGCCTGAACCGATCCACCGTTTGTTTCAATGCTGATAGTGCCGTAGTTCAAGACCTGGCCGAAGATGCCGCCTTTGGCAGCCGTAGAGCGCGAGACACGCACCCACTCGAACTTCTCGTCTTTGCTAACGAATAACGTAAACCAGTTCTTGATGACAATGCCGTCAGAGTTGAGTTCTATGTAACTAAGGCTATAGACCCATGTTTGGATGATGGCGATGGTAACTATGGATAGCACGGCAACTACGGCGATCCAGAAGACGAGTAGAGGGTCAACAGTGCCGCTTTGAATAAGCGAGAGCATACCGACGTAGACAAGCCCGAGAGTCGATGCAGCGGCTACCGCAATAATTACGTAGCCAAACCAGTGCTTGAAGACTCGTGCGGGTAGAGGGATCATGCCCTAAATATGCGCAATTACGTTCTAGGCGTCAAGACTAGTAAGCGCGGTGAGGATAGCCCTGAAGCCTCATGAACTGCCCTCTGTCCATCGTCAGCATCGACGTCACTACCTCCATGCCGTCCACTTCAGACCGCACAGCGACTCCAAGTTCACCCGTGTAGTAATCAACGAAATTGCCGATCCTGGTGGTGATGTGTTCGGTGTACTTGACCGTTCCACTCTTCCAGGTACCAGGCCAACCTTGTTCCGGAGTCTCACCAGCAGACCACTCAAGCAACGTCGCATCATCGTAGAACCGGATGATGAACTTGTTGCCGGCCGATGTCTCCTTGTTGTACTCACCCAGTATCTTTGCCATGCACAAACCCTAGACCTTACTCAGTTCCAAACAACACGAATTCGTGTACATTGACCCAAACCAAATAAGAACCCTTGACCGCGGTATTAGCGCGGGGAGTTGATATTCAAGCATTCCCTGAGTGAGGTGCAGCAGTTCGGTTGGATCAGGGTTAGCTTGATTACTAACTCCCCCCTTACTGAGCCATATCGTTGCTGGCAACAAAATGGAACCAATAGGTATTGAAGGTATGTGGCTGCCGCTGCTAACTTATGGTCTTACAACCTTCCCGCTGGTATGAGTCAGTTGCTTTGCGAGTTTATAAGCTGTACCAGCTGCGGCCATCTACCTTCAATCGTTATACAGTCACATGGTGCTAGTAGCAAGGCGGAGCCTTTAAGGTGACAATGTAAACAGATTCCGCTTTAGCCTCACTTCTTGCCCTTTAATCGGTACTCTCACTACTAGCTGACTACACAACTTAAAACCGCCTTGATGCGACCATCTCAGATCGTAGGCTCGTCATGTAGCCATGCGACTGTATAACTTGATCCAAATTGTGAAGGTACAGTTCATCAGTACAAAGCAGACTTTACGAAGTCTAAAACGTTTAGCTAGATATTCAGTCATTTGTTTATACCCGCATCCTGACCTACCTAGTCGAAAGCTCCCCACGGGTGTTGCATAAGATTTCAAAACTGTTAAAATAGAACCAGTAGAGAATGGCATTAGAGGCTCCGAGCAATCGGGGCTTTTCTTTTGCCTACTTATATCAGCCGAATGCCAAACAGTAGAGAATGGCAATCGGTTATGACTGAAGTATGCGGAAAGTCACACATTAAGTCAATGCTAAATCACGCTGCAATTGTGACGTTAAGTGGATAACTCCCAAACTTCACACTATGCAAACAGATACTGGTAACGCATACTACGGGGCATGAAGAATGGGCAAAACAAACAATCACTGTTCAGAGTCATAGACGTACCAGATCTCATCTTTCCCCGCCCTCAGAGCGCTATAGATGCTGATAGAGCAGACGATAGGAAAAAGGTGCAATACCTGTCACAATTAGTCGAGAGAATGAAAGGACAGCCCCCTCGCAGGCGTCGCCCTTCGTCCTCACTGCCAGAAGAAACAAACCCCGCTGCTTAGGCGGGGTTCTTCTTTTAGTGGATTAGTGACATAGATGCGACCAGGAGAGCGAGTATCCCGATCCACAAGGCCGTGTCATCAGTCCTGGCACTTGTTCGGTAATTCCGAACCACTGGATGCCGTGCAACTCGATGGACTATTCGCCTGGAGGATCTCCTCAGCTTTGAGAGGTCAATGATCTCACCAGTTGCGGTATTGACGATCATATTCGTTCAACACCAGCCCACAAGTAGGTCTTATCCTCCTCTGCAATCAGAAGATATTCGGCACCTTGCTTTAGGAGTTTATTGTAGGCACTTGAAGCAATTCTACGATCTGAATATACAAAGACTACTTTCTTGCCATCCACTTTGGCGCATAGATCAATGGTGCCATTTCTATGGTTTGTCGTCGTGTTGCGAGCTATTTCAATCATGACGCGACCACGCTAACTATTTCATACTCTTCTGTAAAACTATGTTGGACAAAGCTACTAGGGCATTTGTATCCCATCAGTTGAGCACTATCTTGTGCAGCCTTACAGTGTTTACAACGCATCAATCGTTTGGCGGTTACGGCATGAGTTAGAGCAAGTGGTAGTTCATTCATTTGAGTGTTTCCTATTTAGTTATAAAGGTATTATGCGCCTAACACCTTGAATAATCAAGTGTATTGCGTTGTAGTTAAAGCTACTTAACTAAAGATCAAAGGCGCAAACTCAGACATCGTAGAAACAAGAAACAAGTCCTGTGCGTCTTTCGGTCCACGTTTAACAATCGCACGCAGCCAGCGCGCCCGTGCATCGTCTGGTGCTATGAATACAACTAGAGGGAAGACTGGAAGCGTCTCACTATCCGCATTCTCGAACGCGTGAAGATAGCGTTGCAGTTTGTCTTTGATCGCACTTTCCCGCTCCGTGCCCAGGTCAATTTCTAGCCACAGACTCAAATTACGCTGACGGCCAATGTCGGAGATCTCAACGTGTAAGTCAGGGCGCAGGTCAGATCCCGCGATTACTCGCCAGGTATAAGGCTCAGTGGTGACTGTATCTATAGAGATGCGCCCCTCATGCTGTAGGTGCAATAGCTCTAGGTAGGCATCAGCTATCCCTATGGTGTGGTGATTCACCGACCTAGTAGGCCAGTACCTACCTTCACGCCCGCTGATTGCCCAGCCCGCGCTACCAAGTTGATAGACGTACTGGCCGCTCCCTGATCCGTTCCCGCCTATAGGACGACGCTCTAGTCGTTTGATGTAGCGGAAGGCCACCAGACGGTCTAAGGCGCGGTACATAGGAGTGACTGACTTGTGATCGTTGAAGTGCATGACTTTGATGTGGCCTGAAGGTAGTTGTCCGAACTGAGCAATAGACAGGACGATTTGACGGTCACGATCAAGTATGAACATGTGAGTCACTATGTAGCAACGAAGTACGCGTGTCAAACTGCCGCAGTCCCCCGTGATTCTGGGCGTCTGGTGTGGGGCGAAAACCACAGCAGCCACACAGCCATTTACACACAGTGACAGATGACCTAATTGCATTGTGAAAAGTTATCCACATAGCCACGTATATTCGATCACTAATACACTTGACTATTAAAGTCCTCAAGCTCATAATACGACACAGACAAAAGCGGGACATCAATTGATTGGTCCGACAGTGATTAGTCTGCATACATTAACAATTTGAGCGTAGCTGCGTCAGTATGGCGAAACCGAGACACTCTTGCAAGGGTTAGGTACGGAAATTCCAAATGAGAGAGGCTTGCGATGGACAACCGAAAGACTAGCCATACACGGTAGCAAACGTCCTGTAATGCATTACTCAGTACGACTAAGCGAAGTACAAGTTAGGTCGTACTGGCGCACATACGCTCAATCAACTATTTCTAAGGGGGAAGCATTAAGGACACACGACAATGGCACTAATCAAATGGTGGATACCGAAAAAGAAGAAGGGGCGCAAGCTCGCAAACCCAGGGTACAGCTTCGAAGCAGAACTCATACAGGTTCTCACAGAGGCAGCAAGAGCAGAGACAATCCTCCAAGGTAAGAAGGTAGCGCCGTCAGTAATGGCCGCGAACCTGATTCTCCGAAATGGAAACGTCTTCATCCCAGTTCGATCAACACTGCTCAGGAACTATTTACAACTAAAAAGGGAAACAGATCAACATGAAACATCTACAAAGCAAACGAGCACAACTGAGTAAGGCCACAGCAGAGCGCGTGAACATGCGTCGCAGCATTGCAGAAGCAAAGCGATCCGCATTCACACCTAAGCGCCACGACTTCACTACAGCCCGCCAGTACGTCAAAAAGACGCTACGAGACATCGTGCTAAGCAAGACGAACGTCTGGGGAACTATTGCGTAATGGCAGAGGATTTTTCAACTCTTAACCTTTACCAGAAGATTGCGAAGATCACTGGCGAAGTAGGCCTCATCAAAAAGGGCGGCACGAACAAAGACCAGGGCTATGCGTTCATCGAGTACGCAGCTGTTGCAGGAGAGCTACGAAGCCTCTTTGCCAAGTACGGAGTGGTAATCGTCCCCCGCATGCAAGTTGCCTCTAAGCAGAGTCGCAATGAGGTAGAGAGCAAGTACGGAGCCAAGGGAAACCACGCGCTCATCGACTTCTCATTCAACGTGGTCAATGCCGACAAGCCAGAGGATAGGTTCACAGTGCCTTGGACAGGCGAAGCCCTGTCATTCGATGACAAGGGAACCAACAAGGCAGCAACGTCCGCATTGAAGTACTACCTAATGCGACAGTTCAATATCAGTGAGAAGGGTGAAGATCCCGACGCTGATAGTCCGACAGCTATCGTGCCGCCGGCCACAGCAGTAAGCGATGCACCGACAGAAGAACAGCTTGACCGCATTGAAGAACTTGCACCTATCAAGGGTAAGGACGCCGCCTGGTTGAAGCTACTTGGTCCGAAACTAACGACAGCTAAGGCAGCAGCACAGGCAATTGAACAGCTTGAAGCTATGGAAGACGCGTAATGCACGTCGATGACCTGGACTTCACAGCAGAGGCCCTAGAAGAGCAAGCACGCGAGGAAGAAGCCCGTGACCTGGTACACGGTGAACGGTACCCGAACGATGCGGATTGCATTGCTTGTCTCACCTTTACATCAGTAGACAAAGACGGCCTATGTGAGCCGTGCAACCGTCGCAACGTCAATAGTCGAGCAGAGTTGCTTGCACTGTTGAAGCCAATAACTAAAGGGCCAAGTGCCCAGGAGAAGAACTAAATGGGACGAGGACTAAATATGACAGCAGCCAGGTTCCGCGCTATCAAGCGTGCAATCAGATCTCAGGCAGAGACGAACTACTACAACCCTAATAGCATTGCACGGCAGCACGGCACAAGCGAAGCAACTGTCAATAATATCAGCGAACTCAAGAACTGGGCAGCATACGAAGCTCAGAAACACGCAGCACAGGCTCGACAGAAGCAGCTAGGCATCAACAAAGACTTTTCGAACTATGGCCCCACTGTCACCGCTGAAAAAACCCTTCAGCAAAAGATAGAAGCGCACAATGAGAAGAGAATCCAGATGATGATTGACGACCATGAAGCTGAGATGGACAAACCTATGACTCAGCGGCAGATGCTGGAATTTGAGAAACAGCTGAACGAACGAATTAGCGTACAGAACCAGCTCATCGCAGCTAAAGCAAACAAGCGCAAGATGTTTTGGAGCCGAGGCTAATGCCGGGCAATCAAGTTGGAGGTCTAAAGGCGAGGGACAAGAACCTGGCAAGTGATCCAGACTTTTACAAGAAGATCGGACGCAAAGGTGGGTCTAACGGCAAAGGCCCTGACTACCAAAAGGGCGGGATCAAGGCAGCAGGTTTTGCAGCTAACCCGGAGCTGGCACGAGTAGCTGGAGCTAAGGGTGGTTACATCTCAAAGCGCCGACCAGCTGCATCAAAAGAAGCTGAGCTAGTACAGGAAGAAGCTGAACCAGCAGTGGCTAAGCACTCGATCTGGAACAAGATCGTCGGACGGAATAGCTAGATGTCACGGGTAGTCATTCACATCCGAACTGATGAAGAGAACTCTGGATTTGAGGAAGCATTCCGCTCCCTACGATCTGGGTATGTTCTATCGTTGCCGACTGTGTATGACTTGAAGGGTCCAGACCCTCTAGACATCTTCACTCATACAAAAGAGGTGTTCGACGCCAACTGCACAATTCAGATTGGTGAACCGCGTATGGAGTTGAGTAACAATTTGCAATCAAAGGTCTGGCTATTGATGTCCGCTGGAATGGGCCTCTATGAGTAAAGTCGTCGCCTATGTTCGAGTTAGTACCAACCATCAAGACCACGAGAATCAGCGATATGAGATTACTCAGTTCGCAGTACGGCAAGGTTTAGAAATCAGTGAATATGTAGCTGAAGTCATTACTGGTAAGGCAGCAGTCAAAGATCGAAAGATCGGCGACCTGCTCGCCTCACTGGAAGATGGCGACACATTAGTCGTATCAGAAGTCAGCCGGATCTCTCGAAGCCTCACAGCAGTTCTTACAACCATTGAAGATGCAACTAAGCGTGGCGTCACGATAATGACAGTAAAGGGTGGCCATGTCTTCGGTGACAACATCAACTCAAAAGTCATCGCTTTTGCCTTCGGCTTAGCAGCTGAGATCGAGCGCGATCTCATTTCAGCAAGAACCAAGGAAGCGCTAGCACGCAAGAAGGCAGAGGGAGTCATCCTAGGACGCCCAGTCGGAAGTCACACTGTTGAGAATCTGAAGCTTTGGGGTAAGGATGAGGAAATCTTGACAATGATGATGAAACGAGTTCCAAAGTCAGCTATTGCACGATTACTTGACGTAAACCGAAACACATTGTCTGCATATATAGAACGGCGTGAATTAGTCAAGGAACTACTGTGGAGACGTCACAATCAAATCAAGAATTAGATAAAACAAGCACTATCTGCCTAAAAGTGAAATAAGGACAGAATGGCTGCAAAAAGTAAAGAACCGTCCCGGCTTGGCTCGAACGTCGCGGAAATATAACTAACTCCTATTAGGACTATGCCGCGACGGTCGATTCAGGCCAGGACCGAACAACAACTGAATATGGAGAACCAAGATGCCAAACGCAGAACAAGAGACTGAGCGACTAGCCCAGTACCTCATGAAGAACTTTCCAGAAGCAATCAGGTTTGGCCTTACAGCCGTAGACATTGCGATACTTCTACTGAACGATCTAAAGCAGAACACGGACGATGGGTCCCTCTGAGCGCTTGAAGCAAGACGTAGCTATTGAGCTCACTACGCGAGAGCTTCACAAGTCAACGGAATACGCGGACCAGGAGAAGTTCAGTGACAGCGCACTCGTGACTGTAGAGCAGCACCTAGACGTAATCGGTCAATTCGCCCAAGACTTCCCTTCCCTGCTGAGCATCGTTGCTCTGATCAGGAACCGAAGGGACTTTGAATGCGACCAACGAGCAATTGAGAATCAAACTAAACAGGAACCACATGAATGACAGAGCTTCTAACCAACAGCCGGCCACCCGAGAAGTTCAACCCGCAGGAAGTTGAGTGGGCAGCACTACTTGAAACGGCGCTGACAATGCCGGGTGCGCTTGGAGCTACCTATAGCCGCTTCAGGCAGTACAGTATGGGCAATCAGATTGCTCTCTTCATGCAAGGAGCCACAGGTCCAGTAGCGCCGTACAAGAAATGGTTAGAGCTAGGACGCCAGGTACGCAAGGGATCAAAAGCGATGGCCGTGCAAGTTCCTCTTCTCTACAAAGAGGCGAACCGTGAAGGTCTGATCGAGAACAAGGTCAAGGGCTTCAAGTGGGTCAACAGCGTCTTCGAGCTGGCAGACACAGACGGTGAGGACTTACCGCAGTACGAGCCGCCTGAGTGGTCCAGAGAGCGTGCAATGGGCACCCTAGGGATTCAGCAAGTGGCGTTCGAGAACTTCAACGGAAACAGCCAAGGCTACTCACGCGGCAATGAGATCGCAATCAACCCAGTTGCTGCATATCCGTTCAAGACGACGATCCACGAGATGGCGCACGTCGCAATGAAGCACACGACGCCTGAGGGTTTAGCCGAGTACCAGTCCCACCGAGGACTGATGGAGTTCGGAGCTGAAGGTACGGCATACCTGGTGATGAATGAGCTCAATGCGCTAGATCAGATGGATGCCCCTGAGAGCCGCGCTTACATCCAGACCTGGCTACGGGGCGAGACACCAGACGACAAGGCGATCCGGCAAGTACTGGCGACGACAGGAACGATATTAAAAGCAGGGCGTGAACAGCCTAAGGAGGAACAAGAATGAGTACCCAGACAGAGTTCGATAAAGAGCTAGAGACAATTCTCAATAACTTCAGATGGAAGATCCAGACAGAAAGCTATAACACATCAACTAATACCATCGAAGCTGAGGCTAAAGAAGCTATCAAACAAGTTGTTGATAAGTATATTATTGGTAAAGACGTAGCGGTACTTGATGAAATAGCAACGGGTCAGTCTCAGACAGGTGTGTTACTTCACAATTCGATCAAGAGAGAGCAACGTCTAACTCTCTGGGAGAACAAATAACATGAGTACCGAGACAGACGAACTATTTGAGCTATGTAAGGAAGTGTACGAGAAAACTGGATGGGAAGATACACTACAGTTCTATCGTGATGACGAGGTGTTTGCTGAAAATGAGTACGAAGATTACGGTATGGCTTATTCGTTTCGTTCTGGTAATGATACTCCTCTCTACACCTCCGACTACCTACTAGAGAAGTTGCCAAAGAAAGTCTTTGGAGTTCACTCGTATGATCTTGAACTTAAACCGATCGCTGATGATCTATGGATTGCATTGTACTGTCCGATGGGTGAGCTATTCCAACCTTCAGACCAAGCAAGAAAACCATTTAAGTTATGGTCTGAAGCTGACACCCCGTTGAAAGCCCTCCTAAAGCTCACACTCGCATTGCATGAAGCTAAGGAACTACCCACTAAGAAGGAGAACAAGTAATGTCACAAGATAAAGAACTAGATGCAATAGCGAACATTATACGAGACCAATTAGCACCACTACCATACAAAAATATGTTCCCAGAAAAACAGGAACAGGTCAGAGAAATCCAGCAACTCATCGCTACTTTAATCAGGGAAGCACGGCTAGATGAGCTAAACGCAGTATTTGTATCATATGACGATGTAGCTTCATCCGAGCTTGCTATTCCTGTTGATTGGGAATACGGAACTGTTGCTGACCGTATTACTCAGCTTACTAATCAACAGAAAGGATTGTAATGATTAGCACAAACTACATTGTTATTTGCCCAAATGATGGTAAACCAGCTCCATGGGTCGAGAATAAAGAAAAATATGGACGTAACTACGGCAAATCATATATGTGTTACTACTGTAAGGAACATGATACTTACGTAGGTTGCCATAATAATACACGGCAACCTCTTGGCAGTATGGCAGACGAACCTCTTAGAAAAGCTCGTATGGCTGTACATGCAAAAATTGACCCGTTATGGAGAGTACAAGGACACAGTCGCAAAGATGTTTATCGTTTTATATCTAAAGAACTAGGTTATCAATATCACACAGGTGAAAGTGACATTAATACTTGTAACATAATACTAAAAATGATGTTTAAGCTTACTAATCAACAGAAAGGGAAACAGGAATGAGTAGATGGTTCTATAGACAACTTTGGAATTTGAGTGAGTGGAGTGGAATTGGTCTCCATAAGGTAGGCATTTCTGCGCCTTATGTGTTTGGGAAGGCTTTCGGCCTAGGAGGCAAAGAAGTCGACTCACTTGGTAAGGAACTCAAATAAGTGACCCCTCAAGCTGACCCCGTACAAGACATCATCGATTGGACGAAAATCTACGGTCGCAGATTGGTCTTGACCTTAATGGCTGAAGACTCCACAATAAGCGCCGGAGATCCATCTATGGTGATTACCAAAGGAGAGCCGAACGAGATAGTGACGACAATCGTCCCCTTCATCGCTCGACTCGATTCAGAGCCAGACCCGCGCAGAGTGGCACAGCTGAATCGTCGTTCTAGAGAACGCAAGCTGCAAAAACAGATAGCCGGTACCGTTCAATTTTGTGCAACCTTGTTCGCCTCTAGCAATTACAAGTAGCACGTACTCGGTGAGCGTCAACCATCGTGGCAGACGTATGAAGTGCGCAACGTAACTAAGCACTGCCGAGTCGTACCTTTACAAGATGATTTATTGAACAAGCATCGTGAGAATGCGGGTAGCACGAACCCTAGGTGAATTAGAAAGCCGATGAGTGTGTAACCGGAGACGAACACAAGGGCAGCTTCCACTGTCCTATATAGCTCCTAAATGCTGGGATGAATCCCAAAGTCACGGTGCTTGTTCAGTAAGTCAGTCAGGTCAGATCGCCGCCCTTGTTGAGAGGCGGGGATCTGATCGCAATTTATAACTAAACAGGGGAATCATTCATGAGCACTGCAACATCATCGTTTAGCATCACTAGCGACATAGGTCTAATATTAGTAATCGTCTTTATAGTACTAAAGCTCGTAGGAGTCATCACATGGTCGTGGTGGTGGGTACTTTCACCAATTTGGATTGGTCTACTAATATCAGGTCTTGTACTAGGAGTAGTCTTCACTACTTTTTTGATCATCTTGCTGATTAGGCGTAAGAAATCGTGAGCCTGTCGTCTGAGCGAGGCGTCAGCCTGGAAAACGATATAGCCACGTTGCTCCGCAAGAAGCTAGGCGCACGAGTAGCACGGGACAAGCGCAGCGGGGCAGGTAGTCACCAGAAAATGGACCTGACCGATTTCTTCAGGGATACCCCCCTCGACATCGAAGCTAAGAACCATAAGACGATCAAGCTCCGTGAGTTCTGGAAGCAGACGGTACAGGGCGCGAGTCTAGGTCGCATCCCAACACTCGTCGTTCGTTTGGAAGATGACAACGGCGGCATACTGGATGACCTGGCCGTACTTAGGTTCTCTGACCTGGTGGACTTCATCGCTGAGATTCAAGACGGTACAAAGACCATTACTGATCTGCGGAAGCCAATCGAGGTAGCCGGCCTAGATGAAGTAGTCGCTTCTACTGTGCAGAAGGGCGCCAAGGCCTGCCGTAACGGTCACCTCCTCAGTCCTAGCAGAACTCAGTGTTTCGCTAAGGGGTGCCCTTACAGCGCTGGGTACAAGGCGAAGAAGATCAAGAAGTAGCAGTTCTAATTCCCTCGAATTCGAGGGAATTGATCGTGATTTGAATCCTGTCGCTAAATGGCGATAGGTACAACCCACGATAAGGATGTGGAGCACATGGTTACTGGCATCGTGATCCCAGCTGATGAAGATCAGCCGATCTTTCAAAGAGAGTTCCGAGGCCTCAGTGAGTACCAGGAGGTAGTCGGCGGCTACATAGAAGCTATCGACCTTGGATCTCTGGGCGCTTCGTTCTTCGCCCACGACGAGAGCAAGCTAGTCGGTGCGCCAATGAACCGACGCGCGACACTCGCCTGGTGGCTTGCCTGCCCCTATATGAGGCACCGAGACACTATCGGCGGTGACGTAGTGCTCATCGGGCTACCTGATGCCGAAGGAGACACCAAGAGCGTCCCTGACGAGCTGATCACCCTGCTGTTCAATACGAAGTCCTACAAGGCTGAGTACCAGACGGCAGACAACGACGACGCGTTCAACAGCAACTCCATGGTCTACGAGGACTACTGGGAAGCAGTCAACGCAGCACTCGTGAAGTTCGATCGCTGGGCAGCTGTGATCCGTGCCCGTGTAGTTCCTGCCTGAAAGTGGAAGACCCGTTACCGAAATGGTGACGGGTTTTTCCCATTTGACGAGAGAATGAGCACATGACTGAAAATAAGCCAGAACTGTACGAATTGTCTGCTCTAATGCAGCGACAAGCTGAAGTAATTGAGGAGATTGCTGATAAGGCAAAGCAATTGCCCAGTCTAGAAACTGGTCAAGTAGTCGGACCACAGGATTTCAAAGATTTAGTGCATAACGTCGACTTTCACCTGTTCAGTATTTACGGGATGATCAGAGATCTGAGTTGGGCTCAGAAAGTCATGTTGAGCGAGCTTTCTCCTGATTCCCCGGCGATGAATATAAATGCGGGAGTAGACGAGATGCTAGATATTGTCGAAGGTCACCTCGATCTTGGTCTTGTTGATGATCCTAAAAAATTAGCCAGCAATGAAGATCTAGCGTCCGAATAAAAGGGAAGCCCCTACCTAGCGAGAAGACTTCTCAAGCTAAGTAGGGGCAGTAGATGTAGTCACCTCATCCTTCTTTTCCGGCTCATTTTGAACTGAGATGTTGAAGAGGGTTGAGGGGTTATGCCTTGGGGCTGACGCCGATTCGACGCCCACGAGTCCCTTGCGCGCCGACGATGATCTCGTCAGGAACGACCTTGCGAAACTCAGCGAGCGTTGTCACGATCTGACGCGAGTCACCGTTGTTCTTGACTTCGAGGATGACGAGATCAGCGGCTTCTTTCAAAGCTGCGATCTCCCCGGGGAGAACATCGAGCTGCTTGGCTTCGTCAACGGCCTTGTGGTTCCGAACGACCAGCTGCACGAAGTCGTCTTCCGGCGCTTCGGCACCAGTGATGTCGGACACCATCTTTGAAACTCTTGCCATTGGTATCACTTCCAATCAATCTACGAGCGATAGCGGGGTGCTATCACTTGACCCCATTTACACATATCGGCATGAGTCCGTAAATTGTAGAAAGTACAACATAGCTTTCAACAGGGGCGAGTATAATTAGGGTATAAATGAAACCTAGTGAACTTGTTACTTACCTAGAAGGCTCGACTACTGCAAGCGCAGTACCTTTGAAGGTAGATAACAAAGAAGCCCTTGAGCAGGCTTTATTACAGGTTATATCTTCCACTTTATTGTGATGCGTGATGGTGCAAAACGACGACGACTACCGTCATCAAGCGTGTAATAAGGCTTCTCATCAGATGAATCGACATCAATCTTCTCAATGAACATGTCAGTTAGTTCACGACGCCATCCATCAGGGTTACTATTCCAGGCATCTCGAATAGTTTCACCTGGCTTGAGAGAGACTCGTGTCTGCGTCTTATACAGAGAATCAATGTCACGCTGAAGTACTGTGATCTTCTGGTTAAGTCGGTCTTGTGCATATGCAAATTGACGCTTGTCGATCTTGCCATCAACGAAAGAGTCGAACATCACATCAATACGTGCTTTCAACCGTCGCTGTTCTTCTAGCATCCTTAGGAGGATAGGTCCCTCTGACTTTTGAGCTTGCAGTACTTCACCCATCAACTCACTGTCCAACCGAAATATGACAGACTCACGGATGAAGTGGTCAAGTGGGTCAGCACCAATACACATTCCATTGCATCCTCGGCACTGATACGTACGTCTGAGCGGTCTTGAACTAGCGTCACGCTTTGTCATACCAAATAGATCTCCCCCACACTTCTTGCACTTCAACAGGCGAGTCAGTAGGTATCGGCTATTATTCGGCCTTCCACGTATATTCTCATGTCGACGCTGGATGATTGCCTGCATGATAAGCCAGTCATCATCTTCAAAGACGTGCTCCCACTTACCTTTGTACTTGACGCCTTCAAGAACCCTGAACCCAGCATGTCGAGGATTAGTAAGGTGTTTGCGAATCGTACTTGGTTCCCAAGGTTTTCCAGCACGTGTCGGTAGACCTAGCTCAGTCAGTCGCTTTGCGATCTCGTAGTAACTAAAACCACTCTTCAGATAGGAACCCATGAGCTTCAGAACATGTGCTTCCTGCGGATCAAGGATCATAGGGTTATCGCTGTACCCATAGGGTCGAATAGGTGATCCGTGGGGCTTACCTTCCTGCGCGTTCTCAAGAAGCTTCCTCTTAATCCGACGACTAGTATCGCGGGAACTCTTGTTTGCGAAAGCCACCATGATACGAGCCATAGTGATTCCCTCACCAGCAAGATCTATATCCCCCTGAACTGTTGCAAATGTCAGTTCAGCGTGATCCTCGTAGATAGCAATTAGGCGTTCGAGATCACTTGGTTGTCGAGCAATGCGATCTAGGTCATACGCGACTATGCCATCGATGATGCCTGCCTTAAGATCGAGGATCATCTGCTCGAACTGAGGCCGCACAATGTGCTTCTTGAAGGCGCTGAAGTTGTTGTCTGTATAGTCGCGAATAATTGACCATCCACGTATCTCTGCGAGCTTGTGCGTGTCCTCAAGCTGCCTGGCGACACCCAATCCATCGCCCTCTCCGTCGAAACTAATCCGCTGGTATGCTCCAATTTTGCTGCTCATCAGGTATTTCTCTCCGCTTATGGGCCTCACTATGAGGCAACCAGTCCGATACGTCAATACCGGTGCCTACTGCGCCGAACAGGTCGCTCGAGATCTCCTCGTCGCTTTCGAGGCTGAACCCGGTGTCGAGAACGACGTAGTCGACCCAGTTCCGCAGCACCTCGATGGTCTTCGAGACGCGCTCGCCCGACAGCTCCGGCCAGCGCGAGGGCCGCCCGATGCCCGTGAGCACCCAGAACGCGCCGCGCGGAGAGGTGTAGCGCTGCGCGATGCGTTCGAGTTCCGGGCGGGTGAGGCTGTCGGTCCCGGCGAGGCGGCAGGCCGCGGCGAAACCGGGTGATTCGTCGAGCATCCCGAGGGCCGGCGCGATCCCACCTCCGTAGCTGTCGACGTCGACGAGCGCCACGGTGTGACCCACCGCCGCGACCTCGGCGGCGATGTTGATCGCGAGCGTCGTGCGGCCCGGCGCGCCGGAGGGCCCCCAGACCGCGATCACAGTGCCGCGAGCGGACAGTGTGCGCGTGGCTTCCCGCTCGGCGACCCGCAACGGGATCACCACGCCGGCCTCGATCACCGCCTCGATGCCCGCCCAATCCGCCGTTGCGTCGATCACGTCGAGGAGGCCGAGTCCCGCCGCGTTCCTGCGATCCTGGTCGGTCGCGGCGAGGGCGATCACGCGCACGCCGTGCTCGTCGCACGCCCGGATCACGGCGGCACTCAGCGTCCCCCGTCCCGCGCTCAGGAGTGCGACGTCGGCCTCGGTGCGGTCCAGGACCGCGAGCAGTTCCGCTGCCCCCGAAAGCCGGGCGAGGACGGCGTGCCCGTACTGCACGATGTCTGCGAGGAGGCGGTCCTCCGTCGAACGGTCGAGCGCGAGCAGCAGCCGGGCCACGATCAACCGCCGAGGGGCTGGTTGGCCGGAACGACCGCGATCGCCGCTCCGTTGGCGATCGCGGTGAGCACGGCGGCGACGGCCTCCCTGGGCACCCGGAGCTCGACCGAGCGGCGGCCGGCTCCCACCGAGAGACCGCCCGGCTCGAGCACGCGCACCACCCCGGCCTGCCCGACGAGCACCGCAGGCGGCCCGAACGCACCCCGCTCGGTCTGCGGCGACGACCACACGTCGACAACGGCGCCAGGCGCGACGGCCTGCGCGAGGGCGTCCGTCGGTTCGACGACGACCGTCGTCTCGCCGGCGTCAGCGGATGCGCCGACCGCGGACACCGGGATCAGCTCGCCGGCGGAGACGGTCCGGGCCAGGACCAGGCCGTCCGCGGGCATCCGCTCGGGGGTCACGTAGAGCGGGAGCGCCCCGTCGAGGCGGACCTGGCTGAGCTCGAGGTCTGCGGCCGTGACCCGGTCGCCGACGATGAGGGCGCCACGGGCGGCGTAGACGGCGGTCGTGCGGTCGCTGCCTGCGACGACCGCAGAGACGCCGCCGACCGCACCGAGCACGAGCACCAGGCCGATGAGCAGGCGCGGGTCGAACCAGACTCCCGGGCGTCGTGCGCGATTCGGCCTCGAGACCATGGTCGCCCCTCTCCTCGGCGCGGGCAGCTGCCGCCGCCCGCCTGATCAGTGGTCTCTATCGTCGCCGTTCCCGGCCCACGGCGGGAAAGTTATCCACAGGCTGTCGTTTTCCCGGCGGAACGCCGCAGGAACCCCCGATAATCGAAGCATGAACGCTCCCGACGCCTATCGTGGGCTGGGCCGCTTCCTCACCCTCGCGGACACCGCCGACATACTCGCCCTCACCGCGTCCGAGGTCAGCGAGCTTGTGCACACGGGCGAGCTTCCTGCCATCCGGATCGGCCCGTCTGCGCCCGAGCGGATGCAGCACTGGCGCGTGGAGCGGGTCGTGCTCGAGTCGTACATCGAGGCCAAGTACGAAGAGGCCAGACGGCTGTCGCTGTGGGAGCAGTCCGACTACGCGAACATCCCCGAGCTCTCCGGCGGCACGATCATCCGGCCGCCCGACTGAACCGGGGCCTGCGCGGTCAGGGCAGGCACAGCAGCCGGATCTCGGCGAGGGGAATGATCCGGTACTGCCGCACCTCCGAGGTACGGCGCGGCACCCCGCGGTCGTGCATCGCGAGGTCGATGTGGTCGCGACCGACCCTGTCGATCGTTCCGCTGAGGAGACCACCCGGGGTGTGCACCTCGACGAACTTGCGTCGCCTGGCCAGGTCGCGAAGCACGAAGGCGAACCCGATCCGGTCGACGACCCCCGACCCGGGTTCCGCGGGCGCGGCGAGGGAGGCGCGCACCTCCGCAGACTGCAGGATCACCCCGGCGATCGCCGCGATCGGAACGACGCACTGCGGAGCGCCCAGGGCGGGGACACCGGGCCGGGCCGTCCCGGCCGACGCAGTGGGCGTTTCGAGGATCTCGGCGGCGAGCCAGTCCCGCCCGAACGTCGTCGGGCGGATGGCCAGCGTTGCCCCGGAGGTGAGCACCAGCCGCACGACACCGCCGCCGGCGCGCGGGCCCGCGCCGGCGCCCAGGCTCATCAGCCGGTGCCGAAGAGACAACCGGCCGAGCCGGAGCCGTTCCTCTTCCGCGCGCAGCTCGAGGTCCTCGGCGTTCAGCTCGTGTTCGAGCTGTCCCTCGAGGTCGTCGAACAGGTTGTCCCAGCGCACACACACGACGCTAACTCGCCGCGAACCGGCCAGCCGTGTTATCCACAGGACATATAAGCGCTCGACACAGCGGGCATCCGCTGGTTGAGTAGCGAACCTGTACCTCAGCACCCGGAACCCCCGGAGGAGTCATGAGCGATTCAGTCGGCAAGAGTGAGCAGGCGAGCGCCCGAGTGGAGCGGTTCGCCGAGGAGGATTACTTCGGGCAGCAGCCGAGTTCCCGCGGGCAACTGCCGGACCCGGAGCCGCTGCTCATCAACCTCACGCGGTGCGTGATCGAGGTGCTCTCCGGGGCTCGCGAACTCGACCAGCTCGCGCGCTGGGTGAGCGACGATGTCTACAGGCACCTGCTGAAACGGGTCGTCCTCTCCAACCGGGCACGGGCGGTCAAAGGCCTCCGGGCACAGCGGCCCACGATCTCCATCGGCAGGGTCACCATCACGGAACCGAGGGACGGGGTGGTCGAAGCCGTGGTCATCGTGCACAGCAAGGTGCGCGTGCGCGCGGTGGCGCTGCGCCTCGAGGGCCTCGACAACCGCTGGCGGGCCAGCGCGATCAACGTGCTGTGACGGCCGTATCCCCTGCAGCAGGCGACTCCGCGTCCGGGCCGGCCGCCGGGCCGGCACCCAGGCCCACCGCGGGCAGGATCACCCCGTCGATCAAGGAGATCAGGAATTCCCTGTCGATGGTCTTCCGCTCGAACAGGATCCGCATGGAGGCCATGGCTGTGGTCACGGTCGACAGGTTGTCAACGTCGCAGTGCGATGAGATCTCGCCGCGCTCGACGGCCCGGCGCAACAGGAAGCGATGCGCGGTCACCCGGGGTTCGACGACGGAGAGGCGGGCGGTCTCGGCGAGCTCGGGCGAGTGGGCGAGGAGGGACATCAGGCCGGCGATGACCCGGAGCTTCTTCTCGCCGTCCTCGATCGAGTGCGGCTTGATCATGGCGATCAGATCCCCGCGCAGTGTGCCGGTGTCCGGAAGCTGGGACAGGTTCAGGTCACCGTTCTTCATGCACGCGACCGCGTCGATGACGAGTTCGCCCTTCGACGGCCATCGCCGGTAGAGGGTGGCCTTGCCTGCTTTTGCCCGGGCCGCGACCATGTCGATGGTCATGCCGTCATACCCGCATTCGGCGAGCACGTCGACGGCAGCGGCGAGGATGTCAGGATCGCGGGTGTGGTCCCGTCTGCGTCCGAGCTTGACGGGCTCCGTCTCCTCGGCGGGATCGAGCTGCGTCGTCGCCACACTCACCACTTTCTGATCGAAATCCTCTGATCGAATGTTACCCGGAGGTAAATTCAGGAACTGTTAAGATCCGGAACTCCACAGTATCGTATATAGTCGCCTTCATGCCAAAGACTTCCGCCACTTCGTCCACTCTAACGAGCCCCCCCGTGCCGCATTCTCGGCGCTGGTGGACCCTCAGCACCGTTGCCCTCGCCCAGCTCATGGTCGTGCTCGACTCGACCGTGGTCAACATCGCCCTGCCCTCCGCGCAGACCGACCTCGGCTTCTCCAACGGAGACCGCCAGTGGATCATCACCGCGTATTCCCTCGCCTTCGCGAGCCTCCTCCTGCTCGGCGGACGTCTGTCCGACCTGATCGGCCGGAAGCGCACCTTCATCATCGGACTGATCGGCTTCGCAGCCGCCTCGGCGCTCGGCGGTGCGGCAGGCACCTTCGGGCTGCTCGTCGGCGCCCGCGCCCTGCAGGGCGCGTTCGGCGCCCTCCTCGCCCCGACCGCCCTCGCCGTGCTCACGACGACGTTCACCATCCCGAAGGAACGCGCCCGTGCCTTCGGAATCTTCGGAGCGATCGCCGGTGCCGGCGGCGCCGTCGGACTGCTTCTGGGCGGTTTCCTCACCCAGAACCTCGACTGGCGCTGGAACCTCTACATCAACATCCCCATCGCCGTGATCGGGGTGATCGGTGCGATCGTCTTCGTCGACCACCTCGAGCGCACCGGCCCGCGCCCGAAGCTCGACATTCCCGGCACGATCCTGGTCTCCGGAGCCCTCTTCGGCCTCGTCTACGGCTTCTCCAACGCCGAGACCGACGGCTGGGACTCGCCGCTGACCTGGGGCATGCTCGCGGGGGCCGTCGTGCTTCTCGTCGCGTTCGTGCTGTGGCAGCGCCGTGCCGCGCATCCGCTTCTGCCGCTCGTGATCGTGCTCGACCGCAACCGCGGTGCCGCGTACCTCTCGGTGCTGATCGCCGGTGCAGGCATGTTCGGCATCTTCCTGTTCGTCACGTACTACCTGCAGGTCTCGCTGGGCTACACCCCGGTCCAGACCGGACTGTCGTTCCTGCCGATGATTGCGATGCTCGTCGTCGCGGCCCAGTTGTCGACGAACATCTTCGTGCCCCGGTTCGGCCCGAAGATCATGGTGCCGTTCGGCATGACGCTCGGAGCGCTCGGGATGATCTACCTGACCCATCTCGACCTGGGCAGCACCTATGCCGCCGACGTGCTGCCGCCCCTGATGATCCTCGGCTTCGCGATGGGCTCAATCATGCCCGCCTCGATGCAGACGGCGACGCTCGGCGTCGACCGGCAGTTCGCCGGGGTCGCCTCCGCGATGGTGAACACGAGCCAGCAGGTCGGCGGGTCGATCGGCACCGCACTGCTCAACACGCTCGCCGCGACCGCCGCGACGAACTTCCTGGCCGCGAACACCCCGCTCACCGCTGCGGTGGCCGCGGATGCCGCGATCCACAGCTACGCGGTCGCATACTGGTGGGGCGCCGGCTTCTTCGCCGTCGGCGCGATCCTCGCGGCGCTGCTCTTCCGGCGGATGGGCCATGGCGTGTCGCTCTCGAACCCGCACGGCACCCCCGCGGCAGCGCCCAACGAAGTGCCCCTTCCTGTGCATTAGGCACGGGTCGCACACACCGGAAGGCCGGGTCCCGAGGGACCCGGCCTTCCGGTGTGTGCGACGGGCGGTGCTACTTCTTGCCCTGGGCCCGACGCTCGGCGCGGTTCACCGGAACGGCCGGCGTCTCGGAATCGCGCTGGCCGAAGGCGCCGCGACGGGGAGGACCAGCGGGAGCCGCGGAATCCGCCGCAGGGGCATCTCCTGCGTTCGCGTCCGTCTCGGCCCGGCGGGCACGGTCGGTCGCGGCCTGCTGGATCTGGCCGCGCTGGTTGCGCACCTCGACTCCGCCGGAATCGCTCGGTGCGGTGT
Source organism: Cryobacterium sp. GrIS_2_6 (assembly GCF_035984545.1). Taxonomy (NCBI): domain Bacteria; kingdom Bacillati; phylum Actinomycetota; class Actinomycetes; order Micrococcales; family Microbacteriaceae; genus Cryobacterium; species Cryobacterium sp. GrIS_2_6. The sequence continues at coordinate 2,530,933 of NZ_JAXCHP010000001.1, forward strand.
AGCTGAGCTTGTCGGCACCGGAATCCTCACCGGGAGTGAGGCCCTTGGCGACGACGACGGGCGCGGCGACGGGATCGGGCGCCTGGTTGACCTCGACCTCGAGGTTGAACAGGAAGCCGACGGTCTCCTCGCGGATCTGACCCATCATCTGCTGGAACATGGCGAAACCCTCACGCTGGTACTCGACGAGCGGGTCACGCTGGGCCATCGCACGGAGACCGATGCCGTCCTTGAGGTAGTCCATCTCGTAGAGGTGCTCGCGCCAGCGGCGGTCGATCACGGAGAGCACAACGCGGCGCTCGAGTTCGCGCATGGCCGGGGAGCCGAGGCTGGCCTCGCGCTTCTGGTATGCGACCCGAGCGTCGGAGAGAATCTCCCTGCGCATGAAGTCGCGGTTGATCCTGCCCCGGTTGCCTGCCTCGGAGATGACCTCGTCGATGGTGATGCCGACGGGGTAGAGCGTCTTGAGCTCGGCCCACAGCGCGTCGAAGTCCCAGTCGTCGCCGTTGCCCTCACCGGTGTGCACGCTGAGAACCTCGTCGATCACGTCTTCCAGGAAGCGCTGGGTGCGCTCGTGGAGGTCGTCACCCTCGAGGATGTGACGGCGGTCGCCGTAGATCGCTTCGCGCTGGCGGTTGAGCACGTCATCGTACTTGAGCACGTTCTTGCGAATCTCGGCGTTGCGGCCCTCGACCTGCGACTGCGCAGAGCGGATGGCGCGGCTCACGACCTTGGATTCGATCGCCATGTCGTCGGGTACACCCTGGCGGCTCATCAGGCTCTCGACGGCTCCCGCGTTGAAGAGACGCATCAGGTCGTCGGTCAGGGACAGGTAGAAGCGGCTCTCTCCCGGGTCGCCCTGACGTCCGCTGCGTCCGCGGAGCTGGTTGTCGATGCGGCGCGATTCGTGGCGCTCGGTGCCGAGGACGTACAGGCCGCCGGCCTCGACGACCTTTTCGGCCTCCTCGGAGACCTTCGCCTTGACTGCGGCGAAGACGTCGTCCCACTCGGTCTCGTATTCTTCGGGCGTCTCAATGGGGCTGAGGCCCTTCGCGTTCATCTCGGCGACGGCGAGGAACTCGGCGTTGCCACCGAGCATGACGTCGGTCCCACGACCCGCCATGTTCGTGGCGACCGTGACGGAGCCGAGGCGACCGGCCTGGGCGACGATCGCGGCTTCCCGAGCGTGGTTCTTCGCGTTGAGAACCTCGTGGCGGACCCCGCGCTTGGCGAGCAGGCGGGAGAGGTATTCGCTCTTCTCGACGCTCGTCGTTCCGACGAGGACGGGCTGGCCCTTCTCGTGCCTGCCGACGATGTCCTCGACGACCTGGCCGAACTTGGCCTCCTCGTTCTTGTAGACGAGGTCGGACTGGTCGATGCGCTTCATCGGCTTGTTGGTGGGGATCGAGACCACGCCGAGCTTGTAGGTGCTCATGAACTCGGCGGCCTCGGTCTCGGCGGTTCCGGTCATGCCGGACAGCTTCGTGTAGAGACGGAAGTAATTCTGCAGGGTGACCGTCGCGAGGGTCTGGTTCTCGGCCTTGACCGCGACACCCTCTTTGGCCTCGATGGCCTGGTGAATGCCCTCGTTGTACCGTCGGCCCATCAGGATGCGACCGGTGTGCTCATCGACGATGAGAACCTCGCCGTTCATCACGACGTAGTCCTTGTCCTTCTTGAACAGGGCGTTCGCCTTGATCGCGTTGTTCAGGAACGAGATCAGCGGGGTGTTCGCCGATTCGTAGAGGTTGTCGATGCCGAGGTAGTCCTCGACCTTTTCGATGCCGGGTTCGAGCACGCCGACGGTGCGCTTCTTCTCGTCGACCTCGAAGTCGACCTCGGGAACGAGCCGCTTGGTCAGGCTCGCGAACTCGGTGAACCAGCGGTTCGCCTCGCCCGATGCCGGGCCGGAGATGATCAGCGGGGTGCGGGCCTCGTCGATCAGGATCGAGTCGACCTCGTCGACGATCGCGTAGTAGTGGCCGCGCTGGACCATGTCGGCGGCCTGCCAGGCCATGTTGTCGCGCAGGTAGTCGAAGCCGAATTCATTATTCGTGCCGTAGGTGATGTCCGCGAGGTACTGGTCGTGGCGCTGCGCGGGAGTCTGGCCGGAGAGGATGCACCCAGTGGTCATGCCGAGGGCACGGAACACGCGGCCCATCAGCTCGCTCTGGTAGCTCGCGAGGTAGTCGTTCACGGTGATGATGTGCACACCGCGGCTCGTGATGGCGTTCAGGTACGCCGCGGTCGTCGCGACAAGCGTCTTGCCCTCACCGGTCTTCATCTCTGCGATGTTGCCGAGGTGCAGGGCCGCCCCGCCCATGAGTTGCACGTCGAAGTGACGCAAGCCCAGGGTGCGGGTCGAGGCCTCGCGCACGGCGGCGAACGCCTCCGGCAGCAAGTCGTCGAGCGACTCGCCGTTCGAGTAGCGTTCCCGCAGCACGACGGTTTCGTTCTTCAGCTCCTCGTCGGTGAGCTGGCTGAAGTCTTCTTCCAGCGCATTGATGGCTTTCGCGTACTGCTCGAGACGACGCAGGACGCGTCCTTCACCAACACGAAGAACCTTTTCAAGGATTGAGGCCACGAATGCACTCCACTAGTCACGGCGCCGTTACGCCTGTCGTCTCGGTGAGATGAACCAGGGTCTGGCTGCTCACGCGACGGATTGAACCACGCCGGCACTGTTGTGCGCCGGTGTGCGGCAACTATAACAATGCTAGTTGGTCAGGGAGTGCACTCGACGGCCTACCGGAGGCCTTACTCGGCGGCGACCCGCAACTCCTCGCTGTTCTCAGCCAGTTCGATGACCCCGTAGTCCCAGCCCTTGCGGCGGTAGACCACACTCGGCCGGTTCGTCTCGGAGTCCTGGAACAGGTAGAAGTCGTGCCCGACCAGTTCCATGAAGTACAGGGCGTCGTCGACGGTCATCGGGGCAGCGGAGAAGACCTTGCGGCGGATGACGACCGGCGTGTACACCTCGTCGGCTTCCTCCTCGGCGGCGGTGGCCGCGGCGGCTGCCTCCGACTCGGTGGGGCGCACCACCCGGATGACTCCGGTGCGCACCTCGTCGAGGGTTTCGGCGTCGGCCGGCTTGATGTCGACGACGCTGAAGTCAACGGATGCCGCGTCGTGCAGCGAGGTGGGGCGGTGCGCTCCGCCACGGTGCAGCTTCTGGCGGTCCTTGGCGCGGCGCACGCGCTCGAGGAGCCGTCCGAGTGCCACGTCGAAGGCTGCGTACTTGTCCGAACCGTCCGCTTCAGCGCGGACGATGGGACCCTTCCCGATCAGGGTCAGCTCGACCCTGTCGTTGCCGGTGGCTGAACCCTTTTCGCGGTTCCGGCTGAGCTTGACTTCGAGGGCGAGGGCCTTGTCGGCCAGGCCGGCGATCTTCTCGGCCTTTTCCGACGCATATGACCGGAAACGATCAGTGATCCCCAGGTTTCGTCCGACGATGTTAGTTTCCATGACGACCTCCAGATCTGGCGAACCGCCCGGTCCCGGGCGATTGGTGCGCGCCTTTAGCTCCACCGTAGCCCTGCCTGCAGGAGAAGTCACCGCAATTTGTCAATCGGTTTCTGATGAACGATGTGTGACCGGTAGGCGTCTCCGGGTTTCCGCGAGGGCGGCCACGCCAACGACCTCTCCCCCGGCGGCGAGGATGGCGCGGCGGGCTTCGAGAACGGTGGCGCCCGTCGTCACGATGTCGTCGACGAGCAGGCAGCGCACCCCGGTCAGGGAACGAAGGGCGCGCAGCGAACCGTCCCGATTCCTGGCCCTGGCGGCACGGTCGAGCCCGACCTGGTCGGCGGTCTCCCTGCTGGTGAGCACACGGTGCGGTACGAGTCCGGCCCGGCGGAGCAGCAGCTCGACCGGGAGGAATCCGCGCGCACGCCAGGCCCGTCGCGATGAAGGAATCGTCACCAGGCGGATGCCGGCATCCGGGCGCCGGGCGCCGCCAGGCTCCGCAGCACCGCCGGACTCCACTGCACCGCCGGACTCCACTGCACCGCCGGACTCCACTGCACCGCCGGACTCCACTGCTCCGCCGGACTCCACTGCGGCGAGCGCGGCCACGACGGCGGCCAGGAGCGGAGGGGCGAGCGCGGCGGCGGCATCCGTTCGCCCGCCGTCCTTGAAGCTCGCGATCACGCGCCGCGGAACGCCGGCATAGTCGAGCCCCGCCCAGACCCGCAGGCCGCCGCGCTCGGTCACGCGCAGGGCAGGCGCCAGGAGGGCGCGGCAGGCCGCGCAGAGGGCACGGTTCGGCGCCCCGCAACCGCTGCACGCCGTGGGCAGGAGAACGGCCCACGCGTCCAGCACGGCCCGCCAAGCGGCCCGTGCCGTTCGTGCCGCTCCGGTCCCGGTCATGCCGCCAGACTGGCCGACCTGACGCGAGCGCGTGATCGCGAGCGCACGCCGGTGCGCGCGCGGCCGGGCGCCGGTCCTGTGGAGGACAGGCCCCGCCTACCCGCCGATTCCCTGCTGGGTGGCCACGAGAGTCACGTCGTCGATGCGCTCCTGCCAGCCGACTCCGCGCTGCATCATCAGGCTGCCCGTTGTGGCGAGCGCGCGCACGTCCCTCAGGGTGTTGCTTCCCGTGATCGTCGCACTGCCTGGCGCTGACTCGATGCTCGAGCTGACGCCGCCGAGCTGCTGGGTAACGATGCGGTCCTCTCCGGTCGGGAGCGCGACGAGGTAGGCGACCGTGAGCTCGTCGATCCAGGTGGCGTCGAGGGGGATGCCCGGAACGGACTGGAGCTGGACTTCGTCTCCGAGGGCGACCGGGACGGACTTGTCCCGCTTGATCGAGACGACCACGAAGCGGGTCTCCGTACCGGATGTGAGCAGCGCGATCAGCCGGGTACCGTCCCGGGACACCCGCAGCGCCACGATTCCGGAGGCCTCTGGCCAGGAGGTCGGCACGGCCGTCGCATCCCCGTTCGGGCTGTAGACGAACAGCTCATCCGGACGGTTCGAGGGAACGGACCAGACGTAGCCGAAGTTGTCGACGGCAGGCGCGATGAGGCCGGGCCGCGGATCGAGCAGCTTCGCGACCTCGCCGACCCGGACGGAGGAGACCCCGGTCGCGGCCCGCGCCGCCGCGACGGTCTGCCCCGGTGAGAGGGTGACCGCCGTCGGGCCGAGCGCGACGACCTGCTCGGAGAGCCCGGGGATCGGGGTGACCGTCTTCCCTGCTGCGGACAGGAACCCGAAGGCGCCCTGCCGGAGCACGAGCGCCCGGGCGTCCACCCGCGGGTTGACGATCGGGGCGTTGGCGCCGAGGTCCCCGATGTCCTGGGAGTTCTGGTTGATCGAGATCGTGACGGTGATGCCCGTGGGGAGGCTGTTCGTGAGCTGTGCCCGCATCCGCTGCAGGGTGACCCTGTCTGCGTTCAGGGCTTCGCCGTTGAGGTCGACCTTCGCGTCGCGCGACACGACCTGAACGGCATCCGCGGTGAGCTTGGTTCCGTCGGGGAACGCGCTGACGACGGCCCCGCCCAGCCATGGGCTCGGCCCGTGCAGCACGCCGTTGACGATCTTGGTCAGGGTGGCGCCCCCGCGCGGGAACCAGCGCAGCTCTGGAACCAGGAACGCGAAGCTCGAATCGAAGAAGTAGAGGGCCTGGGAGCTGAACACGTCGCTGAACGTGGTCTGGTCGACGACGGTGCCGTTCGGCGCAGCGCTGATCCGCCACTGGTCGCCGACCTTCTGGAACTGGTAGCGCAGGACGACGGGCGAGGGAGACTCGACCTCGTGGTATTCACCGATCCCGTCGACGTCGGCGATGGGATTCACCGAGAACTGCATGGTCTCGGCGTCGACGGGGATGATGGTGCGCGCCGTCCCGTCGTCGACCGTCACCCCGGCATCCGCCGCCCAGGCGCCGCTGAAACCGGGGGCGAGGAATTCGCGGGCGATCGCGTAGTCGTTCTCCGGGCTGGTCTGGGCGTCGATGAAACCGCGCAGGATGCTTTCCTGGCTGGCATCGGCCTGCGGGTGCGACGGCAGGAAGACGGGTGCGGGGTTGTCGCCGGCTGCAACCGCCTGCCCGGTGCGCACGCTGCCGCTCCGGGGAATCCCCGAGCATCCGCTGAGCAGGACCGCGAGCACGAGGAGGGCGGCCAGCGTGCCCCCTGCGCGCCACGGTCCGCTTCCGCGGGTTTCCCGGGTCGCACGGGTTGCACGGCGGATGCCGTCGCTCCGGTCAATCATGGATCGCTCCCTCACCGTGTTGGGCGCCCTTGACCCCGGCCCTGCCGACCTCGCCGACCGTAAGGCGCGGCAGCGTGCCGTCGGACCCGGCGTCCTCCGGCGGCAGCGGGCTCGGCGAGCCCGTGATCTCGCCGCGCGCGGTCCGTGGCAGGGTCAGCCGGAAGCACGAACCCTTCCCGGGGCTCGACCAGACCTGGAGCCAGCCACGGTGAACGGTCGCGTCCTCGAGTGAGATCGAGAGGCCGAGGCCCGTACCGCCGATGGTGCGCTTGCGGGAGGGGTCTGCCCGCCAGAACCGGTCGAAGACGTGGTTGACGTCGACCTGGCTCATGCCGAGGCCGTAGTCGCGCACCGAGAGGGCAACGGCGGACTCGTTGCTGTCGACCGAGACGATGACGGGCTTGCCCTCGCCGTGCTCGATCGCGTTGCCGATCAGGTTGTGCATGATCCGGCGGATGCGACGGGGATCGACCTCCGCGTCGAGGTGTCCTCCCGGGGCGACGAGGTTGAGCCGGGTGCCCTTGGATTCGGCAAGCGACCGCAGGCCCTCGACGGCGTCTGCGGCGAGGTGCACGAGGTTCGTCGGCTCGGCCTCGAGTTCGACGGACCCTGCGTCGTACTTGCTGATCTCGAGCAGGTCCGCGAGCAGGAGTTCGAACCGCTCGACCTGGGCGTGCAGGAGCTCCGCGGTGCGACCCGTCGCAGGGGGGAAGGCGGCCCGCTGGTCGTAGAGCATGTCCCCGGCCAGCCGGATCGTCGTCAGCGGGGTGCGCAGCTCGTGCGACACGTCGGACACGAAGCGCTGCTGCACCTCGGAAAGGTCGGCGAGCTCCTTGATCTGGCTCTGCAGGCTGTCCGCCATCCCATTGAACGACCGGGCGAGGGTCGTGATGACGTCGTCGCCCTTGACGGGCAGCCGCACACCGAGGTCCCCGGAGGCCAGCCGCTGGCTGGTCTCGGCCGCGACCCGGATCGGCGTCACCACGAAGCGCACGACGATCCAGGTCACCGCACCGATCAGGATAATAAGCAGGAGCCCGGCGATGCCGAGGGTTCGCTGCACGAACTGCAGTGTCGTTTCCGCCTCGCCGAGGTTGTAGCCGATGTAGAGCTCGTACCGGCCGGCGACGGGGACGGTGATCTGTGAACCGACGACGATCCCGGCGACCTGGCCGTCGTCATCCGTCGCTAGGGCCACCGACTGCCAGAACTGGGTGCCCGGCGAGCCCTGCACGGCGGTGCGCAGCTCGGGCGAGATGACCTCGGTCGAGTCGCCGAATGTCGAGAAGTCCTGGGGCACGGACGTCGAAGGGTCCTGGCCGGGAACCCGGAACACGGCGACGAGCCGGCTCGAGGACGCCGCGGAGATGGCGCTCCGCGCCGAGGCAAGCAGGCTCTGCACCTGGACCCGGTCGGCCGCGTCCGAGGAATCCAGGATCCCCTGGGCCGCGCTCGTCGCCCGGTTCGAGTCGAGCTCGACCTGGCTGAGCCGGGACTGGAAGAGATCGTTGCCGACGCTCACCGAGACATAGACGCCGACCATGACGATGGCGATGCCGGACAGCACGACCGTGATGGTCACGGTGCGGAACTGCAGGGAGGACCGCCAGGTGCGGAGCAGGCGGGCACGCCAGGATCTCCAGTCGCGCCAGTCCCGCCACCCCCTGCGCCATGTTCGGGCAAACCCGGTCGGTTCGGCCATGCGGAGCCTAGATGGCCGCGCCGGCCCGGTACCCGACACCGCGGACCGTCATCACGATGCGGGGGTTGTCCGGATCGTCCTCGACCTTGGCGCGGAGGCGTTGCACGTGCACGTTCACGAGCCGGGTGTCGGCCTTGTAGTGGTAGCCCCACACCTGTTCGAGCAGCATCTCCCGGGTGAACACCTGCTGGGGACGGGACGCGAGGGTGAGCAGGAGGTCGAATTCAAGTGGGGTCAGGCCGATCTGCCGGTCGCCGCGGCGCACCTCGTGCCCGGCGGCGTCGACGGTGAGGTCGCCGATCGAGAGGTTCGCGGGAGATTCCGTTGACACCGGCCGCAGCCGGGTGCGGATCCGGGCGAGGAGTTCCTTCGGGTTGAACGGTTTGACCATGTAGTCGTCCGCGCCGGATTCGAGGCCCTTGACCACATCCGTCGTATCGGTGCGAGCGGTGAGCATGATGATCGGCGTTCCCGATTCGGCGCGGATCAGGGTGCACACCTCGATGCCGTCGAGGCCGGGCAGCATCAGGTCGAGCAGGACCAGATCGGGTTTGATCGTCCGGAATGCGTCGAGTGCGAGTGAGCCGTCTTCGCAGAAGTGCGGGTCGAAACCTTCACCCTGCAAGACAATGCCGATCATTTCCGCCAGCGCGGTGTCGTCGTCGACGACCAAAATGCGTGCGTTCATCCAACCGTTTTCTGCTTAGGTCACCGGAGGGAATACTCCCGGTGAGTCATGCAATCACTGACACCAGAGTAGTCGAGGGGGGGCTGGCATTGCCCGTCGCGCCCGTTTCGATGCCGAGTATGCCAGCATAGGTCTCGTGACGGACCCGCAGAACTGGCACGCACCGACAGGTGACGCTTACGATCGACCGCGCTACGGCGAATACGCGCCGCCGCCGGCGTCCGGTGCACCCCAGGCCTGGGGTCCCCCTCCCGCGTGGACCCCGCCGCCGCGCCCCGGCCTCCTCCCGTTACGGCCGCTCGGCTTCGGCTCCCTGCTCTGGGCGCCCTTCCAGGTGCTGCGGCGCAATCCCAAGGCCACCTTCGGAAGCGCACTCCTCGTACAGGGCGCGATCCTCCTGGTCACCCTGCTGATCGTCGGCCCGGTGACGGTGCTCGCCCTCGGCCGGGTCGACAGCGCCCCGCTCGCGGACAGGGACGCGGTCCAGGCCGGCGCCAACCTCACCATCGTGTTGTCGGCGATCGTGCCGATCCTCCTCTCCGTGATCGCCTCCGCGATGCTCCAGGGCGTCATCGTCGTCGAGGTCTCCCGTGCCATGCTCGGCCAGAAGCTCCGGCTCGGCCAGCTCTGGCGGGCGGCCGGCCGACGCCTCTGGCCGCTCGCACTCTGGGCCGCGATCCTCAGCGGAGCCCTTCTCCTCGGCCTGGCCATCGTCGCAGGGGTCGTCGTCGTGTTCGTGCTGCTCGGCGGAGCCGGCGTCGTCTTCGGGATCGTCTTCGGCATCCTCGGCGCACTGGGCATCCTCGCGCTCTCGGCCTGGCTGGCCACGAAGACGTCCCTCGTCCCGAGCCTGATCGTGCTCGAACGCCTCGGCATCGGGGCAGCCATCGCCCGATCATGGTCGCTCACGAGGGGCTACTTCTGGCGCACGCTCGGAGTGCAGTTCCTCGTCGCCGCGATTGTGAACATCGTCTCGCAGATTGTCTCGACACCGCTGTCACTGCTCGGCGGCGTCGCGGTCTCCCTCATCAACCCCACCGGCGCCATCGACTCCTGGATCCCCGTGATCGTGCTGTACGTGCTGACCATTCTTCTGAGCCTCGTACTCGGGGCCGTCGCCGCGGTGGTCCAGTCCGGCACGACAGCGCTGATCTACATCGACCTGCGGATGCGCAAGGAAGGCCTCGATCTCGACCTGCAGCGCTTCGTCGAGTCTTCCCCCGGCAACGACGCTGCAGATCCGTACCTGATCCCAGCCGGGCGGATGCCGGCAGCGCCGCAGTCATGACCGGTGCCGGGGGCACGTGGTCTGGTCCGTTTCCGGGGGGCACCCCTGTCGATCCCGATGCCCCGACGGCCACGGCCTGGTTGCGGGACGAGCTCGCCAAGCCGCCGTACCAGGCAGCGCGGCCGACCTGGTTCGACCGGGTCAGCAAGGCTTTCTTCGACTGGTTCGCTTCACTCGGCGCGCCGTCGGGTGCGGGCCTCGGACCCTGGGTTCCGCTCGTCGTGACGCTTGTCGTCGTCGCCGTCGTCGTGGTGGCCGTGCTCGTCTTCGGGTTGCCGCGGTGGAACAGGCGCAGCGCCCTGCAGCACGAGATGTTCGGCAGGAACGACGCCCGGTCCGCCGACGAGTTGCGCCGGGCGGCGCTGTCGGCAGCATCGCACAAGGACTGGAATCTCGCGATCAGCGAGATGTTCCGGACCCTGGCACGGTCGCTCGTCGAACGCACAGTGCTCTTCATCACTCCCGGCACGACCGCGCACAGCTTCGCCGAGCGGGCGGCAACGGCGTTCCCGGAGGAGCGGGTCAGCCTCAGGACGGCGGCGGACCTCTTCGACGGCGTGCGCTACCTCAATGCCGAGGGCACCGAGTCCGGCTTCCTGTCCCTCGCCGCGCTCGAAAGCGCCCTGCGCACGCGGACGCCGACGACCCGCGAAGACCCGGCACCGACGGCAACGCAGTGACCACTCTCGCGGGCGCCGACGCCGTAGCGACGACCCCGACCCTGCGCGTCGCCGCACGACGCTCCCGGTTCTGGGTGCTCGCCGGCGTCGGCGCCCTGCTCGTCGCCATCGCGGCGACGCTGCTCGCTGGCGCCGGTTCGAGCGGCGGGACCCCGCTCGCCGCCGACAATGCCGCACCGGCGGGCGCCCGCGCCCTCGTCGAGGTGCTGCGCCAGCAGGGCGTGCACGTCACGACGGCGGACACCCTGGACGAGGCCCACACGCTCGCCGCGGCGAGCACCGATCCGACCCTGTTCTTCAGTGACCCGAACGGCTATCTGACGAACGACCGGATCTCGGCCATGGCGGCCCTCGCGCCCCGGACCGTCGTGGTCGCCCCCGATTTCCTCCTGCTGCAGACGCTGACCCCCGCCGTCGGCTTCGGCGGGGTCGCCGACAGCCTGGACGGGCCGGGCGATCGCTGCGACCTGCCCGCTGCGATCAGGGCAGGCGGCGTCGCCCCCGGCGGGAAGACACTCAGCCTTCCCACCGACGCCGCGGAACGCGGTTGTTTCCCGTCCGGCCGGAACTCCTTCGCCGTCGTCGGCGCGACCCTGCCGTCCACGGAGCTGACCCTCGTCGCCGATGACGCCATCTTCAGCAACGACGAGATCACGGCATCCGGTCACGCGGCGCTCGCACTCGGACTGCTCGGGCCGAGCTCCGACCTGATCTGGTACCAGCCGACTCTGGCGGATGTCGCGGCAACCGGCCCGCCGAGCCTCGGCGAGTTGACGCCGGGCTGGGTCACTCCCTCGATCCTGCTGCTCGCGGTCGTGTTCCTCGCGGCTGCCGTGTGGCAGGGCAGGAGACTCGGACCGCTCGTCGCCGAGAACCTGCCGGTGATCGTGCGCGCGAGCGAGACGATGGAAGGCAGGGCGCGCCTCTATGCCCGCGGCAACGCTCGCCTCCGCGCCCTCGACTCCCTGCGGGTCGCCACCGTGCAGCGCCTCGCGACCCGGGTCGGGCTGTCCAGGCTCGCGAGCCTCGACGACGTCGTGCTCGCGGTGTCCGCACTGACCGGTCGGGCACCGGCCGAGGTGCGCTTCGTCCTCGTCGACGGGGTCCCGGCGACGGACCGGGACCTCATCGCCCAGTCCGACCTCCTCCAGGACCTGGAGCGAGCCGTGATCGCCGCGAGCGGCCTGCCCGCTGCTCGGCCGGCATCCGCCCCACCCACCGCAACCACCCCCGGAAGAATGGACCCATGAGCACACCGACCGATACCACCGTTTCCCTTCGGGAATCGCTCGCGCAGGTTCGCACCGAGGTCGGCAAGGCCGTCGTCGGCCAGGACGGCGCAGTGACGGGACTCATCATCGCCCTGCTCGCGCGCGGCCACGTGCTGCTCGAGGGCGTGCCCGGTGTCGCCAAGACACTCCTGGTGCGCTCGCTCAGCCACGCGCTCAGCCTCGAGACGAAACGGGTGCAGTTCACGCCTGACCTGATGCCGGGCGACGTCACGGGGTCGCTCATCTACGACGCGCGGGCCGGCGAGTTCGAGTTCCGTAAGGGCCCCGTGTTCACGAATATCCTGCTCGCGGACGAGATCAACCGGACACCGCCGAAGACCCAGTCCGCACTGCTCGAGGCGATGGAGGAACGCCAGGTCAGCGTCGACGGCCGGACGATTCCGTTGCCGGACCCGTTCATCGTCGCCGCGACGATGAATCCGATCGAATACGAGGGCACGTACTCGGTGCCCGAGGCGCAGCTCGACCGGTTCCTGCTCAAGCTCGTGCTCGACGTGCCGGAACGCGACGCGGAGTTCGAGGTGCTCCGCCGCCACGCCGCCGGTTTCAACCCCCGCGACCTCACCGCGGCCGGGGTCACTCCTGTGCTCGGTGCCGAGCAGCTCACCGCCGCGCAGGCCGCCGTCATGGGGGTCGGCTCGAGCGCGGACGTGCTCGCCTACATCGTTGATCTCGCGCGCGCGACCCGGCGCAGCCCCTCGGTCAAGCTCGGCGTGAGTCCCCGCGGGACGACGGCGCTTCTCGCGGCGACGAAAGCCTGGGCCTGGCTCAGCGGCTACGACTCGATCACTCCCGACCACGTCCAGGCGATGGTCCTCCCAGTCTGGCGGCACCGGATCCAGCTCCAGCCGGAAGCCGAACTCGAGGGCGTGTCCGTGGACGCCATCCTGCGCAGCGTGCTCCAGCAGGTCCAGGTTCCGATCTAAGGTGACGGTCTCCGGTCGGTTCACACTGCTCGTCGCCCTCGGCGTCGTGCCGATTGTGCTGCTCGGACGCAGCCAGGCGGCCGCGGGCGGTATCCTCGCCCTGTGGCTGCTGCTTTCGGTCGGGCTCGGCCTGCTCGACCTCGCGCTGGCCGGCTCGCCCAGGGCCGTGCGCCTCGAACGCAGGCTGCCGGCCAGGGTGAGCCTCGGCGAAACCGTGACGAGCCTGCTCTACGTCACCAATTCCGGCTCCCGTCGCCTCCGGTCTTTTGTGCGGGATGCCTGGCAACCGTCGGCCGGCGCAGGCAACAACCGCACGGCTCTGTCCATCCCGGCCGGGGAACGCCGGCTCGTGTCCCTCCCGCTGACCCCGCTCCGGAGGGGAGAACGCCGGGTGGACCGGGTCACGATCCGCTCGTACGGGCCGCTCGGCCTGTGGGCGCGCCAGGCCACGCTCGAGGCGCCCGGGCGCATCCGCGTCCTGCCGCCCTTCAACGCCCGGAAGCACCTGCCCTCGCGCATCACCCGGCTCAAGGAACTCGACGGGCGCACAAGCGTGCTCGTGCGCGGTCAGGGCACCGAGTTCGACTCACTGCGGGAGTATGTGCGCGGCGACGACGTGCGCTCGATCGACTGGCGGGCGACGGCGCGGCACAACGACGTCGTCGTGCGCACCTGGCGACCGGAGCGCGACCGGCGGGTGGTCATCGTGATCGACACCGGACGCACCTCCGCCGCGCGGATCGACAACGAGACGAGGCTCGACACCGCGTTCGAGGCGGCGCTGCTGCTCGCCGCGCTCGCGTCGAAGGCCGGAGACCGTGTCGACATGATCGCCTTCGACCGGCGTGTGCGCGGCCGGGTGCAGGGCGCCCAGGGCGCAGAACTGCTGTCGCGGATAGTCGACACCCTTGCGGTTATCGACCCCGAACTTCTCGAAATGGACTGGGCCGGAGTGCCGGCCCAGGTGCGCGCGATCACGAGCCAGCGCGCCCTCGTCGTGCTGCTGACCTCGATCGATGCCGCGGGGGCATCGACCGGACTGCTCGCGGTGCTGCCCCAGCTGACCCGCCGCCACACCGTCGTCGTCGCGTCGGTCACCGACCCGACGACCGTGCAGGCGACCCACGAACGCGCCGACAGGGAGCAGGTCTACCGCGCCGCCGCTGCCGAACGGGCGCTGCTCGACGTCGCCAGGGTCGCCTCGGCGATCCGCCAGCAGGGCGCCGACGTCGTCACCGGTCCGCCAGCCGACCTGCCGCCCCGCCTCGCCGACCACTACCTCGCCCTGAAGCTCGCCGGCCGACTCTAGCCTGCTCGCCGCTCCCCAACGCCCTCGCGCCCTGCTCCCCTATCGCGGCGCCCTGGCTCGCGCGCCACTTGCGCCGTTCCGCGCCAGGCACGCTTGGCGCGCAGCGGCGCAAGTGGCGCGTGACGCCGCGGGCGAGCGGATGCCGCCCTCAGGACGCGTAGATGCGGGTGCTGCCGGCCTCGAACTCACCGATGTCGCCGGTCTCGCCGGCCCGTGCGGCCCGTCGGCCGAGCACGAGCATGTACGTCAGGAACGCGCACAGCGCGGCGAAGCCGATGCCGATCTTGACCGGCCACGGCCACGGCGCCGGAGTCACGAAGCCCTCGATCACACCAGAGACGAGGAGGACGAAGACGAGGCCGATCGCAACCGTCGCGAGGGCGCGCGAGTCCGCCGCGAGAGCCTGCCCGCGGGTACGCCCACCGGGGGCGATCCAGGACCAGAAGATGCGAAGCCCCGCTGCCGCAGCGACGAAGATCGCGGTGAGCTCCAGCATCCCGTGCGGTGCGATGTAGAGGAAGAACACGTCGCCCTTGCCGTATGCGAACATGACCGCGGCGGACGTGCCGATGTTCTGGGCATTCGAGAGCACGATGTACGGCACGTAGAGGCCGAGGATGCCGAAGGCGACGCACTGCGCGGCGATCCAGGCGTTGTTCGTCCAGACCTGGCCGGTGAACGACGCGGCCGGGTTGGCGGAGTAGTAGTCGACGAAGTCCGAGTTAACGAGTTGCTGCAACTGGGCGTCGGAGCCGAGGTTGGCGAGCACCCGGGGGTCTCCGGTGATCCAGACCGCGTAGAGCACGGCGACAACGACGGTCACGGCCGCGACGCAGAGCGTGAGCCAGCGCAGGCGATAGAGCGCGGCGGGCAGCTGCAGCACGAAGAACCGTGGCACCTGCGACACGACGTTCGCGCCGGCGCCCGTGAAGCGCAGCCGGGCACGGGACAACGCGACGGAGAGCCGGTCGCCCGGGATCGTGGAGCCTGCCGTGCTCTTGATTGCGGACAGCTGGGTCGCGCCGGACTGGTACAGCCCGATCAGTTCGTCGGACTGCGCGCCGGAGAGCCGCCGCTCCCTGCCGAGCTCGGCGAGGCGGTCCCACTGGGCGCGGTGCGCCGTTGAATATGCGTCGAGGTCCATCTGCTCTAATAGTAGACATGGCACACCCCGGAAACGCGGCGGATCAGGGAGAAAGTTCTCCCTATGAGTACGAACTCGTCACTGGCGAGGCGGTTGCCCTTGATGTGCGGCCGGCGAGTTTCATCCTGCGCGCGGCCGGCACCATCATCGACTGGCTCGCCTATCTCGGTTTCTTCGTCGGACTCGTCTTCGCGGTCGGCTTCGTCACCGGCGATGCACTCGATCCAGCGCTCGCGCAGGCCCTGGCGATCTCAGGGCTCGCGTTCTCGATCCTCGTCCTCCCGACCGTCGTCGAGACCGTGACCGGAGGACGCTCGCTCGGCAAGCTCGCGATCGGCGCCCGCATTGTGCGTGACGACGGCGGGTCCATTCAGTTGCGGCACGCCTTCACCCGGGCGCTCATCGGGATCTTCGAGATCTACCTCACCTTCGGCGGCCTCGCCGCCACGACCGCACTGCTGAACGGCAAGTCCAAGCGCCTCGGCGACCTGATGGCCGGCACGTACAGCCAGTATGAACGGGTGGCCCGGTTCGACGAGCCGGTCCTCGGGCTTCCGCAGGAGCTCACCACCTGGTCGTACACCGTCGATGTCGTGCGGCTGCCTGACCGGCTCTCGCGCCGCATCGCCCAGTTCCTCCGCCAGTCCGGACGCCTGACCCCGGAGACCCGCGTGCGCGTCGCGAGGGACCTCGCGGGGGAAGCGGCGCCCTTCGTCTCCCCGGTTCCCGCCGTCGCCCCCGAGGCGTTCCTCGCGGGCGTCGCCGCCGTGCGCCGCAGCCGCGAGTATGCGGCACTCCTCCTTGAACGAGACCGCCTCGAGCGCCTCCGCCCGGTGCTCACGCGCCTCCCCCACGACTTCCCCAACCGCTGAGCGGATGCTGCGGCGCTCCACCGCGGGTTGGGCGCCAGTTGCGCCGTTACGCGCCCGGCGTGCCTGGGGCGTAGCGGCGCAAGTGTCGCGCGGGGCCGACGGGTGGCCTGCGGATGTCGGCTGCGTTTCGCGGGTTAAAGCAGAAAAGCCACCCCGTGGGGTGGCTTTTCTGGTGTTTCTAAGTTAAGTCCGGCGGTGTCCTACTCTCCCACAGGGTCCCCCCTGCAGTACCATCGGCGCTGAGAGTCTTAGCTTCCGGGTTCGGAATGTGACCGGGCGTTTCCCTCTCGCTATAGCCGCCGAAACATCTTTCGATGGATCGATTCTATATTTTTCAGTTATAGATCCCGGCTGTTATGCCGGGGTTGTTCTCGACCGTACGTCGAGAACCACATAGTGGACGCTTGCAGCTTATTCAAACTGGTGTGTTATCAAATTATTGGCTTATTAGTACCGGTCAGCTCCAAGGGTCTTTAGTCCCCTCTTCCACATCCGGCCTATCAACGCAGTAGTCTAGCTGCGAGCCTCTCCCCCGAAGGGATGGAAATCTCATCTCGAAGCCGGCTTCCCGCTTAGATGCTTTCAGCGGTTATCCGTTCCGAACGTAGCTAATCAGCGGTGCTCCTGGCGGAACAACTGACACACCAGAGGTTCGTCCATCCCGGTCCTCTCGTACTAGGGATAGATCTTCTCAAATTTCCTGCGCGCGCAGCGGATAGGGACCGAACTGTCTCACGACGTTCTAAACCCAGCTCGCGTACCGCTTTAATGGGCGAACAGCCCAACCCTTGGGACCTACTCCAGCCCCAGGATGCGACGAGCCGACATCGAGGTGCCAAACCATGCCGTCGATATGGACTCTTGGGCAAGATCAGCCTGTTATCCCCGAGGTACCTTTTATCCGTTGAGCGACAGCGCTTCCACAAGCCACTGCCGGATCACTAGTCCCGACTTTCGTCCCTGCTCGACTTGTCAGTCTCACAGTCAAGCTCCCTTGTGCACTTACACTCGACACCTGATTGCCAACCAGGTTGAGGGAACCTTTGGGCGCCTCCGTTACTTTTTAGGAGGCAACCGCCCCAGTTAAACTACCCACCAGGCACTGTCCCTGAACCGGATCACGGTTCGAAGTTAGATATCCAATATGACCAGAGTGGTATTTCAACGTTGACTCCACCTGAACTAGCGTCCAAGCTTCACAGTCTCCCACCTATCCTACACAAGCCACACCGAACACCAATACCAAGCTGTAGTAAAGGTCACGGGGTCTTTCCGTCCTGCTGCGCGTAACGAGCATCTTTACTCGTAATGCAATTTCGCCGAGTTCGCGGTTGAGACAGCTGGGAAGTCGTTACGCCATTCGTGCAGGTCGGAACTTACCCGACAAGGAATTTCGCTACCTTAGGATGGTTATAGTTACCACCGCCGTTTACTGGGGCTTAAATTCTCAGCTTCGCCTTGCGGCTAACCGTTCCTCTTAACCTTCCAGCACCGGGCAGGCGTCAGTCCGTATACATCGTCTTGCGACTTGGCACGGACCTGTGTTTTTAGTAAACAGTCGCTTCCCACTGGTCTCTGCGGCCTTCGAACGCTCCAGGAGTAAATCCCTTCACGCCTCCGGCCCCCCTTCTCCCGAAGTTACGGGGGCATTTTGCCGAGTTCCTTAACCACGATTCTCTCGATCTCCTTAGTATTCTCTACCTGATCACCTGAGTCGGTTTGGGGTACGGGTGACTAAAACCTCGCGTCGATGCTTTTCTTGGCAGCATAGGATCACTGATTTCGCCCTTACGGGCTACCCATCGGGTCTCAGCCTTATATGAGAGACGGATTTGCCTATCTCTCGGCCTACATCCTTAGACCGGGACAACCATCGCCCGGCTCAGCTACCTTCCTGCGTCACACCTGTTAATACGCTAACCGCACCAGCATAGGGTCGCACGCTAGGCCTCACGCTTCACCCCGAAGGGATCCATCTAGAGGATTCAGATGCTTAGCATTACTGGATTAGCTTGGACGGTTTTTCGCCAGTACGGGAATATAAACCCGTTGTCCATCGACTACGCCTGTCGGCCTCGCCTTAGGTCCCGACTTACCCAGGGCGGATTAGCCTGGCCCTGGAAACCTTGATCTTTCGGAGGACGGGTTTCTCACCCGTCTTTCGCTACTCATGCCTGCATTCTCACTCGTGTAGCCTCCACGGCTGGTTTACACCGCCGCTTCGCTGGCCACACGACGCTCTCCTACCCATCAACACGGCTGAACCAACACAACAAGTGTGCGGCTTACCAAAAATATCAATGCCACAACTTCGGTGGCGTGCTTGAGCCCCGTTACATTGTCGGCGCGGAATCACTTGACCAGTGAGCTATTACGCACTCTTTCAAGGGTGGCTGCTTCTAAGCCAACCTCCTGGTTGTCTGTGCAACTCCACATCCTTTCCCACTTAGCACGCGCTTTGGGACCTTAGTTGGTGGTCTGGGTTGTTTCCCTCTCGACGATGAAGCTTATCCCCCACCGTCTCACTGCTGCGCTCTCACTTACCGGCATTCGGAGTTTGGCTGACGTCAGTAAGCTTTTAGGCCCCATCGGCCATCCAGTAGCTCTACCTCCGGCAAGAAACACGCAACGCTGCACCTAAATGCATTTCGGAGAGAACCAGCTATCACGAAGTTTGATTGGCCTTTCACCCCTATCCACAGCTCATCCCCTCCATTTTCAACTGAAGTGGGTTCGGTCCTCCACGACGTCTTACCGTCGCTTCAACCTGGCCATGGATAGATCACTTCGCTTCGGGTCTAGGACATGCGACTGAATCGCCCTATTCAGACTCGCTTTCGCTACGCATTCCCCTCTCGGGTTAAGCTCGCCACATATCACTAACTCGCAGGCTCATTCTTCAAAAGGCACGCTGTCACCAGAATCAGACTGGCTCCAACGGTTTGTAAGCAAACGGTTTCAGGTACTATTTCACTCCCCTCCCGGGGTACTTTTCACCTTTCCCTCACGGTACTTGTTCACTATCGGTCATGTAGGAGTATTTAGGCTTATCAGGTGGTCCTGACAGATTCACACGGGATTTCTCGGGCCCCGTGCTACTTGGGATACTCTTCGGGCGATTACTGCATTTCGACTACGGGGTTCGCACCCTCTATGACCAGGCTTTCAATCCTGTTCGTCTATACAACGCTCTAACCCTCACTGTTCGGCAGAATCAGCAGAAAAGTCCCGCAACCCCGACCATGCAACGCCTGCCGGCTATCACACATGATCGGTTTAGCCTCATCCGGGTTCGCTCGCCACTACTAACGGAATCACTATTGTTTTCTCTTCCTGTGGGTACTGAGATGTTTCACTTCCCCACGTTCCCTCTACCCGCCCTATATATTCAGGCGGGAGTCACCAGGTCACCTCACGGGCCTGGCGGGGTTTCCCCATTCGGACATCCTCGGATCACAGTTCGTTTATCAACTCCCCGAGGCTTATCGCAGATTACTACGTCCTTCTTCGGCTCTACATGCCAAGGCATTCACCGTTTGCTCTTAGAAATTTGAAATCACATGAGTTTGAATCGATTAAGAATCGTAAAACTTTCGTCTCACGATCGAAATTGACCAATGATCTATAAATAGATCTTTGTAATTTGCAGTCCGAAGACTGTCAAATTTAAGATGCTCGCGTCCACTGTGTAGTTCTCAAAGTACGGGCGGTACCCTCACCCAGCCACGATTGATGTGACTGAGAAAAGGTCCAGAGAAACAGTCCAACCAGGCAAAACCCAGTCGTTCCGGTCCCTCAGGACCCAACAGCGTGCATATACGTCTCCTTACGCAACCCGACCTTTCCAACGAGGCACCGCAAGCGGTACCAGGCGTACTGGATCAAGAAGCGAACTCCTCGTATCAATGTCAATGTTCCACCCATGAGCGCCATCGAAGAACATTCGTCTTCGTATGGCTTGGCAGTGTTACTCCGCTGTATACAGACGGCACTGCTGTGCTCCTTAGAAAGGAGGTGATCCAGCCGCACCTTCCGGTACGGCTACCTTGTTACGACTTAGTCCTAATCACCGATCCCACCTTCGACAGCTCCTTCCCGTGAGGGTTAGGCCACCGGCTTCGGGTGTTACCGACTTTCATGACTTGACGGGCGGTGTGTACAAGGCCCGGGAACGTATTCACCGCAGCGTTGCTGATCTGCGATTACTAGCGACTCCGACTTCATGAGGTCGAGTTGCAGACCTCAATCCGAACTGAGACCGGCTTTTTGGGATTCGCTCCACCTTGCGGTATTGCAGCCCTTTGTACCGGCCATTGTAGCATGCGTGAAGCCCAAGACATAAGGGGCATGATGATTTGACGTCATCCCCACCTTCCTCCGAGTTGACCCCGGCAGTATCCCATGAGTTCCCACCATTACGTGCTGGCAACATAGGACGAGGGTTGCGCTCGTTGCGGGACTTAACCCAACATCTCACGACACGAGCTGACGACAACCATGCACCACCTGTATAGAGACCTTGCGGGGCGACTGTTTCCAGCCGTTTCCTCTATATGTCAAGCCTTGGTAAGGTTCTTCGCGTTGCATCGAATTAATCCGCATGCTCCGCCGCTTGTGCGGGCCCCCGTCAATTCCTTTGAGTTTTAGCCTTGCGGCCGTACTCCCCAGGCGGGGAACTTAATGCGTTAGCTGCGACACGGAGACCGTGGAATGGTCCCCACATCTAGTTCCCAACGTTTACGGCATGGACTACCAGGGTATCTAATCCTGTTCGCTCCCCATGCTTTCGCTCCTCAGCGTCAGTTACGGCCCAGAGATCTGCCTTCGCCATTGGTGTTCCTCCTGATATCTGCGCATTCCACCGCTACACCAGGAATTCCAATCTCCCCTACCGCACTCTAGTCTGCCCGTACCCACTGCAGGCCCGAGGTTGAGCCTCGGGTTTTCACAGCAGACGCGACAAACCGCCTACGAGCTCTTTACGCCCAATAATTCCGGACAACGCTTGCACCCTACGTATTACCGCGGCTGCTGGCACGTAGTTAGCCGGTGCTTTTTCTGCAGGTACCGTCACTTTCGCTTCTTCCCTACTAAAAGAGGTTTACAACCCGAAGGCCGTCGTCCCTCACGCGGCGTTGCTGCATCAGGCTTTCGCCCATTGTGCAATATTCCCCACTGCTGCCTCCCGTAGGAGTCTGGGCCGTGTCTCAGTCCCAGTGTGGCCGGTCACCCTCTCAGGCCGGCTACCCGTCGTCGCCTTGGTGAGCCATTACCTCACCAACTAGCTGATAGGCCGCGAGCTCATCCCTGACCAAAATTCTTTCCACCCCCAGAGATGCCTCCAAGGGTCGTATCCGGTATTAGACGTCGTTTCCAACGCTTATCCCAGAGTCAAGGGCAGATTGCTCACGTGTTACTCACCCGTTCGCCACTAATCCGAAGAGCAAGCTCTCCATCATCGTTCGACTTGCATGTGTTAAGCACGCCGCCAGCGTTCGTCCTGAGCCAGGATCAAACTCTCCGTAAATGTTTGATTGCACAAGACCCGAAAGCCCCGGCACATCTAGTGTGACTGACCGCCGGAATAGGCGAACCAGACACAAGTTTGAAACTGACAGAACAAATCATTACTGACTTGCTTTGTTGTTATAAATGTTTTCCAAAGGAATCTCTTGATTCTTCACCGCTAGAAACGGATCCAAACCACGAGGTTTTTGGCATTTGACATTGTGCACGCTGTTGAGTTCTCAAGGATCGGACACCTCGGCTTCAGGCCACACCGTAACCGGCTCAGTGGCTGTCGCTCCGAGGCAACTTGTCTAACTTACCGATCCGATCAGTCCCTGTCAAATCCGGTGAATCCCGCCCTCCGAGCACGCCAAAGCGAACTCGAAACACCGAACACCGACCCGACAAACGACCGAAAGGAAGGAGAGTTACCAGCCTAGACCTCCCACACCGGTTACCCCAGCAAAGGGGACAAACAAGGCGAAGAAGATAAAAACCGTGGTCCCACGTGAGGCCGGAAAGCACTGCGGCTTTTCCGCACCTTTGGGGTACGTGAAGACAGTACGTGCCCCCACCACCCCCGTCAAAACCCATGCACTCCCGGGCGTGTCACGCCTGGGAACAGGCCGGCGCATACGACAGAGCGCCCGCAACCGCCGCAGAGCGGTGGATGCGGGCGCTGCGAAGCGACGTGCGCGGGTCAGTAGCGGTACTGGTCGACCTTGTATGGACCGTCGATGGGCACGCCGATGTAGGCGGACTGCTCGGGGCTCAGCACAGTCAGTTCGACGCCGAGGGCGTCGAGGTGCAGCCGGGCGACCTTCTCGTCGAGGTGCTTCGGCAGCACGTACACGCCGACCGGGTACTTCTCCGGGTAGCAGTACAGCTCGATCTGGGCGAGCACCTGGTTCGTGAAGGAGTTGCTCATCACGAAGGAGGGGTGTCCGGTCGCGTTGCCGAGGTTCATCAGGCGCCCCTCGGAGAGCACGAGGATGCTGCGCCCGCTCGGCAGGTGCCACTCGTCGACCTGCGGCTTGATCTCCACCCGCACGGCGCCTTCGAGGGTCTCGAGCGCAGCCATGTCGATTTCGTTGTCGAAGTGGCCGACGTTCGCGATGATCGCAAGGTGCTTCATCTTGAGCATGTGCTCGGTGCGGATGACGTTGAAGTTGCCGGTGCCGCTCACGAAGATGTCGACCTGCTCGACGACCGACTCCAGCCGGGCGACCTGGAAGCCGTCCATCGCGGCCTGCAGGGCGTTGATCGGGTCGATCTCGCTTACGATCACGCGCGCGCCCTGGCCGCGCAGAGCCTCGGCCGCACCCTTGCCCACGTCGCCGTATCCGGCGACAAAGACGACCTTGCCTCCAATGAGCACGTCGGTCGCCCGGTTGAGTCCGTCGGGCAGGGAGTGGCGGATGCCGTACTTGTTGTCGAACTTCGACTTCGTCACCGAGTCATTCACATTGATCGCGGGGAAGAGCAGTTCGTGGGCGCTGGCCAGTTCGTACAGGCGGTGGACGCCCGTCGTGGTCTCCTCGGTCACGCCGGCGAGGCCGGCGGCGATCTCGGTCCAGCGGTCGGAGGATTCAGCGAGCGAGTGCCGGAGGACGTCCAGTACCACCCGGTACTCGTGGCTGTCGGACGCGGTCGCCTCGGGGACGGCGCCGGCGAGTTCGAATTCGCGGCCCTTGTGCACGAGCATGGTGGCGTCGCCGCCATCGTCGAGGATCATGTTCGGTCCGGCCCAGGTCTCCCCCGCCGCAGCGGCCTCGATGCTCCAGCAGAAGATCTGCTGGGTGCACCACCAGTAGTCCTCGAGCGATTCGCCCTTCCAGGCGAAGACGGGAACGCCGGCCGGGTTCTCGGGAGTTCCGGTCGGGCCGACCGCGATGGCCGCCGCAGCATCATCCTGGGTGGAGAAGATGTTGCAGCTCGCCCAGCGCACCTGCGCGCCGAGGACCACGAGGGTCTCGATGAGGACGGCGGTCTGCACGGTCATGTGCAGGGACCCGGCGATGCGCGCGCCGGTGAGCGGCTTCGATTCGCCGAACTCGGCGCGGAGGGCCATCAGGCCGGGCATCTCATTCTCGGCGAGACGCAACTGGTGCCGGCCCGCCTCGGCGAGCTGCGGGTCGGCGATCTTGAAGATGGGCGCGAGCGAGGGCGCGGTGGATACAGGGGACGAGGCGACAGTCATGCGACCATCATGCCATTCCCTGCGCCGCCCCGGCTGGGTGTGTCCCATGGCCGGGGGTTCGCGCTCGCCCGACCTGGGTTCAGGCGTCGGGGCCGCCCGGGGCATCCGCTTCACTCATCGCGCCCATCGTGCTGAGGCGGATGAGCTGCCAGCCGTGCGGGACGCTCGTCAGGCGGGCGTGCCGGTCGCAGAGGTCGAAGGCATGCGGTTCACGCTCGATCGAGAGCGGGCCGAGCACGGCCATGGAGTCGCCGTAATCGAAGGTGAGCGTCGCGACGGACTCGTCCGGACAGGCGACGCGGGAGCATGGGCGGAATGACATTACCGTTCAGGCTACCCGCGTCGGCACCAGAAGTAAGATGAAGGCATGTCCCGATCCCGTCGATCTGCCGCGCCGCCGCCCGCGCCGATGCAGCGCGGAAGCGGGCGCGATCGGCACGGTCGCGGCATCCGCAGCTCGGCGACGGGGCCGTTCCTGCCCCCGCTGAACACCCGAATCGACCTGTTCGACATGACCGTCGCCTCGACCGTCGACTACCTGCGTTCGGTCTGGCCGGACCAGCTCGCCGACGTGGCCTTCGAGGTCGCGGCAGGCCCCTATTCTGTCGTTCCGGGCGTCGGCGTCGAACGCTGGGCCGTGCACGCCGCCGAACGGCGCATCGTGTTCTACCGGCTGCCGATCCAGCGCCTCACCCGGCCGCACCGCAACGACGACCTGCACCGCCGCATGGTGATCGAGAGCTGCGTCTTCCGCGCGATCGCCGAGTTGCTCGGCAAGGATCCGTGGGACCTCGCGCCCGATCGCTTCCGCCACTTCTAACAGCGCCACTTCTCACAGTGAATGCGGGCGAGCGGATGCCGCCCAAAAAGTAATTCCAAACCGATTCCGTGTCGGGGCCGAACCATTGTCAGCACCACAGACAACCACTTCCCCCACAGACACGAAGGATCACATCATGCGCACTTTCCAGAAGGCAACCGTCAGCTTCGCCGCAGCAGCCCTCCTCCTCGGAGGCCTCGCCGCCTGCTCCAGCACCGCGACCGCAGGCTCTGCAGCGTCGACCCCCTCCGCAACTTCCTCTGCCGCTCCGACGCCCGTCGCGTCGATCCCCTCCCTCAAGGGCGTCGACACGGCCGTCCTCCTCGACGGCGACTTCGCCGCTGCGCTCAAGAGCCTCGGCCTGACCGCGGGCACCGTCGGCACCGCCACCCTCACCGACGGCAGCCTGCACTTCCCGATCACCGGCGGCAACGTGAACTACTACGACCCCGCACAGAGCTACCGCCCGTTCGTCCAGGGTTCGATCAAGCACGAGGGTTCCGGCTTCTCGCTCACGGCCGGCTCGACCGTCGTCGAACTGACCAACTTCACGATCGACCCCGGCACCTCGAAGCTCTTCGGTGACGTCTCGGTCAACGGCACCTCCGCCGCCACCCAGGTCCTCCTGTTCGACCTCTACGGCGGAACCCTGAAGCCGCTGCAGATGGACGGCAACAACGCCATCCTCGAGGGCACGACCGTGCACATCTCGTCCGTCGCCGCCGGCCTGCTCAACAAGACCTTCGGAACCGACGCCGTCAAGGACCAGCTCCTCGTCGGCATCGCGAAGATCACCGTCGCCACCAAGTAACACCGCTCGACGCGGGGCCCGACCGGCCCGGTTGAATTGCGGACAAAGCACCTTCGTCGACACGACGAAGGTGCTTTGTCCGCAATTCGGCGTTAACCGGCCTGTTTCTGGGGCGGGGTGCGCTGGCGGAGGCCTAGCGCGGGGGGCGCAGGAAGCGCACGGCGCGGAGCGGCGCACCGAGCATCCGGGCCCGCACGGCGGGATCGAGCCGGACGGCCGACCCTGCGAGAACGATGACGAGAGCGGCCGTGATCGCCCAGGTGAGCTCGAGCGAAGGCAGGATCTGCCGAAGGGTGAGTGCGAGCGGGATGCCGAGCCACTCCCAGCGACCGCTGAGCGCGACGAACGGCAGCAGCAGCAGCGCGTACCACGGGTACCGCGGGCTCAGGATGAGCAGGGTGCTGCCGATCATCACGAGCTGGCCGAGCCAGGGCCGGTCGGGATCGGTCCTCCAGAACACGAGCGCCGCAATGATCACGAGCAGGCCGCCCGCGACGAAGATCGCGGCACCGCCGGGGGCCACGAGCGAGACGAGCGCGAAGCGTTTGCCGTTGTCGTAGCCCTCCTCGCTGAGATAGCCGGGCAGGTAGCCGAGCACGCCGATCCCGGTCGTGAGCACGTACGGCACGTAGAGCGCGAAGAACGTGACGACCGCGGCGAGGCCGACCTTCCAGCCCTGCCTGCGGAGCATCGCCGGGGCCGCGATCACGGGGACGAGCTTCACGGCGATCGCGATTCCGAGGGCGATGCCGCCCCGCCAATACCGGGCCCGGGTGACGAGGAGCGCCGCGGCGAGGGTGAACACCACGCCGAGCTGGTCGACATGCGAATTCGTGATCGCCTCGGAGGCCACGAGCGGGCACCACGCCCAGTACGCGGCGAACCGCGGGTCGATGCCGCGGCGCCGCATCCCGGCGAGCAGCAGCACGGTCGTTCCGAGGCTGAGCACCAGCCCGCCGAGTTGCAGCGGCCAGTAGGTCGCCGTCGGCGGCACCAGAAAGCGGATGCCCGCAAAGTAGAGCTCCGCCGCCGGCGGGTAGATCGTCGGGACGGTCGGCCGGTTGAGCGCGGTGCAGAGCACCGCGTCCGAGGCGGTCTTGTGCGTGACCACGATGCGCTGGCCCTGGCAGGTCTCCGGCACCGTACCCGACGGCACCGTCGCCGGGAACAACCACTCCGGGCGAAGGGAGTCGAGCCGGTCGTCGGCCGGGACGTAAGCGTACGGCAAGATCCCGGCGTTCTGCACGATGCCGTCCCAGGCATACCTCGCCGAGTCGGTGCTCGTATTCGGCGGCCCGATCATCGCCGCGACCCCGATGCCGAGTGACCCGGCGAGCACGAGCACCACCACCGCCCGCCCGCGCACCCCGCGCAGCAGGAACACGGCGCCGGCGAACAGCACCCAGAGGGCCCCGGTGCAGACCAGGAGGGGGACCGTGTCCCGCGTCGGTTGGAAGAGCGAGAAGACCAGTACGCAGTACCCGGTCAGTGTCGCACTCGCGGCCAGGAGGAGGGAGATGATCGTAATGCGCACGTGGCCATCCTGTCGGAGTTCCGCGGCGAGCGCCGCAGAATCCCGGTTCGGAGAGCCGAACGGACCCATCCCGTCACGGAACCGTAAGGTGTCGACCCGCCCGCGCGCATCCGCTGGATGGTCCAATGGAACATGCGCCAAGTGATGTACGAAGCCCAGCGAGCGCTGGCCTCCCCCGTGCGAAACCCGCGGTTGGCGACCGTGATCGGTCGGCTGCTCGGGCTCGCCTTCGTGCTGTGCTTCGGCACCGGGCTGTACAGCCATTTTCTGCAGGAGCCGCTGCCGGGCATGCACTTCGCGACCCGGCCGGAGCTGCTGTACCAGTTCACCCAGGGCACCCACATCATCGCGGGCATCGCCTGCTTCCCGCTGCTGCTCGCGAAGCTGTACGTCGTCTTCCCCGACCTGTTCCAGCAGCCGCCGGTGAAATCGTTCCTCAATGTCCTCGAACGCGCGTCGATCGCCCTGTTCGTGGGCGCCTCGCTCGTGCAGATCACGATCGGCCTGCTCAACACCTACCAGTGGTACCCGTGGCCGTTCCCGTTCCGGGAGACGCACTTCGCGCTCGGCTGGGTGCTGATCGGATCGCTCGCCCTGCACATCGGCATCAAGCTGCCCATCATCGCCCGGGTCTGGCGCAAACAAGCCGACGATGGCTCCGGCGACGACGATCACCTGACGGATGCCGTCGCCCGCGACCGCGCGGCGATGCCAGAGGCCGTTCGCCTGTTCGGTTCGAGCCGCCCGACCGGGGTCACCGGCCGGCTGCTCGCCTGGATCGACGCGACACCGGGCCTTCGGGCGGACGCCACTGCGGCACGCGCGCCGTCAGGGCCCGACACAGGATCCGACGCCGCTCCCCGGGACGACACGGGCGACGCAGCGCGCACGGCTCGCACGCACCTCAGCCGGCGCGGCTTCCTCACGACGGTCGGGGTGAGCGTCGGCACTGTCGTCGTGCTGACCGCCGGGCAGACGGTCGCCCCGCTTGACGCGGTCAATGCCTTCGCACCGCGGAAGAAGGGCGTCGGTCAACAGGAGGTGCCGGTCAACCGCACCTCGAAGCAGGCAGATGTGGCCGCGGACGCCCTCGCGGCCGGCTGGGTGCTGACGGTGGCGCACGCCGGGGTGGAGCGCAGCTTCAGCCGGTCCGAACTCCTCGCCATGCCCCAGACCGAGGTCGAGCTGCCGATCGCCTGCGTCGAGGGCTGGAGCCAGCTGGCGCGGTGGCGCGGGGTTCGCTTGAGCGAACTGGCCGATCTGGTGTCGGCGGATGCCGCGGCATCCTTTCGCCTGACCAGTCTCGAGAAGAAGGGCGGGTACCGCCAGACCACGATGGGGTCGGAGTACGTGCGCGACCCGCTCACGCTCGTCGCTCTCGAGCTCAACGGGGAGACCCTCGACCTCGAGCACGGCTACCCGGCCCGGATGATCGCCCCCGGGCGGCCCGGGGTGCTGCAAACCAAATGGCTGAGCCGGATCGAGGCGATGGACGCATGAGTACCGCACGCACTGCAGGGAACCGAAGCGTCGAAGCATCCGGAGCCGGCGAACTGGGGCCGGCGCTCCGCGTCACGCGGATCGTGCTGATCACGCTCGGCCTCGCGGGCCTCGCCTGGGGCGCCTACGTACTGGTCGACAGCGTGAAGCCCGCGCGGATTCCCGGTATCGTCCTGTGGATGGGCGCGGCGATCGTGCTGCACGACGGGGTGATCTCGCCGCTCGTATTCTTCTGCGGGATCCTGCTGCGCCGCGCCGGCCACCGGATCAGCGGAACGGTCATCCTCGTCCTGCAGGGAGCGCTCGTGGTCGGCTCCGTCATGAGCCTCATCGTGGTGCCGTTGCTGATCGCCCAGTCGCGCGGCACCGGCAACCCGACGGTGTTGCCCCTCGACTACGGCGTGAACTTCGCCGTGTTCTGGGCAGCTGTCGCCGTCGTGACCGCGGCCGTGTCGTTCGCGCTCTACGCGCGGGGCCGGCGGCGGCTGCGCTGACGCGCGTCGCGGGTGCGGATGCCCGGGGAAGGCGCTGCGCCCATCTCGGTTGACGCGGGTCTCGCGGGCGCGGGTGTCGCGCGGTTGCGCGGATAGTGGATCGCGCGCAACGGCGGAACCCACGCGGTCGGTCGGGTCCAGGCGTGGTCTCGGAGAGGCCTAGGCGTGGAGGAGGCGGGCGAACCAGCGCCCGTCCAGGCGCCAGTCGTGCGCGACCCGGAGCCCCGCGTCGGCGGCATGGCCGGCGAGGGCGTCGACGCCGACCTCCGCCCAGGGGAAGACGTCGCTGAGGAGTCCGGAGGCATCCTCGAGCCGGCCGTCGTAGCGTTCATTGCGGGCCGGGTCGTGGCTGACCTCGACGAGGAGCGCGCCCCGGGGTGCGAGCAGTTCTGCGCAGCGGGTCAGGAGCGCGGTCACGTCGCCGCCGATGCCGATGTTCCCGTCGACGAGGAGCGCGCCGGCCCAGCCGCCCTCGAGGGGCATCGGGTCGAAGACGCTGCGCTTGAGCACGCTGAGGCCGGCATCGACGGCGATCCGCACGGCGGTCGGCGAGACGTCGATTCCGAGCGCGGACAGGCCGCGGTCCATCGCGGCCCGCACCATCCGGCCGGGGCCGCAGCCGATGTCGAGGACGGGACCGGTCAGGCCGTCGAGCAGGCGCTGGTCGGTGTCATCGGCGTCGGCGCTCCACCGGGCGGCGTCCATGGTTGCGGCGGCGGTGAGGCCGCCGTCTCGGGATCGGCGGAGGTAGAGCACGTTGTCGGCGTTGCGGAGCGCGGCCGCATAGGGTTCCGCCCCGCCGGCGCCGAAGGTCGCGGGGGCGAGGTCGAGGGCGGATGCCCGCTCGCCGGGGAGGTTGTCGAGGCGATCGGGTTCGAGGATGTCCCGTTCGAGGAGGCCGGCGACCTGCACGTTCATGCGCGCACCGGAATTCCGGTGGCGACAGTGCCGGTCGCGGCGCGATCGGCGGGGCGGGCGTCAGTGCGGGCTGCCACAGCGTCGGGGAGCAGGGCGGCGAGGGTGCGGGCGAAGCGCCCGTCCGGAACCGTGGCGGCAACGGAGTGCGCGTCGGCGATCGTGTCGACATCGGTGAGCACGGGCAGGTGGCGCACCCGGAGGCCGGCCTCCTGCAGGCGATCGAGCTGCCGGGCCCCGGTGTCGTCCATCGACATCGCGACGCCGCGAATCAGGTCCCCGCGCTGGGAGTGACCGTTCCGGGAGTGACCGCGGCTTGACCCTCCGCGCGTCGCGGCGAGCGCGAGCGCCCAGAAGCCGCCGTCGTCCGCGAGGCCGAGCCAGGCATCCGTGTCGTCTGACCAGTCGGTGAAGACCGGCGCGAGCAGCTCGGTGGTCACCTGCGGGGTGTCCATGCCGATCAGGACGGTCGGTTCGTCGAGCCCGTCGAAGATGGCGGCGAGGCGCTCGTCGAGACTTCCGGCGACCTGGGGCAGGATCTCGAACTCCGCGGCCAGGCGCGGCGGGGTGACCCCGTCGAAGGCGAGGATGCGGCGCGAGGCCGGGAGGGCGAGCGCTGCGGTCAGGGTGTCGTCGAGGCTCGCGGCGGCGAGCTCGGCGGCCTGCTCGAAGGAGAGCGCCGGGTGCAGGCGGGTCTTGACCCGGCCGGGCAGGCACTCTTTGGCGATCACGACGAGGGCCGTCATTTCCGGGCCTCGCGCAGCAGGGCGGACATGTCACCGATCGCGGTCACGGTTCCGCGGATCGTTCCGGTCAGCTTGCTGCGACCGACCCGCGGCGAATAGGCGGTGTCGACCTCGCGGATGCTCCATCCCGCGTCGGACGCACGGAGGAACATCTCGAGCGGGTAACCGCTGCGTCGGTCCTGGAGGTCGAGGGACAGCAGCGCCGGGCGCCGGGCGGCCCGCATGGGGCCGAGGTCATGTATGTTCACACCGGTTATTCGGCGCAGGCGCCAGGAAAGACTGGAATTGGCCAGGCGGGCGTGCAGCGGCCAGGATCCGCGGGTCGTCGGGCGGCGGCGGCCGAGCACGAGGTCGGCATCACCGGCGAGGATCGGGCCCACGATGCGCGGCAGTTCGGCAGGGTCCATCGAGGCATCGGCGTCGCAGAACGCGACGATCGGGGCGGTCGCGGCGAGGAGCCCCGCGTGGGCGGCGGCGCCGAAGCCGCGGCGCTCCTCGTGCACGACGAGGGCGCCCGCCGCTGCGGCGATCTCGGCCGACCCGTCGGTCGACCCGTTGTCGACGACGATCGCCCGGTAGCCCTCCGGCAGGCGCGACAGCACCCATGGCAGCGCGCCGGCCTCGTTGAGGCACGGGAGCACGAGGTCGACCTGGATCGGAGTCATGTTCCGACCCTAAAGGGGCGCCGACCCGGAACAGGGCCGAGAACATTACGGACTGAGGAAGAACACCGGGAGCAGCCCCGCGGCGTTCCCGCCCGGCCGGGGCCACCGTATCCTGAGATCGTGACAGCCCCTTCCACTCCCGCCGCCCCGGTTCTCCCCGCGCCCCCGGAGGAACGGCGCATCCTCGTGGTCGACGACGACCCGACCGTGCTCGAGATCGTCTGCCGGTACCTCCGCGCCGCCGGGTTCCTGGTCGACGAGGCCCCGGACGGGCTGAGCGCACTCCGCCTCGCCGAGGAGAAGCGGCCGCACCTCGTGGTGCTCGACCGGATGCTTCCGCTGCTGGACGGGATCGAGGTGTGCCGCCGGGTGCGCAGCACCTGGGCCATCCCCGTGATCATGCTCACCGCCCTCAACCAGGAGGACGACCGCATCGACGGCCTCGAGGCCGGTGCGGACGACTACCTTGCCAAGCCGTTCTCGCCGCGCGAGCTCGTGCTGCGGGTGCAGGCCGTGTTGCGGCGCACCGGCCAGGCCGCCGCCCAGGCTGCCGCGCAATCCGCCGGACAGGGCGCGGGCGAGGCACCGGGCCTGCCGACCGTGCCGCTCGCGATCGGCGACTTCACCCTCGACACCGCCGCGCACGAACTGCGCCTGCACGGTACGCCGCTCGTGCTCACGGTGCGCGAATTCGACCTGCTCTCCTACCTGCTCCGGCACCCTCACACGGTCCTCGGCCGTGAGGACCTGCTCCGCTCGGTGTGGGGGTGGGAATTCGGTGACCTCTCGACCGTGACCGTGCACGTGCGGAGGCTGCGGGAGAAGATCGAGGCCGACCCGGCGCATCCGCTGCTGTTGCAGACGGTGTGGGGCGTCGGCTACCGGTTCGACCCTGTCCCGCTCGGCCCGACCGGCAGCCGCGACGCACCGGATTCCGCCACCGCAGCAGACGGGACGATCTCGTGACGACCGAAGTGCTCGTCATCGTCGCGCTGAACGCCCTCGCGTGCGCGGTCGTCACCGGCGCGCTCGGCCTGCTCGCGCTGCGGATGATGAAGCGGTCCTCGTTCGTTGTGCAGCTCATGCTCGTCGCCCTCGCGGCGATCGTCTCCGTCGTCGGGGGGATGTCGGCGGTCGCCACCCAGATGTACGTCTCGACCCACGACCTCGGCGTCTTCTACTCGGTCGCCGCGGTCGCCGGACTCGTGTCGCTCGTGATGGCCGCGCTCCTCGGGCGCACCCTCGTGCGCGACAGCAGGCACCTGCGCAGCGCGGCCGAACGCCTCGGCCGCGGCGAATCGGTCGCGGCCGCCGGCGACGCCGCGGCCCCGCGGCACAGCACGACCGAGTTCAGCGACCTCGCCGGGGAACTGGCCGCGACGGGGGCCCGCCTCGCTGAGTCCCGGGCCCGCGAACGACGCGTGGAGGAATCCCGACGCGAACTGATCGCGTGGATCTCCCACGACCTGCGGACCCCGCTCGCCGGCATCCGCGCCATGGCGGAGGCGCTCGAGGACGGGATGGTCGAGGACCCCGCCCGGTATTACCCGCGGATGCGCGACCAGGTCGACCGGTTGAGCGGGATGGTCGACGACCTCTTCGAACTGTCGCGGATCCACTCAGGGACGCTGCGCCTCGCGCTCGAGCCGGTCGCGCTCTACGACCTGATCAGCGACACCGTCGCGGGTTTCGGACCCGTCGCGCAGGCGAAGTCCCTCGACCTGCGATTCGCGGGCGAGATGGGGCTGACGGTCCTCGCCGATCCGCGCGAACTGTCCCGCGTGGTCGGGAACCTCGTGATGAACGCGATCCAGCATTCGCCGTCCGGGAGCCCGATCACGGTGTCGGTGCGCGAACGGGGGGACGGCGGGGCCGTGATCTCCGTCGAGGACGCGGCCGGCGGCATCCCGGAACAGGACATCGACCGGGTGTTCGAGGCCGGCTGGCGGGCGAGCGAGCCGCGCACCCCCGGCGGGGCTGGGCTCGGCCTCGCCATCGTGCAGGGCATCGTCACCGCGCACCAGGGTGAGGTGATCGTGCAGAACGTGCCGAACGGATGCCGTTTCGACGTGCTGCTGCCGCGGCGCGCGGTCGCCGTCTAGGCATCCGCTCGCGCCAGCGCCCGGAAGTCAGCGGCGGACGGCGGCCCGGAGGGGGGCCGTGGCGAAGGCGCGCATGCCGTCCTCGAAGGTGACGGCGGGCATCCAGCCGAGCTCGGTGCGGAGCCGCTCGGAGGACGCGGTGATGTGCCGCACGTCACCGAGCCGGTACTCCCCCGTCGTGACGGGGTCGGGGCCGCCAGCCGCGCGGCTGAGCGCCCCGGCCATGTCCCCGATCGTGTGCACGACCCCCGAGCCCACGTTGAACGCCCGGAACAGGGCGGCGGGGGCGTCCGCGGTGTGCTCGAGCGCGGCGAGGTTGGCGGATGCGACGTCGGCGACGTGCACGAAGTCGCGGCGCTGCCTGCCATCTTCGAAGACGCGCGGTGCCTCTCCGCGTTCGAGGGCCGACCGGAACAGGGACGCGACCCCGGCGTACGGCGTGTTCTGCGGCATCCCCGGCCCGTAGACGTTGTGGTAGCGGAGGGCGATCGCGCGCCCGCCCGTCGAGCGGGCCCAACTGCTCGCGAGGTACTCCTGGCCGAGCTTGCTCGAGGCGTAGACGTTGCGGGGGTCGAGCGGGTCGTCCTCGGTGACGAGCAGCGGTTCGAGCGGCTCGCCGGTCTCCGGGTCCAGCGGGTCGAACCGGCCGGCGGCGAGGTCGGTCTCCCGGCGCGGGCCGGGCCGGGTGAAGCCGTGCGAGCCGCGGTAGCTGCCTTCGCCGTAGACGACCATGGACGAGGCGAGCACGAGCCGGTCGATGCCCGCGGTGGTCATGCCCGCGAGGAGCACGGCCGTGCCGAACTCGTTGCTGCGGACGTAGTCCGGCGCGTCGGAGAAGGCGACGCCGAGGCCGACCTTCGCGGCCTGGTGGCAGACCGCGTCGACACCGGAGAGGGCCAGGTCTACGGTCGCCGGGTCCGTCGTGTCGCCGACGAGCAGGTCGACCCGCTCATCGATCGTGGGCAGGCCGCCGTGCACGTCTGGGCGCAGGGAGTCGAGCACACGCACGTCCCAGCCGTGAGTGAGCGCCTGGCTCACGAGGACTCCGCCGATGAACCCGGCGCCGCCCGTGACGAGCAGCCGGGGGCTCACCGGGCAGGCCCGGGTTCGGTCGTCGGCGCGGGCACAGGAACGGGATGCGGAACGGGAGGAGTGCCAGGGGCCGGCCGGAGAATCGGTTTTCGCTCGGTGCCGGGCTCCGTTTCCGTGTCCGTTGCCGTCTCCGTCGAGAGCCGGGTGGGCTGCCCGGGCCGGACCGGTCGCACGGGCCGGTCCAGCACGGCCCGGACCAGCTCGGGATCGATCAGGGTCCGCGAGGCGTAGCCGTCGGGAATGCCCCGGAGGATGCCGTCGATGGCCGCGAGGATCCGGGGCTGCGCCGCGGCCAGCCGAGCGAAGACGAGCTCGGCCGTGACGGCATCCGTCTCGGTAGTCTCGGGCAGGGCGGACTCGGGCAGGTGCGCCTCGAGAGCGGATGCCGCCGCGTTCGCGCCGGGTTCGGCGGGGACGAGTCCGGCGTCCGCATCGGTGACGAAGGAGAGGTTGACGGTTCCGATGCCCAGTTCGGATGCGAGCACGACCTCGGGGTACTGGGTCATGTTGACGATATGGGCGCCGGCCGCGCGGAACCAGAGGGACTCGGCCCGGGTGGAGAACCGGGGGCCCTGGATCACGACGACGGTCCCGGTGGGCGCGAATCGCTCGCCGAGTGCGTCCAGGGCGGCGACCGCGGTGCGTCGGAGCACCGGGTCGAAGGGGTCGGCAGCGGCGAGGTGCGCGACGACGCCTTCGTCGAAGAAGGTGTCGGCGCGGCCGCTCGTGCGGTCGATGAACTGGTCGGTGACGACGAGCAGCCCCGGCGGGTACTCGGGGCTGACGCCGCCGACGGCGGAGGAGGAGATGATCGCACGGACACCGAGGGAGGCGAGCGCCCAGATATTGGCGCGGTAGTTGATCCGGTGCGGTGCCTCGGTGTGCCCCGCTCCATGCCGGGGCAGGAATGCGACCCGACGGCCGGCGCGCTCGCCGACCGTGATCGGCGCGGAGGTCGGCCCATACGGGGTGTCGAGGATGATCGAGGTGACGGTGCCGGCGTCGAAGAGCCGGTACAGTCCGGATCCGCCGATCACGGCGATCTCCACCGGGGCATGCGCGAGTGGTTGCGCGGGAGTCTGCTCGGTCACTCTGTGCTCCTCGTTCGGCGGGCGGGGTGTCCAGTCTTGCATCCCGCGCCGGCGCGCGCTGAACTCCGTCCGGGCAACGCCGACCGCGTCACCTTTCCGGTCGACAGGTCCCGTTACGCGGGTCACTCTCGACCGGAAAGGTACCGGTCGGTGCGTATAGACGTCAGTGCGTGTAGACGCGGATCGACTCGGCGAGCGGGCCCGGCGGGCGCACCGGGAACGAGGCGACCATGCCGGCATCCGCATAGCCGACCGACGACACCGTCTCGGAGCCGCCCGACACGATGTACCGCGTCGACGCGAAGAGCGGCAGGGCTCCGGCCGCACCGGCCGCGACCGTCACGCTGCCGGATGCACCGTTCTCGGCGGTCGCCGTGTAGGTCACGTCCTTGGTGCCCTGGTTCAGCAGGTTGAGCAGCGGCGAGGGTCCTGGCGCCGTAACGACGGCGAAGTCGCCGGTGAGCGCGGCGGAGGATGCGAACCAGGCGAAGTCGCGGCCGTTGGTACCGGTCGCCGAGCCGAGGGCCGAGGCCACGACGGGCTGGTCGCTCGACACGGTGAGCGAATAGCTGCCGACGGCGAGTCCGGAGAGCGGCACGTCCGTCGCGAGTCCGGGCTGGAGGGTGACCTCGAGGGAGGTACCCGCGGCCTGGCCTCCCTCGCTCATAACGCCGATCTGCACGGTCGCCGCCGTGTCGCCGGGGGCGAGCAGACGCAGAGAGGGTGTGTCACTCGCGACCCCTCCCGCGTCGCTTCCGGCGTCGTCTGCTGGAAGGTTCTCGATGCGCAGGCCGGCGATGCTCTGCTCGAGGCTCGGGTCGACGGATGTCCCGAGCAGGTCGACCCCGCCGGTCGCGAGGCCGCGCACGATGCTCTGCTGCAGGGTGGCCACCACCTGGCCGCCGTGGGTCGTCACGTGCACGACGGGCGAGCGGAGGTTCGGCGCGAGGCCGGCGAGCGAGACGACGCGCTGGGCGCCGGGCTGGACGAGTATCCCGGTGGAGCCTGGCGCGGGGACCCGGCCCGATTCGCCGAAGACGTCGAGGTCGACGGTTGCAACGACCGTTGTCGGATTGCTGAGCAGCACGAGGGTCGTGCGGCCGACATCCGTCGACCCGCCGACGAGCCAGGATTCGCCGGTGGCCTCGCCGCAGGCCGCGACGGCGAGCCCGCCGAGGACGGCCTCCGCCGCGACGGACTGGGACTGGCTGCCGGCAACGAGCGGTGCCGTGGACGCGCCCTTCGCGACGGGGATGTTGAGCTTGACGGGGGCGCCGTCCGTGGTCTTGCGGTTGTCGACGGCGCTCAGCAGGCTCGCGGACGGTGCGCTCCATGCGCCCGCGGGGACCGCGGCCTTGGCTGCGGTCGTGGCGGGAGCCCAGGCGCCGGATGCGGTGTCCGGGCGCCCGAGCGAGCTCGCGGACTTCGCCTGGGTCGAGTCCTCTGCGAGGGTGAGCAGCGGACCCGGGCAGACCCGGACCTGCTCGCTCGGAACCGGCGCGACGGCGAGGTAGGCCGGCGCGGTGCCGAAGGCGGGCCAGGGAACGACGACGGCGGCCGCTCCGAGCACGCCGGCGACGCCGAGCACGCCGAAGGCGATGAGGAACCGTGCACCGGTCCGGGCGATGGCGCGCTTACCTGGCATTGTTCGGGTCCTCCTGTCCACTCGGACGGTCGGCAGGCTCGACGGGGTCCGTCGCCTTCTCCCGGTCGGGTGACGCGGCCGGTTCTTTGGGCGGAGCAGTGCCGGGGGCGACGTGCTCGGTAGTCTCGCCTGCGGTCACGTCGGCAGGGTAGTCCTCGGTCTCGTGGGCGTGGCCCGAAGTGAGGGCGAGGTCGGACGAGCGCTCCAGTTCCGCGGCGTGCGCGAGTTCGACAGCGGCGGCGAGCTCGCCGGCCTCCGCGGCCTCCGCGGCTTCGGCGGCTTCCGCAGACTCGATCGCCTGGGCGGCCGGGGTGCCCTCTTCCGGAACGATCGCGCCGGCCTTCACGCTGCGCCGCAGTGCGGCACGAGCCTCGGAGCGGGCAGACCGCGCCTCGGACTTCGCACTGCGTTCTTCGCGGTGGAGATCCCGTGCCTCGGCCTTGCGGTCCTGGGTGTCCGAGCGGGCCGAGCGGCGCATGGCGTCGCGGTTCGCCTGGCGCACTGCTTCGGGGCCTGCCCCGGTCGGGATCGACAGCAGCAGGGCTGAGCCGACCGTGATCGCGGCAAGAAGCAGGGCGGCGAGAGAGAAGACTCCCCCGGCGTGGGCCGGGACCTCGCTCGCCGTGACACCGGCAGCAGACGCCGGCCCGTCATGGCGCCAGAGCCGCCCGTACGCGGTGTCCCCGACGGGAACGAGCGCTGCCTCGCCGTCGAGCGCGGTCGTCGCCCTCGCAAGGGTCTCCGTGGCCGCGACGCTTGCCGCCGCGGTACCTCTGCCGGTGTCGGTGAGGGCGGCCGGCCGCAGCAGCACGAAGCGGATGCCGAGGTCGGCCAGTCCGGCCGAGGCATCCAGTCCGCTGCGCGAGGCCAGGTTTCCCGCGAGCGTGGCGAGTTCCTTGTCCGCCGCGGAGAGCGTGGTCGTGGTGTTGACGAGGGTGCTCTGCTCGTTGAGGGTGGTGCCCGCGCCGCGTACGATCGTGGCGAGGATGCCGCCATTGGACTGCGGGACGATTTCGAGGGTGCCGACCCGGGCATCCGTCTGCGCTTCTGCCGTCACGAAGGCGGGCTGGGTGCGGTCGCTGCCCTCGTGGACGGCGCTCAGCTCGAGCGGGAGTGCTCCGGCGAGCGGGACGACGGCGACAGCGAGAAGGACGGTTGCGGCCACGGCGGGGGCGACGGCGAAGCGGCGGAACTCGCGCAGGGCGAAGATCACGGCGCCGACGAGGCCGAGCCAGTACAGGCTGAGTCCGGAGCCGGGCCAGATGCTGACGCTCGCGGCACCCGTCGTCGTGAGGCTCAGCTGTGTCGCGGCGATCGCGGTGCCGGCGCCGAGCAGGGCTGTCAGGACCGCGACGCTCGCGTTGCGGATGCTGGGCAGGAACAACGAGAGTGCGGCGAGGATCGCGAGCGGGGCGAACAGGACCGGGATGATCCAGGACAGCGGAAGGCTTTGCAGGGCGGGGGCCTGACCCAGCAGCGTGCTCCAGCCGCCGAAGTCGCCGGTCGGGAAGCCGAGCAGCAGCTGCCAGTCCGGGGCGGGGGTGCTCGGCACCGGCACCCCGGGGTCGGCGAGGAGCGCGAGCCACGATCCGCGGAGGCCCTGGTCCAGGATCAGCGGGAGCGCGAGGGCGAGGGCGGGCAGTGGGATGCCGATGAACCGGGCGATGCCGCGTCCGCTGGCGACCGAGCAGAGCAACCACAGGATGAGCAGCGCGGGCGTGAGCGAGGGGGCGCAGAACAGCACGGCGGCGAAGAGCAGGGAGGCTGTCGCCGACGCGGACCACGACCGGCCGGCGGAATAGCCGGCGAAGAACAGCCAGGGCAGCAGCAGGTGCGCGAGGATCGCGGAGGGGCGACCAGCCGAGAACGCTGTGAGGAAGGTCGGGGCGAGCACCCACAGTGCTGCGGCGGTGAAGCGGAGGTACCCGCGGTCGGTCAGGCGGGTCGCCGCGAGCCAGGCGCCGAGTGCCGCGAGTGGGAGGGCGACGAA
Organism: Cryobacterium sp. GrIS_2_6; assembly: GCF_035984545.1. Lineage (NCBI taxonomy): Bacteria > Bacillati > Actinomycetota > Actinomycetes > Micrococcales > Microbacteriaceae > Cryobacterium > Cryobacterium sp. GrIS_2_6. The sequence goes on from NZ_JAXCHP010000001.1 coordinate 2,570,160, forward strand.
GTAGAGCAGCACGAGCGAGTACGACGGGGCCCAGAACGTGAGCGAGCCGAGCACGGCGAGCACGGCGGCGAAAGGATCCGCGGCGCCGACGAAGCCGAGGCCGAGGTCGCGCCAACCGTAGCCGACGCTCGCCCAGAGCCCGGCCGGGGTGCTCGACAGCGGCAGCAGTCCCCCGCCGGCGAGGTTCCGCGCGCCGAGCAGTGCGGCGAACATGATGATTCCGACGAGCGCAGCCGCGAGCACGGTCCAGGCGCCGCCGCTCGCGAAGAAGCGGATCTCCGGCCGGTCGGCGCCGAGGCCGACGAGCACCGCTTCGCGCTTGAGGGCGTGCCTGCGGCGGACTTCGGCATTCGTCACGCGCAGGGACGCGATCGACCCCCAGCCGAGCGTGCGGGTCCCGGCGAGTCGACGGCGGGCGTTGTGCACCCGGGAGCCGCTGAACGCGGTGCGGAATGCGGCCGAGAACTCGCCGGGAATCGCGCCGGGCTCCTTCTGCAGCAGCGCTCCGATGGAGCGGAAGAAGGCGAACGGCACGAGCGCGATCCAGTGCAGGGGGATCAGCCACCCCGCGGAGTAGACGAGGCGCCGGTGCAGCTGTGCGGTCCTGGCCACCCGGAGTCGCTTGCGGCGGGCCCGACCACGCGAGGACCCGCTGAGCCCGGCGACACCGTCGCCCGCCGAGGCGACGCGCGCCGCGGCGACGACGGACACCCGGCGGCCGGACAGGCGCACACGCACGCAGAAGTCGAGGGCGTCGTCTGCGGACGGCAGGCCGGGGTCGAAACCGCCGAGCTGGTTCCAGACGCTGTGGCGCACGAGCATTCCGCCGGCGTCGACGGCGAGCACGTCGCTCATGCCGTCGTGCTGGCCCTGGTCGAGTTCGCTCTCGACGAGGGTCACGGTCGCCCCGCCCGGCGTCATCGACAGGCCGACGTCGTGAATGTAGTCGTGGGCACGCCAGTCCATGATCTTGGGTCCCGCGACGGCGACGGAGGGTGCGATCTCGAGTTCGCCGAGCAGCGCTTCGAGCGCGCCGGGTTCGGGGGCACTGTCCTGGGCGAGCAGCCAGAGCATCTCGCTGTCGGATTCCGGCGGCGCCATCACGCGCACGGCGGCCGCGATCGCCTGCCCGAAGGTCAGGTCGGAGTCGGCGGAGATGAAGTGCGTCGGACCGTGCGCGGCGAGGAGCTGGGCCGTCGCGTCGCTGGATCCGCAGTCGACGGTGATGACGACATCCGGCTGACGGGTTTGCCGACTCAGAGCCTCGAGAGTGCGCTCAAGGTGTTTCGCGCCGTTGCGGGCGACAAGGATGGCTGTGACTCGTGCATGCATATCAAGCCAAGCCTAGGTTGCATCGTCGTTGTGCGGTGGCCCCTGGACGGGCGTGCCCGATATGCACGGCCCGATTCACGCGGCCGATGTGTGTGGGAACGGCGTCAGCTGGCGCGCTTGCGCAGTTTGCGCCGCTCGCGTTCGGAGAGACCGCCCCAGATGCCGAAGCGTTCGTCGTTGGCGAGCGCATACTGCAGGCACTGGGTGCGCACCTCACACGAGGTGCAGATCTTCTTCGCGTCCCGGGTGGAGCCGCCCTTTTCGGGGAAGAACGCCTCGGGGTCGGTCTGGGCGCACAGCGAATCCGCCTGCCAGGCGAGGGCGTCGCCTTCGTCGGGAAGCGTGTGTCCGGTGCTGTCCTTGCGAATTCCGGGAATGCCCAAGCGAACAGGATCGACGAACCAGTCCTCGGGTACTCCGGAACGATACTCGGCTTGCGTCATATCGTCGCCCACCCCTTGCAATACGTGCCCAAATAACTCGTCCGCACTAATTACAGCCGTGTAATTCCCCCACGTCAAGTCGCGATAATAAACCCTCAATGTCGGCTGGAGAGTTTCGACTCGCCCAAAGACAGAAAATGTGACCTCGCCGGGGGCTTGACGAATATGCGTCCCGACCCCTATGAAACGGATGCCGCCTGCCGCGATTCCCAGGCGCTGCGCACCATTTCTTCGAGGCTGTGCCGCATCTTCCAGTCGAGGTCGCGTGCCGCGAGCGCGCCGCTCGTGACGATGCGGTCGGGGTCGCCGGCCCGGCGGGGACCGATGTCGGGCGTGAAGTCGATGCCGGTCACGCGGGCGACCGTCGTCATGATCTCGCCGACGGAGACGCCGTCGCCGCTGCCGAGGTTGTAGACGGGTTCGATCGCCGTGCCGGCGTCGAGGAGTCGGGCGGCCGCGACGTGCGAGACGGCGAGGTCGGCGACGTGGATGTAGTCGCGCACGCAGGTGCCGTCGGGGGTCGCGTAGTCGTTGCCGTTGATCCGCGGGGTGCGGCCGGCGAGGAGTGCGTCGAAGATGATCGGGAACAGGTTGTGCGGGCTCGTGTCGCGGAGTTCGCGGGCGCCGGAGCCGACGACGTTGAAGTATCGGAGCGCGGTGTAGCTGAGCCCGGCCGCGACGGCCTGGTCGCGAAGCAGCCACTCGCCGATGAGCTTGGTCTCGCCGTACGGGGACTCCGGGCTCTTCCGGGTCTCCTCGGTGACGAGCGAGGTCGTCGGGGTGCCGTAGACGGCCGCGCTCGAGGAGAACACCATCCGCTTCACATCGGCTTCCTGCATCGCAGCGAGGAGGGTGGCCATGGCCGTGACATTCTGCTCATAGGTGTGCAGCGGGCGCTGCACCGAGACCCCGGCGTACTTGAAACCGGCGACGTGCACGACGCCCGTGATCGGGTGATCAGCAAAGGTGTTGAGGAGGAGGGGGCCGTCGAGCAGGTCGCCGTGAACGAACGGCACGGACTCCGGGACGAATTCGGCGTGGCCGCTCGAGACGTCGTCGACCACGACGACGTCGATGCCCTCAGCGAGGAACGCGCGGACGATATGGGATCCGATATAGCCGGCTCCGCCGGTGACAAGCCACGCCATGTGTACCCTCGCAGGATCGCTCGGCAACCTAGCGATGCCGATGCTGCCAGCCTAGCGTTCGGGCCGATTCCGGCGCTGCGCGCCACCTGCGCCGCTTCGCGCCAGGCGTGCCAGGTGCGGAGCGGCGGAAGTGGCGCGCACGGCATGGGTTGCGCGCGTGGGTCAGGGTCAGTCGTCGTCGGGGCCGTGGGTGCGCCGGGCGATCTGCGGGTCGCCGTAGCCGTCGCGGGTCACCGTGCTGAACGTCGCGACGACGCTCCAGAGGGTGAGGAGGGCGAGAACCAGGACCAGGAATGTGATCATGGCAGGAACTCTAGGCATTGCGATATCCTGCCGCGAGTGGCAGTCTTGCCAGTGTTCGACACTTTCCTGCCAACGCCGTTTCCGGAGGTTCGCATGCCCGCCGCGCTCGCCCCTACCTCGCTCAACAAGGTCGTCTGCATCGCCCTGCCCGACATGGCGCCGTTCGAGTTCGGCGTGATCTGCGAGGTCTTCGGCATCGACAGGAGCGACACCGGCGGTCCCGTCTTCGACTTCCACGTCACGGCCGCCGAGCCCGGGCCGATCCGCACCAAGCTTGGCTTCGACATCATCGTGACGGAAGACCTCTCCGCGGCGGCCGACGCCGACCTGCTCGCGATTCCCGCCTTCGACAAGGGCACACCGGTGCATCCCGCCGTACTGCAGGCCGTGCGGGACGCCGAGGCCCGGGGCGCCTGGGTGCTGAGTGTCTGCAGCGGCGCGTTCGTGCTCGGCGAGGCGGGCATCCTTGATGGCCGGCGCAGCACCACGCACTGGATGTACACGGATGCCCTCGCGCGCCGATTCCCCCAGACCCGGGTCGACCCCGACGTGCTCTTCGTCGAGGACCGCCGCGTGGTGACCGGGGCCGGTACTGCGGCCGGCATCGACGCGTGCCTGCACATCGTGCGGAAGGTGCTCGGGGCATCCGTCGCCAACAACATCGCCAGGCGGATGGTCGTGCCGCCTCAGCGCGACGGCGGCCAGTGCCAGTTCATCGAGGCGCCCGTCGTCGACTGCGACAGCGACTCGTTCGCGAGCGTGACCGCGTGGATGCTCGAGAACCTCGACCGCGAGCTGCCCGTCGAGGAGCTCGCCCGGCGCTCGCTGATGTCGCCGCGCACCTTCGCCCGGCGCTTCCGCGCGGAGCTCGGCACGACGCCGACGGCGTGGCTCAACCGGCAGCGCCTGCTGCGGGCGCAGCAGTTGCTCGAGGAGAGTACGCGGAGCCTCGAGGAGATCGCCGGCGACACCGGGTTCGGCGGGGCCGCCGTGATGCGGCACCACTTCCTCAAGGTGCTGCAGACCACCCCGACCGCGTACCGGCGCACCTTCGGGGCCCGCCGCGCCGGCTGACCGCCGAACCAATTCGACGGAGTTTTTGCTCGGAAAGCTCTTAGATCGCGCTCTTACGTGTCCAGAACCCAAAAACTCCGTCGAATTGGCTCGGGGAACCGGGGCAGAGCGGGGGCTAGGGGGTTGTGGCGAGGAAGACGTCTCCGGCGCCCGCGAAGGTGAGGGTGCCCTCGTCGGGGGTGATGTAGACCGACTCGCCGCGCTTGAGGGTGACGGATGCCGTGGCACCGGCCACGAGGAACCCTCCGGCCGTGCAGAGCGCGATTCCCGGTCCCGTGAGCGTGAACTGGCGCATCGGGACGCCGGCCGCGGGAGCCGCGCCGGCGCCGACGACGGGAGCGGCAGCATCCGCCGCCGAGGCCTCGATGTGCACGAGCGCGAAGTCGTCCACGTCGGGCCGGTACTCGGACACGCCGGGCGTGTGCACGATCGGGGCCAGGTAGGGCACCGGAACCGGGGAGAAGTCGAGCACGTCGAGCAGTTCGTCGACGTCGATGTGCTTGGGGGTGAGCCCGCCGCGGAGCACGTTGTCCGACGCCGCCATGAGTTCGATGCCGAGCCCGAGCAGGTAGGCGTGGATGTTGCCGGCCGGCAGATAAAGGACCTCTCCGCGCTTCAGGGAGACCCGGTTGGTCAGGAGGGAGATCACGATGCCGGGGTCGCCGGGATACGCCACGGCGAGGTCGCGCACGGTCGCGAGCTCGAGCGGGAACCGGATCGCGGCCCCGCCCTCTGCGAGGTACACGGCGTCCTTCGCGAGGCTGACCACGCGCTCGACGAGCCAGGAGACCTCGCCGGTGTCGCCGCCGCGCCCGTCGCGCAGCAGCCAGTCCACGGTGTCGCGCAGGCCGGTGTCGCCGAGCAGCCGGCTCTCGAGGGCGTCGAGGGCTCCGGGCTGCGGGTTCTCCGACGCGGCGTCGAGGGCGCGAAGCTCCCCCACGGTGCGCCGCACCTCGCCGAGCTCGCGGAAACCGCAGAGCGCCTCGAAGGTCTCGCTCAGCGCGAAGATGATCTCGGGTTTGTGGAACTGGTCGCGGTAGTTGCGGTCGAAGGCGTCGACGGGGACGCCCGCGGCGTTCTCGAGGGCGAAGCCGGTGCGCGCCCGCTCGCTCGTGGGATGCGCCTGCAGCGAGAGCGGGCTCGCGGCGGCGAGCACCTTGAGCAGGAACGGCAGCCGCGGCGGCACCGACCCTGCGTCGGTCTCCTCGGCAACGAGCGCGGAGCCGAGCGCCCGCTCGGGGTCGGCGAGGATCCAGTCGACGAGGGTCCCGGCCCCGCCCGTGCGGGAGGGGTCCGTGATCACCGACGGCGAACCCGGGTGCGCCCCGAGCCAGAGTTCGGCCTCCGGCTTGCCAGACGGAGTAGTGCCGAGCAGCCCCGAGATCGCGGTCGTCGAGCCCCACGCGTAGTCCCGCGGTGTATTGCTGATGCCCACAAACATGACTGCTCCTGTACGTCTCGTGCGACTCGGTTGAGTCCAAACTATCAAGGCGCCCACGGATGCCCCGCTTCGGTCCCCCTTGACACTCGATACCTTAACCGGTTTAGTGGGGAGTGCTGAACCGGTTCAGTACTCGAAGGAGAGTCACGCATGACGCACAGTGCTGTTCGTTTCCGTTCCACCCCGCGCCGATCGGCGCTGGGTTCCGTCGCCCTCGCGAGCGCGGTCTCCCTGCTGTTGTGGGGAGCGGGTGCCGGAGCCGCGTCCGCGCAGCCCGGCCGGCCGGCCGCATCCGTCGCCGGCGGCACCGCAACCGCGGTCGACGGCACAACGCCGCCGGCCCCCGCCGCCGGCCGGCCACTCACCAACCTCGCGCACCTGGACTTCCTGCTCGACGCGGTCCCGCTCACGCAGACCGCGGAGCACACGACCTACCGCCTCGCCGAACAGCCGACCGCGCAGGCGCCGTGGACCTACGCCAACCGCAACGCGGACGGGAGCTACACCCGCATCGGCGGCGGCTCCCTCGACGTCGGCACCGGCCACTGGAGCCAGGGCGCATACAACGCCGACGACATCGCCCGCACCGCCGTCGTCTACCTGCGGCACTGGAAGCTCACCGGCGACACGGCGAGCCGCGACCACGCGGTGCAGACCCTGCGCGCCCTGACCTACCTGCAGACCGCGACTGGCCCGAACGCCGGCAACGTCGTGCTCTGGCAGCAAGCCGACGGCACCCTGACCCCGAGCGCAACGCCCAAGGAACTGCCGGACCCGAGCGACTCCGCGGAATCGTACTGGGTGGCCCGCACCCTCTGGGCCCTCGGCGAGGGCTACGCGGCCTTCTCGGGAACCGCCGCGGGCGCAGACCCCGCCTTCGCCGCGTTCCTCCAGGACCGGCTGCACCTCAGCCTCGACGCGCTCAACCGGCAGTCCCTCGCCCGGTACGGCACCTTCGACGTCGCAGACGGCGTGAAGGTCCCGGCCTGGCTCGTCGCCGGCGGGGCGGATGCCTCGGCAGAGGCCGCCCTCGGCCTCGCCGCCTTCAGCGCGGCCGACCCCGGCGATACCGGGGTGCGCACCGCGCTCACCCGGCTGACCGAGGGCGTCGCCGCGATGTCCTCCGGTTCGCTCACCCAGTGGCCGTTCGGCGCGATCCTGCCGTGGAGCAAGTCACAGTCGCTCTGGCATGCCTGGGGCGGCCTGGCCCCTGCCGCCGTCGCCACGGCCGGGGCCGTGCTCGGCCGGTCCGACCTGCTTAAGGCCGCCGTCGCCAACTCGGCCCAGTTCACCCCGCAGCTCCTTGCCGCGGGCGGCGCCGACAACGCGTGGAGCCCGACCCCCGGCGAGGCGCAGATCGCCTACGGCGTCGACTCCCGGGTCGAAGGCCTCGTCGCGACCGCGAAGGCCGCGAACGCGCCCGGCCTGCTCGACGTCGCCGCGATCTACGCCGGCTGGTTCTTCGGCGCCAACCGCAGCGGCCTCCCGGCATACAACCCGGCGACAGGCACCGCGATAGACGGCATCGAGCGCGACGGCCGGGTCAACCCGAACTCGGGCGCCGAATCCACGATCCACACCCTGCTGACCATGCTCGCCCTCGACGCGAACCCCGAGCTCAGGGCCAAGGCGCTCGGAATCGAGAAGACCGTCGCGACCGCGGGGCTCAGCGTCGTCGAAGCCGAGGCCGGCACGATCGGCGGCGGCAGCGCAGGCGGCACCGGCGGCTTGGTCGTCACCCCCGCATCGGCGTGGACCGGGGAGGCCAACCTCTCCGGCGGCGCATACGTGAGCCTCACGAAGGGCGGAACGCTCAGCATCCCCGTCCCCGCGAGCGACCAGGCCCGCAACGTGTACCCGATCGTGAACCAGACCGAAGCCCGGTCCGGGAACACGGGCTGGGCATCCGCCCGGGCAGCGCTCGGCAGCACGGCGAACGGTGGGGCGGGCGCGCAGGGAATCACGGATGCCCCCGGCCGGCTGCTGCCGCTCTCACTGTCCCGCACGCTGCCGGCCGGCGCGACCGCCGTCACCGGCACGTCGAGCGGGGCGGCGGCGATCGACGCGCTGCTGCTGCAGCCGCTCGTGTCCACGGTCACGGTGACCGGACCGGCCGGCGATTCGACGCTGTACGTGAGCGCCGCGCGGGAGTCCAGCGTGCGGCCCGTGCTCGTGCCGCGCGGGTTCCGGCTGGAGCAGGCCGCTTACGATGCCGCTGGCCGGCCCGTCACCCACGCGGATGAGCGGGGGAACCCGGCGCGGGCATCCGTCACGGTCGCCCCCGGCGGCTTCACGGTCACGCACCTGACCCGGCGCTGATGCCCCGCCCGCCCGCCCGGACCCCGAACGCTCGCCCCCAACCAATTCGACGGAGTTTTTGAGTTTCCGGCACGTGAAAACGCGCATTAAGCGCTTTCCGCTCGATGTCAAGCTGTGTGGAGTCACGTGGGCTAGCTTTTGACAGTTTCCTTGGGGATGTTGATTCCAACGGTGCCGGCTGGTGCGGGTGTAGTCGGCCGCGAGTGGAATCGTTCCGGGTGGTTCTGGTGGTAGGTCTGCAGTGCCATGTCGCGGATGCGGTGGGCCTGCTTCCAGGAGCCGTCGTGGACTTGCTGGGGCGTGAATAACGCGATGCCGGAATGCTTGTGGGTCGTGTTGTACCAAGGCACGTACTCGGCCAGGTGGTCGCGGGCGGCCTGAAGACTCTCGAACGTTCCGGGGTAGTTGGGCCGGTACTTCATTGTGCGAAATTCAGACTCGGAGAACGGGTTGTCGTTGGACACATAGGGCCGGTTGTGGGTTTTAGTCACCTTGTGCTCGGCGAGGAGATCGGCCAGAGCGCCCGAACGCATCGCGGGCCCGGAATCGGCGTGCACGAACTTGGGGGTGCCGTATTGGTCGAACGCGCTCTGGAACATCTCCACGGCGAGGTGGTCGCTCTCGCGTTCCTCGACCCGCCAGCCGACGATCGTGCGCGAGTAGATATCGATGATGGAATACGCCTTGAACGTTGTGCCCCGCCACGGGCAGCGGAGGTCGGTGATGTCCCAGGACCACACCTGCCCAGGCCCGGTCGCTACCAGCACCGGCTTCTGGCGGGGTGTTCGAGACCCACGCCCGGTGGGCACGACGGGGCGGGTGCTCTGATCGGTGAGGTCGGCGGCGATCCGCCACCAGGACCGGCGCCCGGCGAGCATCACACCCTGGTCCCAGACGCTCGCAAAGGTGTGATCGACGGAATGCCCCGCCGTCCACCCCGTCGTGATCTGTTCCGCGATCACCTTCCGATCCGTCGTGGGGATCCGAGACAAGTACGCGCGGTCTTTCTGCGCGATGGGTTCGGGCACCCGGGCGCGGGGCTTCTGCCGGTACTGCCACGTTGAGCGGGCCACGCCCGCGAGGACCAAAGCGCGGCGTTGCGACCCCGTTAAACGCGTCAGGTCACCGACGAGCGTGTTCTCGAGCTTCAGGAACCGGACGGATCGGATGTCGTCGGGGTGGGTGCGGGCTCTTCCTCGCTCATCGCGTGCAAGAGCCCGATAGCTTTCCCCAGCGTGTTGTTCGTGTCCTCCAACTCGCGCACCCGCGCGCTCAGTTTCGCAACCTCAGCCGCGTGCGCCGCGCGCTCAGCGGCCCGTGATTTCTCCAGCGCCGTGCGCTTACGAGGGGGAACAGTCATAGCCCTACCCTCTCGCGGAACCAGACCCCGGTCCAGATCACCGCCATACACCGCGGCGCTCCACCGCGTCAGCATCGCATGCGAGACCGGCTGTCCCGCTAACCAGGCACCTTTCTGACCATGCGGTTGCCGGTGATACTCATGAACAAACTCGCGGATCTCCACCACAGTGAACCCTGGACTAATCGACATTCCTCTGACTCCTACTGATCGTGAACTGACTCACAACCAGCTTGACGCAGAGGGTTCCGGACAGAATCTCCGTCGAATTGGTCAGGGGTAGCGGGACCGGTCAGGCGAGGGTGAGGAAGAGTTTCTCGAGCTCGTCGACCGTGAGCGCGTTCGGGGTGTCCGGGTTGTCGATGCAGTCGCGCATCGCGGTCGACACGATCACGAAGCCCGCCTTGTCGAGGGCGCTCGACACCGCGGCAAGCTGGGTCACGACGTCTTTGCAGCTACCGCCGGATTCGACCGCGGCGATCACCGCGCCGAGCTGGCCCTGGGCCCGGCGCAACCGGTTCAGGATCTTCTTCTGGTTCGCGGCGTGCGCGGCCCCCTGCACAGCGGTGGGCTGAACGGCAGCATCCGCTACGGCGACAGTTTCAGTAGTCATCTCAGGCCTTTCCGGAAACGGGCAGCCCGGCGCGCTGCCACGCGTCCATGCCGCCGACGACGTTGATCGCGTCGATGCCCTGCGCCGCGAGGAAGCCGGTCGCCTGGGCGCTGCGCCCGCCGAGGTGGCACACCACGTAGACAGGGCCCGTGCGCGGCACCTCGTCGACGCGCTGCACGAGCTCGCCGAGCGGGATCAACCGCACTCCCTCGGCGTGGACAGTGTCGTATTCGGACTGTTCGCGCACGTCGACGACGGCGGGGTGGTCGAGCGCGGCGAGTTCCGTGACGGTGATTTCCTTCATGCGACGATCCTTTCGGTGGAGAGAGTAGGAACTACGGGGGAAACAGGAGGAGCAGAAGCGACCGCGGCGCGGGGCGACGCGGCGAGCGCCGCGGCCCCCGCCGCCCAGGTTTTGTAGCCTCCATCGAGGTTACGCACCTCACGGCCGAGCTGGCTGAGCAGCCGCGCGGCGGTGTGTCCGCGCTGCCCGACCTGGCAGTGCACCACGAGCGGCCCGGCCGGCAGGTCGCCGAACCGGTCGCGGAGCTCATCGAGCGGCACATTGATCGCCCCCGGGATACTCCCGGCCGCGAACTCGCCCGCCGTGCGCACATCGACCAACACCTCGCCCGCGGCGAGCGCGGCTGCCAGTTCGTGCCACTGCAGGCTGCGGGTGGTGCCGGCCGCGAGGTTGTCCGCGACGTAGCCGAGCTGGTTGATCGGGTCCTTCGCCGAGCCGTACTGCGGCGCATAGGCGAGCTCCAGCCGACTGAGAGCGGATGCCGTCAGCCCGCCGGCCATCGCCGTCGCGATCACGTCGATCCGCTTGTCGACCCCGTGACCGCCCACGATCTGGGCGCCGAGGATCGCGTCCGTCGCGGCATCGACCAGGAGCTTGACCGACATCTGCTCGGCCCCCGGGTAGTAACCGGCGTGGTCGCTCGGGTGGGTGTGCACGACCCGGTGCCCCCGGCCGGAAGCCAGCAGGCGCCGTTCACTCCAGCCGACCATGGCGACGGTCGTGCCGAAGACGCCGACGATCGCGACGCCGAAGGCCGGCTCCGCGGCGACGGCGACCCCGGAAGCGCCGGCTGCGCTGTCGCCGGCACTGTCGGCAATGCTGTCCGCGGCGGCGCGACCGTGCCGGTTGGCGAGCCCGGCCATCGCGATCCGGGTCGGCCCGCCACTGATCGCATCGACCTTCTCGGCGCCGTCGCCGACGGCATAGATGAGCGGGTCGCTCGTCCGCTGGGTGTCGTCCACCCAGATCGCACCGCTCTCGCCGATCCGCAGTCCGGCCGCAGCGGCGAGCGAGGTGTCGGGAAGCACTCCGGTCGCCTCGATGATCAGGTCCGCCCCGACATCCGTTCCGTCGCTGAGCAGCACGCGCCCGGCGGATGCGCCCCGCACCGAGGTGTCCACCCGCACGTCCACGCCGTGCGCCTTCAGCACCGCGGCAACCGGGGCCGCCATCTCGGGGTCGAGCGGCCCGAGCACCTGCCCGGCGAATTCGACGGCCGTCACCTGCACGCCGCGCAGGACGAGGTTCTCCACAGCTTCGAGGCCGATGAAGCCGGCGCCGATCACGACGGCGGAGACCGTGGCGGCGGGGCCCGGCCCGGTCGCGCGCGTGAGGAGCGCGGTGATCTGGTCGACATCGTCGACCGTGCGCAGGGTGTGCACCGGCAGGTCTGACCCGGCAGGGAGCACGCTGCGGGTCGTCGCCCCTGCCGCGAGCACCAGCCGGTCATAGCCTTCGGTCGTGACGGTCCCCGTGACCGCGTCCCGCACGCTGACCGTCCTGGCCGCACGGTCGATGCCGATGACCTCGTGGTCGATGCGCACGTCGAGGCGGAAACGACTCGCGAGCGACTCGGGCGTCTGCAGCAGCAGCGCCGACCGGTCTTCGATGAGGCCGCCCACGTAGTACGGCAGCCCGCAGTTCGCGAAGGACACGTAGTGCCCGCGCTCGAATACGATGATTTCTGCCGCTTCGTCGAGCCGGCGCATCCGCGTCGCAGCGGACATGCCGCCCGCCACTCCGCCCACAATAAGAATCTTCATGACTGAACTATACCCCCATGGGTATAAAAATGTCTGGGTGGCTGTGTGCTCGACAGCAGCCGGGCGGGAACCCCGGCAGTACTCTAGAACTCATGCCCGTCGTACAGAGCCGTTTCGTCGTCCGGTCCTTTGCGACGCTCGTGTTCTTCACGGCCCTCGCCGGTCAATTCTGGCGCAACCTGCTCGGCTGGTGGGGCTTCGGCGCCATCGCGGTCGTGGTTCTCATCGGCAGCGTGGTGTTGCTCGTTCGCCTGAAGCCGGACTGGGTCTGGTCGAAGTTCCCGCGCTCGATCGGCGTCTTCCTCGTGATCACGACGCTGTCCATCGCCTGGTCCTTCTACCCGGGCGCCTCGGCCATCGGCGTCGGCGTGCTCTGGGCCACGACGATCGCCGCGCTCTTCCTCGCCCTCGTTCTCAGCTGGGCCGAACTGCTCCGCACCCTGGCCGCGGCGCTCCGCTGGGTGATCGCCCTGTCGCTGCTCTTCGAGGTGATCGTCGGCGCTTTCGTGCGGCAGCCGGTGCTCCCGCTCTGGGTGTCCTACCCCGGCGAGAAGATCCCGGACGCGTTCTACTGGTCCCGCGGCCTGCTCTTCCACGGCGGCCCGATCGAGGGCATCGTCGCCAACCGCAACCTGCTCGGTTTCGTCGCTCTCCTCGCGGTCATCGTCTTCGCGGTACAGCTCGCCGCCCGCACAGTCCGGCGCGGCTGGGGCATCGCCTGGCTCGCCGCCGCCGCGGTCGTGCTGGTGCTGACCCGCTCGGCGACCGTGACCCTCGCCGCCGGCTTCGTCGCGATCGTGCTGATCTTCGCCCTCTGGACCCGCCGCCGCGGCCCGCAGCGCCGCCGTCCCGTCTATGTCGCCGCCACAGGCCTCATCGTCGCCGGCGGGGTCGCGGTGGCAACCCTGTCGCCGTGGCTGCTCAGCCTCTTCGGTAAGAGCGAGGACCTCACCGGCCGCCTCGACATCTGGGCGAGCGTCACCGGCCTCGCCGTGCAGCGGCCGGCATTCGGCTGGGGCTGGGTCAGCTACTGGGTGCCGTGGGCCGAACCCTTCGCGGGCCTCGCGAACCGCAAGGGCGTCGTCTACCTGCAGGCGCACAACGCCTGGCTCGACGTCTGGTTCCAGGTCGGGGTGATCGGCCTCATCGCCTTCGTCGCGATCGTCGCCGGTGCACTCTGGCGGTCCTGGTTCCTCGCGGTCGACCGGCCGCGCACGAGCGTCTCCGACACCGCCCCGTACACCGTCTCCGCCCTGCTCCCGCTGCTCCTGATGGCCGCGCTCATCGCCCAGAGTGTCGCCGAGAGCCGGCTGCTCATCGAATACGGCTGGGTTCTCCTCGTGCTCGTCAGCGTCACCACCAAGAGGCAGCAGGCCTTGAACCGGCCGATGCCCTAGGCATCCGTGTGACTGCGAAACACGCCAGACCCGGCGGGGCGGATGCCGGCGGGTAGCCTAGGAAGCCCATGAACTCCCGCGCGCACTCCCCCGAACTACCGAGGGCACTCATGCGGCTCTTCCGGGGCCCGCACTTCGCCACGGCGCTGACCCAGGCGACGATCGCGACGGCGTTCGGCTCAGTCTTCCTGCGCGGGCTGGTCGGCTGGCCCGGCCTGATCGGCGTGCTCGGCGGACTCGTCGTGCTCGCCGCGTTCTCCCTCGTCGCCCGCAGGAAACAGATCGAATGGCACGGGCTGTTGCCGATCTCGATCCTGGTGTTCCTCGGCTGGTGCGCGCTGTCCCTGCTCTGGACCGGGTACCCGTTCGCAACGGCGATCGGGCTCATCTACCAGCTCGCCTTCGCCTTCCTCGCGCTCTACATCGTGCTCGCGCGCACCATGATCCAGATCGTGCGGGCGACAGGGGACGTGCTCCGGGCGCTGCTCGCGACCTCCCTCGCCCTCGAGATCGTCGCCGGACTGCTGCTCGACGCGCCGATCCGGTTCCTCGACATCCAGGGGCATCTTGACGAGCTCGGCCCGATCCAGGGCATCTTCGGCTCCCGCAACGCGCTCGGGTTCGCGGCCCTCATCGCGGGCGTCACCTTCGTGATCGAGCTGCGGACCCGGTCGGTGCGGCGCGGGGTGGGAATCGTCTCGCTGATCGGGGCGACCGCCTGCCTCCTGCTCACCGGGTCTCCGGTCATCTTCATCGTCGCGGTCTTCGTCGGTCTCGCCGGTCTCGCCCTGACCTGGCTGCGCAACACCCCCCAGCCGCGCCGTCGGCTGCTGCAGTTCGCCCTCCTCGGCGTGACCGTCGTCGCCGGGGTCGTCGCGTTCCTCACCCGCGGGGCCATCGTCGAAGCGCTCAACGCCCGCAGCGAATTCGGCGTGCGCGCGACCCTGTGGCGGGAGATGTGGCGCCTCGTGGGCCTGCACCCGCTCGAGGGCTGGGGCTGGTCGGGCCTGTGGCCGGGCAGCGCGACCCCGTACGGCTGGCTCGACTTCAGCACCCGCCGTCACTACGAGACCGGACTGAACGCGTTCCTCGATGTGTACTTCCAGCTCGGCCTGATCGGCTTCCTGAGCTTCCTGGTCCTCGTCGTGCTCGCCTTCTGGCGGTCCTGGGTGCTCGCCTCCAACAAGCGCACCCTCATCTACGCGTGGGCGCCGCTCATCCTCGTGGTGCTGATCGTCACGAGCCTCGCGGAGAGCACCGTTCTCGTGGAGGCCGGCTGGCTGCTGCTCCTGATCTGCGCCCTCACGGCCGCGCAGGGCAAGAGCTGGCGCAGCGGGCTGCAGCCCAGGCCCCGCCCGCCCGAGACCGACGACGGGGCCGAGTAGAGCTGTCGCTAGCGCGGGCGACGGATGTCGATGGACAGGATCCCGAGGAACATCCCCGACATCGCGGTCTGGAACCCGAGCATCATGAACAGGGCGGCCGGAACCGCGAGCCGCATCGTGTCGACGGGGTCCTGGGCGCCGAATCCGGAGGCGGCCCAGACGCTCAGCTGGAGGATGGCAACGGCGAAGCCGATCACGAAGAGGATCAGGCCGACGATCACGCCGCTTTCGAGGCTCGCCCGCTGGGCGAACCGTTCGAAGGCCCGGCTGCGCGGCAGGTGGAAGCCCTCGTGTTGCGCATAGAGCTTCGTCAGAAGCGCAAAGAGCATCGCCTGGTAGCCCACGACGGCGAGCGCAGCGAGATAGACCTGGCTGGACACGTCGAGGCCCACTGTGCCGATCTTCACCGGACCGAAGGCGAGCAGGATGGAGCCGAGGATTCCGAGGGCGAACGCGACGGAACCGGGGATCAGGAACAGCCAGCGCGGGTTGAAGAGCAGCAGGAACCGGAGGTGGCGCCAGCCGTCGTGCCAGCTGCGAAGGTGCGGCGGACGGCTGCGGCCGTCCTTCTTGAGCGTCGTGGGCACTTCGCTCACCCGGAGGCCGTCGAGGGTCGACTTGACGACGATCTCGCTGGCGAATTCCATGCCGGTCGTGATCAGGCCGAGGTCGAGGATCGACTGCCGGTTGAAGCCGCGCAGGCCGCAGTGGAAGTCGCGGATCTCCGAGCGGAACAGCATCCGCCCGATGGTCGAGAGCACGGGATTGCCGAGGTACTTGTGCAGGGGCGGCATGGCGCCGGGCTCGATGCCGCCGCGGAACCGGTTGCCCATCACGAGTTCGTCGCCAGCCCTGAGCCGTTCGACGAACTGGTCGAGGGAGCTGAAGTCGTAGCTGTCGTCGGCGTCACCCATGATCACGTAGGTGCCGGTGGCGGCTTCGATGCCGCCCATCAGGGCGTTGCCGTAGCCCTTGGCCGCGACGTCGACGACGCGGGCGCCGTGCTCGATCGCGATCTGCTGGGATCCGTCGGTGCTGCCGTTGTCGGCGATGACGACTTCTCCGCGGACTCCCGACCGCGTCAGGTAACCCTGGGCTTTGTCGATGCAGATCGCCAGCGTCTCGGCCTCATTCAGGCACGGCATGACGATGGACAGTTCGAGCTCGGCGACAGACGTGTCGGACATCATTTCCTTCGGGACGGCGGGTACAGCTAATCCTTCACCCTAGACGAGTGGAACATGGATGCCGCGCGGGGCATCCGCCTGCACGCGCCCGAACGATGCCGCGATGACCCACACTGCGGTCACGGTATACCCGGAGATGACTCCGGCCACGGCCGCCCACGACCCGGTCAGGACCGGCGTGCCCGCGACCATGACGATCAGGCCGACGACCAGGCCGACGACCGAGGCTGCCGTCGCAACCCGGGTGCGCCCCGTCGTCAGCAGGTATGCCGTGGCGACCAGGGAGATCGAGAAGGCGAAGACGCCGATCAGGAGGAAGGCCATGATCGGTGCGGCTTCCCGGTAGGTCGCGTGGAAGACGACGTCGACGACGATCGGGCTGGCGAGGGCGACAGCTCCGAAGACGGCGCCGAGGCCGAGGAACATCACTCCGAACACGATCAGGTACCGGCGCCGCGAGGCGACCCGATCGGCCGCCACCCACTCGGTGAAGCGCGGGATGAGCACCTGGGTGATGGCCTGGCTGAGCATCGACGCGGGGGTGGCGAGCGACATCGCCGCGGCGAACAACCCGGCCGTGAGCGGTGGCTCGACGATGAATACAAACACCATCGCGAACTGGATCAGCCCGTTCGAGGCGAGCAATCCGAGGGAATTCCAGGAGATGAACTTCAGGATGCGCGCCGGCTCCAGCCCACTCTCCTGCCGGAGCTCGTCGTGGCCGAGGTGTGCGCCACGGAGCGAGTGCAGGGCGAAGACGGCGTAGCCGATCGCGATCGGCCAGAGGAGCGCCCCGGGAAGGCGTGTCACCAGGACGATCGTCAGGAGCCCGATCGTCGTCGCCGAGGAGATAACGTCCCAGACTGCCGCAGACGTGATCCGGCCGAGGCCGACCTCGATCCCCCGAGCGAGGACATAGCCGGACCACGTCACGATCAGAACCCCGATCGCGATGGTGTCGCCGATGTCTGCCCCGAGCGCGATCATGGCGACGGGAAACCCGATCAGCAGCATTCCGGCGCAGGAGATCCAGAACGAGCGCTGGATCAGTCGGAGGGCGGGCACAGGAGAATGGCCGAGCGCGCGTTCGTGCGCGAGGAAGTGCGCTGCCGCGTTTCCCGCCCCGGTCGGCCAGAGCAGCGAGAGGATCAGGGCCAGGGCGATCCAGGCCGAAACGTGAGCCAGATCTTCCGGCCCCATCACGCGACCGATCAGCACCGTATAGGCAAAACGGGCCAGTCCCTGGGCGAGGACACCACCGGTGGAGATGGCTGCCTGGGACATGAGCGAAGATGGTTTCACCTGTGAATGCTACTCGGCGAACACGGAAGCAGCGGTTCCGATACCGGATGCCGCGAGGGAGAACCGCGTGACACTCGACATCATGATGCCGTTCTACGGCCGCGTCGACCATTTCCGCATCGCCGTGGAGAGCGTCCTCGCGCAGACGGATCCCGACTGGCGTCTCGTCGTCATCGACGACTGCTATCCCGACGTCACGGCCGGCGAGTGGCTCGTCGGCCTCGCAGACCCGCGGATCGTCTACCGGCGCAACCCGGTGAACGCGGGCATCAACGTGAACTTCCAGGCCTCGATCGACCTGGCCGTGAACGAGTGGCTGACCATCTTCGGCTGCGACGACGTGATGCTGCCCGGCTATGTCGCCCGGGTCAAGGCGCTCGGCCAGGCGCATCCGACCGCGGACTTCATCCACCCGGGCACCCGGGTCATCGACGGCGACGGCCGGGTCTACCGGCCGCTCGTCGACCGGATGAAGGCGCTCTACCGCCCGCACGTGCGCGGCACCATCGAGCTGGGCGGCGAGAAGCTCGCCGTGAGCGTGACGAGGGGCAACTGGATGAACTTCCCCGCGATCGCCTGGCGCCGCTCGGCCGTTGCCGCGGTGGGGTTCCGGCCGAACCTCTCGGTCATCCAGGACCTCGGCCTCGCCCTCGACGTGGCGTTCCAGGGCGGCAGCCTGCTGCTCGACGACGAGGTCGTCTTCGAGTATCGCCGCCACGCCTCGAGCGTCTCGTCGTGGCGGGCAGCGGAGGGCAGCAGGTTCGTCGAAGAGCAGCGCTTCTTCCGGGCACTTGCCGCCGAGTTCGAAGAGCACGGCTGGCCTCGAGCGGCCCGCACGGCCCGCTGGCACATCTCCTCGCGGATCAATGCCCTCACGCGCCTGCCCGAGGCCGTCTCCGCCCGTCAGACGGCCGGAATCCGCATTCTGGCCAGGCACGCCCTCGGCCTGAGCCTCGCCGAGCGGGCCGAACGCCGGTAGGTGCCGGCGAGAGCCGGGCGACGTGTTTCTAGCGCGGGACGACCTGGTAGATCTCCAGGGTCGCCTTCGGCAGCTCGAAAGCCTGCATGGGCTTCAAGCAGGTCGAGTCAAGACGGTGGTCGTCTGCGAGCACGTAGCCCACGTTCGCCTGCGCGAACACGGAGCAGGCGTCGAAGGTGACCCGGATCTGGTCCTCAGCGGGATTGGAAACCACGGGCTCCCCGGGGCCTGCGACCCAGCTCACGCCGGCGAGTCGGTTCCACTGGAAGGCGTACTGGTTCGCCGGGTCGATGACGCCCCACATTGCGCGGGAGGGTGCACCCTGGAAGCCGTTCTCCGCACGCACGCCGGACTCCAGCAGCACCGCAGTCGTGAGTCCGCCGCCGATACCGACCCAGGTCTTCGGCGCCGAAACGTCGAGGGCGACGACGGCCCGGGACACCGCAGTCTCACGCAGATCGAGCACCCCGCTGTAGATCGGGTTGGTCAGGCCAGAGCCGGCGATCGTCACGATCAGGAACGCGGTCGCCGCGAGCCTCGGCTGACGGCGCGCGGCGAAGTAGATGGCCGCCGCTGAGAGCAGCGCCCAGAGCCACCAGAGCTGCACGGCCTCGAGCATTCCGGGGAGATGCCGGATGGCCACGTATCCGATCGCGGCCTGGGAGAGCGCGAAGAGGCCGGCCGAGATCGCGGCGATCCAGAAGCCTGCGCGCACCCGGTGTTCGTCGAGGTAGCGCAGCACGTAGGCGAGCAGGCCGAGGGACGCAAGCCCCATGCCCAGCCGCACGCGGTTCTGGCTGGTCTTGTCGAGCAGCAGGAGCCGGGCGATCGCATCCCATCCGGGCACGTACAGGTAGGCGAGCAGCAGCAGGACCACCGCGGTGAGCCCGATGAGCGTCCAGGGCAGCATCCGCTTCGCCCTGGCCTGCCTGAACACGATCCAACCGACGACAGGCAGCAGGTAGATACCGATGTAGAAGAAGGTCGATGCTTCAGAGCCGTTCGCTCCGAGCAGGCCTGGGCGCTGCGCATTGAGAGTCTGCGTGAACGAGGATGCGATCGCCGAGGCGAAACTCAGCAGGCTGCCGCCACCGGTCGGTGTCACCCGGTTGCCCGGGTACGTGGTGCCGAGGAACGCCTCGACGGTCGTGAGTTTGGTCGCGAGCCAGAGAACCGTGACGGCGGATGCCGCGACGCCGGCCACGAGCACCGGTCCGACCCGCGAGAGCACTGCCCGCAGCCCAGGGTTCTCCCGGCGACGCTCGATCACGAGGCCGACCGCGAAGAACAACACGACAAGTACCGCCGGAACGATGAAGGGCACGTAGATGCCCGTCGCCATGACCACCGTGAGGTAGCCCACGAGGGCCGCCCAGCCCCATCGGGACCGCAGGGAGCTGCTCGAGAACGCGTGGATCAACGCTGTCATGGCGGTGAGTGCCCACACGACCGGCCACAGCGTCGTGGACAGGTACCACCACTGGAAGAGCGGGCTGTAGAGGAATCCAACTGCGATCATCGCGGAGACGCCGGGCCGCCTGGGCAGCAACGTGACGAGGAACATATACGCGGCGGCCGCGAGCGCGAGCCCGGGCAGCCACCATTTGAAGGCGATCGCGTGGTCGACGTCCATGACCATGAATCCCCAGAGGTGCGGCCGGAAGGCCACCGTCCAGTCGACCCGGGGCAGGTCCTGCGGCAACGTCGCATCCATCCCGCCGGGGAACGTCTCGTTCACGAGCGGAAGCCCCTGCTGAACCTGGGCGATCGCCCACACGGTCTGCACGTTCCATTCATCGGACCTGGTGAACTGTGGCGTGCCCGCGATCAGGCTCGAGTCGCTGCCGTAGGCGATCTGGCTGTGGAAGACGCCCGAGGACGACCCGTTGATTCCGAGTGCGACGAGCACGATGCCCAGGATCAGGAGCAGCGCGGGGAAGGCGAGGAGGACCCGCGTGCGCGGCAGGCCGTCCGTGCCCGGTTCGGTGAACCGCCGATAGCCGTCGCGCCAGGCGTGCAGTCGCGATCGCCCGACAACGGGCGTCAGATCCTGTGGCACGGCGAGTTCCTCCATCACTTGCGCGGAATACGTCCGCATCGGGGCCACGGGCACCCCCGGCGCCGGCCCTCACCCAGAGTAGACGATTGGTGAGAGGGCCATCGAAAGGGCCTAGACGGGCTGCACAAGGTCGCGCAGCACGTCCTGGGCGCCACGCCCGAACCGGGCGTAGCGTCCGGTACGCCACTCACGGACAACGGGGAGGATGCGCGCCGCGTACGCTGCGGGCAACGAACTGCGCATCAGCTCATGATCGAGCTTGTCGTTAATGAGTGCGAGCTCGGTCGGTCCAGGTTGTGGGGCGAGTTCAGGTGCGCGTTGGGCGAGAACCTCAGCCCTCTCCAGCAGGCGCTGGTTTCGTTCACTGCGGGATGCCTGCAGGCGCCCGAGTCGACCCGCGGCATCCAAGGTCGTCACTCCGATCTGATTGCCACCGTGCTGCCGGTAGTCGACGAGTTGCTCGTCGAGGAGATCCATGCTCCCGGTCGCCGCAGCCACGATCGCCAGCCATTCGTCGTGTACCCACGCGCCCGGAAACGGGCGGGCGCGTTCGAGGAGCTCCCGCCGCAGCATCGTGGTGGCCCCCGTGACGATGTTGCGTCGGAGGAGGAGTTCGAAGGCCCGGCCCTGATGTTCCAGGGTCCGTTCCGCGTCGGTCACACCGAGGGTCTGCAGGAGGGTGGTGCCGAGCGGATGCCCGTCGCCGTCCACGAGCCGGGCGTCGGTGTGCACGAGCAGTAGTTCGGGGCGCCGACCGAATTCTGTCTTCATCCGTTCCAGTCGGTTCGGCTTCCAGACATCGTCCTGGTCGCTCAGCGCAAGGAGGTCGCCGGTGCATGCGCCCAGAGCCTGCTCGAAGTTCACTGCCACGCCCAGTGGTTCGGGGTTCCGGATGATGACGAGCTCGATGCCGAGCCCCGCGTTCGTCCTGCGCCACTCGCGAACGACACGATCGATCACATCCAGGGTCGCGTCGTTTGACCCATCATCCGAAACAACGATCTGGTCGGGCCGGAGCGTCTGGCCCAGGATGCTGGCGAGTTGCTCACCGACGTATGCGGCCCCGTTGTACGTGCACAAAGCAACCGAAACGTGTGAGGGTGGTGTGGATTCGCCAGTCATCGTGCCCTCTCCCCGCAGACCCCGCCGGTCCTATTGGACGCGACGCGCCCGTCTCATCCAGGACGTCGTTCGCCAGGACCGCGATGCCTCGAGCTTCTGGATCGTCGATGCCAGCTCGTCCGTGGAGTAGGTGACGCAGTCGCTCATGCGAAGGGCCGGTCCGCCGCCGAAGAGCTGCGACAGGGCACGCATGGGCGCCTGGATGCGCCACGATCGCGATTCGAGGATGGTCGCGATCCGCCGCAGCAGCCCGATCCGAAGGTGCGTGTTGGTCTGGAATGCCGAATTGTGGTCCTCATGGCCGCCATTCCCCGCCCGTCCTGTCACGAGGTCCCGTACCGCGCGGGCCTCCCCGATCGGCAGAAGTATGGGTAAGGCATCGAGCTTCCGGTCGATGGCGAGATGGTTGAGTTGCCACTCGCGGGATTCATGTTCCGTTCTCGAGGACTCTTCGGTCTCCCACCAGTGATAGATCGCGGTGATCTTCTTGGAGTCCTCCACGCCGACGATCGCCGCACTGCGCAGGATCAGGTCCCAGTCCTCGGTGGTCGTCATGGTCTCGTCGAAGGTCATTCCGAGGTCGTCGAAAATCCCTCGCGGGAAAGCGATCGACATAAGCGGCGTGCTGTTGCTCACGAGGTGCGATGTGAACGAAAAACTCGGGGCGTATGGGAACTTGGGGCTGCCGATCGCCCGGATCCCCGG
Source organism: Cryobacterium sp. GrIS_2_6 (assembly GCF_035984545.1). Classification (NCBI taxonomy): domain Bacteria; kingdom Bacillati; phylum Actinomycetota; class Actinomycetes; order Micrococcales; family Microbacteriaceae; genus Cryobacterium; species Cryobacterium sp. GrIS_2_6. The sequence goes on from NZ_JAXCHP010000001.1 coordinate 2,592,396, forward strand.
AACCTGACGCACCGTGACCCGATCGACCGATTGCATGGTCGCGACCGCGCGCAGGAGCGCACCGGGCTTCCTTCTCTCGCTGGTCAGGAAGGCCTCGACCCAGTGGGCGAACACATTGTCGTCGTCATCCAGCACGACAACATAGCGACCGCGGGCAGACTTCATTCCGACGTTCAGCGGGGTCGCACGCCCGCCGTGGTCGACCTTGACGTACCGGATCCGTTCTCGGAGCCACCGCGGATTGTCCTCGATGGCTTGTTCCACCTGGATTTGGTCAGCGGTGAGCACTTTGTGCCCGAGGACGAGGACCTCGAAGTCGTCAGACGTCTGGCCCGCGAGACAGTTGAACACTTCCCGCAGCTCTGCAATGCGCCGGCCCTGTGTTCGCGTGAGAATCGTCAGGAACGGGCGGTCGTCCTGGACGTCGGTGCTGTCGACAAGATGAGACGCCTGCGCGGGACCCGCAACGCAGGACCACACGAATTGGTTCACGCGGCCATTGGACTCGGCGGATTCACGGACGTAGCGGAGGAAGGAGTTGAGAGTCGTTCCGTCCTGCAACGCAGGATGGGTGGACGGGAAATGCTGGTCACTCTGCGACAGCTCGACGTTCTGCATCCCGACCCTGTGCAGTCCGGCAGCGCCCAACTTCGCCACGAGGGACTTTTCGCTGAAGAATTCGATGTGCGTCGCGTCGAGGAGACCGGACACGGTGTAGTCCCACTCGCCGAGCAGAAGCTTGTGGGTCACGTCCTGGTGCGTGACGTTGGGCACGCTGACGACGACGTGCGCGTCGTTGCTGCGGCAGAGCTGGGCGATGACGTCGAGAAGGCCGCTCGCGGTGCCGATGTGCTCGAGCCCGTCCAGGATGGAGATGGAACGCACCCTGCGACCGGCCAGGATCTTCTCGATGAACGAGAACGTGTCCGGCAGTGTCAGGTCGTGAGCGTGCATCTCGAGGCCACGGGCGCGTGCCGAGCGGAGACCCTCGGAATCGAGGTCAACCCCCACGTACTGCCTGCCCAGTTCCGATTGGACGACCTCGCCGATGACGCCGAATCCGGCCGCGAGGTCGAGGTGGACACCGTCCCCGTCGGAAATCCGGTACTCCTTGAGGAGTGCGATCGTGTGCCCATAGACGTTGTCCACCGCATAGGCGTTGTCATACGGGTTGCCGCTCATAGAAGGTACCTGTGCTTCGCGTATTCGTTCGTCGGAGTGAACACTCCGACGACATGGTCGGAATCCACCTGGGGGGCGAGTAAACCGGCAAGACGCCGCCGCTCATACTCGGCGACCGCGCGAAGCAGTGTCTCGTCCTTGGAAGAGCGGAAGTAGCCGGCTATCTTCTCGACGAGGTCATCGCGAGACCACTTGTGCGCCAGGAGGAGCCCTGCCTCAGCCGAGTAATACTGCTCGGCCGAGGTGGGCTGCCACTGTCCGTCGTCGCCGAGGCGCTTGTCATGGAACACCGTCGCGGCGGGCTGGAAGACGACCAGCCGGCCGGCTAGACGAACACGCCACGAGAAGTCCACATCATCGCAGTACATGAAGAAGGTGTCGCTGTCGAAGCCGCCGAGTTCGACGAAGAGATCGCGCGGGATCAGCGCGCAGGCCGTGGTAGCCCACATCGTCTCCCCGGTCACCGGGTCGTAGTCCTTGGGGTGTTCGATGGGGAGCTGTTTCGCCTCGGCCATGCCCACGAGCGGGTCGTCCAGGGAACGGATCAGGAACCCGAGGGCACGGGGGGCGAGCACGACATCCGGGTTCATGATGAGGACGAGGTCCGTGTCCAGATGCTCGGCAATGAGATTGTGCCCGAGAGCGGAACCGGTATTCCTGCCGAACCATTCGTAGCGGATTCGGAGGGAGGGAAACCTCTCGGCCCAGGCCTCAAGGACGTCGGTGTCGAGCAGGGGACGCCGGGACGCATCCCCGTAGGCCACCTGCATAGGCCAGACGGCTCCCTCGGGGACGGCCAGTTCAGCGCAGCGGTTGAGACTTTCGAGTGCCCGTTCGATGGCGCCGACGTCGTTGTTGTAGAGGACGCACTGAACGGTGACGGACTGTTCAGCGTACTCAGGCACGGATGTCTTCCAGCCAGGAGATGAGTTCGGTCAGCCCTTCATCGAGGGAGACTCGCGGCGACCAGCCGAGGTCCGCAGTCGCAGCGGAATTGTCCGCAAACGCGGCGCGGACATCGCCCGGACGGTACTGGCCGGTGACCGTGGGGGCCGGCGCGGAATACCTGTCCGCGATCATCGTGGCGACCTGGCCGATCGTCGCCGGGACTCCGGATCCGATGTCCCAGAGTCCGCTGCGTCCGTGAACGATCGCCAGGCGGATGCTTTCAACGACGTCGCTGACGTGAACGAAGTCACGCAGGATCTCGCCGTCCTCGTAGACCGGAATGCTCTCACCGCTTCTGGCGACGCCGCAGAACAGCGGGAGAATTCCCGTGTACGAATTCGTCGGCGACTGGCCCGCACCGTAGACGTTCTGAAGCCGGACGATTCCGAGAGCAACATCGCGCGGGGTGCACCATGCCCTGAGCAGGAGCTCCTGCGCGACCTTGGTGGCACCGTAGATACTGACCGGGCGTGTCTGCGTGAAGCGCGCGTCCATGGCAACAGGTTCGGAGCCCGCCGCAGCCCAGATTCCCTGGGTGAGGTCTGCTGTGGTCCGCGGTTCCGCGGGCACGACGATGCCGTCGGCGTTGCGGAGGGATCCTTCCCCGTACACGGCACGGCTGCTGGCGAGCACGATCTCCTCGGGCAGTGCTCCGGACGCACCGAGGGCGTCCAGCATGCGGGTCGTCCCGACCACGTTGGTCATGCTGTGGAGCGTGGCTTCGTCGTAGGACTGGGCTGTGCCCGTCTCGGCGGCCAGATGCACGACGACGCGAGGGTGGGTACGGTCGAGGACGCGGTTCCACGTCTCGACCTCGGTCACATCGCCTTCGATGACAACCGCGGCGGGATGGAGGTCCTCGGAGTGCCGGCGGCCGTTGTGCACCTGCGGACTGAAGTTGTCCACGATGACGACCTCGTCAAAATGGTTGATGAGCGAATGTGAGAGTCGCGAGCCGATGAAGCCCGCTCCTCCCGTAATCAGTACAGTGCCAGCCGACATGGTGTGACCGTCCTCCCCCTGCCCCGTTTGGACAACTCGACCAGTCTAGACGCCCCGTGGAAAGCCCCGTAGTCGCGGCGGAGCACCACTTTGGGTCGTCAGCGGGGTGGAGGCTGCCGTTCGGGCACCTCTCCTTCGACGTCGCGCAGCCGCAGTTCGAGCAGGGCGATGGATTCCGCGAGACTTCTCGCCCGCCCCTCCATGCGGGTCAGCTCGGAACTGTGCTGAAGGCAGACGAGGAAGAGGATCGCGATGCTCACGAAGAAAACGAGGTTCGTCGGAACCTGAATACCGAGGAGCTGCGCGGTCCACTCGAGCGTGACCGGGAAGATGCTGGCCAGGAGCGCGGCAATGCCGGCGACCATCCACCAGACGGCATGCCTCTCGCGCAGGCGTCCTCGGCGGAGCAGTTCGACGACGATGACCAGTGTCAGGAGCGCGGCGGCTATCCCGAGCACATAGCTCGTCAGGGTCATGCTGTGCCGCCCTCGGCGCGTCGGCCCAGTGGGGGTCTCAGGAGGGCGAACAACAGTGCGATCATCGCCCTGCCGAGATAGACCGCCGACTTGCCGGCGCCATGCGAGGGCGTTCCGCCGGATCGCACGCGCATGGATGCGGGAACCTGCATGACACGACACCCTCCACGAACGGCAATGACGAGAGACTCGACCGTGTCGCCGAGGTACTCGGCCGGATAGTGCTTCGAAAAGAGCATGACCGCTCGGGGGCCACTGGCTCTCAGGCCGGACGTGGTGTCGGTGAGCCTGGTCCCGGATATTCTGCTCAAGAGTGACGAGAGAACGATCATCGCCCACCGTCTGGGACCGGACGCCACATACTCTCCTGCCCCGGCGAATCGGGCGCCGATGACCAGATCCGCGTCTGCGAGACCGGCGAGCATCGCCGGTACGGTGCCCGGATCGTGCTGGCCATCGGAATCGATTTGGACGACGTTCGAGTAGCCATGTTCGAGGGCGTAGCGAAATCCCAGTCGCATCGCCCCACCCACGCCCAGGTTGATCGGCAGAACGGCCACCAGCGCTCCCGCCGCACGCGCCGCAACGGCCGTGTTGTCTGACGAGCCATCGTCAACCACGAGGCACCCGGCACCGGGCAGCTGGTCGAGTACTTCACGGACGACGGCGCCCACCGATTCTTCCTCGTTGAATGCAGGCATCACGATGAGGGTTTTCTCCAAAGCCGTTTGCACGTGCTCCATCTTATTCTCGGCCCGTCACGTCTTCCGGGCGCGTGGGGGCGCCCGGAGTCTGCGTTGTGTCCCCGCCATGCAGGCGCGAGACGATCGCGAGATATTCCCGAGCCCGGCTCGCCCATGCCCAGTGGGCCTCCAGAACGGGCCTGGGCATGGCGGGCAATGGGCGTCGCAAGGCATCCCGAACGCCGTCAATGAGTGGTTGCAGTGAGAGCTCGCGGACTTCACGCACGGGACCTCCATCCGCACGAATAGGCGCAACCGACGGAACCGGAAACGAAACGATCTGGGCACCGGATGCTGCGGCCTCGAGCAGCGTGATCTGGAATCCCTCCGCCAGCCGGCTGGGGTTGACGAGCACCGAACCGTGCAGGACTGACCTGATGACCGCGGTATCCGCGTGGCCGTAGAGATGGACACGACCGTCAATCCCGCGAGACCGAATCCGCGTCCGGAGATTCTCACGGTCCGGCCCGTCACCGAGCATATGGACCTGAAGCCCGTCGAACTCGGGTTCCGTCAGAAGCGTCGCTGCAACGTCGACGAATTCCTCCCATCCCTTTCCCCCCACCAGCCGGCCGATGAACGCTATTCCAGTCGGCGGGGCATCATCGGCAAACGCGGGCCAGTCCTCCATCCGGAGGGCGTTGGGGAAGATTACAGACTCCCGGCGAGCGAGCGCGGAAACGAACTCGGCAACCGGTGCCGACACGGCGAGCACTGCAGCCGCACGCCGCAGGACGGTCCGGCCGACGCTGAGGTCGACCAGACGTGAGGCAAGTTGGATGACGCGGGAAGGGGTTCGGACGAACCCGGCTCCGTGCTCCGTGTGGATCACGGGAATGCCCGCGAGCCGCGCGGCCCGGAGCCCGACGTAGGACATCGGGAAGAAGCGCGTGTGGGTGGACACTACAGTCGCACCGATCGTTGACAGCAGGATACTGAGCCGACGAGCCGTTCCCCACGCCGGAAACGATATGACGGATGCGACCGGGACATGCCTGCGCAACCGGACAACACGAATTCCGTCCTCGTCGACGTCGGAGGGGGTGACGTCCAGTGTCACCACCGTCACCCGTGCGCCCGCAGCGCGCACGGCGTTGGCCAGCTGGAAGACGTGGCTCTCGAGTCCGCCCAGGCGTGGGGGATAACTGTTGACGATGATCGCCACGTGAACGGCACCAGAGTCACCCGGTTCGATCTCTATCGCCACGGTGCTCCCCCGGATATCCGTTTTCGCTCTGAGTCTATTCCCCCTGCGGTTCGCGTCGACGGGGACGGTCGCGGGGCATCCGCTCGGGGCGGCATCCGCGGTCCGGTGTTCCGGACGACCGCGAACGGGCGGCAGGTAAGCTCACCACGTGACACTCACTGTGATTTCTCCTGCGCAGGCGCGGATGTTGACGGCGGTGATGGTTCCCCTCCTCGCTCTCGTGGCTCTCCTGAGCTGGGCGACAGCCTCGCCTGTCGGCGCGAGCCCCGATGACGACTTTCACCTCGCGAGCATCTGGTGCGGGGACGGACTGCGTGCGGGCCTCTGTGAGACGGGGCCGTCGGAGGCAGAGCGAGTTGTGCCTGAATCGGTGACGACCTCCGCGTGTTACGCGTTCAAACCCACGGAGACCGCGTCCTGCCAGGGCGGAGACATCGCATCCAGCGTCACGACGATGATCGCGACTGGTCGCGGCAACTGGACCGGCGCATACCCCCCACTGTTCTATTCCGTCATGGGGATGTTTGCCGGGCCGAACATCACGATCTCAGTCCTCCTGATGCGAGCGTTCAACGCCCTCCTGTTCGTCGCGTTCACGACGGCGTTGTTCTGGCTGTTGCCACCCGCCAGACGACCGCTGTTACCCATCGCCCTGGTCGTCTCGGTCGTTCCACTGGGTATGTTCCTGATCCCGTCGACCAATCCCGGCAGTTGGGCGATTCTTTCGGCCGGCACCCTCTGGATCTCCCTTCTGGGATACTTTGAGACGCACGGTCGGCGCCGTCTGGGACTCGGCCTGCTAGCCGCAGCAGCCACGGTCATCGGATCTGCGGCGCGAGCCGATGCCGCCCTCTACGCAGTCCTTGCCATCGGGATTGTCGTCCTGATCGCCGCCCGGCGAACCCGGCGTTTTCTGGTGTCATTGTCCCTGCCTGTCGCCCTGGCGCTGACGGCTGCGTTCTTCTACTTCTCGTCGGGCCAGTCTTCGTTTGCCGAATCCGGGCTTGCCTCGAACGCAAGCGGAAGCGATTGGCAGCAGCTTCTGTTCGTGAACGTCCTCGATGTTCCCCAACTCTGGGCAGGTGCCCTGGGCTTCTGGGGACTCGGCTGGCTGGACACCACTCTGCCAGGTGTTGTCTGGGTCCTGGCTGTGTCCGTCTTCAGCGCGACAGTGTTCACCGGCCTGCAGTCGACGTCGTGGCGAAAGGGTCTGGCGACCTCGGCCGTATTCGGCATGATGTGGGCCATTCCGACCTATGTGCTCGTGCGTTCCCGGGCGTTCGTGGGTGAACAGGTCCAGCCCCGGTACATCCTGCCGCTCATGATCCTGCTGGCGGGGATCACCCTTCTCCAGCCCGCCGGGCGCGCGTTCGCGCTCGGACGGGTTCAAGCAGTTCTTATCGTCGTCGGTCTTGGTGTCGCCAATTCCGTGGCATTGCACGTCAACCTGCGGCGTTATGTCACAGGGACAGATGCCATCGGTTGGAATCTCAACGCCGGCCTCGAATGGTGGTGGGGGGTCGGCCCGGCCCCGATGGCCGTCTGGATCGTCGGGACCGCGGCGTTCGCGGGTGTTGCAGCCGGTCTGCTGGTGCTGACTCAATCCCGTACGTCGGCCCCGTCGAGGTATAGCCCACCGCCCGCGCGCACCACCGGCCGATGACAGACGGGTCGGCCTCCTAGCGCATGTAGCTGATCCGGCTCCGGACCTTCTTGGCCACTGCTCTGACGCCTCCGGCGCGCCAGTAGTGCACAAAGAGGCCGGCGTCATGGCGAAGGCCGTGCTTCTTGCGGCGCACTTCGGGACGTCGATGCGACTTCCTGGCCTCCCCGGGAGTCACAACGCCGCTGGCCAGGAGATCGGGCGAATGACGGGGATCGGCGACGAAATCCACGAGTGGGGCAAGAACCGTCTTCCATTCGTAGTCAGCGCGCACCCGCTGAATGTTCGCCCGTGCTTCCTGGGCGAACTCATCGTCGAACAAGACTCTCTCCAGGGCGGCCGCGAGTGCACCGATGTCATTGGGCGGTACGACAATACCGAGGCCTTCACTCTGGACGAGGGCCGCGAAGTGATCACCCTCTGTGACGACCATGGGGAGTCCGGCCCACAGGTAGTCCAGGATCCGGGTGCGGAACGAGAAGGTCGTCTCGACGTGGGCGAAGTGGGTGCTGACACCCGCATCGGCCTCGCCGAGGTAGTTGTGCCGTTCCGCGTAGTCCACCCACGAGGAATTGAAGAAGACGCTGCTGTCGAGCACGCCGAGTTCAGAGGCGAGCGACCGTGATTCAGCGACGATGCCCATCTCGGGCACGCCCGGGTGCGGATGCTTCGTCCCCTGGAAATAGAGCCGGACATTGTCGTGAGTCTCCGACAGCCGGGCAACGGCACGAATCAGTGTTTCCGGGTCGAACCAGTTGTAGAGGCCTCCGCTCCAGAGCAGAAGCTTGTCTGTCGCTTCGATCCCCGGCAGGACGCCCTTGAGGACCGGCCGGGTCGCAGGAGGAAAGACCCCGTCGAGGCCGAACGGCACGACTTCGATCAGACCGGTCAGATCCGGATCGGAGGCATAGTTCGCGGGGTTCAGCCGGCCAAGGGCCGCGAGCTGGCCGAGATAGAAATGCCGCTGGCGCTCAGAGGCGCACATGAAGAAGTCGCCGCGGAGGAGTTGTTCATTCAGAACATCAGTCGCATCGGAAACCTGCTTGTTCCACTGAACCGCGCCCTGCTCGCGGCCCTGCTCCAGTTGTTCAAGGTGCATCGGGTCGTAGATATCGGCCACGACGATTTTGTTGGTCTTCCTCAGCGAATCGAAGAGTGCCATCGCGAGCCCCTGGAAGACAATCACGTCCGCCCGCTGCTCCAGGCGACCCATCGTTCGGTCATCACCCGGGCGAATATGCACGATCTCGAACGGAGCATCCACGGGTTCGGCCCCGGCAAGGGTGACCAGAGTGACCTCATTGCCCCTGGCCAGGGCGGCGGCCATGTTCCAGGCTCGAATTGCGGGACCGGCCATCTTGGCGCCGATGGGATCGCCCGTGATCACGAGGACACGCGTCACGACCGGAGTGTCCGTGACCCCGAACGCGTTGACGATCTTTTCATAGCCCTTCAGATAATGCTCTGAATGGTAGGACGGGGCGTCGGTCTCACCGAAGAATCGCCAGATGGTCTTGTCGGGAACGACACGAGTCGACTGGATCAGGTCCCGAGACTCCACGAGGGATGGCAGGTTCTCGACGAATTGGTCAATGGCGTAGACACCGGCGAGGGTATCCCTGGCGACTTCCTGAACGGGTCCGTTGTCGCCACCCTTGCGAAGATCGAGTGACGTCGAATCTAATTTGCCACGAGCCACTGCCCGACGAACAGTCAGCGCCAGGGTCGCTGGAAAGATCTTCGCGAGCGCCTCGTCGCCGAGGTTCTTGTACTGGGTGAACAGTGCGTTTCGTTCGAGAAGATAGGTTTCCTTGAAGGCGCCGAACGACGTCATGGACGCGTGGTGTTTGTGGAACGCCAGCGACGCCGGCTCGTACACGAAACGCCATCCGCGGAGGTTGAGTCTCCAGCCGAAGTCGACATCCTCGAAGAACATGAAGAATCGCTCATCGAACCCGCCGAGCGCATCGTAGACACTTCGACGAACGAACATCGCCGAACCCGTCCCGAAAAGCACGTCGCGCGCGTGGTCTGGTTCGGTGGGGACCGCCTGGGCGGTCAAGGGCTTATAACCCTGCCCGAACCAGGTCATGGCCGATCCGATGTAGTCGACGAGAAGACCGTCCCAATCGAGCACTCGACTTGCGATGGCGCCGATCTCTGGATCCTGGTCGAAACGACTGATTGCGGACCTCACCCAGGCGGAGTCAGGCTTGGCATCGTTGTTCAGGAACGCCAGAAAATCTCCTGAGGATGCCTTCACGCCCAGATTGCAGCCCCCGGCGAACCCGAGGTTATCCTTTGATTCGACCAGAACGACGTGAGGTGCTGCGGCTCGGATTCGCGCGGCGCTGTCGTCACCGGAGGCATTCTCGACCACGACGATTTCGAGGAGATCTGCCGGCCAATCGATCCGGCCGAGCTGGGCGATGGCCTCTATGGTGTCATCGGTTCCCCGGAAATTAACGAGGATGACGGACACTACGCCCGCTTGCTTCTTCGGCATGAATGGCTTCCTGACTTGTGGGTGTGCGCATAAACCCTACCAAGCCCCGGCTGGCGCAACGCCGGACTCTGTCCGGTACCACGCTTTCAGCGGCAGTCGCCGCGCCTCCCGTTCACGGCACCGCGATGGTTCGACACAGCAGCGGGGTGTCCGCACCCGCGCCGATATTCTGCGCCGTCACGCACACGTCGTTTGAGCCGGTTTGGGCAGGGATGCGAATCCCATAGCCATGATTGGCGCCGTATCCCGGCATCTGCGCAGCGGCAGCTGCACTCGGGGCGTCGGCCACCACTGTCGTCTTCGTTCCATTGACCGTGACGATGACAGTGACAGGGCCGGTCGAATCAGGATCGATCGCCCATCCCCACGACTCAACGGTTCCCGCGGTCGCCCACAGGTCCTGGACGAGGCCCACGGGCGGACCACTCGGCGCCGCGGGCACGATGATGGTCTGGCACCCGAAATTAAGGTTCGCGCCAGACGCCACGTTGATGCCCCATGCACACACTTCGTGAGCTCCCGGCGCTGCGGCAATCGTGGCGCCGAAACCATGATTGGGTCCGTAGCCGGGATAGGCGGCGCCGACCGCGGCGTTCGCGGAGTTTGCGCTTAGCACGGTCCATTGTCCGTCGATGCGCACCTGGACCGGGATTGGTCCTGTCTGGTCAGGGTCGAGCGCCCAACCCCACATGCTCACACCGCCCGCGGTTCCCCACACCTGGTTCAGCGCGCCAACGGGCGAACCCGACAAGACCATGACAGTGCGGCAACCGAGGGCCAGGTTTGCGCCAAGGCCCTGATTGACGCCCCAGGCGCAGACCGTGTGTTTTCCAGGGGTCGCCTTGATCGTCCCGCCGAATCCGTGGTTCGGACCATATGCGGGATAGGCCTGCCCAACGCCCGCGTTCGCTGCGTCGGCAGTGAATACGGTCCAGACGCCGTCGACCGTGACGTGAACCGGGATGGCAGCGACGGTGTCGGGATCAAGTGCCCAACCCCACATGCTGATTCCAGTAGGAGTGGTCCACATGTCGCTCATGACACCGATCGGCGAACCTGACGGCACGACGACCGTTCGACACCCGAGGGTAGTATTCGATCCAGCCCCGATATTCACAGCGTAGACACAGACCGTTGCAGGTCCACCTGCTGCAGGTATGACCCCCCCGAACCCATGGTTGGAGCCGCTGGCCGGATACGTTCCCAGGCTGGCTGTGCTCGGACTGTTCGCCTGCAGAACGGTCCAGATCCCATTCACCGTGACGTGTATCTGAATCGGATTCGTCGTGTCCGGGTCCAGTCCCCAACCCCAGAGGCTTACGGACCCGGGGCTGGAAAAAACATCCTTCAGTTCGCCGGCAGGCGAGCCGTCGGGAACCGTGATGTTATAGCAACCGAGCTGGGTGTTCTCGCCTGCCCCTTGGTTCACAGCGAAAACGCACACACTGTAGGGACCGGCCTGGGGAACGGCGATGCTTCCCCCGAAGCCGTGGTTCTGTCCGGCACCCGGATACATCGTTTCGGCGGTTGAATTGGGCGCATCAGCGGTCCAGGCAACCCATTGGTCGTTGACCTTCACGTGGATTGCCAGCGCGTTGCTGGAAGCGCTGCCATCGACAGCCCAGCCCCACATATTGATCATGTTGTTGGTCGCCCAGATCTCCTTGACCTGGCCGACGGGCGAGCCGAGGGCCGTTGTGCTCGGACCGAACCAATTGTTGAAGAAGACCCAGAAGTTGCGGTTCCCATACGAGGAGCAGTTATCACCCGTGGTGTACAGGCTGGCCAAAGAGGCACCATTGGGCTGATAAGGCGTGTAGTTGTACAGGTTTGCCGTTGCCTGGTTCTCGATCGTGACTGTCGATGCCCCACAACTGGCGTCAGGACTCCACTGGATCCTGGTGGGACCTATGGCGTATGTTCGCGCGGGGAAGTTCGTGTACTGCCGAAACTGCCACGCTGCCTTGTAGACCTGATTGTAGAATCCGTAGAAGGCCGCGTCGCAGTTACTCGTGTCTGGACAGCCATAGCCCGCCGCCTTCCGGTAGGTGCTCGCCGTCGGGCTGGAACTCGACACGAGCGACGTCTCTTTCTGGAGAAGGACCAAGAGGACTTGCGGATTGATACCGCACGCCTGTGCCGCTTTGTAGATGATGCTGCTCGCCAGTTCGTTGGGCACGCCGTCGTACGCGGCGCAGTGGTCCGGGGCGACGGCTGCACGCGACACCGTGTCCATCCGATAGTCCTTGAGGCAGGTATAGCCCGCATTGCACGCGCTCTCCTTGCCAACGAGGAACGCCTGAATATCAGCCTCACTCATTGACTGCGTGTTAAAGAAAACCTGATCGCTGATGATATTGCCTGGTTGGAACTGCGAGCCGGTGACCGCGGCAGCGCTGTCGACCGGGGTGACAAACGTCGGTACGGTGAGCACGGCTGCCACGAGGGACGCCAACGCGATCATTGCCCCGAATCGGCGCAGCGGCCGCCTGCTCGGTCGAACCTCGCTCACGAGCACTGTCACAGGTCTACACCGGGAAACGGCTGTGCCGGCAATATCAGTTCTGCGACGGAAAAGGCTACGATCTCGAACATTGGCTCACCCTGATCTTCCAGCTAGATAGGTACACGTTACGTGCATGCGTGGACGAAAAGGAATCGCAGGGGAACAATCAGCCGGCGGTCCTCCCAGTGGCGTCGTTCGCACCGTTCACGTCATCGAGCACATCGACGACGGCTTGGAGGGATTCATCCGACACCGGGTGGATCAGAGGAGCAAAATCTGCGGGCTCGTGGGCGCGGCTCGGTTCGATCGCACCGCGGAGTCCGTTCACCCGCCGTTTCACGAAGCCGGCCACTCGGAGTGCCCCGCGGATGGGACGCCCGTACCGCCACGCCCGGCTGTGCAGCAATCCGGCAAGCTGCTCGTGAACGCCGAGAAGGGCGAAGGATTTGCGCAGGTAGGGGACGATGTCCCCGGGCATGATCAGCAGCGAGCTCTCGAGGCGATGGAGCACTTTCGCCTCTGACCAGGCCCAGGACTTCTTGGAATGGTCAGTGTATGACGAGTTGCCACCCTCCCAGCGACGATAGATGGCCGTCAATGAGTCGACTTCGGTGACGCCCAGGAGCAGGGAACCACGCAGGATCATGTCCCAGTCTTCACACACGGTCAGTTCTTCGTCGAACTCGAATCCGAGGATTGTGAAGAGCGCCGCAGGAAACGCCCACGACATGAACGGCGAGTAGTTCATTTGCAGGTGGGCCAGCTGATCGAATTCGCGCGGGTACTCCGCCTTGGGCCAGGACAGGGTGCGGAAGCCGATCTGGTCCTGTGGCCAGAGCTCCGGTTTGACCGTCTGGGTGGCGACCAAGGAGCGCAGAAGCCGTCCCTCGCTCGTTCGGGAGGCGACTTTGAACTCTTCCACCCAGTTTCCGAACAGGAGATCGTCATCGTCGTAGACCGCAACGAACCGGCCCTGTGCAGCGCGGATACCCGCATTCAGTGGCTTTCCACGGTTTCCACCGTGAACTTCAATGAGGGAAATCCGATCGAGAAAGCCTGCCGGCTGTTGAGCGACAATCGCGCGGACCTCGGCGGCATCTGCCGGGGTGGCATCATGATCGATCACAATGACTTCAAAGTCCTGATCGCTCTGCGCGGCCAGGCACAGCAGGGCGTCACGGAGGGGTTCTGGTCGTTTTCCCTGAGTCCGCAAGAGCACGCTGAGGAAGACCCCGCCCTCTCGATCATCCGAGATGAGCTGCTTCGCGCTTTCGAGCGCGTTCCGTAGGCGTGGGTCGATCCGCGGTCCCGACATCAGTTCGGAAAGGAGGATTTGGACGGTCGCCGTCTGGGGAGAATGCCGGTCATCACCCACGGTCACATCAGAAACGGTGGACTGCATACTTGTCTCCAATGAACTGTCCCACCAGGTGCCCGGCGTCGAGGGGCGCCGGCAGCATTCCAGCTTTGCGCTTCTTGTGGAAGGCCGCAACAGCGTTCAGGACGGCGTCGGTGCCTTCATTCTGGAATTGGGCGATGAGATTCTCGACGATCTCGGGATGCGAATACTTGTGCGCGATGAACAGCGCGGCCTCAGCCGAGTAATACACCTCGGCGCTGGTCGGCGGCCAATCACCGGTCTGGGTGAGACGCTTGTCGTGAAAGACCCGCGCGGAGGGCTCGTACACGACCCGATAGCCGGCCAGGCGGAGCCGCCAGGAGTAATCAACGTCATCGCAATAAAGAAAGAACGTTTCCGAGTCGAATCCGCCAATCGTGTCGAACGCTGCCCGCGGGGTCAGCGCACACGCCGTCGAAGCCCAGCTCGTATTGCCGGTGTTCACCTCGAAGTCTTTGGGATGCTCAATGGGGATCTGACGAGCCTCAGCGATTCCTACCGGACCCGTGACAGCACGGGTGAGTGCTCGAACCGTGTCCGGCGCAACGATGGCATCGGGGTTGAGGATGAGGATCAGCTCCGCATCCGACAGCGCGGCGAGAGCGTTGTGGCCTGCTGCAGACCCGAGGTTCGTTCCGAAGACCCGATAGATGAGCTCTCCGGCTTCCGCCTCAACGACGGCGCGGATCTCTTCGAGGATTTCCGCGCCCAGAACGGCGTCGGCGCTGCAGTCGCCCAAGAGAAGTGTCCACGCCCCGACAAGGCCGTCTGACCGTGCCCACTTCACGGAGTTGGCCATCGCCTGGGCGGCTCGAAGGATTTCGTTCGCGTCGTTCCCGAACAGTACGGACTGCACCGAAACAGACCGAGGTTCAGCCACGTCGCCACCCCGTGTCCCGTCCGCCGCTCTCTTCGGTACCTGGTGTCAACCAGAACTTGTCCATCACTCTGCGTTTCCCTTTGTCTCTGAATCGAGGATGCGGTCGGTCTTGTCTGCACTCACCGTGGATACGATGCGTTTCCGTCCCAGCCACCTGCCCTGAACCGTCGCAGACCAGAATACGAGTCCCTTCCCCGGACCCCAGTTCTTGAGCGACATCGCCCACTTCTCAACACCGTGCCAACTCAGCCAGGCACAGCCAAGCGATATAACGAGGGCGGTGAGTGCGAACCAACCGTAGCCCCAGCGGTAAACGCCTAAGTAGGCCAGAACCTGCTGGACAAGGAAGCCGTAAATGTACACACCATAGGAGTAGTCATTCCGTGCACCGATCCACTGGAGCCGGCGAGGGAGTCGGGCCGCGAGATAGAGTACGAAATATGCACCAGCGATGATGCCGAGGGTGTTGAACGCGCCATAGCGCAAGGTCACGATCACGATGAGTCCGGCAAGTACGCCCAGCCGATCGTCGAAGGGGACCGACGTGGAATATACCGCGAGCGTGGAGCCGACCAGGAAGGTGAAGGTCAGGGCGACAAGCTGTGTGTCTGCAAGGAAGGGCGCGATGGACCCGAGACTCGCCGGATTCGACAGGTTGATGATTTGCAGCACGAAGAAGCTCACGGTAAGAGCGGGCACGACGGCCTTCGCTTTGGCCAACACACCGAACGCGACGCAGACCCCGACGACGAGATAACAACGCCACTCGTAGATGAGGGTCCAGATCGACCCGTTGAAGACCGACGCCTTGACGCTTTGCCCGTAGGGCGTCGTCTCCGCAAAAATATCGTAGATCCCGTACGTACCGATGTTCATGGTCCAGTTGCTGGCCACATAGTGGAACGGACCATTCGGAGCACGGGCGAAGAAGTCGCCGAGGGAGCCGCCCGCTGTGACCCAGATCACGGGAGCTACGATGAACGCAGTGATGAGAAGGACTCCCCAGTAGGCGGGAAAGATCCTCAAAATCCGCCTCCACATGAACTGGAGGATGTCGCTCGACATGCCGCTCTTGGCGATGAGGTAGCCGCTGATCGCGAAGAACCCGCCGACAGCGATGCTTCCCAACGAGGCCTGGCCGCGAGTGAGCTCCCAGAAAGGATCCCGCCCGAAGCCGCCTGTGGGAAACGCGTGGTCAAAAATGACCAGTGAGGCCAACAGCAGTCTGAGCAGTCCGAGAGAGTTTCGGTGGCCACCGAGGGCCGCCGCGATCGTCAGCCCCACCGGGCGTGGCGCGACAGCCGATCTCTCAGGCGGCACTGGTCTCGCCCCGGTTCAGAGAGTCGAGATACGCCGCGATTGTTGGTTCTGCCTCCCCCACGGTGACGAGTTCGCCGTGCCTCAGCCAGGCGGCGTGATCGCACATCTCCTGGACCGCGGTCATCGCATGGCTGACCAGGATCACGGTCTTTCCCGCGCGCTTGAAATCGACGAATTTCTGACTGCATTTTTCCTGGAACTCGGCGTCGCCGACGGAAAGCACCTCATCGACCACGAGCACGTCCGGGTCGACGTTGATGGCAATCGCGAAGCCGAGTCGCACGTACATTCCGGAGGAGTAGTTCTTGACGGGCTGGTCGATGAAATGTTCCACCCCGGAAAAGTCAACGATTTCGTCGAACTTGCGGGTGATTTCCCGCTTGGACATCCCAAGGATCGATCCGTTGAGGAACACGTTCTCACGGCCGGACAGCTCCGGATGGAAACCGGAGCCCACTTCCAGCAGGGCCGCGATCTTTCCGTTGTATGTGATGGACCCCTTCTGCGGGTAGTAGATCTTTGCGAGGCATTTGAGCAAGGTCGACTTGCCGGAACCGTTGCTGCCGATCAGACCGAACGTCGAACCGGTCGGGACCTCAAAGCTCACGTCCTTGAGCGCCCAGAAATCCTCGTGAACCGACCGGCGCCCTCGCATGATCGCGGATTTAAGGGACTGGTTGCGTTCGTGATACAGACGGAATCTCTTGCTGACATGGTCAACACTCACTGCAATGTCACTCATAATGCCTCCGCCAGGCCCTTCTCGCTCTTGCGAAACACCCACACGCCCGCGACGATTGCCGCGAACGCCCATACAGCACAGAATAGGAGGTCCTGTGGGTTGGGCCACGTGTTGTCGTAGAGCAGCTGCCGAAAAACGGCAACAAACCGTTCGAGCGGATTGAGTCGGTAGATATCCATCAGGGTGATGGACGTCCCGAAGAGCCCCCCGTGCGCCCTCGACTGGTCTTCAACAAGGCTGATGGGATAAATGATCGGTGTGAGATACATCCAGATTTGCATAACGATCGAGACGAGGTATTGCGTATCCCGGAAACGGACATTTGCCACCGAGAGCATCAAAGCCAGCCCTGAAGCGAAAATGGCGAGCAGGACCATGACGAAGAGCACCAGCGGGATCCACGGCCAGACGAAGGACCCGCAGATGGCCAGGACGAGGACAAGGACGCCCATCTCGAAAAGCCAGTTGTACCCGATGGAACCGACAGTCGAGAGCGGGAGCACAATGCGAGAGAAATAGACCTTCTGCACCAGACCCGCGTTGGCGATAATCGAGCCCATACCGGTTTGTACGACGTTCGCAAAGAAAGCCCAAGGCAGCAAGCCACAGAGCAGCCAGACCGCAAAGATGTTGAGCCCACTGGGATTGCCTGGAGGTGGAGTGACCCGGAGGATGAATGCGAACACGATTGTGTACACCAGCATCGTCGCCAGCGGGTTGACCAGCGACCACAGCTGCCCGAATATTGTGCGTTTGTACTGTCCGCGAATCTCACGCAACGTGAGATTGGCCAAGAGCTCCCTGGAATCGAGAACTTCCTTCATGTATCGCATGTAGCCTCACTGAGTGGCCGGTCGGATGGCCGCAAACCAATCTAGCCTAGAACGATGAGGAGCAACCGTATGGCCGTCGCAGCCAAATCACAGTCAACGACCGCCCACGTTGCAGTCTTGACCGTGAGCTACGGGTCAGGAAGAGTGCTGGGCGATTTCCTCGGTTCACTGGGTTCGGCACTCACCGGTCCGCTGTACATCGTCGTCGCAGACAACAAGGTACTCGATGGTGACACCACGGTCTCGGGTCTCGCTCACGCTGCCAACGCAGAATATCTCCCTCTTGCCGACAACCTCGGTTACGGTCACGCGATCAACGAAGCCCTCAAGACGCTGCCCCCGGAAATCGACTGGGTTGTTGTGAGCAATCCGGACATCGTCGCCGGTGCAGGAGCAATCGATATGTTACTTAAGTCCGTTGGTGGGGACGCGACGATCGCCGCGATCGGACCGGGTATCCTCACCCCGACCGGTGAGGTCTACCCCTCCGCGCGGGTCATTCCGTCGTTGCGAACGGGCATCGGTCACGGCCTGTTCGCGTTGGTGTGGCCCAATAATCCCTGGAGTCGCAGCTATCGGCAGCAAGGTGCGTCGAGCGTCTATCGTCGCGATGCCGGATGGCTGTCCGGCGCCTTTCTGATGGTGCGTCGTTCGGTGCTGGACGAGCTGGGCGGGTTCGACGAGGGCTACTTCATGTACTTCGAAGACGTCGACCTCGGATTCCGAATCGGAAAACTCGGTCTGCGGAATGTATACGAACCGTCCGCGACGGTAGTCCACTCCGGGGCGCACTCGACCCAGGACGACAACGCCCGAATGATTCGAGCACACCACGCCAGTGCCGAACGCTTCCTGTCCAAGAAGTACGCTGGACCGTTGCTTTTGCCAGTCCGCCTGCTACTCGCAGCGGGCCTTCGGCTTCGCGCTGCCGTTTCAGAAAGAAGGCACCCGAAGTCGTAGCCGGTCGAGGTCGGCCTTCTCCGCGACCCGATGGCGGGTTTTCCGGTCCTCGCCGGCCATCTCCCTTATTCAGAGGGATGCACGGCGGGCAACGGCCAGGTCGGTAGATTGAGGAATGAATGGTTCAGGGACGCCTCGTGGAGGCGCAGACTCGTCTGTCGTCGTTCCGGGGCATTCACTCTCAGGTGAAGCGCCGCATCACAACAGGATCGGACACTCCATGCTCCACTTCTCTCGCCTGGGGTCAGGCACAGTGCTCGCTGCGGTGCTGGTCGTCAGTGCGGCAGTAGTCCCCGCGCAGGCGCTCCCGGCACCCACGGCTGACACCGCGACGCTGCATGCGACGGGCACCATCGTCATCCTCGCCGGCGAACCCGCCAGCCCAAGTCAGCACCTCTCCGATCAGGTGCGGCTGCTCACCGATAACGGTGCATCCGTCGAGCTGACCGGGAACCTGCCCGAAGACGTGACGTCCGGCAGCACGTTCAGTGGAACGCTCTCCGTACCCGCCGCAGTTGTCGCCGCCGTTCCCGCTGTGAGCGCGGGAACCGGATCGGTGGAAGCAACGTCTGAAACCGGCAAGGCGGTCCTATCGGCGAGCGTCGCACTAGACGCGGCCTTGCCCGTCGTTGCGGCGACGATCGAGCCGCAGGTCGCCCAGACGTCCGTAGCAGCATCGCATGCGTTCGACGTATTCGTGGCCACGTTGCCGACAGCTCCGACAACGAGTGTCCTCGACGACCCGGGCATCACGACGCTAGAGACAACCCTGAGTACCTACTGGTCATCGCAAAGTTCCGGCCAGATCATCGGGTTTACTCAACCTCTCGCAACCAAACGCGTAATTTCGATTAATTCGTGCCAGGCAACAATCATGTTCACCGAGGCTGCCGCCGCTTTCGGTCACACGCAAGGCTGGTATACCAGCGGCTTCAATTCCCACCACTTGATCATCCTCGCTCCCGCATCCTGCGGTGCGGGTACCGGGTTGGGAAGTGTCGGGCGTTTAGCATCCGGCGGAGTCGTCTGGGCCAGCTACGACGACCTGCACGGGACGAACGCCGTGGCACACGAAGTCGGCCACAATCTCGGACTCAGGCACTCGAACAAACACACCTGCCCGAATCCGATAGTCGAGGGCTCTTCTCTTCCTGGTGGAACGTTTTCCGATGGCTGCAGTGACCTTGAATACCAGGACTTTTACGACGTCATGGGCGGTGGTTTGAGTTACAACGGTGTGACCAACGCCCAATTGACCGCCCTGAATATCACTCAGAAGTACCAACTCGACGCGATCAACGGCACGGATTTGCGTCCTGTCGCTCTTGCCGCCGGGGTCACCTCTGGTGTCTTGAATTTCGCCCTGAACCCGATATCAGACGCCACGGGGGTGCGCGGCTTGAAGATCACGGACCCGCGCGACGGAGAGGTGTACTTCGTTGAATACCGTTCCGGCACCGGCATGGACGCTGGCTCTCTCTATGCCTCGGGCTATATTCCAGGGATGACACTAGGCGTGCGTGTCCTGCGCCAACGGGACGACACTACCTCCGCCGTCCTGACTCTGCCGAACAAGGATGGCAGCCGGTCGATGGCCTTAAAGGCATCCCAGTCGCTCACCTCACATTCGGGCGGCCTGACTGTCAAAGTAACCAGCATCTCCGGGACGGCCGACGTCACCGTTCTCTTGGGTGATGCGGCCGGGGCTTCGAATATGGGGACGGGGGCCGTCTCGATCAAGGGTCAGAACTCCGAGCTCGTGCCAGGGACAACTGTCGAGATCCGGCAAGGCGACTGTGCCGGGCCGGCTGTTTGGCGCACGACAACAGGCAGCACACCCAGCGCCTACGGCGCGTTCGGCATTGGCCTCACGCCAGGCCCCTACTGCATCGTCACCCTCGCCGTTCCTGCTCCATACGGTATGCCGTCAGGGACGACACTGTTTCGAATGGGGGCAGGAGCAGGGAACTGGGTCACAGTCTGGCTTCCCGGACCGATCTCCGGCGCCCTCGTCGCCAAGGATGCGCAAGGGTTCGGAATCAACGGTGTGACAGCGCTCATCCGCCAGGGCTCGTGCGTCCCGCAAGGACCTGGTGTATGGGAGAACACGACCGCAACCAACCAGTGGTCTTCGGGCGGCTTCGGAATCTCTCTGATCCCCGGGACCTATTGCACAATAATCGTGCAGGTCCCAGGTGGATACTCCATTCCGGCACCGACCGAAGCCATCGTGACCGCCCCAGGACCCGTCTGGATCACGGCCTGGATCCCCAGCCAGACCACGCACTAGACGCGCGCCACTGGTCAGGCCGGACTCATTCAGGCCAGGCCGACAATGTTCGGCCCTGCTTGGGTCGGGGTCAACACGAACCACAAGTTCCAAACCTGAATGGTCGTACCTCGAACGCGGGTCTTGACGAGCGCCGACTCAGACGCCACGGTGAGATCACTCACAACTGAAGACATCTGGGGGAAATGTGTTTAAATTGTTGTCAGCCGCGGCTGAACATGCGGTCAAGCTTCGAGGTCGAGCGCACCGCCCAGAGAGATCTTCGTTTCTTGGATTGACGCTGGCAGTGAGCCTCCTGCTGGCGCTCAGTGTTGCAGCACCGGCACAGGCCGCGGACATCGGCACCGGTGCCGTTTCAATCAAGGGCCAGAGTTCAGAACGGTTGCGTCCCTGTGAGTGGTGTGGTTTCCCGCTCTTGAGCGTTGCTTCGTCAACGTAAAGAGCCACCGTGGGATGGTCAGTGAGTACCGACTAAAGCAACTCACAAAGGACACCACACGACCCTTCTATGGTTGAAGTCAAGCAGTAAGGGTCGCCAGTGAGCGATAGATGCTGCGGGCGATGAATCGTTTGAGGCAGCGGTGGATCTCTCGCCGGGTCTTGCCTTCGGCGGTTCTTCTGTCAACGTAGCTTTTCGTCGTGGGGTCGGTGATCATGCGGCAGCGGGCAATGATGTGGAGCGCTCGGTTCAGTTGACGGTCGCCGTGGCGGTTGAGGCGATGCCGGGTCGTATTTCCTGATGATGCCGGAATTGGGCTAACGCCAGCCAACGCCGCGAAGGCGGCTTCCGAGCGCACTCTGCCTTGGTGGGAATAAGCGGTCAGGATGATAGCGGCCGTGAACGGTCCGACACCGGGGATGTCCTGGATGCCTGGAGCGAGTTCGTCGACGTGCTTTGACAGGGCCGCGTGATTCGTTTCCAACTCGTGAGTGCGCTGGTGGATCGCGGAGGCGAGCCTGCGGGCTTCAGATCGGGCGACGGCAGCGGCAGTGTCATCGCTGGAGCGATCGCGCCATGCGGCGATGATGTCGACTTGAGTGTTGGTCAGGGGTGCGCGGACGTCGAGGCCCAGGTTGATTATCCGCAGGAGCGCGTTGCGGTCGCTGCGGTCGCTGGTGCGTTGGGAATCGATACTGTGTCTCGCGACGAGCAGAACTCGAAGGGCGCTGCGAAGCCCGTCGGCGCGCGGCAGAATCAGCGCGGTTGCATCGGTGCCAAGCGCGGTGCGGGCGGCAGCCACGGCATCGATTTGGTCGGTTTTGCCGTGACCATCCCGGGCCTGCCGTTTGGGTGGTTTGACCTCGCAGACGCGGATCCCCGCGGTGGTGAGAGCGCGAGTCACGGTGGCTCCGTAGGAGCCGGTGCCCTCGACAGCGGCAAGCTGCTGCCCATCCGAGCGTCGCTCAATCCATGCGATCGCGCGGGCGGTGCCAGCGTCGGTGGTGGGAAATGAAGCGGTGTCAATGACTGCGCCAGTAGCGGCAGCAACGACTGCGTAGGTGTGCGTTTTGGCGTGGGTATCCACGCCGATGACGTATTTGTATGTGTCAGCCACGGTGCTCACGAAGTGTCTTCTTCCGGTAAATGGTTCGTTATCCGGGCCTGGGAGAATCGTCGCGAGGCAGATCTCTAATGAGTCACATCCCCGCCGGAGCGTGGGTGGACAACCTTCTATGAAGCCATCGAAACGGGTCAGGCCGGCACCGACCTAGCCCAGCGGACAGGTCGTGTGAAAGCCACCGCTTGCGCGGGACAGATGGCTCTTGAGTCACGTTGGGAAAGGCCGATACCAGCTTGCCAGCCAGCCCCAGGCCAGCTACTAACCATTAGAGATGGCTCTAAACCAGTCTGCCCTGCTCGACCTCCTCGGAGAACTCAAACTCACCGACGTCACCGACCGAATCCGCGTCGCGACCGAAACTCTCTACCAAGAACTCATCGACGCGGAAGCGACCGCGTTCATCGGCGCCGCCCCATTCGAACGCTCCGGCGACCGCACCACCCACCGCAACGGCACCCGAGCGCGCACCCTCAGCACGACCGCCGGGGACCTCGACCTGAAGATCCCGAAGCTGCGCGCCGGGTCCTTCTTCCCGGCCCTGCTCGAGCGTCGCCGGCGGGTGGACCAAGCCCTGTTCGCGGTCGTGATGGAGGCCTACGTCCACGGCGTCTCGACCCGGAAAGTCGACGACCTGGTCAAGGCCCTCGGCGCGGACACCGGGATCTCCAAGTCGGAAGTGTCCCGGATCTGCGCGGGCCTGGACGCTGAGGTGGCCGAGTTCCGCGACCGCACCCTCGCCGCGCAGGACTTCCCCTACGTGTTCCTCGACGCCACCTACTGCAAGGCCCGCGTCGGCCACCGGATCGTGTCCCAGGCCATCGTCGTCGCGGTCGGGGTGGCCGCTGACGGACGCCGGGAAGTCCTCGGCTTCGACGTCGGTGACAGCGAGAACGAGGGCTTCTGGACGTCGTTCCTGCGATCGCTCAAGACCCGCGGGCTCGACGGGGTCAAGCTAGTCATGTCTGACGCGCACACCGGCCTGAAGAAGGCCATCGGCACCGTGTTCCAGGGCGCCGGCTGGCAGAGATGCCGGGTGCACTTCATGCGCAACGTGCTCGCGGTGATCCCGAAGGGATCCCAGGACATGGTCGCCTCGATCATCCGCACCATCTTCGCCCAGCCCGACCGTGAGCACATCGAGAAGCAGTTCCTCGAGGTCACGACGATGCTCAGCCGCTCGCACCCGAAGGTCGCGGCGATGCTCGTCGACGCGCAACCCGACCTACTCGCCTTCGCCGCGTTCCCGCGGCGGCACTGGCGCCAGATCTGGTCCACGAACCCGCTCGAACGAGTGAACAAGGAGATCAAACGCCGCACCGACGTCGTCGGCGTCTTCCCCAACGCCGCAGCCCTGCTGCGCCTAGCCGGGTCTGTCCTGATCGAGCAGCACGACGAGTGGGAGGCCGGCGAACGACGCTACTTCTCCGAAGCATCCATGCTCGAGCTGGTTACCATGAACAACCCCATCGAGGTCATCGACGAGGCGGTGATCCTCCCCGAACTCGCCGCCGCCTAAGCTAGAACAACTGACCCGCATGGTGTTGAGAAACTCCACCACTCAGCGGGACGTGACCTTCAGAACTCGTCCCCGGCACGACGGTCGAAATTCGGCAGGGTGACTGTTCCGGCGCAGCTGTTTGGCGAACGACGACGGGAAATACCCCAAGTGCATATGGCGCATTCGGGATCGGCCTCACGCCCGGCGTCTATTGCATCGTGACGCTCTCGGTTCCGGCGCCCTATGGGATGCCCGCGAACACCACGTTCCAGATGAGCTCCGGAACAGGCAACTGGGTGACCGTTTGGCTGCCCGGACCCCTGTCCGGCGCTGTCGTTGCGAAGAACTCGCTCGGCTACGGAATCAACGGCGTCACAGCGTTCATCCGCCAGGGATCGTGTGCATCCCCGGGTCAGGGAGTCTGGCAGAACGTCACCGCGACCAACCAGTGGTCCAGCGGCGGATTCGGGATCTCGCTTCTCCCCGGGACCTATTGCACCTCCGTCAAGGACGTGCCGTGGGACTACTCGGCGCCCCAACCCGTTGAGACGGTTGTCTCCGCTCCGGGGCCCATCTGGATCACCATCTGGCTCGATTCCCCGACGGTCCAGGGACAGGGTGACTCTGTCATCTCGATAGCGGCCCAGTCCCGCCAGAAGATCGTCGAATTCACATGTCCGGACTGCACGTCGAATGTCATCGTCGAAGCACTCGGCCCGGATCAGGCATCTGACCTGCTGATCAATCGAAGCGGGTCCTACCCCTCGGGGCGGATGCTCGTCGGATTCCTCGATTGGTCGGACTCCAGCTACAGTCAGATTTCGGTTCACGCGAGTGGTCATTGGACGCTGAGAATCCTCGACCTGGACATGATCAGGCAAGCGGGTTCCACCATCTCCGGCACCGGCGATGACGTGGTGTACCTGGACACCCCCGGGGTCGTCGCGACATTCTCCAACCACGGGACGTCGAACTTCGTCGTGTGGACAACGGACCCGACCTACGGTATCGATCTCAAGGTTAATGTGATCGGAAACTACTGGGGAACCGTTGCGATGACGTCTCCCGCCGTCATCCAGATCACGTCCGACGGCGCATGGAGCATCAATACCTGGTGAGAGCGCGGAGCGAGTGTGTCGGCTGAAACCCTGCACGCCAGTGAAGGGCCGGGTTCACGCTGGTGAGCCCGCCCCTTCACTATCCGCCGCACTGTCGGACCGAGCTCTGCATGCGATGAGGCCACTCGGGTATTCCGAATCGAGTGTGGTCGATAGACTTCGGCTAGTCCAGATCAGCGCTGGACGGACTGTGATATCCGCGAGGACCGAGGCCGTCTACTCGTTGTGCTGATGGCCGCGCGCACGTGTGTACGGCGGGGATAACGGACGTTCAAGCCGTGCTCAGCCAAGACCGGGGGAAACATGAGTGCTCGAGACCCAATTGCTGCTATTGGACCGGGCCGTCGAGGGCCTCTCCTTCAGCTATTATCCGTTGCCGCGACCGTTGTCATGTCCCTGAGCGTCGGCATAGCGACTGCGCCACCGGCGAGCGCGACCGCGTACGGTACGGGCGCCGTCGCTGTCAAGGGCCCGAATTCGGAATTCGTCCCTGGAGCCGACATCGAAATTCGCCAGGGTGATTGCTCAGGACAAACGGTGTGGATGACCACCACAGGCAGCACGCCGAATGCCTATGGGGCCTTTGGAATCACTCTCGAGGTCGGTCGATACTGCTTGCTGACGCTCCAAGTACCTGCAGACTACATGGGCGCGAACTCCTCCACATTCGATGTGGTGGAAGGGCCCGGAAACTGGTTTACGGCGTGGCTCCCCTACGGAGTCGTCGTGGGGTCCGTGGTCGCGAAGGATGCCTGGGGCGCCCGAATCGACGGGGTGAACGCGCTCGTGAGAACCGGGGCGTGTACCGCTCAGGGTTAAGGAGTGTGGCAGAACGTCACGTCCACGAGCCGATGGCTTGACGGAAGCTTCAGCTTTTCATTGGTTGCTGGGATGTACTGCACCTCGGTGATCGGTGTCCCGACCGGATACATCATTCCCCCATCTGTAGAGACATACGTCCGGCACCCTTCCCCGGCTCAAATTGTGCTTTGGATACCTGCGTCGCCTTCCTAGATTGAAGTTTCGAAGGTTGCGGAGCACAAGCTCCGCTCTCTTTATAGGGACAAGGGCGCTGCGGTTCGAAAGCTTCCGGGCGTCATCGGCGTGTCCTGCACGAGCGTCGCCCACGATATATATGTATTTCCTGGTCAGGTAATTTGGTACGATGATTGCTCAGAACACGATGGAGAAGTTGCATGATGCGCCACGTTTTCAATCGTAGGCGTCTGCGGGTAGCCAGCTTCTTGCTGATGGTCTTTGTGTTGTCCGGTTGTACAGACCAAGCAGCGACTGCGCCGCTCCAGAGCTCGACCCGTTCTGCGGTTCCGGCCGACTCGACGATCGCACCGACATCGACACCGGTCACGGCTGCAGTGGACCTAGCAGAACCCAGTTCGTGGATCATCGACTTCACCAGTGTCGGACCGCTTGCGATCGGGGCCGATTTGGATGCGACGAAGCTGACGATGACCGCCTTTGCAAGCGGCACTGGCTTCGATAGCTGTCCCTCGCACTCGATCCTCTCCTTCGACAAGACTGGATACCCCAGTGTCTTCATCACCGAGAAGAACAAAGGCGACGGTCTCATAGAGCAGATCGTGTTGGAGGGTACCGGAGATTCCTCGGGGTACATAGCCACCTCTCCGAGAACAACCAGTGGAATCGGAATCGGAGCCACGCTTGATCAACTCAAGTCGGCATACCCAGCGATCACCTATCAGGACGACCACTACACCCCCCACTATGCACTACCCGACGGCCACGGGAACTGGATAAATTTTGACGTACTTGAGGGTCTGGTCAAGCACATCGTCGTTCGCCCCACGCCCGTCATCGCCAGAGAGCTCTGCGGCTGAAGCAAGGGGGACGGCTGAGACGGTGACGGCGCTCAGCGAATTTCCCCAGTCCTGCTCATCGAAGCTCCCCAGGTCGCGGGGTTAGATTAGCGGAAGTTCGTGCCCGTTGTCACGCGGCGAAGCTCGTTGGATTGGGCGGCGTGGTTGCGGAGCCGATAGGAGCCGCCGTCGAGGGTGACGACGACGGATCGGTGCAGGAGCCGGTCGAGCATCGCGGCGGCGACGGTGGTGTCGCCGAGGATCTCGCCCCAGGCGCCGACGGGCCGGTTCGTGGTGATCACGATCGATGTTTTCAGGTAGCGCTGGTTGATGACTTGAAACAGTGCCGACGCGGCCTCGGCGGGCAGCGGCAGGTAGCCCAGCTCGTCGATTATGAGCAGGGTGGGGCCGGCGAAGAACCGCATCATCGTGCCCCACTTGCCCTCGATCGCGGCGCGGTGGCAGCGGGCCGCGAGGTCAGCGGCCGAGGTGAAGTAGGTGCGGTAACCGGCCTGGACTGCGGCGTGGCCGAGGCCGGTCGCGATGTGGGTTTTCCCGACTCCGGGCGGCCCGATCAGGAGCACGTTGGTCGCGGACTCGAGGTAGCGGCAGGTGCCGAGCTCGGCGAGCAGGTTGCGGTCGATGCCGGAGGCGGCGTCGAGGTCGAAGTCGTCCAGGGTCGCGCCGGTGGGGAGGTTCGCGAAGCGGAACCGCCCCGAGAGGCGTCGGGCATCAGTCGCGGTGACCTCGATAGCGAGCAGGCGCTCGAGGGCGTGGGTGAGGCTCCAGCCCTCGGCTTGGGCCTGGTCCAGGACACGGGGCAGAGCATCGGCCGCGTCGGCGAGTTTGAGCTCGGTGAGGTGGCCGCGCAGCTGCTGATAGACGCTCGCCGGAGTCGCCGTCGAGAGGGGCGTGACGGTGGTCTCGGTGATGGTGAGGGGTGTGTTCATCGGAGAGTGTTCCTGTTCTTCGCGGCCGTCTCGTAGGCGGCCAGGCTGATCACGGTGGTGGGTTCGGTGGTGCCGGTCAGCGCCAGGGCGGCGCGGCGGGCTGCGGTGCCGGGCGGGATGCGTTCCTTCTTCCGGTGCGGCCGGCCGGGAGGCGCTGCGGCCATCGCGATGGTCTCCAGGGCCGTGACGTGTCCGCTGTCACGGATCGTGACCCCGAGGCCGGCCTCCGCGAGCGTGTGGCGGGCGAGGACGACACCGGAAACCGTCGCAATGTCGATGGTTGCCGCGCCGAGGCGTTGGTGGACGACGACGCGGGTCGCGGCCAGCTCTGGCGGCACCGAGTACCGGTTTCCGCGCCAATCGATCAGGGCCTGCCGTGTCGCGGTGCGTTCCTCGGTCACCACGACCGGGAACAGGGTTGGCCTTGACCCCGGAGAGTGGACACGGGTTAAGCGGCGAGTTGGATTTCTGCGGCCTGTGACGAGTATTGCATTTCGAACTCCACTGGGGTGACCTGCCCGATCGAGGAGTGGCGCCGGCGGCGGTTGTAGCGGTCCTCGATCCAGTCCGCGACGCCTTGGATCGCGCGGGCCCGGGTGGGCCAAACCCGGCGGTAGTAGAACTCGGTTTTCAATGTCGCGAAGAAGCTCTCGGCCATGGCGTTGTCCCAGCAGATCCCGGTGTAGCCCATCGACCGGGTGATGCCGTTCTTGGCCGCGAACAGAGTGATCTGTTCCGACGCGTATTGGGCGGATTCAACCGGTCGTCGCAACACCGGTGCTTGCGGTCAACAGTAGCTCGTTCATCGCTTCGGCTGGCGTCTTGAATCCGAGCGTCTTGCGGGGGCGTTCGTTCAGGGTCTTGGCGACGGCGTCGAGATCGTCCAGGGCGTAGCGGGTGAAGTCGGTGCCTTTGGGGAAGTACTGGCGCAGCAGCCCGTTGGTGTTCTCGTTACTGGGCCGCTGCCACGGCGAGTGGGGATCGGCAAAGTAGATCGGGAGCCCGGTCTGGATGTGGAGTCTGGCGTGTTGGGCCATCTCGGCGCCCTGGTCCCAGGTCAATGACTTGCGCAGGGTCTCGGGCAGGCCGGTGATGGTTCGGGCGATCGCATCACAGACGGCGTCGGCGCCGTGTCCGGCTGTCGCGGGCCCGTTCTTGATCTGTGCGCCGATCATCTTGTGCTCGTCCATCGGGGGCAGGTGCAACAGCATCGTGAACCTCGTGGTGCGTTCGACGAGGGTCCCGATCGAGACCCCGCCGAGTCCGAGGATCAGGTCCCCTTCCCAGTGTCCGGGAACGGCCCTGTCGTTGGCTTCTGCGGGCCGGGCGGCGATCATGACTTCCTCTGACAGGAAGCTCTTGCCTCGTTTTGCGCGGGCCCGCGGCACTCGCAACGCCCGACCCGTGCGTAAGGCGGTGGTCAGCTCGCGGCGCAGCGCGCCACGACCCTCGATGTAGAGGGCCTGGTAGATCGCCTCATGGGAGATTCTCATGCTCCTATCGTCCGGGAAATCGACCTTAAGTCGACCGGCGATCTGCTCCGGGCTCCACGCTGTGGACCAGCGGCGATCCTGTCGGGGGCCATGTCGACGCCCGTTCCACGCCCCGATCCCGGGAGCTGCAGCGGGCGTGCCATCAGCGCGCGTGACCGTTCCATCCAACCGGGCCTGAACGTACTCGCGCAACTGTGGGCTTCCCGCGAGCTTGGCGGTCTTGGGTCGGCGGGCACGCCGGTCGGAGTGCCACTGGGCGCTCGTGGCACGGTATTCAGCTTTGCCGCCGCGCGAGGCCGCGTTGCGTCGTAGCTCGCGGGAGATCGTCGACGGGGACCGGCTCAACGCCTGTGCGATCTGTCGAACACCAAGATTCTGTGCTCGCAGGATCGCGATCTCCTCACGCTCGATGAAGGTCAAGAACCTTCCTGACAGCGGTGCCTTGCTGAGGTCTCGCATCCCGCCAGCGTGACGGAAGAAACGTGTCCCGACCGGCGCCGACACGCCGGCCCGCTCACCAGCATCCTCGCTCGAGACACCCTGCCCAACGAGGTCCCAGAAATTCTGCCGGTGCTCCCGGCGCCACCCCGGCGGCCGGCCCGGCGACCGCATCGGCTCCCGCCCGAGTTGCGTGGCCATCCAATCCTTCGGACGTCCCATAAACCACCTCCATAATCGAGGTGTTGCTTCCACCGGTTGAATCTGCCTTGGGTGCCACGGTCACTGTGGAAGATCACCGTCGCCGGGCGGTCTCCGCGCAGCACCATGGCCATCGTGAGGGCGTCCTGGATGAGGTCGGTGCGCATGTGGTCCGCGATAGCCCAACCGATCACACGGCGGCTGTGAGCGTCGATGACGGTCGCCAAATACACCCACCCCTCCCACGTCCTCAGATAGGTGATATCGCCGACCCAGACCTGGTTCAGCGCCCCGGTATCCCACTGCCGTTCCACAGCATCGACCGGGTAGGCGTCAGCGTGATCGATGATGGTGGTCGTCTTCCACTTCTTCGGGCAAATGCCCACCAAACCCAGGCGCCGCATGGTCGCGGCGACGGTTTTGCGGGAGATGACCTCCCGGTCCGCTCGGAGATCGGCCAGGATCCTGGGGGCGCCGTAGACCTCGTCGGAATCGCCGTGAAAGAAAGCGACTTTCTGCTCGATGTGCACCCGCCGGATCGCCGCCGGCGACGGCACCCGGCCGGCCCAGGCGTAGTAGCCCGACCGGGACACCTCGAGAAGACGGACCATGCGGGTGATGGTGAAGTTGGTCTTCTCCGCCAGCATCAGTTCGAACGCTTGCCGTTCGTATCCGATGCTTCCTGGGCGAAGAAGATGGACGCTTTTTTCAAGAACGCCCTGTCCATCTTGAGGTCCGCGTTCTCTTTCCGTAGCCGCAGCAGCTCGGCCCGCTCAGACTCCGTCACTTCGGTTTGTGCGGTCTCGTTGCGGGCCTTGAACGCGCTCACCCAGCGGCCCAGCGTGGCCTCGTTGATCCCGAGCTCGCGCGCGACGGTCGCGACCGCTCTGCCGGTAGTCAAAACCAGCTTCACGGCCTCGTCTTTGTACTCAGGAGTGAACTCCCGACGTGATCTTGCCATAGTGAACATTCTCTCTTGTGAGGTGTCCACTCCCCG
Source organism: Cryobacterium sp. GrIS_2_6 (assembly GCF_035984545.1). Taxonomy (NCBI): domain Bacteria; kingdom Bacillati; phylum Actinomycetota; class Actinomycetes; order Micrococcales; family Microbacteriaceae; genus Cryobacterium; species Cryobacterium sp. GrIS_2_6. The sequence continues at coordinate 2,623,145 of NZ_JAXCHP010000001.1, forward strand.
GGGTCAGGGCCAGGTCGGCGGCAACGGTTGGAGGCGCTCCGCGGCGAACATGACCGCCGCCGTCGTGGACCCGTCGCGGCCCTCGCGGCGCCGCCCGTCTTGGCCAGCGGCAAACGCGGTGAGGCGTTGCTGGGCCTGCTCGGGGGTGACGTCGTCGGGGAGGTTGCGCCACCAGCGCTGCGCCGCGGTGTGGTTGTTCTTCTCGACCACGCCCTTGCGATTGCCCGACCGGGGCCGGCAAGCGACGACGCTGACTGCGTGGTGCTTGGAGAACGCAGCGAACATCGGCGTCAGATCACTCGTCCCGGCCTTCAGCACGGTGCTCATCCGGTCGAACCGCCACGTCTTCGTCACCCCGCCCAGCAGCCCCAGCAGCACCGTCATCGCCGCGAGCAGGTGGGGCAGGTCCATCGACGGGGAGATCACCGCCCGCCACACCCCGGAGTGCGCGAGGGATCCGACGAGGACGTAGGCGCGTTTGGTCGGGAACGCCCATCCGGCTGGGGCGTCGGGCAGCTCGACCCAGTCGAACTGGGTTTCCTCGCCCGGTGGGTGCTCGATGATCGCGTTGGGCCGCTTCGTCACGTGAGCGCAGGCCGTGCAGGCCGGCCGGAGGCTCCGGTCCCGGATCTGCCGGGTCAGGGTTTGATACGACCCGGTGAAGCCCAGCGGGACGAGCTCGTCCAGCAGTGTCGCCGCCCAGAGATGCGGGTCCTCGACCAGGCGGGCGGTGACGTAGTCGATGAACGCGTCGAACGGGTCCGGGGCGGCTCGTTGCCGCACTGTCAAGGGCCATGAAGAACTGCCCACTGGCGGCCACGGAAAATGCTTGGATTCCACCTGTCGTTGCAACACCGCGCTGATTAAGTACTGATTAGTAGATCACGGAATCGCTCTGCCGGGGTGTCCCAGCCGAGCGTTTTGCGGGGTCGGCCGTTCAGTTCCTGCGCGACCCGTTCCAGATCATCGAGGCCATAAACCGATAGGTCGCTTCCCTTCGGGAAATACTGGCGCAGGAGCCCGTTGGTGTTCTCGTTCGAGCCCCGCTGCCAGGGGCTGGCCGGGTCGCAGAAATACACCGGCATGTCTGTCGCGGTGGTGAACGACTTGTGGGTCGACATCTCTGATCCCTGGTCCCAAGTCAGCGACCCGCGAAGGTGTGCCGGCAGCGTGCCGATCGTGGCCACCAGACCGTCACGGACGGCGTCGGCTGTGTGGGCGCCGGGCAGGTGGACGAGCATGACGTAACGGGTGGTGCGCTCGACCAGGGTCGCGATCGCGGTCTTGTTGAGTCTGCCGGTGATGAGGTCGCCTTCCCAATGCCCGGGGACGGCACGGTCCTCGATTTCGGGTGGCCGGTCGGCGATCATTACCATCGGGTCGCGGAATCGAGGCCGCCGTGCAGATTCGGTCTTCTGAGGTTTGCGGCGTGTTCGTCCGGACCGCAGCTCCTCCTGCACTGCACGGCGCAGGCCGCCCCTGGCTTGCACGTAGAGCGCCTGATAGATCGTCTCTGGTACCACGCGCATGTCCTTGTCGGTCGGGTATTGCTTGACCAGAGCCTGACAGATTTGTTCCGGAGACCAGCGGATCTGCAGCTTCTCCTGGACGAACTGCCGCAGGCCCTCCTGTGTCACGAGCTTCGCTTCCCGGGGCCGTGGTCGGCGTGCGGCGGCAGCGCGCTGGGCCGCATACGGAAGGTAGGTGAGGTTGTTCTGCCTGTTGCGGATGATTTCTCGGCTGATCGTCGACGGCGCCCGGCGGAGTGTCGCCGCGATCGACCGGATCGACATGCCCGTCGCGGACAGGTCACGGATCGCTTCCCGATCAACCAACGACAGGTATCTCGAGTCGATGGGTTTCAGCTGCGCGGGAGTCAGCCGGATATGGGAATCACTCAGTGCGGTCACCGTCTTGTTGTAGTCGATGATGCGCCCATCAGGCAGGACCCGGCGGTTGTCGGCGTGCCGGATGCCCTGGTCCCAGTCGACCGCTGTGCGAATATTCAACCCGACCTGCCGGGCTGCCTCTTTTCGTGGGACGGCGTCGGCGCGCAGACGGAAGTACTCGGTACGTCGCGCACGTTGGGCGACCTTCACGTCGATGCCCGCGAGGGTTACCCAATGCCGACACGTCATGGGCTTGAAGCCGAGTTCCTCGGCGGCGAGGCGGATGCTTCCGAGCCGTTCGAACGCGGCGAAGAATGACGCCTTCTCGTCGTCGGTGAACGTTCGGGCTGGTGGTCGTTTTGTCTGTTCGGAAACCATGGTCGCAACTCCTGAAAAGTGCTGGGTGTTGCAACGACCGATAGAACCCAAGCAGTTTTCCTGGCCGTCAGTGGGCAGTTCCGTGGCCGCCTATGGGCAGCTTGTCATGGCCGCCGACACCGCACTCCTGGTGTGCGTTGGCCGGCCAGGTAGGCGCGGATGGTCTTGCGGTCGTGGTCGGTGCGGCGGGCGATCTCACTGATCGTCATTCCCTGCCGTTTGAGCGCGTGGATGTCCACGTCGTCCTCCTCTGAAAGCATAGGGGTAGGGCCTTTCTCGGGCTGGTGTGTGGTCGAAGACCATCAGCATCGAGGAAGGCCCGCTTCTATGAGCGGAAGCGACCCGGAGTGGGGAATTTCAGTGAGCAGGACTGGGGAACTTCAGTGAGCGCCGTCAACGGGGTCATTTTGCGTGCTGCACGTAACCGGCACGGCGCCAGCTCGTGCAACCTGCGCCCTCCGTTCACGATGAATCGGTGGCTATCAAGACTCGTATCTCGATTCGGACACGATGAATCCGTGGCCGCTCGCGAGGTTCTGGTAGCTGATTCCCCTCTCGGCCGATGAGCGCGTGACGCTGCCGTATGTGCTCGAGCTTCCGTAGCCCAAGATTTCGAACCGGTGTCCCCCCGGATAGTCACGAACTGAATACTCGCTGGCGAATCCAATATCGCTTCACTTTCGCGGGTAGGGAACACCATCTCCAATCGCTTCTACACCACCGCCACAGGAAATCATCGGCTGGTGACAAAAGTCTCCTGGCGAAGCGCTCGGAGATATCCACGTGTGGAACCGCAACGAGCATCCCCAGAGCAATTCGCGCCAGGGTCACTCCAATCGAGAATGCCATAATATGCATTCAACGAAGGCGAGTCGAAGTCGATTCTTCTCTGTGCAAGACGAGTTGTTGCGTACGCAGCCTGGTCCACCGAGGTCGTGGGTCTGGGGATGCTCGTAGCTGACGAGCCTTCGATCTGTGCTATCGCGCTCGCCGACGCTATCGGCGACGACGTCAGGTCGACGATGACGTCGCCACTCCAACGGGCCTAGGTGTCGATGCCGCAGGCTGAGCTTGTGCACAACAGGCGAGCACAACAGCGAGCACAACAGCGAAAGTGTAGGTTGACGCGATGAAAACGCGGTTCATGAGTGCGGCATATCGGCGCCTCGTTCATGCAGTTGGCTACGACGAACTGCTATCCGATGCTCTCAGACTGGGAATGCCTCGCAGTCCGCACTCCTAAACGGCGGCGACCAGGCTGCTCAAGTACTTTCCGTAGCCGCTTTTCTGCAGCGGTGCCGCGAGTACTGCAAGCTGCTTGCTGTCGATCCAGCCAGCGCGCCAGGCGATTTCTTCGATGCAACCGACCTTGTGGCCCTGGCGGTCTTCGATCACGCGCACATACTCCGACGCCTGCATCATGGACTTGAACGTGCCCGTGTCGAGCCACGCGGTACCACGGTCGAGAACCTGCACCTGCAGCTTGCCCGCCTCGAGATAGCGTTCATTGACAGTGCTGATCTCCAGCTCGCCGCGCGCGCTCGGCTCGATCGACTTTGCAATCCCGATAACCGAGTTGTCGTAGAAGTACAGTCCGGGCACCGCGTAGTTGCTCTTGGGCTTGGCCGGCTTCTCCTCGATGGAGATAGCAGTCATGTTCTCGTCGAATTCAACGACCCCGTACGAAGTGGGATTGCTCACGTGGTAGGCAAAAATGCGTGCCCCGTCAATTTCCGTGTTGTTGCGCAGAGCAGATCCGAGGCCCGCGCCGTGGAAGATGTTGTCGCCGAGCACGAGGGCGACGCTGTCGTCGCCGATGAATTCTTCGCCGATGATGAACGCCTGGGCGAGGCCGTCCGGGGATTCCTGCACGGCGTATTCGATGCGGATGCCGAGGCTGGACCCGTCGCCAAGCAGGGCCCGGAACTGGTCGTTGTATTCCGGAGTCGTGATGACAAGGATTTCCTTGATCCCGGCCATCATCAGCGTCGACAAGGGGTAATAGATCATGGGCTTGTCGTAGATGGGCATCAGCTGCTTGGAGATGCCCTTGGTGATCGGCCACAGGCGTGTGCCGGAGCCGCCGGCGAGGATGATTCCGCGCATGTCTAGTTTCCTTCGTTCAGTGCCGCGTAGAACGCCTTCGCGTCTGCCCAGGTCGGGAGAAGCCCGTTCGCGGCGGACTCGGCGAGTCCGGGGGCGTCGGTGTCTTTCGGGGAGAGCAGGAGTTCGCCGGCCTCGGGCGGGAACACCAGTCCGATGTCGGTGTCGAGCGGGTTGATGCCGTGTTCGCGGCCCGGGTTGAACGGGGCCGTCACGAGGTAGCTGACGGTGGCGTTGTCGGTCAGGGCGACGAAGCAGTGCCCGATGCCCTCGGCGATGTAGACGGCACGACGGTCGGTATCATCGAGGAGAACGCTGTCCCACTGGCCGAACGTCGGCGAACCGACCCGGATGTCGATGATGTAGTCCAGGACGGCGCCGTAGGTCGCGGTGACGTACTTGGCCTGGCTCGGCGGAATGTCCGCGAAGTGGACGCCGCGCACCGAACCACGCTTGGAAACGCTCGTATTCGCCTGCACCACGTCGAGTTTGTGGCCGATCGATTCCTCGAGGCGGTCGAACCTGCCCCATTCCAGGAACACCCCCCGGTCGTCACCAAACTGCTTCGGAGTGATTTCGTAGGAATCGGGGATGGAGAGTTCGCGGATCTGCACGCGCAGAAGTCTACCAAGCGGGTACCGCTAGCATTGAAGCGATACTTTCAGCAAACGGAATGGTCACCTCTTATATGAAGATCCTCGTTACCGGCGGCGCCGGTTTCATCGGCTCCAACTTTGTTCGTCGCACCATCGAAGACGCCTACCCGGGTCTGGAAGGGGCCGAGGTCGTCGTCCTGGATGCGTTGACGTATTCGGGCAACCTGGCCAACCTTGCGCCGATCGCCGATTCGCCCCGGTACTCGTTCGTGCACGGCGACATCCGCGATGCGGCGTTGCTAGACACGATCTTCCCGTCCCTGGACGCGGTTGTGCACTTCGCGGCCGAGTCGCACGTGGACCGGTCCGTGCGCGACGCCTCCATCTTCGTCGAGACCAACGTTCTCGGCACCCAGCAGCTCCTCGACGCCGCTTTGCGCCACAACCTGGCCCGGTTCGTGCACGTGTCCACGGATGAGGTCTACGGGTCGATCGCGGAGGGCTCCTGGAACGAGGAACGCGCCCTGGAACCCAACTCCCCGTATTCCGCGTCCAAGGCCGGCAGTGACCTCCTCGCCCGCTCGTACCACCGCACCCACGGGTTGAACGTGTCGATCACGCGCTGCTCGAACAACTACGGCCCGTACCACTTCCCCGAGAAGGTCATCCCGTTGTTCGTGACGAACCTCATCGACGACAAGCACGTTCCCCTGTATGGGGCGGGCAACAACATCCGCGACTGGTTGCACGTGGACGACCACACCCGCGCGATCGCGATGGTCCTCGTCGGCGGTCGTGCCGGTGAGATCTACAACATCGGCGGCGGCACCGAACTGACCAACCTCGAACTGACCCAGCTGCTGCTGGACTCCACCGGCAAGGACTGGTCCTACGTGGACCGGGTCGCTGACCGTCTCGGCCATGACCTGCGCTACTCGGTGGACATCAGCAAGATCCAGGCCGAACTCGGCTACGCCCCTCAGGTCCCCTTCGAGAAGGGCCTCGCCGACGTCGTGCAGTGGTACCGCGACAACCGCGCCTGGTGGGAACCCCTCAAGGCCCGCGCGGCACTGAGCTCATGACCCGTTACCTGATCACCGGCGCTGCCGGGATGCTCGGCCGCGACCTGCAGAAAGCCCTGACCGGGCGAGACGTGACCGCGTTCGACCGCGGTGAACTCGACATCACCGATGAAGCCGCCGTCCAGGCGGCCGTGACCGGGTTCGACGTCGTGATCAACGCGGCCGCGTACACGAAGGTCGACGACGCCGAAACGAACGAGGACGCCGCCTACCTGCTGAACGCGGTCGGACCGCGGAACCTCGCCCGCGCCGCGAAAGCAACCGGAGCGCGCCTCGTGCAGATCTCCACCGACTACGTCTTCGAAGGCAACGCCGAGTCCCCTTACCAGGAGGACGCACCCGCCGCACCGATCTCCGCATACGGGCGTACCAAGGCCGCCGGCGAAGAATTCGTCCTCGCCGAGAACCCGGGCAAGACCTACATCGTGCGCACCGCATGGCTCTATGGGAAGAACGGCCCGAACTTTCCCAAAACCATGCTGAAACTCGCCGCCACCCACCCCACCCTGAACGTGGTCGAGGACCAGGTCGGCCAGCCCACCTGGACCGTGGACCTCGCCGCGCAGATCGTCGCCCTGCTCGACGCCGATGCCCCCGCCGGGATCTACCACGGCACCAACTCCGGTGTCACGAGCTGGTTCGGCTTCGCCCAGGCCGTGCTCGAAGCCAACGGCCTCGATCCCGCCCGGGTGCACCCGACCGACGGGGCCTCCTTCGTGCGGCCGGCACCCCGCCCGGCCTACTCCGTACTCGGCCACGATGCCTGGGCCAACGCCGGACTCACCCCCATGCGCGACTGGCACGACGCCCTCACCCAGGCCGTCGCCGAAGGAGTCCTCAAAACCGAATGATCACACTGCGGGTTATCGTCGACCAGATGATCGCGCCTGTTCCCGGCGGGATCGGTCGATACACCGAGGAGCTGACCCGGGCGCTCATCGCGAGCGCTCCGCTCAACTGCGAGGTTGAGGGCATCGTCTCCGCGTCCCAGCCCGAGCAGTACGCCGCCATCGAGGCGGCCCTGCCCGGGCTCGCCGGACTCTACAAGACCGCACTCCCCCGCCGCGAGCTCGCCGCGGCCTGGCAGCTCGGGGTGACCACGTCCCCCGGGCCCGGCATGATCCACGCGCCGGGCCTGATGGCTCCGCTGCGCCGTCACGACCGGGTGAACGACCACACGCAGGTCGCCGTGACCGTGCACGACGTGCGCGCGTGGACGCATCCTGAGGCATTGACCCAGACGACCGTTGCCTGGACCAAGGCGCGGATGAAGCGTGCGCGGAAGCACGCGGACGCGATCGTCGTGCCGAGCCATGCCGTCGCAGCGCAACTCGCCGAGATCGTCGACCTCGGCGACAGGGTGCGCGTCATCGGGGGCGCCGTCGGCACCGGCTTCCGGCTGCCGTCCAACTCTTCGGCCACTGAGCTGCTCGCCACGGCCCTCGACCTGCCGTCCGAATACATCGTCACCGTCGGAACGCTCGAGCCACGAAAGGGCGTCACGGCCCTCATCACGGCCCTCGGCCTGCCGGGCGCTCCTGACCTGCCGCTGATCGTCGTCGGACCGGACACCTGGGGCGAAGTCGACCTCGGTTCCGTCGCCGAGGAGGCCGGACTCACGCCGGGACGGGTGCGGGCGATGCCCGCGCTCACCGACGAGGAACTCGCCGTCGTGATCGCCCGCGCGAACGTGCTGGTCATCCCGAGCCTCGAGGAAGGGTTCGCGCTGCCCATCATCCAGGGCTTCCACGTCGGCACCCCGGTCGTGCACTCCGACGCTCCCGCTCTCCTCGAGGCAGCCGGCGATGCCGGTCTCGTCGTCGAGCGCGAGGATGCCGCCGGGTACCCCGAACGCCTCGCCGCGGCCATCGCCCGGGTCCTGACCGACCGGGCCCTCGTGCAGAGGCTGCGCATCTACGGCGGCGACCGGGCGAAGGCTTTCAGCTGGCGGGATTCCGCCGAGCGTGTCTGGCAGCTGCACGCCGACCTATAGGGGCCGAGCAAGGCATCCACTCGAGCAGTATCGCCCTGCCATGGGTGAGTTGCGGCCCCTCCCGGGCGCAGTGAGGGTGTTTTCCCCGCAACTCAACCGGGGTGACGGGCTACGGGGTGGGCGTCGCCGTGGCCGGGGTGAGGGCAGCGTCGATCATCGACCTGATCACGTTGTAGTCGGGATTCTCCGGGTCGACGTTGTTCGCCGGGGTCAGCTCGACCGTGTTGATCGGGTGCGTCTTGGTTTTGGCGGCGAGCGTCACGAAGTAGCCGAGCATGCTCTGCGGAATGTCGGTCTTCACGACCTGGGACCCTGCGGAGGCCACGGACTCGAACTTGGCGAGCACATTGGCGGGGCTCGCCTGGGCGAGGATCGCCTCCTGGAGCTGGTGCTGGCGCTCCATGCGGCTGTAGTCGCTCGTGCCGTGCCGCGACCGGGCGTACCAGAGTGCGTGGTAGCCGTCCATGTGCTGCATTCCCGGCTCGAACCAGAACAGCACGGTGGTGAAGGTGTCGTCGGTGTGGACCGGCACGCGTTCGGTCACGTTGATGTCGACACCGCCGAGCGCGTCGATGAGCTCGGAGAAACCCTGCATGTCGATCAGGCCGTAGTACTGGATAGTGAGCCCGGTGATGCCCTCTGCGGCGTCCCGCATTCCCTCGATACCGGGCTCGCTGCCGGCGTCGATGGCCTTCGGGTACATGTCGGGGCTCTTCAGCTCGACCTCGGTGTAGATCGAGTTGAGCATGCACGCGTCGACCCGGCAGGTGTCGTGGTAGCCGTAGCCGTTGGGATACACGGCGGCGAGCGGGGAATCCGCTACGAAGGGCACGTATGCGAGGTTGCGGGGTAGGCCGATCATGGTGACCTGGCCCGTGGTCGCGTCGATGCTCGCCACGGTGATGCTGTCCGGGCGGAGACCCGACCGGTCGGCCCCGGCGTCGCCGCCGAGAAGCATGATGTTGTAGCGCCCGTCGACCGGGGGAACCGTCGGCCCCGCCACGAAGACCGAGGACAGGAAGTCGCTCGCCGTCGCGGCGACGTAGGCGCCGTAGCCGGCCGTTCCTGCGATGACGACCATGATCACGGTCGCGAATCCGGCGATCAGCGGGCGGGCGCCAGGGCCCGCCTTGACGAGGCGCACGAGCCGGAGGGTGTCGAGGGTCAGCACGACCCAGACGATGCCGTAGAACACCAGCACCGCTGCGGCGACCCAGAGCCCGATCGAGTTGGTGAACGCCGTGAGCACGAACTCAGACCAGAACAGGTAGGCGAGCCCGACAACGACGACGAGGCCGATCAGGGTGAACGTGCAGCGCAGGCCGAAACGGCCGAGGCTGCGACTGCCGGCGAGCACTTGCGCCGAGCCGGGCAGGAGGACGTTCAGCAGCACGAGCCACCAGGCCCGTTTTGTCATCACACGGGCGGACCCGGATTCCGGGTTCCTGATCGGATTGGTGGCGATGCTCATAGCTTGGCTTGGAGATCCGAATTCTTCTGTTCGACCTGTGCGGCGAGGTCGAGTGCGTAGGCGAGGAGCTTGTCGTGCAGGCCGGCGTCGGAGAGGGCCAGGATCTTCACGGCGATGAGCGCCGCGTTGCGGGCCCCGCCGATTGAGACGGTCGCGACGGGTACTCCGGCCGGCATCTGCACGATCGAGAGCAGGGAGTCGAGGCCGTCCAGCCGGCTGAGTGGAACGGGAACGCCGACGACGGGAAGCGCGGTGACGGCGGCGAGCATGCCGGGGAGGTGCGCTGCACCGCCGGCGCCGGCGATGATGACCTTGAGGCCGCGCCCATGGGCATCCTCTCCGTAGGCGATCATCTTCCTGGGTGTGCGGTGCGCGGACACGACCTGGACTTCGTAGTCAATCCCGAAGTCCCGCAGAAGCTGCGCGGCATCGCTCATAACCGGCCAGTCGGAATCGGAGCCCATGACGACGCCGACGAGCGGCGCGTGCGGCACCGGGGGCGTTTCTCGGTTCTCCGACAGCGGGGTGGTTGCTATGGGGTTCTCGGGCACGCAGTCGATCTTAGGTGTCAGTCCTGAAAAAACGCCGCAGTGGCACGCGCTTCATAGGCGACGTCGTCCAGATCCGCCCCTCCCACGGTGACGTGGCCAACCTTACGGCCGGGTCGTGGGTCCTTCCCATAGTTGTGCACCTTCGCCGACGGATGCGCGGCGAAAGCGGCCGGGTACCGATCGGAAAGTGCGCCTTCTGCGGGTCCGCCGAGGATGTTCACCATCACCGACCACTCGTCGCGCGGCGTCGTCGCACCGAGCGGGAGGTCGAGCACGGCGCGGAGGTGCTGTTCGAACTGGCTCGTAGTCGATCCTTCGATCGACCAGTGGCCGCTGTTGTGCGGGCGCATCGCCAGCTCGTTGATCAGGAGGCGCTCATCCGTCGTCTCGAAGAGCTCGACGGCCATCACGCCGCACACGCCGATGCCCTCCGCGACTCGCGTGGCGATGTCGGCGGCGACCGCGGCGAGGCGGCCGCTCGACAGCGGCGCGGGGGCGACAACTTCGGCACAGACGCCGTCGCGCTGCACGGTCTCGACGACGGGCCACACGGCGACCTGGCCGGACGGGCGCCTGGCCACGAGCTGGGCCAGCTCGCGGGTGTACGGCACGTGCTCCTCGACAAGCAGGGCGCCGCCGTTAGCGTCCTCGGCGAGCGCCATGAACCAGTCGTCGACCTCGTGCTTGTGCGTGACGACCCGGACGCCCTTGCCGTCGTAGCCGCCCCGCGGCGTCTTGACCACGGCGCGACCGCCGTGGTCGGCGATGAAGACGGCGAGCTCCGCCGTGTTCTCGACAGCTGCCCAGTCCGGAACCGGGAGCCCGAGCTCGCCGAGGCGCCGGCGCATCTCGATCTTTTCCTGGGCGAAGACGAGGGCCTCGGGTCCCGGGCGCACGGTGAACCCGCGGGCGACGAGTTCACGGAGCACGGCCTGGGGCACGTGCTCATGGTCGAAGGTGATCACGTCGACGGTCTCGGCGAAGGCGAGGACCGTATCGAGGTCGTGATAGTCCCCCACCTTGGTCGCGGCGAGGCTGGCCGACATGCCGTCGGCCTCGGCCAGGACGCGCAGGTCGATCCCGAGGTTCACCGCAGCGGGGATCAGCATCCGGGCCAGCTGGCCGCCCCCGATTACGCCGACTGTCGTGCTCATTTCGTCACCGATTTCTGTGCGACCCTTCATTTTCGGACGCACCAATTTTCAGTCTGAGGCGGTATCTGCGCCGTAGACTCGTGGATTGTTGTTCTATCTTCGCCCATAGACCGGATGGATGTATGCCGATTACCTCGGGAAAATCAGCACGGCTCGTCGCCCTCGCGATTCAGATCGCGAGCTTCGGCGCCGTGGGACTCGTCGGCTTCGCCGTCGACTTCTCGGTGTTCAATCTGCTCCGTACCACGGTCTTCGATCCGCACCTGGTCCACGCCGGGCCGATCTACGCCAAGGTCGTCTCAACCATCCTCGCCATCGCCGTGAACTGGATCGGGAACCGGTACTGGACCTTCGGCAAGAGCCGCCAGTCCCAGACCCTCCGCGAGGGAATCGAATTCTTCGGCGTCAGCCTCGTCGGCATGGGCATCGGACTCGCCTGCCTGTGGGTGAGCCACTACGTGCTCGGCCACACCAGCGTCGTCGCCGACAACATCTCCTCGAACGTGATCGGCCTCATCCTCGGCGCCATCTTCCGCTTCGTGCTCTACCGCTACTGGGTCTTCGCCCCGCACCGTCGCGTTGTCGCTCCGGTGACGGCGAGCCTAGCGACCATTCCAGATGGTCGTCTGGTCGGCAGCGAACGCTGATTCCTCGCGCCGCCGCGAATCGAATCCGGTCTGCGACTGCTCGATGAGGTCGTGCAGCACGCGCTGCACCAGGGTCGCATTGGGCACGTCCTTCAGCACGAGCGGCCGTTCGGAGCCCGAGGCGATGATCACGTCGCCCGAACCACTCAGGGTCTGCAGCCAGGTAGTCCGCACCCTCACGTCGTAGCCACGGCTGTGCAGCAGCTCCTGCCGGGTCCGCACGAAGAAACCGCGCCGGAAGATGATGCGCCGCGTCGTGATCGTGTACCGCCGGTTCAGCCAGGACGCGAGCGGCAGCAGCCAGAGCAGCACGACGACCGCGCCGGCAACCCAGAGCAGGGCGCTGTCCTGCCACGGCTCCGCGAGGTTGCCGGAGAAATACCCCGTTGCCGTGCAGACGCCGAGCAACGCGAGGGTCGGCCAGAGCAGCACGCGCCCGTGCGGGCGCAGCGCGGCCACGACCCGTTCGGCCGGGGCCCCCGGATCTGCCGGGCCCGTCCCCCTGTTGTTCGTCATGACCCTATTAATACCTCAGGTGGGTCACATCGCCCGCCGCGACGGCCTGCGGCTCGCCGGTGGCCTGGTTCTCCACGATCAGCCGGCCCGACTCGTCGAGCGCGCTCGCGACCCCGACGAGGTCGTCACCGCCGGGCAGTTGCACCCGCACCTTCGAGCCGAGGGTGCCGCACAGTGCCGTGACGGTACCAAGGAGACCGCTCGCGACCGGGTCCCCGTTCGCCGCGAGGAACGCGGCCGTGAGAGCGGCGAGTTCGATCAGGTAGCGGGCGAGCACGGCATCCGCTTGGGGTGCGCGGCCGGTCACGAGGAGCAGCGAGGTCGAGGTCAGCGTCGGCAGGTCGTGCTCGTCGAGGGAGAGGTTGAGGCCGGCGCCGATCACGAGCCCGTGCGTGTCCGGCAAGAGCTCCGAGAGGATGCCGGACACCTTGTAGCCGTCGATCAGCACGTCGTTGGGCCACTTCAGGGTCACCTCGTGGGCGGGGTGTTCACCGTCGTCGGGGCCGGCGGCCGACGTGCCCGCGGACGGGGCGCCGGCGAGGAGGCTCGCCTCGACCTCCGCGCGCACGGCGATGGTCATCGCGGCGCCGGCGAGGAGCGGGAACCAACCGAAGCGGTCCACCGGGAGAGGGGCGCCCTCTCCGGTGCCCGTTCCGACGAGCGGGCGCAGCAGCACGGAGATGGCGAGCGACTTGCCGGTGGGGGCGAGCCAGGTGCGGCCGAGCCTGCCCCTGCCGCGAGTCTGGCTGTCGGTGACGACGGTCGACAGGTGCGGCCAGCCGGCGGCATCCGCCCCCGTCGCGTGGCCGACGAGCTCGTCGTTCGTGGATCCGGCCTCGTCGAGGTACTCGAACCGGGTCACCGCCTCGCGGCTGAGTGGAAACTGCATCTGACCTACTTCCGCTTCCTGCAATTCTCGCCGAAGATGCCGCCGATGCCACATTTTGAGCCGAATTTGCGGAATCTGCAGGAGTTATGCCCACTCCCGGGGACGAACGAACCGGAAAGGAACGGGGGAACGGCCAGTGATCGGGCCGGGTTTTGTAGGGTTTCGTCAACGGTCCGGGCCGAGGGCTGGCCGGTAGAGTGAACGGCGTGAGTGACAATTCGCCCGTTACGGGACCAGATCTGTACACGACGGCTGGAAAGCTCGCCGACCTCAAGATTCGCTATCACGAAGCCGTGACCGCGAGCGGTGAGGCGGCGATCGAAAAACAGCACGCCAAGGGCAAGATGACCGCGCGCGAGCGCATCGAGCTCCTGCTCGACCAGGGCTCGTTCGTCGAGCTCGATGAGTTCGTGCGGCACCGGACCCACGGCTTCGGCATGGAGAAGAAGCGGCCGTACGGCGACGCGGTCGTCACCGGCACCGGCACGATCCACGGGCGCCAGGTCGCGGTCTACTCGCAGGACTTCACCATCTTCGGCGGATCGCTCGGCGAGGTGGCCGGCGACAAGATCATCAAGGTGATGGACCTCGCCCTCAAGACGGGCGTGCCGATCATCGGCATCCTCGACTCCGGCGGAGCGCGCATCCAGGAGGGCGTCGTCGCCCTCGGCAAGTACGGCGAGATCTTCCGCCGCAACACCGCAGCCTCCGGCGTCATCCCGCAAATCTCGATCATCTGCGGCCCCGCCGCCGGTGGCGCGGTCTACTCCCCCGCACTCACCGACTTCGTGATCATGGTCGACAAGATCAGCCAGATGTTCGTCACCGGCCCCGACGTGATCAAGACCGTCACCGGCGAAGACGTGGGCATGGAGGAGCTCGGCGGCGCGCTCACCCACAACAAGGTCTCCGGTGTCGCGCACTACCTCGCGAGCGATGAGGCCGACGCGCTCGACTACGCCCGGACCCTGCTCGGCTTCCTGCCCGACAACAACCTCGCCGAGCTTCCGGTCTTCGACAGCGACGTGGAGCTCGAGACGACGGATGCCGACCGCGCGCTCAACACCATCATCCCGGACTCGCCGAATCAGCCATACGACGTCAAGACCGTGATCGAGCACATCGTCGACCGCGGCGACTTCCTCGAAACGCAGCCGCTGTTCGCCCCGAACATCGTCGTCGGCTTCGCCCGCGTCGAGGGCCGGTCCGTCGGCATCGTCGCCAACCAGCCCAACGCCATGGCCGGGACGCTCAACATCCAGGCCGGCGAGAAGGCCGCCCGCTTCGTGCGGTTCTGCGACGCATTCTCGATCCCGATCCTCACCCTCGTCGACGTTCCCGGCTTCCTTCCCGGAACCGATCAGGAGTGGACCGGCGTCATCCGCCGCGGCGCGAAGCTGCTCTACGCCTACGCAGAGGCGACGGTGCCGCTCGTGACCGTGATCCTGCGGAAGGCATACGGCGGCGCGTACATCGTGATGGGTTCCAAGCAGCTCGGTGCCGACATCAACCTCGCCTGGCCGACCGCCGAGATCGCCGTGATGGGCGGCCAGGGCGCCGTGAACATCCTCTACCGCGCCGAGATCAAGAAAGCCGAAGCCGCGGAGGAGGATGTCAACGCCGTGCGCACCCGCCTCGCCAACGAGTACACCTACAACGTCGCGAGCCCGTTCCTGGCCGCCGAACGCGGCGAGCTCGACGGGATCATCGAGCCGGCAGCCACCAGGGTCGCCATCACCAAGGCGCTGCGGGCCCTGCGCACCAAGCGCTCGAGCCTGCCGCCCAAGAAGCACGGCAACATCCCGCTGTAGGGAGCGACCATGGCAGACGAAGAGAACGCCCGACCGGACGCACCGGAGGACACCCCCGCGGACACTCCGGCGCACCTGCGGTTCCTGACCCGCGGCATCAGCCCGGTCGAGGCCGCGGCCGTGTCCGCTGTTCTGCACGGCCTGCTCCGCGAGGAGACCGGCAGCCTGCACAAGAAGCCGACCGGCGCCCGCAGCGGCTGGCAGGCCGGCCAGCGGGCTATCCGGCCGCCCTTCGTCTCCGGGCAGAGCAGCTGGGGCGAGTTCCGGGTCTGAACCGTCCGGGCCCTGGCCGGTCCCCCTAAATGCCGACTTTTGAATTGCGCACGGCTCGACCACTATAGATAGTGCTAGGTGTCGCTCACTGAGTTACACAACCAGAACTCGTCGACTAGGGTAAGCAGGCGAATTCTGGGGGCACGTCAGGGTGACATTCGGGTTGTCGCCCTGGCACAACGTAAAAAAAGGGGACCAGCCTTCGGGTTGGTCCCTTTTTTTGCGTTCCGGGCTCTCCCTTCCGGGCGGGGGTCGTTCCCCGCAGGCCCTCAGGCGCCGAGGGCGGATGCCGTGGCCGGCTCCCTGGGGATCTCGAGCCACAGGTCAACCTCGGGCTCAGGTGAGTCCTGGCCCAGGGCGCTGAGTCGGGCATCCGCACTGCTGAGGCCGACCACGGTCACGGCCGTCGCCGATCCTTCCCCCGCGGTGCGTGCGATGATCGTGTCGGCCGTCGATTCGCCGATGGCGGCGGCGAGCTGGTTGAGGACGGTTTCGAGCTCCGCACCGTCGAGGTCGTCGATCGTGCCCTCGTCGAGCAGCGTCACGATGCCGCCACGGCGCCTGGCGGTCATCACCTGCTCGCGCACAGCGTCGTTGAGCAGCTTGCGGCCGCGGATCTCGTCCCGCACGGCGGCTTCGAGGTAGCGGCACTCCTGGCGGTCCTCGGCGTCGAGCTCGCCGTGCTTGTCGATGATGCGGCGCAGCATGGGCGATGCGAGGCGTAGCGTCTGCGCGAGGCGCACCTGGCGTTCGAACAGGTGCGCTTCCTGGGCGGCCTGCCACTCCGTCGCCTCCCGCTCCGCGAGGGCATACTGGCGGGCGTCACGCCCCGCCTTGGCGAGGGCGCGGGCGAGGAGGACCGCGACGGTCACCCAGACGACACTCCCGATCACGCCCATGTCGAGCAGCTGGGCCGGGCCGGCCCAGATGATCGTGTGCACGACGAGCGCGCCGACGCCGACCCAGGCGAGCGCCGTGCGGCGGCGCGTCGCCGTGATCGTCATCAGGGTGCCGACGGCGGCGACGTACCAGGTCGCGTAGCCGTTCCTGGCGGAGCCGTCGAGCTCGCTGCCGACGAGCAGCGAGATCACGACGCAGACCGCAACGTTGAAGAAGGCGAGCGCAAGGCCCATCCGCATCGGGCTCGACGGCCAGAGACTCAGGACCGTCGCGAGCGCATAGAGGGCGAGCGCGAAGATCGTCGGCCCCGGGGTGCGCGGCAGGTCGAGCGAGTAGATGCCGAGCACGATGTGGTACGCCGAGAAGAGACCGGCGAGGAACAGGACGAGGCCGCGCGGGACGGTGATCATCAGGGGCTCACCCCGCCGTCCAGCGGCCACTCGATCGTGATGGTGGTGCCCTGTCCCGGTGTCGAACACACCGTGACGGAGCCGCCGACACTCTGCACCCGCTCCGCGATCGAGATGCGCAGGCCGAGTCGCGCGCTCGGGACGAGGGCGGGGTCGAAGCCGACGCCCGTGTCGGAAATCTGGATGGTGCATCCGCCCTGGCCGTTCGCACTCATCGTCAGCACGCGCTCGGGATCGGGCGCGCCTGGGCCTGCGCCGGCGTGCTGCACGCTGTTGGCCATGGCCTGGACGGAGGCCGCGAGGATCGCCTCGGAGACGTGCGCGGGAACCGCGAGCGTCGGGATGGAGCACTCGACGATCGTGAACGGCCGGGCGAGCCGGGAGGCCGCGAGGCGGATCTGCCCGGCGAGCTCCGAGAAGCTCACCATGCTGTCGTCGACGGCCGGGGTGATCGCGGCGTCCGTGAGTCGCTGGAGGGCGTCGGTGGCCATCCCGGAGGCGAGCTGCGCGGCCTTCGGGCTGCCGGCAGCGGCAGCGGCGAGGAACGTCGCGAGCACACTGTCGTGCACGATCGAGTCCACCTGCACGCGCTCGACCTCGGTAGCGTGCTGGCGCACGGCGTTCGCGTACTTGTTGAGCGCATTCGTCTGCGCGGCGTCGACGGAGGCGGCCGTCTGCCGCAGCATGAAGATCATGATCAGGAGGACCTGGCCGAGAAGCGTCGCGTAGACGGCGTCGAGGGATGCCAGCAGCGCGTCCGCGTCGCCGCCGGAGGGCAGCGAACGCACGATCCCGTAGGCGAGCGGGGCGGCGAAGGTGTACGCGCACGCCCAACCGAGCGGGAACGAGATGGCCGCGCACGACGTCGCGACCGTGCAGACGTACCAGAGCCAGGGCTTCCCGTCGAGGACGGCCGCCGGGTCCCGCATCAGGAACGGCCACCCGATCAGGGCGACGAAATACACGAGTGCAACGGCGCCGGTCGTGATTCGCACCCCGACCTTGGTGATCGAGGCGACCACGACGGCGGCGACCGCGACGGCGAGGGCGACCGGCGTCGCGACGCTCATGACCGGCAGCCGCAACGGGATCTGCTGCAGCATCGCCGGGAGGGCCTGCAGGGAGAAGACGACGGCGACCCCGGCGACGGACCGGGAGATCACGACCTCGATCCGGGACCGGCTGATCGGGTTGCGAGGCTGGCGGATGCCGGGCGCCCGGGTGCCCTCTGCCACGACGGGTGCGAGGTCCAGGCGGTCGGGAGGCAACCGTGTCGGGCGCTGCGGGATCGTGCCCGCTGCTTCAGCCGCGGCCATCTCCGCCATCCGGGTCCAGCCCCGGCAGGATTCCGTCTTCAACGGCCCGGCGCAGCAGGTCGACCTTCGTCGGCGCGGGACGCCCGACCTCGACGTACTTCACGCGGATCCGGTCGAGGTACTCCCGCGCGGTCGAGTGCGCGATGCCGAGCTGCATGGCGACCATCTTGAGCGGAAGGCCGGAGGCGTAGAGGTGCAGCACGTCCCGTTCCCTGCGGCCGAGCTGGGCCTTGGCGAAATCGCGGTCGGCGTCGATCGCGGTCGCCCACTCGAGGTTGTTGAGCACGTCGCCGCGGGCGACCGAGGCCACCGCGGCCATCACGGTCGTCGTGGGCGACGACTTCGGGATGACGCCGGCGGCGCCCGCAGCGAGGGCCTCGCGAACGAGGGCGACCCGATCTGCGATGCTGTGCACGAGCACCGAGGCGCCTGTGCTCTGGGCCAGGTGCACGTTGTCGGTGACGAGGGAGCCGTCGCCGAGGGAGAGGTCGAGCACGATCACGTCGCAGGGACGCCCGCCGATCCCGTCAACGAGTCCCTGGACGGTCGCCGCGGTTGCCACGACCTCGTAACCGACATTCTCGCAGGCGGCCTGGATGCCGAGGCGGACGGATTCGTGATCGTCGGCGATTCCCACCCGGACGGGGTGGTCGAGCGGCGTGCGCGTTTCAGTGACGTGCGTCGAGCCCAGGGTCGCACCGGCCGGGCCGGCCGGGCCGGACGAGCCGTCCGTCGTCGTGGTCGGTGAGGTCGCGGGTGTTGTCGGGTGCGTCACTTGTTCCTACATTCTTCCATTGCACGTACACGTCAACGATAGCTATTTGGACAGCAGGGCGACGGCTTCAACGTGATGAGTGTTCGGAAAGAGATCGAACGCGCGCAGCTTCCGCAGCTCGTATCCGTGCCCGGCGAGGAGGGCGATGTCGCGGGCGAGGGCGACGGGATCGCAGGCCACGTAGACGATCTGCTTCGGGGACAGCACCGCGAGCTGGTCGATGACCTCGTGGCCTGCGCCGGAACGCGGCGGGTCGAGGACAACGGTCGCCGCCTGGTGCTTCGCCCGTTCGGCCGCGCTCGCGTCCCGGACCAGGCCGGCCAGGAAGCGGTCGACCCGGTCGGTGCGAACGCTCGCTCCGACCCATTCCGCGAGGTTCTCTGCGGCGAAGTCGGTCGCGTGCGCGTCGCTCTCGACGGAGGTGATCCGGACGGTGCTGCCGAACTTGTCACCGACGGCCGCAGCAAGCAGCCCGACGCCGCCGTACAGGTCGAGGTTGGTGGCACGGGGGTCGAACAGCTCGGGATCGATCAGGTCCTGGACGGCGTGGTACAGGGTGTCTGCGGCGCGGACGTGCACCTGCCAGAACCCGCCGGCGTCAAGACGGAATTCCCGGTCACCGACGACCTCACGGATCAGGGTGCGCGGGGTGGCCTTGGGCTTACCGCGCGCGTCCGGCTCCGAGACGAGGATCTGGACGGTGCCGAGGCTCGGAGAGACGACGTCGACCGAAGCCGCTCCGGGGAAACGCTGGTCGAGCGGCGCGGCCGCTTCGAGCGTCCGCTCGGCCAGGGGAAGGTCGCCGACGGGGATCACCCGGTGCGAGCGGGCCGCGTATGGGCCGACCGTGCCGTCTTCGTCGACGTGCAGGCGCACCCGGGTGCGCCAGCCTGTGCCGTCCGCCGCGTCGCCTGGCGAGGCGTTCGGGCCGAGCGGCACGGGTTCGACGACCACGTCGGACTCGATCTGCGCCATGCGCTTCAGGGAGTCTGCAAGCACCTGGCGCTTGAGTTCGCGCTGGAAGCCGAGTTCGATGTGGCCGAACTCCGCGCCGCCGGCCCGGTCGTCCGGGTCGCGCTCGAGGGCAGCGGAGGCCCAGATGTGCGGCTGGCGTTCGCGGGCCGCGTCGAGGACCTCGACGGTCTCCGCGCGCCAGAAGCTCTTGTGGTTCGCGGAGGTGAGCCGGGCGCGCACGCGCTCCCCCGGCAGGGTGTCGCTCACGAAGACCACGCGGCCTTCGTGCCTGGCGATGAAAATACCGCCGTGAGCTACGTTGGTGACGAGGAGTTCGAGTTCAGTACCCACCTCGGCTGCGGGTGCGGGGAGATTCGCCGGTGTGTCATTGCTGGTGGCCATTGATCGAGCATCCCACATCGCTTCTATCGCCGCTTATCTCGCCGCACAAAGGGAACCATGCGCCTCTATCTGGCTTCGACCTCTCCGGCCCGGCTCACGCTCCTTCGGGCAGCGGGCATCGAGCCGGTCACGATCGCTCCCGGCGTCGACGAAGACGAGGTCGCAGCGGATGCCGCCCGGCTGCTGGGCGCACCGCTGACGCCCCGTCACACGGTCGAGTTGCTCGCCAGGGCCAAAGCGGAGGACGTTTCCCGGGCGATCGTCGCCCTGGACGCCGAGGCCGCCGACGGTGACGACGTGCACCTCGTGCTCGGCGGGGACTCCGTCTTCGTCATCGATGGCGTGATCTACGGCAAGCCGCACACGGCCGAGCGGGCCAGGGAGCGCTGGGAGCTGCAGCGCGGCCGCACCGGGCAGCTCTACTCCGGCCACTGGCTCATCGAACACAGGGCCGGCGTGCCCGGCCGGGCCGTCGGGGCCGTCGCGGTCGCCGACGTGACCTTCGCCGACGACATCGACGACGCCGAGCTCGACGCATACATCGCGACGGGAGAGCCCCTGTTCGTGGCGGGGGCCTTCACGATCGACAGTCTGGGAGCACCCTTCATCACCCACATCGAGGGCGATCCCTCGACCGTCGTCGGCTTGTCCTTACCGACGCTGCGCCGGCTCGTGCTGAGTCTCGGGCACTCCTGGCCGAGCCTGTGGAACCGCGCGAACGCCTGACGCTCAGCGGGTTTTGGAGGCGGTTTGTAGGCATCCATACCTTTTTGGGGGATCTTTTTGTTGAAGAGAACCAAAGTCTCGGGCGGGATCTCCAATAAGCTCAGGCACTGTGTCCCGCATAACGAAGGTCCTCATCGCCAACCGGGGCGAAATCGCCGTCCGGGTGATTCGAGCCGCGAAAGACAGCGGCATTCTCTCGGTCGCCGTCTACGCCGACCAGGATCGTGACGCCGTGCACGCCCGCCTCGCAGATGAGGCGTACGGGCTCGACGGCACGACAAGCGCAGAAACCTACCTGGTCATCGAGAAGATCCTCTCGGTCGCCCGCCGTTCGGGTGCAGACGCCGTGCACCCCGGCTACGGTTTCCTCGCCGAGAACGCCGAGTTCGCCCGCGCCGTGATCGACGCCGGCCTGGTCTGGATCGGCCCGTCTCCCGACGCCATCGAGCAGCTCGGAGACAAGGTCTCCGCTCGGCACATCGCCGAGCGGGTGAACGCTCCGATGGCCCCAGGCACGCTCAACCCGGTGGAGGGCGCGTCAGAGGTTCTCGACTTCATCGACCAGCACGGGCTGCCGGTCGCGATCAAGGCGGCCTTCGGCGGCGGCGGACGCGGCCTCAAGGTCGTCCGCACCCGCGAAGAGGTCCCTGAGCTCTTCGACTCGGCCGTGCGCGAGGCCGTCACCGCCTTCGGTCGCGGCGAGTGCTTCGTCGAGAAGTACCTCGACAAGCCCCGCCACGTCGAGACCCAGTGCCTCGCAGACGCCTACGGCAACGTCGTCGTCGTTTCCACCCGCGACTGCTCGCTGCAGCGCCGCCACCAGAAGCTCGTCGAGGAGGCACCGGCACCGTTCCTCACGACCGTTCAGCACGACGAGCTGTACCGCGCATCCAAGGCCATCCTCAAGGAGGTCGGCTACCTCGGCGCGGGCACCTGCGAGTTCCTGATCGGCCAGGACGGCACAGTCTCCTTCCTCGAGGTCAACACCCGGCTCCAGGTCGAACACCCCGTGTCCGAGGAAGTCACGGGCATCGACCTCGTCCGCGAACAGTTCCGCCTCGCCGAGGGCGGCCGCCTCGACTACGACGACCCGATCCCGCGCGGGCACTCCTTCGAATTCCGGATCAACGGCGAAGACCCCGGCCGCGGGTTCATGCCCTCTCCCGGCCCCGTGCACGTCTTCAGGGCGCCGGGCGGCCCCGGCGTGCGCGTCGACAGCGGCGTGCAGGCCGGCGATGTCATCTCCGGTTCCTTCGACTCCCTGCTGGCCAAGCTCATCGTCACCGGCGCGACCCGCGAAGAGGCGCTCGAGCGTTCACGCCGCGCCCTCGACGAGTTCGACATCGCCGGCCTCCCGACCGTGCTTCCGTTCCACCGCGCGATCGTGCGCGACCCCGCGTTCGCGCCCTCGGACGGCGAGCCGTTCTCGATCTACACCCGCTGGATCGAAACCGATTTCGTCAACGACATCGAACCGTGGAACGGCTCCCTCACCGACGAGGGCACCGCCGAGAAACGCCACAACGTCGTCGTCGAGGTCGAGGGCCGCCGCATCGAGGTCAGCCTCCCCGTGCGTCTCCTGCCCGGCACCGCCGAGAACACCGCCGGTCCCGCCCCGCGTCGCCGCGGCGCCGTGCACTCGGTGAACACGGCCATCGGCGACGCCGTGGTCGCGCCGATGCAGGCCACGATCGTCAAACTCGCCGTCGCTGAGGGCGACGTGGTCGTCAAGGGCGACCTGCTGCTCGTGCTCGAGGCCATGAAGATGGAGCAGCCGCTCACCGCGCACAAGGACGGCGTGATCGGCAGCATCGGCGCCGTGGTCGGTGCCACGGTGTCGAGCGGGTATCTGTTGCTCGCCGTGACCGACGCCGCGTAGGCGGTCGCACGGCAGGCATCCGCTCGCTCATCGTCGGCCGGGAAAGGGGACCGTCGTGGATCCGGACGAACTGACCGCGTTCCTGCGGGACCTGAACGGTGCCGTCGAGACGTACCCGTTCGGGCCGGAGGCCCGGGTGATGAAGGTCGCAGGCAAGATGTTCTCCGTCGACCAGCCGGATGCCCCGCGCCGGTCGATCACGCTCAAGGCGCTCCCGGAGAACGTGCCGCGGTTGATCCGGAGCGTTGCCGGCATCGAGCCCGGGTACCACATGAACAAGCGGCACTGGGTGACCGTGAGACTCGACGGCTCAGTGCCTACCGACCACGTGCGCGAGCTGATCACCGAGTCGCACGCGATCATCGTCGCCGCTCTCCCGCGCGCCATCCGCCGGTCCCTCCAGGGCTGACCCGCCGTCCCCGCGAGAGTGCGGCGCGGGGTGTGCGGAACTAGAGGACGATGTGCATCGCCCGGGCGGCATCCGTGATCGAGCCCGTCAGGGAGGGGTAGACCGGGAAGGCCCTGGCGACCTCGTCGACGGTGAGCCGGTGCTCGACGGCGAGCGCGAGCGGGAAGATGAGTTCGCTCGCCTTCGGGGCGACGATGACACCGCCGATGACGGTGCCGGTGGTCGTGGTCGCGAAGAGCTTGACGAAGCCGTCCTTGATGCCCATCATCTTCGCGCGCGGGTTCGCGGCGAGAGGCAGTTTGTAGATGGTGCCCCGCACGAGGCCGTCCTCGATCTGCTTCTGCGTCCAGCCGACGGTCGCGATCTCGGGCTGGGTGAAGATGTTGGCCGCGACGTTGCGGATCTCGATCGGGTTCACCGCGTCGCCCATCGCGTGGAACACCGCCGTGCGGCCCATCATCGAGGCGACGGATGCGAGGGGCAGCTCGGTCGTGCAGTCGCCGGCCGCGTAGATGTTCGGCATCGAGGTGCGGGCGACCCGGTTCACCCGGATGTGCCCGGAGTCGGTCAGCTGCACTCCGGCCTCCTCGAGGCCGATCCCGTGGGTGTTCGGCACAGAGCCGACGGCGATCAGGCAGTGGCTGCCCTCGACCTTCCGGCCGTCGGACAGGGTCGCGAGCACCCCGGTGGAGGTGACGACGACGGATTCGGCGCGGGACTTGCTGAGGACGACCATCCCGTTGCGCTTGAAGACGTTCTCGATCACGGCGGCGGCGTCGGCGTCCTCGCCGGGCAGCACCTGGTCGCGGCTCGAGATCAGGGTGACGCGGGCACCGAGGGCCCGGTACGCCGAGGCGAATTCGGCGCCGGTGACACCGGACCCGACGACGATGAGGTGCTCGGGCACCGCACGCAGGTTGTAGAGCTGGGTCCAGGTGAGGATGCGCTCACCGTCGGGGACAGCGGTCGGGAGGATGCGCGGGCTCGCGCCAACGGAGACGACGATCGTGTCGGCGCTGATCCGGTCGAAATCGGTGCCGGAGGCCTCCGAGGTCGCGACGATCACGCCGCTCGTGCCGTCGAGGCGGCCGTGGCCCTGCACGAGGCGCACTCCGGCGGTGACGAGCGTGGCCCGCATATCCTCGGACTGCTGGCGGGCGAGCGCGAGGAGGCGCTTGTTGACGGCGGCGAGGTTGATCGCGACCTCGGGACGGCTCGGCTTGCCGTCGGCCCCGCGCACGTAGAGCTGGACGCCGAGCTCGGTCGCGTCGCCGATGGAGTTGGTGGCCTCAGCGGTGGCGATGAGGGACTTCGAGGGCACGACGTCCGTGATGACCGCGGACCCGCCGACGCCGACCTCTTCGACGAGGGTGACCTCCGCCCCGAGTTGTGCTCCGGCGATCGCAGCTTCGTACCCGCCGGGCCCTCCGCCGAGAATGACGATCTGCTGCTTGCGTTCGAACTCGTAGGCCATGGTGACATTCTGCCGTCCGCCGCCCTTCGCCACCAATCCCGGTCGGGGACATCCGCCCGCCCCGCCGCCCGCGCTTGACGAATTCGACGGAGTTTCTGAGATTTCCGCGCGTGGGAGGGCACTTTGGGCCCCGAACGCTCGATGTCAAGCTGTGTGGAGTCACGTGGGCTAGCTTTTGACAGTTTCCTTGGGGATGTTGATTCCAACGGTGCCGGCTGGTGCGGGTGTAGTCGGCCGCGAGTGGAATCGTTCCGGGTGGTTCTGGTGGTAGGTCTGCAGTGCCATGTCGCGGATGCGGTGGGCCTGCTTCCAGGAGCCGTCGTGGACTTGCTGGGGCGTGAATAACGCGATGCCGGAATGCTTGTGGGTCGTGTTGTACCAAGGCACGTACTCGGCCAGGTGGTCGCGGGCGGCCTGAAGACTCTCGAACGTTCCGGGGTAGTTGGGCCGGTACTTCATTGTGCGAAATTCAGACTCGGAGAACGGGTTGTCGTTGGACACATAGGGCCGGTTGTGGGTTTTAGTCACCTTGTGCTCGGCGAGGAGATCGGCCAGAGCGCCCGAACGCATCGCGGGCCCGGAATCGGCGTGCACGAACTTGGGGGTGCCGTATTGGTCGAACGCGCTCTGGAACATCTCCACGGCGAGGTGGTCGCTCTCGCGTTCCTCGACCCGCCAGCCGACGATCGTGCGCGAGTAGATATCGATGATGGAATACGCCTTGAACGTTGTGCCCCGCCACGGGCAGCGGAGGTCGGTGATGTCCCAGGACCACACCTGCCCAGGCCCGGTCGCTACCAGCACCGGCTTCTGGCGGGGTGTTCGAGACCCACGCCCGGTGGGCACGACGGGGCGGGTGCTCTGATCGGTGAGGTCGGCGGCGATCCGCCACCAGGACCGGCGCCCGGCGAGCATCACACCCTGGTCCCAGACGCTCGCAAAGGTGTGATCGACGGAATGCCCCGCCGTCCACCCCGTCGTGATCTGTTCCGCGATCACCTTCCGATCCGTCGTGGGGATCCGAGACAAGTACGCGCGGTCTTTCTGCGCGATGGGTTCGGGCACCCGGGCGCGGGGCTTCTGCCGGTACTGCCACGTTGAGCGGGCCACGCCCGCGAGGACCAAAGCGCGGCGTTGCGACCCCGTTAAACGCGTCAGGTCACCGACGAGCGTGTTCTCGAGCTTCAGGAACCGGACGGATCGGATGTCGTCGGGGTGGGTGCGGGCTCTTCCTCGCTCATCGCGTGCAAGAGCCCGATAGCTTTCCCCAGCGTGTTGTTCGTGTCCTCCAACTCGCGCACCCGCGCGCTCAGTTTCGCAACCTCAGCCGCGTGCGCCGCGCGCTCAGCGGCCCGTGATTTCTCCAGCGCCGTGCGCTTACGAGGGGGAACAGTCATAGCCCTACCCTCTCGCGGAACCAGACCCCGGTCCAGATCACCGCCATACACCGCGGCGCTCCACCGCGTCAGCATCGCATGCGAGACCGGCTGTCCCGCTAACCAGGCACCTTTCTGACCATGCGGTTGCCGGTGATACTCATGAACAAACTCGCGGATCTCCACCACAGTGAACCCTGGACTAATCGACATTCCTCTGACTCCTACTGATCGTGAACTGACTCACAACCAGCTTGACGCAGAGGGGAATGCCCAAAATCTCCGTCGAATTGGTTCGGGCGAATAGAGTGGGGGGATGCCGACGATCGACGCAAACCCGCTGGACGAGCCACAAACCGATCCATTCGAAATCGCCCGGATCGCGGCGGATGAAATCGCCCAGCTGACGGGCGTCACCCATCACGACGTCGCCCTGACCCTCGGCAGCGGCTGGGGCAAGGCCGCGGAGCTCATCGGCGAGACCACGCACACGATCCCCGCGCAGGCGATCACCGGCTTCAGCGCCCCCGCGCTCGAAGGCCACGTCGGCACCCTGCGTTCCGTGCTCCTGCCGAACGGCAAGCGGGCTCTCGTCATCGGCGCGCGCACCCACTATTACGAAGGCCACGGCGTCCGCCGGGTCGTGCACAGCGTGCGCACCGCTGCGGCAACGGGCGCGACGACCATGATCCTCACCAACGGGGCAGGCGGCATCCGTGAGACCTGGACCCCCGGAACGCCGGTGCTGATCAGCGACCACATCAACCTCACCGCGGACTCGCCGCTCGAGGGCGCGACCTTCATCGACCTGACCGACCTCTATTCGAAGCGGCTGCGCGAGCTCGCCCGCACCATCGACCCCGGGCTCGACGAGGGCGTCTACTGCCAGTTCCGCGGGCCGCACTACGAGACCCCCGCCGAAGTGCAGATGGCGAAGGCGATCGGCGGCCATATCGTCGGCATGTCGACGGCGCTCGAGGCCATCGCCGCCCGCCAGGCCGGCATGGAAATCCTCGGCCTGTCCCTCATCACCAATCTCGCGGCCGGGATCCAGAAGGAGCCGCTCAGCCACGCCGAAGTGCTCGTCGCCGGCAAGCAGGCCGAACCCGTGATCAGCGCACTGCTGGCCAGGATCGTGGCCGCCCTGTGAGCGCGACCGAGACCGGCACAGGGCCCACGAGCACCGAGCCCACGAGCACCGGGCCCGTCGACACCGGACTGACCGGCACCGGGGAGGTCCGCGCGCGCGGCCGTCACCGGGCATTACCGGATGCTCCCGCTTCCGCACTGCCCCCGACCCTCGCGCTCGAGATCGTGGAGATTCCGATCCCGGCGCCCGCAGCGGCGGTTCCGGTAGCGGCAGCAGCCGAAGCAGCGGAGCCAGGTCCGCTCACACCGGCAACCCCGGCATCACCGGTGGTTCCGGAAACCCCGGCACCGACGGCAGTTCCGGCAGCAGCTCACGAACCCGCCGCTCCCCCACTGAGCGCCCACCCGGCATCCGCCACGGACGAGCCGGTCCCCGTCACTGCGGAAATGGACGCCACCGTCGCGGCGGCCTTCGTCCCGGCAGCGCGCGCCCATCCCGTTGGGGCATCGACAACGTCGACACCGGCACCGGCGCCCGACGACGCCACCACGGTCGCCGCGGCCACCGCCTGGCTCGCCCAGGACCCGGACCCCGAGACCCAGGCCGAACTGCGCGCCCTGCTCCGCGGAGCACAGTCCGCGGACGAGGCAGCCATCACGGAGTTGCACGCCCGCTTCGACGAGCGCCTCGCCTTCGGAACGGCCGGCCTCCGCGGCGCGATCGGCGCCGGCTCCAACCGGATGAACCGCGTCCTCGTGTCCCAGGCTGCGGCCGGCCTCGCCGCGTTCCTGATCGGAACCGCCCTGCCCGGCCAGACCCCTTCCGTCGTGATCGGCTACGACGGTCGCAAGAACTCCCAGGTCTTCGCGGCCGACAGCGCCGCGATCATGGCAGGGGCCGGCGTCCGCGCCATCCTGCTGCCCCGCCTGCTGCCGACGCCCGTCCTCGCCTTCGCCGTGCGCCACCTCGACGCGAGCGCCGGCGTCATGGTCACCGCCTCGCACAACCCCGCAGCCGACAACGGCTACAAGGTCTACCTCGGCGGCGCGAACAGCGGGTCCCAGATCGTCTCACCGGACGACGCCTTCATCGCGGCGGAGATCCACCGCGTTGCGACGCACACGACCATCCCCGAACTGCCGCGCGGCGCATACGAGACCGCTGAGGAGACCGTCGTCCAGGCCTACATCGCCGCGACCGCCGCAACCGTCGGCCCGCCGCGCGCCCAGGTCAACGCCGTGTACACGGCCATGCACGGGGTCGGCTGGGACACCACCCGCCGCGTGCTCGAGGCTGCGGGCTACGACCTGCCGACCCTCGTCGACGCGCAGATCGCCCCGGACCCGACCTTCCCGACCGTCGCGTTCCCGAACCCGGAGGAGCCGGGCGCCCTCGACCTCGCCTGTGCGACCGCCCGCGAGATCAACGCCGAACTCGTCATCGCGAACGACCCGGACGCCGACCGCCTCGCGATCGCGATCCCCGACGCCGACGCCGCGAGCGGCTACCGTCGCCTCACCGGCAACGAGGTCGGTGCGATCCTCGGCTGGCGTGCCGCGGAACGGGCCGACCTGGCCCCCATCGCCGACGACGCAGCCACGGACGACGACGCGGAAACATCCGCCCCTGCCCCGCGCAGCGGCACCCTGGCCTGCTCGATCGTTTCGTCGCCGGCGTTGAAGGCCGTGGCGGATGCCTACGGCATGCGCTTCGAAGAGACCCTCACCGGGTTCAAGTGGGTCTCCCGCGCCCCCGGTCTCGTATTCGGCTATGAGGAAGCCCTCGGCTACCTCGTGAACCCGACGACCGTGCGCGACAAGGACGGCATCTCCGCGGCCCTCGCGCTGCTCTCCCTCGTGAGCGACCTGAAGAACGAGGGCTTCACCCTCGCGGACCACCTGCACCACTTCAGCGGCCGTTTCGGGCACTTCTCGTCGAGCCAGATCTCGGTGCGCGTCACCGAGCTGTCGTCGATCTCCCGGGTGATGGACCGGCTGCGCTCGAACCCGCCGGTGTTCATCGGCCGGATCCGCGTGGACCACATCGACGACCTCGCCGGCGGCTTCATCGGCCTGCCCCCGAGCGACGTGCTCCGGATCCGCCTCGTCGGAGGCGCCCGGGTGATGGTGCGCCCGAGCGGCACGGAACCCAAGCTCAAGGTCTACCTCGACGCGAGCAGCGTCGTCGGCACGGTTGTGGAACGCCAGGTCGCCGCGAACGCCGTGCTCGCCGAGCTCGAGCGCGGTATGCGCGAGCTCATCGCGTAGGGCTCGGATCTCCGGACCCGGCGCGTGAAGCACCGCACCGGGTTCAGCCGAGCGCTTCCTCGAGCTTGGTGGTCAGCTCGTCGAGGTCGAAATAGTTGTCGATCACGACGATGTCCGCGTTGGTCTTGCCGATGTGGGCCACGAGCTCCGATGAGGTCAGGATCACCTGCGCATCCGCGCCGACCGTCTGCACGGAGGCAACGTCGGTCGCCGTCACCTCGGCATCGATGTCGAGCCGGGCGAGAGCCCGCTCTGCGTTCATCTTCAGTATCGCGGAGGTGCCGACGCCGACCCCGCACAGGGCGACGATCTTCATTCCCGGACCCCGCTGGCTTCTCCGGCGGGTGCCGTCACGCCGAGTAGCGAACGGATGCCGGCGGCATCCGTCGCGGCCGCAAGCGCAGGGATGACCCGCGGGTCGTTGAAGAGGTTCGCGAGTTCGGCGACGAGCAGCACGTGCTCATCGCCCGTCGTCACGGCGAGGCCGAGGACTACGCTGACCGGGTCGTTGTGCGGGTGGCCGAAGGCGACGGGTTCCGCGAGGGTCACGACGCTCAGGCCCTCTGCGATGACGTCGGGGCCGGGACGCGCGTGGGCGAGGGCCAGGCCGGGGGCGATCACGACGTAGGCGCCGAACTCGTCGATGACGTCGATCATCCGTTTCGTGTAGCCGGGGCCTGTCGACCCCGAGCGCACGAGACCGTCGCCGGCCGCGGTCACTGCGGCGCGCCAGTCGGCCACGTGGATGCCGATCGCGATGGCGGTAAGAGGCAGGTCTGGGAGTTGCATAGGTTCTTTCACTGGGGTTGCGTGGCGGGGTCTGCGGACTCTCAGGCCTCTTCGAAGCCCGCGACGATGGCGTCGGCGAGTTCTTCGCGCTCTTCGAGCGGGAGGAACGCGGACTGGGCGGCGTTGAGCTGGAAGACCTCGAGGTCGTCGATGTCGTAGCCGAAGGCGTCGCTCAGCAGGGCGAGTTCCTGACTCAGGCTCGTGTCGCTCATCAGCCGGTTGTCGGTGTTGACGGTGACCCGGAAGCCGAGCTGGTAGAGCAGGTCGAAGGGGTGGTCGAGCAGGTCGTCACCCCAGGCTGCGATCGCCCCGGTCTGCAGGTTCGACGACGGGCTCAGTTCGAGGGCGATCTCACGGTCGCGCACCCACTGGGCGACCGGGCCGAGGGTGACGTAGGTGTTGTCGTCGTCCTCGCGGCCGATGACGATGTCTTCGGCGAGGCGCACGCCGTGGCCGAGGCGCAGTGCGCGGCCGTCGAAGAGGGCGCCGCGGATGCTGCCCAGCCCGTCGGCCTCTCCGGCGTGCACCGTGACCGGCATGAACTCCTTGGCGAGGTAGTCGAATGCTGCGAGGTGGTTGCGGGCGGGGAAACCGAGCTCCGCGCCGGCGATGTCGAAGCCGACGACGCCGTTGCCGCGGTGGCGTACGGCGAGTTCGGCGATCTCGAGGCCGCGGTTCGCGTGGCGCATCGCGGTGATGAGCTGGCCGACCCGGATGGTGGACCCGAATTCTGCCGCCTCGTCGACGCCGGACTCGAGGCCTTCCTGCACGGCCTCGACGACTTGGTCGAGGGTGAGCCCGCGGGTGAGGTGCTGTTCGGGTGCCCAGCGGATCTCCCCGTAGATGACACCGTCGGCGGCGAGGTCCTGCACGAATTCGTGGGCGACCCTGGTGAGGCCCTCACGGGTCTGCATCACGGCCGTCGTCACATCGAAGGTCTTGAGGTAATCCACGAGCGAGCCGGAGTTGGCCTGGTCGGCGAACCAATCGCCGAGGGCGTCAGCTTCCGTCGACGGCAGGGTGAGACCGATGGCCTCGGCGAGCTCGATGATCGTCTGGGGGCGCAGGCCGCCGTCGAGGTGGTCGTGCAGCGATATTTTGGGCAGCGCGTTGATGCTCGTACCACCGGGCAGCAGGAATTCCTCAAGGCTCGTATTCACGCTCACCAATCTACCGGCCCCGGCCTCCCCCGGCCCCTCCCCAGACATAACTCCCGTAATTTATCGTGATCGGCAACAAACCGGTCCAGAGCGGAGATCGAGCAGTGCTCAGCGACCGATGCGCTCGGCGATGAGGGGGCCGCCGTCGAGCACGGGCTCGCCGGGGTCGCCGATCCGGTATGCGCCATCGAGGGCCTCCAGGGCCCTGGTGAAACGCTCCGGCTCGTCGGCGCTGAGGGTGAAGAGCGGCTGCCCTGCGCGTACGGTGTCGCCCGGCTTGGCGTGCAGGTCGATCCCTGCCGCGTGCTGCACGGGGTCCTGCTTGCGGGCACGGCCCGCCCCGAGACGCCAGGCGCCGATCCCGAACGGCAGCGCCTGCTGTTCGACGAGCACCCCGTCGCGGCCTGCCGTGACGACGTGGGTTTCCTTCGCGACCGGCAGTGCGGCATCCGGGTCGCCGCCCTGGGCGCGGATGACCTCGCGCCACTTGTCCATGGCCCGCCCGTCGGTGAGGGCGGCGGCGACGTCGACGCCGGTTATCCCGGCGAGGTCGAGCATCTCGGTCGCGAGGGCGATCGTGAGCTCGACGACGTCTGCAGGGCCGCCGCCGGCGAGCACCTCGACCGATTCGCGGACCTCGTTCGCGTTTCCGATCGCGAAGCCGAGCGGCACGTTCATGTTGGTGAGCAGAGCGGATGTCGCCACCCCGGCATCCTCGCCGAGCGCGACCATCGTGCGGGCGAGCTCCCGGGAGAGCTCGATGTCCTTGAGAAATGCGCCTGACCCGAACTTCACGTCGAGGACGAGCGCGCTCGTGCCCTCCGCGATCTTCTTCGACATGATCGAGGAGGCGATCAGCGGGATCGCCTCGACGGTTCCGGTGATGTCGCGGAGGGCATAGAGCTTGCCGTCCGCCGGGGCGAGGCCGCCGCCCGCCGCGCAGATCACGCCGCCGTGGTCGCGGAGCTGCGCGAACATCTCCTCGTTGCTGAGGTGGGCGCGCCAGCCGGGGATCGACTCGAGCTTGTCGAGGGTGCCGCCGGTGTGCCCGAGGCCGCGGCCGGAGAGCTGCGGAACGGCCGCGCCGAAGACCGCGACGAGCGGCATCAGCGGGAGGGTGATCTTGTCGCCGACGCCGCCGGTGGAGTGCTTGTCGGTTGTCGGCTTGCCGAGGCCTGCGAAGCTCATCCGCTCGCCGCTGTTGATCATGGCGAGGGTGAGGTCCCTGATCTCCCGGCGGGTCATGCCGTTCAGGAAGATCGCCATGGTCATCGCGGCCATCTGCTCGTCGCCGACGTAGCCGCGGGTGTACGCGTCGATCAGCCAGTCGATCTGAGGTGTGGCGAGTTCGCCGTGGTCGCGCTTGGTGCGGATCAGGTCGACGGCGTCGAAGGCTTCGAGGTGGGTCTGGGTGTTCACTGGTGTTCTTCCCGGTAGTCGGCGAGCTGGCGGGGCCCGAAGGCGTCCGGCAGGACCTGGTCGATGGTGCGGAGGCCCGAGACTGTTTCCAGCAGCATGCCGGGTGCGGAGTGTTCGTACAGGAGCTGGCGGCAGCGGCCGCACGGCATCAGCAGGTTGCCGTTGCCGTCGACGCAGCTGAAGGCGAGAAGCCTGCCGCCGCCGGTGAGGTGCAGCACGGAGACGAGGGCGCACTCCGCACAGAGCGTGAGGCCGTACGAGGCGTTCTCCACGTTGCATCCGCTGATCACCCTGCCGTCGTCGACGAGGGCGGCCGCGCCGACAGGGAACTTCGAGTACGGCGCGTATGCGAGGCTCATCGCCTCGGTCGCGGTGCTGCGGAGGAGCGCCCAGTCGATGGCGGGAGCCACGCGGCCGGACTCCGGTTCGTTCTTTCGTGCGGGTTCGTTCTTTCGGGAGCTCACGATTTGATGTACGGCTTTCCGGAGGCCGCTGGCCCCCGTGACTGGCCGACGAGGCCGGCGACGGCGAAGATCGTGACGAGGTAGGGCAGCATCAGCATGAATTCGCTCGGCACCGGGGAGCCGATGATGCTGAGCACGTTCTGCAGGTTGCTCGCGAAGCCGAAGAGCAGTGCGGCGAGGGTGGCCCTGATCGGGTCCCAGCGGCCGAAGATGACGGCGGCGAGGGCGATGAACCCGGCGCCGGCTGTCATCTCCTTTCCGAAGGCGCCGACGGAGCCGAGGGTGAAGTACGCCCCGCCGAGTCCGGCGATCGCGCCCGCGAGGGAGACGTTCCAGAACCGGGTGCGCGCGACGTTGATGCCCACGGTGTCCGCGGCCTGGGGATGCTCGCCAACGGCGCGCAGGCGGAGGCCCCACTTGGTGTGGAAGAGGCCGAAGTACACGCATGCGACGGCCACGTACATGATGTAGACGATCAGGGTCTGCCGGAAGAAGACCGGGCCGATGATCGGGATCTCGCTCAGCAGCGGGATGTTGATGTTCTCGAACCGCGGCGGGCTGTTGAGCGTCCCGGCGTTCGGGGCGAGCAGCTGGGAGAACAGGAAGCCGGTGACCCCGGAGACGAGCACGTTGAGCACGACGCCGACGATGACCTGGTCGACGAAGTACTTGATCGCGAACGCGGCGAGCACGAAGGAGACGAGCACGCCGGCGACCATCGCCGCGACAAGCCCGAGCAGCGGCTGCTGGGTGATCGACGCGACCATCGCCGAGGTGAACGCACCCGCGAGCAGCTGGCCCTCGATCGCGACGTTGACCACGCCGACCCGCTCGGAGATGACGCCGCCGAGCGCACCGAAGATGAGCGGCACAGCGAGGCTCAGCGACCCGAAGAGCAGCCCGGGCACGGGGATCGTGTGGTCGGCGGAGGCCCAGGCCAGGAAGCCGACCAGCAGGAACACCGCGAAGACGGTGACGAGCCAGATCGGCACCTTCGCCTTCGAGCGCACGAGCCATCCGCTCGCCGCCGTGATCAGGAGCAGGAGGGCGACGACCGCGATGCCGGTCGGCCGGGTGGGCAGGACCACGTCGGGCAGCTGGATCAGGTCGGTCGTGGTGGACAGGCGCATGGTGCTCTCGCCGTCACGACCGAAAACGACGAGCAGCAGGAAGCCGAGCACCGTGAAGATCGCGAGGGCGATCGGGGTCTTCCAGCTCTTGATCTGCTCGAAGTCGGGCCCTGCGGCAGTGACTGATGCGCCCGGTCCGGTGGACCCGGCCGGTGAAACGGTTGTCGGAGTGCTCACGAGGCCACCACCTCCGTGGGTGTCGTGGTGCGTTTCCGGGGCGTCTTCGCACCGGGGGTCTTCTGGCCCGGCGTCGGCAGCCGGAAGATGGCGCGCACGAGGGGCGGCGCCGCGATGAACAGGACGATCAGGGACTGCACGATCAGCACGATATCGATCGGGACGCCCTCTGCTGCCTGCATCGAGAACCCGCCTGCCTTGAAGGCGCCGAAGAGGATGCCTGCGGCGAAGACCCCCCACGGGCGTGAGCGGCCGAGCAGTGCGACGGTGATCGCGTCGAATCCGATGCCGGAATCGATGCCGGCATCGAAACCGCTCGTCGACGTGCCGAGCACCTGGTTGATGCCCGCGAGGCCGACGAGGCCGCCGGAGAACAGCATCGCGTAGACATACATCCGGTCGACGCTGATCCCGGCCACCCGGGCCGCGTGCGGGTTGAGCCCCACGGCGCGGAACTGGAAGCCGAGATTCGAGCGCGACAACAGCCACCAGGTGAAGATCGTCGCGATGATCACGAGGATGAACCCGAGGTGCAGGTTGTACGAGGGGCCGAGCAGGTCGGGGAACACGGCAGTCGGTTTGCTCGCGGGACTCTGCGGGTTGTTGGACCCCGGCGTCTTCAGGAAGCCGTCGCGCAGCAGGTAGCTGACGAGGTAATAGGCGACATAGTTCAGCATGATCGTCGTGATGACCTCGTGCGCACCGGTGCGGGCCTTGAGCAGGCCGACGATGCCGCCCCAGAGCGCGCCGCCTGCGATACCGACGACGAGGGCGACGACCAGGTGGATGCCGGCGGGCAGGTCGAGCGCGAAGGCCACCCAACCGCCGAGCGCGGCCGCGATGAGCATCTGGCCGCGACCGCCGATGTTGAACAGCCCGACCCGGAAACCGAGCGCAACGCCGAGGCCGGCCGCGATCAGCGGGGTCGCGAAGGTGAGGGTCTCGGTGAGCGGCTTGATCCCGGACGCGAAGTCCGGCTTGCGGAAGTTGTAGATCGACCCCTGGAACAGGGCGGAGTATGCGCCGGAGACGGAATTCCAGGCCGCGACGACGGTGTCCCCCGGTCGGGAGAAGAAGTAGACCGACGCATTCTGGACGTCCTCGTTGGTGAAGGCGATCAGGATCGCGCCCACGAGCAGGGCGAGGACGACGGCGAGGACGGAGATGATGGCGTTCCCGGTCGTGATCTCGCGGAAGACCTGGTACGCGCGGCTCGGCTGGTCAGGTTGGCCAGGCCCGGCCGGCTTCCCGCCGGAAACCGGCGGGGTCTGAAGGGTCTCGCTCATGCTGCCGCTCCTTCTTCGGTCGGCGTTTCGCCGGCCATCATCAGCCCCAGTACGGCCCGGGGGGTGTCGCCGGGGACGATGCCCACGACGCGGCCGCGGAACATCACCAGGATCCGGTCGGCGAGGGCGGCGACCTCGTCGAGTTCGGTCGAGATCACGATGACCGGGGTGCCGGCATCCCGGGTCGCGATGATGCGCTCATGCACGAATTCGATCGAACCGACGTCGAGGCCGCGGGTCGGCTGGGCGGCGATGAAGAGCCGCAGGTCGCGGCTGAGCTCCCTGGCGAGGACGACCTTCTGCTGGTTGCCGCCGGAGAGGCGGGCGACGAGGGTGTCGATGCCCTGGGAGCGCACGTCGAATTCCTTGACCTTGTCCTCGGCGAACCGGGCGAGGAAGGACAGCTGCACGTTGAAGCGCTTGACGAACGGCGGCTGGTGCGACCGGTCGAGCATCAGGTTCTCGGCGATCGTGAATTCGCCGACGAGGCCGTCCTCTGTGCGGTCCTCTGGCACGAAGCCGACGCCGGCATCGAGGATCCGACGCACGGTGTGGCTGCGGAGCGAGGCGCCGTCGAGGGTGATGTCACCGGAGACGCGCGGCTGGAGGCCCATCAGGGCCTCGGTCAGCTCGGTCTGCCCGTTTCCCTGCACTCCGGCGATGGCGAGGATTTCGCCGGCGTGCACGGTGAAGCTCACGTTGTTGACGAGCACCTGCCCGCGCGGGTCGAGCACGGTGAGGTCGGTGACGACGAGGGCAGGGGCACCGGGCGTGGCCGGGGACTTGTCGACGGTGAGGTCGACGGCGCGGCCGACCATCATCGTGGCGAGTTCCTCGTTGCTCGCGGTGGGCGAGGCCTGGCCGACGACGGCACCGAGGCGGATGACGGTGATCCGGTCGGCGACGGCGCGCACCTCCCGGAGTTTGTGGGTGATGAAGACGATCGAGGTGCCGGAGTCGCGCAGCTGGCGCATGATGCCCATCAGCTCGTCGGTCTCCTGCGGGGTGAGCACCGCGGTCGGTTCGTCGAAGACGAGCACCTTCGCATCGCGGGAGAGCGCCTTGATGATCTCGACCCGCTGCTGCACTCCGACGGGGAGGTCCTCGACGAGGGCGTCGGGGTCGACGTCGAACCCGAACCTGGCCGAGATCTCGGTCACCCGGCGGCGGGCTGCCGGGAGATCGAGGTGGCCGCCGAACCCGGTCTCTTCGTGGCCGAGCATGACGTTCTCGGCGACGGTGAAGACGGGGATGAGCATGAAGTGCTGGTGCACCATGCCGATGCCGGCGGCCATGGCGTCGCCGGGCCCGGAGAAGTGCTGGACGACGTCGTCGAGCAGGATCTCGCCTTCTTCAGCCCGGTAGAGGCCGTAGAGCACGTTCATCAGGGTGGACTTCCCTGCGCCGTTCTCGCCGAGCAGCGCGTGGATCTCGCCGGCCTCGACAGTGAGGTTGATGTGGTCGTTGGCGACCAGGGCACCGAATCTCTTCGTAATGCCGCGAAGTTCGAGCTTCATACTTCCCGATTCTATTGAGCAGCCGGCCGGGGGGTCAGCGGCCGGGGGTTAAAGCACGCGGGGAGGCCAGCTCTCGCTGGCCTCCCCGCGATGGCACTTCCTGGTGTGTTACTTCGGGGTGGACGGCGACGTGACCGTGAGCTTGCCGCTGATGATGTCGGCCTTGATCGCGTCGACCTCCTTCACGAGCGCGGGGTCGACCTTGGACTCCCAGTCGTGCAGGGGCGCGATGTCGACGCCCTTGTTCTCGAGGGTGCCGATGTACGGGGTCGCGCTGAACTTGCCGTTCGCCGCGTCAACGACGATCGTCTTGGTCGCATCCGCCATCTGCTTCATGATCGAGGTGAGGTAGAGCGCCTTCGTGGCCGGTGCGGTCGCGTAGAGGTCGCTGTCGACGCCGACGATGGCGACGTCCTTGCCGGAGTCCTGGATGGCCTGCGCGGTGCCCTGGAAGAGCGGTCCGGCAACCGGAAGGATGATGTCGGCGCCCTGGTCGATCAGGTTGGTGCTGAGCGCCTTGCCCTGGTTGATGTCGTCGAAGCTGCCGGCGAAGGTTCCGGCCTGGGCGGCCTTGTTCCAGCCGAGGAGCTTGACGGACTTCGACTTCTGGGTGTTGTAGTACGTCACGCCATCGGCGAAGCCGTCCATGAAGATTGTCACGGACGGGAACTGCTTGCCGCCGTAGGTGCCGACGATGCCGGTCTTGGTGGTGCCCGCAGCGAGGTAACCGGCGAGGAAGGCGGCCTGGGCGGTGTCGTAGAGCACCGGCTTGACGTTGTCGAGGGCAAGGGGGCTGAAGTCGTCATTTGACAGTGCGGAGTCGATGATGGCGAAGTCGGTCGTGGGGCTGGCCTTGGCCGCGTCGCGGGTGGTGTTCGCGAGCGCGAAGCCGACCGTGAGGATGAAGTTGCAGTTCTGGTCGACCATGCTGCTGACGTTGCCCGCGTACTGGTCGGTCGTCTTGGACTCCGCCTGCTTGAACTTGACGCCGAGGGCATCCGCTGCCTGGGTCATTCCGTCGAAGCTGGACTGGTTGAAGGACTTGTCGTCGAAGCCGCCGGCGTCGGAAACGATGCAGGGGGAGAAGTCGGTGACCGCAGCGGTCGACGTGGCGCCGCCGGTGCTCGGCGCCGCCGCACAACCGGCGAGCAGGGCTACGGCGCCCAGGGTGGCGAGTCCGCTGAAAACGGCCCTTCGTTTGGTGATTGTCAAGATGACCTCCATTGCTGGCCCGGCGCGGGTTCGACGGGGCTGTGTGCAATCAGGTTACCCAATGTTTCACTGCTCAGTTGAGCAAACTCGATAGGTGCGCTAAGCGTTATCAACCCGCTACCTGTACGAAACAAATCCGTGCACAATTGGCCGGAGACCGGCACAAACGATTCCGACGGCTTCGGCTACAGCACGTCGCTGCTTCCGGAGATCTTGAGAGCGTCGACGACGGCCTTCACTTTCTGCGCATTCGCGCTCGTCGTCACGAGCAGCGCGTCCGGCGTGTCGATGACGACGATGTCCTCGACGCCGATCAGCGCGATCATCCGGCCGGTGTGGCTCACGACGATTCCGCTCGACGAGTCTGCGAGCACGCGTGCGCCCTCACCGAGGATCGCGAGGTCGCGCTTCCGCCCGTTAGCGTGGATCTTGGCGATCGACGCGAAGTCGCCGACGTCGTCCCAGTCGAACTGGCCGGGGATGACGGCGAGCTGGCCGCGGGCCGCGACCGGCTCCGCGACGGTGTAGTCGATGGCGATCTTCTTGATCTTCGGCCAGACCTTGTCGACGACGGCGCCCCGGCGCGGGGTGTCCCAGGCATCGGCGAGCTCGAGCAGCCCGGCGAGCAGCTCGGGCTCCGCAGCGCCGATCTCTTCGAGCAGGCGATCGGCCCTGGCGATGAACATTCCCGCGTTCCACAGGTAGTGGCCGCTGGCGACATACGCCTCAGCCGTCGCGAGGTCCGGCTTCTCGACGAAAGAGTCGACGGACTGCGCGTTCGGCGCCCCCGGGATATCGAGCGGCGCGGCCGTCTTGATGTAGCCGAATCCGATCGCGGGCTCCGTCGGCCGGATGCCGATCGCGACGACGTACCCGGCATCCGCTGCCGCGACGGCCTCGACGATGGTCTGGCGGAACAGGACGGCGCCCTTGATGACGTGGTCGGCCGCGAAGGACCCGATGATGACGCCGGGTTCGCGTTTCTCCAGGATGGCGGCGGCGAGGCCGATGGCCGCCGTCGACTCGCGCGGCTCGCTCTCGAGCACCACGTTGAGGTCGGCGAGCTCCGGCAGCTGCGCCTCGACTGCGGCGCGGTGCGCACGACCGGTGACGACCATGATCCGCTGGTCGCCGGCGAGCGGGGCCAGCCGGTCCCAGGTGTCCCTGAGCAGGGTCTGGCCGGACCCGGTGAGGTCGTGCAGGAACTTCGGGGCGTCCGCGCGGGAGAGCGGCCACAGGCGGGATCCGATGCCGCCGGCGGGGATCACGCTGTAGAAGCGCTCGAGTGGGTCAGGTGCCTGGTTCATTCGGCCAGACTACAGGCCGCGCAGGCGCTGTTCACCGGGTATTCATGTCGTGGTTCCGGGTATTCACACGCTTGTTTCGAGGCCTCCATACGCTCGAAACATGCGGGTTGCCGTCGTCAGTGAAAGTTTCCTCCCCACGGTGAGTGGGGTCACCACGAGCGTCTGCAAGGTGCTCGAGCACCTGCAGCGCACCGGGCACGAGGCGATCGTGATCGCCCCGGCGGGTGCTCCTTCCGAGTACGCGGGCTTCCCGGTGTTCAGCGTCCCCGCCGTCTCCTACCGGCAATTTCCGGTCGGGATGCCGAGCCCGCACGTGCAGCGCCTGCTCTCCGATTTCGGGCCGGACGTCGTGCACGCGGCCTCCCCGTTCCTCCTCGGTGCGCAGGGCATCGCGTCGGCGAACCGCCTCGACGTCCCGAGCGTCGCGATCTTCCAGACGGATGTCGCCGGCTACGCCAGGCGCAACCGGCTCGGCCAGGCGACGAAGGTCGCCTGGCGCCTCGTCAAGTGGATCCACGACGGTGCAGACCTCACCCTCGTGCCTTCCTCTGCCTCGATGGCGGACCTGGAGCGGGTCGGGGTGCGCAGGCTCGCCCGCTGGACGCGCGGCGTCGACCTCGTCGGTTACCACCCGAATCGCCGGAGCGAACCGGCCGTCGCCGAGCTCCGCAAGCGCCTGTCGCCGAACGGTGAAGTCGTGATCGGCTACGTCGGCCGGATGGCGCCGGAGAAACAGGTCGAACGGCTCCGAGCGCTCAGGGGCGTTCCGGGCATCCGTGTCGCCCTCGTCGGCGACGGGCCGTCTGTGCCGCTCATCCAGCGGGAACTCGCCGGGGTGCCGGTGACGTGGCTCGGCCGGCTTTCGGGGGCTGCCCTCGCCGACGCCTATGCCGCGTTCGACGTCTTTGTGCACGCCGGGACCGAGGAGACCTTCGGCCAGACGATCCAGGAGGCGCACGCGGCGGGACTCCCCGTCGTCGCCCCGCACGCCGGCGGCCCGATCGACCTCGTCGCGCACGGCGACAACGGTTTCCTCTTCGCCCCGGACGACGAACGCGACCTGCGGCGCTGTGTCACGCGCCTCGTCGATGACGCGCCCCTCCGA
Organism: Cryobacterium sp. GrIS_2_6; assembly: GCF_035984545.1. NCBI lineage: Bacteria > Bacillati > Actinomycetota > Actinomycetes > Micrococcales > Microbacteriaceae > Cryobacterium > Cryobacterium sp. GrIS_2_6. The sequence goes on from NZ_JAXCHP010000001.1 coordinate 2,664,042, forward strand.
CTGCGGATGGGCGAATCCGGCCGGAGGGCGGTGCTCGGCCGCTCGTGGGAGAACGTCTGCGAAACCCTTGTCGGGTACTACGAGAAAGTCATCGACGAACGCGCCGCCATCCGCGTGATGACGGCGGTTCCGCTGTCAATGCAGCGCTGAGGGCCCTCGCGGATAATATCTCGGCCTAGAGACACTTAGGATGGTTGCACGCGCACCAGCGCAGTGCCGGCCTGCAGCATTCGAGGCCGCTCATTCAGCCAGGGAAGGTTGGTCATGCCTCAGCAATCGGCACGGACATTGACATCCCAGCAGAAGACCACGTCACGCCGCCCCGCAGGAACCCTGTACCGGGGCCGCGAGGGCATGTGGTCGTGGGTCCTGCACCGGATCACCGGTGTTGCGATCTTCTTCTTTCTGCTGGTCCACATTCTGGACACGGCGCTCGTGCGCGTGAGCCCCGAGGCGTACAACGCAGTGATCTCGAGCTACCAGACGCCGATCATGGGCCTCGGTGAGACCGCGCTCGTCGCGGCGATCGTGTTCCACGCGTTCAACGGCATCCGGATTATCCTCATCGACTTCTGGAGCGCGAAGTACCAGAAGGTGATGTTCTACGTCGTCATCGGCCTCTGGGTCGTCACGATGCTGGGCTTCGCCCCGCGCCACCTCATGAACGTCTTCAGCCACTAGGAGGAGCAGCCATGGCAACCACACTTGACTCCCCCAGGAGCCCATACGCCCGACCGACCGGCAAGCGCGGCACGAACTGGGAAAAATGGGGCTGGATCTACATGCGCGCCTCCGGCGTCGTGCTCATCGTGCTCATCTTCGGTCATCTCTTCGTCAACCTGATGATCGGCAAGGGCGTCGACGCGATCAGCTTCGGCTTCGTCGCCGGCAAGCTCGCGAGCCCGTTCTGGCAGTGGTGGGACGTCGCGATGCTCTGGCTCGCCCTGATCCACGGCGGCAACGGCATGCGCACGATCGTGAACGACTACGCGAACCAGCGGGTCACCCGCGGCATCTTCAAGGGGGCCATCCTCGCCGCCGTCGTGGTCCTGATCGTGCTCGGCACGCTCGTGGTCTTCACCTTCGACCCCTGCCCGGCCGGTTCGCCCGCCGATCTTCTCCCATCGTTCTGCCCGGCCATCTAGGAGCTCACACCAGCACATGACGGATGCATCAAACACCGCACCGACCGAGTCCACCGTGATCGACGGCGTGCATTACCACAAGTTCGACATCGTGATCGTGGGAGCAGGCGGCGCAGGGATGCGCGCGGCCATCGAGGCCGGACCCGGGGCAAGCACCGCGGTCATCTCCAAGCTCTACCCGACCCGTTCGCACACGGGAGCCGCCCAAGGCGGCATGGCCGCAGCCCTCGCAAATGTCGAGGAAGACAACTGGGAGTGGCACACCTTCGACACCGTCAAGGGCGGCGACTACCTCGTCGACCAGGACGCGGCCGAGATCCTCGCGAAGGAGGCCATCGACGCGGTCATCGACCTCGAGAACATGGGCCTCCCCTTCAACCGCACCCCGGAGGGCAAGATCGACCAGCGCCGCTTCGGCGGCCACACGAGCGACCACGGCAAGGCGCCCGTGCGCCGCGCCTGCTACGCCGCCGACCGCACCGGCCACATGATCCTGCAGACCCTGTACCAGAACTGCGTCAAGCGCGGCATCAACTTCTTCAATGAGTACTACGTGCTCGACCTCGTGATGACCCCGGTCGACGGTGTCGACCAGCCGTCCGCCGTCGTCGCGCTCGACCTGTCGAGCGGCGAACTGCACGTCTTCCAGGGCAAGGCCTTCATCTTCGCGACCGGCGGCTTCGGCAAGATCTACAAGACCACCTCGAACGCGCACACCCTCACCGGTGACGGCGTCGGCATCATCTGGCGCCAGGGCCTCCCGCTCGAGGACATGGAGTTCTTCCAGTTCCACCCGACCGGCCTCGCCGGTCTCGGCATCCTCCTCACCGAGGGCGCCCGTGGTGAGGGCGCGATCCTCCGCAACGCCTCCGGGGAGCGCTTCATGGAGCGGTACGCCCCGACGATCAAGGACCTCGCCCCGCGCGACATTATCGCGCGCTGCATGGTCAAGGAGGTCGCGGAGGGCCGCGGCGCCGGACCGAACAAGGACTACCTGTACCTGGACTGCACCCACCTGGGCGCCGAGGTGCTCGAGACCAAGCTGCCCGACATCACCGAGTTCGCCCGCACCTATCTCGGCGTCGACCCGGTCACCGAACCGGTGCCCGTGATGCCGACGGCGCACTACGCGATGGGCGGCATCCCGACCAACGTCAACGCCGAGGTGCTGCGGAGCAACACCGTAGTCGTTCCCGGCCTCTACGCCGCGGGCGAGTGCGCGTGCGTCTCGGTGCACGGCTCGAACCGGCTCGGCACCAACTCGCTCCTGGACATCAATGTCTTCGGCAAGCGTGCGGGCAACAACGCCGTCGCATACGTGAAGACCGCGGAGTTCACCCCGCTGCCCGACGACCCGGCCGGGACGGTGCGCGACCTGCTCGAGGGCATCCGCTCGTCGACGGGGACCGAGCGCATCGCCGTGCTGCGTAAGGAACTGCAGGAGACCATGGACGCCAAGGCGCAGGTGTTCCGCACCGACGAGTCGCTCTCCGAGGTCACCGAGGTGATCCACTCGTTGCGCAACCGGTACAAGAACATCGGCGTGCAGGACAAGGGCCGCCGGTTCAACACCGACCTGCTGGAGGCCGTCGAACTCGGCTTCCTGCTCGACCTCGCCGAGGTCGTCGTCTATTCCGCCCGCAACCGCAAGGAAAGCCGGGGCGGCCACATGCGCGACGACTATCCCCTGCGCGACGACGTGAACTACCTCGTGCACACGATGGCGTACCTCACCGGTGACCCGCTCTCAGCGGATGCCGCAGACCACATTGCGCTGGACTGGAAGCCAGTCACCATCACGCGCTACCAGCCGATGGAAAGGAAGTACTGAGTGAGCACCGCATTCGCAGACGCCCCGGTCGTGCCCGAGGAGATTCAGTCCTTCACCGTCACGCTCATCATCCGGCGCTTCAACCCGGAGGTCGACGACGAGCCGCACTGGGAAGACTTCGACGTGCAGATGTACCCGACCGACCGGGTGCTCGACGCGTTGCACAAGATCAAGTGGGAGCAGGACGGCTCACTGTCGTTCCGGCGTTCCTGCGCGCACGGCATCTGCGGCTCGGATGCGATGCGCATCAACGGCCGCAACCGCCTGGCCTGCAAGACGCTGATCAAGGACCTCGACATCACCAAGCCGGTCTACGTGGAGGCGATCAAGGGACTTCCACTCGAGAAGGACCTCATCGTCGACATGGAGCCGTTCTTCGAATCGTTCCGGGCCGTGCAGCCGTTCCTGGTGTCCAACACCGCGCCCGTCGGCGGCAAGGAGCGCATCCAGACCGTCGCCCAGCGCGAGCGTTTCGACGACACCACGAAGTGCATCCTCTGTGCCGCGTGCACCTCGAGCTGCCCGGTGTTCTGGACGGACGGGCAGTACTTCGGCCCGGCCGCGATCGTGAACGCGCACCGCTTCATTTTCGACTCGCGCGACGAGAACGCCGCCGTGCGCCTCGACATCCTGAACGACCGGGAGGGCGTCTGGCGCTGCCGCACGACCTTCAACTGCTCGGAGGCGTGCCCGCGTGGCATCCAGGTGACGCAGGCGATCGCCGAGGTCAAGCAGGCGATCCTGCGCGGCAAGGCCTGAGCGCAGGAGTCTCACACGCAGGAATCTCCTCCGGAGTAGCCGGAGTAGCCGGTGGCGCCGACTCGGGTTTCGTCGCCACCGGCTGGTCGCGCAAGCCGGCGGCTGGCCGGGTCGATTGACCGTCGCTCAGTCCACGAGTCAGATCGGCCCGGCTCGGACAGTGCCGAACGAGCCGTACTGGACCCGGTGAGCGCCGCGCCGGAGCGAGGCGATCGGGCCCGGCCGGGGCATCCGCTTCGGGTGTCGGATGACCGGTCTGGACGGGTGGACTCTCGGATCGTCGCAGATCCGGGCGGCCGGGCGCAAGAGGTGAGGGAGCCTCACGAGTGATTGCGCCCCCGAACTGGGGGTACTCGTGTGTGTTTGCGGAAATCGTTAGGCTGGTGCGGTGAAGCCGCCCACATTCCTGAACCGACTGACGACCCTGGCCAAGCGCGTCATGCAGTGGCGACCTCTGCGTGCGTTCACGCACTTCGGCGAAAGCAGTGGTGCGATCCTCGCCGGAGGCATGACATACCAGGCCATCTTCGCGATCTTCGCGGCGGTCTGGGTGGGATTCTCGATCGCCGGACTGTGGCTGACCTCGAACCCGGCGCTCCTCGACCAGCTGTACGCCCTGATCAACCAGTCCATCCCCGGGCTGATCGGCGCGAACGGCGTGATCGACCCGGCGAAGCTCACGAACACGGGCGCGCTGACCTGGACCGGTGCGATCGCGCTCGTCGGCCTGATCGGCACGACCCTCGGCTGGCTGTCGACGACCGCGCAGGCCGTACGCAGCATCTTCGGGATGCCGCGCGACGGCACTTTCTTCCTGCTCGTCAAGCTCAGGGAGCTCGGCCTCGGCGCGGGCTTCGGGCTCGCGCTCATCGTCTCCGCGCTGATCTCGCTCGCGAGCACGGAGGCCCTCGGCGGCATCCTCGGCTTCCTCGGCGTCGCGCGGGACTCGCTCGGGTTCATCGTGGGGGCGCGAACGATCGGGCTGCTCGTCGTGCTCGTCATCGACACCGTCACACTCGCCGTGCTGTTCCGGGTGCTGAGCCGGGTGCGCATCCCGTTCCGGAAGCTCGTGTCCGGCTCCCTGCTCGGCGGGGTCGCGCTCGGCGGGCTCAAGGTGCTCGGCGGGGCCCTCCTCGGCGGGGCGGGCAAGAACCCCTTGCTCGCGACCTTCGCCGTCGTGATCGGGCTGCTGATCTGGTTCAACTTCATGAACACGGTGATCCTCCTCACCGCCTCCTGGATCTCGGTCGGAATGCAGGACGCGGGCATCCCGCCGCAGCCGGTGAACCCGGACGAGGCCGCAGCAGCGGCCGAAGCCCGCGAACTCGAGGCGCGGCGGATCGCCGCGCTCGCGGAGCTGCGGGAGGCCAGGGCGGCACACGAGGCGTCCTCCTGGGGCAGGCGCTGGGCATCCGCTCGCCGGTTGCGCGCCGCCGAGAAGCGCGCAGCCCGCTTCGCCCCGCCGACCTAGACTTGGTTCATGCCGTCTACGCCTGCAGCTTCAACGCCGTCTGCCCAGCCGCTTCGCATCGCCTCGATCAACGTCAACGGGGTGCGCGCCGCTTACCGCAAGGGGATGGGCGACTGGCTGGCCGGACGGGACGTCGACATCCTCGCCATCCAGGAGGTCCGCGCTTCGACCGAAGACCTCGAGGGCCTGCTCGGGCCGGAGTGGAGCATCCTCCACGATGCCGCAACGGCCAAGGGACGGGCCGGGGTCGCCCTCGCGAGCCGGTCGACGGCATCCATTCACCGGGTCGAACTCGGCGCGGAGGACTTCGACAGCGCCGGGCGCTGGCTCGAGGCCGACTACGAGGTGAACGGCACGATCGTCACCGTCGTGAGCACCTACGTGCACTCCGGCGAGACCGACACCCCGAAGCAGGTCGAGAAGTACAAGTTCCTCGATGCGATGCTCGCGCGGCTGCCCGAGCTCGCGGCGCACAGTGAGCGCGCGGTCGTGCTCGGCGACCTGAACGTCGGGCACCGCACCCTCGACATCAAGAACTGGCGCGGCAACCGCAAGCACGCGGGGTTCCTGCCGGAGGAGCGGGCGTACTTCGACCGGATCCTCGGCGCGGAGGACGAAGCCGGCTACAACGCCGGCGCCGGTCTCGGCTGGGTCGACGTCGGCCGCAAGTGGGCCGGTGAGGTCGAAGGGCCGTACACCTGGTGGTCGCAGCGCGGCAAGGCCTTCGACACGGACACCGGTTGGCGACTGGACTACCAGCTCGCGACCCCACTCCTGGCGGCATCCGTCGTCGACTACACGGTCGACCGCGCGGATGCCTACGACCAGCGCTGGTCTGACCACTCCCCCGTCGTCGTCGACTACGCGCTCTGACCCATTTCACGCCGCCGGCTCCGGCCCGCGGCCACACGCTACGAAAGATCTGAATCATGGACAAGCCCCGTCTCTACTCCGGCATGCAGCCGTCGGCCGAATCGCTGCAGATCGGCAACTACATCGGCGCTCTGCTGAACTGGAAGTCGCTGCAGGAGACGCACGATGCGTTCTTCTCGATCGTCGACCTGCACGCCATCACCGTCGCACAAGACCCGGCCAAGCTGCGGGAGAACACCCGCCGCACCGCAGCGCAGTACATTGCGAGCGGGATCGACCCCGACGCCTCGACGCTCTACGTGCAGTCACACGTTGCCGCGCACGCGCAGCTGGCCTGGGTGCTGAACACCATCACCGGCTTCGGCGAGGCCAGCCGGATGACCCAGTTCAAGGACAAGTCCGCCAAGCAGGGTTCCGACGGCACCACGGTCGGGCTGTTCGCGTACCCGATCCTGATGGCCGCGGACATCCTGCTCTACGACACGGTCGTCGTTCCGGTCGGCGAGGACCAGCGCCAGCACGTCGAACTCACCCGCGATATCGCGGCCCGTTTCAACACGAGATTCGGCGACACGTTCGTGATCCCGGAGGCCTCCATCCAGAAGGAGACCGCCAAGATCTACGACCTGCAGAACCCGCAGTCGAAGATGTCGAAGTCGGCAGAGTCGCACGCCGGCGTGATCTGGGTGCTCGATGAGCCCTCGGTCACCGCCAAGAAGATCATGCGTGCGGTGACGGATGCCGATGGCGGCGTGGCCTTCGACCGGGAGAACAAGCCCGGCGTGGCCAACCTGCTCACGATCTACTCGACCATGGCGGGGCGCACGATCCAGTCTCTCGAGGACGAATTCGCCGGCCGCGGCTACGGGGACCTCAAGAAGGGCCTCGCCGAGGTCGTCACCGGCACCTTCGGTCCCATCCGGGCCCGGGTGATCGAGCTTCTCGACGACCCGGCCGAGCTCGACCGCCTGCTGGCCGTCAACGCCGAGCGGGCGGCATCCGTCGCCGATGCGACGCTCGCGCGTGCGTACGACCGCGTCGGCCTGCTCCCGCCCCGCTGAGCGCCGCAGCCGCACCGCCCCGACTCACGCGCCGACACAACTGTGGCCGATTCGGACAACTGTTGCCGGCTCGCGGGCCGCAATCGTCCGAATCGGCCACAGTTGCCGGTATCGCTCTAACGCGCTGGGCTAGAGGACGTCCTCGTCCACCCAGTCGAGGGACTTGGTGATGGCCTTTTTCCAGTTGCGCAGCAGCCGGTCACGCTCGGCGACGTCGAGCTTCGGCTCCCAGCGTGCGTCCTCCTGCCAGTTCGCGCGGAGCTCGTCGAGGTCGTTCCAGAAGCCGACCGCGAGGCCGGCCGCATACGCCGCGCCCAGCGCGGTCGTCTCGGCGACCACCGGGCGCACCACGGACACGCCGAGGATGTCGGCCTGGAACTGCATCAGCAAGTCGTTGGCCGCGGCGCCGCCGTCGACCTTGAGCTCGGTGAGTGGGACACCGGAGTCGGCGTTGACGGCGTCGAGCACTTCGCGGGACTGGTACGCGATTGCCTCGAGTGCGGCCCGGGCGATGTGGCCCTTGTTCACATAGCCAGTCAGGCCCACCAGGGCGCCCCGGGCATCGGCACGCCAGTACGGCGCGAACAGCCCGGAGAACGCGGGAACGAAGTAGGCGCCGCCGTTGTCCGTGACGGAGAGGGCGAGGGCTTCGATCTCGGAGGCCGAGCCGATGATGCCGAGGTTGTCGCGCAGCCACTGGACGAGCGCGCCGGTGACGGCGATCGACCCCTCGAGCGCGTAGTGCGTCTCGCCGTCGCCGAGCTTGTAGCCCACGGTCGTGAGCAGCCCGTTCTGGGAGTGCACGATCTCGGTGCCGGTGTTGAAGATCAGGAAGTTACCGGTGCCGTAGGTGTTCTTCGCCTCGCCCTGGTCGAACGCGGCCTGGCCGAACGTTGCGGCCTGCTGGTCGCCGAGGATGCCGGCGATCGGGGTCTCGCGAAGCAGGCTGTGTTCGCTCGCGATGCCGTAAACCTCGGAGGAAGACCGGATCTCGGGCAGCATCGACCGGGGCACGTTGAAGGCGGCGAGGATGTCGTCGTCCCATTGCAGGGTTTCGAGGTCCATGAACATTGTGCGGCTCGCGTTGGTGACGTCAGTCGCGTGCACGCCGCCCTCCAGGCCACCGGTGAGGTTCCAGAGCACCCAGGAGTCCGTCGTGCCGAACATCAGCTCGCCGGCATCCGCCTTGGCCCGGGCGCCCTCCACGTTCTCGAGGATCCAGACGATCTTCGTGCCCGAGAAATACGTCGCCAGGGGCAGGCCGACCTGCTTCTTGAAGCGCTCGACACCACCGTCGGCGGCGAGCCGGTCGACGATGGGCTGGGTGCGGGTGTCCTGCCACACGATCGCGTTGTAGACGGGGAGCCCGGTGGTGCGGTCCCAGACCACGGCGGTCTCACGCTGGTTGGTGATGCCGACGGCGTCGATGTCGTGCCGGGTCAGGTTCGCCTTGGACAGTGCCTGCCCGATGACCTCGCGGGTGTTGTTCCAGATCTCCATCGGGTCATGCTCGACCCAGCCGGCACGCGGGAAGATCTGCTCGTGCTCGAGCTGGCCGGTCGAAACGATCGACCCCGCCTTGTCGAAGATGATCGCACGGGAACTGGTCGTCCCCTGGTCGATCGCAATGATGTACTGGGCCATTGAATACTCCTTTGTAGTCGTGCGGTTCAGGTTGGGTGTGGGAATTGCTAGCCGAACGTGCCGCGGCATCCGTCAACGGAGGCCACGGCACTGGTTCCCTGGTTAGGCCAGGATGGGCAGGAGTGCGGTGGACAGGAGTCCGGCGAGCACGCCGCCGATGATGGGGCCGAGCACCGGAACCCAGGAGTATGACCAGTCCGAGGAACCCTTGCCCTTGATCGGCAGGATGAAGTGCGCGATTCGCGGACCGAGGTCACGGGCGGGGTTGATCGCGTAGCCGGTCGGCCCGCCGAGGGAGGTGCCGATCACGATGACGAGCAGGGCAACCGGGAGCGGGCCGAGCGCGGCAAGCCCGCCGTTGACACCCTGGCGGCCACCGCCGAAGGCGATGATCACGAACACCAGCACGAACGTGCCGATGATCTCGGTAAGAAGGTTCCAGCCGTACGAACGGATGGCCGGACCGGTGGAGAAGACACCGAGCTTGTTCGCCGGGTTCGGTTCCTGGTCGAAGTGCTGCTTGTACGCCAGCCAGCAGAAGACGGCGCCGATGATGGCTCCAAGCAGCTGCGCCCCGATGTAGGTCAGCACCGACAGGAAGTTCACCGGGACCCCGGAGCCGAATTCAGTGGCGCCGGATGCGACCAGGCCGAGGGTCACGGCGGGGTTCAGGTGCGCCCCCGAGTTGTAGGACACGATGACGCCGGAGAAGACCGCGAGGCCCCACCCGACCGTCACCATCAGGAAACCGCCGCCCAGGCCCTTGTTCTTGGCCAGGGCCACGTTGGCCACCACCCCACAACCAAGGAGGACCAGCAAGGCCGTGCCCACCAGCTCCGAAAGAAAAACGATACCGAGATTGTCCACATTGACACCCTTGTTCAGTGAAGCCGAGTTGTAACCGATGGTCGTGCAGCTGAGGTTCCGCCGATATACAGCGAAAACGAATCGTGAGAAACCTATCGGCCTGATGCACTAATCGGTGCGTTCCGCCGTGCACGTTCGTGCAGATCGCGGGCTAGGCGAGCGAAGCGGATGCCTCGCCGACGCCGGAGAGGTCCACACCGTGCAGGTCGCGCAGCACGTCGACGGCGAGGTCGAGCTCGAAAGCGCGACGTGCGGAATCCCAGCCCAGCACGGGAGCGAGGACTCCGGCGAGTTCTTCGAGCAGCGCCAGGCTGAGCTCACCACGGAAGGCCATGCTCGTGCGTCGCAGAACGAGGTCGGTCAGGTGCACCACAGATTCTGTGGCCGCGAGGAACTCGATCTCCCGACGGGAGTAATCGGCGTGGTGTTCCAGCGCTGCGTCCGGTTCCGCGGTGATGAAGTCGATCACGTCGACCGCGCGGGTGCCGTAGCGGGTCAACAGCTGGTCGGCCCTCGAGGCGCCGACCTCGTCGCCGTTCGCGGCGATCCAGACCCGGTGCGCGGCATCCGTGGCCGGGAAATTGCGCCCGCCGCCGATGGGAAGGCCGGCCGTCGACACGACCCGGGTGCGGCCGAGCAGGGTGAGGATGTCGCCGCTCAGGTGCTCGGCGAGGGCCCGGAACGTCGTCCACTTGCCGCCGACGAGGCTGAGAAGTGTGCCCGGTCGGGCACCGAGCGGACGGGACTCGATGCGGTAGTCGCGGGAGACGAACCCCGGTGCCTCGTCGTCGTGCCGCGGCAGCGGACGCACACCGGCGAACCGGAAGACGATCTCTGAGCGGTCGACGGCCACATCCGGGAAAACGTGCTTGACGAGATCGAAGAAGTAGTCGACCTCGTCCTCAGTGCAGCGCGCGGGCTGGGTCATATCGTGTTCGAGGTCGGTGGTGCCGACCAGCACCCGGCCCGCAAGCGGGAAGATCAACACGATGCGGCCGTCCTTGTGCTCGAAGAAGATCTCTCGGCCACCCGTGGCCGCGAGAAGCTCCAGGTTGTCGAGCACGATGTGCGACCCCTTGGTGCCGCCCATGTACGTGCTGGTCTGACCGAGGGCCGTGTTCGTGAGGTCGGTCCAGGGACCGGACGTGTTCACGACGATGTCGGCCTGGAAGCTGAATTCGGCGCCGGTGACCGCGTTCCGAAGACGCACGCCCGCGGCATCCATGCCGATGGCCTCGATGTAGTTGGCGCTGCGCGCGTGCGCGCCGGCGGCCAGGCCGTCGGCCAGCACGTCGAGCGCGAGGCGCTCGGGGTCGTGCATGGAGGCGTCGAAGTAGGTGGCCGTGTACTTGAGGCCCGGGTTGAGGCGCGGCAGCAGTCTGAGCGATGCCTTCCTGCCGAGGAACTCGTGCCGGGGCACCGTGCCGCCGTCGCGGGAGAAGGAGTCGTAGAGCATCATGCCGATCTTGATCAGCAGGGCGCCACGTTCCTGGGCCGCACCCTGGCGGTGAGTGAGAAAGCGCATCGGCGCCGACATCACCCCGGAGAAGGTGGAGTAGATCGGAATAGTCGTCTTCAGGGGCTTGACGTAGTGCGGGGCGATCTTCAGCAGGCTGTTGCGTTCCTCGACCGACTCCTTGACCAGGCGGAATTCCCCGTTCTCGAGGTAGCGCACACCACCGTGGATCATGTGCGAGGAGGCCGACGAGGCGCCGGAGACGTAGTCGCCCTTGTCGACGATCGCGACGTCGACACCCTGCATCGCCAGGTCGCGGAAGGTCGCGATGCCGTTAATTCCGGCTCCGATGATGAGCACCTGGGCCCGGGGGAGTTCCTGCAGGGCGGCCTGGGCGGCGGCTCCGGACAGCGGCCGGGCGGAGGATGACTGATCGGGAGTTGACGGCACTGATTCGCTCACTTCTTTGCGGCTGGGAAACTATACGGGACGGGAAACTTCTCCTACCCTGCTAAGTTCTACACAAACGGTCAAGAGCTGTGAACATATGTGCAAGGAGTCTCCGTGATCCATCCGAATGATCCGCCCCTGTCCGACCGCACCACGGACGCCCTCACTGCGGCGCAACTGTATTACGTGCAGGACCTCACCATGGAGGCCATCGCGCAGGAGCTGCACACCTCCCGTTCGTCGGTGTCCCGCCTGCTCAGCCAGGCCAGGGCCAGCGGGCTGGTCGACATCCAGATCCGCTCTCCGCTCGACGCTCCCAGCCGGGTCGAGAAGCTCATCCTGGACCGGTTCCAGGTCACCGCGCACGTTCTGCCGGTGCCCGACTATGCCAGCGACGTCGACAGGCTGGAGCGAGTGGCCCTGTCCGTTGCACGGATTCTCGGCGAATTCTTCGACTCCAACATGATCATGGGCATCGCCTGGGGCTCCACGATGAATGCCGTCAGCCGCCACCTGACGCCGAAGCGCACCCACAACGCGCAGATCGTGCAGTTGAACGGCGCCGGAAACACCCGCAGCACGGGCCTCGACTACGCCAATGAGATCCTGCGGCGATTCAGCAACGCGTTCGACGCCCGCCTGGAACAGTTCCCGGTTCCCACCTTCTTCGACGACCCGGCCACACGCACGGCCTATTGGCGTGAACGCGGCCTGCGCCGGTTGCTGGAAATGCAGGGCAACATGGATGTCGCGCTCTTCAGCGTGGGATCGCCCTTCTCCATGGTTCCCAGCCACGTGTACGTCGGCGGCTACCTCGACGACGAGGAGTTCACGGCGCTCAGCGATGCCGGGGTCGTCGGCGACGTTGCGACGGTCTTCTACCGCGCGGACGGCTCGACCGACGGCATCCCGCTCAACGACCGCGGGACCGGACCGGAACTGTCGGTGCTGCGCCGCACCCCGCGGCGCATCTGCGTTGTCGCAGGCACGTCCAAGGTGGACAGCCTGCGCGGCGCGCTGGCCGCCGGCCTCATCACCGACCTGTTCATCGACGAGGGCACCGCCCGCGCCCTGGTCGGGTCGTAAGAAAACGTCCAAATCCTGCACAGGGCCAGGAGGGAATTATCCGGGAGTGGTGGCGTTGGGCTATAACTAGAAGCAAGAAACGTGCTCCGGGGTCGGTGTAAATCCGAACCGGCGGTGAAAGTCCGCGACCCGTTCCGCTCCAGGGTGAAACGGTTGAGCTGGTGAAATTCCAGCACCGACGGTTAAAGTCCGGATGAGAGGCGCACGATTCGGTTGGACCTTCGGGGCCCGCCGAAGGATTATGGCGTACGCGTATCCACAATCCACCCCCGGAGTTCGTTGCAGAAACGAATGAGGCGGGAATGATCCAGGACACCGAGCGTGACGTCCTCATGCGGCGCGCCCTCTCCCTCGCCGCCAACGGCCCGGCGACCGGGCTGAACCCGCGGGTCGGCTGCGTCATCGTCGACCCGGACGGTGTCGTACTGGCCGAAGGCTGGCACCGCGGCGCCGGTACTGCCCACGCCGAGGTCGACGCCCTGTCGCACCTCCCGGCCGGGTCCGCCCGCGGCGCGACCGTCATCGTCACCCTCGAACCGTGCAACCACACCGGCCGCACCGGCCCCTGCGCCGTCGCCCTGATCGAAGCGGACGTGAGCCGGGTGATCTTCGCCGTCTCCGATCCCGGCCGCGCGTCGTCCGGCGGCGCAGAGCGACTCCGCGCCGCCGGCGTCGAGGTCGTCGGCGGAGTGCTCGCCGGCGAGGGAGAAGCCTTCCTCGCCGACTGGCTGGTCGCCGCCCGGCTCGGCCGTCCGTTCGTGACGCTCAAGTGGGCCTCGAGCCTCGACGGCCGGACCGCCGCGGCCGACGGCTCGAGCCGCTGGATCACCGGCCCGGATGCCCGCCTCGACGTGCACCGGCGGCGCGCGGCCGCAGGCGCGATCCTCGTCGGCACCGGCACCGTGCTCGCCGACGACCCGGCCCTCACCGCCCGTGCCGCCGACGGAAGCCTGCTCCCGACCCAGCCGGTCCCCGTGGTGATCGGCACCCGCGCGGTGCCCGCGGATGCCACTATCCGGCAGCACCCGCATCCGCCGCTGTTCTACCCCGGCCCCGACCTCAACGAGATCCTCCACGACCTGCACGCCCGCGGCATCCGCAGCGCATTCATCGAGGGCGGACCGGGACTCGCGAGCGCCTTCGTCGGGTCCGGGCTCGTCGACGAATACCTCGTCTACCTCGCTCCGACCCTGCTCGGCGGCGGCCGGCTCGCCGTCGGCGACATCGGCGTGACCGGGATCGACCAGCAGCGCCGGCTCACGGTCGAGGGCATCGAGCGCCTCGGCGAGGACCTGCTCGTGATCGCCCGGCCGCGGGACTTCCCGCACGTGGAAACCGCACACACAGAGACAAGGATCTGACATGTTCACCGGAATCATCGAGGAACTCGGCACCGTCGACCGGGTCGAACACGGCACGGATGCCGTACGCCTGACCGTCCGCGGGCCCCTCGCCGTGTCCGGGGCCGCGATCGGCGACTCGATCTCCGTCAACGGCGTCTGCCTGACCGTCGTGGAGCGCACGCCGGAAACGTTCACCGCCGACGTGATGGCGCAGACCCTGCGGATGTCGACCCTCGCCGAGGCGGGGCCAGGGACCCCGGTCAACCTCGAGCGCGCCGCCCTCGTCGGCGGGCGCCTGGGCGGACACATCGTGCAGGGCCACATCGACGGCACGAGCGAGCTGCTCGCGGTCACCCCGGGCGACGCCTGGCGCGTGCTGCGGTTCAGCCTCTCCCCCGAGCTCGCGCCCCTCGTGACGAACAAGGGCTCGATCGCCGTCGACGGGGTCTCCCTCACGGTCAGCACGATCAGCCCGGCGACCGAACCCGAGCAGTGGTTCGAAGTCTCCCTCATCCCCGAAACCCTCACGGCCACGACGCTCGGAAAACGAACGGTCGGAGAGCACGTCAACATCGAAACCGATATCCTGGCCCGCCACGTCGAGCGCATGCTCGCCCTCGCGGACGCAGGATCACGAAGGAGTCACTCATGAGCCTCGCAGACATCCCCAGCGCGCTCGCGGAACTGCGTCTCGGCAAGCCGGTCATCGTCGCCGACGACGAAGGCAGGGAGAACGAGGGTGACGTGATCATCTCGGGGCAGATGGCCACCCAGGAATGGCTCGCGTGGACCGTGCGCTACTCCTCGGGTTTCATCTGCGCGCCGATGACCAATGAGCTCGCCGACAAGCTCAACCTGCCGATCATGGTGCCGAACAACGAAGACCCCCGCGGCACGAACTACACGATCTCCGTCGACGCCGCCGACCGGCTGAGCACCGGCATCAGCGCCGCAGACCGTGCCCACACCCTGCGCGTGCTCGCCGACCCGGCATCCACCCCGTCGAGCCTGCACCGGCCGGGCCACATCATGCCGCTGCGCGCAAAGGACGGCGGCGTGCGCGAACGCGACGGCCACACCGAGGCCGCCGTCGACCTGATGAAACTCGCCGGGCTCGCCCCCGTCGCGGGAATCTCCGAGATCGTCGGAGAAGACGGCGAGATGATGCGCCTGCCCGGCCTCCTCGAACTCGGCGAACGCGAGGGAGTGCTCGTGATCACGATCGCCGACCTGATCGCCTACCTCGACGAGTTCCACGCGGACTCCGAGCTGCCGACCGCGCACGCCATCCGGGAATCCCCGCGCGTCGACTTCGAGGTCGAGACGACCGTGCCGACCCGGCACGGCGACTTCCAGATCCGGGCATACCGCGATCGGATGACCGGAGCGGACCACGTCGCCCTCGTCTCGGGGACGCCCCGGGACGGCGCCCTCGTGCGGGTGCACTCCGAGTGCCTCACCGGGGAGGCCTTCGGCTCGCTCAAGTGCGAGTGCGGACCGCAGCTCGACGCGGCTCTCGAAACCATCCAGGCAGAGGGCGGCATCGTGATCTACCTGCGCGGCCAGGAGGGTCGTGGCATCGGCCTGATCAACAAGCTGCGGGCATACAAGCTCCAGGAACAGGGCCTCGACACGATCGACGCGAACCTCGCCCTCGGCCTGCCCGCCGACGCCCGCGACTACGGCGCCGCGAGCGCCATCCTCGACCAGATGGGCATCTCCTCGGTGCGCCTGCTCACCAACAACCCCGAGAAGCTCCGCCAGCTCGAAGAGCACGGGGTCACGGTTCTCGAACGCGTTCCGCTGATCGTCGGCGTGGGCATCGACAACCAGGAGTACCTCGCCGTGAAACGAGAACGCATGGGCCACCACCTGGCCGACCGGGACATCCTGAAAGGACTCGCACTATGAGTGGAGCAGGCTCGCCCACGGTCGTCGTCGACGGCACGGGCCTCAACATCGTCATCATCGCCGGCCGCTGGCACGACGTCATCACCGACGGGCTCATCGCCGGCGCCACCCGGGTGCTCGAGGCATCCGGCGCCACGTTCTCGCTCGTGCGCGTGCCGGGCAGCTTCGAGTTGCCGGTCGCTGCGAAGGTCGCTCTCGGGAATGGGGCGGATGCCGTGATCGCGCTCGGTGTGATCATCCGCGGCGGCACCCCGCACTTCGAGTACGTGTCCGCGGCCGCAACGGACGGCCTCACCCGGGTCGCTCTCGACACCGGGAAGCCGGTCGGCTTCGGCGTGCTCACCCTCGACGACGAACAGCAGGGCCTCGACAGGGCCGGCCTGCCCGGTTCCAAGGAGGACAAGGGCGAGGAAGCGGCATCCGCCGCTATCAACACCGCCCAGGTGCTGCGCGCCCTCCGTATGCCGAATTCGTAATACCCGAGATCGGTCACTGGGAGCGGATGCCGAGGGGGCATCCGATCTCACCCTCGGCCCCGGAAACGGAAAGTCCCGATTGGGGGACGGTTCGCCTCAGGATTTGAGTCCGACGAGTCACGGACGTATGGTGCAGAGTGACCGCCACAAGCGGACACCTCCCTCCGGGCAACCCCCGCGCGGGCACGACGCCTGATCGACGCCGGCGCTCCCGCACGGGTCGACACGCCCGCTCACGCCCCCTCACCACGGAATGACTCTCTTCCATGTCCTCATCCACTCTGTCGCATCCGTCAGCCGCCACCCCCGCGCCGCAGGCGCCCACCAACCCCCGCAGCCGCGTCGTGCTCGCGAGCCTCATCGGCACGACGATCGAGTTCTACGACTTCTACGTCTACGCGACCGCGGCGGTGCTCGTCTTCCCGCACCTCTTCTTCCCGACCGGCAATGAGACCACGGCGCTGCTCGCCTCCTTCGCGGTCTTCGGCGCGGCCATGGTCGCCCGTCCCGTCGGCGCCCTCGTTTTCGGGCACTTCGGCGACAAGGTCGGCCGCAAGGCGACCCTCGTCGGCGCGCTGCTCACGATGGGCATCGCGACCTTCCTGATCGGACTGCTGCCGACGTACGCCCAGGTCGGCTGGTTCGCCCCGCTGCTGCTCGTCGTGCTGCGCCTCGCCCAGGGCTTCGCGCTCGGTGGAGAGTGGAGCGGTGCCGCCCTCGTGGCGACGGAGAACGCCCCGAAGGGCAAACGCGCCTGGTACGGGACCTTCCCGCAGGTCGGCGCGCCGATCGGCTTCATCATCGCGAACGGGTTGTTCCTGCTGATCGCCACGCTGCTGCCGAGCGACGACCCCACCCGGCCGTCAACCGCGTTCCTCGAGTGGGCCTGGCGGGTGCCGTTCCTGTTCTCTGCGGTGATGGTCATCATCGGCCTGTGGGTGCGGCTGCGCCTCGTGGAGAGCGACGCCTTCACGAAGGCCGCGCGCACGAACCGGGTGCACAAGCTCCCGCTCGCCGCGGTTTTCAAGTCCAACTGGCGCGAACTGATCCTCGGCACATTCATCATGCTCGCGACCTACGTGCTGTTCTACCTGATGACGACGTTCAGCCTGAGCTACGGCCGTGCGGCGACGACCGCTCCCGTCGCGGGCCTCGGCTACAGCTACACGACCTTCGTGCTGATGATGATCGTCGGCGTGCTGTTCTTCGGCGTGTTCACCCTCGCCTCCGGGCCCTGGGCCGACCGCTTCGGCCGCCGCCGCACCCTGATCTGGGTCACCCTCGCGATCATCGTCTTCGGACTGCTCTTCGTGCCGCTGCTCGGCGCCGGGTTCCTCGGCGTGATGATCTTCCTGATCCTCGGCTTCACCCTGATGGGCATGACGTTCGGGCCGATGGGCGCCCTCCTGCCCGAGCTGTTCCCGACGGCGGTGCGGTACACGGGTTCGGCGTTCGCGTACAACATGAGCTCGATCCTCGGTGCGGCGGTCGCCCCGTTCATCGCAGTCTGGCTCTGGACGCTCGGCGGTGGCAGCCCGTTCTGGGTCGGCGTGTACCTCTCGGTGATGGCGGTCATCACGCTGGTCGCCCTCCTGCTCAGCCGAGAGACCAAGGACGTCGACATCGAGGCGTAGCCGGCCCACTCCCCGGTAACTGTTGCAGTTTCGGACGACTGTGGCTCCTGTACGGGCCGCAATTGTCCGAAGCGGCAACCGTTGCGTATGCCGCTGCGGTTAGGCTCGATTGGTGAGTACCCCGACCAGTGACACCAGCACGCCCGCCGAGACCGCACCATCCACCGGTCCCGCACCGGCACCCAAGCCGCGCAGCCGCCTCGGGCGTCTCGGGCGCAGGGCGGATGCCGCGAACGGCCCGCGCGCGACCTTCGGCCAGCTGCTCCCCTACCTTCTCGAGCACAAGAAGGTGCTCAGTGTCGTCGTCGTGCTGAGCATTCTGGGGGCGCTCGCGAGCCTCGCCCAGCCTCTGCTGGTCAGCCAGGTCATCACCGTCGTGCAACAGAACCAGCCCCTCGGCGCGCTCGTGTGGGGGCTCGTCGCGCTCGTGGTCGTGTCCGGGCTGATCAGCGGCTACCAGCACTACCTGCTGCAGCGCACCGGGGAGGGCGTCGTGCTCTCGAGCCGGCGCAAGCTCATCGGGCGGATGCTGCGCCTCCCGATCAGCGAATTCGACACCCGCCGCACGGGCGACCTCGTCTCCCGGGTCGGCTCGGACACGACCCTGCTGCGCGCCGTGCTCACCCAGGGACTCGTCGAGGCGATCGGCGGGTCGCTCACCTTCCTCGGCGCGCTGATCGCGATGCTCGTGATCGACCCGGTGCTGCTCGGGCTGACCGTGCTCGTGATCGCGGCATCCGTCGTCACGGTCACGCTGCTGTCGCAGCGGATCCGCGTCGCAAGCCGCATGGCCCAGGAGAAGGTCGGCGCCCTCGCCGCGAGCGTCGAGCGGGCGATCAGCGCGATCCGCACCGTACGTGCCTCGAACGCGACAGACCGCGAGATCGCGGCCGTCGACGCCGACGCGACCGGCGCGTACCAGATGGGCCTGGAGGTCGCGAAGATCTCGGCCCTCGTCGTGCCGATCGCCGGCATCGCCATGCAGGTGTCATTCCTCGTCGTGCTCGGCGTCGGCGGCTTCCGGGTCGCGAGCGGCCAGATCACGGTCGCGAACCTGATCGCGTTCATCCTCTTCCTGTTCCTGATGATCCTGCCGCTTGGCCAGGCCTTCGGCGCGATCACCTCGGTCAACTCGGCGCTCGGCGCCCTCGGCCGCATCCAGGAGATCGTCGACCTGCCCGCCGAGGACCAGTTCGACCGCGACCTGTTCCCGCTCGCGATCACCGTAGGCGCCGCCAACGAATCGGTGCGGCCGGACGCCCCCGCGATCTCCTTCGAGAACGTGTTCTTCGGGTATGCGACCCAGGCGTCGACGGCGGATGCCGCGGTGCCCGTCGACGCCGCAGGTGACGGCGTGCCTGGTGCCGGGTCTGGTGCCGGGTCTGGTGCCGGCGGTTCGCCTGCCGGTCTCCCCGCGGACGCCATGCCGAACGCGCTCGTGACGGCCCTCGTCGCTCCCGGCGTGATCGAGGCGATGCTCGCCGAACCCGACCTGGTCGACGCCGACCTCGCCGCCGCCGACCGCGCCGCCGCCGACCGGGCGGCCGTCGACCTGGCGCACGCCGAGCAGGCCGCCGCCCACCTTGCCGCAGCGGAGCACGCCGCCGCGACCATGGCCGCCGCGCGTCCCGCCGCCGCCCTCGCCGCGGAGTCCGCGGCCGCGGCGACCGCCTCCGCCAGGGCCGCCGCGACCTCCGCTGCCTCTGCCGAGGCCGCCGCCGAGGCATCGGCCGCGATGACCGCAGCGGTGTATGCGGCGGCGACCGGGACCGTGTCGATCGCCGCGGTCGCAGCGGCCACGGCGTTTGCCGCCCCGACCCCGGCCCGGGCCGCCGACGCCGAGGTGCCCTGCCTTTCCGCCGCGGACGGCTCCGCGGCCGACGCCCCTGGTACCGTTGTCTCGCCCGATGCGCCCGATGCGCCCGATGCGCCCGCCTCAGCCACTTCGGCTACCTCAGTCGATTCGCCTGCGTCGCCTGCGTCGCCCGCTTCGCCCGCTTCGCGTGCCTCGGCCACTTCGCATGCCTCGGCCAGTTCTGAGACCTCGGATACCGAGGCCGTTGCGTTCGCCGGCACGGCCGCCGGCAGGGCCGCCGCCGGCGCATCCGCGACCGCTCCGACGCCGAGCACGCCGTCCGATCCCGGGCCCGACGACGGTCCGCACACCGCCCCGGCTTTCGGGTCCGCAGATGACACCGGTGCGCCCAGCGTCGACGCCGGTGCGGCCGGCTCAGTCGGCACCGGGATCGATGCCGGCCCGGCCGCTGACCCGTCCGAGCCGCGGCCCGTTCTGCGCGGGGTTTCTTTCAGCGCTCCGCGCGGACTGCGCACCGCGCTCGTCGGCCCGTCCGGCGCCGGGAAGAGCACCATTCTGGCGCTCATCGAACGGTTCTACGACCCGAACGCGGGCGTCGTGCGACTGGGCGGGCTGGACATCCGCACCCTGGATCGCACGGCGCTGCGGTCGCAGATCGGCTACGTCGAGCAGGACGCCCCCGTGCTCGCCGGCTCGCTGCGCGACAACCTCGTGCTCTCGGCGCCGGATGCGACCGACGAGGAGTGCATCGCCGTGCTGCACGCGGTCAACCTCGGCGAGGTGCTCGAGCGCGACCCGGCCGGGCTCGCCGCAGCCGTCGGGGAATCCGGCGTGATGCTCTCCGGCGGGGAGCGCCAGCGGCTCGCGATCGCGCGTGCGCTGCTCGCGGCGCCGCCGATCCTGCTGCTCGACGAGTCGACCTCGAGCCTCGACGGGGTCAACGAGCAGTTGATGAGGGCTGCGATCGACGCCGTCGCCGTCGACCGCACGCTCATCGTGATCGCGCACCGGCTCTCGACCGTCGTCGACTCCGACCAGATCGTGGTGCTCGACCACGGCCAGGTGATCGGGACAGGGACGCACTCCGAGCTCGTCGTCTCGACGCCGCTCTATCGCGAGCTCGCCAAGCACCAGCTGCTCGTCTAACCGCCCGGGGGCTCACGCCCGGTGCCCGCCCTGCCCCCCAGACGAATTCGACGGAGTTTTGCGTTTCCGGCACGTGGGAGGCCGGTTTTGACCCGAAACGCTCGATGTCAAGCTGTGTGGAGTCACGTGGGCTAGCTTTTGACAGTTTCCTTGGGGATGTTGATTCCAACGGTGCCGGCTGGTGCGGGTGTAGTCGGCCGCGAGTGGAATCGTTCCGGGTGGTTCTGGTGGTAGGTCTGCAGTGCCATGTCGCGGATGCGGTGGGCCTGCTTCCAGGAGCCGTCGTGGACTTGCTGGGGCGTGAATAACGCGATGCCGGAATGCTTGTGGGTCGTGTTGTACCAAGGCACGTACTCGGCCAGGTGGTCGCGGGCGGCCTGAAGACTCTCGAACGTTCCGGGGTAGTTGGGCCGGTACTTCATTGTGCGAAATTCAGACTCGGAGAACGGGTTGTCGTTGGACACATAGGGCCGGTTGTGGGTTTTAGTCACCTTGTGCTCGGCGAGGAGATCGGCCAGAGCGCCCGAACGCATCGCGGGCCCGGAATCGGCGTGCACGAACTTGGGGGTGCCGTATTGGTCGAACGCGCTCTGGAACATCTCCACGGCGAGGTGGTCGCTCTCGCGTTCCTCGACCCGCCAGCCGACGATCGTGCGCGAGTAGATATCGATGATGGAATACGCCTTGAACGTTGTGCCCCGCCACGGGCAGCGGAGGTCGGTGATGTCCCAGGACCACACCTGCCCAGGCCCGGTCGCTACCAGCACCGGCTTCTGGCGGGGTGTTCGAGACCCACGCCCGGTGGGCACGACGGGGCGGGTGCTCTGATCGGTGAGGTCGGCGGCGATCCGCCACCAGGACCGGCGCCCGGCGAGCATCACACCCTGGTCCCAGACGCTCGCAAAGGTGTGATCGACGGAATGCCCCGCCGTCCACCCCGTCGTGATCTGTTCCGCGATCACCTTCCGATCCGTCGTGGGGATCCGAGACAAGTACGCGCGGTCTTTCTGCGCGATGGGTTCGGGCACCCGGGCGCGGGGCTTCTGCCGGTACTGCCACGTTGAGCGGGCCACGCCCGCGAGGACCAAAGCGCGGCGTTGCGACCCCGTTAAACGCGTCAGGTCACCGACGAGCGTGTTCTCGAGCTTCAGGAACCGGACGGATCGGATGTCGTCGGGGTGGGTGCGGGCTCTTCCTCGCTCATCGCGTGCAAGAGCCCGATAGCTTTCCCCAGCGTGTTGTTCGTGTCCTCCAACTCGCGCACCCGCGCGCTCAGTTTCGCAACCTCAGCCGCGTGCGCCGCGCGCTCAGCGGCCCGTGATTTCTCCAGCGCCGTGCGCTTACGAGGGGGAACAGTCATAGCCCTACCCTCTCGCGGAACCAGACCCCGGTCCAGATCACCGCCATACACCGCGGCGCTCCACCGCGTCAGCATCGCATGCGAGACCGGCTGTCCCGCTAACCAGGCACCTTTCTGACCATGCGGCTGCCGGTGATACTCATGAACAAACTCGCGGATCTCCACCACAGTGAACCCTGGACTAATCGACATTCCTCTGACTCCTACTGATCGTGAACTGACTCACAACCAGCTTGACGCAGAGGGAAAACCCTAAAAACTCCGTCGAATCGGTTGGGGGTAGCGGAGGGTGAGGAGCTGGAACGGCCGCAGCTCGATGTCGAGAAGCGGGCCCGCTTGCGCGAGCGGAAGTCCGGGTTCTGCCAACCTGCGTTCGAGCAGGTCGGTCGGGTAGGCATCCGCTGCCTCGAAGCGGCGGATGACCCGGGCACGGGCCCGGGTCCCGTGCGCCTCGTAGATGCGCACTACCAGGTCGCCGCTGCGGTCTTCGGCGAGTTTGACCGCCTCGATCACGACGGCGGGGTTGTCGACCTCGAGGAGCGGTTCGATGCTCTCGCTCGCGACACCGGTCACGGTGCGGAGCGGGAGGTTGAGCCGATAGCCCTCGGTGATCGCGTCGGCGATGCTCGCGCCCGGACGCACCGAGACGCGGAAGGCGTGCCGGCCCTGGTCCGCCCCAGGGTCGGGGAAGAGTGCCGCGCGCAGGAGCGACAGCCGCACCGTCGTCGTGGCGCGACCGGCGGCATCCGTCGTGCGGGTCATGTCGTGGCCGTAGGTGGAATCGTTGGCCACCGCGACCCCGTACCCGGGCTCACCGACGTGCACCCAGCGGTGCGCGCAGGTCTCGAAGCGGGCGGTGTCCCAAGAGGTGTTCGCGTGCGTCGGGCGGTAGACGTGCCCGAACTGGATTTCCGAGGCGGCCCGTTCGGCGTGCACGTCGAACGGGAACTCGATCTTCAGGAGCTTCTGGCGTTCGTGCCAGTCCACGTCGAAGCCGAGGTCGAGCGCCGGGGAGCCGGCGGCAAGGGTGATGTCCTGCACGAGTCGGGAGCCGCCGAACTCCCGGGTCACCCGCACGCCGACCCGGGCGGTCGTGTCGGTTACGACCTCGACGGACACGGCGGCGTCGAGCGGGACGGTCGTGCGCTTGTAGTGGGCGTCGATGTCCCAGGCGTCCCACTGGGTGGGTGTGTCGCGGTGCAGCAGCAGCCGGTTGCCGCGAGTGCCCGACGGGATGAGTTCCCGGTCGGCGCGGAGGTCGCGCAGGGAGGTAATGAGTCCGTCGGCGTCGATCGAGACGCTGACGAGGGCGTTCGCGAGCACGAGCAGGCCGGACGCCGTGCGGGCCACAGTCGCGGGGGCATCCGCTGGGCCGGTGTCGTTTCTGATCGTCGCTCCCCGACCGGCACCGAGGGCGGGCACACCGGACAGGGCGTACGGGCCCGCGTTGAGTGCCACGGTTCGGTCGCCGGCGCCGCAGAGTGCGGTGACGGATGCCGCGACGAGCGCGCCGAGGTCGCGTTCGACCTCCGCGTAGCGGCGTTCGGCCTCCTGGTGCACCCAGGCGATCGAGGAGCCGGGCAGGATGTCGTGGAACTGCTGGAGCAGCACGGTCTGCCAAGCCCGCTCGAGCGCGTCGTACGGGTAGGCGGCCCCGGTGCGGATGCTCGCGGACGCCGCCCAGAGCTCGGCCTCCCGCAGCAGGTGTTCGCTGCGCCGGTTGCCGCGTTTGGTCCGGGCCTGCGACGTGTACGCGCCGCGGTGGAACTCGAGGTAGAGCTCACCCGACCAGATCGGCGCCTCCGGGTACTCGGCCTCTGCGGCCTCGAAGAACCGTCGCGGGGTGGAGAGCTCGACCGTCGGCGACCCCTCGAGCGAGGCGGTCCGGCGGGCGGCGGCGATCATCTCTGCCGTGGGCCCGCCCCCGCCGTCGCCCCAGCCGAACGGGACGAGCGAGGTGTTGGCCATGCCCTTCTCGGAATACTGGGTCTCTGCGCGGGCGAGATCCGCGCCCGAGAGGTCGGAACTGTAGGTGTCGACGGGCGGGAAGTGCGTGAAGATGCGCGTGCCGTCGATGCCCTCCCAACGGAAGGAGTGGTGCGGCATCGGGTTCGTCTCGTTCCAGGACGACTTCTGGGTGAGGAACCAGCGCGACCCCGCCGCCGCGATGATCTGCGGGAGCGCCGCGGAATAGCCGAACGAGTCCGGCAACCAGACCTCGAGCGGCTCGATCCCGAACTCCTCGAGGAAGAACCGTTTGCCGGCGACGAACTGCCTGGCGAGGGATTCCCCGCCGGGCATATTCGTGTCCGACTCGACCCACATCCCGCCGACAGGCACGAAAGCACCCGCAGCGACCTGGGCGCGCACCCGCTCGAAGAGCTCGGGGTAGTACTCCTTGAGCCAGGCATACTGCTGGGCGGATGACGCGGCGAACGTGAATCCCGGATGCTCCTCGGCCAGGGCCAGCACGTTCGAGAACGTTCGGGCGACCTTGCGCACGGTCTCCCGCACCGGCCAGAGCCAGGCGCTGTCGATGTGGGCGTGCCCGACAGCGTGCACCCGGTGCGCGCTCGCGGCGGCGGGCTGCGCGAGCGCGGGGGCGAGCACGGCCCGGCCTCGCGCGGCCGATCCGGAGACATCATCCGGGTCGAGCACGTCGAGGCAGCGCTCGAGGGCGCGCAGGATCCCGGCAGCGCGCGTCGACCCGTGCGGCAGGGCCCGGCGCAGCCCGTCGAGGGCGAGGACGTCCTGCAGCAACTCCCAGACCTCGTCGTCGCGGAGCGCGAGGTCGAGGTGTCGCAGCCGATAGAGCGGTTCGGTGCCGGCCGTGGCCGGGTCGCCGTTCCGGGTCGGCACGAACGTGAAGCCTGCGGTGACGTCGGGGTTGGCGGCCGCCTCGACGTAGAAGTCGACGGATGCCGGGGCGCCCGTCTCGTCCAACGGTCGCGGTACCAGCGGCGTAAGCGGCAGAGAGCGGTTGCGCGGTGCGATTCCCTTGATTACGGCACCGCCTGCGGTCCAGGCGATGCCCTCGGCCTGGAATCCCGGCATCGTGTCGGTGAAGCCGAGGTCGACGACCGCCTCGATGCGGGTACCGGGCTGCCCGGCCCAGTCCGCGGGGATCAGGCGCGTCGCGTGGAACCAGACCGTTCCCCAGGGGCGGCCCCAGGCCTCGCCGGGGGCAAACGGCGTGTAGGACTGCCGCACGGCCTCGGCGAAGGTCGCAGGGGCATCCGTCACCGGAGCCGTCGAAGCCCAGGCCGAGACCTGCAGCGGCACGGCCGCGCGGTACACGGCCGGCCGCAGCCGTTCGCGGAGGAACCGGTCGATGCGCTTCTGGATCAGTGCGGCCTCGTCGTCCATGCCAGCATCCTACGACCGCCCCCGGGGGCGAACTCAGGAAATCCGCACCGGTCCGACGGAGCTGCCGCACTGTTCCGCGGCCCCGCCTGCGCATCCCGGCAGATCTTCTGAGTAGCCCCCGCGCGGTCGCGGTGACGCCGAGCACGCGCGGGGAACACGGACTCGGTCAGCCCAGGTGCACGATCTCGGGGGCGCCGACGAGGTCCGCCTTGGAGTGCTTGATCATGAAGAACGAGATCGGGGCGGCGAGCAGGATCAGCCCGGCCGCCCAGAGGAACGCGATCGAATACCCGCTCACGAACGCGTCGAGCTGAACGGTCGGCGTCGCCGGGTTCGAGGCCAGGTAGCTCGAGATCGCAGCCGTGTACAGGGCGGTGAACAGGGCGGTGCCGATCGACCCGCCGATCTGCTGCGTCGCGGACACCGCGGCGCTGGCCACGCCGGCGTCGTGCGCGTCGATGCCGGCGAGGGCGACGTTCTGCAGCGGCACGAAGATGCATGCGAGTCCGATGCCGAGGAGGATGACTCACGGTAGCACCCTCAGCGCGTAGGCGTCCTCGACGGTGACGAACGACAGCCAGGCCAGGCCGGCCGCCGCGATTACCGGGCCGATCGTCAGGGGCAGGCGCACGCCGACCTTCGGCAGGATGCCGGAGAGCGCGGTCGCGCAGACCATGATGGTTGCCGTCATCGGGAGCGAGGCGAGCCCGGAGCGGAGGGGCGAGTAGCCGAGCACGATCTGGAAGTACAGGGTGAGGAAGAACAGGCCGCCGAGGAGGCTCGCGCCGGTGAGCAGCGAAACCAGGAAGGCGCCGCCGCGGACCCGGTCAGTGACGACCCGGAGCGGCAGCAGCGGGTTCATCGCCCGGGCCTCGACGATGACGAAGGCCACGAGGAGCACGACGCCGAGGGCGAGGAACCCGATCGTTTCGACCCGCCCCCAGCCGTTCTCGGCCTGGCTGAAGCCGTAGACGAGTGAGGCGAGGCCGGTGACGATGAGGATCACGCCGGGCAGGTCATAGCGGGTGTTTCCGTGCGCGCGGCTCTCCTGCATCAGCGGGATCGCGGCAAGGATCGCGACGAGGGCGATCGGCACGTTGACGAGCAGGCACCAGTTCCAGCTGGTGAACTCGGTGAGCACCCCGCCGAGCACGAGGCCGACGGCCGCGCCGCCGCCACCGATCGCGCCGTAGACGGCGAAGGCCTTGATCCGGTCCTTGCCGCCGGGGAAGGTGATCGTGAGGATCGCGAGCGAGGCCGGGGCGAGCAGGGCGGCGAATGCACCCTGAAGGCCGCGGGAGATCAGTAGCTGGGTGGTGGTGTCTGCGAGGCCGCCGACCATGGATGCCAGCGCGAAGCCGGCCATCCCGACGAGGAAGGAGCGCTTGCGGCCCCAGTAGTCGGCGATGCGGCCGCCGAGTAGCAGCAGCGAGCCGAAGGCGAGCGCGTAGATCGTGACGACCCAGGTGCGGTCGCCGTCGCTCATGCCGAGGGCGAGCTGCGCCTTCGGCAGGGCGATGTTGACAATGGTCCCGTCGAGCACGACCATGAGCTGGGCCAGTGCCAGCACGGCGAGGAGCCACCAGCGGCGCGGGTGCGCGGCGGGATCGGACAGGGGCGGGGAAGAGACGGAGACAGCAGGAGCGGTAGAACTCATCGAGACAGAAATCCTATTCAAACGAACTAGTTGGTTGGGATAGGTATGATCTTAGTCATGAGGAGTGACGGAGAAGCGACCCGCGAGCGAATTCTCGCTGCCGCCCAGGCCGAGTTCGCCCGGTACGGCCTGGCCGGCGCGCGCGTCGACCGCATCGCCACGGCCGCGAAGGCGAGCAAGGAACGCCTCTACGCGTACTTCGGCGACAAGGGCGCCCTGTTCACCGCCGTGCTCGAGGTCAACCGGCGCGACGTGATGGCCGCGATCCCGATGGACACGGACGACCTGCCCGGCTTCGTCGGCCGGGTCTTCGACCACGTCGTCGAGTACCCCGAGCACTCGCGGATGCTCGACTGGGCCAGGCTCGAGGGTGCCGCCGCGCTGCTGCCGACGACCTCGGAGTGGCGCAACGGCCCGGAGGCGACCGCGATCGCGGCAGCCCAGTCCCGCGGCGAAATCGACCCCAGCTGGGATCCGGAAGACCTCGTCACCCTCGTCTTCGCGCTCGCGACGTCGTGGGTGCACTCCCCCGGGGTGTTCCCGGCCTCGGGGCCCGGGCCGGAGGTATCCGTGCGGGAGCGCCGTCGCGCCGCAGCGGTCGCCGCCGCCCGCAAACTCATCGCCCCCTGAGCCCGGGCGGCCCGGGCAGCGGATGCCCCCGGCCGGCCCCGACGGCCCGCCGCTACCCCTTGAGGTGGTAGCGCACGCTCGCGAGTTCGGCGAGCAACGCAGCGGGGACCCTGTCGCCGAACTGGGCGAAGTAGTCCTCGGTGAGGTCGCACTCGGCGAGCCAGCTGGTCTTGTCGATGCGGAACAGCTGCTCAACGGTCTCCTCCGAGAGGTCGAGACCGGCGAGGTCGAGGGCGCCCGCGGCGGGGAGGCGTCCGATCGGGGTGTCGACGGCATCCGTCGACCCTTCGATGCGGCGCACGATCCACTCGATCACCCGCGAGTTCTCGCCGAAGCCCGGCCAGAGAAAGCTGCCGTCCGCGCCCTTGCGGAACCAGTTGACCTGGAAGATCTCGGGTGCCCGGCTGCCGAGGCCCTTGCCGACGCGCAGCCAGTGCGCCCAGTAGTCGGCCATGTTGTAGCCGCAGAACGGGAGCATCGCGAAGGGGTCACGGCGGAGTTCGCCGACGGTGCCCTCTGCGGCGGCGGTCTTCTCCGACGAGATCGTGGCCCCCATGAAGACACCATGCTTCCAGCTGCGGGCCTGGGCGACGAGGGGCACGTTCGTGGCCCGCCGCCCGCCGAAGAGGATCGCGTCGATCGGGACGCCGCCGAAGGCCTCCCAGTCGTCGGAGATCGAGGGGCACTGTGCCGCGGCGACCGTGAAGCGGGAGTTCGGGTGCGCGGCCGGGGTCGGCGACGAGGGCGTCCAGTCGTTGCCCTGCCAGTCGATCAAGTGGCTCGGCGGCGTCTCGGTGAGGCCTTCCCACCAGACGTCGCCGTCGTCGCGGAGGGCGACGTTCGTGAAGATCGTGTTGCCCCAGACGGTCTGCACCGCGGTGGGGTTCGTGACGACGCCGGTGCCGGGGGCGACGCCGAAGAAGCCGGCCTCCGGGTTGATCGCCCAGAGGCGCCCGTCGGGGCCGGGGCGGAGCCAGGCGATGTCGTCCCCGATCGTCTCGACCGTCCAGCCGGCGATCGTCGGGCGCAGCATCGACAGGTTGGTCTTGCCGCAGGCGGAGGGGAAGGCGCCGGCGAGGTGCACGGCACGCCCCTCCGGCGAGGTCACCTTGATCAGGAGCATGTGTTCGGCGAGCCAGCCCTCGTCGCGGGCCATCACCGACGCGATCCGCAGAGCGAAGGACTTCTTCGAGAGCAGCGCGTTGCCGCCGTAGCCCGAGCCGTACGACCACACCTCGCGGGTCTCGGGGAACTGCACGATGTACTTGGTGTCGTTGCACGGCCACGTGACGTCCTGGCGGGTCTCGCCTGCGGCATCCGTGAGGGGGTACCCGACGCTGTGGATGGTCTGCACCCAGCGGGCACCGGCCTCGATCAGTTCGAGCACGGCATCGCCCATCCGGGTCATGATGCCCATGTTGAGCACGACGTACGGTGAGTCGGTGATCTCGACGCCGAGCTGGGAAATCGGGCCACCGAGCGGGCCCATCGAGAACGGCACGACGTACATCGTGCGGCCGCGCATGCTGCCGGCGAAGACGGCGCGCAGCTCGTCCTTCATCGCGGCGGGGTCGGCCCAGTTGTTGGTGGGGCCCGCGTCGTCGGGGTCCGTCGAGCAGATGAAGGTACGGTCTTCGACCCGGGCCACGTCGGACGGGCTCGTCCGGGCGAGGTAACTGTTCGGACGCCACTCGGGATTCAGCTTGATGAGCTTGCCCTCGGCGACGAGCTGCTTGGAGAGTTCGTCGGCCTCCCGGCTCGAACCGTCGCACCAGATCACTTCGTCCGGCTGGGTCAGCCGGGCGATGGAATCGACCCAGGACTGGAGATTGGGATCCGTGGTACCGGCGGTGTCGTCGGAATCGCTTCCGCTGGATGTGACTCGGAACTGGGCGATGGTCATCTCCTGGCCTTTCTCGGTATGGGGTGTGCAGCGGATGCCTGCAGTGGTGATCGAAGCATCCGCGCGGCTTGTCGTCGGGCGTCCGTAACTTTGTGCTGCAGAACCAGAATGCGCGCAATCTTCCCTCATGGATCAAAAAACTCATGTTAAGAATCGTGCTTCTTTAGATATTGTTAAGGAATGTCGACTCGAGCCTCTGACCTCGTCACCCTGGGCCTGCGCATCCGCCACTATCGCGGCGAGCGCGGCCTCACCCTCGACCAGCTCGGCGAGAAGGTCGGACTCGCAGGCAGCCAGCTGTCGCTCATCGAAAACGGCCGGCGGGAACCGAAATTGTCGATCCTGCAGGACATCGCGACCGTGCTCGGCGTCCCGATCGCCGACCTGCTCAACGGCGAGGCGCCGAACCGGCGGGCCGCGCTCGAAATCGAGCTCGCGCGGGCGCAGAAGAACCCGCTCTACGGTGCGCTCGGCCTGCCCGAGGTCAAGGTCACCAAGGGCATGCCGGTCACTGCCCTCGAGTCGCTCATCGGGTTGCACCGTGAGCTTGCGCGGCGCGCGAGCGAGGCGATCGCGACGCCGGAGGAGGCCCGGCGGGCGAACACGGAGCTGCGCGAGCTCATGCGCGAGCAGAACAACTACATGCCCGACATCGAGGAGCTCGCCGAGGACCGGGTGCGGGCGTCCGGTCACGTCTCCGGAGCACTCACGCACCGCGAGGTGAGCGTGATGGCCGAGCAGCTCGGCTTCAGCCTGATCTATGTCAACGACCTGCCGAACTCGACCCGCTCGGTGACCGACCTCGTCAACCACCGGATCTACCTGCCGCCGGCGTCGATCCCCGGCGGGCACGGGCTGCGGTCGATGGCGCTCCAGGCGATGGGGCACCGGCTGCTCGGGCACGAACGCCCGGCGAGCTACGCAGAGTTCCTCTGGCAGAGGCTGCAGATCAACTACTTCGCGGCCGCGTGCCTGATGCCGCCTGCCGCGTCCGTCGCGTTCCTCGCGCGCGCGAAACGCGAGCGCGAGCTCTCGGTCGAGGATTTCCGCGACGCGTTCGGCGTGACCCACGAGGCCGCGGCCCTCCGCCTGACCAACCTCGCCACCTCGCACCTGGACATGCCGCTGCACTT
Organism: Cryobacterium sp. GrIS_2_6; assembly: GCF_035984545.1. Taxonomy (NCBI): domain Bacteria; kingdom Bacillati; phylum Actinomycetota; class Actinomycetes; order Micrococcales; family Microbacteriaceae; genus Cryobacterium; species Cryobacterium sp. GrIS_2_6. Next base: position 2,695,060 of record NZ_JAXCHP010000001.1, read on the forward strand.
CCTCAGGGTCACGGGCGACGGCGCCCTGCAGAAGGGCTACGAGAACGACGGCCTGCCGCTGCCGGTCGACGTAACCGGTTCGATCGAAGGCCAGTTCGTCTGCAAGCAGTGGAGTGCCCGCAGCGCCTTCACGCATACCAACCGCACGACCGAGTTCTACCAGTACACCGACACTCCGGCCGGCACCTTCTGGTCGGCCACCCAGACCGGGGCGGCGGATGGCGGCGAATTCTCGATCAGCGTCGGGGTGCCGTTCGTGCACGCCAAGTGGTTCCGCGGACGCGAGACCGTGCAGCGAGCCGTGTCGCGCTGCCCGGACGAGTCCTGCTGCCGCCGGCCGGCCTCCGACCTGGCCGCGCACTGGGCCGGTCACGCCTGGCCGAGCGCCCGCCTGCACGCGCACGTGCTCTCGCCCCTGCCGAGCGGCACCTTCCCCGGCGTCGACGACACCGAGGTCTACGAATTCCTCGAGGCCCACGCGGCCCCGTGATCGGATGGTGTTTTGGCGTCCGGCTGGGTCGAGTATGTGTGTGGGGATTCCATGTTTCGAAGCAACGCCACCTTCCACGGTGGTCTCGCGTTCTTACGCCCGCACCGGATCAGGGCCTACGCTGCGATTAGTCGGGCCGTTTCCGACAGAAAAGGAAGAGAACATGCCGACAGACCAGTATCACGAGCCGCCTCAGGAGTTGTCTGCCGAGGTTCGTACGTTCGCCAGGATGTGCGCAAGCCTCTCCGAAGAAGCCGAAGCAATCGGCTGGTATGAACAACGCATAGCCGTTGAGCAGGATTCCGCCGCCCGCGCCATCATGGAGGATTCGCTCGGCGAAGAGTACAAACATTTCAGTATGGAACTGGAGTTCCTGCTCCGCGCAAAGCCGAAATGGCGAGAAATCGCTCAGGGCATCCTCTTCACGGACGGCGATATCGTCTCGCACGGTGAGAAGGCGGAGGCGGAAGCCGATTGAGTGCGCCGCGCGCGTTCGCCACAATGTAACGGAGAATGGCTCCTCAGCGGCGGCACAAAAATGAGCACCGGAAGGGCCGGAGCGATCTTCGCGGTCTCGGCATTGGCGACGCTCGTCGCCGGCGTCGTTCTGGAGTTGTCCGGCGATGCGGCGGCGAACCAGCTGGGAGTCTCTGGAATCATCTTCGGTGCCACGATCCTGGCCCTGGCGACCTCGCTGCCCGAGCTCTCCACCGGTCTGCAGTCCATCAAACAGGGCGACGACAACCTCGCCATGAGTGACATCTTTGGAGGAAATGCCTTCCTCCCGGTGCTCTGCCTGTACCTCGTCGGTATCGCGGGGCTCTTCACCATCGCGTCCTGACCGCGGGGCGCGCGTACCCGGTGGGAGTCGTCGTGTCTGGCAGCGGATGCAACGGATGCCGACATGTATGTTCCGACCCAATTGCGGAGAGCGGATGCGCCGGAGCGAGTGCGTCAGGCGGGTGCGGCAGAGAGGGTGCCCGGCGGGAGACCGAGTTCGTGCTCTGCGACGGTGCGCACGAGGTCGCGCTGGCCGCGGGCGTCGCCGTAGCGCACGACGGCGTGCGCGTTGATGCCGTCGATGATCGCGAGGAGCTGCCAGGCCAGGGCGCCGCTGTCGGCGACGGCGAACTCGCCGCGCGCGCAGCCCCGGTTCAGGAGGGCCACGAGAAACGCCTGCCAGGCATCCATCTGCACGCCGACCTCACGGGCAAGGGCGATGTTGCGGCGCCCGACGCTCCAGGCGTCGAGCCACACTGTCGTCACGGCACTGCGATCGGGGCCCAGGAGTGTGTCGATCAGCGCGCGCAGCGCCTCGACGGAACTCGGGTGCGCCGAGAGCTCCTTCGTGATCTCCGCGAGCTCTGCGCCGGCGATCGAGCCGAAGGTCGTCGCGACGAGGCCCTCCGTGCTCGGTTCGTAGTGGCTGACCAGGGCGGGTGTGACACCGATCCGGGCCGCGATCGCGCGGAGCGTGATGGCGTCGAGACCGTCGTAGCGGGCGATCTCGCGGGCCGTGCGCGCGATCTCGGCGGCGCGCTCGGGACCGGACTTGCGCTTGACTCGGCTCGGAAGGGTTGACATCGCACCTCAGTGTATATAGTTTTGCCTCGGGCTTATTGATCAAGTGATCAACTGGCTCCCTATCCTTCCTTCGACCGCCGTTGCCGGCACCCCAGGAGACGCCTTGCAGCTCATCATCGCCCCCGCCGCCCCGCCGCTGACCCGGGTGACCGACGCCGCACCCACCCCCGCCCCGCTCCGGGTCGGGCTCGTGCAGCACCGCTGGCACGCGGACGACGCGGCCCTCCGCGCCGAACTCGCAGACGGCATCCGCCTTGCCGCCGCCGCGGGGGCGCGGATCGTGTTCCTCCCGGAACTGACCCTCCGCAAATACCCGGGCAACCGGCGTGCGACCGGCGTGCCCAAGCTCGACGCCGAGGACCTCCTCACCGGCCCGACCTTCGCCTTCGCCGCCGAGCAGGCCCGCGCGCACGGCGTCGTCGTGCACGCCTCGCTGTTCGAGCGGCCGGACCCGGCCGACCAGCCCGGCGACCCGCGCGGCTACAACACCGCGATCATCGTCTCCCCCTCCGGCGAGCTGCTCGGCCGCACCCGCAAGCTGCACATCCCCGTGACCGAGGGCTACTACGAGGACACCTATTTCCGCCCCGGGCCGCCGGAGAATGCGTACCCCGTCTATGCCCCGGCCGAACTCGACGGCGCCCGCATCGGCATGCCGACCTGCTGGGACGAGTGGTTCCCCGAGGTCTCGCGCCTCTACGGCCTTGCGGGGGCGCAGATCCTCGCCTACCCGACCGCGATCGGCTCCGAGCCGGGCTTCCCGGCATTCGACACCCAGCCGATCTGGCAGCACGTCATCGTCGGCAACGGCATCACGAGCGGCCTGTTCATGGTCGTCCCGAACCGCTGGGGCGATGAGGGCGACCTGACCTTCTACGGCTCCTCGTTCATCTCCGACCCCTACGGGCGGATGCTGGTCCAGGCCCCCCGCGACAAGTCGGCCGTGCTCGTGGCCGACCTCGATCTCGCCCAGCGGGCCGAGTGGCTGACCCTGTTCCCGTTCCTGGGAACGCGCCGGCCCGACAGCTACGGACGCCTGACCACCCCGGTCGAGCAGGGGCATCCGTTCGGTGCGGACGCGGACTCGAGCGCGGGCGCGGCGGCCCGCGCATGACCTGGCGGATGCCCGCGGAGACCGCGTTGCAGGAGCGGGTCTGGATGGCCTTCCCCTCCGACGGCTACACGCTCGGCGACACGGCGGCTGAGGCGGAGGAGGCGCGCAGCACCTGGGCGGCCGTCGCGCACGCGGTGCTCGAGTTCGAGCCGGTGACCATGGTCGTCGACCCCGGTGGGAGCGCCGGCGGGACCGGCGCACGCGACGCGCGGGCCGCCGCCGCGCGGCACCTCTCCGCCGGCGTCGACGTACTCGAGGCCCCGCTCGACGATGCCTGGATGCGCGACATCGGGCCGACCTTCGTACTCGATCCGGCCGGGCGGCTCGGCGCCGTCGACTGGATCTTCAACGGCTGGGGCGGCCAGGACTGGGCGACCTGGGGCCGCGACGCCGACATCGCCGGGATCGTGACCCGCGCGGCCGGGGCGAGACCGGTGTCCTCGCTGCTCGTCAACGAGGGCGGCGGCATCCAGGTCGACGGCGAGGGCACCGTAATCGTCACCGAGACCGTGCAGCTCGACCCCGGCCGGAACCCGCAGGCGGACCGGGCCAGGGTCGAGGCCGAACTCGCCCGCACGATCGGGGCGACGCACGTGATCTGGCTGCCGCGCGGCCTCACCCGCGACCAGGCCCGCTTCGGCACCCGCGGGCACGTCGACATCGTCGCCGCGATCCCCGCGCCCGGCACGCTCCTGGTGCACGCCCAGAACGACCCGGCGCATCCCGACTACAGTGTGACCCGGGAGCTGCGCGCGGGGCTCGCCGCGTCGACGGATGCCGCCGGCCGGCCCTGGACGATCATTGACCTGCCCGCGCCCGCCCGGCTCTCCGACGCCGAGGGCTTCGTCGACTACAGCTACGTGAACCACCTCGTCGTCAACGGCGGCGTCATCGCGTGCGGCTTCGGCGAACCCCGGGCGGATGCCGCGGCCAGGTCGATCCTCGAGAACGCCTACCCGGGGCGGAAGGTTGTGACCGTGGACGCGCGGCCGCTCTTCGCCCGCGGCGGAGGCATCCACTGCATCACCCAGCAGCAGCCCGCGGCGGCTTAACCCGCCGCAATGTCTGGCGGTGAGGCTGTCGGCGCAGCTAGGGTATGTGTGGGCGCGTGATTTCCCCCCTGTTCCGGGGTCCGTCGCACGGCCGACCATACCCATTTATCACTACGTAACCATTCGTCGGAAGGTCTGTCGTTCGCCCCAGCGGCTGATTCGATTTTCCAGACGGTGCCGGACCCCTCGCAGCCCTCGCTGCGGACCGGTCCCCTCCGTTCGACTGCCGACACACGGTCCCGAAACCCCTGTCGGCTGAGCACCCCGACGAAGAGGTGACGTCGAAGCGAGAAACGCGGACCCGCCGTGACCCACCCGACACCCGATACACCGATACCCGAAGCCTTCGACAAGCTGCCGACGTACACCGACGTCCGAGCGGGAGTTCTCGGATGAGTGCCACAGGCGATTTCCGTGACGTGGAACGCGAGGCCCTGCTGCGCCGCAGCCAGCGCTCCGCCGCACGCACCGCGGCGAAGAATCCGCCGGCCGCGCGCGCAAGCCAACCCGCGACCGGGACCTCTCCCGTCGTCCGGCTCGGGCGCAGCGCAGCGATCACCTTCAACCCGGCGCTCCTGAGCGCCGCCGAGCGCAGCCGGTTCAGCCGGCACATGAACGCGCGGGTGTCTCCGGGCAAGGGCGTGCTGTCCAACGCGGAGTACTACGCCCAACAGGCCTTTGTCGACGTCGCCCAGATCTCAGTGCCCACGGTGAGCGGCCGGGACAACGTGAACTGGGTGCTCAAGCGCGGCGACGGCAGCACCGAGGTCGTCCCCGACTTCGTGGCCCGGGCCGTCCAGCCGCGGGAAGCCGGTTATCCGGGCGTGAGTGCGGCTGTGACCGCACCCGTTGCGGTGCCGGTTGTTCTTCTGCCCGCCGCGCTCCAGGCCGCGCCGCCGGTCACCGGACTGCCGGTTGTCGCACCGTTTACTACCGCGCCGCCGATCGCCGCATCGTTTGCGGCCGCGCCGCCGGCCGCCGCACAACCGGTCGCTGCACCGCCGCCGCGACCCAGTGCATCCGCTGCCGCTGCCGCGCTTGCCGCAGCCGCAGAGACCGCGGTCGCCCAGGCGGCCGCGGCGCAGGCCGCCGCCGCGGAAGCCGAGACGGCACAGGCCGAGGCAGCGCACGCCGCCGCCGTGCAAACCGCTGCAGCACAAGCAGCAGCACACCGTGCGGTTGAGCAGGCCGAGGCAGCTCAAGCCGCAATCGAGCAGGCCGCCCGGGCGCAAGCCGCCGCCGCACACGCCGAAGCACAAGCCGCGGCAGAAGAAGCCGCAGCCGCGCAAGCCGCCGCAGCACAGGCATCCGCGGCGCAGGCATCCGCAGCACAGGCCGCGGCCGCACGGGCCGCCGCAGCGCAAGCGATCAACGTGCCGCTGCACGTGCCGCTGGCCGGCCCGTCGCGACTGCCCGCGCCGCCGGAACCGGAACCGGTGTCGACGGTGCGGTCCGCCGCGGAGTCTGCCGCACACCTCGCCGCACAGCGCGCACCCCAGGCGCCCCTGACTCGGTCAGCGCGTGCGCCGATGGCGCCCGCGCCGGGTGCGCCGATCGTGGCGAACTACGCCGGCACGGTCACGGGTTCTCAGATCCTGCGCGCCGAACGGGACCGGGCCAGGGAGATCCTGGCCAGGGCCACCGAGCTGCGCGTGAAGACCGGTCAGAAGAGCACGGGTCCGAACTATCGCGCCGCCCTCATCTCCGAGAACCGGGCGCGCACGAAGTTCTTCGAGCTGAATACCCAGACCGAGCAGGCCACCGCCCGCGAGGCGCGCATCGAGTACGCGGCGCTGCTGAGTTCGCTGACCGAGGGCACCGAGAACTATCGGATCGAGTACGAGGCGCGGCTCTCGGCGCTGCTCGCGGGCGTCACACTGCCGGCCCTGACGGAGCGGATCGCGGCCGCCGAGACGATCGTGCACCGCCAGGACAAGATCGCCGGGCTCGCGACGGATTCCGCGGAGCGCTGGGCGGCAGGCTCCCCGCAGCGGAAGGTCAACCACACCGAGTAGGCCAGGTCGCGCGGGCTCAGCGGGGCGGCATCCGGATTCCACCATCGAGCCGGATCGTCTCGCCGTTGAGCATCGAGTTCTCCACGATGTGCCGCACGAGCGCGGCGAACTCGCTCGGGTCGCCGAGCCGGGCCGGGTGCGGAACCTGCGCGGCGAGCGACTCCCGCACCGCAGCAGGCATGCCCTGCAGCATCGCGGTGTCGAAGACGCCGGGCGCGATCGACACGACCCGGATCAGGGAGCGCGCGAACTCCCGGGCGAGCGGCAGTGTCATCGCCGCGACCCCGCCCTTCGAGGCCGCGTATGCCGCTTGCCCGACCTGTCCGTCGAAAGCTGCGACGGATGCCGTCGTCACGATGACGCCCCGCTCGGAGGTCCCGCCTCCCCCGGCTCCAGCACCTGCGCCAGAGCCGGAGCCGAGGCCGATGGCCATCTCGTCGATCGGCTCGGCGGCGAGCATCGCGGCGGCCGCGAGCCGGATCACGTTGAACGTCCCGGTGAGGTTCACCCGGATCACCCGCTCGAAGTCGTCGAGCGGGAGCGGGCCGTCCCTCCCGACGGTGCGTTCCGCCGGCGCGATTCCCGCGCACGTCACGACGATCCGCAGCGGCGCCATCGACACCGCCGCCTCGACGGCGCTGTGCACATCGCCCGCGCTCGTGACGTCGCCGGCCACGAAGCGCGTCCGGTCGCCGAGGGCGGCCACGATCGCAGCCCCGGGTGCTCCCGGCAGGTCGAGCAGCACGACTGCTGCCCCCGCCGCGTGCAGGGCGGTGACGGTGGCCAGCCCGAGGCCGGAGGCGGCTCCGGTGACCAGTGCGGAGCATCCGTCGATGCGCATCTCAGAGCCTTTCGATGATCGTCGCGTTGGCCATGCCGCCGCCCTCGCACATGGTCTGCAGGCCGAAGCGGCCACCGGTGCGCTCGAGGGTACCGAGGAGGGTGCCGAGCAGTCGGGTGCCGGAGGAGCCGAGCGCGTGGCCGAGGGCGATCGCGCCGCCGTCCGGGTTGAGGCGTGCGGGATCGGCGCCGAGTTCGCGCGCCCAGACGAGCGGAACGCACGCGAAAGCCTCGTTGACCTCGTAGGCGTCGAGGTCGTCGAGGTCGAGGCCGGAGCGGGCGAGGATGCGCCGGGTTGCCGGGATCACGCCGGTGAGCATCAGGAGAGGGTCGCTCCCCGTGATGGCGAAGCTGTCGAACCGCGCCCGCGGCGTGCAGCCGAGCTGGGCGGCGCGCGCGGCGCTCATGATCAGCACCGCAGAGGCGCCGTCGGTGAGCGGGGACGAGTTGCCCGCGGTGGTCAGCCAGTCGAGGTCGGGGAACCGGACCGCGAGGGCATCGGTGCGGAACGCCGGCGGCAGGGCGGCGAGGCCCGCCGCCGTCGTGCCGGGACGGACGGTCTCGTCGCCCGTGACGGAGGAGCCGTCGGGGAGCCGGACCGGGACGAGGGCGCGGTCGAAGTCTCCACGGCCGGTCGCATCCGCTGCGAGCCGGTGCGAACGGGCGGCGTACTCGTCGAGTTCGGTGCGGCTGAGGCCCCAGCGGCGGGTGATCAGCTCGGCGGAGACGCCCTGGCCGACGAGACCGTTCGGGTAGCGCTCAAGCAGGAGCCGGCCGGACGGGTCTTGGCCCGGACGCAGCGACGAGCCGAGCGGAACCCGGCTCATCGACTCGACTCCGCACGCGATCACGATGTCGTAGCTGCCGGCGATCACGCCCTGGGCGGCGAAGGTCGCCGCCTGCTGGCTGGAACCGCACTGCCGGTCGATCGTCGTGCCCGGCACGGACTCCGGGAATCCCGCGCTGAGCAGCGCGGTGCGGGTCACGTTGTAACCTTGCTCGCCCGTCTGCGTGACGCAGCCCCCGATCACGTCGTCGACGAGCGCGGGATCGAGGTCATTCCGGCGGACCAGCTCGGCGAGCACCCCGGCGAGCAGGTCCGCCGGGTGCACCCCCGACAGCGCTCCATTCGGCTTGCCCCGCCCGGACGGGGTACGCACGACATCGATGATCACGGCCTCGTTGCTCATGCCGACAGCCTAGGCCTATGCCGCGCCGCCGGGGCCCGCCGGCGTTGGCGCGGCGCAGGGCTCCGCGAGCAACGGGCGGGCGGATGCGCGGCGCGGGTCAGGCGGAGAGCGCCCACATCGCGACGGCGCTGGCCGCGGCCACGTTGAGGGAGTCGATGCCGTGCTTCATCGGGATCTGCACGACACTGTCCGCTGCGGCGAGGGCGTCCTCGGTGAGGCCGTCGCCCTCGGCGCCGAGCAGCAGGGCGAGCTTCTCGTGATCGCGAGACTGCACGTCACGGAGGCTGACGGCATCCGCCCGGAGGGCGAGCGCGGCGACGTGGAAACCGTGCCTCGACAGCAGGGCGCGGGTGCTCGTCCAGTCGCCGACGCGGGTCCACGGCACCTGCAGCACCGTCCCCATCGAGACGCGGATGGCGCGGCGGTAGAACGGGTCGGAGCAGCGCGGCGTGACGAGGATCGCATCCGCCCCGATCGCGCCGGCGGAGCGGAAGATAGCGCCGACGTTGGTGGGGTCTGACACGTTCTCGAGGATCACGATGCGCCGGGCTCCGGCGAGCAGGGTGTCGGCGTCCGGCAGGGCGGGCCGGTTCATCGCCGCGATCAGACCGCGGTGCAGGATGTACCCGGTCAGCTCGGCGAGGAGCTCCCCTGGCCCGACGAACACCGACACGTCCTCGCCGACGAGCGCGCGCGCCTCGTCGACCGTATTGCCGAGCGCGAGCACGGAGCGTGGCCGGTGGCCGGCACGCAACGCCCGCTCGAGCACGAGCGCAGACTCGGCGATGTACAGGCCGTGCTCGGTGCCGCGGGCCTTCTTGAGGGCAACGTCGGTGACGTGGGCGTAGTCGACGAGTCTCGGGTCGTCGAGGTCGGTGATCGGGGTGACGGGCATCCGTTCAGTCTACGAGCCGGGGGGTGCTAGTCGGCGAAGGGGTCCGGGGTCATCGTGTATTTGGTCGAGAGGTACTCCTGGATGCCCTCCGGGCCGCCCTCGCGCCCGAGGCCGGATTGCTTGACCCCGCCGAACGGTGCGGCCGCGTTCGAGATCACGCCGATGTTGAGCCCCATCATCCCGGTCTGCAGGCGTTCGACCATGCGTTGCCCGCGGGCAAGGTCCCGGGTGAAGACGTAGCTGACCAGCCCGAACTCGGTGTCGTTGGCGAGCCGCACTGCGTCGTCCTCCTCGTCGAAGGTCGCGATCGCGAGCACCGGCCCGAAGATCTCCTCGCGCAGGATGTCACTGCCCGGCGCGACCCCGGCCAGTACGGTCGGCTCGAAGAAGGTGCCGGCGCCTTCGATCGAGTCGCCGCCGGTGAGCAGTCTCGCGCCGCGCTCGAGGGCGTCCTGCACCAGGGTGGATGCCTTCTCCACGGCCCCGGCGTTGATCAGCGGTCCGATGTTCACGCCCTCTGCGGTGCCGCGACCCACGACGAAGTCCTGCACCCGCTCGGTGACCCGGCGGGCGAACTCCTCCGCGACGGACGCCTGCACGATGAACCGGTTGGCGGCCGTGCATGCCTGCCCGACGTTGCGGAATTTCGCCGCGATCGCGCCGTCGATGGCCTTGTCGAGGTCGGCGTCGGCGAAGACTATGAACGGCGCGTTCCCGCCGAGTTCCATCGAGGTGCGCAGCACGCCCTGGCCGGCCTGGCCGATCATTCGGCGGCCGACGGCCGTCGAACCGGTGAAGCTGAGCTTGCGCAGCCGCGGGTCGGCGATGATCGGGTCGGATACCGCGCCGGAACGCGAGGTCGTGATGACGTTGAGCACACCGGCGGGGAGCCCGACCTCGGCGAGGAGCTTGGCGAAGTACAGGGTCGTGAGCGGGGTCAGCGACGCCGGCTTCACAACGACGGTGCAGCCGGCGGCGAGCGCGGGGGCGATCTTGCGGGTGGCCATGGCGAGCGGGAAGTTCCAGGGCGTGATCAGGAAGCAGGGGCCGACCGGGTGCTGGGACACCAGCATCCGTCCGGTGCCCTCGGGGTTGGTGCCGTACCGGCCGCTGATGCGCACGGCCTCTTCGCTGAACCAGCGCAGGAATTCGCCGCCGTACGCGACCTCGCCGTAGGCCTCGGCGAGCGGCTTGCCCATCTCGATCGTCATCAGAAGCGCGAACTCCTGCTTGCGCTCCTGCATCAGGTCGAAGGCGCGCCGAAGGATCTCACCGCGTACCCGGGGTGGGGTCGCCGCCCAGCTGTCCTGGGCGTCGACGGCGGCGTCGAGGGCTGCTGCGCCGTCGGCGACCCCGGCGTCGGCGATCGAGGCGATGACGAGCCCGGTGGCCGGGTCGACGACGTCGAGCGTCGCCCCGTCACGCGCGGGCACCCACTCCCCGTTGATGAAGAGTTCCTTCGGAACCATCCGGAGAAGTTCGGCTTCGGTGACGTTCGTCATAGTGGCTCCCTGTCGCGAGTGTCTGCTGCTCTGCGTCATCCAGCCTATCCGCGGGCGGCCGCGCTCACATAGCGTGCAGCTCTCCGCGCACGATCGAATTTCCTGAGTGAGCCGGGTTTCCGTTGTCGGGTTCCGCCGAAACGTCGACGAGCGGGTACTGGGCGAGGTCGACGCCGTCCGGGATATCGAAGTGGCCGATGTTCCCGTCGAGCAGGCCGATGCTGATCAGGCCGGACGCATCCGCCTTGATCAGCCAGACTTCGCGGAGGGGGGCCGCCGCGGTGGCGACGGCGAGACCGGTGAGGTCGACGACGACCTCGCGATGACCGCCGGGGGTCACCTCGACCGCCGCACTGCCGCTCGCCTTCCAGCCGGGGAAGGGCGTGAGCTGGGCCTCGAAGGTGATGGGCGCCGTCGCGGGCGGGCCGAGTGCGTCGGCCCAGCGGGCGGCGCCGAACCCGGCGAGGAGCAGCGCCAGGCTCGCCGCCGCGGCGATGAGGACCCGCACCCAGGTTCGGGTCGTGGACCTCACACGTCGGCGAGGCCGCAGCCGGGCAGGCGAGTCGGAAGCGCGGGGGGTCGCCGGCTGCGCAGCGGGGGGCGGCGGCGAAACGGGCAACTCTGCCACGGGCACCGGCAGGGCCGCGACCGGCCGGGCAGGCACCTTAATTGCGGGATCCCCCGCGGATGCCTCCCGACTGCCCGGAAAAAGGTCCGAGACCTCGGAGGCATCGGACGCGGCGGACGCGGCGGACGCGTCGGAGACCTTGTACCCGTCGTACCCGTCGGACACGTCATACCGCTCGGAAACGTCGCACCCCTCGGAGTTGTCGGAGGCGTCGTACACGTCATAGACGACACCGGCAGCCTCGCCATCCGCAGGGCGCACGAAGTCACGGAGCCTCGGTTGTGCACCGACAGCGCCGCTGAGGCTGAGAGTTGAGTGGATGCCCGCCCATACGGAGCCCGCGGGCTCGGTCAGGCTGATGTGCCGGGCGGACCTGCCGACCGAGGCGGTGTGCTGCAGGGAGATCAACTCGAGCGCGCACTGCGGGCACACCGAGAGGTGCACGCGTTCCGCCTCGGTGAGGTCGAATTCCGCGAGGGCGATGAGTGCGAGGTCGTCGCGGTCAATATGTGTCATCTTCGGCCTCCAATCGGGCTCGCAGGCGCCCAAGGCTTCGGCGGATGTGGCTCTTGACCGTTCCCAGCGGCAAATCGAGCATCGCGGCGATCTGCGCGTGCGTGAGGTCAGCATAGAACGCGAGTTGCATGACACGTTGCGGGACGGGCGGGAGCCGCTGCAACTCTTCGGCGAACATCACCCGGTCGGCGACGTCAACCGAGTCGTCGACGGAGGTCGTCCGCAGTTCGCCCGCAACGGCCTGCTCGATCCGGCGGCGCCTTGATCGTGCCTCATGGGTGTCCGCGACGGTGTGTCGGGTGATCCCAACGATCCAGGCGGGGAGCCGCGCCCGCTCGGGATTGTAGTTGTCCCGTCCGCGCCAGGCCGCGATGAAGACCGTCTGCGTCACGTCCTCCGCTTCGCCGGGATCTCCGAGCGACCGCACCGCGATCGTGTAGACGAGCGACGACCACCGTGCGTAGGCCTCGGCAAGGGCACGTTCATCCCCCGCTTGGAACGCGGCGGCAAGTCGCACGTGGTCGACGTCATCGATGGGTACGGTCACGGGGTCTCGTCGCCTCCCAACTGTCAGGGTGATGTGATTGCCGGTCATCGTCGGTCCCTGCGGGGAGCGTCGCGCCGGACGTCGTCGGCGACAGCATAGCCAATCCCGCTCATCAGGGAACCGGCATCGCGAAAACGATCACGTTCGAGAGGTACCGACGTGCCGTGTAGTCGAATTCGCCACCGCAGGTGACGAGGGTGAGGCGGGCGGGCCCGGTCCGGTCGAAGACCGCCGGCCAGGGTACATCGGGCTTCAGGGTGAGGGCCACGGACTCGACGCGGTAGCGCCGTTCACCGCCATCCGTCAGAAAGAGCACGATGTCCGTGCCGGCCGGCGCCGTCGCGAGCCGGGAGAACGGACCGATGTCGTATTCGAGGGAGTCGACGTGCGCGGCGATCACGGTCGCGCCGGACGAACTGGCCGGGGCCGGACCGAACTGGTACCAGGCGGCGATCGCCGGATTCTTCGGCAGGCCCATGCCGCCGGTGTCGCCGAGTCCGACGGCTTCGATACCCATATCGATCCCGAGCGCCTCGATCCTGATCCGCACCGGTGCGACCAGTGCCACGCCCTGCACCGAGCGGATGTCGGCGCTCACCCCGGTGACGAGTGGCACCGCCGGAGGGAGCGGAGTCGCCGTCGGAGCGGGAGGTATCGGCGCGGCTGCGGACGGTTCGGGGAGTGCAGACGATTCTGGAAGCGCAGAAGCGCCCGTCGCGGGGAGCTGCATCGGCGCACCGGCAAGGCTCCCCGCGACGGACGTGCTCCCGCATCCGCTCAGCATCAGCATCAGCATCAGGGCAGCTGCGGAGAGCAGGACAAGGGCCACAGCAAGCATCCCGATTTTGCCCGCCGTGGCCCTCATCGTTCTCCCTCAGTCCTCGTTCGCGCGCTCAGCGACGCACTCGGCGGAGTCCGAGGAAGCTGGCCGACCCGAGGCCGAGCAGCAGCACGGCGATGCCGGCGAGCCAGAACGGGGTCGTGTCCGCCGGCCGGTTGGTCGCGACGAGACCGGCCTCACCGGCGGGAATGCCGTTGGGGTCGGAGTTCATGCCCGCGACCGTCTGCACGGCGACAGCGAGGCTCTTATCGGCGAGGCTGCCCCAGGCGTAGACGATCGTGTCGACTCCCTCGGCCACCTTCACATCGGCCGGGCCGATCACGGGTGCCGTGGTGCCGGTGGCCGCAACGACGGCCGAGATCGTGCCCGCGGGAATCGTCAGGACCGACTCCTTCGGATTGGAGAGGTTCGAGATCGCGACCGCGCCATTCGCCAGGACGTCGACAGCGGGCGCCGCGGCGACGTGCCGCACGACGAGGCGGCCAGAGCCGGCGGCAATCATGGACGTGTCGTTGGTGAACAGGGTCGCCGTGGGCTTCGCGTCTGCTCCGAGGTGCGCGACTGCAGTGTAGTTCATACCCGCCTCGAGCTTGAGGTCGACCGGGCCGATCGCGGGTTTGCTCGCATCTGCTGCGTCGGAGGGCGTGATGGCGACCGAATAGGTGCCGGCGGGGAGGTCGAGGGGACCGGACATGTCACCCGGCTTGAAGTTGTCAATCGTCAGTTTGTTGTTGACGTAGACATCGACGGTGAGGCCGGGGACGCCGTGAAATACCGACAGTTTCGCATCATCCGTGGCGGCGCTGGCGGGGGCGAGACCACCGAAAATGACGAGCGCTCCGATCGAAGCGGCCGTGAGAGAGGCGGTGAGTGAAGCTTTGAATCCTGTGCTGTGTGTCGCGTGCATCATGTCTTCCTACGGCGGGGGTGAGCTGCTTCTTACCCTTACTTCCTGTTCAGATGCCATTTCGGATGCAGCGGCAGGAAAGAATTCCTCGAGGAGAATGAGCGCCCGGCTTCGGACGGACGGAGACCGGCCCGCGCAGTGGGTGTCTGCGCAGGCCGGTCCGCTCGAGCCGGCCGCTGACTTTTCAGTGCCGGCGGTCAGTGCCGGTGGTCAGTGCCGGCGGTCAGTGCCGGCGGTCAGTGTCTGTGGCCCTTCTCGAGTGGAACCGTCTGCACGGCGAGCGCCAGGGTTCCGTCGGCGAGGCTGCCGTAGGCGTACACGATGGTGTTCGTGCGCTTCGCAATCGAGACATCGGCCGGCCCGAGGAGCGGGTCGGTGGTGCCCGTCGCGGCGACGGCCGCCGAGATCGTCCCGGTGGGGAGGGTGAGTTCGACCTCGTCGGGGTTGGTGAGGTCGGTGATGGCCGCGGCACCGTTCGCGAGCACGTCGACGGACGGCGCTGCGGCAACGTGACGGACCGTGAGCCGGCCTTCACCCTTGCCAACCGGGTCGGGGTTGTTCGTGAACAGGGTGGCCGTCGGCGTCCCTGCCTCGGTGAGGTGAGCCACGGCGGTGTAGTTGTCGCCGCTCTCGAGGGTGAGGTCGACAGGGCCGATCACCGGGTTGCTCGCATCCGCTGCGTCGGCAGCGGTGATCGCGACCGAGTAGGTGCCGGGGTCCAGGGACAGGGTGTCCGAGAAGGAGCCCGGCGTGAAGTTGTCGAGCGTGAGGGCTCCGTCGACATAGACGTCGACGGTGACCCCGGGGATACCGTGGAACACGGTCAATTCGGCGGGCCCGTTGTCACCGGAACCGTGACCGTGCCCCCCGTCCCCGGCGTACGCCGGCCCGAATCCTGCGAGAGCTACGAGTACACCGGCTGCGGCGCCTACGGCTAGAATTTTGCGCATGGTTACCTCCTGCTTGTCGTGGTGGTGGGAGGCAGCATTGCCTCCCACCCCCACTTCGGGTGGTACCCCGCATCCGGATGCACCCGCGGCCAAAACTGTGGCCGATATGGACAACAGTTCCCGGTGGGCGGGCAACAGGTGTCCCCATCGGCAACAGTTGCCGGGCCACGAGGGTGGCGGGGCAGGTGGCGGAACAGGTGCTAGGCGGTCGCGAGGTCCGCTGCGGTGGTCAGGGTGGCGCCGGCGTACGCCAGCTCGGCGAGGGCTGCAGCACTCGCGTCCGGGTCGACGCCGGCCATGAGGTCGGTGAGCACGCGCACCCGCTGGCCGTGCTCGAGCGCATCGAGACCCGAGGCCCGCACACAGTGATCGGTCGCGATTCCGACGATGTCGACATCCGTCACCGCGTGCTCGATCAGCACCTCTGCCGTGCGCGCGCCCGACTCGTCGACGCCGGCGAAGATCGAGTACCCCGGTTCGCCCTGTCCCTTGCGGATATGCACGGTCCCGGCCGGTAGCGCGAGATCCCGGTGGTAGTCGGCGCCGGGAGTGTCCGCGACGCAGTGAACCGGCCAGGTGCCGGTGTAGTCGGGCTCTGCGCCCGCCGCGGCGAAGTGGCCACCGTTGTCGCCCGCCGCGTTGTGCCAGTCGCGCGAGGCGAAGACATAGTCGTAGTGCAGCGGATGCTCCGCCAGCAGTCTGCTGATGCCCGCGGCCACGGCTGCCCCGCCGTCAACCCCCAGGGCGCCGCCCTCCGTGAAGTCGTTCTGCACGTCGATGATGAACAAGGCCCTGGCCACGGTGCTCCGTTCTGGGTTCTGCGCCTGCGTGAGACGCTAGGTATTGGAGAGGTTGTTTCCGCAGCGATAGAACGCCGCCGTGATGGTGTCGATCGCCTGCTTCGCATTATCACCCACATCACCGAGCGCGTAAACGACGAAGGTGAGCGGAGTCCCGTCCGCGGCGTGGATGATGCCGGCGAGGGTGTACCCGGTGTCGATCCAGCCGGTCTTCGCGAACACGGAACCGTCGGCGTCCGCGTTCTTGCCGGTGAACCGGTCGCTGTAAGAGAGGGAACCGGTCTTGCCGCCGGCGACGGGCAGTCCGTCGAAGATGACCCCGAGATCGCCCTGGCGAGCGTTGATCTTGATGAAGAGCCGGGTCAGGTACGACGGTGGAACGGCATTGTTGTCACTCAGGCCGGAGCCATCCGCGATCACGATGCCGGTCGTGTCGATGCCATACGTCTGCAGCCCGGCGACCGTCGATTTCTGGAGTGCCGAGAAGGTGTTGCCCGCGCCGGACTTGACCGCGACGAGCCGCGCGAGCATCTCGGCGATGGTGTTGTCCGAGACGATGAGCGCCTGCTTGATCAGTGTCGACACCGGCTGCGACTGGACCGATGCGAGCTGGGTCGCCCCGGCCGGCGCCGTACCACGGGTGACCGTGACGCTGCTGCCGAGAAGGTCGGCGAATGCCTGCCCGGCGCGCCCGATCGGGTCGCTGCTGCGGGCGGAGGTGCTCTGCTTCGGGTTGTCCCTGTCGCCGTCGACCTGGAGGGCGGTGATCTCGGGCATGTACCCGTCGGTGAGTTCCTTGCGGTTCCAGCTGGGGTCCCACGCCGGGTCGCCGAACAGGGAGGAGTCGAGCACGAGGGAGGTGATCGGGACGTTCGCGGTCGCGGGGTCGGCCTGCCACGCCGCGACGGCCTGCGCGGCGAGGGTGTCGAGGTGTGCCGCCCCGGTATACGTCGACTCCGCTCCGCTTGGCAGCCGGGAGATGGTCAGGTCCCCGCCGCCGACGAGCACGAGTGAACCGGGTTCCGCGCCTTTCACGACCGTCGTCGTCGCCCGGTAGTCGGAGCCGAGCACGCTCAGCGCCGCGGCAGAGGTGAGGACCTTGAGCACGCTCGCGGTGCGGGAGGGGGTGCTGCCGCCCCGGTCGAAGAGGACCTCTCCCGTCGTCGCGTTCACGACCTGGGACTGGAAGCTGCCGAGGCGGGAGTCGGTGGACAGCGCGGATACGGAACACGTGCGCAGGTGGCTCGCGGGGACGACCGCTCCGGGAACCGGGCGCACGGGGATCGGCGTCGACGTGGGCGTCGGAGCGGCGGTGGGCGTCGGGGCCGCGGAACTCGTGACCGGGAGGGAGACCGGCGCGGAGGCGCGCATGGACGCGCCGGCGACGACGGCGCCGCTACCGAGCAGGGCAAAGGCAACGGCCCAGGCCAAGGCCCAGGAAGCGGTGCGGTGCCGGGCGAGGAACCCGGCGATCCCGGCCGCTCCGGGGCCGCGCGTTCCGGGGCGGTGCGGGGCGGCGTCCTGGGCACCTGGACCCTGCGGCGCGGTGCTGTCCTGATCGTTCACGCCTGTACTGTACCTGCGTCCGCTGTGAGACGCGCGGCCAGCCACTCGTCGAGAACGGCGGCGGACACCGGCGGAGACACGTGGTATCCCTGGGCCTGGTCGCAGCCGAACCGGGCGAGCTGCGCATACGCCTCGGCGTCCTCGACCCCCTCGGCCACCATCCGCAGGCCCAGGCTGTGGGCGAGGTGGATGCTCGACGACACCACTGCCGCGGCGCGCTTGTCACCGTTCAGCGGGGCCACGAACGAGCGGTCGAGCTTGAGCTCGTCGATCGGGAATTCGCGGAGGTAGGCAAGCGAGCTGTAACCCACGCCGAAGTCGTCGACGGCGATGCGGATGCCGCGGGCGCGCAGTCTCCCGAGGATGTCGCTCGCCCGGCCGCGATCGTCGAGCAGGAAGGCCTCGGTGATCTCGAACATGAGCGCCGTCGCCGGGAGGTCGCGCGCGGTGAGCATGGCGCCGACCCGTTCGGGCAGGCCGGAGTCGAGGAGCGAACTCGCCGCGAGGTTGACTGCGATGGTGAGCGTCTCGCCGCGACGGTGCCACACCGCGGCCTGGTCGAGTGCGAGTTCGAGGACCCGCTCTGTCAGCGTCTGCATCAGGCCGGCGTCCTCGACGAGTTCGAGGAATTCGCTCGGGTAGAGCAGGCCGCGTTTCGGATGGTTCCAGCGCACGAGGGCCTCGACGCCGCGCACCTCCCCGCCGGAGAGTTCGACCTTCGGCTGATAGTGCAGCACCAGCTGGTTCGCCACGAGCGCTGCGCGCAATTCCTCGAGGGTGCGCAGCCGGGTGTCGCCATGGCTGTCGTCGACCGGGTGGTACACGCGATGCCCGCCGCGCCGCACCTTGGCCCGGTACATCGCCATGTCAGCCTTGCGCATCAGGATACCGAGGCTCTCGCCGTGCTCGGGGCTCAGCGCGATCCCGATGCTCGCGCTCGACTGCAGCGAGATACCTTCGAGCGTGTGCGGTGCCGCGAGGGCGGATTGCACCTTCATCGCGACGACTTCGGCCTCCTCCCGGCCGGAGTCGCGGAGGAAGATCGCGAATTCGTCGCCGCCGAGCCGCACGAGGAGGTCGTCCGCGCCGAGCTGGGCGCCGATCCGCAGGCCCACCTGCACGAGGAGCACGTCCCCGACGTCGTGCCCGAGACTGTCGTTGACCTCCTTGAACCGGTCCAGGTCGAGCAGGAGCAGGGCGTTGCGACCGCCGAGGGCCAGCCGGGCGGGCACTTCGGCGTAGAGGGCCCGCCGGTTCGGGAGCCCGGTGAGGTCGTCGCTGCGGGCCAGCATGGCGAGATCGCCCATCCGGCCGAGTTCCCGGAATGCAATGACCGTTCGGGCGGACGAGGCCACGAGGGTGGCGGCGGCGAGCCCCACAGTCACCTGTGACTCTCCGTGCCGGCTCGAAACCAGGAGGACGGCGAGACCGGCGATCGTCGCGACAACAGGGACCGCGAGCACGCCGGATCCGCTCGCCGAGGCGCCCGGCCGATCTGCTGCATCCGTGCCGCTTTCGGCCGTGCCTCCGTCGCCCGTGCCTCCGTCGCCCGTGCCTTCGTCGTCCGTGTCCGGGGTCGCTGCCGTGCGCAGCCACGTCGCGACGAGCGCGAGTCCGATCGACCAGCCGGCGTCGAGCCAGTGACCGACCACATAGGTGCCGTTGAGCTTGCCCAGCGCGAAGAGGATGTCCCCCGCGGCGAACGAGAGCAGCCCGCCCACGAGCAGGATCCAGCTCTGGCCTGCCATCAGGATCGGTGACGCCGCGATCGCGACGACCGCTGCGACGATGACGAGGTCGAGCACGGGACTCGCGATCCCCACAAAGGTGGAAATGGACGGCGGCCCCTGGGCGCCGACCGCGAGCACGGGCCCGAGCACGGCGGACACCACCGCGGCGGCGCCGAGACCGCCGACGACGCAGTCCAGCGCGATCGCGAGGGAGAGGCTCCGCAACTGGTGCCGCACGAGGGTGAACAGGGCGGCGAGCATCAGCGGGTAGAAGGCGAGGTAGCAGAGCTGGGCGAGGGCGGCCAGCACCGGCACCCAGTCGCCGGCCGGCAGGTCGGCGGCCGCGAAGAAGCCGTTGCCGATCACGAACACGGTCACGGCCGTGGCGGCGAGCCGGGCCTGCAGTCGATTCGACCGGGTGCGCGCGACCGCCACCCAGCAGACGATGAGGGGCGCGGCGGCGGCGAGCACCCCGAGCAGGATGAACGGGGAGGAGACGTAGTCCGCGGGTGCCCGCAGCACGAGGCTCGCCACGTGCGCGGCGATGATCAGCCAGAGCGCCCAGAGCATCCACCGGTCCAGGCCGTGGCGGCGCGGCGTCATGACGGCCGTCACGGTGACGCCGTGAGTCGACGTTCTGCGAGCCACCTGTCGAGTTCGCCGGCGGGCATCGGCCGGGACATGTGGAAGCCCTGGGCCTCGTCGCAGCCGTACCGGGCCAGGTCGGCGTAGACCTCGGCGTCTTCGACGCCCTCGGCCACCATCGTGAGCCCGAGGCTGTGCGCCAGTTCGATCGTCGAGGAGACGAGGGCGGCCGCGCGCGGGTCGTCCTTCATCGGCGACACGATCGACCGGTCGAGCTTGAGTTCGTCGACCGGCAGGTCGCGGAGGTACGCGAGCGAGCTGTATCCCGTCCCGAAGTCGTCGATGGCGATGCGGATGCCCCCCGCCCGCAGCCGGGTTAGGATCGCGGTGGTCCGGGCGCGGTCCTCGAGCAGGAACTCCTCGGTGATCTCGAGAATGAGGGCGGATGCCGGCAGGCCGCGGTCCGCGAGCATCGCCGCGGTCCGCTCCGGCAGTTCCGCGTCGACGAGCGCGCTCGCCGTCAGGTTGACGGCGACGGTCAGGTCGGCACCCGTGGCGTGCCAGACGGCGGCCTGGTCGAGGGCCATGTCGAGCACCTGCGCGGTCATCGCGTTCATCAGACCGGCCTCCTCGACGATGCTCAGGAAGTCACCGGGCTGGACGAGTCCGCGCACCGGATGGTTCCAGCGCACGAGCGACTCGACACCGCGCACGGCCCCGGTCGCGAGGTCGACCTTGGGCTGGTAGTAGAGCACCAGCTGCCGCTCGGCCAGGGCCACGCGCAGCTCCTGGAGGGTGCGCAGCCTGGCGGCGCCGTGGCTGTCGTCGCTCGTGTCGTAGACCCGGTGACCGCTGCGGCTTGCCTTCGCCTTGTACATGGCCATGTCGGCCTTGCGGAGCAGGCCGGTCAGGTCGAGGGCCTGACCGGGATAGAGGGCGATGCCGATGCTGACCGTGGTCTGCAGAGTGATTCCTTCGAGCAGGTACGGCCGGGCGAGGGCCTCCCTGAGCGTCCCCGCCACGATCACGGCCTCCGCCTCCCCGACGTCGGCGAGCAGGATCGCGAATTCGTCGCCGCCGAGCCGGGCGACGAGGTCGGTCCCCCGGACATGGCTCGTGAGGCGAGTCCCGACCTGCACCAGCAGTTCGTCCCCGACGTCGTGCCCGAGGCTGTCGTTGACCTCTTTGAAGCGGTCCAGGTCGAGCAGCAGGAGGGCCCGGTTGGCACCGGAGGTGAGACTCAACGGCACCTCGGCGTAGAGGGCGCGCCGGTTGGGCAACCCGGTGAGGTCGTCCGTCCTGGCCTGCCTGCGCATGTCGCCCATCCGCCGCAGTTCACGGAACGCGAGCGTCGTGCGGGCTGCGGCGAGGACCACGGCCCCGGCCGCGAGGGAGATGGCGAGCGGGGAGACCTCGATCTGGCTCGCGATCAGGAGGACGACGAGTCCGGCAGTCGTGGCCAGGACAGGGAGGGAGAGCGCCCAGCGCACCACGGCCGCGTTGCGGACGGCCGGTGCCGGCGGCACGGGCCTGGCCGACCGGTGCGCCCACAGGGCCATCAGTGCGAGGCCCGCAATCCAGCCGACGTCGAACGGCGACGCCGTCGAGTAGCTGCCCTCTATGGTCATCCCGGTGAGGGCGAAGCCGATGTCGGCGGCAGAGAAGAGCAGCAGCCCCGCGACCAGCATGAGCCAGTTGCGCCCGGCACTGACCGACCGTGAGGCGGCGACGCCGGCGAGGGCGGCGAGGGCGGCGAGGACAAGGATGTCCAGGAGGGGATTCACGGCGGCGACGAACGAGTCGAGCGAGAACGGCGTCCCGAATGCCCGGTCGATGCTCGGGCCGAGGAGGACGACGACGAGGGATGCCGCGCCGAGGGCGCCGACGGTGCTGTCGAGAGTCACACCCCAGGACAGCCGCCCCTTCTGCCGGTGGACCAGGACGGCGAGGGCCGCGAGCCCCAGCGGGTAGAACGAGAAGAAGAGCGCGGTCGCAAGGATCGCCAACGGGACGGAGGCAACGCCCGCGAAGACCAGGTAGACCACGGAGAAGAGGATGCCCGACAGGGAATAGGCGCTCAGGGCCAGGGCCGTGAGGACCAACTCGGTCCGGCGCGCCACGGCGCGATGGACCGACATCCAGCAGAGCACGACGGGTGCGGAGAAGGACATCGCCCCCACGATGTCGCCGACCGGGGTCCGAACGCCTGCGACACCCGCGACGAGGGTCTGGACCGCCGACGCCGCCACCAGCACGATGAGCGACCAGACGAGCCAGGCATCCGACCGTGGCGTGGCCGCACCTCGCCTGCGGTCCTCCCCCACCAGCAATTCCATTGGATCCGAGCTCTCGATTGCCGTACCGTCCGGCCGGGGGGTCATCCCCGGGTCGCGGTTGCCTGTGAGGTCAGGCTACCGTGCCTGAAGCACTGGCGTCGGCTGGTGAGCGGCCTATTCACCCGGGTAGCGCAGTCCGATCCGTTCCCGCACGGTGTCGAGGGTCTCCATGATGCTCACCATCTCCGCGACCGGGAGCAGGTCGCTCTCGGTGAGGCCGGCGCGGATGACCCGTTCGGCTTCGACCGCCTGGAATTGCATCCCGCGGCCTGTCACGGCAGACACGTACGATTCGAGCACCTCGCCGCTGCTGTTCAGCACCCGGAAACTCGTCGGCGAGTACCAGACGGCGTCGATCTCGATCCGGCCGAGCGTGCCCAGGATCACGGCCGTGTTCGTCCCCGCCGTGTCGCTCGCCGAGAGCGTGACGGCGATCTGGCCGCCGGGATAGCGGAAGGTCGTCGCGACCTGGGCATCCGCTCCCGTCGCCTTGAAGGTCGCCGCGGCGAGGATGGTCTCCGGCGTCCCGAAGAGCTCGGAGGCGAAGGTGATCGGGTATACGCCGAGGTCGAGGAGCGCACCGCCGCCGAGTTGCATGGAGTTGAGCCGGTGCCCCGGGTCGTCGGGAAGGTCCTGGGTGTGGTCGGCGATCAGGGTGTGCACGTCGCCGAGGGTGCCCGCCGCGATGATCTCCCTGATTCGCCGCATGTGCGGCAGGAACCGGGTCCACATCCCCTCGAGCACGAGCAGGCCCTTCTCCGCGGCGAGTTCGGTGATCTCCCTCGCCTCGCGCGCGTTGAGGGTGATCGGCTTCTCGATCAGCACATGCTTGCCGTTGTTCAGGGCGAGCGTCGCGTTGGCGGCGTGAAACGGATGCGGGGTCGACACGTAGACGATGTCGACCTCGGGGTCCGCGACGAGGGCCTCGTAGCTCCCGTGGGCCGTGGGGATCCCGAACTCGGTCGCGAAGGCATCCGCCCCGGCCTGGGACCGGGAGCCGACGGCCTGGACGGTGTGCCCAGCCAGGATGAGGTCACTCGTGAATGCGTGGGCGATGCCGCCTGTGGCCAGGATTCCCCAGCGAATTGTCTCGATCATGCTCCGAGCCTAGTCACGTGCCGCTAGAGCGCGGAGAGGGCTCGGTCGAGGTCGGCGATCAGGTCGGTCGGGTCCTCGATGCCGATCGACAGCCGGATCAGGCCGGGCGCGATGCCGAGGCGCTCGCGGAGCTCGGGGGTGAAGGAGGAGTGGGTCGTCGTCGCGGGGTGCAGCGCCATCGAGCGCACGTCGCCGATGTTGGTCATCCGGCTGATCACCCTGAGCCCGTCGAGGAACCGGCGGGCTCCCGCGGTGCCGCCGCGCACAGTGACCGAGAACACCGAGCCGCTGCGGCCGCCGTAGAGCCGATCGGCGAGCTCGTAGAACGGGCTGCCGGGCAGGCCGGCGTAGTCGACGCTTTCGACGCGCGGGTGTCCCTCGAGCCATTCAGCGATCGCGAGCGAATTCGAGAGGTGTCGTTCCATGCGGAGGGACAGGGTCTCGATGCCCTGGTGCAGCAGGAAGGAGTTGAACGGGGAGAGCGCGGGACCGATGTCGTTCACGACAGCCTCGCGGGTCATCCGTGCATACGCGGTGGGGCCGTACTGGTCGAGGATCGAAGGCCGGCCCGAGCGCACCGGTTCGGTGAGCAGCGGGTAGGAGCGCGTGGAGGCGGCCCAGTCGAAGCGGCCGCCGTCGACGATGGTGCCGGACAGGGCGGCGCCGTGGCCGCTCAGGAACTTCGTCGAGGAGTGCACGACGATGTCGGCGCCGTGCTCGAAGGGCCGGATCAGGAAGGGCGAGGCGATCGTGTTGTCGACGACGAGCGGGATCCCGTGCCGTCGGGCGACCCGCGCGACCCGGGCGATGTCGACGATGTCGTTCTTGGGGTTCGGGATGGTCTCGGTGAAGATCGCCTTGGTGTCCGGGGTGATCTGGCGGTCCCACTCGTCGTCGTCCGCTTCGTTCCAGACGTAGTCGACGCTGACGCCGAAGCGTTTGAAGCTGCGGCCGAAAAGCACCCGGGTGCCGCTGTAGATGCTCGCGGTCGAGACGATCCGTTCGCCGGACCCGGCGAGCGCGAGCAGCGCGGCGGTGATCGCTGCCTGACCGGAGGAGACGACGATGGCCTCGGTACCCCCCTCGAGGGAGGCGATCCGCTTCTCGGCGACAGTGCCGGACGGGTTGCGCTGCCGTGAGTAGATCAGGCCGTCGCCCTCGCCGGAGAAACGTCCCGCGGCGTCGTCGTAGGAGTCGAAACGGTAGCCGGCCGTCATCGCAATCGGCTGGATCCTGGCCCCGTTGGAGCGGTCTTCGGTCTCGCCGGCGTGCACCTGGCGGGTGTCGAAGGCGTAGCCGTCCCAGTCGTACTCCGGTGCGGCGACGGTGTGCCCTGTGGCCGTGTCCCCTGGCGCGGTGTCCTCGAGGGTGGGTTCGATGTCGGCCTGGTGGGTCACGGTGTTCCTGTCCGCACGTTGTTGCTGTGCACGTTCTGGCGCTCCGCGGTGTGCCGCAGGACGGCATCCCGCATCTGCAACACGGTCTGCTCGAGGATCGGCCGGGGCATGGCGAAGATCAGCCGGACGTACCCGTCATATCCTTTCCCGCACTGCGCTCCGTCAGTCACCGCAACACCCGCCTCTGTGCGGAAGAAGTCGGCGAGCGACCCCTCGATACCGAGCCGCCTGCAGTCGAGCCAGGCGATGTACGTCGCCTCGGGGATGCGGTAACCGACCTCGGGCAGGTGCTCCGCCAGGAGCCGCCCGAGCTCGCGGCCGTTGCCGTCGAGGTAGTCGGTGACCTCGGTGAGCCACTCCCGACCGTGCCGGAAGGCCGCCGTCGCGGCGATGACGCCCGGCGTCGAGGCGCCATGGAGCACCGCGAAGCCGAAGATCTGGTAGAGCTTCTCGTCGGCGGGGTTGGACGTGATGAGCTGCGCGGCCTTGAGCCCGGGGATGTTCCAGGCCTTCGAGGCAGAGGTCGCGGTGATCGTGTGCCGGGCGGTCACGGCCGAAAGGGAGGCGTACGCCACGTGCGGCGTGGACCCGTAGCGGAGCGGCGAGTGGATCTCGTCGGCGAAAACCCGGCCGTTGTGCCGGTCGACGATCACCGCGATGGCCTCGAGCTCCTCTCGGGAGATCGCGGTCCCGGTCGGGTTGTGCGGGTTGCACAGGATGAGGGTGCGCGCGCCGGCGTGGAAGGCCGCCTCGATCCCGGCGAGGTCGTGCGTCCAGCGCCCGCCCGACTCGATGCCGGGCACCTCGAAGACCTCCCGGCCGAGTGTCGGGATGAAGGAGAGGAACGGCATGTAGGCGGGCGTCGGGATGATGACGCCGCTCCCGGCCGGGGAGTACTTCGTGACTGCGACCTCGAGGGCGGCCATCACGTCGGAGACCGGGTGGATGTTCTCCGGCGCGATCTCCCAGCCGCAGTCGGTGCGGAGCCACTCCGAGGCGGCCTCGGCCATCCGCCGCGTGGTCGCGGGAGCCAGGTACCCGAGGTCGCCGTCATCGATCGCGCGGTGCAGCGCCTCGGTGACCACGGGGGCCGTTCCGAAGTCCATCTCTGCGACCCAGGCGCCGATGGTGCCGGCGTGCAGGCTCCACTTCCGGCTGTCGGGCCGGCTCAGTTGTTCGCGGGTGATGTCGTCAAAGCGGGAAGTCGTCATGGGGATCTCTCGGATGGATGGTCACCGGCGCCCCTGCGACCATGTACTGCGTGGCGTTCACGCTACCAAGTGCGCGCGATGCGGGACGTCCCGAGGCGAAACATAACGACTCAAGGGGGGCACCATCGGTCGAGTTCGAGCATGCTCAGCACCGCGAAGACCACGGTGAGGTACCCGGCCAGAAGCGTGTGCCAGGCCAGGGTCACGTGGCTGAAGACGCAATACGAAAAAACGCTCAAGCACACGGTTTTCGGATGGTCGATGGATTTCAGACTAGAGTCGCCGCATGACTATGACGGGGAAGTCGCGCGGAAGCTATGCCAAAACGGCAGGACGGCGCCGGGAGATCCTCGAGGCCGGTATCGAGGTCTTCGCCAACCACGGTTTTCGTAACGGCTCGCTGCGGGAGATCGCCGAGCGGGTCGGGATGAGCCAGGCCGGCCTGCTGCACCACTTCTCGAACAAGAACGAGCTGCTCGCGGGCGTGCTCGCACTGCGCGACGAGCGCTCCGTTGCGCTCGTCCCCATCGATGGCACGCCCGACATCGAGACAATTCGCGGCATCGTGCGCGTGGCCGAGTACAACGCCGAATTTGCCCCGGGTCTTGTGGAACTGCACTGTGTGCTTTCTGCTGAGGCGACCGCTCCAGAGCACCCCGCTCACCAGTACTTCCTCGACAGGTACAGCTGGGTGGTTTCCCTGATGATCGAGGCATTCACCAACGCTCAGGCTGTCGGTCAGCTGCGCGAGGGAGTACATCCGCAGAGCGCCGCGCGGTCGCTCATCGCGCTCAGCGACGGCCTGCAGGTGCAGTGGCTGCTCGCCCCTGACACCCTCGACATGGCTGAGGAGCTCCGGCGCTACCTGCGCCCCCTCTTCACGATCGACGTCTGAATCCCTCGCCGCACCACTCTGCAGCGGCTGTGTGGGCGGCGAGTTTGGCGGTTATGGTCATGACGCGGGACGACCGGGACGTCCGGCCCCTTTCTCGCAGCATCCACTCGGGCACACGTCACCCCATCGGCCACCCTGAGGTGTCGCATATCGAGGTTCGCAGGCCGCGCGAACGTTGATCTGCGACACCTCACGGGTACCAATGCGGCCGTGCAGGCGCTCGAGGGCGAGCCCGGCGAGGGCGGCGACGAAGGCGGGGTGGATGCCGGGGGTTGCGACGCGTTCCATCGCCAGTCCGAGGCTGGCTGCGGTGGCGGCGGCCTCGGTATCAAGGTCCCAGAGCACCTCCATGTGGTCGGAGATGAAGCCGATCGGCACGATCACGACGGCCTCGGTTCCGTCGGCGGCGAGCGCCCTGAGGGCGTCGTTGACGTCGGGTTCGAGCCACGGCAGCGCCGGTGGGCCGGAGCGGGACTGGAAGGCGAGCGACCAGGCCGGCCGGGATGGGTCGGGGATGGCGGCAGCGCCGGATTCGGCGTGGGCGGCGGGATCGCCGGGATCGGCGAGGGCGGACATCACGGCGACCGCGACGGCCCGGTGCTGGGCGAGGTAGGCCCCACCCGCGCCCCAGCCGGCGTCGCGCGGACCACTGCGGTCAGCATCCGCTGTCGGGATCGAGTGCGTTGTGAAGAGCACGTGGGTGCGATCGACCGGCACGCCCCGCGCGGCGAGGCGGGCGAGCGCGGCACGCGCGCCCTCGACGAAGGGCAGGACGAAGCCGGACGCGTCGAAGTAGGGGCGCACCGCGTCGATGCGCACGGTGGCGTCGAGTCCGGTTGCCGTCAGGGCCCCCGCGATGTCCTCACGGTACTGGCGGCAGCTCGAGTACGAGCTGTACGCGCTCGTCGTGATCGCGAGGAGCCGGGTATGACCGGCAGCGGATGCCGCCCGCACGGTGTCCGCGAGCAGGGGCGTCCAGTTGCGGTTGCCCCAGTACACCGGCAGCGGCTCACCCCGGTCGGCCAACTCCACCTCGAGGGCGGCCCGCAGGGCCCGGTTCTGCCCGTTGACCGGGCTCACTCCCCCGAACGCACGGTAATGGGTCGCGACGGTCTCGAGCCGTTCCTCGGGGATGCCGCGGCCACGGGTGACGTTACGGAGGAAGGGGATGACGTCGTCCTGCCCCTCGGGGCCGCCGAAGCCGAGCAGGAGCACGGCGTCGTATGCGCGGTCAGGCTGGGTCTCCTCCCCCGTCTCGCTCATACCGTCAGGCCGGCCGCAGCATCCGCCCCCGGCTGGTACGGGCAGGCCGGGTCTTCGCCGAGGGGATCTCCGCTCGAGGCGAAGGCGCGCGCCCGCGAGCCGCCGCAGAGGTCGGCGTATTCGCAGCTCCCGCAGCGTCCGGAGAATTCGGTCGCGCGGATCTGCTTGAGCAGCGGGTTGTCGCGGTAGATCTCGGCGAGCGGGGTCGTCTCGACATTGCCGAGGCCGAGCGGCAGGAAGCCGGCCGGGTAGACCTCGCCGTCGTAGGCGACGAAGACGATGCCCTTGCCGTCGCGGGTCGACGCCGTCTGCGCGCGGGGCAGTCCGATCGACGGCCCCATCAGGGACTCGAGCCGGCCGGCCAGCCGCTGGTAGAGCGCGGTCTCCGGCGCGGGGTCTCCCGCGCGGCGCCGGGCGACGACCCGGCGGAAGAACGGGGCCTCGACCGTGCGGACGATGAAACCGTGTTGGGAAGCATCGAAGAGGAAGTGGCAGATCTCCTCGTGTTCCTCGGGCGTGACAGCCTCCGTCGAGACGCCGCGTCCGACCTGCACCAGGAAGAAGACCTCCCAGATGGCCGCGCCCGCGTTCGAGATGAGGGCGGCGACATCCGCCAGTTCGTCGACGTTCGCGCGCATCACCGTCGTGTTCACCTGCACGCTGAGCCCGGCGGAGGCGAGGGCGCGGATGGCGTTGACGGTGTCCTCGAAGTGGCCGGGGATGCCGCGCACGCCCTCATGGGTCGGTGCGCTCGCGCCGTCGAGGCTGATCGACACGGCCTTCACCCCGCTCGCCACGATCTTCTCGATCATCGCGGCGGTGAGGGTGGGCGTGACCGAGGGCGAGAGCGCCGTCGGCAGTCCGAGTCCGGTGGCGTATTCGACGAGTTCGAACAGGTCGGGGCGCATCAGGCAGTCGCCGCCGGTGAGCACGAGGATCGGGTACGGTCGGCCGAAGCCGGCGATCTGGTCGATCAGGTCCTTGCCCTGGGCCGTCGTGAGTTCACCGGGCAGCGCCTGCATCGTCGCGCTCGCGCGGCAGTGCTTGCAGGCGAGGGCGCAGGCCCGGGTCGTCTCCCAGAACACGAGCATCGGGCGCTTCGAGTAGTCGGGGCCGGGGCCGCGCCGGGCGGCGGGCAGCGTCGGCAGCACGGCGGGGTGGCCGAGCACGTGGCTTCTGGTCTCGTCCACGATGCTCATGCGCCGACCTCGCTCGGTGCCTGCGCCGCGGCGATGGTGCCGGCGGCGATGCTTTCGGCGATCCGGGTGGCGACCCGCTCGGCGTCGGCGACGCAACTCGCAAGGCCGACTCCGCGATACCCCGATCCGGCCAGGTGCACCCCGGGCAGTGCGGCGAGCTCCCGGTCGGCGGTGTCGAGCCGGCCCTGGTGCCCGACGACGTATTGCGGCATCCCGAGCGGCCAGCGCTCGATGTGGTGGCTGGTGGGCCTCTCGATCAGCCCGAGCGCCTCGACGAGTTCGGCGTGCACCTGCGCGACGAGCGTCGTGTCGTCGAGGCCGGCCCAGCGGGTGTCCCCGGCGCGCCCGACCATGCAGCGGATGATGACGGTCTCCTCATCGGCGAGGTGCGGCCATTTCTCGCTCGAGAACGTGCAGCCGACCACGAGTTTGCCCTCGACCGGCGGAACCAGGAACCCGTTGCCGCCGAGTGGGCGACCGAGCGCGGAGCGCGGGTAGGCGAGGCAGATCGTCGCGACGTCCGTGTAGGGGATCCCGGCGAGCGCGGCCCCGAGCACGGGGTTCTCGGCCAGGAGCAGTCCGGCGGCGACAAACGCGGGGGTGGCGATCACGACGGCGTCGGCCTCGACACTGGTCCCGTCGGAGAGACCCACGAGGTAGCCGGCACCCTCGCGGGCCAGACTCGTGGCGGCCGTGCCGAGGCGGATGTCGTCGCTCGCCGCCCGCGCGGCGAGCGCGTCGATGAGGCGGGCGAGTCCGCCCTCGACAGTGACGAGGGTGGCCCCGCCGGCCCGGGCGAGCCGGGGTGCCGTTCCGGCGGGCGCCGTCGCGCGGGACCCGGCCGCGGCATGCCCTGCGGTGGCGACAGCCACGGCGCGGGACGCGCCGGCGGCCTTCGCGGCCCCGGCGCGGCGCCGGCGGCGAAGCGCGAGGTTCAGGCTGCGGTTGCCGCGGGCGAGCACCTCGATGTCGGGGGCGGTGCTGTGTGCGCTGAGCTCGTCGGCGCGACCGGCGTGGATGCCGCCGAGGAGGGGGTCGACGAGCCGGTCGAAGACCTCGTGGCCCATCCGCGGGACCACGATCTCGGCGATCGTGGGGTCGGCCGGCAGGGTGCGCCCGGCGGGGAGCACGAGGTCGAGGAGTACCCGGGCGAAGCCGAGCGGGGAGAGCAAGCGTGACTTCAGCAGCGGCAGCAGTCGATCGGGGATGCCGAACACGGTGCCGGCGGGCAGCGTGCGCAGCCGGCCGCGGGACCAGATCCGCGATCCCCCGCTCGCGGGCGCGACGACGAGGTCGGCGAGGCCCAGGTCGGTGAGGAGGTTCACGGCGACGGGTGCGCGCACCATCAGCGCATCGGGGCCGGCGTCGACCGAGTGCCCGGCGAAGTCCTCGGTGACGATCTTGCCGCCGAGGCGGGGGGAGGCCTCGAGCACGGTGATCAGCACCCCGTCCCCGAGCGACTGGTGCAGATAGTGGGCTGTCGCCAGTCCGCTGATTCCGCCGCCGACGATGACGACCCGGGGTCGAGAGAGCACGTATGGTCCTTCCGTTGCCGGTGGACCGGCACAGTCGGAAGGCTGGAGCACACCGTTCCATCGATCCTACGGCTCGGCTGGAAAGGGTTTTCCGACACTAGTGTCGGCGTCCGGCGGTGCCGCGCCCGGCATCCGCCCACGAAATGCAGGATCAGGGCCGCATCGAGGCTCCCCCAGCCTCAGCGAACCGCTTCTCCTGCATTTCGCACGGATGCCGCGGTGACCCGAGACCGCGGCTATGCCTACTTCGCGTGCGACTCGGTCTTCTGCAGCTGCCACTCGAGGTCGTCTGGCGAGAGATTGGCGTCGCGGAAGGCATCCGTCAGCGGCAGCTGCAGGCGCAGGTCGGTGCCGAGGCAGAGGGCGGCGTGGCCGGACTTCAGCTTGAAGTCGAGCACGTGGCCGCCGGCGCTGCGGTCGTCGGTGACGAAGTGGGCGTGGCAGCCGGGAACGCCGATGCCCTGCTCGTAGAGCGGGGTGCGGAAGCCGACGATCGTGCCCGTCACGTTGTGCAGTTCGACGATCGCGTCCTCGTCGGTCGCCTCGACCATCGGGCGATACGGCTTCTCCTGCTTGACGACCGTGCGCATGGTGATCCACTCGAACTCGGCGTCGATACGCAGCGCGTACATGTAGTTCTCCGACGAGGTCATGTGGTCGATGAACGCGGATGCCTCCGCGCGCAGGACACCCTCCGGCAGATCGCTCTCGACGTGGGGGACGAAGTTCGTGACGACCGCGTACGGCGTGTGCGCGCCGAGATCGGCCTTGGAGACTCCGCCGTCGGCGCGAAGCTGGTAGCAGCTGCCGTCGAGGATCAGCATCTCGCCGTCGAGCCCGTTGAAGGTGCCGATGCCGAAGCTGCCGTGGCCGAGCAGGTCGCGCACGGTCATCTCGCCCTCGTACACGCCGTCGAGCAGGGCGCTCATCAGGCTTGTCTGGAAGATCTCGTGTCGGGAGACCGTGAATTCACTCACTGCAGCACATCGCTTTCCAGATCAGCCATGAGCTCATCCCGGTTGTTTCGGTAGTCGACGCGCACGTCGATGATGCTCGGCCCTGGCTCGGCCATGGCCTGTTTCAGCACGCCAGCGAAGTCGTCGAGGTGCGTGACCCGGTAGCCGTGGGCGCCGAAGGATTCGGCGTAGGTGACCGCGTCGTAGTCGCCGAGCTGCACGCCGGAGGTGCGGCCGTACTTGCCCTGCTGCTGGAACGCGACCATGTCGTAAGTGCCGTCGTTGAAGATCACGTGCGTGAACGTCGAGCCGAGGCGCACCGCTGTCTCGAGTTCCATTGCCGAGTAGAGGAAGCCGCCATCGCCCGAGACGGAGACGACCGGGGTGCCCGGCCGCACAAGGGTCGCGGCGATCGCCCCCGGCAGGGCGACGCCGAGGGTCTGCTGCCCGTTCGAGAACAGCAGCGTGCGCGGGTGATAGGTGCGGAAGTGCCTGGCCATGTAGATGTAGTGCGACCCGACGTCGCACAGCACGGTCGTGTCATCGGGCAGCAGTTTGCGCATCGCGAGGGTCAGGGCGGCGGGGTGCACGCCCTCCGACTCGTCGTCGTTCCAATGCGGTTCGTCGGCCTCGGCGAGGCGGGCCCGTTCGGTGGCGACGACAGCGGATGCCGCGGCACTGAGCTCGAGGCCGTCGATCTGCCGGGCGAGCGCGTCGATGGTCTCGGCGACGTCGCCGCGCAGCTCGATCGTCGGGCGGTAGTAGTCGTCGAGGTCTGCGGAGAGCTCGTCGAGGTGGATGATCCGGCGCTGGTGGTCCTTGTTCCACTTCGAGGGCTCGTACTCGACGAAGTCGTAGCCGATCGCGAGGATGAGGTCGGCCTTATGCAGCAGGATGTCGCCCGGCTGGTTGCGGAACAGGCCCACCCGGCCGAGGTAGTGCTCTTCGAGCTCGTGGGACAGCACGCCGGCCGCCTGGAACGTCTCGACGACGGGCAGGTCGGCGACGCCCAGCAGGCGATGCAGGGCAACGGTCGCCCGGTCGGACCCCGCACGTGCGCCGGCGAGGATGACCGGGAATTTCGCGCCCTTCAGCAGTTCGGCGGCGCGCGTGACGCTCTCCGCCGGGGCGGCGCCGAGGCGCGGCACCCAGTGCGGGCCCGTCATCGACACGGTCGTCGTGTCGACGAGCACGTCGTACGGGAGCACGACGGCGGCGGCGCCCTTGGGCTCCTGGGTCGCGCGGCGGAACGCGTTGGCGATGGCCTCTGGCACGTTGTCGGCGACGCTGACCTCGCCGGCGGACTTGGTCACGGCGGAGAGCATGCCGACGGCGTCCATTGACTGGTGGGTGCGCTTGAGCCGGTCGGCCCGGGACACCGCGCCGCAGATCGCGACCATCGGGTCGCCCTCTGTCGTGGCCGTGAGCAGCCCTGTCGCGAGGTTGGAGGTGCCGGGCCCGCTCGTGACGAGCACGACCCCGGGCTGGCCGCTCAGCCGGCCGACGGCGGCGGCCATGAAGGCCGCGTTCTGCTCGTGCCGGCAGACGATGAGTTCGGGGCCGTCGTCGACGAGGGCGTCGTAGACGGGGTCGATCTTGGCGCCGGGAACGCCGAACACCCATTTCACCCCGTGGGCCTTGAGTACCTCGACGACCCGGTCGGCCGAGCGCCGGGGCGCGGCGGGCGCGCCGAGGCCATCCGTTATCGAGGGGACCGCGGAATGAGGGTCTGTCTGGACCCGGGCATCCGCCTGGATCGGGGTGTCCGCCACGGGGCCGCTGCCCAGGACAGTTGAATTGTTCGTCACGTCATGCCTTCCGGTTCGCCGTTCGAGCGGCTCCCTGTATCTATCGTCCCGCTCGGACAGATAAGAAACAACGCCGAATGATGATGGAAACGATCTGTGAATGAGATGATGCACGAGTGGATGTGCGACAGTTCGAATTCTTCAGCGCGGTGGCGAGCGAACTGAGCTTCACGCGCGCCGCCGACCGGCTCACGATCGCGCAGTCCGCGGTGTCCGCGGGTGTGCGCGCGCTCGAGAACGAGCTCGGCGTCGAGCTCTTCGACCGGAGCCGCAGGCAGATCCGGCTCACCTCGACGGGCGAGCTGTTGCTGCCCAAGGTGCGCGAGGCGCTCGACGCAGTGAACGGGGTGCGCGACGCCGCCGAGGAGACCACCCACGCGATCACCGGGTCGATCGTGATCGGCCTGATGACCTCGGTCACCCTCGTCAACGTGCCGCGCCTGCTCGGGCTGTTCCGCACCGGCCACCCGGGGGTCGGGGTGCGGCTGCGCGCGGCCAGGCGAGGTTCGGCCGGGCTCCTAGACGAGCTCGCGACGGGCGAACTTGACCTCGCGTTCCTCGCGCTCAGCGGACCCGTGCCCACCCAGCTCGTGGCCGCGCCGATCTCCTCCTCGCCGATGGTGCTCGTGGTCCCGGCCGATCACCGCCTCGCCACGGCCGGGCACGTCGGGCTCGACCATCTCGACGACCTCGCCCCCGAGGAGTACATCGACCTGCCGCCCGGCTACGCGAGCAGGCAGATCGTGGACGAGACCTTCGCCGCGGCCGGCCTCGAACGCCGGGTGATGATCGAGGTCTCCGACATCGGCACCGCCGCCGAATACGTGACCAACGGGCTCGGCGTCGCCCTGCTTCCCGAATTCGCCGCCCGCGACGCCCGCAACGTGCGGCGCCTCCCCGTCGCGGGCATGCCCGACTTCACCGTCTACCTCGCGGCGTCGCGCACCCGCCGGCTGTCGGCGGCGGTGCGGGCCTTCATCGACCTGGCCCTCGCCGACGACGAGACCGGCGCGATCCGGTGACCCGCCCCAACCAATTCGACGGAGTTTTTGATGAAAAAGCACGTAGGAACGAGATTGAAGCGCTTTCCGGGCAAAATCTCCGTCGAATTGGTTCGGGCTCGGCCAGCGGATGCCGCGGTCAGGTGACGCGGTGATGCCCCGGCTCGTCGTGGTCCTGCCGCTCACGCCGCTGACGGTCGGCGATACCTTCCTGGTGCGCGACTGGCCCCTGCACGTGACGGTGCTGGCGCCGTTCCTGACGGATGCCGCGCCCAGCGTGATCGAGGAGGCTCTCGCGGCCGCGGCATCCGCCCTGCCCGCGCTGAGCGTGGTCGCCGGCGGCGCCGAACGCTTCGGACGGCGCCACGACATTCCCGTGACCGTGCTCGAGCCGCACCCCGAGCTGACCGCCCTGCACGACCTCGTGGTCGCCGCCGTGCTCCCGTTCGCAGCCGCCCCGGATGAGGCGGCTTTCACCGGTACCGAATTCCGGGCGCACGTCACCGACAAGCACCACGCGCGGGTGCATACCGGCGAGACCCTCGATCTCGGCCAGCTCGCGCTCGTCGATATGGCGCCCCGGGCCGACCCGGCCGGCCGCGCCGTTCTTGCGACGATCCCGCTGCGCCCGCGCCCCGGCCCGGCCGGCGCCTAGCTTCGACGGCCGGCACGCGTCGGCGGCCGCAACCCAGCGCAGGCGCGCCAGTTGCGCCGCTTCGCGCCCGGCACGCCTGGCGCGAAGCGGCGCATGTGGCGCGCGAAGAGAAAGGTGCGTCAGGCGGCGAGCTGATGCACCGCGAAGAACCTGAGGACGGCATCCGTCGCCCACGCGCTCTCGAGGAAGTAGCCGTGCCGCAGACCGGGCAGCTCACCGAATGCGGCATTCGGAATATGTTCGGCGAGGCGTTCGCCGTTCCCCGCTGGTGTGACCTCGTCGGCGTCGCCGTGCAGCACGAGCGTCGGCGCGGTGATCCCGGGGAGGTGGTCCCAGGCGTCGTGCGCGGTGCTCGCGCCGAACAGGAGGCGCCGGGTGTGGACGGAGGTCGGTCGCACGAACATGGCGGCGACGAGGTCCGGGTGGGACGTGATGAAGGCATCCGTGAAGAACAGCGGACCCATGGAGAGCGCGTCGCCGCGGGCCATGCGCTGGGCGACGTCAGCCGTGCGGGTCAGGCCACGGTCATCGCCGCCGCTCGTCGCGCCGAGCACGAGGGCACCCAGGCGATCAGGGTGGTTGATCGCGAACCACTGCGCGACCCGGCCGCCCATCGAATGCCCGTACACGTGCGCCCTGTCGATCCCTGCGGCGTCCAGCACGGCGACGATGTCCTCGGCGAGCGCCGCCGTCGTGAAGCGCGCGTCGGCGCCGGGCTCGCTGTCGCCGACCCCGCGGGTGTCGAATGTGATCACCCGGTGCCGGGTACCGAGCGTCGGCAGCAGCGGAGACCAGGATCGGCTCGAGACGCCCTGCCCCGCGACCAGGACGACGGGGTCTCCTGTCGCGTTGCCGCCGGTCGACGACCAGGCGATGCGGGCGCCGTCGGGCGCGAGGGCGTACTCCATGGATGCCTTCCGAGCGGGGCCTGAGACTCCCCCATCGTAACGAGCGCGCCAGGGAGGGCGCCGCCGGGCTCAGCCGATGAAGGTGCTCGCCGTCACCTCGAATTCCTCGACGTCGACGATCGTCAGGTGCTGTTCGGTGCTCGAGTCGGCGCGAATGGACTCCGCGGGCTCCCTGCTCCCCGCGAGGGAGTCCTCCGAGTCCCAGAGCGTGATGGCCAGGGCCGTGTCATTCTCCGTGCCTTTCAGGAAGTACAAACCGCGGCAGCCGGGGTTCGCCAGCACCCGCAGCATGGTCGCATTCTCATTCGCGTGGGGGTCGGTGTCTGGGCCGGTCCTGAAGGTGCTGATTCGGGCATACATCCTCAGCCCTCCACCATCATCACGACTGTTTCCGGGCGGACGCCGTCGAACTGCATCGCCTCCGCCGCGGCTCCGGACGCCATCACCCGCTGGAAGACGTCCATGTCGGGTACGTCGGCGATCAGTCCGACCCTGTGGTCGTCGGTCGGGTCGATGAAGGCCTGGATACTGATGCCGAGCGGCCCGAACATCTCCTCCCGCCTGGGTGAGTTGAGCCAGTGCTCGACGTCATCGACCTCGTGGAATATCAACACCGTTGTCATGATTGCCTCTCTCGGTTCCGACGCTGGGACAGGAGGGTGAGCGGTGCGTTCGCGCGAACCGGTCATCGCGCAGACCGTACCGCCGCTTACCTCCGAGCGATAGGGACGGTCGACGAAGCGCCGCGCCGCAGTACGCCGTCGCCGGGCCGCGCAGAATGAAGACCGCACTGGTCAGGTGTTCCAGCCCTTAGGATCTGCACACGGGGGTATGAGATGCGCGGAATCGCGGCAACATGCGGGTTGATATCGGTGCTGGTGGTTCTCACGAGCTGCTCGAGCGGCGGGGCCATCGGCACGCCAGCCCCAACGCCGTCTGCATCCGCGGATTCACCGGCAACACAACCAGGCGTTCCGGGGACGCTCCCGACCGGGACCATCGGAACGGGCACGCTGACGTCCGACAACGGTACTACCGGCAATGTGAGGTTCGATTTCCACGGAACCGAGCTCACGCTCCACATCGATGACCTCGTCACTCCGGCAGCGGCCGTTGTCGACGCGGTGACCGCGACCCAGCCCATACCGGCGAACCAAACCTGCTACGACGGCGGCTCCCGCATGGACTTCGGGCAGTTCACGAGCGGAAGCGGCGCCTACGGCTGGGGTAACCTCGGCATCCTCAGCGGAGATCCCAGCGGAATCGACCAGGTCATCCTGGTCACTACCCCCGCTCAACTCGGCACGACGGACACGGACTGCCTTGAGGCCGTCGTCGCGCGCGCCGACATCCGTTGGACCTTCACGCCGCTCCGCGGCTACCTCGACCCCGTCGACTCCGGTGCGACGCCCGGCGCCGGGGGCGCAGTCGACGTCATCGACGGCAAGCCTGCGGGCTATACCGCCGCAACGAATGAATACCGCGCCGACGTGGCCGCCCGATTCGGCATCACAGTCGACGACCTCACCTATTTGAACGATGCCCAACTGATGGGCACGAACAAGGAAACCGCGCCGGCGGGAAGGCGACTCAACCTGCTCCTCGCCGACCGATAGAGCGAGCACAGGAACAGCACGAACAGAGCGGGCCGGGCGATGCGGGAAGGGAGCCGCCTGTCAGAATCGAACTGACGACCTTCTCATTACGAGTGAGATGCTCTACCAACTGAGCTAAGGCGGCGTGACGCCCGAATGCGTCCTTCCGGAAACGCGCGGTGACACAGCAACAAAGCTTAGCTGGTCCGGAGGGTCAATTCGTACAGCCCCGCGAACGACGCCCTCACCCGATCGGCGAGCGGCTCCGACTCGTCGCCCTCGGCCCAGCAGCGCCAGGCGTGTCGCAGGGCTGCGACAGCGACGAGCGTGAGCAACAGGGCGCGCTGGTGCAGCGCGATCGGGTCGGCGGCGAGCACGGGATCGTCCGCCGCGAGGCGCCGGCTGATCACGTCGTCGAGGTGCCCCTCGAAGCTGCGGAGGGTGGCCATCCGCATTCCGAACAGGTAGGGGTTTTCCTTCATCACCTGTCGCCGCAGCTGGTGGATCTCCCGGTCGTCCTCGGAATTCTGCACGCTGGTCGAGAGTAGCACCGCGAGGTCGACGAGGATGTCGCCGGAGGGGCTCCTGCGTACGAAGTCCTCGATCTCCGCCTCGGAACCGAGGGTGAGATCGTCACCGGCGAGGGCGGCGTCCTTCGACGGGAAGTAGTTGAAGAACGTGCGGGGAGAGATATCGGCGATCCGGCTGATGTCCTCGACGGTGACCTTGTCGACCCCGCGCTCGGACGCGAGCGTGAGCACAGCGAGTTGGATGGCCCGGTGGGTCGCCAGACGTTTCCGTTCACGCAGGCCGGGTTCTTCCGCAACATCCACCATGGTCACATTCTTACACGGCGCGCAAATGTGCAGTCCTCGAGCCGTAACCGGATGCCGCACGGCCGCCCCCGCGCATCAGCACTTCGGGTCCGTCGCCGGCACCGTCCCCTGCAGCAGGTAGGAGTCCACCGCGTTGTTCACGCAGGCATTGGACTTGTTGTACGCGGTGTGCCCCTCGCCCGCGTACGTGACGAGCTGCGCACTGTCGAGCTGCCTGGCGAGGCTCTGCGCCCACACGTACGGTGTCGCCGGGTCGTTCGTCGTGCCGACGACGAGGATCGGCGCCGCTCCCGGCGCGTGGATCTCGGCGCGGGTTCCGGTGAACTTGTCCGGCCAGTTCGCGCACCCGGTGTCGCCGTAAGCCATGTACTTGCCGATGACCGGCGCTGCGGCCTCGATGGCCGCGGCGTCGGCGCGCATCACGGCCGGGTCGTCGTTGTAGCTGTAGTCGAGGCAGTTGATCGCCAGGAAGGCCTCGGTCGAATTGTCGAGGTATGTCCCGTCGGAGTTGCGGCCGTTGTAGGCGTCCGCGAACTGGAAGGCGATCTTGGTGTTGCCCTGCATCACGCTCGACAGCATCTCGCTCAGGTTCGGCCATGCCGACGCCTGGTACAGCGGGTAGATGATGGCGGTGAGCAGCGTGTTGGCGCCGAGCATCCGGCCGTCGCTCGCGGCGATCGGGCTCCGGTCCACCGAGTCGAGCAGCGCGGAGATGGTGGTCATCGCCTGGTCGACGGTGCCGTTGAACGGGCACTTCGATCCAGCGAGGCAATCGGCGAGGTAAGAGCGCAGCGCGCTCTCGAAGCCGACGGCCTGCACCCGGGTCACCTCGGCGTTGCTCGTGGACGGGTCGAGGGCTCCATCGAGGACGAGGCGGCCGACCTTGTCCGGGAACAGGTTGGCGTAGGTCGCGCCGAGGAAGGTGCCGTAGGAGTAGCCGAGGTAGTTGAGCTGCGTGTCGCCGAGCACGGCACGCAGCATGTCGAGGTCGTGGGCGGCGCTCACGGTGTCGACGTGGGCGAGCAGGGCGCCGGTGTTCGTGGCGCAGGCGGCTCCGAAGTCGGTCGAGGACTTTTCGACCTCCTGGATCCAGGCGTCCGTACCGCGGGCTGCCGTTGGGATGGCGTACAGGTACTGGTCCATCTCGGCAGCCCCGTAGCACTTCACCGCTGATGAGCGGCCGACGCCGCGCGGGTCGAACCCGACGATGTCGAATCCGGCCTGCAGCTTCGCATCCGTGGCGTAGTCGAGGGACCCCTTCACGAAGTCGTACCCGGAGCCGCCGGGACCACCGGGGTTGACCAGGAGCGATCCGACCCGGTTGCCGGTCGCGACGTGCCGCACGAGGGCGAGGTCGACGGTGTCGGTTCCGGCAGCGCTCCAGTCGAGCGGGGCCTTCGCGGTGGTGCACTGCAGGCTGTTGCCGCAGTCGGTCCAGGTGAGCACCTGGTTGTAGAACGGATCGAGTGCGCTGCTGACGCTCTCCCCGGTGGGGGACGACGTCGAGGCGGAGGGTTGCGGCAGGAACGCGGGCACGCATCCGCTGAGCCCCATCGTGACGACGACGGCGGCGGCCAGACTCGCAAAGCGGCGGGCGGCCGGGCGGCGCGTCCGTGTGCCATTCGATGCCGGGCCGTTTGACGCCGGGCCGTTCGACGCCGGGCGCTGGCGGATGCGTGTGGTCAACGGTTCCTCTTTACTGGTCTGGTCATGCAGGCGGTTCAGGCTCTCACGAGCGCCGCGCGTGGGCGGTGGCATCTTGGCGGTCATCGTCGTGGTCATCGCTTTAACGTCGGATGGCGGAAACCAGCATTGCCTCGAGGGCCAGGGCCGGTGCCACATTGGATTCAATTCTCTGCCGCGCGATCGCGATGGCGTCCAGTGTCGCGAGCGTCGTGACGGTCGCGCACGCCGCCGCTGCGGCGCGCACTCCGACGAGGAGCTCGCGGTTGATCACTTCATTCTCGCGGCCGAACTGTACCATGATCACATCCCGGTACAGCGAGGTCAGATCCACCAGGATCCGGTCGATCCCGTCGCGCAGGCTCCGGGTGGCCCGCCGTTTCTGGTCGTCTTCCAGCGCCTTGATCTGGCCGCGGAGCGCGGGCGGCACCGACTTGCCCGGCTCGACGCCGAGGGAGCGAAGCACGCCCTCGCGTTCGGCGGCGTCCCTCTCGAGGGTGATCGCCTTCGCGTCGTCTCCCGCGATCGCGAGAAGTCGCGCCGCGGCGTTCACCGCGTACGACACCCCACGGATGCCGAGCGCGGCCTTCAGGGTTTCCTCACGCCGTTCGCGGGCCTCGGGGTTCGTGGCCAGCCGCCGCGCCATTCCGATGTGGCTCTGAGCCTCGCGGGCGCAGCGCTCGGCGATGACGGGGTCGACGCCCTCGCGCGCGACGAGGAGTGCGGCGACGTCGGCGACGCTCGGCACGCGCAACCGGACCGTGCGCACCCGGGACCGGATGGTCGGCAGCAGGTCGGCCTCGCTCGGGGCGCACAGGATCCACACGGTGCGTTCCGGCGGTTCTTCGAGGGCCTTGAGCAGCACGTTGGAGGTGCGCTCGACCATGCGGTCGGCGTCTTCGACGACGATGACCCGGTAGCGGCCGACCGAGGGCGAATACTGGGAGCGTTTGACGGCCTCTTTGACGGATTCCATCTTGATGATGACGCCCTCGGTGGCGAGCACGACGAGGTCGGGGTGGGTGCGGGCCTCCACGAGCCGTTCGGCGGTCGCGTCTTCGGCGGGCGTTCCCGGGCTGAGGAGGGCGGCGGCGAAG
This sequence comes from Cryobacterium sp. GrIS_2_6, assembly GCF_035984545.1. NCBI lineage: Bacteria > Bacillati > Actinomycetota > Actinomycetes > Micrococcales > Microbacteriaceae > Cryobacterium > Cryobacterium sp. GrIS_2_6. Next base: position 2,736,285 of record NZ_JAXCHP010000001.1, read on the forward strand.
GCGAAAGCCAGGTTGGACCGGCCCGAACCGGGCGGGCCCGTGATGAGCCAGGCGTGCGTCATGGACGCGGAGGTGCTTGATGCCGAGATGCCGGTGCTGCCGGCGGTGCCGGCGGGGGCGTCAGCCGCGCTCTGCTGCGGCGCGGCGGCGGCGCGGAAGACCGCGATCGCATCCGCCTGGCCGGTCAGGTTGTCCCACACGCTCATTCCCTCAGGGTACCGGTCGCCGCTGACATCCCGCCCCGAGCGCTTCCCTGGCCGGTCAGAGCAGGGGGGCGACGCGGGAGCGGATGGCCGCCGCGATCTCGTCGACCGGGCTCGCGGCATCCACGACCAGGAAGCGGTCGGGCTCGGCTCGGGCGAGGTCGAGGAATGCCGCACGCACCCGCCGGTGGAAGTCGCCCTTCTCGGCCTCGAGGCGGTCGAAACGCTTGTTGGCGGCGTCGAGTCGGCCGCGCGCGACTGTCTCATCGAGGTCGAGCAGGATGGTGACCTCGGGCAGCAGGCCTTCCGCAGCCCAGAGCGACAGCTCGCGGATCTCGGCGGCGCCGAGCACCCGTCCGGCGCCCTGGTAAGCGACGGATGAGTCGAGGTAGCGGTCCTGGACCACCACTTCCCCGCGGGCGAGCGCCGGACGCACGGCAGTGGCGATGTGCTGGGCGCGATCGGCCGCGTAGAGCAGGGCCTCGGTGCGCGGGGATACTTCGCCGGTGTGGTGCAGCACGATCTCGCGGATTTCGACGCCGACGACGGTTCCGCCGGGCTCCCGGGTGCGCAGCACCGTGCGGCCCTGCTCGCCGAGCCACTCGGCGAGCAGCCGGGCCTGGGTGGACTTGCCCGAGCCGTCGCCGCCCTCGAGCGTGATGAAGAGCCCGGTCGGGGCGGCCTCGGTGGAGGCCGCCCCGGTCACGTCTGGTGCGGTCACGACTGGGTGGTCGAACCCGCGGGAGTCTTCGTCGCTGCAGTCCTGGTGGTCGCGGTCTTGGTGGAGGTCCCGGTCTTGCTGACGGCCGGCTTGCGGACAGCGGTCTTGGTGACTGCGGTCTTCGTGGCCGTGGTCTTCGTGGCCGTGGCCTTCTTCACGGTGGCCTTCTTCACGGTGGCCTTCTTCACGGCGGGCTTCTTCACGGCGGGCTTCTTGACGGCCGCCGCCTTCACTGCGGGCTTCTTGGCGACCGGTTTCTTGGCCGGGGCCTTCTTCGCGGGCGCCTTCTTGACGGCCGGTCCCTTGGCGCGCTTGTCGGCGAGGAGCTGCACGGCCCGGTCGAAATCGATCTCTTCGACCGTCTCGGCCTTCGGGATCGTCGCATTCGTGACCCCGTCGGTGACGTAGGCGCCGAATCGGCCGTCCTTGATCTTGATCGCCTTGCCGCTGTCCGGGTCGGGCGTCTCGAATTCCTTCAGGGCGCTCGACGCACGCCGCGCACCGTACTTGGGCTGGCTGTAGAGCTCGACCGCTCCGGGCAGGTCGATCTCGAAGATCTGATCCTCGCTGGTGAGCGAGCGGGTGTCGACGCCCTTCTTCAGGTACGGGCCGAACTTTCCGTTCTGTGCGGTGATCTCGGTCTGCGTTTCGGGGTCGAGGCCGACGACGCGCGGGAGGGCGAGCAGCCGGAGCGCGGTCTCGAGATCGATCGTCGCGAGGTCCATCGATTTGAACAGCGAGGCGGTGCGCGGCTTGTCGGCGGGGGCGATCTTCTTCGCGGCCGGCTTGCGCTTGGGCTTCGCTGCGGGAGCGCCGGCGTCCACCAGCTGGGTCACTTCACCGGTGAGCGGGTCGATGGTCTCACCGGCGGACTCGGTCTGGGTTTCGACGAGCTCGACGACGGCGGGTTCGACGACGGCGGGTGCCGGGTCGAGCTCGGTGACGTACGGGCCGAAACGACCGTCCTTGGCGACGATGTTCTTGCCGGTCTCCGGGTTGACCCCGATGACGCGGTCGATGACGACGGGCGCGTCGATGAGCTGACGTGCTTTCGCGGGGGTCAGTTCGTCGGGTGCGAGGTCCGGCGGGATGTTCACCCGGCGCGGCGGGGCATCCGCTGCGGCAGCGGGATCGATGACCTCGAGGTAGGGGCCGTACTTGCCGATGCGGAGGGTGATGTCGTCACCGATCGGCATCGAGTTGATCGACCGGGCGTCGATCTCGCCCAGGTTGTCGACCACCTGGCGGAGACCGCGGTGCTTCTCCGAGCCGAAGTAGAAGCTGTTGAGCCAATCGACGCGGTCGGCCTTGCCGTCGGCGATGCGGTCGAGGTCGTCTTCCATCTCGGCGGTGAAGTCGTATTCGACGAGATCGGTGAAGTATTCCTCGAGCAGGCGCACCACGGAGAAGGCGATCCAGTTCGGCACGAGCGACTGGCCGCGCGGGGTGACGTAGCCGCGGTCGGTGATCGTGGAGATGATCGAGGCATACGTCGACGGGCGGCCGATGCCGAGCTCTTCGAGCTTCTTGACGAGGCTCGCCTCCGTGTATCGGGCGGCCGGGGTGGTCTCGTGACCCTTGGCCTCAACCTCGAGCAGGGACAGTGACTGGCCCTCTTCGAGCGGCGGCAGCTTGGACTCGGTCGGGTCGGTGGGCGCGTTGCGCTCTTCGTCGCGGGATTCCTCGTAGGCGAGCATGAAGCCGCGGAAGGTGATCACCGTGCCGCTCGCGGAGAACTCGGCGAGCACTCCGGACGCCGCGGGGTGCGGCGAGACGCCGGTCGGGCCTGCGGCGATGGTGACGGACGCGGTCGAACCGGTCGCGTCGGCCATCTGCGAGGCGACGGTGCGCTTCCAGATCAGGTCGTAGAGGCGGAAGTCGTTGCCGCGGATGGTGTTCGCGAGCGAGGAGGGCGTGCGGAAGGTGTCGCCGGAGGGACGGATGGCCTCGTGGGCCTCCTGCGCGTTCTTGCTCTTGCCCTTGTAGAGGCGCGGCTGGGCCGGAACCGTCTCGGGGCCGTAGAGAGAGGATGCCTGGTTGCGGGCCGCGGTGATCGCCTGCTGCGAGAGCGACGGCGAGTCGGTACGCATATAGGTTATGTAACCGTTTTCGTAGAGCGACTGGGCGACGCTCATGGTCTGCCGGGCGGTGAAGCGCAGCTTGCGGGCGGCTTCCTGCTGCAGGGTCGACGTCGTGAACGGGGCAGCCGGGCTGCGACGGTACGGCTTGGAGGCGACCTTGGTCACGGTGATCGCGACGCTCGGTTCCTTGAGCGCGTCGGCGAGGGCAAGGGCGGATGCCTCATCGAGCGTCGTCGCCGTGACCTTGGGCTTGAGGCGACCGAGATCGTCGAAGTCGCCGCCGGAGGCGATGCGTTCGCCGTTGAGGCGCACGAGCTTGGCCTGGAAAGCGGTATCCTCGCGCGCCGTGCCGGAGGCGAGCTGGGCCGAGAGGTCCCAATAGCCGGCGGAGACGAACGCGAGGCGTTCGCGTTCACGGTCGACGACGAGCCGGGTCGCGGCGGACTGGACGCGACCGGCGGAGAGGCCGGGACCGACCTTGCGCCAGAGCACGGGGGAAATCTCGTAGCCGTAGATGCGGTCGAGGATGCGCCGGGTCTCCTGCGCGTCGACGAGGGCGGTGTCGAGGTCGCGGGTATTGTCCTTGGCCTTCAGGATCGCTTCCTTGGTGATCTCGTGGAACACCATGCGCTTGACCGGGACCTTGGGCTGGAGGACCTGCAGGAGGTGCCAGGCGATGGCCTCGCCTTCGCGGTCCTCATCAGTTGCGAGCAGGAGTTCATCGGCCGTCTTCATCGCCCGCTTGAGTTCGGCGACGGTCTTCTTCTTCGCGTCGGAGACGACGTAATACGGCTCGAAGCCGTTGTCGACGTCGACGGAGAACTTGCCGAGGGGCCCCTTCTTCAGTTCAGGGGGCAGGTTTTTTGGCTCGATCAGGTCCCGAATGTGGCCGACCGAGGACAGGACCTCGTAGCCGTCGCCGAGATACGCGGCGATCGACTTCATTTTTGTCGGCGATTCGACAATGACCAGCTTCTTAGTGCCTGGCACCAGACTCCTCTTTATAGGTATCGACCCGTTGAAGGGCCAAGGCACACCATACACACAGAAAGATGGTGCCCACCTAATCGGCCACACGTCACACAGGGCTTTGGGGCTTGCCAGCCTCGCCTGGGTGAGGACAATGGAGGCATGGGTACAGCAGCTACGGGCAGGTACACCGCGAAGCTTACGGACGGCCCCCTCGAAGGCAAGACGATCGCCACCGAGTTCCTCGAGACGGGCGATATCCGGCCTCGTCTGGAGATTCCCGCGGAGTCCGGTGGCAAGCGCTACCTCTATACCCGCGGCGCCGGCTTGGAGTTCGACTCCACGGAGTTTCCCGAGAGGCCGACGGCCGTCGACTACCGCTACCTCGAGGCCATTTTCGACTGAGCCGGCCGCTCCGCCCCGGTCGGTCCCGGGCGAAGCTCCGCCTCCCGGCGCACCCGTCGAACCCGGTGGACCGGCCCTGGCGCGTGCTCTCAGGTTCCAGCCGAGAAATTCACGTGTGACCGTGACGCTCGCGATCGGGCCGACCGTTGTGCAGAGCGCCACGGATGCCCCGTCGAGGGCCGCGATCTCGGCCGCGGCCTGGCAGGGCACCCCGGCCACGAGTCCCGACAGCGTGTCCGCTGCGGCGAGCGCCGCGGCATCCGCCGCCGCCCGCACGGACTGGCCGACGATGAGCACCGCGACGAACGGGAGCAGGAGCGCGGTCAGCAGCACGACCGCCCCGAGGATGCCCACTGCGAGCACCGACCCGGAGCCGCGATCGCCCGCGGCCGGGGGTGGTTCCGCGACGCCGGCCATGCGGACGGGCGCCCGCCCGTGGTGTCGGCTGGTGCCGGTGCCGGTGCCGGTGCCGGGAGTGTCGGCGCCCGACGGGCGGGTGTGCGTCACGCGGCGCCTCCGAGCGCGCAGGAGCCCGCCGTCACGGTGATCCCGAGCGCGGCGGGAGCGCTCAGCCGGGCGCACACCGCGTCACCGCGCTGGTCCACCGAGACGGCCGCGTCGCCGACGAGTTGCCGGGCCAGACTGGTCGCGTGGTCCAGCCCGTCGCCCCTGGCGAGGGACCGGGCGGCCTGGGCCGCGGCATCCGCCAGCCGGACCTGCTGACCGCCGACCTGCACCCCGCCGAGGCAGAGCAGCAGCACGAGGAGCACGGCCGGAATGACGGCGGCGAACTCGGCCGTGATGCTGCCGCCCTCGGCCGGGACGCTGCTCCCATGGCTGCGGGTCGCACCACAGGCCGCGGCACGGGATGCGTCCCTCCGGCTACCCCACCGTGAGGGCATGGCGCACCAGCTCGGTGAGGATGCCGCGCACTTCGTCTCCCCGAAGGATGAGGATGAGCAATCCCGCGAAGCCGACGGCCGCCATCGTGGCGATCACGTACTCGGCGGTCGCGGCGCCCGCATCCTCCCGCAGGCGCCTGATGGCCCGGTGGGGTCGTCGTTTCACCGTGTCTGTGGTGCTCGGCATCTGTTCTTCTCCTCTCGCGTCGATCGACGCGGTTGTCCGGCGGCACGATCGGTTCCAGATTCGCCCGCCAAACACCGAATCCCGCGGTCGATCCGGATTCGGTGGACAACGCCGCCCAACGCGGCCCCGTTGAGGACGCCCGCCCCGTTGGATCGCGAGAGTGCCGGGAGGAGGCGATTTTTGTTCCGCGACGACCAATTTCAGAAAGGGGTTACCTTTGGCGAATGATGAGCGTAGTGTCTTCCCAACGGCACCCACAAGGGTCCGGGGAACGAGGCGCTGATGGCAGACAAATCCCCTAAGAAGAGCACCGGCAAGACTGCCGCAGCGAAGACTCTGAAGGAAAAACGCGCCGACAAGAAAGCTCGTCCGGAGCGCAAGGACTAGAGCAGCTGGACAATTTCACCGTGACTTCGAAAGAGCCGGGCCCTCTGGTCCGGCTCTTTTTTCGTGCCCGGGTCTTTTCCGCGCCCGGCTGCCCCGGCTAGAACTCCGAGAGCGTCGTCGACAGAACCGTCACGAGGAGTGGAACCACGCCGAGCAGCATGAAGGCGGGCAGGACACACACCCCGAGGGGAACCAGAAGGGCGATCCCGAGGGTGACCGCCCGCCGCTGGCCCGCAGTCCGGGCGTCGCGGCGCAGCTGCTCGGCCTCACTGCGCAGGAGCTCGGCGGCGGGCACGCCGGCGCGCACGGCCAGGTCCAGCACCCGGTCCCCGGCGGTGCGCCGGTCACCGTCGACAGGGAGATAGCGGTCGAGCGCCTCGGTCACCAGGGCCTGGGCGCGGTCGACCGAACCGCCGCCGCTCATCGCGATCGCGGTCAGGTCCAGGTCGAGGCCCGGCGTCGGGGTTCGGGCCCGTGCCCGCCGGAGCAGCCGACGATTCCACCGGCTCCCCGCGAGCATGAGTCCGGTACCGCTGCCGAGGCACAGCCAGCCCGGTACGGTCAGGAACAGCGTCGCGACGGTGTTGAACCCGAGCAGCACACCGAAGAGGATCCCGACGAGCGGCAGGACGGCGACCAGCCGGGCGGTCGCGGCCGGGCCGGCCAGCGCCGTCTCGAGGTCCGCGTGCAGCCGACCGAGGTCGCGCAGGCTGGCCGCGAGCTGACGCAGGCATGCGGCGAGCGGCGCCCCGGACCGGGTCGCCACCTCCCACGCGGCGGCGACCGCCAACCAGGCATCGCCCGACTGCCCGCCAACGGCCCGCGCCTCCCCCGCAATGGCCTCCGCAACGCTGTCCCCGCGGCTCGCGGCGAGACCGGCGGCGCGCACGACACGGATGCCGACGGCCGGCGAATCGCCACCCGCCCGGTTCACCCGCGGTCGCCTCCGATCCGCACCCTTCGGGACGGCACGAGAGGCGGCCGGGCCGGCGCCCTCGTCCAGGTATCCCCATGCGTTCACGGGCGACACCCCCGCCGAGAGGAGCACGGCCAGCCGCTGCACGATCCGGGCCGCGTCCTCGATGTCGGCGTCCCCGCGGGCTTGCTGCACCGGTCCTCGGCCTATCACGGGGCGCCCCCGACCGGCACGGCCACCAGCAGCCCGCGGGCGTCGAGCTCGAACCGGCCGAGCTGCGCGAGCCTGCGCTCACCGCGGCGGCGCTCGAGGTGCAGCACGAGGCCGATCGCGCTGACCGCCTGCCGGGCGACGGCCGCCTGGCTCATCCCGGCGAGCGCCCCGAGGGCCTCAAGCCGGGCGGGCACGTCGCCCAGGGAGTTCGCGTGCAGGGTGCCCGCACCACCGTCATGACCGGTGTTGAGAGCGGCGAGCAGTTCGCGGAGTTCGCCGCCGCGGCATTCGCCGAGCACCAGCCGGTCCGGGCGCATCCGCAGGGCCTCGCGGAGCAACGCGTCCAGGCCGACCCGCCCGGCGCCCTCGAGGTTCGGCTGCCGCGATTCGAGCGCCACGACGTGGGGGTATAGATAACTGAAGTTCGGCGACGTCCTCGATGACGACGATGCGTTCCCCCGGCGGCGCTTCGCCGAGAAGTGCTGCCAGCAGGGTGGTCTTGCCGCTGCCGGCCGCCCCGGTCACGAGCAGGTTCTCCCGGCCGTGCACCGCGGCACGCAGCCGGTCGCTGAGCGCGAGGCCCGCCGCCCCGGAGCCGAACAGGCCCGCGGCGGCGAGCGCGTCCAGTCGCGGCCGGTCGGGCCGCGGCAGCCGGATCGAGAGCAGGGTACCCGTGCTCGACACCGGCGGCAGCACGGCGTGCACGCGGATGCCGTCGGCCAGCCGCACATCGACGCACGGGCTCGCCTCGTCGATGTGCCGGCCGCCGAGGGCGATCAGCCGCACGGCGAGCGCCCGCACCTCGGCCTCGGCGCACCGCCAGCCCGGCTCGCGCACCGGACCGAGGCCCGCATCGACCCAGAGGCCGGCCTCGCCGTTCACGAACAGGTCGGTCACTCCGGCGGATGCCGCGTACCGCGCGAGCAGGCCCAGTCCGGTCAGGTCCCGCCCGGGCACCGGCCCCGTCACCGACGCGCGCTCGCCCGGGTCGGCGACCTCGGGCATCCGCTCATGGCTGAGCGACGGGACGGCGACGAACGGTTGCACCATGACCCGAAAGTATCCGGCGATGAGCTCGTGGGCGGGGGCCACAACCCAGGCTGGGGACACTTCGCCCTGCACGACGATTGTGGAGGACGCGCCGGGGAACTGCCGGAAAACTTCCGGATAACGGCCCGGGAACTTCCAGGAAACGGCCGGAAAACCGCCTGGTCGTTAAAAAAAGGGGGGCGGCACCTATTGGGGGGAACAGGTGCCGCCTCGGCATCACGCTGATTGGGGGGAACCAAACGTGATGCAGGTCAAAACTTTCGTTCGGACGTGTCCAAGTGTATAAGGAAAATCAAGATGCGCAAGTCCCCCGTGTCCTCATAAATGAGGACACGGAGACGCGGCCCCCATTCAGGGGTGACCTCCGATGATCGTCAGGAGTTCTCCGGAGGGAGAGCCGCTCCGCAATTCCCCGCAACGTGAGTTCGCGGATCGTCAGGGTATGGTGCACGAGCGGCTTGTTACGCACCCGGCCGTCATCGCAAAGGAGCGACAAGCTATGAGCGTTCAGATCGACCACCTTCTCAACGAAACCCGCAGGTTCGCACCGACTGCCGAGTTCGCGGACCACGCCATCGGCACCGCGCAGCTCTACACGGATGCCGCGAACGATCGCCTCGAATTCTGGGCCGATCAGGCCCGGGACCTGCTGCACTGGCACAAGCCGTTCACCACCGTGCTCGACTGGACCAACCCGCCGTTCGCGAAATGGTTCGAGGACGGGCACCTCAATGTGGCCTGGAATTGCCTCGACCGGCACGTGCTCGCGGGCAATGGCGACCGGGTCGCGCTCTACTTCGAGGGCGAGCCAGGGGACTCCCGCGCGATCACCTACGCCGAGTTGACGGCCGAAGTGAAGCGCGCTGCGAATGTGCTGACAAAGCTCGGTGTGCGGGCCGGGGACCGGGTCGCGATCTACCTGCCGATGATTCCGGAGGCCGTGATCTCGATGCTCGCCGTCGCCCGGATCGGCGCCGTGCACTCGGTCATCTTCGGCGGCTTCAGCGCTGAGAGCCTGCGCTCACGGATCGATGACGCGAACGCCGTGCTCGTGATCACCGCGGACGGCGGCTACCGCAAGGGCCGGGTCACGCCCCTCAAGCCCGCGGTCGACATGGCGCTGACCGGTGTGCCGACGACCGTGCGCAACGTGCTCGTCGTCAAGCGCACCGGCAACGACGTGGAGTGGACCGACCGCGACCTGTGGTGGCACGACGAACTCGCGAGCGTCGACGCCGAGCACGAGGCCGAGGGTTTCCCCGCCGAGAATCCGCTGTTCATCCTCTACACCTCGGGCACAACCGGTAAGCCCAAGGGCATCCTGCACACGAGCGGCGGGTACCTCACCCAGGTCGCCTTCACCCACAAGAACGTCTTCGACCTGCACCCCGAAACGGATGTCTACTGGTGCACCGCGGACGTCGGCTGGATCACGGGTCACAGCTACGTGACCTACGGCCCGCTCGCCAACGGGGCGACGCAGGTCCTCTTCGAGGGGACCCCGGACACCCCGCATCCGGGCCGCTGGTGGGAGATCGTCGAGAAGTACAAGGTCAGCATCCTCTACACGGCGCCCACGGCCATCCGCACGTTCATGAAGCTCGGCCGCCAGATTCCCCAGGGCTTCGACCTGTCGAGCCTGCGGCTGCTCGGCTCGGTCGGCGAACCGATCAACCCCGAGGCGTGGATGTGGTACCGCGAGGTGATCGGCGGTAACGTCGCCCCGGTCGTGGACACCTGGTGGCAGACCGAGACCGGCGCGATCATGATTTCGGCGCTTCCCGGGGTCACCGTCGCGAAGCCGGGCGCCGCGCAGGTACCGATCCCCGGGGTGTCGATCGACGTGCTCGACGAGGCCGGCGTGCACGTCGGCCACGGTAACGGCGGGCTGCTCGTCGTCACCGAGCCCTGGCCGTCGATGCTCCGCGGCATCTGGGGCGACCCGGAGCGGTTCATCGAGACGTACTGGGAGAAGTTCGGTGAGGAGAACCCGCGCTACTTCGCCGGCGACGGCGCCCGCCTCGACGAGGACGGCGATATCTGGCTGCTCGGCCGGGTCGACGACGTGATGAACGTCTCCGGGCACCGGCTCTCCACCGCGGAGATCGAGTCTTCGCTCGTGTCGCACCCGATGACGGCCGAGGCGGCCGTGGTCGGCGCGCACGACGAGACGACCGGGCAGGCCGTCGTCGCTTTCGTGATCATCAAGTACAGCCACCTCGAGGAGTCCTCGCACGAGGACATCCAGGCGGTGCTGCGTGCGCACGTGACGCAGCAGATCGGCGCGATCGCCCGGCCCCGGCAGATCTTCATCGTGAACGAGCTGCCGAAGACCCGCTCGGGCAAGATCATCCGCCGCCTGCTGCAGGACGTCGCAGAGGGCCGCGAAATCGGCGACACGACGACCCTCGCCGATACCTCCGTGATGCAGGTGATCAAGAGCACCCTGCGGTAGCCGGGCCGGCCGGACGAGGGGCAGTGAGGGTTTTCACAAGCGGCACCCCTATCGTGGGGACAATGCCTCGTCTTCCCTCGTCCGGACGCCTGGTCGCGCTCGACGCCCTCCGCGGTGTCGCCGCGGGCATTGTGCTCGTGCACCACGTCTCGATGACCGCTCCCGGCATCGCGGCCGCATACCAGTCGACCGTCGGCGTCGACACCGGTTCGGCGGGCTGGTGGTCGACCCTGACCCCGCTCAAGTTCCTCGTCGCCGGACCCGAGTTCGTGCTGGTCTTCTTCGTACTCAGCGGTTTCGTGCTCGTGCGCTCACCGCTCGCGAGCCGGGCCGCGAGCACAGCGAACGGGCTCGCAGCCCGCGGCTACGACTGGGTCGCCTATTACCCGCGCCGCATCATCCGCCTGGCGATCCCCGTCGTCGTGTCCGTCGCCCTCGCCGCCGCGTGGATCCTCCTCGTGCCGCGCGCGGGCATCGACGTCGGCGGCAGCTGGCTCAAGCGGCAGGACAATCCTGACATCGGCCTCCCCAACCTGCTCGGCGAGGCGAGCGTCATCGGCGGTTCCGGCCGGCCGGACGTCAACCCGCCGCTCTGGTCGCTGACCTGGGAAATGTGGTTCTCGCTTCTGCTGCCGATCTGCGTGCTGCTCGCCGTCGCGACCCGCCGACTGCCCGCGCTCTGGGCGGCGGTGTTCCTCGCCGTGAGTGCGACCGGGTACGTCACCGGCATCGAACCGCTGATGTACCTGCCCGCGTTCGGCCTCGGCGCCCTGCTCGCCGCGAACTACGAGTCGCTCAGCGCCTGGGCGGCCCGGGTCGCCGCGCGGCGCGGCGGCACCGCCATCTGGGTCGGGGTCACCGCCCTCGGCCCTGCCCTGCTCGTGTCGCACTGGCTGCTGCGCCCGCAACTCAGCGGGCTCTGGGGTGACCTGACACTCGCGCTGCGGGTGCCCGGCGCCGTGCTCGTCGTCGCCGTCGTCGCGCTCTGGCCCCCGCTGCAGCGCCCGCTCTCCGCCCGGCCGCTGGTCTGGCTCGGCAGGGTGAGCTTCAGCCTCTACCTCGTGCACTTCCCGGTCGTCGTCGCCTTCGGCACGATGTTCGGCCCTGGCCGCTGGTGGGTCGGCGCGCTCGTGTCGGTACCGCTCAGCCTCGTGCTCGCGCAGCTGATGTATCTGTGGGTCGAGCTGCCCTCGCAACGCCTCGCGAACTGGACGGGCCGGTGGGCGAGCGAGAAGGCCGGGGCGCTACGCAGGCGCGGCGGCAGGCGAGCGGATGCGTCGGCATCCGCTCGCCCTGCCGCTCCCGCGCCCGAGAACGAGCGCGCGAGCGCCTAAGCGAAGGAGACGATGAGCTCCACCTCGACGGGCGAGTCGAGCGGCAGCACCGCGACCCCGACTGCCGACCGGGCGTGCACGCCGCGGTCGCCGAAGATCTCGCCGAGCACCTGCGACGCCCCGTTGACGACGCCGGGCTGGCCGGTGAACCCGGGGTCGGATGCGACGAACCCGGTGACCTTGACCACCTGCGTGATGCGGTCGAGCGACCCGATCACAGCCTTGATCGCGGCGAGGGCATTGAGCGCGCACAGGCGGGCGTACTCCTGGGCGTCCGCGGCGGGCACGAGACCGTGGCCGTCGCCGACCTTGCCGGTCTCCGGCAGCACGCCGGACACCATCGGCAGCTGGCCGGAGGTGAAGACGAGGTTGCCAGAGACGACAGCGGGAACGTAGGACGCCACCGGGGGAACCACGCTGGGCAGGTCGATTCCCAGTTCGGCGAGGCGAGCATCAATGATCGACATGATCAGTCCTTTTCACAGCGTAGGTGTGGCGAAGCGAGCGAAACAGCGGCACTGTCAAACGGCAGCAGCGACGGGACGCTTGAGGTATGCGACGAGGCCGCCCTCCGGTCCGGGCACGACCTGGACGAGCTCCCAGCCGTCCGATCCCCAGCTGTTCAGGATGGCGGCGGTGTTGTGGATCATCAGCGGGGTGGTGAGGTACTCCCAGGCAGGCATAAGACTCCGATTCAGGCGGTTTTACAGATTTGTCCCTTACGCTCAATTGTATGTCTGCCAAAAATCGAACGGTCAGCGGCTCCCTGGGCGGTCTCCTGGGTTTCGTTGGAATGAGTGCAATCGTCGGCGTTCTCGTGACGGCCGCGGTCACTCCCGCTCTCGCTTTGTCGGGCATGGCTGCCACGAACACGATCAACGTCTTCGAGAACCTGCCGGACTACCTGAAGATCGACCAGCTCTCGCAGAAGAGCAACATCTACGCAACCACGAGTACCGGCGCCCCCTATCTCCTGGCCTCGTTCTACGACCAGAACCGCGTCGAGGTCGCCTCGGACGCGATCAACCAGTTCGTCAAGGACGCCGCGACCTCCGGTGAAGACCCCCGGTTCTACGACCACGGCGGCGTCGACCTGCAGGGCACCGTCGGCGGCCTGGTCTCGACCCTTGGGGGCGGCGGCACCCGCGGTGGGTCCTCGATCACCCAGCAGTACGTCAAGAACGTCCTGGTGCAGAAGTGCGAAGTGCTCACGGATGCGCAGAAGAAGTCGGACTGTTATGACGCGGCCACCGCAACCACTCCCGACCGCAAGCTCAAGGAGATGCGCCTCGCGATCGGCGTGGAGAAGAAGTACGCGAAGGACGACATCCTCCGCCAGTACCTGAACATCACCGGCTTCGGCGGCACCGTCTACGGCATCGAATCCGCCGCGGAGTACTACTACGGCGCGACCGCCGCGACGCTGACGCTGCCGCAGGCGGCGAGCCTCGTCGCGATCGTGAACAACCCGGTCAAGTTCCAGCTCGACCAGCCCGACAGCGCGACCAACGGCGCCGCGAACGGGTACGCCGCGAACAAGGACCGCCGCGACTACATCCTCGGCCAGATGCTCAAGTACGGCAAGATCAACCAGGCCGACCACGATGCCGCGGTCGCCTCGGCCATCGAGCCCAGCATCCACGAACCCTCGACCGGCTGCCAGACCGCCGGCGGCAGCGCCTACTTCTGCGACCTCGTCGTGAGCACCCTGCAGAACAACCCGGTCTTCGGCACCGATGACACGACCAGGATGGCCAACTTCCGTCGCGGCGGGTTCAACGTATACACGACCCTCGACCTGGACATGCAGCAGGCCGCCGAGGCCACGCTGAAGGCCAACGTTCCCGACACCTTCCCCGGCTGGGACGTCGGTGGCGTCGCCGTGAGCGTGGGCGTGGGCACCGGGAAGGTGCTCGCCATGGCGCAGAACAAGGACTACAGCCAGGACCCGGCCGTCCAGGCCACCGGAGCGAACTACACCGGCATCAACTACAACACCAACGTCGACCAGGGCGGTTCGCACGGGTTCCAACCCGGCTCGATGTACAAGGTGTTCACCCTCGCCGAGTGGCTCACCGAAGGCCACTCCCTCAATGAGCGGGTCGACTCCCGTATCAAGTCGAACTGGGGCACTTTCCGGGACAGCTGCGCCACCGGCGGAACCGTGAGCTTCCCCGGCTACAACCCCAAGAACGACTCGTCGTCCGAGACCGGCGCCAACTACAGCGCCCTGCAGTCCACGATCGGGTCGATCAACACGGGCTTCATCGGCATGGCCAAGAAACTCGACCTGTGTGCCATCCGCAAGACGGCCGAGGCCTTCGACGTGACCCGCGCCGACGGCGGCCCGCTCGAGCAGGGTGCCTCCGCGGTACTCGGCACCAACGAGGTTGCACCGCTGAGCATGGCGGTCGCCTTCGCAGGCATCGCCAACCAGGGCACCACCTGCAGCCCCATCGTGATCGACCACATCACCGGCTCCGACGGAACCACGCTCCCTGCGCCGACAAGCGACTGCCACCAGTCGGTGGACCCGAACGTCGCTGCCGGCATGACGACCGCGATGCAACAGGTCATGACCAGCGGAACCGCAATCGCCTCCAATTCGGCCACGAGCCCGAAGGTCCCGATGATCGGTAAGACCGGTACCACCGACGGCAACAAGGACACCTGGATGGGCGGCGCAAGCAGCAAGGTCGCGACCATCGTCGGAGTGATGAGCGTCACCGGCGACAAGGACCAGCGCAGCACCACCTTCGCGAGCGGCCAGGCGGCCACTGCACGGCACCGGATGTGGCCGGTCATCATGAGCGTCGCCAACGCCAAGTACGGCGGAGACGCGTTCCCCGCCGCGACCGGAACGATCGTCAATGCGGTTCAGATCCCCATCCCGGACCTCCGCGGCAAGAGCATCAGTGAGGCCCAGTCCACCCTGGAGGCGGCCGGCTTCCTGTTCGTCGACGGCGGCCCGATCGACTCGGAGCTCCCCGGCGGCACTGTCGCCAAGACCGACCCGGCAGGAGCAACAAGCACGAGCCGCGGCTCGAGCGTGACCGTGTACACCAGCAACGCCTCGCAGATCGTCGTGCCCGACGTCGTCGGCAAGAGTGAGGGTGAGGCGAGATCGACGCTCGGCAAGTTCGCCGTCGTGAAGACGGACGGCGACACCACCGATCCGACACAGGTGGGTAAGGTCATCTCGATGTCCCCGGCCGCCGGCGGCGGAGCCAAGCCCGGTGACACCATCACGATCGTGATCGGAAAGCTCGCGGTCACGCCCAACGGCAACTCCAACAACGGCAAGGCCGGCGGATGAGCACTCTCGGCACCGGGGCCAAGGCCCTCCTCGTCGGCACGGGCGCGCTAGCCGCGGCCGGTGCCGGCGCGTTCGCCTGGGGGACTCTGCTCGAACGCCGGATGTTCACCCTGCGTGAGGCATCCGTGCCCGTGCTCGCCCCCGGCTCGAAACCGATCCGGGTGCTGCACATCTCGGACCTGCACCTCGCCCCCTGGCAAAAGGACAAGCAGGAGTGGGTGCGCAGCCTCGCTGCGCTGAAGCCCGACCTCGTCGTCGACACCGGAGACAACCTCGGCCACGCGGATGCCTTCGACGCCCTCGCGTACACCCTCGAGCCGTTCGCGGGGATCCCCGGGATCTTCGTCAACGGTTCCAACGATTTCTGGGGACCGCAGCTGAAGAACCCGTTCCGGTACTTCGGCGGACCGTCGCTGCTCAAGGCCGCCCCGCAGAACCGGCTCGACACCGACCGTCTGCACGGGATCTTCGCGAACCTCGGCTGGAACGACATCAACAATTCCGCTGAGGCGCTCGACATCAACGGCACCCACCTCGAGCTCTTCGGCGTGGACGACCCGCACATCGGACGCGACCGCCTCGACCTGATCACCCGGGCCGTCGACGACCTTCGCGGCGACGACCCGCTCGGCGACGAGATCTGGCCGGACTCCGCGGAGCACCGCGAGCCACGGCCGACGGTCACGATCGGCGTCGCGCACGCACCGTACCGCCGGGTGCTCACCTCGTTCGTGAACCACGGCGCGCAGCTGATCCTCGCGGGGCACACCCACGGCGGCCAGGTCTGCGTGCCCGGCTTCGGCGCCCTCGTCACAAACTGCGACATTCCGCGTTCGCAGGTCAAGGGGCTCAGCCTCTGGGGATCCGGACTCCGCAGCGCTTACCTCAACGTCTCGGCCGGCCTCGGCACCTCGATCTACGCCCCGGTGCGCTTTGCCTGCCCGCCAGAGGCGACCCTGCTGACCCTGACCGCCTCGGCGTAGCGCGCGCCCGCGCCGGTTTCGGCAGGCCGCGCCCGAAACGGCGGTGGCGGCCTGCGCAAACCGGCGCGGTGGCGAGGGCGGATGCCGCGTGGCGGCCTGCGCGGGCTCCGTTCGGGGGCTGCACCGAGCATCCGTGTACATGGGGTTATACTTGACAAGGCTTACGAGCCATCGGGGTATGGCGCAGCTTGGTAGCGCGCGTCGTTCGGGACGACGAGGTCGCAGGTTCAAATCCTGTTACCCCGACAGCAACACACAGAAGCAGAAAACCCCCACTCGCGAGAGTGGGGGTTTTCTGCTGTGGGCAGGGTGGGCATCCGCTCGGGAGGTACGCTCACTCTCGGCCTTGACTCGCATGACTACTCGTGCGAGAGTAGGCGCATGTCATCGATTCGCCTGTTCATTCTCGGCTCCCTCGCCGAGCGCGGGCCGATGCACGGCCACCAGCTCCGCCTGCTCGCCGAGGAGGAGCACGTGCACATGTGGACGGACATCTCCGTCGGCGCGGTGTACGGCGCGATCAAGCGGCTCGTGACCGAGGCGCTGATCGTCGTGGCCCGCGTCGAGCGCGAGGGCCACTACCCCGAGAGGCAGGTCTACGAGATTTCGGATGCCGGGCGCCAGGACCTCGCCGCGCTCCGGCTCGAGGGGTTACGCACGATCGTGCTCAAGCCCGATCCGTTCGACCTCGCGATGACCCGGCTCGACCCCGACCGCCTCGACGAGCTCCCCTTGACCATCGAGGCACGCCTGCTCGCCCTCCGCGCCATGCTCACCGATTCCGAGGCCACCACGGCGCGCGCCCTCCCCTATCTCACCGCCAGTGAAAGTTTCGTCATGCAGCACAAGGCAGCCCGCCTGCGCGCCGAGATCACCTGGCACGAACACCTCGTCACCGTCCTCCCCGACATCGTCGCGGACGAACTAGCCCGAAAGGCCGACTGACCATGTCAGACACCAACGCTCCGACCACCACCGGGGCCGGCTCCGGCACCGGCACGCCCGGCACCCGACCGCCCGTCGTGATCCCCCGCCACGCGTGGCAGGCCCTGATCGTGCTGCTCGCCGGCATGTTCATGGCGCTGCTCGACACCACGATTGTGAACGTCGCCCTGCCGACCATCCGTGAGAGCCTGAACGCCTCAGAGGCGACGCTGTCCTGGATCATCTCCGGGTACGCGCTCGCGTTCGGCCTCGCGCTCATTCCCGCCGGGCGGCTCGGCGATCGGATCGGCCACAAATGGGTCTTCTTCACCGGACTCGCGCTCTTCACCATCGCGAGCCTCGCTTGCGGCCTCGCGCAGAACGACCTGCAGATGATCATCGCCCGCGTCGTGCAGGGCCTCGCCGGCGGTATCTTCGTGCCCGCGGTCACCGCTGTGATCCAGCTCGTGTTCCCGCCGATGGCGCGCGGCAAGGCGTTCGCGATCATGGGCTCGGTCATCGGTGTCTCCACCGCGCTCGGCCCGATCCTCGGCGGCCTGATCATCCAGGCGTTCGGCGACGAGAACGGTTGGCGCCTGGTGTTCTGGGTCAACCTCCCGATCGGCGTCGCGGCGCTCATCGCCGCCGTGTTCATGCTCCCCGCCGGCGCCGAGCGCGACCCGAACAAGCCGAGCTCGGGCATCGACTTCGTCGGGCTCGTGCTGCTCTCCGGGGGCCTCGTCGCCCTGCTCGTGCCACTCATCGAGGGCCAGGACCAGGGCTGGCCGCTCTGGACCTACCTCACCCTCGCCGCCGGCGCGCTGCTCCTCGTCTTGTTCGGGGCCTGGGAAGTCAACTACACCCGCCGCGGTAAGAGCCCGCTCGTGCCGCCGCACCTGTTCTCGCACCCCGCCTTCTCCGGCGGAGTCGTGCTCGCGCTCGTCTACTTCGCGGCGTTCACGAGCATCTTCTTCACGATCTCGATCCTCTGGCAGGCCGGGCTCGGCCACACCGCCCTCGAGTCCGGGCTCGTCTCGATCCCGTTCGCGATCGGCAACATCGTCGCCGCCTCGCAGAGCAACCGGCTGGCGCAGCGCCTCGGCCGCACGGTGCTCGTGATCGGCGTGACCCTCGTCACGACCGGCCTGATCTGGATCTATCTCGCCCTGCTCCTGATCGGCCCGTCGATCACCAACTGGGAGCTGCTTCCGCCGCTGCTCATCGCGGGCCTCGGCAGTGGGTTCTTCATCGCCCCGAACGCGCAGTTCATCGTCGCGACCGTCGACCGCGCAGAGGCCGGTGCCGCGAGCGGTGTCGTCGGCGTGATGCAGCGGGTCGGCGCCGCCGTCGGCATCGCCGTGATCGGCAGCGTGCTCTTCGGCAACCTCGTCGTCACCGGGCCGGGGAAGGACGCCCTGGCATCCGCATTCACGACCGCCGCGACGGATGCGATGGCCGTCAGCGCCGCGTTCAGCGTGCTGGCGCTGCTGCTCGTCTTCGTGCTGCCGAAGCGGGTCGACGCGCACTTCTAGCCCGCGGCATCCGCTCGTCGCGTCTGCGCCGGTTTTCGCAAGCCGCTACCGCCGTTTCGGGAGCGGCTTGCCGAAACCGGCGCGGGCGTGAAGGAGAACGGGCACTGCTCGCCGAAACCGGCGCGGGCATGAGGGAAAACGGGCGCAGCCTGCCGAAACCGGCGCGGGCATGAGGGAGAACGGGAGCGGCTCGCCGAAACCGGCGCGGGCGTGAGGGAAAACGGGCGCGGCTTGCCGAAACCGGCGCGGGCGTGAAGGAGAACGGGCGCTGCTCGCCGAAACTGGCGCGGATGCACGGGTGTGGATGCCCACGGTCGGCCCGGACGACATCCCTCGCGACATGAGTGCGCGCATCCGCTCTCGCCACCGCGCCGGTTTCCGCAAGCCGCTACCGCCGATTCGGGCGCAGCCTGCCGAAACCGGCGCGGGCATGAGGGAGAACGGGCGCTGCTCGTCGAAATGAGCAGCGCTGCAGCAAGCGGATGCCGCGAGTCAGCCGACCCGGGTGAGCTCGGTGAACGACATGGTCGCGTTCGAGCCGTTGATGCAGGTTTGGTACAGCAGGTCGTAGCCGCGCGGGATGGCGTCGGTGCGTTCGGTGTTCGCGTTGAGGATCGCGACGACCGCGCCGACCCGGTAGGTGCCCGACCGCACCCCGGTCAGCGCGATGAGCGTGCCGCCCACCGGGAAGTGCGACCCGCCGCACGACCAGTGCTCGGCGATCACCGCGACTCCGTAGTTGCCGCTGAGGTCGACGGCGCCCTGGCAGCGGTCGATCTCCGCCTGCCAGCCACTCGTCCAAACGTACTTCGTGTAGGTAGGTACGCCCTGCGCGGCGGCGGATGCTGCCGCTTCCGCTTCCGCAACGGCATGCGCGGCCGCGGCGACCCGGGCCGCCTCCGCAGCAACGGCCGCCGCTTCCGTGGCCCGTGCCTCCTCCGCAACCCGGGCAACTTCCGCGACACGGGCGACCTCGACGACCCGGGCAACTTCCGCGACGCGGGCAACCTCGACGACCCGGGCAACTTCCGCGACGCGGGCGACCTCGGCGATGCGCGCGGCTTCCGCGATCCGTTCCGTGTGCGCGGCGGCGGACTGCGTGGCGCCGAACGCGAGCCGGGCCACCGCCCCGGCGAACCCCGGCCGCGGAGATTGCCAGTCGATGAGACCGCGAGAAGCACTTTTCCGGTCGAGGGTGACCGGCACAAAGGTCACTCTCGACCGGAAAGGTGTCCGTTGCAGGTTCGCGTACCGGCCGGACCCGACGGCGCCGACCGACGAGACCGACGAGCCGGAGGAGCCGGAGGAGCCGGAGGAGCCGGAGGAGCCGGAGGAGGATTCGGCGGGCGAGGCGGAGGTTGTCCCACGGACCCCGGCGGCCGACGACGGCGCGAAGCCAGTGACCGAGCCGGTGCCGGAGCCGGGCGCGACAGCGGCGGACGCGGAGGCAGGGTCGGGCGCGGGGGCATCCGCTGTGATGCGGGCGGCGCCGAACGTGGGCGTCGCCGCGACGAGCACGAGGCTCACGGCCCCGACGACGCGGGCGCACCCGCCGACCGTTCGGCGGAACCACGACCGGTGTTGTGGCGCGTCCATAGCAACCTGCCCGTGCCGCCCCTGTTCGGGTGGGGGCGGCCCAGTCAGTAAATCCCGGTCAGCGGGACGTGACTACCCCTCAGTTTCTTCCCCGAACAGGGGTATTATGCCGCGGCGGGCTCCGCGGGGTCCGCACGCAGGCTCGCCGCGATCTCGACCGAGCGGATGCGCCCGGCAAGTGTCGCGGACTGCGCACTGAGCATGAGCTCGTCGGCCCCGGTGGCATCGAGGAGCGCCGTGAGCCGGGCATCCACCTCGGCCGGGGTGCCCACGGCCTGGCGGCGGTTCCGGGACGCGACGAACGAGAGCTCGTATTCGCTGAAGCGGTAGGCGAGTGCCTCCTCGAGCGACACCGGGGCGGGCTTTTTGCCCTGCCGCATCCGCAGGAACGTGATCAGCCCGGGCAGCGACTCCCGGCGCACCGCCTCGGGGTCGTCGTCGCTGATCAGCCCGACCGCGATCATCGCGTGCGGGGCGGCCAGGAACGCGCTCGGTTCAAAGTGCGCCCGGTACAGGTCGAGGGCTTCCTCGGTGTGCTCGCCCGCGAAGTGGTGCGCGAACGTGAACGGCAGCCCGAGCGCCCCGGCGAGCTGCGCGCTGAACCCGCTCGAGCCGAGCAGCCACATCTCCGGGGCGTCGCCGAGCCCCGGGTAAGCCGTGATGCCGCGCAGCGGGTTGTTCGCCGCCATGCCGCCGTGGAAGAACCCGATCAGGTCCACGAGCTGCTGCGGGAAGTCGTCGACGCCCAACCCCGATTCGCTC
The DNA here is from genome assembly GCF_035984545.1 of Cryobacterium sp. GrIS_2_6. Taxonomy (NCBI): domain Bacteria; kingdom Bacillati; phylum Actinomycetota; class Actinomycetes; order Micrococcales; family Microbacteriaceae; genus Cryobacterium; species Cryobacterium sp. GrIS_2_6. Next base: position 2,757,221 of record NZ_JAXCHP010000001.1, read on the forward strand.
CGGCGCAGGGCGAGCGCGGTCGCTCCATCGGTGCCGGGCGCCCGCCCGATGCCGAGGTCGATCCGGTCGCCGTAGAGCGCGCGCAGGGTGCCGAATTGCTCGGCGACGACGAGCGGGGCATGGTTGGGCAGCATCACGCCGCCGGACCCCACCCGGATCCGCGTCGTCCGCGCCGCGATCCCCGCGATCAGCACGGACGGCGCACTCGAGGCGATCGCCGGCATGTTGTGGTGCTCGGCCACCCAGAAACGGTCGTAGCCGAGCTCCTCGGCACGCTGCGCCAGGCGGATGCTGCCGGCCACGGCCTCCGCGTTGGTGCCGCCCGCGGGACGGCTGGCCAGGTCGAGCACGCTGATCGGCAAAGTTTTCATCTTCTCTTCAAACAACGTTTGAACGTGCGAGATTCCCTGTTTTGCGCACCCCGCCGGTGCATAACTCCTGCAAATTCCCGCCAGACCCCGCACAATGGGCGCTTTGGCCTGTTTGGGGAAAATTTGCAGGAGTTATACCCTTCCTGAGAATCTCTCTAGAACCGGTTGCAGCTGGTGACGATTGGATACAGTAAAGCACCCACTGCAACACGATAGGGCCGGCCATGAACCACTTACGTGACCACACCGTCAAGGATGCCGGAACCAAGTCCACCGCTACGGAGCGCGAGCGCGCCGACCAGGACCCCATGCCCTCCCATGCGTTCCGGGCCATGTCACTGCTCGATGTGCGCGGACTCACCGTGGCCAACACTCGTCAGGGCACACGCGACGGCGCCGGAACGCCCGGTGAACCAGAGGTGTCCCGCGTGGCGCTCACCCTGATGCAGGGCGAGTCGCTCGCGCTCGTCGAGAGTCCGGCAGCGGCATGACTGCTACAGCGCTCGCCATCGCCGGCCTGCTGCCCTCGACCAAGGCCGTGACGAACGGGTCGATCCTGTTCAACGGCCAGGAGCTCGTCGGCCTGAACCGCCGCGCCCAGGCGCGCCTGCTCGGCGCGAACATTGGATACCTTCCCCCCGACCTGTTGGGCTCCCTCGACCCCACCCGCACCATCCTCAGCCAACTCTCGTCCCCGCTCCGCCGGCGCCTCGACCGGCCCGCCGCCCGCAAGCTCGCCCTCAAAGCCCTCGACCGCGTCGGCCTGTACAACCCCGAGGTCGTGGCCCTGTCCTACCCGGGCGATCTCTCCCCCGTCGTCGTGCAGAGGGTCGCGGTCGCCGCGGCGCTGTCCCTCGACCCCGAGCTCCTCATCGCGGAGATCCCCGCCGGCCCCGCGCACGCCCGCCCCCTAGCCGACCTGCTCCGCCTCGTACGCGCCCTGCAGAGCAAGCACCAGTTCGCGCTCATCCTCGTCACCGACGACCTCGGCGTCGCCGCCGAGTGCTGCGAGCACATTGCGGTTCTGGAGACCGGGCGCATCGTCGAACAGGGCTCGGTCGACGAGTTGTTCGAGTCCCCGCAGCATCCGCACACCCAATGGATGCTCGACTCCCGACAGCCCTACAGCTTCAGTCCCGCTGACCTCGCGCCCGGGGCCAGGGCCGGCGTGCCGCACGTCGTCGCGCTGCACTCCGTCGACGCTTCGGCGTTCTACCATGGCGCCGGCGCCCTCTCCTGCTAGCGCCGCCGCGCCAGCGCGCACCCAGCGACACCCCGGTACCTCACCGATTCGACGGACTTTTTCCGTTCTGAACCGGTTCAACCGCCGTCCCACGTGCCGAGAATCCACAAACTCCGTCGAATTGGTTCGCGCGGACTCCAGCGGGCGACCAGCCGGGAGGCATACAGTGGACGGATCGATGGTGACGTGGTCCACAACCCGACGCCGTCGGACCGGTCGCTCACCCGCTCTGTTCCGGGGAGGTGCTGTGGTGTTCGACACGATCGCTGAACGTCAGGGACGACCCGTCCCCGCGGGGGCCGGGCACCGGCATCCGCTGCTGCGCCGCTGGGTGATCGCCCTCGCCGTCGTCTATGTGGTCGCCCTCGCCCTGATCGCGTTCTGGCCGGTTCCCGTCGACCGCAACATCGACGGCCCGCTGCTGCACCTCATCAACTGGCTGCACCAGCACGGCGCCCCGGGCTGGTTCCGCTACAGCACTGTCGAGTTCGGCGCGAACATCGTGCTCTTCATCCCGGTCGGGGTGTTCATCGTGGTGCTCGCCGGCGCCCGGCGCTGGTGGTGGGCGATACTCGTTGGGTTCGCCGCGAGCTGCACGATCGAACTCTGCCAGCTGCTCTTCCTCTCAAGCCGCTTCGCGACCCTCAACGACGTCATCGCCAACACGAGCGGGGCCGTGGTCGGCGTCCTCCTCGGCCTCGTGCTGCTGATCCTCGCTGAGATCGCCCGCCCGCGCACCCGCACGGCGGATGTCTAGCTCAACGACTCGAGGAACCTCGGCCGAGAACGCAGGGCAATTTCGGCACCGACAGTGAGGAGGGTGAACCGAAAAATCTTACTGGCCGTCGGCCCGGGAATGGCTTAGCATTTTCCTTGTGAGTCGGGCTGCCTCGGCGCTGCGCAGGTCAGGGGAATCATGAAAAGAATGTCGTTCTGCGGCATGACGTTCCTCACCACGGATGCCGTTGCCGACGCGGTGCTGGAGCTGACAGCACTGCTCACCTACGGTCACAATTCGGAACTGCTTGTGGTGCCCTCATTCACCCAAGACGGCAGCGAAATACTCGTCAACCTTCTCGTCGCCCCCGGCAGCGAACTCATCAGCATTCCGGAGGACGGCCTCGGTGCCGAACGCGACACGCGCAGCGCAGTGGCGGTCCTGCGCGATCGAATCGACGTCCTCGCTTCCGAGCTCGACACCGCAATCACCACCACACGCGCAGTGGCGTCAACGAGTGCCGACTGGGCGTTCGAGGACCACTGGGACGACGTCTACTAGCTCCGTCCGAGGCCGGCGTGCACCGTTCCCCGGTCCCTCATCAGTATCAAGGTCGATGGGGCATGAGGCCCACCAACCCGGCCTCGTGCAGGCGGCGGAGGGCCTCACGAATCGGGGTGCGGCCGAGACCCCTGTGGTGGCGACCTCGCCTCAGATCAGGTCCATCCCCGAGTTTTCCCACCCGCAGCCCTCTCGCGGGCACCGATCCACCCAGTACCGCAAGCCAAACTCCGCCAAAACAGCATACGGCCCGCGCACGACAGGACTGTCGCAGTTCGGGCACAACAGAATGAACATGCGATCATCGTAGGCACAACCTGGCTTGAGGAGCCAGCCCCGCAGTGTCACCTCCCCGCGGAGTAGGTCCACCCCCACGCGACCGGCCCGACGCCCACGCCACGCCGTTCGACTGCCGCCACAAGATCTACGGCGCCGGCACCGTCTGCATGGTCTGGTACTCCGGCTCGAACGTGTCGAGAGTGTCGGTCTGGAACGCGTGCTGCACCGTCGCGAGCTTCGCCAGGTCGAGGTTCACGATCGACTGGCCGTCACTGGTGACCGCGATCCCCTTCGTCGGCGCCGTGACGAATGTGAAGTCCGTCGAGCGGATGCTGGCGAGCGAGCCCGCGAGCCCGGTCAGGTAGTCCACGTTGAGGCCTTCGTCCACGGCAATGTATGGACGAACCGCGCTGAGCAGGGCGGACACCTTGCCGGGGTCGACGAGGGTCTCCGGCTGCATCGCCTTCGTGAGCGTGGCCCGCATCACGAGCTGCTAGTTGCGCACCCGCTGAAAGTCCCCGTCGGGGAACGCCCGCCACTCGCGCGCGAAGGCGAGGGTCTCGTCGCCGGTGAGGTGCTGCATCCCCGACGGGTAGTAGTGGTCGCTCGCGGAGGACTGGAACCCGACCGGGTTCAGGATGTCCACCCCGCCGAGCGCGTCAGTGAGCCCCTTGTACCCGGCGTAGTCCACGAGTGCGACGTGGTCGATGCGGGTGCCGATGAGTCCCTCGATCGTTTGCACGGCGAGTGGAACGCCCCCATAGGAGAGCGCCGCGTTGATCTTGTCCGAGCCGAAGCCGGGCAGGTCGAGCCAGCTGTCCCGCAGGATCGACATCACGTAGACGTGGTGCCGGTCCGCCGGAATGTGTACAACCATGATGGTGTCCGAGCGCTGCTTACTGATGTTCACGAGCGAACCGTTGACTTGGTCCCAGGTGTCCGAGCCCAGCAGCAGGATGTTCTGTGCCCCCGCGGCGAGCCCGGTCGACACCGGCGGTCGTGCGGCCTCCGCCGGAAACGGGTGGGACAGCGTGGGGAGCTCGAGGTCGAAGAGTCGCCCCACGATGGACCCGATGCTCGCAACACCGGCACCCGCAGCGAGGAGGAGGACGAGCAGGATGGATGTGATTCGCCAGACCCCCGACGGCTGGCGTACAGCGGCCGCCTCCGTCACGATTCTCGATTCGGGTTCGACACGGTGGGCCTCCAGCAGTCGCGGTGCAAGAACGGTGCGTTTCAGGTGCAAACAATATAGCTCGCGCCGCAAGCCCTGTCCCGGGGGCTGAAGTCTCAAAAACACCCGTAAACGGGGGGCGACACGCCGTCTATCACCGCGTAATGACGCCGTAACCTTTCTTCAATACCCTGAGTGGCATGACCACGAAGATAACCAAAGCCGTCATCCCCGCCGCCGGGTTGGGTACGCGCTTCCTGCCCGCCACGAAGGCCATGCCCAAGGAGATGCTCCCGGTCGTGGACAAGCCGGCAATCCAGTACGTCGTGGAGGAAGCCGTCGCCGCCGGCCTCACCGACGTGCTCATGATCACGGGCCGCAACAAGAACGCGCTGGAGAACCATTTCGACCGGATGACCGAGCTCGAAGACCTCCTCGAGAAGAAGGGCGACCAGGACCGCCTCGCCAAGGTGCGTTTCGCCACCGGACTCGCCGACGTGCACTACGTGCGCCAGGGCGACCCGCTCGGCCTCGGCCACGCCGTATTGCGTGCAAAGATGCACATCGGCCACGAGCCCTTCGCCGTTCTCCTCGGCGACGACATCATCGACGACCGCGACGTGTTGCTCTCCAAGATGCTCACCGAGCAGGGCAAGCGCAACGCCACGATCGTCGCCCTGATGGAGGTCGAGCCGGAGGCTATCCACCTCTACGGTTGCGCCGCCGTCGAGACCACGGACGACCCCGACGTGGTGAAGGTGACGGGCCTGGTCGAGAAGCCCTCCGCAGCGGATGCCCCGTCGAACCTGGCCATCATCGGTCGCTACGTGCTCCGCCCCGAGATCTTCGAGGTGTTGCAAAACACCAAGCCAGGCAAGGGCAACGAGATCCAGCTCACCGACGCCCTGCAGGTGATGGCGGTCAACCCGCAGTTCACCGGCGGCGTCTACGGCGTCATCTTCCGCGGCCGCCGCTACGACACCGGCGACCGGCTCGACTATATCAAGGCCATCGTGCAGCTCGCGGTCGACCGCCCCGACCTCGGCCCGGACCTGCGCGCCTGGCTGCAGGAGTTCGCCGCGACCCTCGAGTAGCGAAAGCCCACAGCACGCCGAGGGGGCACCGAACCACTTGGTTCCGTGCCCCCTCTTGTGGGTACACTGGCAGTACGTGACGAGTTCATTTCCCGCACATTGCGCTTTGTAAAAGTTCAGCAAGTTCGTACTTCTGCGGCCGTATTCTGGCCAGAGTGCACCAACGATTCCGCCCGGACTTCGCCAGTCGTCACCAGAGGATTCACAATGTCGTCACCGCGCCCCGAATCGCCGCCACCCTCCCCCGACTCATTACCTGCCGCCTGGCAGGTCGACCTAAAATCGATCCACCCGTTTGTCCTCGACAAGTTCGACAACCTGAAGGCCGTGCCGAAGATCGTCTCGGTCTACCACCCCATGCAGGGTTGGAATACTTCGATGAAGCGCGCTGTATTCACGATCGGGCTCGTCCAAGACCTCCGCGTCGACGGGGCCACCCTCGTGCTGGCGAAATGGCGGAAGCTCGAGCACAAGTTCACGCTGAGTACCCTGGACTTCCCGCTCAACTGAGGCTGACGACTCGTCAGACGGATGCGGCGGCGAGCTTGGGGATCAACGTCTCCAGGAACGCGGCAGTGTCTTCCCAGCCCTCAACAGCGAAGCACTCGACCCCGAGCGCAAGCACCGGGTAGTCGTTGCCGTTCTCGTCGAGCCGGTCGCCCACGAAGAGCATGTCATCGAGAGGTACGCCGGTTAGCTGAGCGAGCTTCTTCATGCCGTAGGCCTTGTCGATCCCCTGTCGGGTGATGTCGACCGAGGTCGAGCCTCCGGACCGGACCTCGAGGTCGGGCAGCAGTACCTGCACGGCTTCACGCAGAGCGTTCTTCTTGCTCCCTGTCGGGTCCCACGCGACCTTGGAGGCCACCGGAGCGGCCTGTCCGAGCGCGGAGAACGTGATCTGTGACCCGCGGTCCTCCAGGATCGGTCCCCAGGTGTCACTTTCCCAGTAGCCGAGTTCCCGGGCCGTGGTCTCCACGGCCACGAGTGCGCGCGACTTCTGGTCATCCGAGAGGTACTCCGCGTAAATCTGTGTCCAGCCGCCCGCCTGGTGCAGGAAGTACTGCGTGCCGCAGGTGGGCATCAGGTGGAGGCGGGCCAGCGCCGCATTGTCGACATCGATAAGTTTGTCGATCAGCTGCATGTGGAACTGGCCGATCTGGCCACCGGAGATCACGCAGACCTCCACAACACCGAGCAGGCGCACCATCAGGTCCGCCATACGCGGGTCGATCGGGGACTTAGAGGCGGCAAGAGTGTCATCCAGGTCGAAGGCCACCAGGCGCGGAAGAGTCGTCATGAGTGTGCTGTGTTCCTTACTTAAATCTCTGGAGTCCGCAGCCGGTTCAGTTAGGGACGGCCCAGTCCATGGTATGTCCAGCCGGCGGCCCGCCACGCGCCGGCGTCGAAGGAGTTGCGTCCATCGATGACGATCTTGTTCTTGACCAGTCCGCCGACCCACACCGGGTCGAGGTGCCGAAATTCAGGCCACTCGGTCACGAGCACGACAGCGTCCGCGCCCCGCAATGTCTCCTCCAGGTCCGTCGAGTAGGTCAGTTGCGGGTGCCGCGCCCGCGAGTTCTCGATGCCCTGCGGGTCAGTCGCAACAACGTTGGCGCCGAGACCGTGCAGTTGCACGGCGACGTCGAGTGCGGGCGAGTCGCGCACATCGTCGGAGTGCGGCTTGAAGCTGAGGCCGAGCACGGCCACCTTGGCGTTGTAGGCGCTGCCGCCGAGTGCCGACACGGTGAGGTCGATCGCACGCTGACGTCGACGCAGGTTGATCGCGTCGACCTCCTTGAGGAATGCGACGGACTCGCCGCGACCGAGTTCTTCGGCCCGGGCTGTGAACGCGCGGATGTCCTTCGGAAGGCAGCCGCCGCCGAAGCCGACGCCGGCGCCCAGGAAGCGGCGGCCGATGCGGTTGTCGTAGCCGATCGCGTCGGCAAGCTGGGTCACGTCAGCACCGGTGACCTCGGCGATCTCGGCCATGGCGTTGATGAAGCTGATTTTCGTGGCGAGGAACGCGTTGGCTGCGACCTTGACGAGTTCCGCCGTGGCGAAGTCGGTAACCACGAGGGGGGTGTCGGCGGCGAGTGCCGTGGCGTAGATCTCGTTGAGCAGCGCGGTGGCATGTTCGCCGGGCTCTCCAGCGGCAACGCCGTAGACCAGACGATCGGGGCTGATGGTGTCTTTCACGGCGAAGCCTTCACGCAGGAACTCGGGGTTCCAGGCGAGGGTCGCCCCGGTGCCGGAGGCCTCCACGATGCCCGCGAGACGGCTGGCGGTTCCGACGGGGACGGTGCTCTTGCCCACGACGAGGTCTCCGGCGCTGAGGTGCGGGAGGAGCGCCTGAACGGCGGCGTCGACGTAGGTCAGGTCTGCTGCGTAGCTACCGGGCTTCTGAGGGGTGCCGACGGCGACGAAGTGCACACGGGCGCCTGCGACCTCGGCAATGTCGGTGCTGAATCGAAGTCGTCCCGTGGCCATTGCCGAGGTCAGGATTTCCGGAAGTCCCGGTTCGAAGAACGGAGGCAGACCGACGGCGAGTTGGGCAATCTTCTTCGCATCGACGTCGATACCGACGACCTCGTGCCCCAGCTCGACCATCGCGGCCGCGTGTACGGCTCCCAGGTACCCACAACCGATGACGGAAATCTTCATGCGTGCAACTCCATAGAAAAAGCCTAGCGGCGGCGATACCCGTGACAAAGAACTGACGTCGGGCGTTGCGGAAGACAGGACACCTGTCACCCGCGTTAAGAAAGGCCCCGGACGATGTCCGGGGCCTTTCCTGGGGGTTTCACTTCGTGGCGATCAACTTCACACAGTGTCGGTAGAAGTTGCCTAGGGTATCCGCTACGCGGTTACGCGACGACGACGAACGAAGCTCAGCACGACCACGAGGGCGATACCGAGGAGAAGCGCGCCGGCCGCCGCCCAGATGAGCAGAACCGGGGTGTTGTAACCGGTGCCGGCGAGGCCACCACCAGTGCCGGAAGCGGTCGTGCCTGAATCAGCGGCCACGACCGTGATGGTCGCGGTGCCGACGGTACCCGAGGTAAGGCCGGTCGCGGTAGTGGTGTAAGACCCGGTGGCTCCGGCGGGGAGCACGACGTTGACGCTGGCTGCGCCAGCCGACGTGGAGGACTTGACGAGGGTGGCGGTGCCGGCCTTTAGGACGGAAAGGGTGGCGAGTCCGGAACCGGTGCAAGAGAAGGAGACGTCTTCGCCGGGGGTGAAGGATCCGCCGGTGAAGTCGACGACTACCGTCGCGCCGGGGGCCGGGGTGCCCGAGACGACGATCTGGCCGTCCGGAACGTAGCCGGCAGCGTTAGCTGCTGCCGGGACTGCGAAAACGGCGAGGACTGCGAGTGCAATCACCGCGAGGGTTTTTTTTGCCATAGTGGTATCCCTGCTGTGGATCAATTAATTTGTCGCCGACACTGGCTGACCTCGAGTGAGGCTACCCCCACTTTAGGTGACATTCACAGCCTATCTCCAGTTCGAGTGTTTCGATCGGGTGAACATTTCGTTGCGTCGACGGCGATCACCGAATAAGTGCGTGGTCATCTCGCGGTCAAGAGGAAGAATACTCAGCGCTACAACGACACGCCGTATCCCGACGTCACCACCACTGTCGCTATGCATAGCTTCACCCCACCGAAATCCCACGAGTGAGGCGTCAACCAAAACGACAGCAGCCCCTCTCCCGCACGTTGAGGGTCGCGTTCATGGCGATCGAAGCAATTTGGAGCCCCGTCAGTTTGGCTATTGGATTTGCCACCAGCCTTCGTCCGGGATGGGACTTGCCCTTGGATGCAGATCTCGCTCTCCCCCGAAAAATTGTGGTCTTCCTCGTTCTCCCATTCCTGTGCTTCTGTCAGGCCCGACGAGACCTCGAAAATATCGCTGAGACGGTCGAGCCCGTCCACCGACAACGAATCGGCATTTCATGAAACGCCTCACCGTCGGGTCAACCTGACGACCTTCGCGAATAGCGCCACGTCAGCACGATACCGTCGGCTTGCGATACCAAGAAGTACCAACGCCAAAGAGAATGTGCTCGCACCCACGAGCAACTGCCCGATCGAATTTAGAGACAGGGCATGGCTGACGAAGAAAGACAGTAGTCCTGCAATTGCATAGTATGCGCATATTCGCAGTCCATTACCGAACAAGGCGAGGGCCGGAACTGAATATTTCCTCACCCACCACAGCCCGAATGGCCATGCCAAAATTTGGCCCATGGCGTAGCCGGCGGCGACACCTGCTGTTCCCCACAGCGAGCCGACGATGATGAACGTGATCATTATTGGTCGAGTAGCTAGCTCCTGGCGCAAGAGTGACCCGGTATGTCCGCGAACAAGAAATATCCAATAAACAACGTATCCCGCAGATTGAGCGACTCCGCCGACCGCCAGGATCTGAAAGAGGGGGACCGAGGCGGACCATTGAGGGCCGAGGGCGACGTCTATCAGGCCAGACGCTTGTGCCGTTGTGAAGGCAAAGGTCGCGGCCACAACATGCAGGAGGACGGACTGCCCTTGGATCAAGAAGGAAGCCAGGCGTGGACTATCATCTCTGATTCGCGACAATATCGGAACGGCCACCTTTGTCGCAGGCGCATTGAATTGGCTCAGAGGAAGGCTGATCAGCTGGAAGGCACGATTGTAGAACCCCAACACAGTCGATCCAAAACTGTATCCGACAACGATTGAGTCGATGTTGGCGCTTGCATAGTTCAAGATCTGGGTGGCGGCGAGATTTGCTCCGAACCGAAAGAAAGAGCCCATCTCCGCTCTCCTTGAGTATGGACCAGGCAGCCAGCGGCCTAAGAATGCAGCGAGGATAAGCCCCGTCGAGGCAAGGACGAGCTGCTGCCAAACGAGGGCCCAGTATCCGAATCCTGTAAAGGCGAGAGCGACACTGACGACCAAGCCCAACACCGGGGCCGCCGTTTCAACCAGGGCGAGGTACCCGAATTTGAGATTCCTAGCGAGACCTGCACGATACTGCGTTGCCATTCCATTCAGTAGGAATGTGAAGGAAATGGCGATACAGATTCCGACGAGTTCAGGCTGTCCGTAGAGATCGGCGATGGGATTGCTCAACAGAATGATGGCGATGGTGAGAACCGCTCCGATGAGGGTATTGATCCAGAATAGGTTGTTGCGCTGAGTGACAGACAAGGATTCAGCCCGCATGACAGCGGACGAGAGGCCGAAGTCTCGGAGCACTTCACCGACGCCGACGATAGCAACGACCATGGCGATGAGCCCATAATCCGTTGGGCCGAGCAATCTGGCCAGAATCACAACGCCGACCAGCTGCACGGCAAGACGAATGACTTGCCCCGCGACCGTTGAAAGCGCACCTCGTGCGGCGAACCGCCCGAGTCCCTCGTTTTCAGATGTCACTATTGCAGACTTCCCTTATTTCGTTCGACGTTCATGGTTGCTCCGCGACATGCGACGCTCAACGTCGGCGACCCTACGATGGCTCAAGGCGCACCGATCCAATCTCTTCTCGACAGATTCGTCTGAAGCAGAACGCGCTGCCCTAACCTATCGGTTCGAGGGCTCGTTCGGCCACGGCCTGGGTGCGGGCGTCGTCCCAGTCGCGCATGAGGGTGAGTCCGGTGTTAGCCCAGACGTTGTGGCCGAGTACGGAGTAGGCGGGGCGGGGTGCGGGGGCGCACGAAGGAGGCGCCATCGGTTGGGAGGCCCCGGGCGGGTCGAGGCCGTTGGCGGCGAGGACGGGCTGTGCGAAGCCGAACCAGCTGACGATACCGGACTAGGTGCCGTGGTAGATCCCAGCGGGCGCGTGCGCATCGAGCAGGGCGACGATCTGGCTCGCGAGGTCAACGTTCCAGATGACCTGGCCGATCAGGTACCGGGTCATGAGCTCAGTGCCGCGCGGGCCTTGAGGGGTTCCCACCAGTCGCGGTTGTCGCGGTACCACTGCACGACGTCGGCGAGGCCCTTCTCGAAGGGAACCTGCGGGGCGTAGCCGAGTTCGGCCTGGATCTTGGTGATGTCCACCGAGTAGCGCAGGTCATGGCCGAGACGGTCAGCGACGCGGTCCACGTAGGACCAGTCCTTGCCGGTGGAGTCCAGCAGCAGCTGGGTCAGCTCCAGGTTGGTTAGTTCGGTGCCGCCGCCGATGTTGTAGATCTCGCCGGCGCGACCGCCGACGAGGACCATCGCGATCGCGCGGGTGTGGTCGTCCACGTGCAACCAGTCCCGGATGTTGTTGCCCGCCCCATACAGCGGGACGTGCTTGTCATCGATGAGGTTCGTCACGAACAACGGGATGACCTTCTCGGGGAAGTGATACGGGCCGTAGTTGTTCGAGCAGCGCGTGATCGACACATTCAACCCGTGCGTGCGGTGATACGAGCGGGCGAGCAGGTCACTGCCGGCCTTGGACGCGGAATACGGGGAGTTGGGTTCCAGGGCGCGCTCCTCGTTCCAGGAGCCCTCCGCGATCGACCCGTAGACCTCGTCCGTGGACACGTGCACGAACCGGGCCAGATTATGGCGGAGTGCGGCGTCGAGGAGCTGCTGGGTGCCGAGAACGTTGGTCTCAACAAAAATGGAAGCGTCCCGCACCGACCGGTCCACGTGCGACTCGGCCGCGAAATGCACGACGGCGTCCAGGGACGGGAAGATCGTGTCGAGCAACGCCGCGTCGCGGATGTCGCCGTGCACGAACGAGTACCGGGGGGAATCGGCGATCGGCGCAAGGTTGGCCGGGTTGCCCGAATACGTCAGAGCGTCCAGGACGACGACCTCGGCCCCTTCCAGACCCGGGTAGGCGTCTTCGATGGTGCGACGAACAAAGTTGGAGCCGATGAAACCGGCGCCACCGGTAACGAGGATCTTCATATGGCTGTAACCGTCCCGTTCGCTGATGTTGTGTGCAATTGTAGGGGCCTCAGTACACTGATTTTCGTGCAGCTACGTGAACTAAAAGTGCCCGATTCTTACGAAATATCTCAGAAACAGTTCGGTGACACCCGTGGGTTATTTCTTGAGTGGTATCGCTTCGATCGTCTCGAAGAGACGATTGGACACCGGCTGGAGATCGTTCAGGCGAATACGAGCGTCTCCAAGCGCGGATCGGTGCGCGGCATCCACTTCGCGGACATTCCGCCGAGCCAGGCCAAGTACGTCACCGCGACCTATGGCGCCGTGCTCGACTACATCATTGACATCCGCGTCGGCTCGCCGACGTTCGGCCAGTGGGACAGCGTCCTCCTCGATGACACCGACCGTCGTGCCGTCTACATCGCCGAGGGCATCGGGCACTGCTTCGTCGCCCTGACCGACAACGCCACCGTGAGCTACCTCGTGACGGCCCCGTTCAACCCGGGCCGCGAACACGGCATCAACCCGCTCGACACCGACATCGGCCTGGTCTTCCCGCCCGAGGCCGGCGAACTCCTGCTCTCCCCGAAAGACACCGATGCTCCCGGGCTCGCCGAGTCCGCCGCGAACGGGCTCCTCCCGACCTGGGCAGACGCGAAAGCGTTCTACGCGGCACTGAACGAAGGAAACTAACGATGCGCGGAATCATCCTCGCCGGCGGCTCCGGCACACGCCTGTGGCCGATCACCAAGGGCATCTCCAAGCAACTGATGCCCATCTACGACAAGCCCATGATCTACTACCTCTTGTCGACGCTGATGATGGCCGGGATCAACGAGATTCTGATCATCACGACCCCGGAGTACAACAGCCAGTTCCGTGCCCTCTTCGGCGACGGATCGAGCTTCGGCGTTCGCATCGAGTACGCGGTGCAGCCTTCCCCGGACGGCCTCGCCCAGGCGTTCATCATCGGCGAGGAATTCATCGGCGACGACAGCGTCGCCCTCGTCCTCGGGGATAACATCTTCCACGGCGCGGGCCTCGGCTCCGCCCTCCGCAACCACACCGACATCGACGGCGCTCGGATCTTCGCGTATCACGTCAGCAATCCGACCGACTACGGTGTCGTGGAGTTCGACGAGAACATGACGGCCGTCTCGATCGAGGAGAAGCCGGCCAAGCCGAAGAGCAACTATGCGGTCCCCGGACTGTACTTCTACGACAACTCGGTCATCGAAATCGCTAAGTCCATCGAGCCCAGCGCTCGTGGCGAGCTCGAAATCAGTACCGTCAACGAGCGTTACCTGGAACAGGGAAAGCTGCAGGTGCAGGTGCTCGATCGCGGCACAGCCTGGCTCGACACCGGCACCTTCAAGTCCATGATGCAGGCCTCCGAATACGTGCGCGTGATCGAAGACCGCCAGGGCTTCAAGGTCGGCTGCATCGAAGAAATCGCCTGGCGCGCCGGCTGGATCGACAGCAAGCAGCTGGCCGTTCTCGCGGCACCGCTGCAGAAAAGCGGCTACGGCAGTTACCTGTTAGCGTTGCCCACTATCTAGTTCCCGAATGACGCGTCCGCTCCGCCGGAAGTGGAACACCGGGATCGTATCCATGGAACCGAGACAAGGGAGTCCGTACAACGAGAGGCCTTGCGAATGTCAATTCTGCGAATGGGAATGCGCGTGACGGGCATCGTTGGGGTCTCGCTCGTCATCTTCGGCGTCCTTGGATCTCCGATTTACGTCTTTCCACGCTCGGATCCAGAGGCGAAGTCCGACGTCGTCTATGTGATCGGCCCGCCCGATGCCGCTGAGCTCTCGATTGCCACAGCAATGATGCGGAAGGGCCTGGCATCTGAACTGCTCATCTCGGTAAACGATCGCGCGTTCGACAACAGCACGGGCTTGGGCCTCTGCGTGAGACCTCAGAAGTTCCGCGTGACGTGTGTGACTCCGGAACCGTTCACGACCCAGGGCGAGGCCCGGCTTCTCACGCAGATCTCGCAGAAGCGAGGCTGGACAACGGCCACGGTAATCACAGGGGTTGCCCATGTCAGCCGGACCAGGCTCCTAATGGGCCGTTGTTTCACTGGCGACCTTTACGTTATCGGGACGCCCTCACGACTCAACGCCGTTGAGTGGGCAGGACAATACCTCTACCAGTCGGGTGCATTCATCAAGGCCGCACTCTCCCCGAATTGCTGACCTCCCGAGCATGCTTCTCGACACCGAGTTGAGTTTCCACCGCAGCACCCGGCACGCGCCCGAAATCGAAGATCCTGGAGTTTGACAGTGAGCAAGAAGACCATGAGGCCCACAATCATGTACTCGTTCGCAGAGCCAGATGCGGCGGCGAACCCCTACGTCGTAATGGTCGCGCGCGAGACGGCCAAGGACTTCAACGTCCGCTATTTCTCCTGGCGAAATGCGATCTTCTCCCGATACGACGTCTTCCACTCCCACTGGCCTGAATATCAGGTCCGTGGCACATCCGTCGCGAAGACCGCCCTCAGGGCGGCCGCTGCCGCCCTGTGGCTCGTCCGCTTGCATCTCTTGCGAACGCCAGTGATCGTCACGATGCACAATCAGGACAGCCACGACAGCTTGACCAGGGTCGACCGACTATTCCTGCGGTTCTTCCTTCCACTGGTTTCGGTGGAGATATTCCTCAACGACTCGGCGGAAAACGATTACTCGAAGGGCGTGGTCATACTCCATGGGACCTACCGCGACTGGTATGACCGCGTCACGCCCGAGAAGTCTGCCGACGCACCCACCCGGGTCACCTATTTCGGGCTCGTGCGCCCATACAAGGGTGTGGAGATCCTCATCGAAGCATTCACGACTCTCCGACGGAACGACGTCGAACTCCTGATCGCCGGCAAGTCCCTGGATCCGGACTACCTGGCGCAACTACATGAGGCGGCCGCGGAATCCGATGCCGTCCGTTTTGATACCCGCCATATCCCGGACGAGTTGCTCTCCCGGATTGTGGCCGACGCGGACTTGATCGTCCTGCCGTACCGCTACATGTACAACTCCGGAGCCTTGCTCTTGGCGCTGTCCTTCGACACGCCGACGCTTGTGCCGGACACTCCCACAAACCGAAGTATCCGACAGGAGGTCGGTGAGGAGTGGGTCCAGCTGTTTGAATGGCCGCTGACTGCGGAGGCACTGGAATCTGCCATTACCGTGGCCAAGCTCAAGGCGATCGACGGGACTCACCCCGATATGTCCCGCCGCACCTGGGCCGTGATGAGGACCCAGCACAGCAGCCTCTATAGCTCACTCATTGAGCTGCGTTCGCAGCACAGGTCCCGGCCAGGGGAATCGGAAATGCGGGAGATCCGCAGTCGCGCCACACCCGCGAGCTGATCTCATAATCGCGTCTGACTGGAGTCGAGCGGCCGCGCGCCGTCCATCGTGCCCCCTGCGAGCTGCTCGAGCGTGCGGAAGTACGCGTCTGCGATTCTTATCGGGTCGTACTGTGCGAGCGCGGCGGCCCGGGATTCATCGTCCACTTTCGGCCTAGGGACTGTCCCGTCTGCCAGAGAGTCGAGATACCCGGTCAGTTGAGAAATCGAATCGAGTGCCACCCCGATTCCGGTGTCCTGGATGATTTCCTTCGGACCTGAGTCGCCGACGGAAATGGGGACGGCCCGAGCCGCAATGGCCTCGACGATTCCCCGGCCGAAGGCCTCGTGGTCGGATGCATTTACGACGAAATCGCAGGTCGACATGAGCTCGCCGACGTGAGGAACCGTGTCCGCCACGGAAGCGCGAGCGCCCAACCTTGCTGCGCTGGATCTCACATTATTCTCATAGTCGGTGCGAATCTCTTCCGGCCGTCCGCCGACAATGAGGACCCGGACGCTGTCGCTACGGCACGCCGCCACGGACTCGATAACACTGTCGACACCCTTGTGGGGGGAAATCTGCCCGAACACTCCGACCAGGATATCGCTGGGCCTGAGGTGCGGAATCTTCGGATGGTCCAGTGGGACGGTCACCGGTCGTGGAATCACGCTGATGGTAGAACTCGGCTCCAGGCCGCTCCTCTGCAGGACGGAGAGTGACGGGGCGATGACGCCCCGTGAAAGTCGTGCAAGGGCGCGGACGACGGAGTGACCGCGCCGACCCGAGAACGTCTCGTGGAGATCCAGTACCAAAGGGCGGCGACTGAGTTTGGACGCCACGGAAGTCTCGATCGCCTGCCAGATGCTGAAGGACAGCACAAGATCGAAACGGCGGAGCACGGGAGCGAGACGCCACCCGCCTCCCCAGGCTGACAGCGCTTCCAAAAGGAGAAGTCGAACTCCAGCGCCTTGGAGTCCGCCATTGCGCTCCAACGCGGGATGGCGTGCGAAACGATGGTTGACAACGGCGAACCCCAAGTCACGGACCACTGCGGCAAGTGGAGACGAATGGGCGACCAGAAAGGTCAGTTGGATGCGCTCGTGGTCGACTCGCTTGCTCAACTCGATGAGCGTGCGTTCGGCGCCCCAGATTTCAAGGGACTGCGTGACGATGAGAACCTTCAGCGGAGTATTCATGCGTCACCCCGCGAACCCAGGACTCGGGCCGGGACTCCCCCGGCGATGGCATTGGCTGGGATGTCGCCGCGCACGACTGCACCCGCGGCGATGACCGCACCATCACCGATCGAGGATCCACCGAGAACGACGACGCCGGCTCCGATCCATACATCGTTCCCGATGCGCGTTGGAATGCGCACCTCACCTTGTTCGCGAATGGGGACCCCCATTTTCGTGTAGACGTGGTTTTCCGACACGACAGTCACGTTCGGCCCCAGGAGACAGTCCGCGCCGATCTCGATTCCGCCTTGCCCCAGGATGACGTTGAAGGCACCGATCGAGGTTCTCGATCCGATCCTGATGCCCTCACCGAGGTGACGGATGACACCAGAACCGCGCAGAACGGCGTTTTGATCGATCGTGACCTGGCTGCCCAGATGCACGCCGGACCGCGACAGCGCATCGATGGTCACCAGCGTGCCAATCGAGGTCTGTCCACCCAGTGTAAGGTTGCCTCGTGATCGCAGCACCACGCGGCGCCCGATGTAGGTGCTCGGATACCCTCGGACCAGACCCCGTGCTCGGTCTGCGAACTTGCGGGCGATGAACGATGCCAGCATGCCGGTCCGCACGTCAGGGTCGATACCCTGCGAGACCCCGCGGACGCGTGTGTATAGCCGGTCCAGTACTCTGCGAATCATTTCTCTCCCCCGGTGCGCGAAGCGGCTATCGAATCGGATATCTCAGTCCTCAGCCGACGCACGATGGTGGACCATTCGTAGCGGGACGGGTCGGGGAGTCGCGGTCGCTCGGCGACGATGGCCGCCGACACCTTGTCGGCGATGTCGTCGATGTCCTCCGGATCGAAGAACTGCCCAACATCTCCGAATTCCGTGAAGGCCGGAATGGCGCTGAGCGCGAGGCGTGCACCGGCATTGAGAGCCTCCAGAACGGGCAGACCGAAGCCTTCATCGAGACTGGGGAACGCGAAGACTGCACAGTTCTCGTAAAGCCAGAGGAGTTCGGAGTCACTGACGCCACCGGCGCTGAGGATGGAGCCGGCAGCGATTCCCTGGACTGTGCTGTGCTGTTCACCGGAAATGCCGTCCGGATTTCCGACGATCACCAACGGAAACTCGGGCGCTATCGTGCCTCGCTGGAGCAAGGCGCGCGCCAGTGTGTCGATATTCTTCCGGACGTTGATGCGCCCAACGGCCAGAATATAGCGTCCCGGTTTGAGTGGAAGGCTCGTCAGTGTCGCCGTCGAGTGGCCCAACGGTTGCGGTACGCCCAAACCGACTGCCACGACCGGCGTCCTCATACGGTGGTTGAGCCTCTGGATTCGATCCTTCTCCGCGTGGGATGAGGTGGCTATCAGCTGCGCCCATCTCAGCAGTCCCGGGATGACCGACAGGTAGATGCGTTCCTTGCGTGAGAACCATTCCGGATGCTCCTGAAAGATGGCGTCGTGCAAGAACACCGTTCGATGCTGGCGTGAGAACGGTGTCACGAAGTTCTGGCTGATCACAGTGTCGAAACATTCACGGAATCCGGGGCGCAAGACGACGCTCGCCGCATGCAGGCGTGCACGGCGGGTGAGGATTTCGGCATTCGGCAGCGACTCCCGGATCTCGCCGCGCCTGGGCAGGTCAACTGCAGGGATCTCCAGGGTGAGATGATCATCCGGAAATTCCTGAGACCAGGCCAGGACGAGGCTGCGAAGGACATTCCTTCCGCTGGGAGGTCCCCCGAACCACCAAAAGGCGTCAAAAAGAACTTTCACTTCCGGCTCCGGGACAGCGCGGTGAGCGCCCTATCGTAGGCTCCATCGACAATCTCCCACGTGTAGGAATCCTTCACTCGTCGGAGAGCCGAGGCGGCCAGGGCTTCGGCCCGCTCAGGTGCGTGGACCACGGTCATGATGCCGTCATGAATCGACTGCGGGTCGGGACTGACAAATGCACCGTCCTCACCGAGGACTTCTCGGTTGTAGACCGTGTCCCGGGCCACGGTCGGGGCGCCACACGCCATGGCTTGGACCAGGGCCGGGTTGGTCCCACCGACGCTGTGCCCATGGAAATAGACTGCTGCATGGTTCCATAGGGAGAACAGGCGCTGATCGTCGTTCACATGCCCCAACCACTGGACATTCGAATTACGAGCGGCGAGTTCCCTCGCCGCTTCGTCCAGGACTCCCCCATAACCCGACGAACCGACGATGACGACGGGGATCGACGTGCTGATCAACTCCGCCGCGTCCAGGAACTCTGGAATCGTGTTTTCGGGCACGAAACGAGCGACAACAAGCACATAACCGCGGTGCTTGAGGCCCGCCTCGACAGGCAGGTCCGAGGTCAGCGTTCCGCCATAAGGGATGAAGACACCATCGATGCCGTAGGCATTGCGCCAGCGCCGCGCGATTTCCTTCGAATCGCACACGATCTGGGATGCGAACCGGGCGGTAAGCCAGGCTCCGGACCGAAACATGGCCTTTGCGGCCATTCCCCACTTGGCGCGCTCCCATTCGATTCCGTCTACGTTGACCAGGACGGGAATGCCTCGGGCACGAAGGAGCGGCAGCCAGAACCCATTCGCGACGTTCATGACTAGCGCGACGTCTGGCTTTCGAATAAGGGCGTGGAGCGTTGAGGAAAGACCGAACGACAAAGTACTCAAAGACTTCGTTTCAAGGCCCCAGGTTTCGACGGCGGACACACGTTGGTCCAGAGTCGTATCGTCTACCTTCGTCGCTCCGGGCCGCCCGTAAACAACGACCTTCCAGTCGTGATCGGACAAGTACGGTGCGAGACTCCTCACCGCGGTTTCGAACCCGCCGTAGTAGCTGGGATATCCGCGGGTGCCGATGATGGCGACTGATTTCGTCATGACGTGGTTGTCCGTTCTCTGGGTGACGTGCGGTGCAGGATGTGGACGACAGTCACGGATGTTCGCTGCGCTCGGACTCGGACTCGGGCTGGGACTGGGGCTGGGTCTGGGTCTGGGGCTGGGGCTGGGGCTGGGGCTGGGTAGCGTCCTCTCGGGTGATTGAGCGTTCCATACCCTCAGCGATCAGTTCCTGCATGAAGTTCTTGAATCTTGCCTCGGTCCACAACGTGGTGTGTGCCCGGGGTAATCTCGCGGCCTCGAGCAGGGCCTCCGCAATCGTGGAAACCGAGAGATCCGCCGTCGCCGGAATCATCACACCGCTGGTGCCGGCTTCCTCCAGGACAGACGAAGCGCCCGTGTTCGCGAAGCAGACAACAGGGATCCCGATTGCTGTAGCCTCTCCGATCACTCCGCTCGCCCCTTCCCTGCCCGACGGGTGGAAGAAAACGTCGGAGGTGGCCATGGCGGCCAGCACCTGATCGCGCGGCAGCTTCCCGCGGAAGACGACGCGATCGGAAACTCCCAACTCCGCGGCAAGTGCGGGCAGGCTGTCGGCGACGCCCTCGAGCGGCTTCCCCAGCAGCTCATAGTGGGCGTTCTCGAGAAGCGGATGCGTGAGGGCCTGAAGTCCCAGGTCGAACCGCTTCCGAGGCACGAGATGTCCAACCGAGAGAATTCGCAGTGCCTGCGACGGCTGATCCTCTGCGTCGGACCGGAGCCTTCTCGCCGCATCGATGGCTCTTTCCAGCTCGGGCTTCAAGATCACATTCGGAAACACCCGCGCTCGGACTCCCAAGCGCTCGAAGATCTTACCGACGGCCTGATTCTGGGCCACCACCAAGTCCACTCGTCGCCCGAATGCCTTGGCCGGCAGGAGAGCAATTCGATCGCGCAGGGCCTGGGTGAGGGCCTCCCGGCGAACGCCCATCGCCAAGGGCTTCACCTTGTAGACGGCGCTGTCGCCGGCCGACCCGATAGGTCCCCATACCTTGAAGACTCTCCGTGAGAATGCGGTGATGGGCGTTGGGAACACTTCGGTGGCGAAGGTGACGTGGTGCGCCAGAAAAACCGGACGCGAGGCCTCCAGGGAGCGCATCACGCGGCCGGCC
This sequence comes from Cryobacterium sp. GrIS_2_6, assembly GCF_035984545.1. Classification (NCBI taxonomy): domain Bacteria; kingdom Bacillati; phylum Actinomycetota; class Actinomycetes; order Micrococcales; family Microbacteriaceae; genus Cryobacterium; species Cryobacterium sp. GrIS_2_6. The sequence continues at coordinate 2,778,059 of NZ_JAXCHP010000001.1, forward strand.
AGCATCCACCAAACCACGTATTCGAACCGAGTCAGCTGGGGTTTCTTCAGAACCCTCAGGCCGGGGGGCATATCGATTCCGATCGTTTCAACGACACCGTCGAGCCCCTCTGCTTGCAACTGGGCGTCCACCGGCCCTTTGGACCTCAGGTTCATGACCACGACGACGTCGAGGCCCCGCTCCATGGCCAGTTGCGCAGTCACCTTGATGAAGGACCAGCCGATTCCGGTTTCGCTGCTCATCGCAGGATTCGCAGCGAACGCGCTGATCACGATGGTCTTGGCTCGTCTCATGACCGGGATGATCCTTCCAGTGCCGGGCTACTGATCCCGAGTGTTCGTGGTTCCGGGGAGTCGCCCCCCTTTGCGTGAAGCGGGATGAGTGCCAGGTAGATCCAGGTGAACGTCATCCAGAACGAGTTCGTTGCGGAGGAGCAGACCAATAGGATGCTCAGCACGATAAAGGCGTCCAGGCGTCGGTGGTTCCTGAATGCCATCACCACGAGGAGCACGACGAACAGGACAAGTCCAACGAGACCCACGTCGTAGAGCATCGCGTACCACACGGAACTCAGGTATGGCCGGCCCGTGTTTGTCGTATCCCGTTCGTGGAATTGTGAGAACGAGTTCAGGCCGCTTCCGAAAAGCCACCGTGCGAGTGTGTCGATGTCGGCGAGCGCCGTCTTGAAAATGTCGGCCCGATAGGCTCCGGTTCCTGACTGAGTGTCCAGGAGATGTCCCAGCCGCCACGAGAGCGAATTGGACGATTCGACGGCTCCTCCCGTGGGCGCCGGCAATAGGGCAACCGCCAGCAGGGAGACAGCCGCCGTGGCCGCGATGATGGGGATAAAAGCCGGCGACCTGCGCCATTTCGTGGCCACCATCACTACGATCAAGATGCCGAGGCCGATCCAGGCGGAACGTGTTCCGGCAAGGGCCACAGCCAGAACCAGAATGCCGGCGCCCCAGAGTGACGACCGGGATAATGACTGCCGCCAGCAGTACATCACTGCCAGCCAGCCCACACACTGGGTTGCGAAGATGTTCGTTTCGAATGAGAAGCCGATGAGACGAGAGTCGGCTGCGACCCCGGGCGTGAGACTCGCCGGGAGTCCGAGATAGGTTCTCCCGAGATAGCTGACAACGCTCAGCGCCGCGATGCATCCGATCACAACGGTGCCGATCTTGACCATGTCCAGTCTTGACGCGCTGCTCTTGGTCAGAGCGAAGTAGGCCACGATGCCGAGCGCGATCTGAAGCGCGATCCAGATGCTCTTCAACGGGTCGGGTGCATTCGCGGCTGATGTCACGACAGCAAGGGCGACGAATGCCCCGGAAATCACGAGGGTGGCCACCGGGATTAGTTTCGGGGTCGAATGGTCCAGGGACGGCCAGGCGCGGGCGCTGACGATGAACAGAAGGGCCAATCCGAAATGCTCGGGTCTGACAGTCGCCGAGCCAACGGACGTCGTCACTCCCGTCAGACAAATCGACAGGAAATACAGCGCCCAGGCCAGCCTCACGGACCGCACGGCGGCAGCTACCGCGATGGTCCCAAAAATTCCCGTCAGCACCGCCTGGCCACCGCCTGCGGACGCGGCCGCGGCCAGGACCATCGTGAGGACGACCGCCACCCCCGGAAGGATGATGCGTCGATTAGAGCGCAGGATTACAGATCCGCCCGTCGCACTCATGTCAACCGTCCTTTAGCGTATTCAGCACTAGTACGCACCGTCGCTCGCAACGACTGCACGGGCTGTTTGCCACAGGATCACAAGGTCACCTGTAATCGACCAGTTCTCGACGTAGTAGAGGTCAAGCCGCACTGTGTCCTCCCATGACAGGTTGGAACGTCCGCTCACCTGCCACAGCCCCGTAATGCCCGGCTTGACGAGGAATCTGCGGTGAACGTGGCTCTCGTACTCGGTGACTTCACGCTCGAGGGGTGGCCGCGGACCCACCAGAGACATTGATCCGCCGAACACGTTGAACAATTGGGGCAGTTCATCGAGGCTGTATCGCCGCAGGAACTTGCCGATCGGTGTGACGCGCGGGTCATCCTTCATCTTGAACATGACCGTGTTTCCTTCCGCACGTTCTTCGTTCTGCAGGTCGGTGAGGAGAGCCTCTGCATCCGTGACCATGGAACGGAACTTCAGCATGCTGAAGTGAGTGCCGTTGATGCCGACCCGTTCCTGACGAAACAACACGTCGCCGGGCGTGCTCAAGCGCACGACAATGGCAATGAGAATGAGGAACGGGGAGAGCACGATAAGGAGTAGCCCTGAAGCGAGGATGTCGAAGGCACGTTTGGCGAAGAAGTTGCGTCCCTCGAAACGTGGCGTTTCCACATGGATCAACGGGAGTCCGGAGACCGGGCGTGTGTGGATCCGTGGCCCTCCGATGTCTGTGAGGCTCGGTGCGACGACGAGATGCTGCCGTCCCGGCTCCAGACCCCAACTGAGTTGACGGATACGCTCCGGAGGCAATTCGTCACTACTTGTGATCACGACGGTGTCGGCCTCAACGGCTGTCATCGCGGCCTGCAACTTGTCAAGGTTGCCGAAGACCGGAATCTCAGTGTCCGGAAGGTAACCGGCGACGTATCCGCTCGGAATGCAGGCCCCCACGACCAAGTACCCGGCCCGTGGCTGCCGGGACAGCTCGCGAGCGAGGTGCGCGGCAGAAACCTCTGATCCGACGAGGAGCACTCGGGAAGAATAGCGACCGCTCTGGCGGTGGACGCTCAGCCACTGCCGCCACATCCAGCGCGAGAGGGCCAATACGGCGAGTCCGAGGGGAAAAGCAATCAGAATGTATCCTCGGGCCAGATCGATTTGGAAGAGATACGCGACCAGGGCTACTAAACCGAATAGGCGGATGGTGCTGCCGGCAACGAGTCGGTATTCTTGCCAGCCTGTCCCCAGGACCCGATAGCCACGGGATCCATAAATCCCCAACGTGACCAGCCAGGAGGCGATCAGGACAACGGAGATCACCGTATAACTGATCGCGGTATCCGTCAGGCTGCCCCGGAACTGCACATCGGAAGCGTCGAACCCGAACCACGCGATTTGAACCCCGAATACAACCCAGACGAGCACGAGGAGGTCTGTTGTGATGAGCCGAGCCGCGTAGGCCTCGCGCCAGTTCCGATCGTCGCTGACCTTCGTTTCAGAGGCGGGCTTACCCACAGTCGCGCGATTGTTCATGTGACTCCTCGTGGCAGCGAATTATTGGCACGTTCTTCCCTGATCGAGTGACCGCCGGATGGTTTCCCCGGCGCGGACCGTGCCGACGTCCTCGGGAGCGGCTACGTTGCCTTGCAAAACCTCCGCGTGCACATCGGCAGCGAGGCAACCAGGTTCGGTGGACGCGATCGCCGCCTGCAACTGGGCGGTCAGCTGCACCCCCGCACGTTCCGAAGGACCCACCGCGGCTTCAACGTACCCCATTTGGGTTACAGAGATATTAACTACCCCGATCAGTTCTCAGTCGGGTGGCTCGATAGCGAGTGGGGCGTTCGGATGCCCATTCGCTCCTGCGTTCGATGCGCACTGGTCTGGAAACTTACGAGTGCTTACCCAAGATCACGAGGTCACTTGAGGTTCTTGATTCGGCGAGACAACTTTTCTTCCGGGACATCCTCTGTGTACCCATAGCCGTAGCCGTAGCCATAGTGACCGTAACCATACGCGTCGGGCCCTTTGGTCGGCAGCATGGTCAGGACGAGACCCGAGATGGGTGCGCCGACGTTATCCAACGCGGCCACCGCGCCTTTGAGCTGGTTCTTGTGCGTGCGACCAGCAGCGACGACGATGATCGCACCGCCAACGATCTTGGCCAGGATAGCGGCATCGGTCACGGGCAAGAGGGGTGGCGTATCGAAGATGATCACGTCGAACTGCATGTTGAACTCTTTGATGAGTGCCGCCATTCGGGCCGAGCCTAGAAGTTCGCTGGGGTTCGGCGGCATCTCGCCTGCCGGCAGCACGAAGAGATGACCTTCTCCCCACGGCTGGACCACGTCGGACAACTTGGCCCGACCGATCAGGACGTCGGTGAGTCCTACAGCGCCCTCGACGCCCATATAGTCCGCGATCTTGGGGCGGCGAAGGTCGGCATCGACTAACAGAACACGAGAACCGGCATCCGCAAGAGCGATCGCCAGGTTGGCTCCGGTCGTGCTCTTACCCTCGCTTTCGATCGAGGAGGTAATGACAAAGCTACGATCCGGGCGACCGACGTCCAGAAACTGAAGGTTCGTTCGCAGCGAACGGAACGACTCAGCGCGAGGGCTGCGCGGGTCGACGTGCACAATAAGTGGGCGCTCTGCTGCTTTTGAGTCGAACACGATGCCCCCGAGAATGGGAACGTCCGTCACTTGCTTCACATCGCGCTCGTTGCGAATGCGGGTTTCGAGAGTCTCCCGCAGCACGGCAAAACCTACGCCGAGAACAATCCCAATGAGTCCTCCGAGTGCGATGTTCAAGGGCACGTTCGGGCTCACGGGAGTGGATGGCACGTCGGCCTGCTGAGCCCTGGTCAATTTGACCGGTGAAACAGAACCTGTTTCCGCCGGTGTTTCGATGTCCTGCACGACTGCAGTGAGGCTCTGAGAAGTCGCGTTAGCTATATCGGCAGCCCGAACAGGATTGGTGTCGGTCACAGTGATTTCGATGATCGAGGTGTCGAGCGGAGCGCTGGCCGTAATCCTCTGGGACAGTGACTCCGAGGTGACGTTGAGACCGAGCGTTCCAATCACAGGCAGGAGCACGATGGGTGTCGCAACCAGATCGGAGTAGGTCTTGACGCGCTGAACCGTAAAGCTGTTGCCCTGAACCAAGTCCTGAGCGGTGCCGGTCGATTGCGTGGACACGAACACTTTTGATGAGGCGCTGAAGACTGGCGTCGCCGTAAGCGAGTATGCCGCCGCCGCGCCGACACCCACAAGCAGTAGTAGGACGATGAGCACCCAGCTCTTGCGCAGGATCCGAATATAGTCGCGAAGTTCCACCCAGCGGCCTTTCTGTGACGTGCTCTTACTGGTCCGAGTTCCCGTACCCCCCCTTATGGTGCCACACGCACAGTCGAGAGAAGAACCCGGCAGCCTCGCACGGGCGCGACTTAACGAGCCCGAAACCTCGCATCGGCGGTCACCAGAGAGCGGAATCGCAGGTTGGCGCCGTTTTGGCGACCAATATCGGGTTCACCCCGGGAGTACTCTCGGCTTCCAGTTCGCCTTCGAATTTTTCGGCGCCGAGCCAGCCAAAATCGAGTACAGCACTCGCCCCCGGAGCCAGTTCAACGGTTGACGAACTCACAGGATAGGTCGAATCCGTAGCTGGGTGATAGCCGATGACGGCTCCGTCGCGAACGACGCCAAGCGGCTGCATGTCGGGCGCGCCATACACGGACAGGATGGTCTTCACGTTTCCGGGCTGGACTCCGAATGAACCGCCACCGGTGACGTATTCCGGCAGCGAAGTCGCGGCATCCGCGTGCGCCGTGTTCGTCAAAGTGACCGTGACCACGTAGTGGGGTCGACCATCCTGCCGGCAGGTGACCTGGCCGAGGCCGAGCTTCGCGTCCAGGTACGTGTCCATCTTGGCGCCGGTCGCGTCGTTCAAATAGACACCGAACCGCTTCGCTGTGGCGTCACTGACGGGCAGATTGCCAGCCAGCGTCGTGCCGGCCAGTACGGACTGGTCATCGTCATGGGAACTCCAGACGAGCACGCGCCGCTCTACACCCGCCTGTCCGAGCGCCTTGATCAGGGCAACCGGGTCAGCATCTCCGCTGGCGACTCCCGAGAAAACCGATGCCGCGGCGGCGGCGAAGAACTTGTCCTGGAGTGCGGAACTCTTATATCGCGCGTACACGTCTGTAAGCAGCAGCTTCACTGCATTTTCCGAATTCAAAACGTCGCCCGTCGGTAACGTTATCGGCCCGGTGGCCTTCAGTAGATAGCTGAGCGCCACCGGATCGATCGAGATCACACCGTCAGCCTCGACCCCGAACTGCCGTTTCCACATTTCGCGGGCAATCTGTCCCGAGAGCGGGAAGTTGGGCGTGAGGGTCACATCCTGGATGAACGTGCCGGTGATATCTCCATAGAGTCCCCGGGTCTCCATCGGGAGATCGAGGACGGGCTTGTCGTACTTCGGGAAGTCAGCGCTGGAGGCCTGCTGCGCCAGACTGAGGTGTCCATTCTCCGTATGAAGCAACGCAACCGCTCCAGGGATTCCACCCGATGCCCGGAGTTCAGCCGGGTTCTGAAATAGCAGCACGTAGTTGCGAGGCCCGGCGGCACCCAACATATTTGGCACAACTCGCACGGCGCGATCCAAGATCGTGACGCTCTCGGCTGCCTTTTCAACGGCCGATGACAGTCGGTCGGCGGCACTTGAAACGACTGCAAGGGTGCCGGATGTGTCGATTGACTGCACCGTGTGTTCGGCGTCCTGGAGCGCGGCGCTGGCTTCGGCGATGCCCGGCTGAGCATCGAGAAGGGGCTGCACGTTGATGGATCCATCGACGGGCTTGAAGTCCTTGAGCTTGACCGAGCCGGCGATCTTCGTCAGCGGCCCGACCGCGTTTTGCGAGATGTCATCGACCGCCGCCGCGAGCTCCCGCACCGCGGTGAGGTTCGCGCCCACAACCGGAACAACCTCGAAGGCTCGCCATATCGGGTCGCTGGTCAGGTCCGCCGCGTTAGATGAATGACTGGCCAAGCTATCGAACGTCGTCGCCGCACTAGGCGCATCGCCAGCTACAACGTCGCTTTGAACCTGCGCGGCGAGTGGAATGGCACTCTCGAGTTCGCCCTTTGCAAGATACGCGCGCGTACCCACCCAGGCCAGTGCCGCCATGACGAGAAGTACGGGAATGCCCACCCAGAGCAGCAGTCGACGGGCCCGGGGCCGTCGGGCAGTGGCACGGCGGGCCGAGTGCGAAGGAGACATTGACCCAGTTAACCAGACATGGTGGTTGCGCCCGAAGCCCAGACGTCTTCAACTCAATGAACGTCTGGCAATAACGACGCCGGGCCCCGAACTTGCATTCGGGGCCCGGCGGGAAGCGCGTCCCAACTGTTACCAGTGCGCGAGGAAATTACGCGTTCGCGCGCTGGCGACGAACGATACCGAGAACGACGACGAGCGCGATGCCGAGGAACAACGCGCCGGCTGCACCCCAGATCAGCACGATCGGGGCGCTGTAACCGGTGCTGGCGAGGGCCTGGGCAGATCCGGCGTCAGCAGCGACGACGGTGATCGTCGAGGTGCCGACGAGACCGGACGTGGCGCCGGTTGCGGTGAGCGTGTAGGAGCCGGTCGCGTCGGTCGGCAGGGTGACCTTGACGCTGACGGCGCCAGCAGCGGTCGCGGTCTTGGAGATCGTGGTGGTAGCGGCCTTCACGACCGAGAGGGTGGCAGTTCCGGAGCCGGAGACGGCAATCGAAACGGTCTCGCCATCGGTGAAGGAACCATCGGTGAAGCCGACGGTAACCGTGCTGCCCGCGGTGGCGGTTCCGGTGACGGTGTCGTTGGCGTCGGGCACGTAGCCGGCTGCGTTAGCAGCGGCCGGTACCGCGAAGACTGCCATAATCGCGAGCGCTGCCGCTGCGAGAGCTTTTTTAGCCATGATGAGTTCCCCCTAGTAAAAGTTGATTGTTGTGCCGACGGATGCAAGCGTCGTTGAGAGCACTTCTTCACCATACGGCAGATTCACAGGTCAGGAGGCAAAAGAGTTTCACTCGGCCGTCCAGCCGTCACTGCGAAGCCACGTACGAGAAAGCATGTGTTTTTGGGCTCACGACCCGGGAACAATTCGTCGTCCAGCGAATGACGGTCGCTCTTTCGGGGGCGCCCGTTCCGGCCGGATGCCGCTCATTAGCTGGGATTCAGAGCCATCGCTCCCAGCGTGACAACTGGTGTCGCCCGGGGAGAACAGATCGTGAGGCCCGCGACTTCCAGGAGTCCACAGCGCCAAACAAGTGAGTTTCAGGTAGCACCCTACGCACTGCCGCCATCTCCGATGCACCCGTGACCCCATGACTGGGGGTAAGCACTTTAGGGGAATTTTGCCCCCGGTCGCCTATTTCCGAAGATCGTCCGCATGTTCGCGATACCACTTCACGGTGGAACGCAGCCCCGCCTCCAGCCCGATTCTGGATGTCCAGCCCTCGCCGGCCAGCTTGGACACGTCGAGAAGCTTTTGCGGAGTTCCATCGGGCTTGCTGATGTCCCACTCAGTCGTGCCGGTGAATCCGACAACGCCCGCGATTGTGTCTGCGATTTCCGCGATGGTGACGTCGCTCCCGGTACCGACGTTCACCTGGGATGGCCCGTCATAGTTCTCCAACAAGTGCAGGCATGCTGCCGCCATGTCATCGACGTGGAGGAATTCTCGGCGAGGAGTTCCAGTGCCCCAGTTCACCACCGTTGCGGCACCCGATTTGGCCGCGTCGTCGTAGCGACGGATGAGGGCCGGAAGCACGTGCGAGCCGGTCAGCGAGAAGTTGTCGCCAGGACCATAGAGGTTCGTCGGCATGGCGGAGATCCAGGGCAGTCCGTATTGGCGTCGGATGGCCTGGATCTGCAGGATGCCGGCGATCTTTGCGATCGCATAGGCGTCATTGGTGGGCTCAAGATACCCGGTTAGGAGGGACTCCTCCCGGATCGGTTGCGGCGCCATCCTCGGGTAGATGCACGAGGACCCCAGGAAGAGCAACCTTTCGACGCTGTGCTCCACCGCCGCGTCGAGAACGTTGACCTGGATGCGCAGGTTCTCGCTCAAGAAATCGACGGGGTACGTGCTGTTCGCAAGGATTCCGCCCACCTTTGCAGCCGCGAGAACCACGTACCGCGGTTTGGTCTCGGCAAAGAACGCGAAGACCGCATCGCGGTCCTTCAGATCGAGTTCTGAGGAGGTACGCCCGATCAGCCCGGTGAAGCCCTCGGCTTCGAGATTGCGCCAGATCGCGGACCCGACGAGTCCACGATGGCCGGCCACGTAGAAACTCGATGATCGATCGAGCGGCGCAGCCTCGAATGGTTCCCGATCCTGAGTTCCGGATGTCATCGGACGCCCGCCGTCGCGAGCGCTGTTCCCCAGCTCTCGAGTTTGACCTCATCGATCCAACGGCTGCCCGAGTGCTCGAGCGCCTCGATGTCGGCATTGACCATAATTCGAGCCAGTTGCGCGGTATCCACGGTGGCTTTCCAGCCGAGTTTGGCTTCAGCTTTGGATGCGTCGCCCACGAGGGCGTCGACCTCGGTCGGGCGCAAGTAGCGCTCGTCAAATCGGACGTGGTTCTCCCACTTGAGCCCGGCGTGACTGAAGGACGTTTCAACGAAGTCGCGAACGGTGAAGTTGCCACCGGTTGCGAGCACGAAGTCATCGGGTTCGTCAACCTGCAACATTCGCCACATGCCTTCGACGTACTCGGCTGCGTAGCCCCAGTCGCGGATGGAATCGAGGTTTCCGAGGTATACGTGGTCCTGAGTGCCGGCCTTTATCGCGGCGACAGCCCGTGTGATCTTGCGCGTAACGAAAGTCTCACCGCGGCGAGGGGATTCGTGGTTGAACAGGATGCCATTAACCGCAAACATGCCGTAGGCCTCACGGTAGTTCTTCGTGATCCAGTAGCTATAGACCTTGGCGGCACCATACGGAGACCGGGGATAGAACGGGGTTTCTTCATTCTGCGGTGGCGGCGTGGCGCCAAACATTTCGGAGCTCGAGGCCTGGTAGAAGCGCGTCTGAATGCCAGACATGCGCACAGCTTCCAGCAAGCGAATGGTCCCCATTCCCGTCGTATCGGCGGTGTGCTCAGGCTCATCGAACGATACCCGCACATGGGATTGTGCAGCGAGGTTGTAAACCTCATCGGGCTTGATTTTGTTAAGTAGGGTCACCAGACGGCTTCCGTCGCTCAGGTCACCGTAGTGAAGGAAGAGACGAGCCTCCGGATCGTGAGGATCAACATATAGATGATCGATGCGCGACGTGTTGAACGTGGACGCCCGACGGATGAGGCCGTGGACCTCATACCCCTTCAGCAGGAGCAGTTCTGCTAGATATGAACCGTCCTGGCCCGTTATTCCTGTTATGAGTGCGCGCTTGGTCATTGGTCCCCCAGATAAGATTGCTCGCAACAACAGCGCGATTACCGGGCTTTTTTTGTTGCAACATCCTCCAGCATGTTAGCAAAACCTGCGATTGCCCTTTCCTCCCCCAGCACGTCCCGGCGAAACTGACGGCCGTTGTTCCCGAACGCCTCTGCCTTTTCGGGGTGTTCGCGCAGGTTTAGGCACACCGTCACGAGCGCGCCGGGGTCTCCCGATTCAACGACAAAACCCCCGTCAGCGGCCTGCAATTCTGCGGCGGTAATTCCGTCGGGACCGGTTGCCGCGACCACCGCACGACCTGAATCGAAATAGGAAGTTAGCTTGCTGGGGACAGACATCCCTGATACTCCTGGTTTTTCGTTTATAAGCAATATGTCGGCAGACGCCAGCACGGCCTGAAAATCCGAGTCGGCTACGGGGTCGATGAATTGAAGTCTCTTCACACCAGAGCCGATCAGTTCTAGATGCTCACGCTGGTTGCCATCACCGAGAAGTACGAATCGAATCGGAAGATTCGCGTCATCGCACAACCGGGCGGCCGCGATTACATTTTCCAGGCCCTGCTTGGCACCCATATTGCCGGCGTGCAACACGACTGTTTCGTCAGCGTCCCAGCCGAAACCGGAGCGCACGGCCGCGACGTCGCGGTCGGGCGCCGACGCCAGATGCGTCCAGTTCCTTACAACTTGAATTCGCTGAGCTTCGACGCCAAGAGATTCTCGGGCGTATATCGCGAACCGCTCGTGAATCACCACAACCTTGCTCGCCGCCCTAAGCGTCATTGCTTCCACCCATGTCATGATCGCCGCTACCGATCTACCGCCGGCCCCAATTTCTGTAACACCGAGTGAGTACAGGTCCTGGACCCACACAACAACGGCTGGCCGGCTCGGACTCAATCGCGCCCTGAGGACAGCGATGGCAGTCGCGAAGAGCGCGGGTGACACGAGAACCACGACGTCCGGGCGTCCCCACGATTCGAACAAAACTCGGATCCCGAAGGAGACCTCTGAAAGTAGACGGCGCACCGCATTCGGCTTGGATGGAACGTAATGCCGCAGTCGGGTCACGTGGACGCCATCAACGAGCTCTCTTCGGACCCAGGCACCGTAGCCCGTGCGGATGACCCATTCTGGATAGTGCGGGTGACCCGTAATTACGAGCGTGGAAAGATCCTTCGCCAGGAGCCCCCGAGCCAACGACCCCGTATAGGGGGCATTGCCCGTAGTTTCAGGCGGGAAGTGAAGACCTATGATTGTTATTCGGGGATTCGATGGCATCGTTTGAGGCTATTCGATCAATGCAAGGCTAAAGTTCGGGGGCTCAGCCATCGACGAGGCAACGTCCGCTCGTTCAGCATTGCCGATAGTCGATCTTGCGGCAGCTCCTGGCGAACGATCAACGTGGGATCGTCCGCGAGCAGTCGTATACATATGGGCGATTGCCGAGCTGGTCTTCGTCACAAATCCGTGGCAAATTAGCTCGCGACTGCGAATTCTGGTTCTCCGTGTCTTTGGCGCCGAGATCGGTCAGAGAGTTATCTTCCGGCCACGAACCAGGGTTAGATTTCCATGGAAACTTCACATTGGCGACCAGTCTTGGATCGGTGAAGGCGTGTGGTTCCACAACCAGGATCACGTATACGTGGGTCATGACGTCGTCATCTCTCAAGAAACTTTTGTTACCACGGGAAGCCACGCACACCGCAGAGATATGGCTCTTATCACTCGGCCTGTCCATATTTCTGATGGCGTTTGGATAACAGCGCGCTGCATTGTCTTGGGCGGAGCAGAAATTGGCGTTTCGGCAATTGTCACGCCGATGACTGTCGTGAGCGGCAAAGTCGGGCCTGGGACTATCGTTTCCGGACCTACCGCAGAGGTCGTCGGAATGCGTTTTGCATAATCTCAGCTGGAAAGAATTTTGGGTTCGGGCGGTTCGTTGGAAACGCCGACAAAGCCAGTTCCAGACCCACGTGACGTTCCGACCCTCTATCGACGCTGCGCCATTGAGAATCGTCAACGTCGTCACTCTAGCCAGCCAGTCCGGCCGATACGGCGGTCCGCTCGAGGTGGCGCTTAGCCAGACTTCAATCGCAGCCGAACTCGGGTTTGAATCAGTATTGGTTTGCGGATTCGTCGGTGGCGACTACCCGCAAGCGCTGTCGCTCAGAGGCGACGTCCGTTTGCGCAGAGTTCATCAGCTGATTCCGAAATCCAATTTCACTGGGCTGCATTCATGGGCGCTATTCCGAAGCCAAGTCCGAGAGATTCGAGTCGCGGACATCGTACATATTGGCATATCGAGAGAATTCGTACCGATATCGGCCCTCCTCATCGCGCGAATATACAGAAAAAACATTGTGCTTCAGCCGCACGGAATGTTGACCTCTCGAACGAGCGTGGCCCATCACGCTGTAGACCTATTCCTACGCCCAGCAATTGGCTTCCACGCGACATTTGCAGCTCTCACTGTCGTTGAGGCGAACCAGCTCCGTTCCTGGGCAGGAGGTCTTAAACCACGTATTTTCATCCTCGGCAACCCAGTGCCGGACGACGTGGCAACACTGACGGACTGCACTGAGTCCGACGGCAATATGCACGAAGTGCTGTTCCTCGCTCGACTTCACCCACGGAAGCGAGTTGGTCTCTTTCTAGATGCAGCACATTTTGCGGAAGACGCGGGCTGGAATGACCACTACGTGGTCGTGGGACCAGACGAGGGCGAATTGCCCCTAGTCCTCTCTGCTCAAGCACGGTCGCGAAATATCTGTTACGAGGGTCCGCTGGCAGGCGCCGAAGTCACGCGTCGGATTCAACGGGCCAAGGTATTCGTGCTGTCCTCTGAGAACGAACCATGGGGCCACGCGTTGACCGCAGCCCTCGCACTTGGCAAACCTGTCGTAGTGACTGCGTCAACGGCACTGTCTAGTGACATTGAGAAATTTGGAGCGGGGCGGGTAGTCAGTGACGATAGCCCTCACGCTTTGGCCCGCGCTGTTCACGAATTATTGGACAATCCGGAGCATTATCAGTCCGCGCAGGCTGGCGCAACAAGGCTTACCGAGGCACTGCTCAACTCCCAGCACTACAACGACTCGCTTCGCGGACTATACGCACAGCGATTCGCCAAGGGGACGACTGGTCATGAATGATTTTGACGACGGCGCACTAACGCTTGTGCCAATAGAAGCTGCAGGGGGATCCCAATCGAATTTCATGGTCCGACCACAGGAATACGGCAAATCCCGAACCTGCTCTGGGTTACCAACGTTGCCGCCCCCTATCGACGCCCAGTCTGGGACGCTCTCGCAAAACAGGTCAACTTGACCGTTGCGCTACTCGAGAGCAATCGTCGCCTACTCCGGGACGGGCGCAGGGGATCGGACTGGGCCAGCTTCGAAAGTGCAAACTACGCAATGGAGCATGTTCCGACATTCAGGATTGCGATCGGGGAATCCACGTACTTCGCAATTCGTGGAACCCTCCGGATGCGTGCCGGTGAATACTCCGCCGTTCTACTCGGCGGCTGGGAGTCTCCGGCCTTCTGGCAGGCTCTCTTCCTCGCTAGACGCCTACATATTCGAAGTGTCGGGTTTTACGAGTCCACGCTTCGCACAAATCGATTCAGGAGAGGCCCCATTTCCTGGGCGCGGGCCTGGTTCTTCCGAAGACTCGACGGTGTTGTCGTACCTGGGGAGGCAGCCGAGCAAGCAGTTCTAGCAATGGGGGTCAATCCAAGCAATATTTATGTCGGCTTCAACGCAATCGACGTGAGCCGTTTCCACCTCGAAAGCTCTCAGCGGCGAGAGACAACGGCGCAGGTAGCAGAAATCGGACACCGCTTCATCTACGTCGGTCAGCTAATTCCACGCAAGAATCTGACGGCAATGATGGAGGCTTTTGCCCGAATGCGAGAGCCGTCGGACCAACTCACGATCCTTGGGTCGGGGGAGTCGGAATCCGAGCTGAAAGCACTCGGAGCATCGCTCAAGATCCTGCCTCAACTGACCTTCCTAGGGGACCTTCCCAATAGTGAAATCCCAGCCCTTCTAGCCAGCCAGGACACTCTGATTCTCGTTTCAATTGAGGAAGTTTGGGGACTGGTCATCAATGAAGCGCTGGCTTCTGGTATACACGTCGTTGTCAGCGACGTATCCGGTGTCGCGGCCTCCGTCGCCAGAATGACCGGTGTCTTCATTTGCGGGATCCAACCGGACGCTATCGAGGGCGCTATGCGACGCAGCAAGGAAGGCTGGAAGGGTCCGATCTTCAACCCGGAGATCCTGACGCATACTCCGGTGGCGTTCGCGGAAGTCTTCGCGATCGCCCTCCACGTTGAGCAAGGCTCTACGGCGACCAAAGCGGAAAGTAAACTCGGATGAAGGTACAACCTCTCAGCAGAGTCAAGAGTGTTCTTTGGCCAGTCTCAACATGGTGGAAGAAATGAACCCCGGGGAACTGCTCAGCCCACAAGCTTCATTTCTGGAAGAGAACTTCCTCTTACATGAGGCTGGTCCCCGTTGAAGCGATATTTGTCTCTCTTGTTCGGCGAATTCCGCATCTCGATCATGCGAACTACATGTTGCTTTGCGATGGGGCGCAAAATCCTTGTGGGTAGAGGATTCCGCATTATTGGCCTGCAAAATGTTGCCCTACTCGCCGGCGCACGCCTATCGTTGGGCACTCTTCCCTACGGATTCGCCGATTCCAAAGAGCGCGGGATTTTGCGCATTCGGGGTCGACTATCCGTTGCACAGGGGGTTGCGATCGGCGTCGGGAGCCGCCTAGATGTTGGCTCAGGAGCGAAATTAGAGATCGGCGAGAACACGTATCTTTCCCCTGGCGTCAAAGTAATAATCACGAAGGGGCTCCTCTTCGGAAATGGCTGTGCCGTCGGATGGAACGCCCAGTTCTTAGATAGTGACTTCCACCAGATCGGCTCGATAGGCGAGCCATTTTCGGAGATGGCGGCGCCGATCAAGATCGGGCATCATGTCTGGATTGGCAGCCATGCCAAGGTATTCAAAGGAGTGACCATCGCTGACGGGTGCGTCGTCGCTGGAAACTCGACCGTCACAAAGAGTTTTGAAATTCCGAATTCGCTTATTGGTGGCACTCCGGCTCGTGTCCTGCGCGCCAATATCCGGTGGAGGTAAGCCGACTCACCCGAATCGCTACCTCCATGTTTCTCGACCCATCGCAGATCACCAACGGGCGTGGCGCCGACGGGGAGACAACGGGGTCAGTTTGCAGGGTGCCGATTCAGATGGTTCCCCTTGTTCGGGGGGTTGAACCGGGCATCAACCAGGCCCGTTGCCACGTAGGCTCGAAATTATGTCTTGGGGGAATCAAAATCGCATGTATAACCTTCAGCTGAAATTCATCGCGCTTTGCGTTCCTGTGGTTTGCCTGGTGACGCTCGGCGCTATCAATGCCACAGTGGTTATCCCCATCGCAGTCGGGCTCTCGGTAGCCTTACTCGTATCCCTGCGCTGGTCCGGTTTAGTCGCGCCGCTACTCATAGTCTGCGCGCTGCCCCTGATGCGGCCAAGCATCCTCGGCGAGAGCACCTCACTACTTGCTGCCGTCCTCGTCGGCGCCGCCGCGCTCATCACCGTTGTTGAGGACCACGGCCGTGTAAAACTCTTCGGAAGAGACTCTGCCCCGCTGCGGCGGGTCTCGCTGTGGGCCGGCTTGGCTTACTTGTGGTTACTTGTGAGAGCGGCCTTGTTTGATCCTCAGTCCGCTGTTGTCACCATCGCGCAAGGCGGAGCATTGTTGGTCGGGACGGTGTTATTCGCATCCATCGTGCTCGCCGATCCCAGACGCGCGCGAACGGCGGGCCGACTCTTTGTAAGCCTCATTGCAGCACTCTCGCTGTCGTACGTAGTGACGTTCGCAGTGTGGTCTGTGGGCGGCATGGGGAGCGGACAGGTTGCGCAGATAACAGTCGGCTCTTGGCCCGGCCTCCAACCCGTTTACTTTCCCTTCACCCCAACCCTTAGTCAATCAAATATCAATGGAATAGTTATTCCGCGATTCGTCGGCATTGGGCGGGAACCCGGTTGGATGGCTCTCTACAGCGCGGTAGCCTTCTTTCTTGCCCCAGCGGTCGGCTGTAAGAGCAAGTGGCTGCGCCTAGTTATTCTTGTCTCGATCATCGCACCACTCTCTACCGCAGGGTTCGGGTCCTTCGCAGTTGCAGCGGTAGTCGCCTGGATCGTGTCGCGTCGGGCCAAGACGGCATTGGGAGGCTACATCCGGCTGGCCTTCTCTGCAGCCCTCCTCGGATTTTCCCTTTGGCTCGCCATCGTCGCCCCGGTCCTCGGGTTATCTGCAAAAGCCAGTCTCAACATCGTTTCTCTGGACGAGCGCACCGCGGCCACCCTCGACGGGCTACACGCTCTCTTGACCTCGCCGTTCTCGGGCGGCATACAATCGAGCAACATCGGAGCAGTCAATCTGATCGCAGCGATTGCGTCATTCGGCGTCCCGTTCTCTTTCGCGATCGCGTTGGCGATTCTTTCCCCGCTCATAGGCCGTTGGCAATTACTCGCACCGATCGCTACAGTCATCTTCATCACACTAATCGCCTCCCAGCCGGCCCTCGATTCAACCGCTGTCTTCATGCTGGTTGCTTTGGCAGTAGCTCAATTTCGGACCCCCGACTCGGCCGAAGTCCCCGAGGCAGCGGTGACGGCGTTCACTGCCAGCGTTCCACTGTTAACGCCGACCGAAAATAGGGCCAGTATCGCCGATTGAAAACAGGGCCACCGACCATTATGGAAGGTGATCAATATGGATGATTGGGCGAAGATACGCCAACTGTTTTCCACGGGCCAGTACTCGAAGCGGGAGATCGGCCGGCTCGTCGGGGTGTCCCGGGGAACGGTGGATCGGGCGTTGGAAACGGACCGGCTCCCGAAGTACCAGCGGCCCGCGGTCGGGTCGAGTTTTGATGCGTTCGCCCCGCAGGTTCGGGTGTTGTTGGCCGTGACGCCGACGATGGCCGCGTCCACGCTCGCGGAGCGGGTTGGCTGGCTCGGGTCGGCGTCGGTGTTCCGGGACAAAGTCGCGGGGATCCGGCCGGAGTACGTGCCGCCGGACCCCGCGGACCGGCTCGTGCACGAGCCCGGACAGCAGGTCCAGTGCGACTTGTGGTTCCCGCACGAGGACCTCCCGCTCGGCCACGGGCAGCAGGGCGCGCCGCCGGTGCTGGTGATGACGTCCACGTTCTCCGGGTTCTTCCAAGCCCTGATGCTGCCGTCTCGGAAAACACCGGACCTGCTCGGCGGGATGTGGTCCCTGCTCCAGGCCGCCCGCGCGGTCCCGCGACGGTTGCTCTGGGACAACGAGTCCGGCATCGGCCGCGGCAAGCTCACCGAGCCTACTGCCGCGTTCGCGGGCACCCTCGGCACCGAGGTCAAGCTCCTCAAGGCCCGGGATCCGGAGTCCAAGGGTATGGTCGAGCGGCGGAACCGGTTCTTCCGGTCCTCGTTCATGCCGGGCCGGGTGTTCGTGTCCCCGCAGGACTTCAACGAGCAGCTCGCGTCCTGGCTGCCGGTGGCCAACGCGCGTCACTCCCGGTCCCGGCGCGCCCGCCCGGTCGACCTGATCGACCAGGACCGGGCCGCGATGCGCCCGTTGTCGCCGGTGGCGCCGGACGTGTTGTTCCGGAACACGGTGCGTCTGCCGCGGGATTACTACGTCAGGGTGCACTCCAACGACTACTCCGTCGCGCCGGCCCTGATCGGCAGGCTCGTGGACGTGACCGCTGACCTTGAGCAGGTCCACGTCGCCCACAACGGTGTCACCGTCACCTCTCACGACCGGGCCTGGGCCCGGCAGCTGACCATCACCGACCCCGACCATGTCATCCAGGCGGCCGTGCTCCGGCGTCAGTTCCAGAGCCTGCACCGCCATCACCGGCCCCAGGCCCACGTCGCGTTCGTCGAGTCGGCGAGCCTGTCGGACTATGACGATGTGTTCGGTGTCGATATCGGTCCCGGCCTGATCGAGTTGGGGAGGCTCGCGTGAGCGGCGCGGCGTCTCAGATCGAGTACTACGCCCGCGCGTTGCGCGCCCCGAGGATCGGTGACGCGTTCCGGCGCCTGGGCGATCAGGCCCGCGACGCGGGCTGGTCCCACGAGGAATACCTTGCCGCGGTCCTCTCCCGCGAGGTCTCGGAGCGGGAAGCGTCCGGCGCGGCCCTGCGGATCAAAGCGGCCCGGTTCCCCGGCCACAAGACCCTAGAGGACTTCAACTTCGATCACCAGCCCTCCGCGGACCGGAACCTGATCGCCCACCTCGGCACGAGCGTGTTCGTCACAGAGGCGAAGAACATCGTGCTCCTCGGGCCGCCCGGCACGGGCAAGACCCACCTCGCCGTCGCTCTGGGCGTCCAGGCCGCCAAACACGGCCACCGTGTCCTCTTCGACACCGCGACAGGCTGGGTCGCCCGACTCCAAGAGGCCCATTCCCGCGGCAAGCTCGCCGCGGAACTGATCCGGCTCCGCCGTTACAGCGTGCTGATCTGCGACGAAGTCGGCTACATCCCGTTCGACCAGGACGCGGCGAACCTGTTCTTCCAGCTCGTCGCGAGCCGCTACGAACACGCGTCCTTGATCCTGACGAGCAACCTGTCATTCGGACGCTGGGGCGAGGTCTTCGGCGACCCCACCGTCGCGTCCGCGATGATCGACCGCATCGTCCACCACGCCGACGTCCTCAGCCTCAAAGGCAACAGCTACCGGCTCAAAAGCCACCAGCCCGCCGCCGATACGGCATAGTAGAAACACACATGGTGGTCCTGCTTTCAAACGGCACTATTGGCCCTGTTTTGGGTCGGCGTCAACATCCACACGAGGCCCACCCAAGAATGGCCCCGGTAGATCGACTTGATGTTCCAATGGACGGGCACATGTTCCGGTAAGGAGCCGCGCACCGAGAGCGCCCTGCGGGCGTCCATTAGGAATGGATCCGATGATCTGAGCGAGTGCATGATCGTCGGTGCCTTCGGAGGACTTTTCGAGGAGTCAGAATACGGCTTACAGAATCTCGATTCGCTGACGAGGTGCCTTAGGCAGGTTAGAACCGCGCAATGCGCGATAGCTCTCCCGCTCCGCATTCTTGTAGAAGTCGTTGAGGAAGTCGAATCGGCTCTGTTGAACGATTGAACGCAGAGCTCGGGTGGAACCTGCATCTAACGGCGAAGAAAAGGAAATCGATGTATATCCACTTCTCCAACTCCGCTCGCCCCAGGCTCGTGCGGCCAGATCGTGGTCATCATCGCCAAGAAAAAAGTGGTCTGCATCAAGACCACCAAGAGCCTCATACCGTGCTTTTTCAAAGGCGAGGGGCCCGCGCATGACCGTTTCGTGCAAGTACACCCATCGCCTCTCCAAACTCACGGCGGGAAGTTCAATCAGGTTACCGACACGACCCACTGAGTTGGAAAGCGCGAGTTCCCAAGCAGAAGCCGCATACCAGCCGCGGCGTCTATGAACGGCCCGATAGGCGAGGTAGGCAAGTGATCTCGACTTTCCCAAGAGCATGGCACGAGTCGAACGTCGACCTGGATAGTCAAGGCTGTGCGCGCCCCTTCCGCTCAACAGGAACAGGCTCGGAACCGCCTCGAGCACTTCAACCATTGTGCTGTCAAATGAAACTTCGTCGATGAGCATGTCAGCTTGAATTTCGATCACGTACGCGCCTGATGACAGCGCAATACCGATCGAGTCGCATATGGTCTCAAATAGACCGTTTGGGGTCAGGACGATAGTGACGCCGCTCACTGAGCCTTGCGAATAGTCCAAGTTCTGGGCCCAGGAAGCCACTTCCTCGGCTGATCCATCCGTACAATCGTCCAAAACTACAACGAATTCGCCTTGAAGTTTCGACGAGGTTCTAGCGGCCTCTAGATTTGTTCGGATGCGCGTGACCTGGTTGTGAACCGGGACTACAAACGAAACGACTGCCGAACGCTCAGCAACGTATCCGTAACGCACGATCCTTAGCGGGCTGCTCGGGTCGAATGCGCCGGAATGTTCAACGAGGTCCCCGAGGACAGCTTCCGTCTCCGTGGTGGAGGGGTCATATGGCAAGGTATTGATTCTTACTCCTTAGGACGTAGAACCGAGGCGATGACGTCGTCATAAGCCTGTCGACACTGCACGATCCCGGAAACTGCCCGTACCTGCGTCGCATTGGCATAGGCGCGCGCGACACAGTCTGTGAAGGAACTCACCACGATCTCGAGCGCTGCAGCCGCCGCCAGAGGATCACCGTCGTCGAAGACGGCGGCGGGTAGGTGGTCGGGCAATGTTAAAGCCACACTCTTCGAACAAACAATCGGCACTCCGACGGCAGCAGCCTCTAGGAGACCAATGCTGTGGGCTTCGCGGGTTGATGTATGAAAGTAGATGTCTGTTTCTAGAAGCACTTGGCCGGCGACGGTGGTTGGTCCACGAAACGAGATCGGTGAAAGCGTGGGAAGGTGATATTTCCTGCGAGCATCCTCATCGAAGGGGCCCCACCAATCAAATTCGACGTCACCGTGAATCTTCAAGAATTCCTCGGCAGCAGAAATCCAGAGGCGTGGCTCTTTTTGATCGGTAACGCGCGCAATCTCTGAAATCCTGCGAACCCTGCTTGCGTGAAATTCCTTCAGCGGCAACTTATCTGAAATTCCGTTTGGAATCACCGAGACAGGAACTCGATCAGAAAAATGTCGCCGATAGTCCGCTGCTTGGCCAGCGCTCACAGTAACGACAGCTGCGGTCCACCTCCTTAGGATCTTCTCCGCAATAAGGAGTTTGAGAGCCTTGTGGTCGTCTTGTGCACTGTGAATGACGGAAATCACAGGAATACTTCGAAGAAATTGAGACCGAGCGTACACGCCTGGTATCGCAGAGTGGGCAACTATTACTTCCGGGCCAAAGAAACGGATCTCTTTGCGAAGCTCACTCCACCGACGGAAGCGCCCTCCCGCCCTGCCTGGATCGACGTAAACCGTTTTGGCGACGATTCCTTCGTCTTCCCAAGCGTCTTGGAGAGCTGCGACGAGTGATTCCGCCCCACCAATTCGGGGGCTCAATAGAACTTGAAGAATACGAATACTCAAGCGCGGCGACCCTTCCACCTTGTCGGATGGCTTCGGAGCGCAACGAGCGTTAGACCGATCAGCGGGAGCAACTGAACACTGGATGATGCCAATGCTGCGCCCACGGCACCAAATACAGCGGTGAGTGAGGCCACGGCCGCGAGTTGGGCGACAGCCGCGACAAACAAGATGTAGGAGACAATTCTGTCCTTGCCCCGTGCCTGCAAAAAGACAGCCAAAGTCTGATTTGCGATTCCGGGGATTGTCCCCAATGCGAGAAGTTGAAGCACGGGAATCGCGCCGTCATAGTCCGAACCGAGCAGGAGGGGGACAGCGAAAGGAGCTAGACAGACCGCCAACAGGGCGCCACCCATAGCGGTTAGAGGCAACCACAGTGCCCGCCTAATTGTTGGCCAGGCGATCTGCCAAGTTGTCGCAGCAGCCACAAATGGAACAGCTGCCGATGAAAATGCGTTCGTCAAGAGACCCAAGGGTTGAGTCCACCGGTTGACCGCGCCAAAGATTCCGACCGTGTGCGACCCACCTATGCCGCCGATTACCTGCATCTCAAGTGACTGAATACCACCGGCGACACCTGCAAGGCCATAGTACTTCGAGCCCCTCCAGGGGTTGACGGTAATTCTCCAGCCAAGCATCAGCCGCTCACCGCGAGGCAGGAGAGCCAAGCAGAGAATTGACCCTACACAAGAACCGACGAAAAGTGAGCACCAAAGGGCGGTCAACGCATCAACACGGACTACATATACCAACGTGGCCAAAGTGACCAATCCTGCCATTCGATCCGCGAGCACAGTAATCGAGACGATGCCAATTTTGCCCAGCCTTCGTGGCCCAACTTGCGCCGTCTGGGACGTCAGAGTTGCGAGTGCGATCGGGCCTGAGACCCAAAGCGACTGGTCCGGCACGAAGACAAGAGCTGAAGTCCACATTGAGAGCGAGATCGCGGCAATTCCAATTTTCGCTGACGCTCGATCGCCCAGCTGGATGGTGTTCAGTCGGCCGCTCGCTCCCTCACGAATCCAGAGCGAATTCGATCCGAAGTCCAAGAATGTGCAGACTGTCATTCCCAATGCGATCGCAACGATTATCGATCCATAGTCTTCTGGGCCGCTGAGCCTAGCAACGAGAATGTACATCGCCGCGAGAACAACTTGCGCGATGCCCGTAGCGCCGGCGAGACCAACGGACTTCAGTCCGATTCCCGCACTCCGCGCTGGGACATTCGCTCGATCCTCTACGTTGCGCTCCGTGCGGCTCAAAGTAGCGACTCCACAAAGCCAGTAACGCCCAAATCCCGAACTCGCTCTGGGCGGGGCAGGATGCGGCATTCCCTCATCGCCGCTGACATCGGCCCAATCGATAGTTCACACCACGTAGCAGACTCTGGATACTTAGCAACGTCTCGCCGAAGCGACGATGCACCAGCGGCCAGGATGCGGGTCCCACACGCGGCAGCCTTTCCTAGAAGCCCGCTCGGACCCTCGTTGGAATGCGCAAGAACAACGCAGTCTAGAAGTCCGACGGCCGCATCGAGGTCCCGCTCTTCGAGGATCCCGTCCACGACCCGAACCTGTACGCCCGTCGTCGTCAACGTCGCGATGAGGTATTCGAGCGCCGAGCGCGCATCCTCGTCAACGCGGCCGGCCACGAGAAGCCCAACGGGCGTACCACCCATCCGCTTTACAGCGTCAGCAACGAAAGAGAGGTTCTTGCGGACGGAGATGACACCAAGAACTCCGAACCAGTAAAGGTCGGAATCCATGTCCCACGCCTTGGCGACGCGCATCTTGTCCTGTTCGTCCGCATGAATCGTAACCGGATCGAGGGCAACTCGCACCTTGGATGTGCCCGCCCACGTCGCGCTCTTCAGCAGCGAAAGTCGGACGTTCGAAGTTCGACGGGCGCGAGCAAAGAAGTATGACCTAAGGAGCGTCTTTGCGAGTTGGACTCCGGGCAGACGTTGAGGTTGCGCGCGCTCCCTCATGACTAGAAGAGACACCTCTCCGGAGCCTGCCCAGGATCCAGCACGCCCAAGTTCGATCGCGAATCTATCGCCGTCGGGAATTACCGTGAGGGTTGCTCCCACTACCCGTGAGAGTCGTTCGACCTCGCCCTGACTAAAGTCCGTCGTTTCAAGTACCGTTACACGGTTGAGTAGGTCGCGGAGGTGAATCTGCGTTTCCGCACCCGATTCTGTGGCCTTTCCGAGAACTAGACATACTCTGCGCCCCAGCAGGAGGCAGTGTTCAGCCAGAATCCGAACGTAGTACAAGCGGTGACCGTCAGGATTCTTTTCTACGATCATCGTGCATTCGGCCAATTCGGTACCTTTAGTTGATTCGGACATGAGCTCTTGCTCGCAACACGACGATTTCAAATCGCCCCATCTGAGCTGAACACAGCCTTGAAGGTTCTCCACAGAATCACGATGTCGCCAGTGAAAGACCAATTCTCAACGTAGTAAAGATCTAACCGGAGGCTATCTTCCCACGACAGATTCGATCTGCCGCTAACCTGCCACAGGCCACTCATTCCGGGCTTAACGAATAGACGCCGTGTCGCGGCGGAATCGTAGAGGGCGACTTCCCCCCCGCGCTGAGGACGCGGGCCCACAAGACTCATATCCCCTTTCACGACGTTGAAAAGTTGCAATAGTTCGTCGAGAGAATACCGACGCAGGAATCCACCAATTTTCGTGAACCGTGGATCGTTGGCGACTTTGAACAGCGGTTGATCAATCGTTCCTTGCGCCTTGAGCAAGGCGACCAACTGGGCGTCCGCATTAACTGTCATGGAACGGAACTTGAGCATGCGGAATGGCTCGCCATTGAGGCCAACTCGTTCCTGCCGAAAGATGACCGGCCCGACACTAGTCAAACTGACCAGGGCCGCAATACCTATGAGAAGGGGAGAAAATAGAGCCAGAAGAGTGATCGATCCGACAATATCCAGACTCCGTTTGGCGAAATTCTTGAGACCGTCGTAGGTCGGTGTCTCCACGTGAATCAGCGGTAGGCCAGCTACCGGACGCGCATGGATCCGAGGACCACCGATGTCCGTGAGGGCAGGGGCCATGACGAGGTGCTGGCGCCCAGGTTCGAGACTCCAGCTCAGTTCGCGAATGCGTGCGGCCGGCAGGTCATCACTGCTCGTGATAACGACTGTGTCGGCTCCTGTGAGTGCCAGCGCGGCCTGCAGCTCGTCGAAATCACCGACCACCGGAACTGTAGTGCCGGGGAGGTGTTCCAATCCGGCCGGTCGCGGCACGCACGCGCCGACAACCCTATATCCAGCCTCGGTTGAGGATCTCAAGACTTCTGCAAGATGGGTCGCTGAGTGAACCGACCCGACGAGGAGCACGGTCGAAGAAAAGGTTCCTCGTTCGCGTTGCACCCCGAGCCACTGACGCCACATCCACCTGGCAAAGACCAGCACTGCCACGCCGATCGGGAAGGCGATGAGGATATAGCCGCGGGCGACATCCACTTTAAAGAGGAATGCGATGATGGCGAGCAAGCCGAACAAGCGCAGGGACGCATTGGCGATGAGTTTGTACTCGTCTGGGCCGGTTCCGAGCACCCGGTACCCCCGGCTGCCGTAGATCGTGAGCATCAGCACCCAGCAGAGGATCAGGACCACGGACACTGCGGTGTAGTTCACCGCGAGGTCGAGCGAGGTTCGACGGATGGACAGGTCGGCGGAGTCAAGGCCGAACCAGAAGAACTGAACGCCGAAGACGACCCAGACCAATACGAGGAAGTCGGTGATGGCTAGCCGGAGTGCGTAGACGGTGCGCCAGTCGCGGGACACTGACTTCGCAGGTCGCGCAGGTGCCCGCACTGCCAGCGGTATGACGTTCTCGCTCATGTCCCCCCGGACGGATGCAGACCAGGAAGACTCCAATTGGCCTACAGGATCGATGTGCATCGCTCAGGGATAAGCTTACAAACGGAGGCTACCCCCCATTGAGGGGGGTAAAAACCTGATAGGAGATACTTCCGGTGTTTAGCGGCTTCACTCCCCGAGATATGGGCTTACTTGAAAGTCGCGCCCGCGTCGGTCGAGCGCACGACGGTGTCGCCCGCCCAGAGCCAGATGGTGCTGCCGGCCTCCGAGACAGCGACGGTTCCGGGGAGGGCGGCGGCCGCGGTGCTCGTGGTGTGGCAGCCAGCGACCGTGGCAACAAGTGCGTCGGTGACGGTGAGCAGTTGCGTGCCGGCGCAGTCGGGGCGGCCGGCCGAGACCACAAGGTAGCCCGTGCTGGCGCGGGCGAGGGCGATCGCGCCGGGGGGGGTTGCCGGGGCGGACCAGGTCGCGGCGGCATCCGTCGTAGTGAAGAGGCGGCCGTCGGCGCAGAGCGCAGCGGCGACCTTGTCGCCCTTAGGCGCGAGCGCGACGACGGCGTCGCAGGGAGCGGCGTGGTCGGCGCCCGGGGCGTGCACGCGGGCGCGGTTGGCGGGGTCGACATACCAGCTGGTGGCGACCTTCTCCGGGTAGGCCTTGTAGTTGTCGCCGGAGACGAAGGTCTTGACGACCTGGGGTGCGCAGTTGGACTTGGCGAGGCCGAGGAGTTCGACGGTGGTTGCGCTCGTGACGGTGAGGCTTTGCGGGGCGGTTACGTCGGTGGGGCCGCTCGCGTCGGTGGTGTCCCAGGTGGCGCCGGAGTCGGTGGTGAGTTGCGGGGCGGCCGTGGTGGCGGGGCAGGCGCCGGTTTGGGCACGCCAGGCGGTGGTCGCGTCCACCGCGACAAGGAGGTGAGTGGCAGGGACGGGCAGGATGGTTCCGCTGCTCGCGGTTGTGCTGGCGGGGGTGGGGGTCGCAGCCGGTGTCGCGCTGGGCGTCGCGGCCGGGGTCGTCGATGCGGTGGGCACGGTCGTGGCGCCGTAGGACGGGATAATGCGGGGCGTGCCACCGGTGGCGGAGGCGCGGGTGGAGTTGATAGCCCAGATGATCAGCAGGATGTCGAAGGCGATGAAGACGGCCACGCCGATGTAGACCCAGACGCGGCGGCGGGAGCTGTCCCGGGGCGTGTAACGGGTTTTGCGGGCCATGGTCAGACCCTCATTCCGAGTGAACCCGCTAGGGCGGTGGCGATGGTCCTGACTGCGGCGTCGATCGCGACGCCGACTCGGTCGTAGGTGGCCTGGGAGCGCCGGTAGGGGTCCTCGATGTCGTCGTCAGCCGGGGCGGCGGGCGGCGGGGTGAGGCCCCGGCTCGCGGCGACCTCGGCGATGTAGGCGCGGAGGGTGCTGGCGGGGTTGGCAGCCGCATCGACGAGGGACACGGCGTGGGCGGCCGTGGGAGCGGCGGCATCCGTTCGGGTGCGCTCGGCGGCGGCGTGTACGGCGGCGGCCTGCTCGGCCTCGGCGAGGCCCGCGGTGAGGCGGGCGAGCTGGTTGAGCGTGAAGGCGTAGCGGGAGGCGCGGGGGTGCAGGGAGACGACCTCGCTGCGGTGCTCGCGGGCGGCGGTGACCACGAGGTCGGCGTCGGCGACGAGCTTCGCGGTGAGCTGGCGGGCGTGGTGCGCCTCGGGGTGGCCGCCGTAGTGGATGGAGAGGGCGGCGGCTTCGTCGGGCATGCCCTCGCCGACCATGGCGTAGGTGCCGGCGCTCAGCACTCGGGCGGGAACGCCGGCCGCGGTGAGGCGGGCGGCGAGCAGCTGCTCGGCGAGCGGCGACCGGCAGATGTTGCCGGTGCAGACGACGAGAATCGTGAACGGAGGCTCGGCGGGGGCTGTACTCCCGGTCGGGACTGAGTCAATCGTCAATTGCGCACCTTCTGCTTAGGCCCCCTCTTTCGGGGGGTCTGGTCCAGAGTATCGGTTTCGCCGTACCCGTAGCCATACCCGTAGCCATAGCCGCCGTAGCCGTACGCGTCGGCGCCGGTCGTCGGCAGCATCGTGAGCACAAGACCCGAGACGGAGGCGCCCACATTACCCAGGGCGGCGATCGCGGCGGTGAGCTGGCCCTTCTGCACACGGCCGGCCGCGGCCACGATGATGGCGCCGCCGACGTTCTTGGCGAGGATGGCGGCATCCGTCACCGGGAGGAGCGGCGGGGCGTCGAAGATGACGACGTCGAACTTGTCGTTGAACTCGCCGATGAAGTAGGACATGCGGGCGGAGCCGAGCAATTCGCTCGGGTTCGGCGGCACCTGGCCGGCGGGGAGGACGAAGAGCTGGGCCTTGCCCCAGGGCTGGATGATGTCGGCGAGCTCGGCGCGGCCGACGAGGAGGTCGGTGAGGCCGACGGTGCCATCGACGCCCATGTAGTCGGCCATCTTCGGGCGGCGCAGGTCGGCGTCGATGAGCAGCACGCGCGCGCCGGAGTCAGCGAGGGCGATCGCGAGGTTGGCGGCGGTCGTGCTCTTTCCCTCGCTCTGGATGGAGGAGGTGATGACGAAGCTGCGGTCGGTGCGGCCAACGTCGAGGAACTGCAGGTTGGTGCGCAGGGTGCGGAAGCTCTCGGCGCGGGGGCTGCGCGGGTCGACGTGCACGATCAGGGGGCGTTCGCTCGCCTTCGCATCGAAGACGATGCCGCCGAGGATGGGGATGTCGGTGATCTGCTCCACATCGCGTTCGCTGCGGATGCGGGTGTCAAGGGTCTGGCGGAGCACCGCGGCGCCGACACCGAGGGCCAGGCCCACAAGCAGGCCGAGCGCGATATTAAGAGGTACGTTCGGGCTGACCGGAACGCTCGGCACGGTGGCCTCCTGCGCGCGGGTGAGCTTGACCGGGGAGACCGGCTCGGCGCCGGTGGCCGTGGATGCGGGGGTCTCGATGGTCTGCACGACGGCGGTGAGACTCAGCGACGTGGCGTTGGCGATGTCGGCGGCACGCACGGGGTCGGTGTCGATGACGGTGATCTCGATGATCGAGGTATCGAGCGGGGCGGCCGCGGTGATCTGCTTGGAGAGGACATCGGCGGGGATGCCGAGTTCGAGGCTCGCGATCACAGGCAGGAGCACGATCGGGGTCGCGACCAGGTCGGAGTAGGTCTTGACCCGCTGCACGGTGAAGCTGTTGCCCTGGGCGAGGTCGCTCGTGGTGCCGGTGGACTGGGTGGAGACGAAGACCTTGGCGGTGGCGCTGAACTTCGGGGTCTGCACGATCGACGCGGTAGCGGCGGCGGCGACGCCGACGAGCGCGAGGATGAGGATCATCACCCAGCTCTTGCGGAGGATGCGAATGTAGTCGCGAAGTTCCACTAGGCGGCCTTCCCTGTGTTGACTTACCGTGCGCGTGTGCGGTGGTGCGCGAGGGCACAGCAGATGCCCCCTTCGTCATGGTGTCACAGGTGCACCGTGCCGTTGGGCTAGGACTGGGCAATCTGCCTGAATGGGGGTCAGAATACTGAGCAAATGGGGGGTGCTGGTGACGGGACGGTAGGCTCGCAGAATGGGCGCGTCACTGGGGAACCGCAGGAAACAGCTGGGTGAATCGCTCGGTCGATTCTTCCGCGCCGAACTGATGGCCACGTTCCACCCGGGGATGTTCGACAACCCGAAGGTGGCCGGGCTGCTGCTCGGCAGCCTGACGACGTTCGCATCCCTCGTGCTCTTCGTCTACGTAAGCACACCGGACGAGAGCGTGGCCCCACACGCGGGCCTGTTCGTCCTCATCGCGAGCGTTTCGCTGGCGGTCGGGCTGCTCTCGATGCTGTTCCGCCGGTTCTTCACCCGGGCCGTGCGCAAGGTCGTGCTCACGTTCGTGCTGGTCGACACCGCCGTCAGCGTCTACCTGACCGACACCACCTCTTCGGCCCTCGCGATGAGCACCTGGATTCTCGTGGTGCTGGCTCTCTCCTATATGTTCCTGCCGATCGTGCAATCGCTGCCGTTCGCCGTGGCCGGTACGGTACTGGTCACGACTGCCCTGTTCGTGCATCCGGGTATGCGCGGCATCGACCTGCTCCTGATCATCCCCGCGGCGATCATCGCGAATTTCGGGCTGCACTGGCTCGTGACGAGCGCTCTGAAGTCGGAGACCGACGACCTGACCCGGCTCGGCAACCGGATCTACTTCAAACGCATCCTCAACGATCACGTTCGAAGCGCCCCGCCCGGCGACGTGACGACGGTCGTGCTCGTGGACCTCGACCACTTCACCCTCACCAACGAGGTGCGGCAGCGGGCCTACGGCGACACGATTCTCATCGACTTCGCCGCCCGGTGCACACGGCTCGGCGGCCCGGACTCGGGCGCGGTCGTCGCCCGCACCGCCGGCGACGAATTCGCGATCCTGCTGCCGGGCATGACCACCTGGCAAGCCGAGGCCGCGGTCGAGGCGATGCGGGCGGATGTCCACGTGTTCTCCGCGGGCATCGCCGGCCACGAGCCGGGCGAGTCGGCCTCCGGGCTCCGCACGCGGGTGACCGAAGCGCTCTCGAGCGCCAAGCGGGCGGGGCGCGGAACCACCCGCATCCATGGGGGCCACTATGCGACGGCGACGGCGGTCGGCCAGGCGATCGCAAACGGCGAGTTCAGCCTCGTGTTCCAGCCGATCGTGGATCTGCGCACCCGGCGGGCCGTGGGCGCCGAGGCGCTGCTGCGCTGGACGCACCCGACCCGGGGCGCCATCTCGCCGGTCGAATTCATCCCGTTGTGCGAGGCGAGCGGTGCGATGCCGCGCCTGGGCGACTGGATCGTCGACACCGCCGTGACGATCGCGTCCTCGTGGACGATGCCGGTCGAGCCGGGTGCACCGCCGTTCTACGTGAGCGTGAACGCCTCGGGCATCGAACTCGGCGACCCGCACTACGCCGACCGGCTGCTCGCACTGTGCGCAGCCGCCGCGCTGCCGGCGGGCGCACTCAAGATCGAGCTCACCGAGAGCGACTACGTCGTGGAGTACGACGCGGTGCACGCGAACATGGCCCAGCTGCAGACGTCGGGCATCCCGATCATGATCGACGACTTCGGCACAGGCTCGTCCAACCTCGAGCGGCTGAGCGAGGTGCGTGCGAACGTGCTGAAGATCGACCGTCGCTTCATCTCGGGGATCGACTGCGCCGCCGACGACGCCCCGCTCGTACAGTCGATCCTCGGGCTCGCCCGCGGGCTCGGCAGCAGCGTCATCGCCGAGGGCGTCGAAACGGATGTCCAGGCCGACTGGCTCGAAGAACACGCGTGCCGCTTCGCGCAGGGGTATTTGTTCTCCCGGCCCGTGGCATCCGCCGACCTTGCCGCCGTGTGCGCGGGGCTGAGCGCGCGCTCGGCGGCGCTGCGCCCGGAATAGGCGGGCCGGGCGCACGGCCCACACGATAGTTTGAGTGCATGACCCCCGCCACACCCGCAGCCCCCGCGACTCCCCCGGCCCGGCGCGTGCGCTGGGGCCTCGATGACGCGGCCGCCGGCGCGGTCGGGGCGATCCTGCTCGTGCTCGCGGCCGACTGGGCGCTCAGCCACGGCTACCTCACCGACCCGCGGCTCGTCGAGGTGCTCAGCTATCTGGTGGTGTGGGTGCCGCTGCTCGGAAGCGTGCTCGTGGCCTGTTACCTGCGCGGCTCCCGCTCGCTCGCCCGTGACTTCGGGCTGCGCTTCCACCCGCTCGACCTGCTCTGGGGGCTCACGATCGGGCTCCTGACCCGGGTGGTGGCGAGCCTGTTCGAGATCGCCGGCTACGGGCAGATGGGCACCGCGGGCGCCACGCTCGACGCCCCGGCGCACGACGCCTGGTGGATCGTGTTGTCGCTCCTAGCCCCGGTGCTGATCGCTCCCTTCATCGAGGAGCTGTTCTTCCGCGGCCTGATGCTGCGCGCGGTCGCCGCGGCAACGGATGCCCGCCGCCCGGTGGCCCTGTCCCTCGCGTGCGCGGTGAGTGCGCTCGTGTTCGCGCTGTTGCACGTGGTGGATGCCGGTTCGCCGACCGCCCTGTGGGTGGTCGGAGCCGGGACATTCGTGTTCGGGCTCGCGGCGGCATCCGTCACCGCGGTCACCGGGCGGCTCGGCGGGGCGATCGTCGCGCACGTGGTGTTCAACGGGCTCGTGATGGTGCCGGCTCTGCTCGGGTAGCGGGCGTCAGCGGGCGCGGATTCGGCCGCGACGTGTGCGGCGGCGAGCGGCCCGGGCGGTGCGCCAGAAGATGATCATGTCGCCCACGATCGACCAGTTCTCGATGTAGTACATGTCCAGGCGCAGCCGTTCTTCCCAGGGCAGGGTGGACTGCTCGTAGAGCTCGCCGAGGCCGGTCATGCCCGGCTTCATCAGGAATCGGCGGTGCTCGAGGCTGTCGAAGCCCGCAACCTCGTCCTCGAGCGGCGCGCGCGGTCCGACGAGCGACATCGTGCCGGTGAGCACGCTGACCAGTTGCGCGAATTCGTCGAGACCGAAGCGGCGCCGGCGCGCGCCGGGGCGCCGGGCATCCGCCGACCCGAAGCCGAGCAGGGTGAACAGGCGGCCGCCGCGGGCATGACATTAGGCGGGCGCGGCCTTCGTAAACCGGCGCGGGCGCCACGGATGCCGCCGGCCCGGTGAGGCTGCCGGCATCGAGTCTCAAGAGCAGGCTCTCGGGTACAGGGAAGAACGGGAGCACTTAACGACGGATACCCCCTCGCCGAGGCGAGAGGGGCATCCGTTATGTGAGAACTCCGCGAGTGAGGCGCCGCTATGAAAACCGCTGATCCACCAGCAATCTCGCGAGGCTAGGACAGCACTGGAGCGCGGACCCGCCCGCCGGAACTCGGTGAGGGGATCTGCGTGCCGGCTCACCGATCGACCTCATTCGCGCGCCTCCCCGTACTCGACCGCTGGCGCGCGCGTCGGTCAGCGGTCGAAGCTCACGACGGGCAGCGGTGACGGGCCCGGCCTGGAGAAGAGGTAGCCCTGCCCGTAGCGGCAGCCCATGGACCGGAGCAGGTCGCGTTGGCCGGCCGACTCGATGCCCTCGGCGACGACGTCGAGTCTGAGCGAATCGGCAAGGCGCAGGATGCCCTCGACGATCGCGCGGTCGTGTTCGGAGCGTTCGAGGTCGCGCACGAAGGTGAGGTCGATCTTGAGCAGGTCGACGGTGAAGGCGCGGAGGTGCGTGAAGGAGGAATAGCCGGTGCCGAAGTCGTCGATCGCCAGTTTGACACCCAGTTCCCTCAGCTCCTGCAAGGTCCGGGCCGCGGAGTCGATCGCCTCGAGCACGGCGCTCTCCGTCAGTTCGATCCAGAGGCGCTCGGGAGGCAACCCGCTCTCCGCCAGCGCGCGTTTGACAACGACGCCGAAGTCATCCTGCGCGAACTGTCGTGGAGAGACGTTGACGCTCACCGCGAGGCCGCCGTCGAGGGTCACGGCCGCCCGGCAGGCCTGACCGAGAACGGTCACGCCGATGCCATTGATCAACCCGACTTCCTCTGCGATCGCGATGAACTCGCCCGGGTATACGATGCCGCGCTCGGGGCGGCGCCACCGGGCGAGAGCCTCGGTGGCGACGACCGTGTCCTCCTGGAGATCGACGATCGGCTGGTACCAGGTCTCGATCTCGCCGAGCTCGACGGCGTCGCGGAGGGCGAGCTCGGTGTCCAGCCGCCGGTCGATGCGGCCGCGCAGGTCGTCGTCGAAGACCTCGTAGCGGGCCCGGCCCCGACCCTTGGCCGAGTACATGGCCTGGTCCGCGTTGCGGAGTAGCGCCTCTGCGTCGTCGTGGCCGACGCCGAAGGCGATGCCGATACTCGCGTCGACGGATGCGACCAGGTCCCCGATCCGGATCGGTTCGGCGATTGCCCGCTGCAGGTTGTCGGCGAGGGTGTTCACGTCCTGGCTGCTGGCCACGCCCGGACAGATGATCACGAATTCGTCTCCGCCGATGCGGGACACCGTATCGGTGGACCGCGCCTGCTGCCGGAGCCGCACCCCGACCTCGGTGAGCACGGCGTCCCCGATGTGGTGGCCAAGACTGTCGTTGACGAACTTGAACCGGTCCAGGTCAATGAACAGCACGGCCACGCCCTGCCCGTGCCGGGATGACTGCAACAGCGCCTGGTTGAGCCGGTCGAGAAGCAACAGGCGGTTGGGCAGGTTGGTCAGCGGGTCGTGGAACGCGAGGTGCTCCACTCGGGCCTCGGCGAGGCGGCGGGCGGTGATGTCTTCCACCTGGTAGAGCAGTGCGCCAGCCTGCTCCCCGGCGGGGATCTCGGCGATACTCACCTTGACCCAGGTTTCCTCGTCGTCGACCCGGAGCATCCGCCGGTCCATGCGCTGCCGCGTGGAGGGCCCGTCGAACACCTCCGACGTGCGGTCGCCGGGCGCTCCGGCATCGAGCGGCATGAAGATGGCCTCAATGTGCTGGTCGACGACAACGGATGCCGGCCCGGCGAGCTCGAACAGCCGCGGGTTGGCCGCCACCACCCTGCCGTCGAGATCCACGATCGCCGTGCCGAGCGGTGACGACGCGAACGCCGCCTCGAACCGTGCCCGCGCGGCCGAGACCGCCTGCTCCGCAGCGTGGAGCGCGGTCACGTCGGTGACCGTGGCCACGTGCCCGGTGACCTGACCGGCGTCCCGGATCGGCGCGGTGCTCACCTGTACCCAGTTGACCTGACCGCCCGGGGTGCGGAAGCGCATCATCGCCTCGTACGCAACCCCGGCGCCGATCGCGGCGGCCCAGTCGCGGCGCACGCGTTCGGAGTCGTCGGGGTGGATGGCGGTGGCCATCCCGTCCCGCTGGGACTGTTCCCTGGTGAGGCCGCTCAGGGCATGCCACTGGTCGTTGGCAGTGAGAAGTCCGCCCGCCGCGTCCATCTGCACGATGCCCACCGGGGCGATCGCGACGAGCGTGTGCAGCGTGTCGGCGACCTGCACGAGTTCACGGGTGCGGCTTTCCACCGCCGTCTCGAGGGCGTGGTTGGCCGCGTCCATCGCGACCATGGCGGAGTCGCGCTGCCGGTCGAGGTCGCGGAGCCTACGGGAGGCCACCCAGCTCAGGCCGATGCCGACCACCGTCATCGTGGCGATCATGAAGGCGACACCGAGCACCGTGTCGAACCAGCCCTGTCGCTCGCCCCAGAGTCGCAGCCAGCCCAGCACGAAGGGGCCGAGCAGGAGGAGCGGAACGACGGGCCGGAGCAGCCGCCCTGAGCTACCCGGGTCGCGCAGCAATCCGACGAGGCCGTTGTCGGGCCGGGTGAGAAGGATCGAGACCGACGCGAACGCCACCGCAAGAGCGGTGATGAGAGCCATGCTCGTGTACCCGCCCAAGGTGTAGAGCGAGGACGCCCCGTAGGCGTAGCCGAGCAGTGCGAGCAGGCTCACGGTCAGCGAGCCGAAGGCGAGGCCGAGCATCCAGGACGCCCGCGGCAGCAGGCTCGCGCAGACGGCGATGCCCATAAGTATCAGTGAAACGGCCGTCGCCGGCGCCATGCGCGGATCCTGACCGCCGAAGGCGATGCCGGGCAGCAGTCTGTCGACGCCGAGCGTCACGCCCAGAATGTCTTCGGCGAGGGTGAGGGCGCCGAGCAGGGCGACGGGAAGCCCCAGGACCAGGGCCACCCGACGCCGCTCGAGCAGGAACAGGGCCAGCGACAGCATGATGAGAGCCAAGGCCGGCGTCGGCTTCATCGACCAGGGGCCGGCGAATGGGGCCGGCAGGGTGCTCGCACCGAGATACCAGCCTGCGAGCACCATGAGTCCCATCGCCCCGGTGACGGCCGCGCTGATGCGTGCCAGTAGAAGTTGCATGCTGCCCTCGTGCTCGCGAGACGCGGAAATACCTGCGCCCCATCACAGGGTACCCGGCGCGGCCCAGCGCGTCACACCACCGCTTCCGTCGAGAATTGCCCGGCGCGCCGAGTGTCGCCGGCGCTCCAGCGACGGGGCGTTAACGACGGATGCCCCCCTCACCGAAGTGAGAGGGGCATCCGTCTGAGAGAACTACACGCTACTTGTAGGTACCGGGCGTGAAGTCGTCTGACGAGAAGCTGTCGAAGTCGACGAAGCTCAGGTCACCCTCGTTGAACGCGGCATCATCGGTGAAGATGCGGTTCGGGTAACGCTCGGCCTTGGCCTCCTCCGTTGCCTCGACGGTGACGTCGCGGTAACGGGGCAGGCCGGTGCCTGCCGGGATCAGCTTTCCGATGATGACGTTCTCCTTGAGGCCCATCAGCGGGTCGCTCTTGCCTTCCATGGCCGCCTGGGTGAGAACCCGGGTGGTTTCCTGGAAGGAAGCAGCCGACAGCCAGGACTCGGTCGCCAGGGACGCCTTGGTGATTCCCATGACTTCCTGACGAGCGGATGCCGTCTTCTTGCCCTCGGTGAGTGCCGCACGGTTGAGTTCGTTGTACTTCAACCGGTCGACGAGCTCGCCGGGGAGCAGGCCGGTGTCGCCGTGTTCGACGACGGTGACCTTGCGGAGCATCTGGCGGACGATGACCTCGATGTGCTTGTCGTGGATCGGCACACCCTGCGAACGGTAGACGTCCTGGACGCCACCGACGATGTGCTTCTGCACGGCCCGGACACCCTTGACGCGAAGAACTTCCTTCGGGTCGACGGCGCCGATGATGATCTGCGTGCCGAGCTCGACGTGCTGGCCATCCTCGACGAGGAGGGTGGAGCGCTTGAGCACCGGGTACGCGATCGGCTCGTCGCCGTTGTCGGGGGTCAGGATGACCTTCCGGCTACGGTCGGTGTCCTCGATCGTGATGCGTCCGGCAGTGTCGACGATGGGCGACGCACCCTTGGGGGTACGTGCTTCGAAAAGCTCCTGGACGCGCGGCAGACCCTGGGTGATGTCGTCAGCGGATGCCGAACCACCGGTGTGGAAGGTACGCATGGTCAGCTGCGTGCCGGGCTCACCGATCGACTGTGCGGCGATGATGCCGACGGCCTCTCCGATGTCCACGAGCAGGCCGGTCGCGAGCGAACGGCCGTAGCAGACCGCACACACACCGACGGCAGACTCACACGTCAGCACGGAACGCACCTTGATGGTCTCGATGCCGGCCTCGACCAGCTTCTCGATCAGCACGTCTCCGACGTCGTCTCCGGCGTCGGCGACAACCTCGCCGGCTGCGTTGACCGCGGCTGCGGCCAGGCTGCGAGCGTAAACCGCGTTCTCCACGTTGGGGTGGCGAACCAGGTTTCCGAGCGGGTCGACGATCGCGATCGGCAACTCGAGGCCCTTGGTCGTTCCGCAGTCGTCTTCGCGGATGATGACATCCTGCGAGACGTCCACGAGACGACGGGTGAGGTACCCGGAGTCGGCGGTACGGAGGGCGGTGTCGGCCAGACCCTTACGGGCACCGTGAGTAGCAATGAAGTACTCGGCGACGGACAGGCCTTCGCGGTAGCTCGAGATGATCGGGCGAGGGATGATCTCACCCTTCGGGTTGTTCACGAGGCCTCGCATGCCGGCGATGTTACGCACCTGCAGCCAGTTACCACGAGCACCGGACGTGACCATGCGGTTGATGGTGTTGTCCTTCGGGAAGTTCTTCTGCATGGCCTCGGCGACGTCTTCGGTCGCCTTCGTCCAGATCTGAATGAGCTCCTGGCGGCGCTCGAGGTCGGTCGTGAGACCCTTCTCGAACTGCGACTGCACCTTGGCGGCGAGCTTCTCGTAGCGGGCCACGATCTCGGGCTTGTCCGGCGGAGTGAGGATGTCGCTGAGCGCGACGGTCACACCGGACCGGGTGGCCCAGTAGAAACCGGCGTCCTTGACGCGGTCAAGCGTCGCGGCAACTTCCACCTTCGGGTACCGCTCGGCGAGGTCGTTGACGATCGCCGAGAGGCTGCCCTTGTCGGCCACCTTTTCGAAGTACGGGTAGTCGACCGGCATGGCCTCGTTGAAGATCGCGCGGCCGAGCGTGGTGTTCACCAGCACGGTACCGACGGCCTGGCCGTTGACGAGTTCCACGCCTTCCGGCTGGGTGCCCTCTTCGAAGTACTTGTCCGTCAGACGGATGCGTACCTTCGCGTTGAGGTCGAGGCCCTGGTTTTCTCCCTTTTTCTGGTCGAAGGCCAGGATCGCCTCGGCGATCGAGGAGAACGAGCGGCCTTCGCCGATCACGCCTTCCTTGAGCGTCGTGAGGTGGTGCAGACCGATGATCATGTCCTGGGTGGGCAGGGTCACCGGGCGGCCGTCGGACGGCTTCAGGATGTTGTTCGAGGCGAGCATCAGGATGCGCGCTTCGGCCTGGGCCTCCATCGACAGCGGCAGGTGCACAGCCATCTGGTCACCGTCGAAGTCGGCGTTGAACGCGGCACACACGAGCGGGTGCAGCTGGATGGCCTTACCCTCGACGAGCTGAGGCTCGAAGGCCTGGATGCCCAGGCGGTGCAGGGTGGGCGCACGGTTCAGCAGCACCGGGCGCTCGCGGATGATCTCCTCGAGCACGTCCCAGACCTGCGGGCGTGAACGTTCCACCATGCGCTTGGCGGCCTTGATGTTCTGAGCGTGGCTCAGGTCGATCAGGCGCTTGATCACGAACGGCTTGAACAGCTCGAGTGCCATCTGCTTGGGCAGACCACACTGGTGCAGCTTGAGCTGCGGGCCGACGACGATGACCGAACGGCCGGAGTAGTCGACGCGCTTGCCGAGGAGGTTCTGGCGGAAACGACCCTGCTTGCCCTTGAGCATGTCGCTCAGGGACTTGAGGGCGCGGTTGCCTGTTCCGGTGACGGGACGGCCGCGACGACCGTTGTCGAACAGTGCGTCGACAGCTTCCTGCAGCATCCGCTTCTCGTTGTTCACGATGATCTCGGGGGCACCGAGGTCAAGGAGGCGACGCAGGCGGTTGTTGCGGTTGATCACACGACGGTAGAGGTCGTTGAGGTCGCTCGTGGCGAAACGGCCACCGTCGAGCTGCACCATCGGGCGCAGTTCGGGCGGGATGACCGGGACGACGTCGAGCACCATCGCGGCCGGCGAGTTGCCGGTCATGATGAAGGCGTTGACCACGCGGAGACGCTTGATGGCGCGGATCTTCTTCTGGCCCTTGCCCTCGGCGATCTGCAGGTGCAGGTTTTCGCTCTCGGTGACCAGGTCGAAGGCCAGCAGGCGCTTCTTGATGGCTTCGGCGCCCATGTAGGCCTCGAAGTACATGCCGAAACGGTCCTGGAGCTCGTGGAAGACGCTGTCCTCGGGCTTGAGGTCGCCGACCTTGAGGGTGCGGAAGTCTTCCCACACGCGCTCGAGGTGCGCGATCTGCTCGTCGAGGGACTTGCGGACCTGCCCCATTTCCTTCTCGGCGGCGTCCTTGGTGCGCTTCTTCTGGTCGCTCTTGGCGCCCTCTGCCTCAAGGGCGGCGAGGTCGGTTTCGAGGCGGACGAGGCGGTCGGCGATCCGGGAATCGCGCTGGCCTTCGAGGGTCTTGATCTCGAGGCGAAGCTCGTTCTCAAGGCCCGGCATGTCCTGGTGACGGCCGTCTTCGTCGACCGTGATGACCATGTACGCAGCGAAGTAGATGACCTTTTCGAGGTCCTTCGGTGCCATGTCCAGCAGGTAGCCGAGACGGGAGGGGACTCCCTTGAAGTACCAGATGTGGGTGACGGGGGCGGCGAGCTCGATATGGCCCATCCGCTCACGACGCACCGACGACTTGGTGACCTCTACGCCACAACGCTCGCAGACGATGCCTTTGAAGCGAACTCGCTTGTACTTACCGCATGAGCATTCCCAGTCCCGGGACGGTCCGAAGATCTGCTCGCCGAACAGGCCGTCTTTTTCCGGCTTGAGCGTGCGGTAGTTGATGGTTTCGGGCTTCTTGACCTCACCGTGCGACCAGCGACGGATGTCGTCTGCGGTCGCCAGGCCAATTCGAAGCTCGTCAAACGTGGTTACGTCGAGCAATTTCTCTCCTTGAAGAGTGTTCGGAGTATTTGTCATTCTGCCCGGCCCTAGATGTCGTCGATCGAGGATGATTCGAAGCGGGTGGAAATGTTGATGCCGAGCTCTTCCGCAGCGCGGAACACCTCGTCATCCGTGTCGCGCAGGCTGACGGCGGTTCCGTCCGAGGACAACACCTCGACGTTCAGGCACAGGGACTGCATTTCCTTGATGAGGACCTTGAAGCTCTCGGGGATGCCCGGCTCCTGGATGTTCTCACCCTTGACGATGGCCTCGTACACCTTGACGCGGCCGAGGATGTCGTCGCTCTTGATGGTCAGGAGCTCCTGCAGGGCGTACGCGGCACCGTATGCCTCGAGCGCCCAGACCTCCATCTCACCGAATCGCTGTCCACCGAACTGCGCCTTACCACCCAGCGGCTGCTGCGTGATCATGGAGTACGGACCGGTCGAACGAGCGTGGATCTTGTCGTCGACGAGGTGGTGCAGCTTCAGGATGTACATGTAGCCGACCGAGATCGGGTTCGGGAACGGCTCGCCGGAGCGGCCGTCGAACAGCTGCGTCTTTCCGGTGGAGTCGATCAGTCGCACGCCGTCGCGGGTCTTCGTCGTCGAGTCGAGGAGACCCTCGATCTCGATCTCGAACGCGCCGTCGAACACCGGGGTGGAGACCTTGGTGTTCGGTGCGGCGTGGTGCGCCTGCTCGGGCAGGTTGGCGGCCCACTTGGGCTTGCCTTCCACGTCCCAGCCCTGCTTCGCGATCCAGCCGAGGTGCGTTTCGAGCACCTGGCCGAAGTTCATGCGACCGGGGATACCGAGCGGGTTGAGGATGATGTCGACCGGGGTACCGTCGGCGAGGAACGGCATGTCCTCGATCGGCAGGATGCGGGAAATAACACCCTTGTTGCCGTGACGGCCGGCGAGCTTGTCACCCTCGGTGATCTTGCGCTTCTGGGCGATGAAGACGGCAACACGCTGGTTGACGCCAGAGCCGAGCTCGTCGTCGCCATCCTGCGAGTCGAACACCTTGACGCCGATGATCGTTCCGCGCTCACCGTGGGGCACCTTGAGCGAGGTGTCGCGAACTTCGCGGCTCTTCTCGTTGAAGATGGCGCGCAGCAGGCGTTCCTCGGCGGAAAGCTCGGTCTCGCCCTTCGGCGTGACCTTTCCGACCAGGATGTCGCCGGGGCGAACCTCGGCGCCGATGCGGATGATGCCACGCTCGTCCAGGTCTGCAAGCAGGTCCGGGGAGACGTTCGGCAGGTCGCGGGTGATCTCTTCCTTGCCGAGCTTCGTGTCGCGGGCGTCGACCTCGTATTCCTCGATGTGAATCGAGGAGAGGGTGTCGTCCTTGACCAGGTTCTGGCTCAGGATGATCGCGTCCTCGTAGTTGTAGCCTTCCCACGGCATGAATGCCACGAGGAGGTTCTTACCGAGGGCGAGCTCTCCGTTGTCGGTGGCGGGACCGTCGGCGATGACCTCGCCGGCTTCGATCCGCTCACCTGCGGTGACCATGACGCGGTTGTTGTAGCTCGTGCCCTGGTTGGAGCGCGCGAACTTGCGCATGTAGTAGTCCTGCGTGCCACCCTCGTCAAGCTGGATGGTGACGACGTCGGCCGAAACCTCCATCACCACACCCGACTTGTCGGCGGTGATGACGTCGCCGGCGTCGATGGCCGCGAAGACCTCCATGCCGGTACCGACGAGCGGGCTGTCACTCATGAGGAGAGGAACGGCCTGGCGCTGCATGTTCGCACCCATGAGGGCGCGGTTCGCATCGTCGTGCTCGAGGAACGGGATGAGGGAGGTCGCGACGGACACCATCTGGCGCGGGGAGACATCCATGTAGCCGATGTCTTCTGCGGGGAAGAGGTCGACCTCGCCACCCTTCTTACGCGCGAGGACCCGGGGCTCGGCGAACCGGGCGTCCTTGGTCAGCGGCGCGTTGGCCTGGGCGACGATGAACTCGTCTTCTTCGCTCGCGGTCAGGTAGTCGATGGTCGTCGTGATGACGCCGTCGACGACGCGACGGTACGGGGTCTCGATGAAACCGAAGGCGTTGATCCGCGCGAACGAGGCGAGCGAACCGATCAGGCCGATGTTCGGGCCTTCCGGGGTTTCAATCGGGCACATGCGGCCGTAGTGCGAGGGGTGAACGTCTCGCACCTCGACGCCGGCGCGGTCACGGGACAGACCACCCGGGCCCAGCGCGGACAGGCGACGCTTGTGCGTCAGTCCGGCGAGCGGGTTGTTCTGGTCCATGAACTGCGACAGCTGGCTGGTTCCGAAGAACTCCTTGATCGCGGCGACGACGGGGCGCACGTTGATCAGGGTCTGCGGGGTGATCGCTTCGATGTCCTGCGTGGTCATGCGCTCGCGGACGACGCGCTCCATGCGGGACAGGCCGGTGCGGACCTGGTTCTGGATGAGCTCGCCGACGGCGCGGATACGACGGTTACCGAAGTGGTCGATGTCGTCGATGTCGATGCGGATGTCGGTGGGGACGCCCTCACGGATGCCGGAGATCGTGGTCTGGTTGTCGTGAAGGGCAACCAGGTACTTGATCGTGGCGAGGATGTCTTCGAGGGTCAGCACGGAGGAGCTGAGCGGCGCTTCGATGCCGAGCTTGCGGTTGATCTTGTAACGACCAACCTTGGCCAGGTCGTAACGCTTGGAGTTGAAGAAGAAGTTGTCGAGGAGCGCGCGGGCTGCCTCGGCGGCGACCTGCTCTCCGGGGCGCAGCTTGCGGTAGATGTCCTTGAGGGCTTCTTCCTTGGTGAGGATGTTGTCCTTCTCAAGGGTGAGCTCGATGGACGCGAAGCCCTTGAACTCTTCGAGGATCTGCTCGCTCGTGAGGCCGAGTGCCTTGAGGAACACGGTCACGGACTGCTTGCGCTTGCGGTCGATGCGAACGCCGACCTGGTCGCGCTTGTCGATCTCGAATTCGAGCCAGGCTCCACGGCTCGGGATGACGCGGGCGGAGTAGATGTCCTTATCGGAGGTCTTCTCCTGCTCGCGGTTGAAGTACACACCGGGCGAGCGCACGAGCTGTGAAACGACGACACGCTCGGTGCCGTTGATCACGAAGGTGCCCTTGGGGGTCATCAGCGGGAAGTCACCCATGAACACGGTCTGGGTCTTGATCTCACCGGTGAGGTGGTTCATGAACTCAGCGTTCACATAGAGGGGTGCGGAATAGGTCTTGCCCTTTTCCTTGCACTCGTCAATGGTGTACTTCTCAGGCTCGAGCTCGGGGTTGGTGAACGACAGCTGCATCGTTTCGCCGAGGTCCTCGATCGGGGAGATCTCTTCGAAGATCTCGTCGAGCCCGGTGCGGGTCGGGAGGTCCTGGCGACCTTGCGCCTGACCTTCTTCGACACGCTTCTTCCACTTGTCGTTTCCGACAAGCCAATCGAAGGACTCCGTCTGCAAGGCGAGCAGGTCCGGGACCGTCAGATTGTCTGTGATCTTTGCGAACGACAGACGCCCTGCAGCGCGGCCGTTCTTGGGTGAGTTGGTGGTTGCGTTGCGCGCAGCAGCCAAGGAAATAACCTCCGTAGACCCCGTCAGGTCTAGTCACTGTTAGTAATGAATTCCGAGTACGCTCCCCAGACCCTCAGTTTGAAACGAGGTATGCCTCAAGGTGGCTTGAGCACGCAAAGCCGACCGCAATATGAAGGCATAGATTTGTCTGGGAGCGCAAAGATCAACTATAGGCTGTCTTTCCCCCTCTGTCCACCCCAATCTTGACCTTCACCATTTTCTCAGGTATAACCCGCCGCATCCGCCACCCCCGCTCTTTCGCGAAAGCGGGTGAATCGTCGTTATGGCGCGCTCTAACCGACGATTCACCCGCTTTCGCGGCCCGGGCACGGGGGTGCGCGGGGGTGCGCGGGGAGACTGGGGGAGACTGGGGGGATGAGCAGGTCAGAAGTGCAGCATCCGTCGGTCACGTTGAAGCTGAGCGGGTTGACCGCGGAAATCGTGCCGGACCGGTTCGTTCCGGGGAGCTTCGAGCTCATCGTCGACGGCACGCCGCAGTCGCACGTGAACATCGACAACCCGGACGAGTTGTTCTTCGAGTACGTGCAGCGGATCGGGCATGTCATCGACCTGCTTGGGGACGTGGGCGAAGCGATCACGGCCGTACACCTCGGTGCGGGTGCGCTCACGCTCCCCCGGTACGTCGAGGCGACGCGGCCCGGCTCGCGGCAGCAGGTCGTCGAGATCGAGAGCGACCTGATCGACTTCGTGCGGGCCGAACTGCCCTGGGACAAGCGCGCGAACCTGCGGGTGCGGCACGGCGACGCCCGCGAGGTGCTCGCCAAGCTGCCGGCCGGGCTGCACGGCACGACCGACCTCGTCGTCGTCGACATCTTCTCGGGGGCGCGCACCCCTGCCCACGTGACAAGCCGCGAATTCTACGAGCTCGCCCGGCCGCTGCTGAGCCCACGCGGGGTGCTCGTCGTGAACGTCGCCGACGGGCCGGGGCTCGCCTTCGCGCGCGCGCAGGCCGCGACGCTCTCCGCGGTGTTCCCGCACGTGATCGGCCTCGCCGAGACCCAGGTGCTCAAGGGGCGCCGGTTCGGCAACATCGTGCTCGTCGCGACGCTCTCGCCGGTCGACCTGACTTGGGTGCCGCGGCTGCTCGCCGGCGGGCCGCACCCGGCCAAGGTCGTCGAGGGCGCGGAGCTGCGCCAGTTCATGGCGACCGCGCTCGTGACCACGGATGCGACGGCGACGCCGTCCCCGCTGCCCGGCCGCACGGTGTTCCAGATCGGCAACTGAGCCCGAGCGTGACATGAACGTTTGGTGACGTTGCGGCACCACGAAGGGGCCCCCGGCGACGGAGACAAATCGTTGCAATAAAAAGCCCGATCGAGGCCGAAAATACCACTAGGCTCCGAGACACTGTCGTGCACGGTAGCGCGCTGATCTCCGGGGGTCCGAGCGATGTCTGCTGTCGAGTTCGAACGTGTGTCCTTTTCCGAGCGACTACGCCGCAGCGTGTCGCCAATGATGCTGCTGCGCACTGCGGGCGTTGCCGCTGCCTCCGTGGCCGCCGGCCCCCTCCTGCTGATGGCCTTCCTCCTGCTCGGTGGTACCTTCGTCGGCGGTCGGCTGGCCGAAACGGCAGACGGCGCACGCGTCTGGGCCACGA
This sequence comes from Cryobacterium sp. GrIS_2_6, assembly GCF_035984545.1. NCBI lineage: Bacteria > Bacillati > Actinomycetota > Actinomycetes > Micrococcales > Microbacteriaceae > Cryobacterium > Cryobacterium sp. GrIS_2_6. The sequence goes on from NZ_JAXCHP010000001.1 coordinate 2,822,242, forward strand.
TCGTCACCACGCTCATCACCGTCGTCAGTGCCGCCCTCCTGGTCTTCGGGATCGTCGCGGTCGGCGTCCTGCACCGTCGGGCCCACCTCCCCCAGGGCGTTCGCGCGAGCGCGCCCCGGGTCAGCCGCTCTCTGCTCGGCGCGGCGCGCGCCTTTCCCCGGCTCGCGCTGGCCCTGCTGCTGACGCTCGTCGCTCTGGTGCTCGTCACGATCCTGGCGCTTCCCGCGAGCGCTGCGGCGCTGATCCTGGCCGGTGTCCTGTTCGTGCGGAGCGCCCGCGTGCGCGAGCCGGAGGGGACGCGATTCACCCGCGGCACGCGCATCGCCCTCGTGGCCGCCATCCCGTCCGTTCCGACGCTGGCCCTGCTCCTCCTCCTGCCCGCCCTGCTCGCGGCCACCCTCAACGCTCCCCGCTCCCTCCGAGCGCTTGTCCGCACGGCGATCATCGGCCTGCGCCAGCGCCTGGTCCCCCTGCTTCTCTTCGTCGTCGTGGGCGCCGGAGTATCCGCTGGCCTCACCTGGGCCGGCACCGCTGCATCGCGCGCGATCGACGGCGACGGCACCAGCGCCACCGGGCTGCTCGTGCTCGCGGCGATCCTCGCGGCACTCCTCGCCCTCACCGGGGCGGCCCTCGCCGTCATCGTCGCGGCCGTGCCAGGCGCATCCGCCGCGACGACCGCGGGCATGAGCGCACCGCGCCGCCCGTGGCGGCGCACCCTGCCCCTGACGGCCGCCGGCGGCCGGGTCGCCATGCTCGTGGTCGTCGCCCTCATCGCCGGCGTCGTTCCGGCCGTCACCGTGACGGCACCCGCCCAGGCGGCCAGCGTCACCCCGTCGACGGCGGTCGCCCCCGCAATGATCGAACCCGTGCTCACCATCGGATTCGACGGCTATGGCGCGACACCCGTCCTCTCGGCAGAGGTCACCGTGCCGGACGGCGACCCGATGGGCACCGTGCAGTTCCTCGACGGCGCCGTCCCCCTCGGCGCCCGGGTCGCCCTGGCCCTCGCGCCCGGCGACCCGCACGTCGCCCGCGCCTCCCTGAACGGCATAGTTCCCCTCGATCCGGGCTCGCATCCGCTCAGCTTCAGCTTCGAACCGGCCGGTACCGCCGTCGCCGCCGGCACCTCGAACGTGCACATCTGGTCGTTCCTCGCCGACACCGAGGTCACCATCAGCACGGATGCCGGCGCCGCGGTGAACGGACCGGCGACCGTGACCGTGACGGTCGCGCCGACCTACGCCACGTCGATGAAGCCGGACGGAACCGTCGACCTCACCATCGACGGGACCACCGAGACTCTCACGCTCGTCGACGGCTCGGCGGAGAAGCAGGTCACCCTCCTTCTCGATCCGTACATCACCGCCGACTCCTCGGGATCCGCCCTGTTCAAGCCCAGCTCCGGCCACTACCAGGTCGGCGCGGTCATCGTCCCTGACCAGACCCAGATCGTCGCCACCGTCTACAACCCGCCGTTCACCCTCGGGACGGTGATCAACGCCTCCGCCGTTGTGACGGCGCCGAACGCCGACTACGGCACCGTCGTGAAGGGGACGATCCAGGTCTGGGCGGGCCAGACCCTGCTCACCGAGTCGTCCAAGCTGACCCAGACGCTCAGCATCCCCACGACCGCCCTCCACGCGGGAAGCAGCGCCCTGCGCTTCGTCTTCGTTCCGGGCACCGGATTCGAGGCCTCCGAGACCACCTCGACGATCGCCATCGCCCCGGCCCGTACGAGCGTCTCCGCCGCCCTGCAGCCGGCCTCCTCACCGACCCTGGTGCCGCACGGAAGCGCCCACGCGGTGACCGTCGACGTCACCTCGGACCTGGACGGACCGCGCACGGTCGAGGTGCGCAACACCCGCACCTCCGCCCTCGTGGCCACCGGCACCGTCACCGTCACTGACCAGCACGGCACCGGCAGCGTCGTTCTCACGGGACTCCTGCCGATCGGCAGCTACACGCTGGCGGCGACCGTGGTCGGCGACGCCGATCACGCCCCGGCCACATCCGCCGGACAGAGCGTCTCGATCGGCGCCGGGCTCACCAGCACCATGCTCACTATCTCGGCCGGGGCCGTGACGGTCGACACGGTGGAGATCGGCACCCCCGTCACGCTCGTCGCCGCGACGACGGCGGCCGCAGGCGAGCCGACCCTGCCAGGGGCCGTGACCTTCACGCTGCCGGACCGCTCCTCCGCACGAGTGGACCTCGCCGCCGACGGCACGGCCCGCTACACGTTCACTCCGACCCAGGCGAGCACTTTCGCCGTGCAGGCCTCCTACTTCGACACGACGTTTCAGTACGAGCCGTCGAACGCGACCGGTGCACTGACGGTCGCCCGGGCGATCGCCTCGGCCCCTGTCTTCGGTTGGACGGGCGACCTCACCCCGAGCGACCGCACCCTCAGCCTCACCTATGCGTCGGCACCGAACCGCGCCGTTCCGACCGGCGGCATCCGCATCCTGGATGCCTCCGGCGGCATAATCGCCACGGGCAACCTGGCAGACGGCTCGGTCACCCTGCGGCTGTCCACGCCTGGTGCGCACCCCGTGCTCCGCGCCGAGTACACCGGCGACGGCCTCTATGCCACGCGCACCGACGTGCTGCCGGTCTCCGAGCTGCAGAACTACACCCCCTCGATCACCGTCGGCTCCCCGGCGTCTGCGCCGCTCGGCACCGCCTTCCCGGTGACGGTCGACCTCAGCGGCGTTCCGCTCGACCTCGTGACCCAGGTGAACCTCACGGCGACGGACCCGGATGCCAGGGTCAGCGACCTCGGCACAATCACCCTCGATGCGTCCGGCCACGGCACGGCAGCGCCCACCCTGCTCGTGGCCGGGGCCCGCGGCATCCGTGCGGTGGTCACCTTCACCGCGGCCAGCGAACTGGCGCCTGCCGCTTCGGACCCCGCCGTCACGACGGTGCAGCCGGTTCCCGTCCCCCAGCTCACGGTCTCCCGGACCGACCCCGGCGCAGCGCTCGTCGCCGGCACGTCCGTCGAGCTGACCGTCACCGCCGCCTGGCTCTCCTTTTCGTCGACGGGACTCGCCGCCGGCACACGAGCGGATCTCCTGGACGCCACCGGCACGGTCATCGGCACCACGCAACTGTTCCGGTCCCCGGGGGGACTGAGCGGAACCGTGACCGTCGCCAACCTCCGCGGAGGCACCCTGACCGTGCACGCCAGTGTCGAGTACGGGCCGTTGAGGGCCACCACGTCGAGCCCGGTCCTCGACATCGCGGTCAGCGCGCCCACGACCGACCTGTCCCTGGCCGTTCAGCCGGTCACGGTCGGCGACAGCCTCACGGTCACGGTCACGGCCGAGCCGAGCGGCACCCTGACGGGGTCCTCCCGTTCGGTGCCGGCCACGGTCACCGTGCTGGGCACCGACTATCCCCTGAACCTGACCCGCAGCGGCGCCACCGGGTTCTTCCGCGGCACGGTCGCGGTCCCCACCCTGCACGCCGGCTCCCTCGCCGTGGCCGCGTCCACACCGGGTGACGGTGTCGACGCGAGTGCCGCGACCGCCGTCCTGACCGCCATCGTGGTCAAACGCGCCACGAGCGTCGCGGTGGTCGTTCCGGACGGGGCGCGCGCGGGCGACGCCCTCCCGATCTCCGCCCGGGTGCTGCAGGCCGGCTCCCAGACCAGCCCCGCGCCCACCGGCACGATCATCCTCACCGGTTGGGACGACATCCTCTGCGCCGCGGACGGGACCGGCGGATGCACCCTGCCCGGGGCTTCCGTGGGGATGGGCGAGAACACCCTGTACGCGCGCTACGACGGCGACGCCGACAACGAAGCGTCGCACAGTGTGACGCAATTCACCGCGTCGGCCCGGGGCACGAACCTAGCGGTGACGTTCTCCCCGACCCCCGACCAGTGGGTGTACGGGGAGCCGATCACCGCCAGTTGGACCACCACGACGACCGGTGCCGCCGCCGTGGGACGGGTGTACTTCGACCTCCCCGGCGTCGGATGCAACGGGCCCGCGCTCGCGGGCAGCTGCACGCTCACCCCGGTGACGACCGCCCAGTCGGCACCCGTCAGCACCGAGTACAGCGTCACCTTCATCTCCCGAGACGACGCCCCCGGCGCCGTCGTGAGCGGATCGGCCGACGCCAGGCTGTGTGCATACCCGATCGTCTTCGGAACCATCGAGTACGGCACCGCCGAACGCTGCGGCAGGGACGGGCAGGGCGTCGTCACCGGCAGCCTGCTGCGCGCCACGGCATACGCGCATCCCGACTACGCCGTCGACAGCTGGACGATCGACGGCTCGATGCGTCTTGCGCAGGGACGGTCCTTCCTGTTTGTCGTGACCGGATTCATCCAGGTCGGCTACACCGAGCACTACGCGCCGACCTGCTTCACCCTGAAGCTGACCCCCACGGTGGACTGGGGCCTGCTCGACCCCTACGCGCAGGGCTGGGCGCGCGCAATGACCCGGCCGAACTGCGCGAGTCCGTACGCGTCCACTCCCCAGGAGCTGGCAGACCAGAAGGCCGGCTTCCCCCGCTACGCGGCGGGCACCGTTGTGGACATGATGCTCGTCCCCGCCAATTTTCCCGGAGATTCCGGAGCCACCGAGTTCATTCTCGACACTCTCACCGGAGCCACCCGCACCGGCGACCTCTACGCCCAGGTCGTGATGGACGCCGATCGAGCGGTCACCGCCACATTCCGCGTCAAGGCCTGCACTGTGGTCGACCTCCCCGTCACCGAGGGCGGCAGCGTCGTGGTGACGGCCGCCGACCGGCCATACAGCAGCTGGGGACTGCAGCCCTTGTCCGGAGCATGCACCGTCGGCGGCGAGGCCGGGTACGTTCCCGGAACGAAGATCACCGTCGTGGCCACGGCGAAGCCCACCGCCACGTTCGGTTCCTGGCTCGGCGGCTCGTCACGCGACAACACCCCGACGACGCTGCTGGCGGCTCCGACCGGACAGCTACTCACGAGCGGTGCCACCACCGCCACAACACAACTCACCGTGCCCTGGGCGGACAGGTTCCAGGTCGGCGCCCAGTTCAGCATGGTCAAGTGCGTGACGGTCACCGTCGTCTCCAAAGCGATTCGAGACTACTTCAACGGACGCTATGGCACGCCCGTCGGCGCCTCGTGGGCACACGACGGCCCCCTCACGCAGTGCGGCGACGTCGCATCCACGGCCACGACCAGCAACAGCGCACTCGGCGGCTACCACGTGGTCACCACCACGGATTCGATGGTCGCCACGGGACGCCTGCACCTGACCACGACGGAGCCGGAGTACGGCATCATGGGCTGGCGCGGCTACACCGGCAACACCGCCTCGGTGCGCTGGAGCAGCAGCAGCGAGCAGGGTGTCGTCTGGAACGGCAGCCAGGGGACTTCCGGGGGAACGGAGATCGACCTCGCGCGGGTCAACAGCGCCATCACGCTGACAGCCGGCTGGTACAACACGAGCTGCAAGCCGCCCATCGTGAACCTTCCGCAGGGCGGCTCATACATGATCGCCCCCCTGTCAGCCGACGAGAGTTTCTGCGAACGCGCCGGCGAACTGCCCCGGGGCCAGGCCGGCTACCTGCTGCCCGCCGCCATCGCCGGGTCCCCCAATCTCGTGCCGATCACGAGCCTGGTGAACGCCTCGGGCCTGGACGAAATGGCGGAGTTCGGCGCCTCCCAGGGCTTCTTCGAAGGTCGCGCCAAGGTCTATGGCGGCGGCACCTATCGCCTCGAGTACTGCGCGCCCATCGGGCTGAACGTTCGGGTCATCGACGATTCGGGCCAGGCATCCGCACTCGACCAGGAGACCGCCAAGAAGATCGTCGTCGACGACGGCGGATGCCCGCCGCTGTATTCCCGACCGGGCCGCAGCGTAGGCACCGCCGTGACCGTTGCGGGGCAGTTCACCTATTCGGTTGCGGGAAGCACCGACGGCACCGGCCCGACACGCGTCGTGGATGCCCACGGCAACGTCTCCGGCCTGAACGCCCTCGACCTGAAGGTCATCTGCTATTCGATCTCCGGGAGGGACCTGTCGGCGACCACGCCCGGCAACTGCCCGGGAGGGGCCGGCAACCGGTACAAGCGCGGGACCACCGTGCAGCTGCAGGCAGAAGGCATCGAAGGCAACCGCTTCGACGGCTGGGACTACGCCGACGCGTCGAGGGACCAGACCGCGTGGGTGATCATGGACAGGGACCGCTACGTCGAGGCCAAGGTGCACCGCTACAGCACCGCCGAGAAGGTCGGCAACTGGTTCAGTTCGATCAGCCAGCGGATGCTCGCCGCCGTGATCACCGTCGCGACAGGGGTGTCCCTCGCCCAGTTGATGGTCGCCAAGGTCGCCGCCGTCGGGCTGAAGCTCGCGGCAGCCGGCCTCCGGGCCGCGGGAGCCGGTGGTGCGGTCGCCGATGCGATCGACAAGGCCGGAACGGTCATCCAGGCACAGGTCGACCTCGCGATGCTCGCGACGAAGTGCCTCAACGACTGGGCGAACGGCACGGGCGAGATCCTCACCCTGCCGTCCTCGACCAGCGCGACTCCCACGCTGGGCGCCGGCGCGGGGCTCGGCCCGAACGCGACGGCCGAGGATATCTTCAACGCCGCCAAGGCCGACCTCCAGACCCGGATCGCCTCGAAAACGGGGTACAGCGGCGCGGTGCCGATCGGGGCGGTGACCGGTGACGTGGGAACGTTCATTAATATCGTCGGATCGTTCGGCGAGAACCTCAGCATGTACGGCTCTGATGCTGCGACGAACTGGAGCAGCTACGCGTCGTCGATGAAGGCGTGCATGGCCTCCGGAGTCGACTCGTACGTCAAGGACACGTACACGGGGTACTAGCGGGGTGCGGCGAGCGGACCGGGGCGGGGCCGGAAAGTTCGCCGGCACACCCCCGTACGGGTGTCGCCGCGGCATGGTCGGGATATCCTGTGAGGGAACCCGATCGTCCGCGGCACACCCGGCCGCCCTTGCCTCTGGATTACACCCTGCCCATCATCATTGGTTACGACGCCGTCACTCTCCGTGAGAAAGTCGACCTGCTCGCCGCCGGGCAGCGCCTCGACGAACTCGGCGAGTTGCGCAGCCTGTCCGCGCTCAACGAGAAGATCGCGCTGCTGCGCCTGATCGGACGCCTCGACGAGGCCTTCGACATGGCGAACGCCGCCCTGCGCCAGGCCCGGTTCACCGGTTCCCGGGAGGAACTCGCGGCCAGCCGCATCCGCCGGGCCCAGGTGATGCAGTTCCAGGGCAAGCTCGATGAGGCCGCGAGCGAGCTCACCCACTGCGTCCTCGAGGCCGAGACGCACGGGTGGAGCGCGGTTGCGGCCTTCGCCCGGGAGAACCGCGGGAAGGTCCTGTTCGAGCAGGGCGACCTCGAGGGTGCCCTCACCGACCTCACCGCTGCCGTGTTCCTGCGGGAGAAGGCCGGGGCATCCGTCGAGCAGCTCGAAGGGTCTCTTGTCGCCGTCGCGGTCGTCGAGTCCATCATCGCCGAGCGGGGCCCGAGCCGCTAACCGCACACCGCCCGCCCTGCAAACCGCGCCCGCGCCGCAACCTCACTCGCGTAACCGGTCTCGCGAGAGTGCGGTTTTGGCCCTTATGGCGCCGGGTAAGGGCAGATTCCGCATCGTCGGGGCCGTCGCCCGGGACGCCCTCCCCTGGTGCAACCGGTGTGCCGAGTCCTGGCCCCGGGGGCCAACCGGGTGACCCGAGCACCGGACCCGGCCCGGGCCCCGGTGAGGGCGCGGGCCCGGTCGAGCCGGTCGGTGGCCCAATCGTGCTTGCCTCCGGCCTCGAGGTGCCGTGGTCGATCCTTTCTGGCGGGTCGACTCCTCAACAGGTTCGGCGAGCGCGTGGTTCGTCAACACCTACGGCCGACTGCGTGACGTGGTGCCCGGCCCGGATGGCACACTGTGGTTTGTGACGAACAACACGGATGGCCGCGGCACCCGAGCCGCCGGCGACGACAGTCTCTACTCGGTTCGAGTGGAGCAGCCCACGCCCCTGGCGCGCGACATTCGGGTGGCGCCACGAGCGAACGAGCCCGCCGGATTTGCGGCGGCGCCCTGATGGCGGACCTCACCCGCGTGCGGCGCTGGGCCGAAGCGCTCATCGACCTGCACCTCGACGCCGGCTGGACCTTCGCGTTCGACAACGCCAAGAAACGCGCCGGGCTGTGCAACTTCACGGCGAAACGCATCACCGTCTCGCGTTACCTCGCCTCCGGGTACGAGGACGACGAGGTGCACCAGATCCTGCTGCACGAGGTCGGTCACGCGCTCGCCGGCCCGCGCGCCGGCCACGGCCCGAAGTGGAAGTCCATCGCCCGGGACCTGGGCTACGACGGCAAACGCACGCACGACGGCGAGATCGCCAACGAGCTCGCCCCGTGGGTGGGCGTCTGCCCGGCCGGGCACATCCACTATCGCTACCGGAGGCCGACGCACGCCCTCGCCTGCGGGCTGTGCGGGCGCGGCTTCAACAGTGACCACCTCGTCACCTGGACGAGCCGGGAGATCACAGCGGCTGCTCGGCGGCGCGCCGCGGCGTCGGCCGGCCTGTAGGCCGGACAGGGAGGCCGGCCGACGCCGCGGCGCGCCGTGGCGGCTGATCGGGCCGGTGCTCGCCGGAGCGACGCCGGTGCCGACGCTGACGCTCCCGGCCGACGGCATCCGCTGGCTTACGCGGCCGCCGGAATGTCAGCCGGAGAGGCCCATGGCCTCGGACACGAGCCCGACGATGCCGAAGAAGGCTGCGCCGCCGCCGATGAAGATCGCGAGCGGAACGTAAATGCGGCGCTGGCGGCTGGCCGCACGGACCTCGGCATCGAGGGCCTGGAAGCGTTCGATCAGGTCGTCGCCGGTTTCGACGGGCACGTTCGCCCACATCGCCGGGTTGTCGAACAGGTCGGTGAACCGGCCGCACTCGTTCTGGTCGAGGACGACCGGGAGCCCTTCGAGCCAGCCGACGAGGTCGTCGACGCCGAGCACCGTGACGAACGGCGGGCGAGCCCTGACCTTGACGTCCCGGGCGCCGACGAAGACCACAGTCGGCCGGACCGGTGCGGTCTGGGCGCGCCGGTCGCTCATCAGGTCGGTGACATGGTTCGCCTCGAATTCGGCGTGGCGGAGGTAGGGCACCGTGCGCCCGTTGACGGTCAGCACGGCCTTGTCGACGACGATGCGTGCCGCGGGGTGCTGTTTCGCGTTGACCGTGATCACGCCACCCGGGCCGACGATCAGGTGATCGATATCCCAGCCCTCGAGGCCGATCGGAAGCGCGTGAAAGATCGTCCAGTCGGAGCTGAGCGCCTCGAGACTCTTCCCGACAGCGATCTCGCCGAGCGCAGCGAAGTACCAGCCCTCGCAGCGCTTGCCGAGCGGGGAGCGCCCGCGGAAACGGTGCCACGGGGAACGCACCGGCGTTCCGGTCTGTTCGCGCAGTAGCTTGTCGATCACGGATTCCGCCGTGCGCCGCCTGTACATGCCGCCGCCGCTGAGCCTCACCATGTCTGTCGGTCCGTTACTTTAACTACGCGCGATCGCAAATCCTGTCAGCCAATTGTCCCCCCGAACAAGGGCGCGTCCTTACTCAGCGGGAATATGCCGCATGGTCAGCCCAATCCCGGAACTTTTCCTGGGCGGGCCGACCGGCAGGCGGCGCAAGCGGATGCGACGGCGCGACCGAACGCCCGAACGCCCGAACGCCCGCGCGCCCGCGCACGGCCCGCGCGCACGCTGAGGATGGTGGAACGCGCACTACTCCGAGACGGAGATTTCCTTCCAGAAGGCGACGTAGCCGCTGTAGTCCTGACCGACCCGGTCGAACGACGCGGGGTAGGGCTTCGGGTAGCTCCAGGCGCGGTCCTGCAGGAGGGCATCGCCGTCCTTGAGGCCGTAGTACTGGCACTCGCCCTTCCATGGGCAGGTGTACGGCGTCGCGCTCTCCACGAGGAAACCGGGCTTGAGGCTTTCCGGCGGGAAGTACCAGTTGCCCTCGATCTTGACGAGCTCGGACTGCGGGGCTTCGGCGATCGTGGTGCCGTTGAATACTGCCTTCATGGGGTGCTCCTGGTTCGGTCGGTGAATCGGGGTGGTGCGAGGCGGTTGCGGATGCCGGTGGCCGGTCGGCGCGGACTGCCGGCGCTGAAATGCTGGACTGTACCCCTGCTCAAACGTCAGGCCGGAAACCGGAATTCCCGGACACAGCGAATCTCGGCGGATTGCCGGGCGGCATCCGTGGCCGTGTGCAGCCGGGCGAGATCGATGGCGGCCCGAACCTCGTCGCCCCGACCGGCCACGCCGAGCGCGACAGCGGTCTCGGACGCGCTCACGAGGTGACGCAGGGCGCGATGGAGCCCGAGGAATCCGGCGGAGGGGGCGGCAGCCTCCGGCGAACAGTGGTCGATTCCGAGGCGGGAGAGCTCGTCGATCACTTCCCCAGCCAGGAGGAAGTCTTCGACTGCCGGGCGCGGGGATCCGTCCCGGCGCTGCTCGCCGACGGCGATCACGGCGACGGAGAACCGGTCGGCCTTCTCGGACTGGCGCGCGAGCACCCACTCGGCGACGCGCACCGGGTTGCCGAGGTCGGCCACGATCACAAGGTGCTCGCCAAGGGGCGTCGCCGGTTCCGTGTCGCCGACGGCGGGCAGGGCATCCGCGAGGATGATCACGTCCGCATCCCCGGCGAGCGCCTGGAACCCGGCGAAACCGACGTCGAAGCGGACCTGGTACTTCTGCTGCGGCAGGAATTCACTCACTGGGAAAGGCTACCCTCGGTCAGGCGAGGCGAGCGTCGTAGCGGGCGAGGGCGTCGGCATCCGTTGCGAGGGTCATCGCCCGGCGCGCGGCGTCGAGTGCGGTCACGGGGTCGGCTTCGGCCTCGGCGAGCGCGACGAGCCGCTCGGACTCGGCGAGGCGGGTCCGCGCCTCCGCACCGACTCGGCCGGGGTTGGCCGCGATGAAGCCGCGGGTCACGGTGCCCTGGCTGCGCGCGGCCAACAGCGCGCCGGAGAGCGCGGCCCGGGCGTTGTCGAGTCGCAGCTGCTGGTTGCGGGCCTCAGACCGGGTGACGTCGAGCCCGTCGAGCACCTCGCGCAGCCGGGCGACGTCGGCGGCCGGGTCGCTCACCCGCGATGGATGCCGCAACTCGGCCACGATCGCGTCGGCGGCGGTGATCACCCGGTTCAGGTCGGCTGCCGCGAGGGACTCCTCGTGCCCGTCGCGCAGGGTGCGCGCCTCTGATATCTCGGCGTCGGCGGAGTCGAGGGCGGCGCTGAGGGTCGCGTAGCCGATGTGGAGCTGGTCTTCTCCGGTCTCGATCGCGTCGAGGAGCTCGCCGGCGTGGAAGAGCCCGAGCTCCGCTGCCGCGAGCTCATCGCCGATCGGGTAGCCGGGGACGGCCGCGAGATGAGCGGCGGCGGCATCCGTGGCCTGTTTCGCCTGCCCGAGGGCAGTGCGGGCCTCGGCGACGTTGCCGCTGAACGCTGCGAGCGCGGTGGGGGCGTAACTGAGCCGGAGCCTGTCGATGCTCGCCGCGCCCGCTGCGACCCGGTCGGTCACCCGATCGACGCGCCGGCTGAGCTGCTCGAGGAGGAGCGGGGCGTCGCGCTCGCGACCGCGGCGGGCGGTGAAGGCGCGGTCCTGTTCGGCGAGGCGGGTCGTCGCCTCCGCGGCGAGCGCGATGATCTGCTCGGTCCAGTGTCGGCGTTCGGACTCGGTGTCCGGAACACTGTCGTCGAGCTTCTGCTGCAGGGCGAAGGCATCGCGCAGCCGGCGACGGGAGAGTTCAAGGGCCGCGGCGAAGTCCCGGGTCGCCGCCTCGCCGAACTGGGCGACCGCGAACCCGAGTTCGTCTGTCGCGGCGCCGACCTGGTCATCGGCACGCACCAGGGAGATCGCCGCGGCGCGTGCGCGTTCGGTGGCGACCGCAGCTTCGGCCTGTTCGCGGTCGCGGCGACGACGACGAGCGGATGCGACGACGAGGCTCACCCCGAGGACCACGAACGCGAGAAGTATGGCCGAGGGCACCCACCAGAGATCGCCAGTCATAGCCGCGAGTCTAATCAACGCGGCTGAGGCGAGCGGGAGCACCCGTGAATATGCCGTGCCGGCGCCTACATGCGGCGCATCTGCCGCCGGATCACGTCGTAGTCGTGCCGGGAGATCTCGAGCAGCCCCCGGCGGAGCTGGTAGCCCCAGTCGGGATCCTCCCGGGTGAACTCGAGCACGTTCAGGAGCGGGCGGATCGACGTGCTGACGGCATCCGTGTCGTAGTCGATGCGCCGCCGCCACGGCACATAGGTGCCCGAGGGCGTCTCCGGGCTCCGGAATTCGTATGCGTTCCCCTCGGCGACGAACCCGATTGCGGTGAACTCGCGCAGCAGCTCGCCCTCGACGGCGGTCTTCGGCGAGTAGTACACGACCCCGTCGCTCTCCCGCATGCCCTCGAGCGTGGTGCGCAGCCGGTAGCCGGCCTGCGCGAAGCCCATGGCGACGCCCCGCCGCACGTTATCGCGCTGCGCGACCCCGAGCCAGTACCGAATTGCCACTCCTCAGTTGTACTGCATGCCCCAGCGCCACAGACTGGGAGCATGCGTGTTCTCCTGAAACAAATCCTCGATTGCCCGCCGGATGCCGCGTGGCGCGCCCTGCAGAGCCCCGCCGTCTTCCGCGAGGTGAGTTCGCCCCTCATCAGCGTGGAGTCGCTCGAGGCCGACGGCTTCCCCTCGATCTGGGAGCCCGGCGAGCACCCGGTCGAGCTGAGCGCGCTCGGCCTCCTGCCGATGGGCAAGCAGGTGATCCGGCTGCAGATGTCTACCGAGCGACGCGACGGCGTGCGCATCGTGCGCGACACTGGCCGAGGTATCTCCGGGGCCCTCGAAGCCGTGACGCTCTGGGACCACCGGATGGCCGTGTCGGCAGACCCGGCCGGCACCGGCAAGACGCTCTACCGCGACCAGCTCATCTTCCGCACCGGCGCGCTCACCCTGCCGAGCTGGCCGGTGTTCTGGACGATGTGGCAGTGGCGGATGCTGCAACTCAAGCGGCTGGCCCCGACCTGGCGTTTCGACGTGGGCATCGACGCGGTCGACGCCGCGGCATCCGCTGGCCCTGACGAATCCGACGGAGATTCTGCGCCGACGGAGGCATCGGCATGAGCTCGACGCTGGGCGCCCTGCAGCTCGCCGACTGGCGCCGCCGCGTGACCGGCCTGTATGCAGGCGTGCGCCAGCTGAGCGTGCAGAACCCTGCGGCGGGGCACGAGCTCTGGCGGAGCGGGCGCGACGACCTGTTCGCGGGGCATCCGTCGTCGCCCCTGCTGCCCGACGATCGGTCCGCGTTCACTGGGCTCACGGTCGCGCCGTACGACCCGGACTGGCGTTTCGAAGTCGAGGTGCACCGGGCGCCGGAGCCGCACCGGATCGCGGTCGGCACAGGGACGGACGGCACCGTGCCGTTCGACCTGGTCGGCATCGTGCGGCTGCCCTACCTCGGCCCGATCGACCTGTGGCGACTGGGCAGCTATGGCGGCGGCCTGTTCCTGCCGCTCAAGGACGGTCTCGCCGGACGCCCCGGCGGAACCTACGGCGGCGGGCGCTACCTGCTCGACACGATCAAGGGTGCAGACCTCGGACCGGGGGTCGGGGACGACACCCTGATCCTCGACTTCAATTTCGCATACAACCCGTCCTGCGCCTATGACCCGATGTGGGCCTGCCCGCTCGCGCAAGCCGGCAACACGGTCGCGGTGGACGTTCCCGTCGGCGAGTTCTACACGGGCGACCGCGACTAGAACGCACCGACCGGGGGTTTCCTGGGAGGGTGCTTGACAGCATCCGCTAGACTGAGGGAACTTGCGAATGCATCGCTGCGCTCGCTGCGTCGTAGAACGCCCTCTTCTTGTTGCGGCGGCACACCTTCCCGGTGGGCCGAGCGCATATTGCGAATGAACATTCTTACGGCGAACGAATGTGCCCATCGGCACCTTCGCCATGTGAATCCTCCTGGCTCCGAAGCCTGCATTCCCTCACTCGGGGTGCGCACACGGTTCGACGGAGGGCTCTGATGCCTGAAAGGCAACACTTTGTCTGAAATTTCCTTCGGCGCGCTTGGCGTGCCGGCTCCCCTCGTTGCCGTTCTCACGGCGCAGGGAATCGACAGTCCCTTCCCGATCCAGGTCGATACCCTCCCCGACACCCTCAAGGGCCGTGACGTGCTCGGTCGCGGCAAGACCGGCTCCGGCAAGACCCTCGCGTTCGCCATCCCGATGGCCGCGCGCCTCGGCGGCAAGCTCGCCGGCGGCAAGCGTCGCCCGGGCCGCCCGCTCGGCCTGATCCTCGCGCCGACCCGCGAGCTCGCCACCCAGATCACCACCGCACTGACCCCCTTCGCCGAGGCATACGGCCTCAACACGACGACCATCTTCGGCGGCGTCTCCCAGGGCCGTCAGGTCTCCGCGCTCAAGGCGGGCGTCGACATCGTCGTCGCCTGCCCCGGACGCCTCGAAGACCTGATGAAGCAGGGCTACGTCAACCTCGACTCCGTCGAGATCACCGTGCTCGACGAGGCCGACCACATGGCCGACCTCGGCTTCCTCCCCGTCGTCACCCGCATCCTCGACAAGACGCCGAACGGCGGCCAGCGCCTGCTGTTCTCGGCCACCCTGGACAACGGCGTCGACAAGATCGTCCGCAAGTTCCTCCACAACGAGGTGCTGCACTCGGTCGACGACTCGAACAGCATCGTCTCCGCGATGACGCACCACGTTTTCGAGGTCGACAACGCCGAACAGAAGAAGGCCCTGATCGAGAAGCTGGCCTCCGGAACCGGACGCCGCATCCTCTTCATGCGCACCAAGCACCACGCGAAGAAGCTCGCCAAGGCACTCACCGAGGCGGGCATCCCCTCGGTCGACCTGCACGGCAACCTCTCGCAGGTCGCCCGTGACCGCAACCTCGCCGCGTTCAGCAACGGTGACGTGAGCGTGCTCGTCGCAACGGATGTCGCCGCTCGCGGCGTGCACGTCGACGACATCGAACTCGTCATCCACGTCGACCCGCCGGCAGAGCACAAGGCGTACACGCACCGCTCCGGCCGCACCGCCCGCGCCGGGCACGCCGGTGACGTCGTCACCCTCGTGCTCCCGGAGCAGCGTCGCGACACCGCAGACCTGCTGCGCAAGGCCGCCATCAAGGTGACCCCGCAGCGCGTGACCGCGGACTCCCCCGCCGTCGCCGCCCTCGTCGGCGAGGTTGCCGCGTACGTCAAGCCGGCGCCGCGCACCGAGCAGCCGCACCAGCAGCAGCAGCGCCAGTCCCAGGGCGGACGCTCGCAGGGCGGTCGCTCGCAGGGCGGCCGTTCTGAGGGGGGCCGTTCGCAGGGCGGCCGTTCTGAGGGGGGTCGCTCGCAGGGCGGTCGTTCCTCGTCCTCAGACGGCGGACGCTCGCAGGGCGGCAGCCGTTCCTACGCCTCCTCGTCGTCATCCGACACCTCGCGCTCGTCCGACGGGCAGCGCTCGCGCGGCCGTGACGACCGCGACGGCGCCAGCACCGCCCCCGTTCGCGGAAACCGCGGCAGCCGCAGCAACGACGCCGCCTCGGCCGGCGGAGCACGCCAGGAGCACTCGGGCCGCCCCGCGGCATCCGGTCGCAGCCACGCCCCGCAGGGCTCCGGTCGCTCCGGCGGCATTCAGGTCGGCGGACTCGTCCGCGGATCCGGCTCGGGCGCCGGCGCCGGCGGCGCCCGTCGCTCGGCCCCGCGCCGCGCGCAGGGCTAAGCAGCACGAGCACGACACCCACCGGGCCGGACTCCACCAGGAGTCCGGCCCGTTTGTCTGCCCGCACCGGGCGCGGTAAACCGGTGTCCCCCGGCTGGGTTAGGGTCAGATTATGGACACCACCACCGTCGTTGTTCGGCCCGTCGAAGAAGCGGACGCCGAGAGTCTGGGCCGTGTACACGCCCTCTGCTGGCACGAAACCTACGACCACCTGCTGAGCCAGGCGGCCCTTTCCCAGCTGCGGCCGCAGCGCCTCGCCGCCATGTGGCGCCGGTTCACCACCCAGGGAGCGGAATACCGCCAGGTCGTCGCACTCGTCGACGGAGAGGTCGTCGGCTTCGCCGGCAGCGGACCCGCCCGCGACGAGAACGCCCCCGCCGCCCACGAGCTGTACTTCATGTACCTGCTCGAGGACAAGCACGGAAGCGGCATCGGCCAGAAGCTCTTCGACGCGGTCGTCGACCCCGGGCCCTCCTACCTCTGGGTCGCCGCGGTCAACCCGCGTGCCCACGCCTTCTACGCCCGCAACGGCTACGCCGCCGACGGTCACGAGCAGGTGCAGGAAGTACTCGGCGAGCAGCTGCACGAGGTCCGCCTGGTCCGGTAGGTCTCGCCGCAGGCGGATGCCCGGCGCGCGTCGCTCGCGTCAGCGTGCGACGGGCCCGTCGCCCACCGGCAGCATCACGGCGAAACACGCGCCGCCCTCGGCAGCGGACTGCACCGTGATCGTGCCGCCCATCCTGGTCACCAGCCGGGCGGCGATCGACAGGCCCAGGCCCGTGTTGACCGGGCGGATGTCGCGGTACCTGGCTCGCAGGACTCCGCGCTCGAACGCGACGGCGGCATCCGATGTGCTCAAGCCAGGGCCGCTGTCGCGTACCTCGACCCGTACGCGTCGGCCGTCGACCTGGCGAGCCGCGAGTACGACCTCGCCGCCGGCCGGCGTTGCGCGCAATGCGTTCTCGAGCAGGCCGTCGACGATCTGGCGCAGGCGCATGCCGTCGGTCACGATCGTGAGGTCACCCGGCACCGCGCCCGCACCCGCACCGTCCCCCGCACCGTCCCCCGGCCCGTCGACGCGCAGCGCGACGCCGAGCTGGGTGCATTGACCCTGCCAGGCGAGCGCGGCCTGCGCGAGCACTCCGCCGACGTCGATCGGCTGCAGGTGCACGGTGAAGTCATCGGCTTCGAGGCGGGCGAGTTCGAGCAGGTCACTCACGAAACGGTCAACGCGTTTCGTCTCCGCGACCAGGACTTCACCGACCGCCGCGCTGCCGCTTGCCGGAATCACGCCCTCGGCGAGGGCCTCCGCGTACCCGCGGATCGCGGTCAACGGCGTGCGGATCTCGTGCGACACCGAGAGCAGGAACTCCCGTTGACGGGTCTCGCTCGTACCCAGCGCGTGGTCGAGGGCACGGAGCGAGCGGGACACGTCGTCGATCTCCGGAATGCCCTGGGCCGCGAGGAGTACGCCGCGTTCACCGTCGGCGAGCCGCCGGGCGGCTCGTGCGGTCCGCTCCAGGGGTCGCGCCAACCGCCGGGACAGGAACAGTCCGGCGAGCACGGCCACGACGAGCCCGACGAGCACGGCCAGCAGGATGCGTCCGGCGACGAGTCTGCCCGAGTCGGTGATGTCCGCAACGCGCACGAAGCCCACGAGCCCACCGCCTCCCGCGAGCGGCCGCGCTTCCACCACGTACGACTCACCCCGGATCTGCAGCGACGTCGACACCGAGCGGCCGGCATCCAGTACCTGGGTGATGCGGCTCTTGACGTCCTGCGTGACCGTGAGCGCGCCCGAACCTGTTTCCGGCACCTTCCCGTCGGCGCCGACCAACACAAAGCGCTCGCCGCGTGCGCCGAGGAGGGTGTCGTCCTTGAGCAGGATGCGCAGGGTCGAGAGCGGCCGCTCGCTCAGCGCGGTCGTCCGTGCGCCGAGGTCCGCCTGGGCCTGCGTCGTGACGAGGGTCTGCACGAGTTGCAGGGACACGACGGCAGTGACGAGAACCGCAACGAACGCCACGCCCACCGTGACGAGCAGGATCCTGCCGCCGAGTGACGCGAACCAGCGCCGCACCGCTCAGCCCTCCTGGCCGGCGACGGAATACCCGACGCCGCGGACCGTGCGGATCGGATTTCCCTCGCCGAGCTTGGCCCGCAGTTGGGCGACGTGCACGTCGACCGTCCTGCTCGCACTGTAGTCCGCGATTCCCCAGACCAGGGAGAGCAGTTCCTCCCGCGAATACACCCGTCCGGGCCGGGCCATCAGCTGGGCGAGCAGGTCGAATTCGGTCGCGGTCAGGTCCACGCGGATGCCGCCGCGCGCGACCATGCGCGTCGCCGGGTCGAGCGTCACATCCTCCACCCGCAGCACCGCGTCGCCGATGAGACCCGAGGAGCGGCGCACGATCCCCTTCACCCGCGCGACGAGTTCCCTCGGCGAAAACGGCTTGGTCACGTAGTCGTCCGCACCCAGTTCGATGCCGAGCACCCGGTCGACCTCGTCGTCGCGTGCAGTGACGAAGAGCACGGGTGTCCAGTCCCCCGCCTCGCGCATGGCCCGGCACACCTCGATCCCGTCGAGCCCGGGCAGGCCGACATCAAGGATCACCGCGGCCGGCCGCAACCGGCGAACCTGCTCGAGTCCCGCGCGGCCGTCGGACTCCAGATGCACGGTGAAACCGGCGCGCACGAGGTACAGGCGTTCGATGTCCGCGATTGCGGGGTCGTCTTCGACGACCAGCACCAGCCCTTTGTCGTCGCCCACAGCTTCCATTAAGCCAGTAGGCGCCGGTTGCTGCGAACCGGGCGGGCGGATGCCGGACTCGCCTTACGTTTTCCGTACATTTCCCGAACACGGCGTTTGCGTGCGCCTGCCACTGTGGCTTCACCGCCGGGACCCTCCCGGTCCAGCGAAAGGCAGGAAAATATGAATGCATTCACGAAGCGAGCCACGACCGTTGTCGCTGCGGGGACGCTCAGCCTCGGCCTGATTGCAGGCGGCACGTTCGCGGTCGGCGCGGCGAGCGCGGCCGAGATGCCCACGACCGTTGCAGCGTCCTCGGTATCGGGGTCCACCGTCGCCGGTTCACTCGCGACCGCCGTGTCTGCATCCGCCAACACCGCTGTCGCCGCGGACGAGACGGTGAAGACCGTTGCCCAGTTGCGCGCGGACCTGCGCGCGGCGCTCAAGCTCGACGCGGCCGCACGCCCCGCGGCCATCGCCGCCATTCGCACGGACGTCCTCGCCGGAGCATACGGCGCGCAGGCCAGCCAGTACCTCACGAAGATCGAGGCCGCGGCCGCCGACAAGTCCAAGGCCGACGTGCCGAAGCGGTGGCGCCACGCCCTGCGCCACCTTGTGCGCGCCGACGTGAAGGCACACCAGCAGACCGCCCCTGGCACGTCCACGCCGGCCCCCACTCCGACAGCCGGTTCGTAGCGGAGGGCGTGGCGGGTGCGACGGCCGCGGCGGGCGGCTCGCCCACCGGACGCGTCAGCGCAGCTGGCCGACCGAAGCGAGCGCCATCCGCAGCAGGGAGCCGCGGCCGCCCTCCATCTCGGCGGACACAGCCTCGGATGCCGCCTCGAGCGGCGTCATCCAGGTGAGTTCGAGGGCGTCCTGGCGGGGGTCGCAGGTGCCGGTGACGGGCACGACGTAGGCCAGCGAGACGGCGTGCTGGCGCTCATCCGTGAAGGCGGTGATGCCGGGCAGCGGGAAATACTCTGCGACGGAGAATGGCACCGGGCTCGCGGGCAGCTGCGGGAACGCCATCGGCCCGAGGTCCTTCTCGAGGTGCCGGAACAGCGCATCGCGCAAGGTCTCGCCGTACAGCACGCGCCCGGAGACCAGGGTGCGCGTCATCTCGCCGGTCGGCCGGGCACGCAGCAGCACGCCGAGCTCGACGACCTGGCCGAGCCCGTCGACCCGCACGGGGACGGCCTCGATGTACAGGATCGGCAGGCGCCGGCGGATGTCCGCGAGCTCGACATCGCTCAGCCAGCCCTGGTTCTGGTTGGGTGGCTGGATGTTCTCGGGGCCAGGCGTCCAGTCCGGGTCGGGGTCAGGGGTGCGCACGCTCATGCCTTCATTCTCCCCTAACCGGCGAGCCGATGCGCCATACCCGTTTCCGGGGGCGGTCGCGCCCGTCGCTGCCGGCGAGCCGGACCCGCCAGCGCGGGAGGCGCATTCGGGTCCTGGGCAGTGAAAGGTCCGGGGCAGTGAAAGTATTGACCGGTCGACGCACCAGGCCTCGACGCCCGGCAGGAGGACCGACATGGACGAGACCCGAAACGGCGCAGGAGACCCGGTGGAACCGGTCGCCCTGCCGATCGATCCCGGCGCAGTGCTCTGGTCGGCGTCCGAAGCCGACCGGGTCGGGCGCCCGCTGCTCCTGATCCTTCACGGCTACGGCTCCCACGAGGGTGACCTGTTCTCGCTCGCGCCGCACCTGCCGCTCAAGCCGGTCCTCGCGGCGCTGCGGGCGCCACTTCCGGTCGGCGACGGCTGGGCCTGGTTCCCGGTCGGCATGCCCGGCGGCCTGGTCAACCCGAGCGCCCCGAACGCATCCGCTATCGAGGCGGCAGCGGACGGCGTGCTCGCCTGGCTCGACGCGCTCGTCGTGCCGCCGGCATCCGTCGGGCTGCTCGGCTTCTCCCAGGGCGGCGCGATGGCGCTGCAGCTTCTGCGCCAGGCGCCCGACCGATTCGCATTCGCGGTGCAGCTCTCGGGTTTCGTCGCCGCGGCGCCGCAGCCCGGCGACGCCGACCTCGCCGAGCGACCCGTTCCGGTGTTCTGGGGCCGAGGCACGGCCGACCCGGTGATCCAGGCGGATGCCGTCGGCCGCACCCAGGACTGGCTGCCCGGCCACTCGGTGCTCACCGAGCGCATCTACGAGGGCATGGGCCACTCGATCTCGCAGGGCGAACTCTCCGACATCGTCGGATTCCTACGCACGCAGTACGCTGACGCGCCCGCGGACGTAGCCTGACCCACTCGCCTAACCAATTCGACGGAGTTTTTGCCCGGAAAGCGCTAAAAACACGCTCGTACGTCCTAGAAAATCAAAAAGTCCGTCGAATTGGTTAGGGCACAGCGCGTGAGGGTTAGCGCTTCTTCGCGGCGGCTTTCTCGTTCTGGGCGGCAAACCGGGCGGCGTGCGCGGCCTTGCGTGCGCGCTCGGCGTCGCGGTCCTTGACGCGGATCTGCTCCTCACGCACCTCGAACTGGGTAGCGCGCTCGGTGACGAGCCACGCCGGCGGCTGCTGCAGCAACGCGAGGATCTCGGCGCTCGTGAGCGGCTCGGTGACCTTGCCGCGCGCGAGCCCGGAGATCGAGACGCCGAGTTTCGCGGCGACGACCTGCTTGGGGTGCGGGCCATTGGCGCGCAGCAGGGCGAGCCACTCCGGCGGGTTCGTGTCGAGTTCGGTGAGCTCGGTGCGCGAGATCAGGGTGTTCTGGAACTCCTCGGGGGCTGCCTCGAGCAGAATCCCGAGTTTCTGGGCCGCCGTTGCGGGCTTCATGGTCTGGGTCTTCTTCTCGCTCATCAGTCCAGCGTATAGCCTGAGAGCACCACCGCTTCGGCGGTTCATAACGGTGCGCCGCCCCGCGCGCCACAAAAGAGAGGATGCCGGTGACCTTTTCCATCGCCTTCGCCGCCGGCGTCACGCCGACCAAGTGGACCCGCGCCTGGGCAGAACGGCGCCCCGACCAGCCCCTCGAGGTCTTCCGCACCACGCCGGACGAGCAGTCTGCCGTCCTCCGCGACGGCCGCGCCCAGGTCAGCATCGTGCGCCTCCCGATCGACGAACACGACCTGAGCCTGATCGCGCTCTACCGGGAAATCCCGGTCGTCGTCGCCGCGAAGGACCACTTCATCGCCGACGCGGACAGTCTCCTCGTCGCCGACCTCGCCGACGAGCACCTGCTGCAGGACCCCGACGCCGTTCCCGAGTGGCGCGACGTCGCGACCGAGGTGCGCGAGGGCATCCGCCGCCCGCTCGCCGCCGTGCGCGACATGGACGAGACCATGGAGCTCGTCGCCGCGGGCGTCGGCATCGTGATCGTGCCGCATTCGATCGCCCGGCTGCACAGCCGCAAGGACCTCGTCTCCCGACCCGTCGAGGACGTCGCCGAGAGCCAGGTCTCCCTCGCCTGGCTCGCCGCAGAGACGACCGAGGACATCGAAGAATTCATCGGCATCGTGCGCGGCCGCACGAAGGCGAGTTCCCGGGTCGACTCGTTGCCTGCCGGCGGCGAGAAGGTCAAGAAGGAGAAGAAGACCGACAAGGCCAAGGCCGCCGCGAAGGCGTTGCGCGTCGCCGCCGCGAAGGCAAAGCCCGCCGTGGCCAAGAAGACCCAGTCCGCGCCCGGCCGCACCCGCAGCACCGCGAACCTCAAGCTCGGCAAGCGCACCGGCCGCTGAGCCGCGCAGCCCGCGCCGGCAGCGGCAGCGGCAGCGGCAGCGGATGCCGCGCGCGGCCATCGCATCCGCCGCGATTGGTTCTTCGCGCGCCAACTGCGCCGCTTCGCGCCAGGCACGCGTGGCGCGAAGCGGCGCAACTGGCGCGCGGACCGACGCGGCTGGCGCGAAGCGGCGCAACTGGCGCGCGATCTCGGCAGCGCAGCGGATGTCGGGCTCAGGCGGGCGCGACCGGCTGCCGGAGGACGGTCTTGAGCTTGTCCGGGGCGCTTCGCCGCGGGTCGCCGAGGTAGACCTCGTGGTGCAGCCCGTTCGGGCGCAGACCATGCTGGGCCAGGAACTCCCCGTGCAGCCGCGCGAGTGCCGGCCCCTCGTCTTCGTAGGGTCCGACGTGCAGCAGCTGAGCGCAGAGGCCCTCGTCGAGGGACTCGATGCGCACGCTCGCGAGGGCCGGAAGCTTCTTCTTCGCCCTGGTCGCCGTCACGGCCTCGTCGATTGCGGCATCCGTCACCCACTCGGGCTGGCTGATCAGCATCGTCCAGCTCCAGGAGGCCTTGTCGCCGGCCGCGAACGCGGCATAGCCGGCCGGGTCATCGGCGTACCAGAGTCCTTCGAGCGGGGCGACGACGAGGTCACGCCCGAGGCCGCGCTTGGCCGCGAACTTGATCGCGTACGCAACGGCATAAAGCGCCTCGACGGCCTCGGTGTATGCGGGCGCGACGTTCGGGTCGCCGCGTCCGTCGACCGCGATGAACCGTTGCACGGGAACCTCGATCAGCTCCCAGTCGCGGTTCGTCGGCGCATACAGGGGCTTGTCCTCCCGCTTCACGTCGTACGGTCCCGTCACCCGCGGTGCGGTGTTCCGCGGCGCACGCAACTGACCGGTGCGCCGGTCGGTCGTGAACGGTACCTCGTCACTCATCGGGCTGTGCCGACTCCTCCAGCACCGAATCTTCGAGCACCGAGAGGATGTTGCCGGCCGGGTCAGTGAACCAGGCAATCGTCGGTCCGTACCCGCGCATGATGCCCTTCTCGTCCTGGGGCGAGCCCTCGTACCGTTCGAAGACCACCCCGCGGGCCATGAGCGTGTCGACGGCGGCGTCGATGTTGCCGACAGCAAGGTTGAGCATCGTGTACGTCGCCGGCGCGTGGTCGGCCTTCGGATAGACGATCACGTGCGCCCCGCCGGGCAACTCGATGCGCAGCAGTCCCATCCCGCCGTCGGTCACCTCGAGTCCGAGCGTGCCGCCGTAGAAGGCGCGGGCGGCCTCGATGTCGGGGACAGCGAAACCGCTGAACACGTCGAGGATGCCGATGCCCCGGTCGGTTGTCGCCGTTCCGGTCTCTGAGTCAGTCATGTCGAACTCCCTTGCTCGAACGGATGGAACAGGTTAGTCGGTGGAACAGGTGAGTCGCTGGATCACGCCGGTCGTGTCACGTTACCGCGAACTGATCGACGCGAACTTGCGGATGCAGAGCGGCACGAACACGACGAGCATGACGGTGATGCCGATCAGCACCGTCTGGATCGGGTGCTGCATGGTCCAGATGTCGGGCACGGGCGCGGTGCCCTCGTTGCCGAAGAGCTGCCGTGCCGCCTGCACGAGCGAGGAGACCGGGTTCCACTCCGCGAAGATCCGCAGCGGGGTCGGCAGGGTGTCGCTCGGCACGAAGGCGTTCGAGACGAAGGTGAGCGGGAACAGGATGAGGAACGAGGCGTTATTGATCACCTCGGGGCTCTTCACGCTCATTCCGAGCAGCGCCATCAGCCAGCTGAACGCGTAGCTGAACAGGAGCAACAGCCCGACGCCGGCCAGGAACTCGGCCGGCGAGGAGTTCACCCGCCAGCCGACGGCGAGGCCGGTGGCCATCATGATGACCATCGAGATGGTGTTGAGCACGAGGTCGCTGTTCGTGCGGCCGATCAGCACCGCGGACGAGCTCATCGGCAGGCTGCGGAACCGGTCGATGATGCCCTCCTTGAGGTCGAGCGCCATCGCAGAACCGGAGAACGTCGACCCGAACACGACGGTCTGGGCGAAGATGCCCGCCATCAGGAACTGGGTGTAGTCGGTGCCCTGCACCTGAATCGCCCCGCCGTAGACCTGGCTGAAGAGCAACACGAACATGACCGGCTGGATCACGGCGAAGACGAGCATGTCCGGGGAGCGCTTGATCTTGATGAGGTTGCGCTTGGTGACGGTCCAGCCGTCGGAGTACCAGAGCGAGAACGGGTTCCAGCTCGGCAGGGTCGTGGAAATCGCGCTCATCGGGTCTTCACCGCCTCCTTCGAGTCGAGGGCGTCGTCATCCGCTGCGCCATGCGCCTTGTCGGCCTTGTGCCCGGTGAGCTTGAGGAACACGTCGTCGAGCGTCGGACGGCGCATGCCGGCGTCGTGCAGCTCGATGCCGGCGTCCCCGAGTGCCGCGAGCACGAGCTGCAGCGCGCGCGGGCCGTCGGTCACCGCGACCTCGAGGCCGCGGCCGTCGCTCGTGACGCTCGGTTCGCCGTCGCCGAAGCGGGCGAGGATGCCGCGAGCCGCCTCGCTCGCGCCGGCGCCGGCGTCGACGAGCGCGACTTCGAGGCGGTGGCCGCCGATCTGCGCCTTGAGCTGATCGGAGGTGCCCTCGGCGATGACCCGGCCGTCGTCGACCACGACGATGTCGTCGGCGAGCTGGTCGGCCTCCTCGAGGTACTGGGTCGTGAGCAGCACGGTCGTGCCGTCGGCGACGAGCCGCTTGATCACGTTCCAGAGCGCGATGCGACTACGCGGGTCGAGCCCGGTGGTCGGCTCGTCGAGGAAGAGCACCTTGGGGTTGATCACGAGCGCGCCCGCGAGGTCGATCCGCCGGCGCATGCCGCCGGAGAACCCCTTGACCGGTCGGTTGCCTGCCGCGGTGAGCTCGAAGAGATCGATGAGTTCCTGGGCGCGACGCCGGGACTCGCTCGCACCGAGGTGGTAGAGCCGGCCGACCATCTCGAGGTTCTCGAAGCCGGTCAGGTTCTCGTCGACGGCCGAGTACTGGCCGGACACCCCGATGATCCGGCGCACGGCCTTCGGGTCGGCGACGACGTCGATGCCGTCGACGAACGCTGTTCCGGAGTCCGGCCGGATCAGCGTCGTGAGCATCTTCACGACGGTGGTCTTGCCTGCGCCGTTCGGACCGAGCAGGGCCTTGACGCTGCCCCGCGGCACCGAGAGGTCGAGCCCGGCGAGCGCATGCACCGGCCCGCTCTTGGAGCGGTAGGTCTTGGTCAGGCCCGTGGCCTCGATGATCGTCATCGTGTTCATCCCCGCGGTATTGTGGACGTTGTACACATTGTGGATCCAGCGTAACGAGGCGGCCTCACTTTGACAACCACGAACACCGATTCAGCCACCGAAGGCCATGGTCGCACGACCTACCGACACGGCGACCTGAGGCGTGCCCTGATCGACGCCGGCCTCGAGCTCGCCCGGTCCGGCGGCCCGTCCGCCGTCGTGCTCCGCGAGGCGACTCGCCGTGCCGGGGTCACCCCGAACGCCGCCTACCGTCACTTCGCCGACCGGAGTGCGCTCCTCGAGGCGGTCTGCTCGGAGTGCCAGTCCGGCGTCGCCCGCGCGATCGAGGACGGGCAGGCGGCGCTCCCAGCCCCGCCCGCGGCATCCGCCGCGCCCGCAATCGCCCAGGCGGATGCCGCTCCGGCGCCGGCCCCGGCCCTCACCGCGGCGACGGCCCGGCTCCGGTTCCGCGCCGTCGGCACCGGTTACCTGCGTTTCGCCCTGGCCGAACCGGGGCTTTTCCGCACCGCGTTCACAGCCTCGTCCGACCTCGAGAGCGCGACGAGCGCTGCACGGGCCGGTGCGCGCGGGCTGACCCCGTTCCAACTGCTCGGCGAGGCGCTCGACGACCTCGTGACCACCGGGGTTCTCCCCGCCGAGCGCCGACCGGGCGCCGAGTTCCTGGCCTGGTCTGCGGTGCACGGCCTCGCCTCGCTCCTGCTCGACGGCCCGCTCCGCGCCCTGCCCGCCGCCGCGACAGAGGCGCTCATCGGCCGCGTCGTCACCATGGTCGAGCAGGGCCTGTAGCCGCGAGCGCGCTACTCGTAGCGGAGGGACCCGATCGGGTCCTGCCGCGCGGCGCGCCAGGCCGGCAGGGTGCCGGCGAGGAACGCGATGCCCATCACGATCAGGATGATCGTGATGATCGACGCCGGAGTGAACGAGATCAGCTGGAGGCCGGGCAGGTCGGCGAACAGCCTGGTTGAGAGCGCGCGGCTCACGACGGTGCCCACGATCATGGCGATGCCGGCGCCGATCGCGCTGCCGAGGAAGCCGATGAACGCGGCCTCGATGCTGAACAGGCCGAAGATCCGGCCGGCGCCCATACCCATCGCCTTCATCAGGCCGATCTCGCGGGTGCGCTCCTGCACGCTCATCAGGAGCGTGTTGACGATGCCGAAGCTCGCGGCGAGCAGGGCGATCACGGCGAACGCGTTGAGCACGAGCACGATCGCATCGATCACCGACTTGAAGGTGCCGATCTGGTCGGCGACCGTCTTGGCGGTGAAACCGGCGTCGGTGAAGCGGGCCTGGAGCGCGGTGACCTCGCTCGCCGAGGCGTTCGCGTCGAAGTGCACGACGGCCTGGGCGTAGCTGTCCTTCGCGGTCGCGCTGCGTCCGACACTCTGCGCTTCGTAGAGCGCGGTCGTGAGCGCCGCATTGGCGGTCGCGTTCCCTGTCGCTCCGAGTCCCGCTTCCGAGACCCCGACGACGGTCGCATCGATGACGCTCGACGTTCCCGCGGCAGACGTGATGCCGATCTGCACGGTGGTGCCGATCGCATCCGCGTCGCTCGCGAACCCGAGCGGTGCGACGAACGACACCGGCAGCGCGATCTGCAGCTCTGACGATGCCGGGTCGAGCTGGGCGCCCGCGGACAGCTGCAGGGTCGTCCCGGTGACGAAGCTGCCGAGCCCGAGCCGGTATTTCTTGCTGCTGCCCGTCGTCACGTAGTCCGGGGTGGCCGAGAGGCTCGGCTCGACGGAGGTGACCCCGTCGATGGCGGCGATCGTGGTGAGGTCCGTGGACGTGATCGCGGCGACCGTCGTGCTGCCCGGTCCCGCCGCGGCGCGGCTGGTGATCTGGTCTGCCGAGTATTCCTGCGGGCCGGTCGCTGTCGCATCCGCCGACACCTTCGTCACCGTGAGCACGTCGTTCGCGCCGATGGATGCGACGGTGTCGGTGATGTAGGCGTTGATCCCTGTGCCGAGGCCGTTTGTGATGGTGAGCGTGAACGCGCCGATGAAGATCGCGAGCACGGTGAGGGTGGTGCGGAGGCGGCTGCGGAAGCTGTTGCCGATGGCCGAGCCGACGACGTCGATGGCCCTCATGCTGCGACCCGGGCTTCCTCGGCGACGACGAGGCCGTCGCGAATGTAGATCCGTCGGTCGCAGCGGGCGGCGAGGTCCTCGTCGTGGGTCACGATGATCAGCGTGATGCCCTGGTCGCGGTTGAGCCCGAAAAGGATGTCCTCGACGATCGTGCCGGTGGCACTGTCGAGGTTGCCGGTGGGTTCGTCGGCGAAGATGATCCGCGGATCGTTGACCAGGGCGCGTGCGATCACCGCTCGCTGCTTCTGGCCGCCGGAGAGTGCGTTGGCCTTGCTCCTCGCCTTGTCGTCGAGCTCGAGGCGTTCGAGCGCCGCGTGGCCGCGCAGCTTGCGACCTCGGGAACCGACCCCGGCGATCTTGAGCGGCAACACGACGTTCTCGAGCACGGACGCCCCCGGCGTGAGGAAGAACTGCTGGAAGACGAACCCGAAGGTCTTGTTGCGCGTCTCGTTGAGGCGCTTGCCCCTCAGGGTCGAGGTGTCGCTGCCGCCGAGCTGCACGGTGCCGGTGCTCGGCTTGTCGAGCAGGGCGAGCAAGTGCATCAGGGTGGACTTGCCCGAGCCGCTCTTCCCGACGATGGCGACCGATTCGCCGGCGAAGATCTCCAGGGTGACCCCCTTCAACGCGTCGAATCGGTTCTGGCCGCGACCATACGACTTCTTCAGGTCGTAGGCGGCGAGGATGGGGTGGGACATCGTGTTTTCCTCCGTGTGCTGTGGCGCTCTGGGTGCGCCGGGCCGGGCGTGGCGGATGCCGCGAGTCGGCACTGTCCCAGCGTCGCGGCATCCGTCGCGCGGGGCATCCTCCTGCGGCAGCAACCTGCCGTACCGCGGGCGCGGTACGACCCCTCCTCCCACGGGAGGATGCCGCAGCCCGGTGCAGGGGGCATCCTTGAAAGATGACCTCGATGTACAGCCATGCGCACGTGCCGCGCTGGGCCGCCGACGTGCTGGTCAGCCTCGCCGTTCTGGGAAGCGCGTTCGTGCCGGCCGGCCAGTACGCCAGAGTCGCGTCGAGCCCCACCGGCGTGCTGATCGCCCTCGCAGCGGTCATCGTGCTGCTGCCGCGCCGCCGCTGGCCGCTGCCGGCACTCGCGGCGTGCGTCGCCCTGTTCGTGCTCGCCGGCGCCCTCGGCGTGCTCAATCCGGCGTTCTCCCTCGCGACGGCGATCGCGGTCTGGAACGTCGCCATCCGCACCGACCGGCGCACGACGCTCATCGCCACGGCGATCGCCGCGGCCACGCTCGTCGGCACGAGCCTCGCCGTCACAACGGCCGAACTGCTCGACGCCCGCGTGGTGCAGTATGCGGCGGTCATCGCCTTCGCCGGTGCTGCGGGGGACGCGATGCGGTCGCGCCGCGCATACATCATGGCGATCACCGAACGCGCCAGGAACGCGGAGGAGACCCGCGAGTCCGAGGCGCTGCGCCGGGTCGCCGAGGACCGCCTGCGCATCGCCCGCGAGCTGCACGACGCCGTCGCCCACCAGATGGCCGTGATCAACCTGCACGCCGGGGTCGCCGCCCAGGCCCTCCCCGACCGCCCGGCCGATGCGCAGGACTCGCTCACGACGATCCGCCAGGCCGCGCAGGCGGTGCTGCGCGAGATCGGCACCCTGCTCGCCGTGCTCAGGGACGACTCTGCCGGCCGCCCCCGCCCCCCGGCCGCCGAGATCGGCCTCGGCCGCGTCGACGCGCTCCTGGCCGACTTCGCCCGCGACGGCCTCGCCGTGACGGTGAGTGCGCGCGGCGCGGGCACCCGGCTGTCGGCCCCCGTCGACACCATCGCCTACCGGATCGTGCAGGAGGCGCTCACCAATGCGCACAAGCACGGCGCTGGCCACACCGCAGAGCTCCGCATCAGCTACGGCAGCGGCAGCGTCGACATCGAGGTCGAGAATCCGGTCGCGTTCCACGTGCTCCACCCCGCAGCGGATGCCCCGGCCGGCCACGGCCTCGTCGGCGTCGCCGAACGCGCGGGCACCATCGGCGGCACGGTCGAGTTCGGCGTGCGTCCCCCGGACACCTTCCGCCTCGCCGTGAGCCTGCCGATATCGAGCGCCGGGGCGGATCCCTCCGCCGACATCCCGAACACCGGGCCGCCGGCCCCTGCTCGCATCTCGGCCCCGACCTCGGTTCCGGACCCTGCAGCAGGAGCGACCTCGTGATCAGGGTCCTGATCGCGGACGACCAGACCCTGATCCGCACGGCCGTGCGCGAACTGGTCAGGCACGAGCCCGACCTCGAGGTCGTCGGCGAAGCCGCTGACGGGGCCGAAGCGCTCGCACAGTCCCGGCTTCTGCTGCCCGATGTCGTGCTGATGGACATCCGCATGCCAGTACTCGACGGCATCGAAGCGACCCGTGCGATCTGCGCGGATCCGGGGCTCTCGACCGTGCGCATCTTGATCCTGACGACCTTCGAAGAGGACGAATACGTCGTGCAGGCCCTTCGGGCAGGGGCCGGCGGCTTCGTCGGCAAGGGCACGGAGGCCGCCGACCTGATGCGGGCGATCCGCACGATCCACCAGGGCGACGCGCTGCTCTCCCCCACGGCGACGCAGAGCCTGATCCGCCGCTACGTGCTGCCGGCCGGGCCCGGGCGCGCAGCCGTGGTGCCGCCGAGCCTCGCGCACCTGACCGATCGGGAGCGGGAGGTCCTCACGCTCGTCGCGCGCGGGCAGTCGAACGAGGAGATCGCGGCCCGCCTGTTCATCTCGCCGCTGACCGCGAAGACCCACATCAACCGGACCATGGCCAAGCTCTACGCCCACGACCGCGCGCAGCTCGTCGTCATCGCTTACGAGAGCGGACTCCTCGTGCCGGGCACCGGCAGCTGACCCCGGTCGCGCGCGCCGCGGCATCCGCCACCCCGACACCGGCCCCGAACCAATTCGACGGAGATTTTCGGTTCTGAACCGGTTGATGAATACCGCCCACGTCTCAGAAATCCAAATACTCCGTCGAATTGGTTCCGCCATTGTTCGGGCATCGGTTCGGGACCTGCTCGTGCTCGTGCTGCCGGTGCTGCGTTCGTTGCGCCTGCTCCGCCTCGTGACCGGCCTCTCCGCCTTCCCTCGCTCGCCGGGGACAGCGATGCGGTCCCGCGTCGGCATCTACGTCACGCCCGCGACCGTCCTTCTCGTGTTCCTGGCCTCCCTTTCAGTGCTCGACGCCGAGCGGCGCGCTCCCGGCGCGAACATCGCCTCGTTCGGCAACGCGCTCTGGTGGACCTTCGTCACGATCGCGACGGTCGGCTACGGCGACTTCACCCCCGTGACGATCGAAGGCCGGCTGGTCACGGTCGCCATCATGCTCGGCGGGATCGCCCTCATCGGGGCCGTCACGGCGACCGTTGCTTCGTGGGTCGTCGACCGCGTCGCCGATCTCACCCGCGACCAGGGCGCCGACAAGTGATGCGGCGCGCCGATTGAGGTCCCCGCGCCCCGCCGCCGCTACCGAATCCGCAGCCCGCTACAGAAACGGCGGGCGCGGGCTGCCGGAACCGGCGCGGCGGCGGATACATCTGGGCGCGGGCTGCCGGAACCGGCGCGGCGGCGGATACATCTGGGCGCGGCCTGCGAAAACCGGCGCGGCCGCGGATGCGTGTGGGGGCATCCGCTCAGTGCAGGCGCACCAGGGAGTACCGGTCGTCGCGCGGCAGGGTGTCCACGGTCGCGGTCACGGTCAGGTCGCGGAGGAATACCGCGCCGCCGACCGTGGTCAGGAAGGCGGTGTCCGCGGCGTCACGGCCGGTCGCGATGCGCAGGAGCGTCTGCCGTGGGGCGAGTCCGGTGGCGTCCACGACGTGCCAGGCGTCGTCGACGAAGACCTCGGCGACCGCGTGGAAGTCCATCGGCGAGAGCCCGGGCGCGTAGACCGAGACGACCCGGGCCGGCACGTCCCGCGCGCGCAGCAGCGCGACGACGAGGTGGGCGAAGTCCCGGCAAACGCCCTGCCGGTCGATCAGGGTGCGCACGGCGCCGTCGGTCGGCAGGCTCGACCCCGGTTCGTAGCGCAGCTTCCCGCCCACCCAGTCGGCCACCGCGTTCATGAGCACGGTGCCGGAGAGCCCGGCGAATTCGGCAGCGGCCGTGCCCCAGAGCCGGTCGGATTCGCAGTACCGGCTCGGGCGCAGGTAACGCACGAGGTCGATCTCCGAGTAGCCGGCGTCGCTCGTCTGCCCGGTCGCGGTCACGGAGTAGTCGATATCGACCGAACCGGCCTCCGCCTCGACGACGTGCAGCCGGGTGCCGTGCTGGTCGAACACGATCCGAGACTCGAGCGGCGCGCCGTCCTGCACCGCAGTGAAGGTCTCAACGACCGAGACGGCCGGGTCGTCGGCGACGCCGATCGAGAGGATCAAACGGGCGGGCGCGCGCACGTCGAGAGCGAGGCGAGCGGATGCGTTACGTTCCATCCCACGATGATGGCATGCGCCCGGCGCGTCGCGGTACCGCCCTCGCCAGCGCGTCGCATCGATGCCGCAGACCCGGAGAGGACACGCCGTGCGGCGCGGTCCGGGCTGGTGCACCTCGCCAGGCGGGTCCATGCTGGGGACATGCTCGGGGAATTGAACAATCGTGAAATCGACGCAGTCCTGCAGACCAGTGTGGTCGGCCGGATCGGCTGCCACAGCGACGGCCGCACCTATATCGTGCCGATCACGTACGCCTATGATGATGGCACCGTGTACGCCCACAGTGCCGCCGGCACCAAGGTCGACATGATGCGGGCCAACCCCGACGTCTGCTTCGAGGTCGAGCAGCTCGACGACCTCGCGAACTGGCGCACGGTCGTCGCCTGGGGCGAGTTCGAGGAGCTCCATGACGCGGATGCCGACGACGGCCTGCGCAAGCTCCTCGCCCGGCTCGCACCGTACGTGACCTCGACGACGGCGCAGCCGGTCTCCGGTCCCGACGGCACGTTCCACGGGATCAGGACGACCGCGTCGGAGCCGGTGCCGCCCTCGGCGGGCCGGGTGGCGGCATCCGGTCAGGCCCCGGTGATCTACCGGATCCGGCTGACCGAGAAGACCGGCCGATTCGAGGAACGCTCGACGTCAGGCCGTGAGCGGCGGGCGGCTGAGTCCAGCGACATGTACACCTGAGGGGTCCGAGTCGACCGCGACAATGCGGTTGTCCGCGTCGACGTGCACGACGACGGGCACGTAGCTGCGGGACTCTTCGTCGCTCATCTGCGCGTAGGAGATGATGATGATGAGGTCGCCCTGCATGCCGAGGCGGGCCGCGGCGCCGTTCAGGCCGATGACCCCGCTGCCGCGTTTGCCGGCGATGAGGTAGGTCTCGAAGCGGCTGCCGTTGTTCACGTCGACGATGCTGACGCGCTCACCGGCGAGCAGGTCGCCTGCCTCCATCAGGTCCTCGTCGACCGTCAGCGAACCGACGTAGTGCAGGTCGGACTGCGTCACGGTGGCGCGGTGGATCTTGGACTTGAACATCGTGCGCTGCATGGTGGAACTGGGCCTTCCGGCGGCGGCCCGAAGGCCGCCGCCTGGTGCGGGTGTCTGGTTATGCGGTTACGTTGCTACGCGATCACGCGGTCGCGAGGATGTCGACGACGAACACGAGGGTGTCCGTTGCCGAGATGCCCGCGGTCGTGTTGCCGGTGCTGCCGTAGCCGAGCGCCGGCGGGATGACGATGACGACCTGCGAGCCGACAGTCTGGCCGATCAGGCCCTGGGCGAAGCCGGGGACGACGTTGGCCGTCGCGAAGGTGGCCGGGCCGCCCTTGCCCCAGCTCTGATCGAAGACGGTTCCGGTGGCCCAGACGACGCCCGCGTACTGCACGGTCACGGTCGCACCGTCGGCGACGGTCGCGCCGTCGCCCTTCTTGAGGACCTCGGTCTTGAGCTCGGTCGGCGCGTCGTTCTTCGGGACGGTGATCGTCGGGGCGCCGTCGTCGGCGAGCACGACGGTGGGGAAACCGTCCTGCGGGGCCTGGTCCGTGCCGCTCGCGCGGGTGGGAACCTTGCCCTTGACGTCGATCACGAAGATGATGTTGTCGGTCGCGGACACCTTGAGGTCCGTGTTGCCCGTGGTACCGAACGCGTCGGCCGGCGGGACGACGACGGCGACGCGCGAGCCGATGTTGGAGCACGCGATGCCCTTGAGGATGCCGGGGATGACGGAGCCGGTCTCGGCGACGGTGACAGTCAGGCCGGCTGCGGCGCCGTAACCGCCGGCGTTGAGCTTGGCGCCCGAGGTTGCGTTGTACGCGGTGTAGGCGATCTCGACGGCGTCACCGGTGTTGACGGCTTCGCCGTCGCCCTTGGTGATCACGGTGCGCTGGGTCGCGGTCGCCGCGAGCGGCGCCGTGAAGGTAACGGTGGGCTCGACACCGGCGTCACCGGCGACGGTGACGGCGTCGGAGCTCGTGCCGGGGTCGGTGCACGTCAGTGCGGCGGCGGATGCCGTCGGCGTCGACGACGGGGATCCGCTGCACCCGGTGAGGGCGAGCACCGCGACGGTTGCGACGGCGAGGAGGGCAGGAAGTTTGCGCACGCTGATCTTTCTTTTTCGAGAATGGTCTCTTCGATGATGGGCCTCGGCCAGTATGGACCATGCATCTATGAGGAACCTGAGTCGGCCAGCCGGCGGAGGCCCGACGGCGGCACGCGGAAGCGGGCACCCGGAAGCGGACGCCCGGCGGCAGTCGCTAACCGACGTTGGTGTCGGGAGCTCCTGTCGCGGGGACACCGGTCGCGACGGGCGCGGTCGCCGCCGCCGTCAGCACGTCGACGACGATGACGACGTTGTCATCCGCGTGGAGGTCGAGGTCGATGTTCTCCTTCGCTCCCCAGGCGTCCACCGGACTCGCGACGACGGCCACCCGGGAACCCACCGTCGAGCAGGTGACGCCCTTGACGATAGCGGGCAGTGTGCCGTTCGGTGCGTCGAGGTTCACGCCGACGGGGGCTCCGGTGTCGAGTCCCGAGGTGCCTGGCCCGAATCCGCGGGCGTCGATCTTAGCCCCGGTCCTGCCGTTGTAGAACGCGACGCCGAGTTCCACGTAGTCGCCGGTCTGCACCGGGACGCCGGTACCGACGGTCATGACGGTGCGCTCGGTGTCCGCGGCGGTCAGCGGCGTGGTGAAGGTGACCTCTGGCGCACTGCCGATGGCCCCCGGCGCGACCACGGCGTCGGAGGCGGCCCCCGGCTGGGCGCAGCCGGCTGGGGCGGCGGGCGACCGGGTCGCTGCCGGGCTGCATCCGGCGAGCGCGAGCACAACGCAGACCGCGACGAGACCGGCGGAGACTCCGAGGGAGATAAGGGCGGGGTAGCTGCGCACGGGTGGACCTTCTTGTCGGCGGGCGGCCCCGATTGGCGCGCCCGCCGTGCATTATGGCGTATCGAGGCGAACGGGAAGGTTCACGTCCCCCGCTCCGGACGCGGCCTACAGCCCTTCGGCGATCGCCGCGGTCGCGTAGAGCCAGGCCTCACGGGTGCGCGGGGCGAGGGCGTCGATGTTGAGCGGCCCGCCGGCGACGAGCGCCGGATCGTACGGCACGTCGACGACGGTGCGGGTGAGCTGGCTGAAGTGGTCGTGCAGCCGGGCGGACAGGGCGCGGTCGGCGGTCTTCGCCGGGGACGCGAGTACGGTCACGGCCTGGGCGACCTTGTCGCCGTGCCCCTTGAGCCGCAGCCCGTCGAGGAGGGACGCCGCGCCGTACGCGGTGTCCTCGCGAATCGTCGACACGACCACGAGCTGGTCGGCGGTCTCGACGGCCGCCTCCCAGTTGGAGGCGCGCATGTTGTTGCCGGTGTCGATGATCAGGATCCGGTAGAAGCGGCTGAGCGCGGCGTGGAGCTTGCCGAACGCGACGTCGTCGATGCTCGCGGCTCCGGCGGGGTCCAGGTCGGAGGCGAGCGCGTCGAAGCGTGCGTCGCCCTGGTTGCGCACGTACTTGTCGAGGTCGCCGACCCTGGCCGACGTCGAGTAGGCGAAGTCCTCGAGGTCGCGCAGCAGGTCAACGGCCGTGTTCGTGTGCTGGGCGCCCTGCGCCCGCACGCCGAGGGTGCCCATCGTCTCGTTGTTGTCCCAGGCGAGGGTGTACCCGCCACGGTGGATGCCGAAGGTCGCGGCGATCAACAGGGTCGCGGTGGTCTTGTGCGCGCCACCCTTGGGGTTGAGCACCACGATCGTGCGAGGACCGCTCAGGCTGCGCTGCACGGCCGCGATCGCGGCACGGCGGGCGAGTTCGCTCCGGCCGGGCGAGGGGTTCACGAGTCCGCCGGTGACCCTGCGCACGGTGCCCTGCCAGCCGAGGAGGGCCGGGCCGGCCACGATCGCGGGGCGGGAGCTCATGAAATCGGCGAGGTTCGGACCGTCTTCCGCTGCGACAAGGGTCGGGTGCTGTGCAGGCACGAGCAGAGCGGAGGACGCGGAGATCGGCGTGGACCGGAAGGCTGCCAACGGGCCGGCCGCGATCTCCTCATCGTCATCGTCGGCGTCGAGATCGCGGTGTTCGAAGATGATGTCCTCGAAGAGTCCGGGCGGCGGTACTGGCGTGCGGCGGGGTCCGGCGGGCAGGGACTCGGCGGCCTGCGAGGCGTCGTGCCCGGATGCGGGCTCACCCGCGCCGTCCGTGCCTGCGAGGGCATCCGCTTCGGCTTCCGCTTCTGCTTCGGCTTCTGCTTCGGCTTCCGCCTCACGCTCCAACACTGACTCGGCGTCCGCCTTGTCGACGGAGGTCCGCGCCGCGGCATCGAGGGGGTCACCGAGGGCCGCGAGCTCTGCCAATTCCTCGAGGGCGTCGATCGGTTCCATCGGTTCGGCCATGAATGCCGCTGCGCTGCGGTCTCCGGAGTGCGCCATGGTGCGCTTGGCGGCCTTGCCCTGCGACGCTGCGGGAGCTTCGGCTTCGGTGCGTGCGGCGGCCGGGATGAAGTCGCCCGCGGCCTCCACTTCGCCGTCCGGGTGGACGACAAGGGGCCATTGGCCCTGCTCGTCGTCGGCGGTCAGCCGCACCGGGCGACCGAGTACACGGGCGGCATCCGTCACGCGGTTGATGATCTCTTCACGAACACCAGCCTCGTCGCCGGCCGTCACCTGCTGGCCAACCCCGTCGATGATCAGCTCGCCGGTTCCGTTGCTACGAATCGTTGCCTGGATGCGAGGAGGTACGGATACTTCGTGTTTCATGGTCAGCCTTTTTTCCGTCGAGCTCAGCTCTTCGTTCTTTGGTGCGCTCCGGAATAACTGGACCGCGCCACAGACCAGCCTAACGGGCGGGAGTGCTTACCCCTCGTTTAGGCGTGATTCTTCCTCAGCTGTGCCCTCGGCGACCACGCACCGACGTGCGGAACGCACCCCTGAGCGCACCCGACCTCGCGAGAGTCGCCGTTCGCGCCGACGGTTGCCGCCATACCAGGGTCACTCGACGGAAACGGCGACTCTCGGTGGTTATCGCGTGCGCCTGTGGTCGCAGGCGCGAGTCGTATGCTCGGATGGCCGGCGCCGTGTGCGGATGCCGAGCCGGGCATCCGCTATCGGCGAACTCCGTTCGCCTGTTCAGCCCAGAGGCTCAGCCCGGGAGCGGCAGGTTTTCGGCCTCGGGGTGCCAGCGGATGGCGCGGAGGCCCGAGCGGGTGGCGTGGGTGTCGTCGTGGCCGTTCTGGCGGCGGCACTCGACGAGGTCCTGGGTCGACGTGATGTGCGGGTCGCGGCAGGAGTTGGCGTAACTCGTGTAATCCGTCTCGAGCAGGAGTTCATCATCGGTCATGGCGGTGCATTTCTGGTTCCCAGCACTGTTTCGTGGTGCACGACACCGCCGGCCTGCGTCGTGCGCCGGCAACGGTGCCTGGTGGTTCAACTGCTTCGGACGG
Organism: Cryobacterium sp. GrIS_2_6; assembly: GCF_035984545.1. Lineage (NCBI taxonomy): Bacteria > Bacillati > Actinomycetota > Actinomycetes > Micrococcales > Microbacteriaceae > Cryobacterium > Cryobacterium sp. GrIS_2_6. Next base: position 2,859,653 of record NZ_JAXCHP010000001.1, read on the forward strand.
TGGTGAGCTACACCCACTGCGGGCATCGAGCCGGTCGTCACTCTCGCGTGGGGTGTCGACGGATCGACACTCCATGCACGGTGTTCTGCTGCTGACCAGATTAGGGCCGGGGCCGACGGATGCCCAGTAAAACTGATGAATCGTCACATAAACGTCACTGTGTTACGGGCGTGTCACCGGGCCGGAATCGTGCGGGTGCGGGTGCGGGTGCGAATGCGGGGGCGGTGGCGGGCCGTCGTGCGGATGCGGGCGACCGTCGACCTCGTGCTTGCGCAAGTGAGGCGGGGGCGGGGGCGGGGGCGGACCGTCATGCGGCCCGTTCGGAGCATGCGGAGGGGGCGGATGCGGACCGTCAGGCGGGTGGGGATGCGGATGGTCCGGGGTGGGCGGCGCACCCGGAGACTGCACCTGCCGCGCCGGGGTGCCCGTGGCATCCGCTGCTATTTCGGTCGGTTCGACGGAAACGCTCGACTCGGCCGACTCGGCCGACTCGGGCGTCTCGGGCGACTCGGGCGACTCGGGCGACTCGGGCGACTCGGGCGAACCACCCGACTCGGGCCCGGAGGTGCCGTAGTAGCCGTAGAGTTCGTTCTCCTCGTCGGCGGTGATCGATCCACGGTCGCTCTCGATGCGGGGGCCGTTGCGGATGCGGTCGCGGTCGAAGGCCACGACCACGCGCGGGCCGTCGATGGTCGCGCCGGCCAGCGGAACAAACGATTCGAGCATGCCGAACAGGCCGGTGCGCACCGTGACGAAGGCCGGCTCGCCGGAGTCCTCGCTCAGGAAGACCTGTTCGACCGAGCCGAGCTTCGCACCGTCGCTCGTCACGACGACACCGCCGTTGACGACGATGTCGTCGATCCCTTCGAGGGTGATCATGCGGTCATTCCTTCACTGGAGGCACGCGCTGGGGGCACGGACAGGTTTCTGTATTCTCGCACCGTCCGGTGCGGCTGCCCAGGCGTCACGCGGTGACCAGGATCATCGTGAGCACGCTCAACCCGACCGTCACCGGGGCGAGCACGAGGCCGAAGAGCGCATACCCGCGCCAGGGGATCAGCACGTTCATCTTCTCGAGCCTGCTGTGCCAGAGCAACGTCGCGAGCGACGCCCACGGGGTGACCAGCGGGCCGACGTTCGCGCCGATCAGGACGGCGAGCAGCCGCGGGGTCGAGTCGGCGACCGGTTCGAGCGCGAGGTAGGCGGGCAGGTTATTGGTCAGGTTCGAGCCGACCAGACTCGTGCCGGCCAGGCGGAACAGGTCCCTCGGCGCGTTCCCCGCCCCGGCAAGCGCGGTGAGCAGCACGGGCAGCCCGAGGTTCTGCAGGGCCTCCATCGCGAGGAACAGCCCGCCGCTGAACAGCAGGAGCGACCAGGGAATCAGGGTCATCCGGAGAACGCTCTGGCGCCTGACGAAGAACACGACGGCCAGCACGAGTGCGGCGATGCTCGACGGCAGCCATACCGGCACGCCGACGACGAGGGCGGGCAGCAGGGCAGCGAGCACGAGCGCGCTCGTCCCGAGCAGCACCCGGTCGACGGATGCCACCGCTCCCGACGTTCCCGCGACGCGCATCCGCTGCACGGGGACGCTCGAATACCGTTTGCCGAGGTCTTTCCGGAAGACGATCGCAACCATTGCCATCGGCACGACCACGGCGACGAGCGCCGGGGCCGCGGTCAACCCGGCGAAGGCGATCGGTGAGATGCCGCCGAGGCGGTTCTGGGCGAGCAGGTTGGTCAGGTTGCTGATCGGGAGCAGCAGGCTGCCGGTGTTGGCGAGCCACACCGTCGTGAGCGCGAACGGCAGCGGCGGCAGGCCCGCCTGCCGCGCGACGACGACGACGACCGGCGTCAGGAGCACGGCGGTGGTGTCGAAGGAGAGGAACACCGTCGTGACGATCGCGATGCCGGCCACCCACAACCAGAGCAACCAGGCCCTGCCGCCACCCCAGTGCCGCAGCCGGCGGGCGATCCAGCGGAACACCCCCGCTTCGCTGCAGAGCTCGGTGACGACGGTCATGGCCACGACGAACACGAGGATCGGCGCCACCCGGTCCACGAGAACGAGCAGTTCGGGGAGCGGGAGCAGGCCGGTGACCGCGGCGACGGTGCCGAGCAGGAGCAGACCGGCGCCGATGAGGGACAGGACCATGAATGGGAGTGTATCGGCCAGGAGCGCCACGCCTCGCAGGGTGAGCGGATGCCTGGTGTGGCGGGAGCGGGGCTGGAGGGGGCGGGCGGGCGGTGGGGAGGGAGGCGGGTCAGCGGAAGGCGCTCACGCCGGTCAGGTCGCGGCCGATCAGGAGGGACTGCACGCTCTCGGTGCCCTCGTAGGTGTGCAGCGACTCGATATCGGCGAGGTGCCGGATCACGTGGTTCTCGAGCAGGATGCCGTTGCCGCCGAGCACGTCGCGCGCCGTCGCCGCGATCTCGCGGGCGGCGCGAGTGTTGTGGTACTTGGCGAGGGACGCCTGGATCGGACGCATGGTTCCGGCCGCGTCGAGTTCGGCGAGGCGCAGGCAGTAGAGCTGCATCGCGGTCAGCTGGGACAGCATCCGCGTGAGTCGTTCCTGCACGAGCTGGAAGCCGGCGAGCGGCTTGCCGAACTGGATGCGCTGGTTCGAGTAGCTGAGGGCGGCCTCGAAAACCGCGGTCGCGTGGCCGAGCGCCGACCAGGCCACACCGAGGCGGGTGGCGAACAGCACGGTCGCGGTGTCCTTGAAGGTGCGGGTGCCCGGCAGGAGGGCGTCGAGGGGCACGCGCACGTTGTCGAGCACGATGCGAGCCTGGTGGATGCCGCGAAGGGAGCCCTTCCCGGTGATCGTCTGGGCCTGGTAGCCGGGGGTGTCCTGCGGCACGAGGAACCCGCGCACGTTGCCGTCGTCGTCGCGGGCCCAGACCACGGTCACGTCGCCGACGGAGCCGTTGCCGATCCACTTCTTCTCGCCGGTGATCACCCACTCGTCGCCCTCGCGGGTCGCGGTCGTCTCGAGCGCGACGGAGTCGGAGCCGTGGTCGGGTTCGGTGAGGGCGAAGGCGCCGAGCTTCTCGGCGCGGGCGAGGGGGATGAGCCACTCGGCCTTCTGGGCTTCGCTCCCGTAGAGGGCGATGCTGCGGAGCGCGAGCCCGCCCTGCACGGCCACCACGGTGCCCATCGAGCCGTCGCCACGGGAGATCTCCATGTTGACGAGGCCGGCGGCGAGCGGGGACATCGGGGTAAGGCCGGGGCCGACGACGCCGTCGGTGAGCAGGTCGAGTTCGCCGAGCCTGCGGACGAGGTGCAGCGGATACTCGGCCTTGTCCCAGGCCTCGGTGACCTCGTCGAGCGTCTCGATCGCGAAGGCGCGGGCCCGGTCCCAGAAGACGCGGTCGGCGGCGGGCACGTCCCGGAAGAGTTCGTAGTAGTCGGTGTCGAGCGGCACGGATACGTCGTAGTCGGGCACGGTTCCCCTTCATTGGGTTCGGCTGGTGTGACACTCAGTGTCGGGTCAAATGACACTGAGTGTCAAGTTGCGCGCCCCGGCGTGCTCGCGGCGCGGCGTCCACCGAGGGCGCGTGCGACCTCTCGGGAGAGCTCGTCCGGGGAAATCGTTTCGGAGAACACCGCTACGACGAGCTCGGCTGAGGCCTCCCCCGCCCGCTGGTGCCCGTCCGCGTGCTGCCCGGCCTGGTCAGGTGCCGCGTCGGGGTGGAAGAGGCGCCCCACTTCGCGGAGCTCCGCGGCGAGTTCCTCTGCGAGATGCGCGGCATGCTCGGCGTCCCGCGCGGCATCCATGTCGGCGTCGCTCACTGAGACCGGCTCGGCGTTCGACGCGGCGTTCGACGCGGCCCCCGTTTCGGACGAGGACGGGACAGGGCCGCGGATCAGGCGGCGGAGTTCGTAGTTGTGCGTTGCTGTGATCGCTGCGGCGTAGCGGATGGCGGTGAGCTGCGGCACGTCGGGACGGGCGGAGCGGAGGTAGGCGGCGAACATCCGCTCGTAACGGATGGCCATGATCGTCTCGCGGTCGCGGAGGGCCGGGGTGTCGCGCACGATGAGATCGCGGACGCGGACGTTGTCGAGCCGTTCGCGGAATCGCTCGAAGACCATCGTCGCGGCGTCACGGACCGCAAGCCAGGGGTCGTCGTGTTGCGCGGCGAAGTAGGCGGCGATCTGCACGGCGAGTTCGTCATGGTCGGCGAAGATCACATCTTCCTTGGATCGGAACTGCCGGAAGAAGGTGCTGCGCGAGACGCCGGCGGCCCTGGCGACGTCGGTCGCGGTCGTGGCCTCGTAGCCGTTGGTGCGGAACAGGCGCACGGCGATGTCGGCCACCTCGACGCGGGAGCGGGTGCGAGCCGGACGGGGCTGGCCGGAGGCCTCTGTTGCGGAAACGGACATCAGTCGTGAAAGTAGCACGGAATCGCGCAGTCTCCTTCCCACCCGAACGCCTGGCGCAGGGCGGGTTCAGCGCAGGGCTGCGAGCTCCTCCGTCTCGGCGATCACGTCGACCATCGCGGTGCCCCGGAGCACGGTGACCGGAAGCGGCATCGGCGTACTGACCAGGCCGAGGTATGCCCGGCGCACCCTGCCTTCCCGCTGAAGCGTCTCGATGATGCGCCGGGACGTGGGGTTGATCGGCACGGCGGGGCCGAGTCCGACCTCTGCGGCGGCCGTGTTGATGCCCACGACGGTGCCGCGCGAGTCGGCGAGCGCCCCACTGGAGTTGCCGGGGTTTGACGGCTGCATCCGTCTGGATGACGTCTTCGATGACCCGGGCAGCCGACGCGGAGAGTGTCGGCGTTGCCGAGCCGGGCGGGCTCCGGCGGGGTCAGCGCACGGGAACGGACCACGGCGAGGTCGGAAAGCGGGTCGGAGCCGACGATCTCGATGGCGCTGCTCGTGCTGTCGGAGAAGAGGGCGAGGCCGGCATCCGCCCCGAGCACGACGTGAGCGTTCGTGAGCAGGTAGCCCTGTGCGGAGTAGAGCAGGGCCGAACCGGCGCCGCGGCGCACCCGTCCGCGCGGCGTGGCGACCGACATCTCGATCGCCGCGACCTGGCGGGTCACGGTCGCGGCGACCTCGGTCACGACCCGGGAGTACGCGTCGAGCGGACCCTCCCTCGGGTCGTCCGTTTCTTCGGCCAGCTCCTCTCCTCCCGTTCTCGCTCACCGCGGTCGCCGCGGATGCCGCCCCCTGTAACCGGGGTCTGCCCGCGTCACCGCTCCCCGGTCAACGCCCTCGGCGCACACAGCAGGCGGGCTGAGCGCACGTTTCTCCCCGGCCGGCAGCGCGAGGCTGCGACGGGCGCGATCACCCTCGAGGTGCGGGAGTTCTGCGCCCGGGCGCCCCGGCAGGACCAGGCCGAGCGCGCCTGACCGCAACCTGACCGCGCACCCGATCCGTCATTGTTCCTGGCCCGCCTCTCCGTAAGTTGGGGAGCGGACGAGCGGAGCACACGTGGCAGAGATCGATCAGAATCCCCTTCCGATAACTGACCGGGCACGGGTTGCGGAGCCTGCGACGCCTCTGGGCACGGCCGAGGAGACGGCTCCGCGTGGCCAACGGTTGCGTGTCCCGCGGTTCAGCGGCCGCCCGATACTCAGCAAGGTCCCCGAGGTGACCGCCGCGTTCTGGGTCACCAAGGTGCTCACGACCGGGATGGGCGAGACGACGGCCGACTACCTCGTGCACCAGATCGACCCGCCCGTCGCCGTCGGCCTCGCGGGCCTCGGCCTGTTCGCCGCCCTGCTCCTGCAGTTCGCCGTTCGCCGTTACGTCGCGTGGGTCTACTGGCTCGCCGTCGTCATGGTGAGCATCTTCGGCACGATGGCAGCCGATGCCGTGCACGTAGGCCTCGGAATCCCCTACCTCGTGTCCACGGTCGCCTTCGTCCTCGCGCTCGCTGCGATCTTCCTTGCGTGGCGGACGACCGAGAAGTCGCTCTCCATCCACAGCATCGTGACCCGCCGCCGCGAGTTCTTCTACTGGGCGACGGTCCTCACCACCTTCGCCCTCGGCACCGCTGCCGGCGACCTGACCGCGATGACCTTCGGCCTCGGCTACCTCGCGTCGGGAATCGTCTTCGCTGTGCTCATCGCCATCCCCGCACTGGCGTATCGCCGCTTCGGCATGAACGCAACGCTCGCATTCTGGTTCGCGTACATCCTGACCCGGCCGCTCGGGGCATCCTTCGCCGACTGGGCCGCCGTCTCGCTCGAGCGGGGCGGCCTCGACTTCGGCACGGGACCGGTGAGCCTCGTGCTCTTCGGCGCAATCGTCGCCCTCCTTGCCGCCCGCGCGATCCCGCCGCGCTCTCCCGCCGCGCTCCCGCGAGAATGCACGTTTGGCCCTTAAGTTACCGGCGATAAGGGCCGAAAGTGGACTCTCGCGGCGGGAAGCGGGGCTATTCGGTACCGAGGCCCGCGGCCGAGACCGGCTTCTCACCGGCCGCCGTGCGCACCTTGTTGAGCGCGGTCAGGTCGAACAGGCCGTTCAGGTCGCCGGTCTTGGTGGTGCCGGCCGACACGCCGTTCTCGAGGCTCACCGCGAACGTCGACGCGAGCGGGTCCGTCGAGAACGTCACCTTGGTCAAGGCTCGCGTGATCACGGCATCGGAGAGAGCCTTCCCGCTGTCGGCCGTGAGCTTCTTGTTGATCACGGTTGCCGCATCCGTCGGGTTCTTCGTGAGCCAGTCGACGGATGCCGCGTTGCCGGCCACGAGGGCCCGGACCGTCTCCGGGTGCTCGGCCAGGAATCCCTTCCGCACCAGGAGTACGGTCGTCGGGAAGGCGCCGTCCGGCCACAGCGAGGACTCGTCGACGAGCACTTTGGCGCCGGCGTCGACGACGAGGCGGGAGACCCAGGGCTCCGGTAGCCAGGCGCCGTCGATGGCGCCGCTCTGGAACAGGGTGAGGGTCTGTGCGTTCTCGGTCGGCGTAATCTTCACGTCGCCGCCGCCGGAGGTGTCCGTTGTGAAGCCTTTGCTGCTCAACCAGGCTCGCAGTGCGACGTCCTGAGTGTTGCCGAGCTGCGGGGAGGCGAGGGTCTTGCCCTTGAGGTCGGCGGCGGAATTGATCCCCTCGCGCACGACGAGGGCTGCTCCGCCGCTTGTCGCGCCTGCGACGATCTCGACCGACTCGCCTTTGCTCTTGATGTAGCTGTTCACGGCCGGGCTCGGGCCGATGTATGCCGCGTCGATCGCGCCGGCGCTGAGCGCCTCGATCGTCGCGGGGCCGGCGTTGAAGATCTGGGTGCTGAGCTTGGTGCTGCCGAGGGAATCCTGCAGCAGGCCGTTCTCGATTCCGACGAGGGCAGGGGCTTGGGTGACGTTGTCGAAGTAGCCGAGCCGGAGCTCTGCGGCCGGACCGGCTGCGGTGGCACCGGAGGTGGCATCGGCCGAGGCGGCGCATCCGCTCAGGGTGGTGGCGAGCAGGGCGACGGATGCCGCGCCGAGGGCGAGGCGCATCCCCGTGCGACGAGCAGTGGTGTGGGTCTTGGTGGACATGGGCTTCACTTCCATTCGGTGGACGGCGTACGCTGCGGCACCCGGGGTGGTCTCGAGACCTGGGGTGGTCTCGAGACGACGTTATTCACCGAATGACCTGAGCGACATTCCGGCCGGTCACGCCCGGTCACGAAACGTAGCGCAGCGTCACACAGCATCGACGAGCCTCGGCGCGACGGCGATGAGACTCGGCAGGAGCGTTGACCCCGCTGCTCCGCGGATGCTGCTTGACTGAGGTGTGCGCACACCGAAAACCCGCTGCTACCGGAACGGGGACCTCGTCGACGAGGGCTTCCCGCTCGCCGACGTCTCCGAACACCTCGCCGACGAGGGCTGTGTGGTCTGGGTGGACCTGTGCTCGCCTGAAGAAGCGGACCTGGACCTGCTCGCGGAGGAACTCGGCCTGCATGCCCTCGCCGTCGAGGACGCCTTGAAGCTGCACCAGCGTCCCAAACTCGACCGGTACTCCGACCACCTGTTCCTGTCGGCGTATTCGATCACGTTCTCGCCGGAGACGGCCTCGGTGGAGACCTCGGAGATCGCCGCTTTCATCACCGAGCGGGCCTTCGTCACCGTGCACAAGGACCCTGACTTCGACGTCGACGCCGTCGTCGCCCGCTGGGACTCCTCCCCCGACCTCGCCTCGAACGGTGTCGCGTTCCTCCTGCACGGACTCCTCGACTTCCTCGTCGACGGCTACTTCGAGGCCGTCGAGGCCCTTGACGAACAGGTCGAGGAGCTCGAGAGCCAGCTCTTCGAACCGAGGAGCGACCAGGAGGCTGTGCAGCGCCGCTCCTTTGATCTCCGGAAGAGCCTCGTGCTGATGCGCCGGGTGATCCTGCCGATGCGTGAGGTCGTCAACACCCTGTTACGCCGCGACGTGCACCTGCTGCCAAACGACATGGCGCCGTACTTCCAGGACGTCTATGACCACGTGCTGCGCGCGATGGAGTGGACGGAGAGCCTCAGGGACCTGGCCACGAGCGTGCTCGAGGCGAACCTCGCGATCCAGGGCAACCGGCTCAACGTGATCACGAAAAAGGTCACCGGCTACGCGGCAATCATTGCGGTGCCCACGGCGATCACCGGTTTCTACGGCCAGAATGTTCCGTACCCGGGCTTCAGCGAAGTCGGCGGCTTCTACAGCTCCATCGCGCTCATCGTCGGCCTGTCCGCCCTGCTCTACCTGCTCTTCAAGCGCAACGACTGGATCTGAGACCGGCACGACAGGCACGACAGGCACGACAGGCACGACACGCGCGCACAGGGGATGCCGGGCGCGGCCCAGGGCGGCGCGACCGGCATCCCCTGCCATTACAAGGCCGGGGCTCCGACCGTGTCGAACATCGCGTAGTCGTCGGTCACGAGGGTTCCGTTGCTGAACAGGTTCAGCCCGAAACTGATCGCGGTGGCACCGGCCGGCAGGGCCGGGGTCGTGAAGCTCGCCTGAGTGTACGCGGATGCCGTCGCGAGCCACGGGCTCGACGTCCAGTATTGCCAGGCCCCGCTCGCATCCCGGTAATAGACCGCGAACTGGGTGGAGGTCGTCGACGTGTACCAGGCCCGGAGCGAGTAGGTGCGCCCGGCTATCGCGGGCGGGGCGCAGGCCCCGCTGTCCAGGCTCGGCAGCAGCTTCGCGTCGCCGTTCGCGTAGTTCGTCACGACGAGCTTCTCCGCCTTGGTGCCGGTGTGCGCCGTCGCGACGGTCGTGAACGCAGCCGTGTTGGTGCCGTAACCGCCGATCTGGTAGCACTGCGGGAGGGCGGCGACGCCGGCGGTCTCCAGACTCGAGTTCTGGATCAGGTTGGCGCCGGGGGCCGGCGGCGGGGATACGGGCAGGGTTGCGGCGTCGAAGGCCGTGTAGTCGTCCGTGGTCAGGGTGCCGTTGCTCAGGAGGTTGAGGCCGAAGGTGATCGCGCTCGCCCCGGCGGGCAGTGCCGGGGTCGTCCAGCTCGCCTTCTGGTAGGTCGCGGACGCGGCGAAGAGCGGGCTCGCGGTCCAGTAGGTCCAGGAGCCGAGTCCGGTCCGGTAGTAGACCTCGATCTGGGTCGCTGCCGTGGACTTGTACCAGGCCGCGAGCGCGTACGCCGTGCCCGGGGTGGCCGCGGGGGCGCATCCGCCCAGGTCAGGGGTCGGCAGCCATTTCGCGTCACCGTTGGAGTAGCCCGTCATGGTCAGGCGGGCCGCCCGGTTGCCGCTGTGGCCCGGGGTGACCGTGGTGAAGGCGGGGGTGTTCGTGCCGTATGAGGCGCCCTGCCAGCACTGGGGTAGTCCGGCGGTCAGGGTTTCGAAGCCGGGGTTGGAGACCAGGTTGATGCCGGCGGGCTTCGGCGTGACGGCCGGGCCGGAGACGACGGCTTTGACGGTGCCGCCGATGACCTGGTCGACCGTCTTGACCGTCGTCGTCGCAGGGCGGGTCTTCAGCCACTGCACGAACTGGGTGAACAGGGTCGGGCTGATCGTGAGCGGGTCGGTGAGCCCCGTCGCGATGTGGTGGAAGGTCAGCTGCTGCCAGCCGCCCGCGGTCTCGGCCTGGGTGACGGTGTTCTGGAGGTCGGTCAGGCTCCAGGTGTTGTCGACCTCATCCGGAGCCTGGGTCAGGTACGGGTCGGGCGGCGGGACGCTCTCGGTGAGCGCGCATCCCGTGCAGCCGAACCGGGTCTGGATGTCTCCGAGGCCACGGGCGCTGTTGTACCCGCAGTTCTTGACAATGGTTTCGGTGGCAGGGGTCAGCAGCGAGGCGAAGGGATAGGCGAAGCTCGTCACCCGGAATCCCCAGTTGGTGAGGTTGACCCGGTCGTTGCAGACCTGGCGGGTCGCCTCGTCCGTCGGGAGGGTGGCGAGGTCGGGGTGCGTCACGGTGTGGCCGCCGATTTCGTTGCCGTCGGCGACGAGAGTCTGCACCTGGGCAAGTGTCATGTAGCCCGGCTGGTTGATATACCCGGACGGCGTGTAGAAGGTGCCGTGCAACCCATTCGCCTTAAGGATCGAGGCCGCGGTCAGCTGGTCCGCGTTCGCGTCGTCGAAGGTGAGCGTGATGACGGCGGGAACGGCAGCGCTGGCCGGAAGGGCAGCGAATCCGTCGGCGACTCCGACGGAGACGAGTGCAAGCACGAAGGTCGAGACCCAGGCGAGCCAGCGCGGGCGGCTCCGACTGAAATTACCGGTCAGCCGGTGTTTGGCGGCCGCAGGATTGCCTGACTGAACGTCCATATCGCTGAGCTCCATTCTGGGCCCCTGTCTCCCGCGCCGGGATGGCGCGGAAGACAGTCGGGTTAGGGCGCCGGAATCCCCATTAACGGGTGACCTCTCGGCCCTGTCAATGCGCGGCGCCCCACCAGAATGGGGGGTAGAACGGATGCCTAGACCGCGCGGCGGCGACCCGTTGCGAGTCCGTAGATCAAGAGGACGACGATGGAGCCGCCGATGGCGAGAAGCCAGGTCTGCAGCGAGAAGAAGTCCTGCAGCGGAGCGTTGAACAGGATGCCGCCGAGGAACCCGCCGAGGAGTGCGCCGACGACGCCGAGGAGCAGTGTCACGAACCATCCGCCGCCCTGCTGGCCGGGGAGGATGAGTTTGGCGATGGCCCCGGCGATCAGGCCGAGGAAAAGGAAGCCGAAGAAGCCCATGGGGTGCTCTTTTCTGGATTGGTCACACGTGGTTGCGGATTTTGAAACGGTCTAGCGGTGGAGCGGTCTGGCGGCGGAACGACGGCGGCGCGGCAGGCCGGGGCCCGCCGCGCCGGAAGAGGTCTAGTCCTTGAAGATGTCCTTGATGTTCTCGCCGGCCTTCTTGGCGCTCGCGGATGCCTGCTCCGCACGCCCCTCCGCGACCTTGGAGTCGTCGTTGGTGGCCTTGCCGATGGCCTCGTTGGCCTTGCCCTTGAGGTCTTCGGCCGCGTTCTTGATCTTGTCTGATGCGCTCATCGTGTTGTCACTTTCTCTCGGTGTTTCTCTGGGGGTGCCCGACGCGGTTGCGCGGGAAGTCTGGTCGTCTTCCGAGGGGTGGTGCACGTCATTGATCGTGACGTTCACCGCCGACACGCCGAGGCCGACGAAGTCCTCGATCGCCCGCGTGATGCTCGCCCGCACCTCGGCGGCGATCTGGTGCACCGGAACCGGGTACTCGGCCACGATGACGATGTCGACGACCACGTCCGTGTCACCGACCGTGACGCTGACGCCCTGGCTCAGGTCCGTTCCGCTCAGGGCCTCGCGAATGGCGCCGAAGGCCCGGACGGGCGCGCTGCCGAGGGAGTGCACCCCGGTCACGCCACGGGCGGCGACGCCCGCGACCTTGGCGACAACGCTGTCGCTGATGACGGTCTGTCCGCCGACCGAATCGCCGCCGGAGACACCGCCGGACGAGTCGCGATCGGAAATACCGCGGAGAGCACGGGAGAGCGGCATGTTGGGTATTCTTTCGTTGTCGATGGGCGAAGATCGTGATGATCGTCACTGGTATGACGTAGGCCGCCACCGGTTCGTCACGCGGAGATCGAAAATCTATTGGGCGCACCACCGGGTGAATCGGGAAGGACGTGATGACCACCGTTACGAGGCACGCCGTCCCATCCGCTCTCGACGCGGCATCCGACGCCCTGCTCGCCGACCGCGCGGCCGACGGCGATGTTCGCGCCTTCGAGGTTCTCGTCCGTCGCCACGGCCCTCTGATGCGCGTGCACGCGACCCGGATCCTGGGTTCGAACGACGAGACGGACGATGTGGTGCAGGAGTCATTCATCACGGCCTGGCGGCAACTGCCGACCCTTGAGAACTGCGCCGCGGTGAAGAGCTGGCTGATGCGGATCTGCGGTCGCAAGAGCATCGACCGGGTTCGCGCCCGCCGCGACCACGCCGACATCACCGAAACGGATGCCGCGGCTCCGGCGGCGCTCACGCCGCACCACGTCGCCGAGACGCAGGAACAGGCCGAGGCGCTCGCGCGATGCCTCGCGGAGCTGCCGGACGACCAGCGGCGCTGCTGGACCCTGCGGGAACTCGGCGAATACAGCTACACCGATATCGCCGAAGAACTCGACCTGCCCGTGTCGACCGTGCGAGGCTTGTTGGCACGCGCCCGAAAAACCCTGCTGCGGGAATTGGAGGACTGGCGATGAACGCCCCAGACACCCCCTTTGTGGCTTTCGACCCCGAAGAGCTGGCCGAGGAGCAGGCCCGCCTGTCCGGGCACACGATCGAGGACCTCAACGACTACCTCGACCGAGGTCGCACCCCGAGCGACTCGAGCATCGACGACTCCCCGGCGTGCACAACGGCCCTCACCCGCCTCGAGCGGCTCCGAGCAGCGCTGCGCCGGGTCGACTCGGCCGCCGTGGACCGGGAGTCGTCACGGACTGACGGCTGGGTCGCGACCATCATCGACAGCATCCGGCTCGAGACCCGGGCCGGTCGGCGGATCCCGCTCACGTCCGACTCACCGGTCGCCCGGCTGGCGCTCACCGAAGGCGCGGTCATCGGTGTCCTGCGCACGGCGGGGGACGGGATCGACGGCATCCTGATCAGTCGCTGCCGCCTCGACGGCGACGTCACCGAGCCGGGAGCCCCGATCACGGTGCGCCTCGAGGTGTCGGTCGGGGCCGACGGGATGAATGTCGGCGAGAGCATCACGGCCCTCACCGCACGCCTGCGCGCGGCGGTCTACGCCGTGCTCGTGCAGCAGACGGAACTGTCGATCGCCGCCGTCGACATCACGGTCACCGACCTGTACCTCACGACAGCCCTGCCGACCCCCGAAGGAGAAGCCGATGAGTGAGCCCGCTGTCGCTGCCGACCAACTCGACGACTACATTCTCGCGGTCCCCGGCGTCGACGCGCTCTACCCGGCCGGCCCGCTCCTGACCACGGTCGTGGCCTCAGTCGTCGCCGCGCTGATCCCGAGCGTGGCTGCGCCGAATCCAATCGTCGTCGTCGAGAGGTCCGGCGCACTCTCGATCGCCGCGAACATCGGCGTCGGCCCCGATCATGCGGCACCGGATGTCTGCCGCCGCGTTCACGATGCCATCGCCGAGCACTTCCGTCACGCCGGAGACCCGGTCATCTCCGAGATCGCTGTCACGGTCGCCCGCATCGGCTGACGCCCGTGAGTCGCGCCGCAGACTCCGATACGGCAGGATGAGTTCCGTACCGATTGGTTCACAATCTTCCGGAGGAACCCATGCTCATCGCCGCCCAAATCGTCGCCACCATCGCCGCACTCCTGCACGTGGTCTTCTTCCTCTTCGAGAGCGTGCTCTGGATGCGCCCCGCCGTCTACGGGCGGTTCGGGATCGCATCCAGGGACGAAGCGGCGACGATCCGCGCGATGGCGTACAACCAGGGCTTCTACAACCTCGCCCTCGCGGTCGGGGTGCTCGTCGGCGTCGTGCTGCTCGGGCAGTCCGGTTCCGCGTTCATCGCGGGCAAGACGGCGGTCATCTTCGGAACCGCCTGCATGTCGGTTGCCGGCGTCGTCCTCGCTTCAACGGGACCCTCCTACCGACGCGCGGCCGCACTCCAGTTCTTCCCCGCTGCCCTCGCCCTCGTCCTGGCGAGCCTCAGCTAACCCCACGAACAGCGCCCGCCGCGTGGCGACCACGCTCGGCGCGCACGCCGACGCTAGTCGACCGCTGCCTGCGCGGTCAGCAGACGGGTCACGGCCGCGAGCATGGGTGCGCCCCAGCCGGTCGCCCGCGTTCCGCGGTCGTGCTCCGGAATCGTTCGGTTGTAACTCTGGTCGAAAACGACGACGCTCCGTCCGGCCTTCAGCAGACCGGTCACGACGGGCGGGGCGTCGTCGACGAACAGGTCGATCCCCTCGAGCGCATGCTTGTCGAAACCCGAATGCACGACCGTGGCCAGGGGCAGTCCGTTCGACGCGATCCACTCCCGCGTATCGGGGTTGAACTCGTCACTCCTGGCCGTGACGGCAACAAGCTCGCATCCGGCAGCCTCAAGGGCGAGAAGCGTCACGACGGCCTCGTCGAACACCGCGAGGCCCAGGTAGAAGCCGTGGCGTTCGGCATGACCAAAATGGCCGAGGAAGTCCGGCATATCGACAAACCACGCGTCGTCGCCGATCCACATGGCGTACTGGTCGAGGTCGGGGAATCGCGTGGACCGTTCAGCCAGGGGGATCGAGAGCTTCTCCCCCATCCAGTTTCGGAGACCACCGACCGTGTCGGCGGTCGTCGCATCGAGGTCGACCCCGATACGCGGGGCGCGGCCATGCGCGGTCCGGAACCGATCAAGCGCGGCAGTCAGATCGGCGGGAGCCACAAATGCGTTCGGAGTCATTCGAGAGTGTCCTCTTTCAGAAGTTGGGTGATGGTGCGCAGAGTCTCCGGGGAGACATCGCCGAGAGTCCTCGCGGCGAAATTCACGACTCGTTGTGCGCGGAGCTTCTTGACAAAGGCGAGTTGGGTGTCCACTCGGACGGGGATATCGTCGTCGGAACCCAGGAGGTAGGCCGGCGGGATCCGGAAGAATTCGGCAATTCCGGTCAGGAGTTTCTCGTCTGTCACGAGAGGGCCGGTCCCCGCGATCATATATGCCCACCGGGCTCGGGAGAGGGAAAGCGACCGGTCCCGCAGGCCCTCGGCTATCTCGCGGTAGGTATACGGGGTATTTCCCTCTGCGACGACGACGTCGAGCAGAAGGTTGAGCTTCCTCGCCAGTTCCATCTGCGCGCTGAGACCCTGTGCGGTCGGAGGAGTCTTGCCGTTCACGTCAGGCGTTCCCCTCTTCATCGGTGCGCCGTCCCCGCTACGTCTCGTCGCATCACGGCTGCCCCTCCACAGTCATAACGGGCAACGCTCGAGCGCCACCCGGGGAAACGAGGTGCTCAGCGGTAGCCAACAGCGCCTGGTCCGACCGCGATATTTCCTGAGGATACAGCAGGAGGCAATCACGAACCTCGACATAGCGACGGTAGAGTCGCGCAGCGGCGCCGCGGGTCAGAACCAAGTGGATCCTCGCCTCAGGAACGTCAAGGCTGAGTTCGGGCGACTCGGACAACAGCCGCTCCCAGAGAGGTGCGAGCCTCACCAGGAGAACGCGAACCTGGACTTCCCGTTGGACTCGTATGACGCCGTCCACCGCCGCCGTGAGGCCGAATCCAACGGCCAGGCACGAGGGCGCGATCAATAGCGCCGCATAGTAGACGCCGCCCGTCCCGGTCGCGAAGTCAGCATTGTGGTTGACGTTCGCCATGACCGCATTGAGGAGGCTGACGACGGCGTACACGATGACACCGGCGCAGCCGACAACGACGAAGCCGAGTGAGACCCGGGTCAGCCGTCGTCGCTGCCTTCGCCGGTCCGAGAGACATGCCGCCGCCACCGTGACCGAGAAATACGCCAGGGCCACCCAGGTGGTCGCCGCGTACGCCGTGTAGTCCCACCGATCGAGAAAGCGGATGTCCGGCAGCAGTCGCCAGTCGGCCCCAAAGAACAACACTGACTGAATGAGAATGACCACCCCCGGGAAGATCGCAGAGAGAGGTTTGATCCGCCACCCACCGGGGTGCGCCGACGATGCGGCCCGCACGAGTTCGTTGAGAAGTGCTATTGCGATGACCGCAGTGACGTGGAAAAGGTAATACGTCACGTTCACGCCGCCGAGAGCGGCATCGAGCACGTCGAAGACAAGATCGGTCTGCAGCGACATCGTCAGCGCGAACACCGCAAGAAACGAGAACAGCAGGCGCCGACGGCCCCGCACGACGGACGGGAGGCAGAACAGGGCGGCCAGCCAAAGGAGCGCGCTCACGCCACCAGCGATGAGGGAGGCCACTACAGCACCCGCCCGAATCCGGTCCGGGCGCCGTCACGGGCCTCCGCGCGGTCACTCAGCATAGTCAAGGCGAGCCGGTCGCCGATCGCTTCGGCGAGTGCTTCCAGCTCGTCGGTCAAACTGCTTCGCAAAAGTGCGTGCACGATGGCGTCATAGGGGATCAGGGGCGCGAATCGCGCGACTTGATCGGCCGAGAGTAATTCCTTGTCGTCGCTGAGGATCATATGGCCATATTCATGGTTGATGAGCTGCTGCCGATGCACTGCTGAGATCGTCGGGGCATGGTGGATGCGCTCGAAGGCTTCGCCGGCGACCTCGATCCAGAGTCCGCAGACACCAGCGTGCAGCATCGTTTCGCTGCCCTCGCGGATCACAATCTGTTTTTTCCGGAGGCTCTCCATATGCGCGTGGAGCCGCTCGGGCGTGAGCGGCCGCGGCAAATCGAGTGCCGCGACAAGCTCGTGCGCGCGCTTCTGGCGTTCTTGGTGATCCATGGTCTTTCCCCCGGTCGATGCCACGTTCAGCCAACCCCGGACCTCAACATTGGACATGTCTATCGTCTGCTACGCTTGCCTTCGGTTGGACATGTCTAGGTTACAGTTCCGGGGGGAACGCCGTAACCGGCATGTCCGAACCACGCACGATGCGGATTCACGGGCGACAGCGGGGCGTCGCCGTGCGCGTGGTGCGGAGCTGCCCACAGGCCTCCGCACCACGCAGCCGCCTCGCCACATCGTCTTCTCGCCGCACAGGCTCCTCACCATGCCGCCCCTGCGCCACGCTGCCTACCGTGCCGCCCATGACTTGCGGCTGCGCTTGATCCGGAATCTGGCCTTTTCCGACACCTTTCGCGTGGCGCGGAGCAAAATGTGCTCCTGTGGTCTGACCACAACAGGTAGTATCGATCTCACGCCCCAACCACTAGATATGGTCTTTCGCCCGACTAACTGTCCCGCTCGATTGTCGTGGGGAGTATTAGTCAAGGAGGCAGCAGCGCGTGTTGAAGACAGAAGACCCCGGCACAGGAACGCCTACGGCTGGCAGCGGTCTCAGCACCCTTATGGTGTCGAAACGCGACGGTCGCCGGCTCGCCTTCGATGACGCCCGGATCTATGCCGCACTGGCCAAGAGCTTCACGGAAGTGAACGGCGAACTGACCCCGCTCACGCACCGGATCATCCGTGACCTGGTCACTCGTATCGATCGCGAGATAGCCTCGCGCTTCGCGGTCGACATCAAGATCTACGAGGTCCAGAACATCGTGGAACACGCCCTGCTGGACAGCAAGGAATACGAAGCCGCAGAGGCGTACATCAATTACCGGATCCAGCGCGACTTCGCGCGCAGTAAGTCCACCGACATCAACCACTCGATCATCAAGCTGATCAGCAAAGACGAAACAGTCGTCAACGAGAACGCCAACAAGGACAGCGATGTCTTCAACACCCAGCGTGACCTGACCGCCGGCGCGGTGGGCAAGGCGATCGGCCTGAAGATGCTGCCGCCGCACGTCGCCAACGCCCACCAGAAGGGCGACCTGCACTACCACGACCTCGACTATCACCCCTATGCCCCGATGACGAACTGCTGCCTCATCGACTTCAAGACGATGCTCAGCACCGGCTTCCGGATCGGCAACGCCGACGTCGACCCGCCCCGCTCGATCCAGACGGCCACCGCGCAGATCTCGCAGATCATCGCGAACGTGTCGTCGAGCCAGTACGGCGGATGCTCGGGCAACCGGATCGACGAGGTGCTCGCCCCGTACGCGGAGAAGAACCTCCAGAAGCACCTCGCCGACGCCAGGACATGGATCGCCGATGAGTCCCAGCACCAGCAGTTCGCGGAGGAGAAGACCCTCAAGGACATCTACGACGCGATGCAGAGCCTCGAATACGAGATCAACACCCTGTTCACCTCGAACGGGCAGACCCCTTTCACCTCGCTCGGCTTCGGCCTCGGCACCAGCTGGTTCGAACGCGAGATCCAGAAGGCGATCCTGCAGATCCGCATCGAGGGACTCGGCAGGGAGAAGCGCACCGCGATCTTCCCGAAGCTGATCTTCACGGTGAAGCGCGGCCTCAACCTCGACCCGACCGACCCGAACTACGACATCAAGCAGCTCGCGCTCGAGTGTTCCACCAAGCGCATGTACCCCGACATCCTGAACTACGACAAGATCGTGGAACTCACCGGCAGTTTCAAGGTGCCGATGGGCTGCAGGTCCTTCCTCCAGGGCTGGACGGACGAAGATGGCAACGACGTCTCAGAGGGCAGGATGAACCTCGGAGTCGTGACACTCAACCTGCCGCGGATCGCCCTCGAGGCCGCCGGCGACAAGGACAAGTTCTGGAGCATCCTCGCCGAACGTGTGAGCATTGCCCGCGACGCCCTGCTCTTCCGGATCGAGCGCTGCAAGGAAGCGACCCCGGAGAACGCACCGATCCTCTATGTCTACGGCGCCTTCGGCCAGCATCTGGAGGCCGGCCAGTCCGTCGACACCGTGTTCAGGAACAAGCGCGCCACCGTGTCGCTCGGCTACATCGGCCTCTACGAGGTGGCCTCGGCTTTCTACGGCGGAGCCTGGGAATCAAACCCCGAGGCGAAAGACTTCACCGTCGACATCCTCCGCACGCTCCACGACCGCACCCAGGAGTGGAGCAACGAGTACGGCTACCAGTTCAGCGTGTATTCGACCCCGAGCGAGAGCCTGACCGACCGGTTCTGCCGGCTCGACACCGCGAAGTTCGGTTCGGTCGCTGACATCACCGACAAGGACTACTACACCAACAGCTTCCACTACGACGTTCGCAAGAGCCCGACGCCGTTCGAGAAGCTCGACTTCGAGAAGGTCTATCCAGAGTTCGCCTCCGGTGGGTTCATCCACTACTGCGAATACCCGATCCTGCAGCAGAACCCCAAGGCACTCGAGGCGGTCTGGGACTACTCCTATGACCGGATCGGCTACCTCGGAACCAACACCCCGATCGATCGTTGTTACGCCTGCGGCTTCTCGGGCGACTTCGACGCGACGGAGCGCGGCTTCGAGTGCCCCGAATGCGGCAACGCCGACCCGATGACCTGCGACGTCGTCAAGCGCACCTGCGGCTACCTCGGCAACCCGCAGGCCCGACCAATGGTGCACGGCCGGCACATGGAGATCACCTCCCGGGTCAAGCACATGGCGGGCGGCACCGGCATCAGCGGGGCGGATGCCCCGGCACCGGTCTCCGAGGATGCGTAACCCGCGGCCCGGCGAGTGGCTGTCTGAGAAGCTGAGCCAGCGATACGTCGGGGACTACAAGCCCTTCGTCTTCGTTGACGGCGAAGGCGTGCGGTGCAGCCTCTACCTGTCCGGATGTCTGTTCGCGTGCGAGGGCTGTTTCAACGAAGCCACCTGGAGCTTCCGCTACGGCCAGGAATACAGCCAGGAACTCGAAGACCAGATCCTGGCCGACCTCGGCCAGGAGTACGTCCAGGGCCTGACCCTGCTCGGCGGCGAACCCTTCCTCAACACCGGGGTCTGCCTCGGGCTGATCGACCGGGTGCGCCGGGAGTTCGGCTCGTCGAAGGACGTGTGGTCCTGGACCGGATACACCTTCGAGGAGCTCTTGCTCGAGAGCCCGGACAAGCTCGCCATGCTCCGCGGAATCGACGTCCTGGTCGACGGTCGGTTCGAGCTGGCGAAACGTGACCTGAAACTGCAGTTCCGGGGCAGCAGCAACCAGCGGATCATCGACGTCCCCGCGTCCCTGACCGCCGGAGAGGTGGTCCTGTGGGGTGGACTCCGGGATGCGACGAACACCTTCGAACAGATCGAGAAGCGCCAACTGATCTAGTCCCCGGGTCGGGGAACACAGCGCACGCCGCGACCGCCCCCGGCAGCGGCCCGTCCTCAACAAAGTTTCTCTGACCGGGTTTTCCACAGGCCATTTGTGGGGTGGCGGATGCCGGTGGAATGTCGGTGGTGGTCCGTAGAGTGCCCCCATGACAGTTGAAGAACCCTCAGAATCTCACCTGGACAGCCCCGTGGACAGCAGTGTGGACAGCGCTGCGGAACCCCCTCCCGGGACCCCTCCCGAGAACCCTCCCGCCATCCCTCCTGATGTCCCTCCCGACAGCAGCCTCAACGCCCAGCACCTCGGCCTGGTGGAGCCGTCCCTCGCCGATTTCTATGACGCGATCCGGGAAGCAGACCGGGAAATCAACCGGGCCACCGCTCGCCGGGCCGCCGCGATCTATACCGCGCAACGGGTGCTGGCCGATGCGGGCCGGGCCCGGGCGGAGGCCGCCGAGCAGGCCGGCGGGCCGCGCCCGCCGTGGTCGCCGGAGGAGGCCACCAAGGAGGAGTTCACCTGCGAGGTCGGGGCCCTGCTCCGGCTGCCGCGGCGCACGGCGGAGACCCTGATCGAAGCCAGCCGCACCCTCGCCGAAGACCTCCCCGCAACCCGGGACGCCCTCGCCATCGGGGCGATCAGTTACCGGCACGCTCAAGTGATCATGGACCAGGCCTGGGGCATCCGCATGGGAGACGACCCGGAAGCGGCCGCCCGGGCCCGCGCCGTGTTCGAAGACGTCCTGGTGCCCGTCGCGGAAGTCCTCACCGTGGCGAAGCTGTCCGACCGGGCCCGGCGGGTGCGGGAACGCACCCACCCGGAAACCATCACCGCGAGGCACCAGAAGAGCGTCGAAGACCGGCACGTGGTCTTCCAGGCCCTCAACGACGGGATGGCGTCGTTGTATGTGACCGGGGACGCGGAGAAGGTGCAGGCCGCCTACCACCGCACCCTCGACACGGCGCTCTGCCTGCAGGGCCCGGAGGAAACCCGCACCCTGACCCAGCTGGCTGCAGACGTGCTCACCGACGTGCTGCTCAGCGGGGTCACCCCGGACGGACTGGGTGCCGGGGTGGCCGCGCAGGTCAACGTCACCGTCCCGGTCCTGACCCTGCTGGGCACGAGCGAGGAACCCGGGTATCCGGCCGGGTACGGACCCATCGACCCCGACACGGCACGGCGTCTCGCGGCGGGGGCGCCGAGCTTCACCCGGCTGCTCACCCACCCGGAGACCGGGGTCGTGCTCTCGATGGGACGGGACACCTACAAGGTCCCCGCCGCGCTCAAGAAGTGGCTCGAGGTGCGCGATGAAACCTGCACCTTCCCCGGCTGCCGCCGCTCGGCGAAACGCTCCGACGTGGACCACAGCGTCGAGTGGCAGCACGGCGGCGAAACCAACGCGATGAACCTCGCCCACCTCTGCCCGTATCACCACGCGGTCAAGAGCTACAAAAGATGGACACCGAGACACCTGGGCGATGGTCGGATCGAGTGGACGTCCCCGGCCGGGTACCGCTACATCGTGGAACCCTCCGCCGACATGAGGCCACCCCGGAAACCCAAACCCGCACCGAAACCGCGGGTTCCGTTCGTGGATGTCTGGACCCTCGACCCCGAACCCAACGACCCCGACAACCCCGACAACCCAAGCCCGTTCTAGTCAGCAGCGCAGCCGAAGAGGCGCCAGCGGGCTGGTGCCTGCGGACGCCCCTGGGTGCGGTGATGCTGGGTACGGTGATGCTGGGTACAGCCCGACTTGGTACTGCGCCGCTAGACGCTCGCTACTTGGTACTGCGCCGCTTGACGCTCGCGACTTAGTACCGCGCTACTGGGTACTGCGCTACTTGGCACTGGTTGAGCTCGTGCTCTCACCGATGATGCCGTGTTCCCAGCGGCGTTCGTCGAGGTCGTTGGCGATCCTGCGGTACTTATCGTCGGACACGGTGTAGATGAAGTAGATGATGATGGCGGCGATGACCAGTGCGAGGGCCGGATACAGCGTCATGACCGCCTTGATACCTTCGAGCGTCTCGCCCGACTGGCTGGTGGCCTTGGCCACATATCCGGTGACGGCGAGCATGCCGGCACCGACCACCGCGGCGCGGGACTGGGCGAGCTTGCGAGAGAAGCTGAAGGCGGCAGAGGTCACGCCCTCCTTGCGCACCCCGGTGTGCCATTCGCCGTAGTCGATCGTGTCGGAGACGAACGCCCAGGTGATGCCGTTCGGGATGGCCAGTGCGGCGGAGCCGATGGTGACGAGGATCATGAACGTCCACAGGTTGGTCGGGATGATGAAGTCCAGCCCGTTGGCGACGATCGCGATGATGAAGCTGCCCATCACGGTGCGCTTCTTGCCGAAGCGCATGACGAGCCTCGGGATGAACATGATGCCGACGATGGAGGCACCGATCATGACGAGGTTCAGTACGGCCTGGAGTGCGAGGTTCCCGAGGTTGTACTGGGCGAAGAAGATCATCATCATGTTGTTGACGTTCATCGACGAGATCGTGAAGAGGGACATCAGCACGAGGCCGAGCAGCGGGCGATTGGTGAGAACTGCCCTGGCGTAATCCTTGATGCCGTTCTTCCCCGAGCTCGCTGCCCGGTTGATGACGACATTCTCCTTGGTGCCCCGGTAGCAGAGCACGAATGAGACCATGGTGAAGGTGACGACGGTCATGACCGCGAGGAGGATCGCGCTGACCATCATCACCGGGCGGAACTTGCCGCGCTTGCCGATCTTGCGGCTGTCGATGAAGATCGCGGCGAGCGGGTCCATGACGGCGTCGAAGAGTTTCACGAGCACGAAGATCAGGGCGACGACCGCCGGGCCGATGCCCGCGGTGTCGATCCAGAACTTGGTCAGGTAGGCCTGACCCAGGTCGAACATGAACCCGCTGCCCAGGTCGCCGAATCCGTAGGCGACCTTCTCCTTCGTATTGAGTCGGGCTTCTGAACCAAAGACGGCGGGGGTGGGCTCTGCGGCAGAGACAATCTCCGCGTTCTCTTGGATGGTCATGGTCGCTCGACGCCAGGAACCTGCGCGTGTGGACGCAGCGCAGCAAAGTGGCACTGTTTCCCTCGTCGTGCGGCGAGCCCCGGGTGCAGCGCACGACAAAGCCCCCTGCCTCCCGGTCAAATGCGGGAGGCAGGGGGCTTTGTCGTGCCCGTTACTCGGCCAGGCTCTCGCCGGATCCGTTGCAGAGGAACAGGGTGGCACCCGCCGCGATCACGGTGACCACGAGTGTGGTGATGCCGATCACGATCGGGATGTTGCTCGTTCCGGGAGGAGCCATCAGGGTGAAGATCGCCGGCGCGAACGCGGCAAGCATCAGGCCGACGTTCTGCGAGACGGCGAAGCCGGTGACGCGCAGCCGGGTGGGGAACTGCTCCTGGTAGGCCGTGGCGAATGTGGCGTTCCACATCTGGAAGAAAATCGACATGGCGAGCACGCCGAGGATGAGCACCATGGCGAAGTTCTTTTCCTGCACCGCGAAGAGGAACGGGATCGAGGTGAGGCCGCCGCCGAGGGCGCCGGTGATCATGAGCGCCTTCCTGCCGAAGACGTCGGAGAGCTTCCCGAACAGCGGGATCGTCAGGGCAGAGACCGTGTTGATGATGAGGATGATCCACAGGAACTCACTCGTCGTGAAGCCGACTCCGTAACTCTCCTGCTTGCCGTAGGTGACACCGAAGACCAGGGTCGCGGTGCCGATCACGTTGGCGAGCGTGCTGATGACGCAGATGAGGAGCATGCGCGGGTAGCGACGGAACAGTTCGATCGCCGGGGTCTTGAACTCCTTGACCTGGGACTGCTTCAGGTAGGCGGGCGGCTCTTCGATGTTGCGGCGAATCAAGTAGCCGGCGAGGATGACGACCGCGCTGAGCAGGAACGGAATCCGCCATCCCCAGCTCTGGAAGGCCTCGGCGGGGAGCGCGGATGCCAGCGGAAGCATGAAGGCGAGGGCGAGGATGCTGCCGATCTGGGACCCCTGCAGGCTGAAGCTTGCGAAGAAGCCCCGCTTGGCATCGGGCGAGTGCTCGACGATGAGGGCGTTGGAGGCGCCCAGCTCCCCGGCGACGGCGAAGCCCTGGACGAGCCGGAGCACCACCAGCAGGATCGGCGCGAGAATGCCGACCTGGGAGTACGTCGGCAGAACGCCCACGAGGAGCGTGGCCAGGCCCATCATCATCATGGCGATGACGAGGACATGCTTCCGCCCGTGGCGGTCGGCCAGGTTGCCCAGGACAATGGCGCCGATGGGCCGCGCGACATAGCCGACGCCGTACGTCGCCAGCGAGGCGACGATGGCGACGGCCGGGCTCGCGGTGGGGAAGAACACCGTCGGGAACACGAGTGCTGCTGCTTGGGAGTACAACGTGAAGTCGTAGTACTCCAGTGCGCTTCCGATCCACCCACTGAAGGCGGCGCGCTTGAGATTGCGGGATGAAACCTGTTTGTCGTTCGACGGCGTCCTCTGTGACGTTGCCGTGTTTTCGCTCATGACGAAACCCTTGATCTTCCTTGATAAGTGGTTCTAGTGTGATCGTTCGTGGTGCAGAGTGCAGTTCGCCGGTCAGGCGAGTGGCGCGAGGATGTAGTCGCGCACCTCCCCCGGTTCGGCGTTTGCGATGAAATACTCCGTGAAGTTCTCGGTGGCGATGGTTTCCTTCAGGAAGTCCTGATCGATTTCCTTGAGCACCTGGATGAGGGGCTTGTACACGACCGCCTTCACCTCGTTGAGGATGCGTGCATTGCGCTGCTCAGGGACCACCCGTTCCTTGGGGTACCCGCCACCCATCGGCTCGGCGAACAGGCGCTCGAAGATGAGCGTGAGGTTGAGCTCGGCCCCCCAGCCGAAGCCCTTCGCATAAGGGATGGAGAGCGCGTTGCCTCCGTTGATCTGGGAAAAGAGGTAGGCATCCGTCGGTTCGATGGCGATGCCGCAGACCACGCCGGGGAAGCTGTTGCAGGCGAGCATGGCCCCCACGCCGGTGCCGCAGCCGGTGACGACAAAGTCCACGGCCTTCGTGCCCAACAGGATCGAGGCGAGGAGACCGTTCTGAACGTAGGTCAGCCGGCTCTCGCCCTCTTTCCCGGTCATCCCGTAGTTAAAGGACTCGTGGCCTTTCTCGTCGGCCACATCCTTGAGCGCCTTGTAGATGATGGCGTTCTTGGAAGCCTGGGAGTTCTCGTTTATCAAAGCAATCTTCATTGGTTCTTCGACCTTTTTCATTGATGGTGCTCACGATGTGGTGCGGGCAGTCCCGCGTTACTGAGGGGTTTTCCCGATGTAGGCGAGGATGCCGCCGTCGACATAGAGGACCAGGCCGTTGACGAAGTCGCTCGCGTCGGAGGCCAGGAACACTGCCGGCCCCATCAGGTCCCTGGGGGTCCCCCAGCGCGCGGCCGGGGTCCTCGCGATGATGAACTGGTCGAAGGGATGCCGGGAGCCATCGTCCTGGAGTTCACGGAGCGGGGCCGTCTGCGGCGTTGCGATGTAGCCAGGGCCGATGGCGTTGCACTGGATGTTGGCCTCGGCGAATTCGGAGCAGATGTTGCGGGTGAGCATCTTCAGGCCACCCTTGGCTGCGGCGTAAGCCGACACGGTTTCGCGCCCGAGTTCCGACATCATCGAGCACATGTTGATGATCTTTCCGTGGCCGTTCTTGATCATTCCCGGCAGCACGGCCTTGGCGACGATGAACGGCCCGTTGAGGTCGACGTCGATCACCTGACGGAAGTCGGCGACGCTCATCTCGAGCATCGGGACGCGCTTGATGATGCCGGCGTTGTTGACGAGGATGTCGATGGTGCCGACCTCGTCCTCGATCTGCTTGACCATCGCAACGATCGCGTCTTCGTCAGTGACGTCCGCGACATATCCGTGAGCCTCGATCCCGGCTTCCTTGTAGGCGGCGAGTCCCCGGTCGACGGCCGCCTGGTCGCGATCGTTGAAGACGATCCGGGCGCCCGCCACCGCATACGCCGAGGCGATTGCCAGTCCGATGCCGTAGCTGGCGCCGGTGATCAGGGCGACTTTGCCGCTCAGGGAGAAGCTCTCCATGTCAAACTTTTCGGTCATTTTCTTACTCTTTTCGTGGAAGGCATGGTCGTCTCAGCAGAAGGAGACGAGATATTCGGCGAAGCACAGCACCGTGAGCGATTGGCCGTACGGCATCGCCGTCTGGTCGATGTTCTTGTAGAAGTCCAGGTCGTCACCCATTCCGGTTCCGACCGAGACGTTCTGGACTTCGCCCTCGTCGGTGATCCGGTCGTACAGTGCGGCGACGGCCTTCTCCGCCACGGCCGCATAGCTCTTGTCGATGTAGCGCTCATGTACCGCTTTGAGCAGCCCGTATGCGATACCGGCGGTCGCGGACGACTCGAGGTAGGAGGTCGGGTCATCGAGCAGCGTGTGCCACATGCCGGACTCGTCCTGCAGCTCCGCGAGTGCGGAGACCTGGCTGTTCAGAATTTCGAGCAACCAGTCCCGGATCGGGTCTCCGGGCTTGAGTCCCAGGGTGCCGATGAGTTCCGGAATGGCGATGGTGATCCAGCAGTTGCCACGTGCCCAGAGCGCGTCTGCGTAGTTGTCACGGCGCTCGAACGACCAGCCGTGGAACCAGAGGCCCGTCTTCTTGTCCAAGAGGTACTGGGCATGGATGAGGAACTGGTACTTGGCTTCCTCGATGTATTCCGGCCGATCCAGGAGGCGACCGATCTTCGCGAGGGGCAGCACCGTCATCATCAAGGTGTCGTCCCAGAGCTGCTGAGAGTTCGGCCCGGCATAGGTCATGTGCTGCATGCCACCACCGTGAGTGCGCGGCATGTCGTGCATGGCCCATTGCGCCCACTGGTTGAGGTACGGGATGTACCTGCTGTCCTTGGTGTC
This sequence comes from Cryobacterium sp. GrIS_2_6, assembly GCF_035984545.1. Taxonomy (NCBI): domain Bacteria; kingdom Bacillati; phylum Actinomycetota; class Actinomycetes; order Micrococcales; family Microbacteriaceae; genus Cryobacterium; species Cryobacterium sp. GrIS_2_6. The sequence continues at coordinate 2,886,667 of NZ_JAXCHP010000001.1, forward strand.
CTCATACAGGCAGGCCATGGCGAGCAGCGGTGCCATCGTGTTGACGTTTTTCGGCGGAGCGCCCGCGGCGAGCGCGGTATCGAACCACTCGCGGACGACATCCGCTGCCAGGGAATTTCCGGTGATCCGGTAGTTCTTGTAGATCCCGTAGAGACCGACACCCTGGGGCCAATTCCAGACATTCCAGCTCTTGTCGTCGACGACGACATCACTGAAATGGAGTAAAAACTTACCTGACTCGTCCCTGATTGTGGTCAGGTTGGAGATCATGGCATCGATCTTTTGAACGATCTGCTCTCTGCTGACGGCAGTGTCTAGATGCATGGTTTCTCTTCACAATCTTCTTTGATTCCTTGTATTTGAAACGTTACAACCCCGGAATCCGTCGATATAGGCCCCGTGGTGTCGACCGTTGCTCAAAAACTGCCGTTTCTTGCAGCGGAGGCTGCGTGCCAGACTGTCGCCTGAGCTCTCGGAGAGGAGGCGCCGATGGAGCCTCGCCGCGCAGTGATCGTGAACACGATGGTCTCCGGGCATTTCGAGCTGTACCACGTCGACAATGCCGTCCGTGAGCACGCAAACCTGCACTATCACGACTTCCACGAGATCAATTGCGTACTGCGCGGCACGGGTGTCTTCCGGCTCGGCGGAACCGAGTACTCCACGGAACCGGGAACCGTGACCTTCGTGCGGAGGAACGACCTGCACAACATCGTCAGGCAGTCCAGCGAGTACTACGAACGTGCGTACATCCACATTCGCGAGGAGTTCCTCACGAGCCGTTCCTCAGACAGCACCAACCTCAACCTCCTGTTCGCCAAGGACGGCACCCCGACCAGCCAGGTCATCAGTGTGGATGCCGACTGGTTGCGCGAACAGATTTCTCACCTGGACGAGCCCGATCAGGAGGGCTTCGGCGCGGACCTCGTCCGAGAGAACCGGCTGATCGAGTTCCTGATCGACCTCAACAAGGCGGTCTTCGGCTCCGAGAACGCCGTCGTTCCCCACGACCTTCCCGTGTCGGCCCTCATCTCGGCGGTCATGGGCTACGTCGCCGACAACCTGGACGAGGATCTGTCACTCGATGCCGTCGCGGGCAGGTTCTTCATCAGTAAGTACTACCTGTCACGCCAGTTCAAGACGAACACCGGACTCAATTTCCACCAGTACACGCTCAAGAAGCGACTGCTGCACAGCAAAGACCTCCTGAGCACGCACGGGAACGCCCTGGACGTCTATCGGATCGCCGGGTTCTCGTCGTACACGCACTTCCTCCGCTGCTTCAAGGATGAGTTCGGCATGACGAGCAAGGAATTCATCCGCCGGAGTCGCAACCCCGAAGGCATTCACTTCGAGAATCCCGATTCCGTGTAGCGATCCACGGTCCTGGCAATCGCGTCGTTGACGGTTTCCTCCATGATGACGGCGAGACAGGGAGCGTGCGCGCTGATCGTGGCCAGAATCTGGGCGACCGGGAGGACCCCGTCGTCGATGTCGCAGCGGACGACGCGACCGTCCGAGAGGCGGTAGTCGTCGAGGTGGGCCGCGACGATGCGTCCCCCGAACCGTTCAAAGGCGTCGCTCGTCAATGCCGCAAGATCGACGGGCTCGTTCGGGTCGAGCAACGCCGTGGCGTCGAACACGATGCCGAGGAAGGGTGAGTCGACGTCGTCGAGGAGTTGCTCGACCCGATCGAGGTTATAGATCGGGTGGTTAATGCCCGGCTCAATGGCGACGATGGTCCCCACGCGTTCGCCGAATTCCGCGAGCCGCCGAATCACCGCTGCGGCCTCCCGGTACGCCTCATCCGTGAAGTTTGCCCGGGTATAGGCAAAACCCTCCGCATTGACGCTCCCCGTCTCGGTCGCCACCATCGGGGCACCAAAATGCCGAGCGTTGAGCAGATAGGCCTCGAACTTCCGCAGGATCGCCTCCCTGCGATCGGCATCCGGATGAATGATGTTGTCGTAGCAGCCCAGCACGGCGATATCCACGCCCTGGGCGGCCATCACGCGGCGGAAGTAAGCGCCCAGGCCGGGGTTGACAGCGCGTGCGCCATTCAGTTCGGGGAAGGACCGGCCCAGGGCCAGTTGCACGTTGTGCACCCCGTATCCCGCCAGGCCACGCGCCAGCGCCTCGGGAGTTGACGCCCACGTCACGTCGTGTCCGCGAGCGCCGAAATTGATCGTCATATCCGTACCTTTCACCGCTGTGGCCAACTCGCCGAACTGTACACCTCTGCCTGGGCGAGCCCTGACCTGGTCATCCGGGCGGAGAATGGCGGCCCCGTGACCAGCGCAACCCCCACGCACGGCGATAATCAGACCATGGGCGCAGATCGAGACAACGAGGATGCCAGACCTCGTGCCGCCAGTGTGTTCGATGTGGCCAGGGTCGCTGGAGTGTCCCACCAGACGGTCTCCCGTGTCCTGAATGATCACCCCAGCCTTCGCGCAGCCACGCGACAGAAGGTGCTCGATGCCATTCGGGAGCTGAACTACCGGCCGAACGCGGCCGCCCGCGCGTTGTCCTCGAGTCGATCGCGCCTGATCGGAATACTGTCGACCTCGAGTGGAGAGTACGGCCCCGCGACCATCGTCGCCGCCATCGGGGCAGCAGCACGCAGTCGCGGCTACAGCGTGACGATCGCGAACGCGGACGGACTCGACCGAAGATCAGTGGATGACGCACTCAGCCATCTGGCCGACCTCTCTGCCGAGGGGCTGATCGTGGTGGCCCCGCAGACCCAGGTGCTCGTCGCTCTCGAAGGCCTGACGATCCCGGTGCCATATGTGACGCTGCAGACGGCAGCGGGGAGCGGGCTGCATGGCGGGATGCTGGACCAGATCCGGGGGGCCCGGCTGGCCACCTCGCATCTCATGGATCTCGGCCATCAGCGCGTGGGCCACATCGCCGGCCCGCCAGAATGGCTCGACGCGCAACAGCGCCTGACCGGTTTCCAGGAGGAGCTTCGATCGCGCCAGCTGGATCCGCGATTCGTAGAGATCGGCGACTGGAGCGCCGCGTCAGGTCATCGTGCCGCCCGTGCGCTGATCGAACAGGGCGTGACGGCCATTTTCTCCGGTAACGACCAGATGGCGCTCGGCGCCCTGAGCGCCGCGGTCTCCCTGGGGATGACCGTGCCGGGGGATCTCAGCATCGTCGGCTTCGATGACGTTCCCGAGGCCGCGTACTACCAGCCCGCGCTGACGACCGTTCGGCAGGACCTGGCCGAAGCCGGACGGCGCGCCGTGGCCCTTCTCCTCGGAGAAGCTGACGTGCGTCCTGCCGTCGACCCTGAGCTCATCGAGCGGGCGTCCACCGGAGCCCCGCCGGAGCGGCCGCGACCCGAATGCTGACGGTCGACATACGGGATGCCGATGTCGTAGACTGCATATGATCGCCAATGTGATCGATCACATGCGTAAGTCAAAGGAGTCTTGTGTCGACATCGAGTACCGTTTCCCCCGGCGATTCCGCACGAGACGACCTCCGTGCGGGGCGCCTCTCGCTCGGGATCGAACTGGGGTCGACCCGGATCAAGGCGTGCCTGATCGGCGACGACCCGTCCCAGGTGATCGCGGTCGGCAGTCACGAGTGGGACAACGAGTTCGTCGGACAGGTCTGGACCTATTCGCTCGAGAACGTGTGGTCTGGCTTGCAGGCGGCCTACGCCGACCTCATCGACAATGCCGAATCACGCTACGGCTTACGCCCGGACGGCTTCGCGGCGATCGGCGTCTCGGCCATGATGCACGGATACCTCGCGTTCGATGCGGCCGGCGACCTCCTCGCGCCCTTCAGAACCTGGCGGAACACGACGACCGGCCCTGCTGCCGCGGAACTCACCGACCTGTTCGGCGTGAACATCCCGCTGCGCTGGTCCATTGCACATCTCCGTCAGGCGGTCCTCGACGACGAACCGCACGTCCCCGAGATCGCCTTTCTCACCACCCTTGCCGGTTATGTGCACTGGCGGCTCACGGGTCGGAAAGTCCTGGGAGTCGGCGACGCATCGGGCATGTTCCCGATCGACGCGCTCACGAAGACCTACGATGCCGAGCTGGTGGCGCGATACGACGGGCTCTCCGCGGCCGGCACGCCCGGATCAGGCATCGTCGACCTGTTGCCGGAGGTGCTTGTGGCGGGTCAGCCCGCAGGGGCCCTGACCGAACAGGGTGCCCGGCTTCTCGACCCGACCGGCACGCTCAAGCCCGGCGCGGCCCTCTGCCCGCCCGAGGGTGACGCCGGAACGGGAATGGTCGCGACCCGATCTGTCGCCCCCCGCTCGGGCAATGTCAGTGCGGGCACGAGTATCTTCGCCATGGTCGTGCTCGAACGACCGCTCGAGAATGTGCACCACGAGCTCGACGTTGTCACGACTCCCGCCGGGGACCCCGTCGCGATGGTCCACTGCAACAACGGTGCGAGCGAACTCGCGACCTGGGTCGGCCTCTTCGCCCGGTTCGCCGCGGTCGCCGGCCAGCCGCTCGCCAGCGATGTCGTGTTCGACGCGCTGTTCCGCGAAGCACTCGAGGGCGAGGCGGACGCCGGTGGGCTGTTGGCCTACAATCACCTGGCGGGCGAGCCGATCGCCGGCCTCAGCGAGGGCAGACCCCTCGTCGTGCGCACGCCGGACAGCCGGCTGACGCTCGCGAACTTCATGCGGGCCCAGCTCTACGGCGTTTTCGGCACGCTCAGCCTCGGGATGCGCGTCCTTGCCGACGAGGGCGTCGTGATCGAGGAGATGTTCGCCCACGGCGGCATGTTCCGCACCGCAGGGGTCGCGCAGCGATTCCTCGCCGGGGCGCTCGGCACCCCCGTCACCGTGACCGAAACGGCCTCGGAAGGCGGCGCCTGGGGCATCGCGGTGCTGGCGTCCTACCTGCGGGCCGCCGAGCACGGCCAGAGCCTCGACGACTACCTCGACGAACAGGTCTTCGCGAACACCGCGTTCGACACTACCCAGCCGGATCCGACAGACGTCGCCGGATTCACCACCTACCTTGCACGCTATTCCGCCGGCCTCGCCGTCGAACGTACCGCCGTTGACGCACTCTCACTGAAGGAAATCACCCTATGAGCAACCGCATCACTCCCGACCTGACCTCCTACGAGGTCTGGTTCCTCACCGGCAGCCAGAACCTCTACGGCGAGGAGACCCTTCGACAGGTGGCGGAGCAGTCGCGCGCCATTTCGGACACGCTCGCGGCAGCATCCGACATTCCGATCACGATCGTGTGGAAGCCGGTGCTGAAGGATTCGGAGTCGATCAAGCGCGCGATCCTCGAGGCGAATGCCGCCGACAACGTGATCGGCTTGATCGCATGGATGCACACGTTCTCTCCCGCGAAGATGTGGATCTCCGGGCTCGACGCCCTCCAGAAGCCCCTGCTGCACTTCCACACCCAGGCGAACGTCGAACTGCCGTGGGCGGACATCGACATGGACTTCATGAACCTGAACCAGGCCGCGCACGGCGACCGGGAGTTCGGTTACATCCAGACTCGCCTCGGCGTCGCCAGGAAGACGGTCGTCGGCCACGCCACGAGCCCCGCTGTCACCGCGCAGATCGGCACCTGGACCCGTGCCGCCGCCGGCTGGGCTGCGACCAAGAGCCTCAAGCTCGCCCGGTTCGGCGACAACATGCGTTACGTCGCGGTCACCGAGGGTGACAAGACCGAGGCAGAGCTGCGGTTCGGCGTGCAGGTCAACACGTGGGGCGTCAACGAACTCGCGGAGGCCGTCGCCCAGGCCACGGAGGACCAGATCGACGCCCTCGTCGCCGAGTACGAGGAACTCTATGACGTCGCTCCTGAGCTACGGGCGGGCGCCGAGCGTCACGAGTCGCTGCGCTACGGTGCCGCGATCGAAATCGGCCTCCGGTCCTTCCTGGAAGCGGGCGGATTCGGCGCGTTCACCACGAGCTTCGAAGACCTCGGAGCCCTCCGCCAGCTCCCCGGACTCGCCGTGCAGCGCCTGATGGCCGACGGCTACGGCTTCGGCGCCGAAGGCGACTGGAAGACGGCAATCCTCGTGCACGCCGCCAACGTCATGGGCTCCGGGCTCCCCGGCGGCGCCTCCCTGATGGAGGACTACACCTACGACCTGACCCCCGGAGCGGAAGTCATCCTGGGTGCCCACATGCTCGAGGTCAGCCCGAGCCTGACAACCGCGAAGCCGACGCTCGAGATCCACCCGCTCGGCATCGGCGGCCGGGAAGACCCCGTGCGCCTCGTATTCACGGCAGATCCTGGACCCGCCGTCGTGGTTGCGATGAGTGACATGCGCGACAGGTTCCGCCTCGTCGCCAACGTCGTCGAGGTGGTCGAGCCCACCGCTCCCCTGCCGAAGCTGCCGGTCGGCCGCGCCGTCTGGAAGCCGGAACCGTCCTTCGCGGTCTCGGCGGCCGCGTGGCTCACCGCTGGTGCGGCGCACCACACCGTGATGTCGACCGCGGTCGGCCTCGAAGCGTTCACCGACTTCGCCGACATCGCGAAGACGGAGCTTCTCGTCATCGATGCGACGACAGACCTCCGGAGCTTCGAACACGGGATCCGCTGGAACCAGGCGTACTACCGGCTGGCCCAGGGCCTCTGAGTCTCTGAGTCTCTGAGTCTCTGAGCCTCTGAGCCTCTGAGCCCAGGATCGGATCGCCTGGCCGCTTTCGGCCAGGCGATCCGATCGCTGTGTCCCGGCGCAGCCCACCAGACCGGAGCAAGCGCTCTTGCCATTCCGATCAGGCCGGGCGCACCGCTCGGAGCGTCGCGAGGATCGCTTCCGGGCTGAAGATCTCCGGGTTGCGGATCGCCTGGATCGAGGCACCCTGGACCAGAGCGACCACCGTCTCCGCGAGTTCGTCACCCTGGACGCGGGTCCCGGTGGCGACCTCACGACAGACCGGCAAGAACGCCGCGAGGTAGCGCCCGAAGCTCGATTCGATGCGGGCGCGGAACAGGTCGTCACGTCGGGAGAAGTAGAACGCGAAGATCAGTTCGACCGCATCGTGGTACTCGACCAGGCGCTCCAGCTCGACCCGGATCATCCGCTCGAGGCGGTCCCACGGTTCCAGCCGGGCCAGGCCGGAGTCGGACAGGGCGTCGAGCGTGCCGTCGAGCAGTACGCCGAGCAGCGCCTCCAGCAGACCGTCTTTCGACTGGAAGTGGAAGAACACGAGGCCCGTGGAGATGCCGGCCGCGGTGGCCACCCGGCGCGCGGTGACGGCATCGAGACCCTCGCCGAGGGCGATCTCGTACGCCGCGGCGAGGATCGCGTCGCAGCGCTCCTGTTCGGGCTTCTTGGGGCCGCCCATCGATCAGCCGTCTCCCTCGGTACGCCGGGCGGCGCGATACCGGCGCCACGCCAGCCAGGCGCCAGAGGACCAGAGCGCCCACAGCATCAGCACGGGCTGGAACAGCAGCCGCACGCTGCGCTCGAGGTCGGTGTTCAGCCCGAAGGAATCGGTATGCGTCGCCAGCTGCGAGATATTGCCGGGGAAGATGGCAACGAAGAAGACCGCCACGATCCAGCCGACCTGCACCCGGTACCTGCCCAGGGCGAGTAGGGAAGCGCCGAGGACGATCTCGACGACGCCTGAGGCCAGGACGACGAAGTCCCCCGCCATCGGCACCCAGGTGGGCACCTGGGCGAGGAACGCCTCCCGGTTCACGGTGAGATGACTGATGCCGGCGAGAAGGAGGAAGGCTCCCAGCGTCATCCTGAAGACGGTGCGAAGCACGGTCGCGCGCGTCTTCTGAGGTGCGAGGAGGTTCATGCTGCGGCTTTCGTGGGGGCGTGCGAGGGAGAAGCGATGCTCCGACTCTACATTGATCACTCGGTCAATGATCACTCGGTCAATCGCGGAGACTTGGCACGGTCAGTCGGACCCGAAGTGATCTCGATGGTTGGTCGGGGTGGTGTTGAGGCGGCGCCGGAACGCTCGATTCATGGTTTCAGGGGTGCCGAATCCGCATGCTCGCGCGATCTCCTCCACTGTCAGCATCGTCGTCTCGAGAAGACTGCACGCTGCCTCCATCCGCACCGCCTCCACATGCTCGGCCGGCGTGATGCCTACCTCGGACTTGAATACCCGACTGAACTGGCGCTCCGAGAGGTGGGCGCGAGTGGCCATACCAGAGATGGAGAGATCGGCGGTCAGGTTGTCAGGGAGCCAGGCCAACACGTCACGGATGGGCTCGTCGTTCGCGGACTGTGCGGCCAGCAGCGCTGAGAACTGCGCCTGGCCGCCCGAACGGCGGAGGTACACGACAAGGCGCCGCGCTACGGTCGCAGCGGCCTTGCGGCCATGGTCATCGGCAACCAACGCCAAGGCCAAGTCGATTCCGGCCGTGACGCCGGCCGAGGTCCAGACGTTGCCGTCCTGCACATAGATGGCATCGGGGTCGACCATGACCTCCGGGTAGGCCCGCCCAAGCACCTCGCACTCGGCCCAGTGGGTGGTCGCGCGGCGACCGTCCAGAAGGCCCGCGGCAGCGAGTAGAAACGCGCCTGAGCACACGGATGCGACCCGCCGCGACACCAACGCCAGCCGCCGAATGCTGTCGACCAGCCTCGGATCGCCCGCAGCTTCCTCCATATCCCGGCCCCCGGCGACCACGAGAGTGTCGATGTTTCCGACCACTGCATCGATCGGTCCCGTCGCGAACTCGAGGCCGCTCGTCGATAGCACCGGCCCGCCATCGGTGCTCACGAGTTCCGTGGCGTACCGAGCGATCGGCAGGAATCGTGAGGCGGTGGAAAACACCTCAAGGGGCCCGGTCACGTCGAGGATCTGCACGGACGGGAACCCGACGATCACGATGCGTAGTTCGCTCACTGTCTTCCTCCGTGGCCGAGATCGTCAACAGCGTGTCCTAGGTGGGCCGACAACCGAACCCTACCGTGAAGTCATACCCGCAAACACGCACGTCGGCGCGGCGAATCCGCGACCCCCTTACCTCCCGAATCCGATGGAGCCTGATATGAACTTCCCCAGAATCGCACGCGCCGCCGGCATCGGCCTCGCTGTTGTCCTGGCTCTCACGGCCGTCTCGACGACCGTCAATGTGGCACTGAACACCTCGGAACACGCCGACCTCGTGCCGTATGGGAAGAAGGTCGCCATCGACGCCGGCGACATCAATGTCTACCGCAACGGCGGGACCGGGCCGACGATGGTGCTCCTGAGCGGGTATGGGACGCCGGCACCGGCAATCGACTTCGCCCCGCTCATCCGCCAGCTGAACGCGTTCAACGTCATCGTGGTCGAGGGCTTCGGCTACGGCTACAGTGACCTGAACGTCAGTGATCGCACCATCGAGAACATCACCCGCGAGCTGCACGAGGTCCTGGCCAAGCTTCGGGTGGACGAGCCGGTGATCCTGGTCGGCCATTCAATCGGCGGCATCTACGCCCGCTACTACGCGAACGCCTACCCGGACGAGGTGATGGCGATCGTTGGCGTCGACCCTACCGCCGCCCTGTCGTCGTCTCTTGATGAGGGCGCACCCTCGACCGTCGAGAGCATGCAGGCCGCGACCGGGCTCTTCCGCGTGGTCACGACGATCGCACCCGACCTGGTTCAGCCTCCAGGGTCTGCCTATACGGCGGAGGAGCGGCACCGCATCGCCGTGATGACCAACTGGAACTACGTCAACGCGTCGGTCTCCGACGAATGGAGCCGCATCGGCGCCAACTCGACCAAAACCGCGATGCAGCCGTTCGCCTCGGACCTGCCGGTGCTCGAGATCCTCTCGAGCGACAGCGTTCGGACGATGCCCCAATGGTTGCCGAACCACGAGGCCGAACTCGAGAACGTCACGACGCACGAACTCAACGTGCTCGAAGGAAGCCACTACTTGCATTGGACGCAGTCCCCGGCGTTCGCTCGGATAATCTCCGACTTCCTTTCCCGTCTCACCCGCTAACCCCCCGCTCACCAGGAGATCGTCGTGTCAAAAATCGCCCGCCGAGTCGGCAGCATCACACTCGCCACTACCCTCACTATTACCGCCTTCGCCGCCATAGCGGTCACCGGGTTGTCCCAATCGAGCGCTGAGACTGCCTCCGCGGCGAGCATCGGGGCGCCACCCCCTCAGCCTGGCGCCGTGCCGCTCCACGGGCAGTTCGTCGTTGCGGTCATTCTCGGCCGGTCCGGATCCGACACCGCCGACGTTCTCGCGCCATATGACGTTCTGGCCAGTTCACCCGACTTCTTCGTCTACACGATTGCCGCCTCCGCCGCCCCGGCGGTCGTCGACGGTGGCATGTGGGTCGTGCCGACCCACACTTTTGGTGAGGTGGCGGCTGGTGCTGCACCCACGCCTGACCTGGTCGTGGTGCCGGCCGTGAACAGTCCGTCGGGGCCCGAGGAGGCCGCGGCGCGCGAGTTCATCGTCAACCAGTACAACGCGGGCGCTCGCATCCTCGGCATTTGTGCGGGCTCCCGGCTGCTCGCCGCCTCCGGAGTTCTCGATGGGCTTCGCGCGACGTCCCATTGGTCCCGAATCGCCGCGCTCAGAACTTCGAACCCCGAGGTTTCCTGGGTCACCGGACAGCGCTACGTCCAAGACGGCCGAGTAACGACTACCGGTGGCGTGACCTCCAGCATCCCGGGCTCACTCAAAGTCATCGCCGACATGGCCGGTGATGCGGAAGCCAACCGGGTCGGCGAATCCGTCGGCTACCCAGGCTTGAAACTAGATGGTCCGACGGCGATGCCCGTCAAAGTCTTTGGGTTCGAAGACGCTGCCATTCTCATGAACACGGCTTTCCCTTGGGGGCGACCGAGGGTTGCCGTCGAGCTGAAAGATGGCGTCGAGGAGATCGATGCCGCTGCAATCTTCGAGGTCTATGGATACTCGCAAGGTGCCACCACCTCCGCCCTGTCGGCGAAAGGGTTCGTAACGACCAAGCACGGCCTCGTTGTGAAGACCTCGATTCTCGATGGCGCGACGACCACGGTGGTTGCCGGCGAACTCGGTGCACCAGGAAGCCCGCAGGGCTTCGACGCCGCCTTCGAACAACTGTCGAGGAGCAGCAGTTCGTCGGTCGTCCAGTCCGTGTCCAAGATGATCGAGTACCCCCTCGATCGGGTCAGACAGGAGAGGGCACCGCTGATCGCGCAAGCACGTACTTCGCTTCTCCTGGTTCTCGGCCTCCTGCTTGCGGTCGGCGTCGGAATGCTGCCCACCATCATCCTCGGCTTCGTCCGACGCCGCATGAGGGCTCGCGCCTGATAGTGCAACGGCGGCTACGACGTGCTGCACTACGACCTCGCCCTTCGTCACGCGCCACCGAGGGACCCCGCGGTACTGGTAGGACGCCTCAGCGGCGTCGCGACCATCACACTCCGCGCGAAGCAGAACCTGCCGTCGCTCAACTTCGATTTGCGCGGTCTCGACGTCACGTCGGTCCGGGTGGACGGCAAGGCGGCGGCGCACGGGCTCACCGTCGGTCTGCTGCCGAAGCTCACGGAGGGACAGTCCACAACGATCATCGTCGAGTACGGGGGAAGCACCGGGCGGCCGCTCGACACGACCGGCGCCCTCTATGGATGGGTCACGACTGCGGATGGCGCGATCGTGGTCAACGAACCCGATGGCGCCTCGACCTGGTATCCCGTGAACGACGACCCGCACGATAAGGCCACGTATTCGTTCCACATCACGGTGCCGGCTGGAAAGGCGGCCGTTGCGAACGGTCTGGCGGCCGGCCCGCCACGGACCAAAGCCGGGTGGACCACCTGGTCATCGCAGGCGACGGACCCGATGTCCAGTTACCTGTCGACGGCGACGGTCGGTGACTTCACCCTGGCCACCCATACGGGCCCGCGCGGTCTCCCGATAGTCAGTGGTCCCTGAACTCGGGCACCAATGGTTCGGCGATTCGGTGACGCCATCTGACTGGAAGGACATCTGGCTGAACGAAGGCTGGGCCACCTACGTCGAATGGCTGCGGGCCGAGCATCAAGGCACTGCGACGATGCCTGCGCAGTTTGCCGACGCGGTGTCATACCTGGACGCGAACAACGGCTGGACGCTCAACATCGCAGACCCAGGTCGCGATGATCTCTTCGCGGCTCCGGTCTACCTGCGGGGAGCGGCCGACCTGCACGCGTTGCGCGCGAAGGTCGGCGACAAGGCGTTCTTCGCGGGCGCCGCTTATATGCCGCCGTCGAAGTCGGCTATTTTCCAGGCGCGTCGACGGCTCGGATTTGAATCGGTGCGGGATCTGTTTGCCCGAGTCGCGCGGCCCCTGGCCGGGCCGGACACGCCGGGTTCGTGGTTGGCTGGGCGGCGTTTGATGTCCATCGACGGAACGATTCTGGATCTGGCCGACAGCGTGGTGAATGCAGAGTTCTTTGGCCGGCCGCCAGTCAGCCGTGGCGAGCAATCTGCCTTCCCACAGGCGCGCCTGGTGGCGTTGGCCGAGTGCGGGACGCATACGATTCTGGATGCGGCGATAGGCCCATGCAGGACGTCGGAAATTGAACTCTCACGGGAGCTCGCCGGGCGCTTCGGGCCGGGCATGCTGGTCCTGGCCGACCGTGGCTTCCCGGGGCGGCAGTCGACAGCACCGTTGACCGTGCGGGTCGTGGACTACACGATCGACGACGGCCGCGACAATCCCGATGGCTACCGGTTGCTGACAACGATCCTTGATCCGGGTGAGGCATCTGCGGAAGAGCTCGCGACCGTGTACTCAGAACGGTGGGAGATCGAGTCTGTGTTCGATGAGTTGAAAGCGCATCAGCGCGCCCAGCGCATGGTGATGCGGTCCAAGGCCCCGGACCTGGTCAAGCAGGAAATCTGGGGCCACCTCTGCTGCCACTACGCGATCCGAACCCTGATGATCGAGGCCGCACAACACGCTCACCGCGACCCCGACCGGGTCTCCTTCGTCGCCGAACTCCGCATCGCCCGCTGCCCCGTAGCCCCGTAGCCCCGTAGCCCCGTAGCCCCGTAGCCCCGTAGCCCAGGGCGATTTTCCCCCCCTCCGCGACCTGACCAAGGGAGGCACACCCGCTTTCGTTTTCTCGGCCGTCGTTGCCTCCGCGGGGCTAGTGGGCAATAATCGAGCTCACCTGAAAGTATCGTGCGTGTTCAGATTGTTGGCGCGCAGGTGAGTATGAAATGGATACGCCATGGTGTCAGTGCAGACAACCGGAGTCACACGCGGTGCGGAGCCAGTTACAGGCGGACAGGCCGCGTTCGTTTATCTTCGGCGCCGCATACTGTCGGGTGAGATTCCCGCCCGAGCGGTGCTCCGGGAGCAGTCCTTGGCCGAAGAATTGGGTCTGAGCCGGACCCCGGTTCGCGAGGCCTTGCGTCGCTTGGACGAAGCCGGTTTCGTTGACTTCACACCCAATCGTGGTGCGACGGTTGCCTCGTGGACTCAGGAACAGGTGCGGGAGACGTATTACCTGCGCGCAGGCCTGGAGAGTAGAGCTGCCGGTTTGGCTGCCACCCGGATCGGCGATGAAATTCTCGGACAACTAGCTGATCTCATCGTGTCGATGGACGAATTCGTACTCGCCACTGACGATGAAGGGGTTACCCGGCTTGGCGAGCTCAACGCCGAATTCCATCACATCAGCGTGGCGGCGTCGGGGAATCAGCAGCTGATCCATCTGACCGATTCTGTTGGCCGTATCCCGATGATGGCGCAGGTTTTTCGCCGCGATGGTGGGAGATTTCGGGCAGGCAGCAATCATCATCACCGCGACATACTCACGGCGCTTCGGACACACGACGCCGTCTGGGCCGAAGCAATGATGCGCGCTCACATTCTCGGCGCTCGGAACGCAATCCTGGATGGGGACAGCACGGATCTCGACACTGCGTAGTCACACGCGGGCAGGTGTCTGGGGGCGTAGGGCGGCCCGTTGCAGCGGAGATTCCTGCGTCAGTCCTGTCGTTGTTCAGACATGTAGAAGGATGCCGCTGGTCTCGCCGCGCCTGAGGGTTCAGGGCTGGTCTCGCTCAGTCAGGACCTCAGATGATGAGCTGCGGCAGTGTGATCGTCGGGCATGACTGGTAGATGATGTTGGCCGGGTTTAGTAGACGTCGTCCCAGTGGTCCTCGGTCGACCAGTCTTCGGACGCTGATGCCACTGCACGTGTGACGATGCTTTCAGTACTGGACACCGAAGCGAGAGAGTTGATGTCGTAGCGAAGGACGGACACGGCGTGGTGCGTCACCGGTTCGTCACCCACAGTATTCTCGGGAATGCTGATGAGTTCGCTGCCGGAGGCAAGGAGAAGGCGAATGAGTATTTCGCTACCGTCTGCTGTGTAGGACGGCACCTCTACTACTTCGGATTTGTGCCACTCGCTGAGCGTTGCGGCGAACTCCAGGAGCGCATCCGCAACGGTATTTGTGGTTAGGAACGTCGTTCCGCAGTAAGACATTCTCTTCACAGTTGCCCCGGTTTCTGCGCTGCAGCAGCTCGAAAACATTCGTAATCTTGCCGGGCCCCTTCCATCCCTGTATCCGGCCGACGTGAGTCAGAAGTACACGTTGCCTTGAAATGCGCGCGAATAGATGTGCATGGTGTTCGGCGAAGTTGCGGAGATCGAAGGAGGCGTTGTTGTGAGCCTGCTATCTCATCGATATGCACATCATGTCAACCTGGTTGCGCATGGACAGATACGAGTTCAGGGTGTACGCATGAGACGAATTACGTTCGGCGGTGCCTCGTTCCTGACGGCAGATCGAATCGCAGACTCCCTCGTCAGTCTCTTGGTGGTGCTCAACGCCAAACATAAGTCTGCAGTCGCGTTAATCCCAGTGGTGTTGATCGGGGGCGCAGTGGTGACGGCAACACTTCTCCTCGGGCCGACAAGCGCTTTCGTCGCTATCCCGGAAGAATCCTTCTGGCCTGAACCCGATGCCGCAGACGCCGTTATGCACCTTGAGTTTCTCGGCCAGGCGGCGTCCACTCCTGGAGAGACCGGGTATTCAGAGACGGTTGCTGTCCCTAGCTACGAATGGGGTGACCCGGACTTGCATGAATTCTGGTGAAGCTGGACGTCAGTAGGGAGAAGATTCACCCCCAAAATGGTCACTCCCAGGAGGCCGGGCGAAGTTCCGGGAGCCGCCGGAGTGATGAACCGCTCGACGAAGCGGAGGGGAGCCGGGCTCGGTACTGCCAAGGCAGGCGATGCGTCAACAAACGAGCACCACATGCGAGAATCACGGGCAGATTGAGATGAGGAAGCACAATGATCGCCGTCCGATTGCAGACGCGAACGGGAGAGGATATCGAAGTCCGCGCTTTGTCCGGTTGCGATGGAGGATCATTGACCGCCGCATTGCCACAGACATCGCTCTTTGCCTGGTTGGCTTCATCGCCAAGAACCACGGCAGTTTTGAAGTGATGGTATTCCTTGACCCGGTGGAGCGCGCCGTCTTCCCGACTCTCGCGGGAGCAATGTCGTATTTCGTGAATTCGTCGTCCAACATTCTTGACTGCAACATTTTGCGCTAGCGAACTACTTTGGACTTTGAGGCGTGGTGCGCCCAGAAGCCACAACCTGCAGCTCCCGCAATATCTGCAGTTGCTGAGTGTTGATCGCCATCAACAGCTCGATCTCTTTTTTCGATTCCACATTCGTGTCGAGATCGTGTTGGGCCATCACTCCTGCAATAGCGTCCTGACGCTTAGCGGCTATGAGCAAGATTGCACCCTGCAGCCCGGCGAGCATCGACAAAAATAGATTCAGCAGGATATACGGGTACGGATCCCACGCCTTCTCCGACAAAGCTGCCCACAAAAGGCCAACTCCCCATTCCGTTCCGCACCACGTCCGCCGCACGCTGGCCTCTGGTCAGGGAATCCCGATGTTTCTCATGCCACGTCTGGGGTTTGTTGTTCATGACCCACAGCCTAACTTCAGTCGATATTGGGCTCCGCGTGGTTCCACTGACCGCGTGCGGCCAACGCCCTTTAAAAGCAACTCACGAAGGACACCACACGAGGGCTCTTGGCCAGTCTGCCGTGCTCGCCCTGCTGGGAGACCTCAAATTCACCGATGTCACCGATCGCATCCGCGTAGCGACCGAAACCCTCCACCAAGAACTCATCGACGCGGAAGCGGTCGCTTCATCGACGCCGCCTGTTCGGGCGCATCGGCGACCGCAGCAGCTTCATTGTGTCCATTGCGAAACTATCGAGCACAAGGCCCACTTTGTCCCGGGGTCCGTTGTCACGGGCGCCCGGTGACGAAGTCTCGGTGTGCCACGCTCAGTCTGGCGCCCTGCGCGGGCACCGAAGGACGCCTTCAAGCGTCTTCCAAAGAATTCTCTCAGTCCGTCGCAGCGTGCGAGCGTTGCACGTATTGAGGCATTGCCAGGTCTTCTATCAGGAACCATGGACTCCGCCACCGTTCGATTTCGTCCCGATCGTGCGCACGCCGTTGGCGCTACGACAACCCGCATTCGTGCCGCTTGTCCGGCGCTGGCGGCACGGACGACGAGCGGAATGGCCCCTTCTGCCCGCTGTGGACTACCGGGCAAAAGGGGCCGGTTCTTAGTTGGCGCCGCTCGTGTTGATCTTGCCGTTGACGCCCGCCGGGTAGAAACCGCCCGAGCGTACCTTCTTCGGGTTGAGGTAGGCGATGTTGAGCACTTGTCCGGTGGTGCGGCTGAAGGCCAGCCCGTTGTTGTCCGTTGGAACGAGATTCGCCTTGTCGGCCGTGCCGATGCCCTGGTCGAGATCGGTGGACCCGTCGAGGCTGTCCCTCGCATCCGAGATCTTCTGCACGCTGGAGTAGATGGCCGGCGTGTTGACGCCGAGGGCATAAAGCGTTGTACGGATGATCCCGGCGTGATATGCCTCCACCGCCAGCAGGCCGGCCGCCGCGTCCAGGTAGGTTTTATTGCTGATCAGCGGTGCGGCGCCCTTGTAGGAGGTCACGCCGACGTCCTCAAAGATGAAGGCGCCAAACAAGAAGTTGACCTCGTTGGCGTACACGTCGAACTGCTCGGTGCTCCCGATCAGACCGGCGGCGCGGGCCGCTGCGGTGAAGCTGGAGTCGAGGCTCAGCTTCGGCCGGGACACGGCAGCATTCCCCAGTGCGCTGCGAAGGAAGGCCACGTGGGACTTCTCGTCGGCCGCGATCTCTTCGGCGTACTTGCGAATCAGCGGGGTGTCGAAGGAGACGGCACGCCCGCCGGAGACGCTGCCGCGATCGCCGCGACCAGTCGTCATATCGTCGGGCAATCCGGAGCCGGTAACCGCCCGCAGGTAGAACTCCGCCTCGAGGTACTCAAGGTTCAAGGCGAAGTTGAGGATGGACGAGTCGCTGGGCCCGTCTCCGTTGTCGCCGTCGTCGTGGCCGCTTTCGCCAGCGAAAGCTGGTTGACCGGCCAGGAGCACCGCCGAACCGACACCGAACCCGGCAACGCCGGCGGCCTGGAAGAAACGCCTCCGATCGAGGGGCGATTCTGCGCTCCTGCCGATCGCATGAGTGATGAATTTTTGGTCGAACATCGACTTCTCCTGCCATTGTGGGTCAATGGCGCGGCCGGGACCCCCAGTTCGCACCCGTGTCGCGTCGGTGCATCCGTCCTCGCATCACAGTCAGGTAACGGTGACTTCAAAAGGCTAACTGGCGCCCAACGCGTACGGAAGATGAGACAACCTCATGATTTCAGAAGATGAAAACTTCATGCTCTTGGGAATCGACTTTGCCTTTTGCTGCAATATAACGCTCCTTCCCCTGACCCGAACGCGCCTTGACGGTGTAGGTTGCTGAGACATTCTCAGAACTGAGAGGACACACCATATGTTGGGGAATTTGACTGGATGGCATTTCCTGATCATCCTCGCGATCATTTTGCTGCTTTTTGGCGCACCCAAACTTCCCGGGCTGGCGCGCAGTGTGGGGCAGTCGATGAAGATCCTCAAGGCTGAGATCAAAACGGAACCAGACGTCTACGACACGCCCGTCCCAGACACCTCCGTCCCGGCGCCCGCCCCGCCAGGGCGCAGCGCGCAGAGCGCGACACCGTCGGGCCCGGCCGGGCCGCCTCCGGCGCCGTAGGCATCATGTTCGTTGGCGCTCGCTCGCGTGCGGACCCGAACGGGCAGATGACCCTGGGCCAGCATCTTCTGGAACTGCGAAAGCGCCTGTTCTTCGCGGCGGCCGGGATCCTGATCGGCGCCCTGGCAGGCTGGTTTCTTTCTGGATTCGTGTGGGACGCGCTCCGAGAGCCGATCTACGCGATCGTGCATGCGCAGCATCGGAACGCCCAGATCAACTACCCCGATATCACGTCCGCGTTCGACCTGAAACTGAAAATCTCCCTCTACGTGGGCCTGGTCGTGTCGAGCCCGGTGTGGCTGTACCAGGTCTTCGCGTTCTTGATGCCGGGCTTGACACGCACCGAGAAGCGCTACACCTTCGGGTTTTTCTTCACCGCCGTTCCCCTTTTCCTGGCCGGCTGTGCTGCAGGCTGGTACGTCCTCCCCCACGTCGTGGAACTCATGACCGGATTTGCCCCCACCCAGGACGCCGCGTTCATCAACGCCCAAAACTACTTCGACTTCGTCCTGAAACTCGTCGTCGCGATCGGAGTCGCGTTCGTCCTTCCGGTCTTCCTCGTTTTGCTGAACTTCGCCGGCGTTATCAGCGCCCACTCCATCATCAAGTCCTGGCGAATCGCGTGCCTGATCATTATCCTGTTCACCGCTATCGCCACCCCCGCCGCGGACGTCGTCTCTATGTTCCTTCTGGCCATCCCGATGGTGCTGCTCTACTTCGCCGCCTACGGCATCGCCTCTCTCCACGACCGCCGACTCGCCAAACGCACCCGCGACGCGGAGGCAGGTATGACCGCGTAGCCTGATGAAGTTCGCAACATCAACGAGCGTCGTCAGACCCCGGCGGGACTGACTGGGGGGGGTCCGGACTCCGGCGGTGCCGCCGCTGGTACCGGCGAGATCGTGTCTGCCGCGCCGCTGGACGGGGAAAGCGGGTCGGCGCTCGGTCGCCGGGGTGGGCTCGGAACATGGGGCGCTACGTCGCCAGCATCCAGGAGGACATCCCTGATGATCCGGCGGGGGTCGTACTTGCGTGGGTCGTACTTCTTCCAGTCGACGTCGTCAAAGTCTGGGCCCATTTCATCTCGCAACCGATCCGACGCCCCCGACGCCAACATCCGCAACTGCCGCACCACACGACCCAACACTGCTGCGTAATGCGGGAGCCTGTCCGGGCCCAGCAAAAAGACCGCCACCACTCCGATCAACACCAGCTTCTCAAACGTCAAACCAAACATGCGCACACAATAGCCCGACTCCGTTCTCAGGGCTGCCGCACCATACCGTCGGCGGGGTCTGTCAAGTCTTTGGCGCTGACCCCGGGGAGTGAACATTCTCTCTTGTGAGGTGTCCACTCTCCGGGGTCAAGGCCTGTGTCAGGAGTTACACCGAAAATCGCATAGGGAACGCTCGGTGAGCGCTCCCTATCGGTACTCGGACCGGCTATCGCGATTGCAGGGGCAGCTGCAGGTATGAGGCGTGCTCGCCTCCGGTGTGAACAACGTGCTGGCCGCTGTTCGCGCCGACGTACTCGCGGATACCGGGCATCATCGTGCCGAGCAGGTTGCGGGAGCTGACTACGAAGCGCAGCTGCTCGCCCGGGTGGAACACCAGCCCGACCGGCAACAGGTCGATTTCTATCTCGACGATCTCGCCGGGTGCGAGCTTCTCGACCCGGTCGAAGGTGTGTGTGGGCACTTCATCCGTCGACAGCGTCTCGTCGAGGTGACGCAGCGAGACCCGCAGTCGACCGTCTGAGCCTTTGTATTTCAGAATCGTCGCACCACGGTCGGTGAGGTCGTGTGCGATTGCGCTCTGATTCGGAACCGTGAACGCTTCCAATGGTGTGCCGTAGGCGTCGAGCTTCTGCACGAGCACAAAAATGTCCATGTCGTCGCAGTCACGGGCTTCGACGAAGAGGCGCGCCTTCGGGTAGCCCGCCAGCACCGTTTCGTCGGCAAAGCGCGTGAGAAAAGACACGGCGTCCGGGTTAGCCGCCACGGTGTACGCCACCGGCACCTCGGCGCCGGGCGCCGTGATGGTCAGCGCGCGAGAGCGGCCGTCGAGGTAGAACTTCGTCGGCACGGAGTCGGCCGGTGGAAACTGGTCGGCGGGGATATCGATCCGGTCGCCACCCTCAAGGTCGAGCAGTGAATAGCGCACGGGGGGGGTCTGCTCCCAGCCATTGTCGTGGTCTTTGAGGAAGTGGTCGAAGAAGCGGCGCAGCTCGTCCTGGTGCTGTTCGTCGTAATAGTCGGGCCATTCCTGGGTGTTGTGGATGCGCAGCCATTTCTCCTCCGACGCCATCCGGCGCCACGCGCGGAAGGTTCCGGCGGTGTGGAGAGTGTTCGAATAGCTGGCCACCACGTATGCCGGCACCGTAATCTTGTCGAACGCGGGGATTTTGTTCTCCCACAGGTCGTTGACGAGCGGATACTTTTCGACCTCGCCGATGATGTCTTCTTTTTGGTTCTTGCCGAAGAAACTGCCTTCCTGGAGCTGGCGGGCGAAGCCGGTATCGGGCATGCCGCCGCGCATCACCAGGTCGCGGTAAACGTCGCTGACGCCCTCCCACGGGTTGATCGCCGCCAGGTGAGGCGGCTGCTCGGCGGCGGCGAACCACTGCGAAACCGCGAGGTAGGAGGTTCCGCTCATACCGACCTTGCCTGTGCACCACTCCTGCTCCGCCAGCCACTCGATGACGTCATAGCAGTCGCGGCCGTCTTGTCGGTCCCAGAGCACGCTGCTGCCCTCGCCGTCGACGATGCCTCGCATGTCCGGGTTGCAGATCGCATAGCCCTGGGCGACCCAATACGCCGGATCGGCGCCTTCGAATTTTTCCAGTCCGGAGACGATCGAGTTGTCCAGACCCACCAAGCCGAACACGCCCATTACGGCGAGTGAGGAGCCCTGGGCCTTACCGTAGGGGCTCCAGGCCATGATGACTGGGACTTTCTCGGATCTGGCGGGCCGGAAGACGTCGGCGTAGATGGTGACACCGTCGCGCATCTGCACGGGCACGTCCTTCTCGAACAGGATATCGACTGGCAGCGGCTTGAACTGCGGGGCGATCTGAAAGCCCGCCTGGAGGGTTCGGGTTCCGGGATCGAACGCGGTTAGCGCTCCGGTGCGCGCCGGGGGCAGCGGGGTGGAAGGGACGTACATTCTCTGTTCTTCGCTCATCGCGGAGCTCCTCTGGTTTCGTGATCCTGGGATCGACTCTCGGGCCGGTGCGAGCGTACGCCCAAAAACTCAGAAACTCAACAAGCGTTGAGAAAATAAGCGCGAAAGAGCTATATTGAGTTGATGACGATACAGAAGCAGCCAACACCGACCGTGCGGCGCGGGCGTCGACCTGGTGGCGTGAACACCCGGGCAGTGGTGCTCAAGGCCGCCCGGGCTCGTTTCGCCCGGGAAGGATTCGCCGCCACCACGATCCGGCTTGTTGCTCTGGACGCTGGGGTGGATGCATCCCAGGTGATGCAGTATTTCCGGTCGAAGGATGAATTGTTCGCTGGGGTGATGGCCATCACCCCAGCGGCGCTGGAGCGTTTCAGTACCGCATTTGAGGGGCCGGACAAGCACCTCGGTGAACGGGTCGTCCGCGCCTACCTGAGCGCGTGGGAAGGCGTGGCCGAGGAGTCGGAGCCGCTGATGGCGATGCTCCGCGGCGCGATCGTCAACGACACCGCGAGCGGGCAGCTGCGCGACTTCATCCAGTCCCGCCTGCTCGTCGGCACCCGCGACCGCCTCGACCCCGACGCCGTCCTCCGAGCTGGCCTCGCCTCCTCGATGCTCGTCGGCATCGTCACCGGACGTCGCATCATCGGAGTACCCACGCTCGTCGCAGCGGACACCGAAACGCTCGTCGCCGTCGTCGGACCAGCGATCCAACAGATCCTCGTTCCCACAGCAGCAGCCACGCACCTCAGCACAGGCCCACGCAGAAGCCAGGATTCGGAAGGGCGGCAGCTATGAATCCCTGGCGGAGCCGTCGGGCGATCGCGAGTTCGGCGGAACATGCCGGACGACGAAGCGCCGCACCGCCCACCCCCGGGACCGGCCGAGGCGTCGTTCCTGACCCGCTATGTGAACCGAGGACTGCCAACAGCGGCCCCGTCTGGCGCGACGGCCTCCGACGCACTGGAATTTGCTCGCACCTGTACGGACAGGATGCCCATGCGCTTATACCCCGCCCCGACGCTCGGGAACGTCGCCGAGCTCGCCGATGCATGGGATCTGTACCCCCTCCTCCAAGAGGACTTGCTCGCCGGCCACCAGCACCCCAAACTCGAACACTACAGCGACGTGCTCTCCCTCTTCATCCGCTCCGCACGCTATGACGACACACGGGAGGAAGTCGACTTCGCCGAATTCCACGTCCCGCTCCGCCCGCACGCGGTAGCACTGCGGTGCGAGAGCGGGAAATGGATAGACGGCAGCGCCCGTCGAGACTCGTCCTCTCTTTTTTGGGGCGAGACCTAATCGCCTGTTGGCTAATTTTGTCTCAATTTGTCCCGATCGAGTGCCAAATTATGGCCCCTGAATCGGCGTGAGCGGGGGCTTCTGTCCCGTCATACGGTCCAAGCGTGTCACACGGGGTATGCCTGTTCGATTCGTTTGCGGTGAGCATTCACGCTTGCCATTTGGGTGAAATCACAATGAAGCGGTCATTTTCCACGTGACCGGAAGGACGGAGAACGTGAACCTGCCCAAGTGCAGCACCGACAGCACCGCGGGTGGTAGCGGCGACCCTCGACTCCTACGACGACTTCTTCGACGACGACCTCGACCTCGTGGCCGACGCCCTCGACGACGCGCGCTCGCTCAGCATCGACTGATTACCCCTAACGCATCCTTAGATCGCCTCGTCTCCCATTGCGCCTTGGAACGCTAAGAGACTGAGTGCTGTAGATCCCGCTTCTCGTTCTCTCAACCTTTGGGACGGTCATAGTCCGGATTCGAGCGGAGTCGAAGGACGACTCCCGCAGCTATCGAGCCAAACAAAAACTCGAACACAAGTCCATGAGACAACGGGGTCGAGAAGCCGGCCGTACCAATGACCAGGAGCGTGAAGCCCAAGGTGAAACCGAAGGCGACGTTGGACAAGATGCGGAAGCGCTTATGGCGTTCAGTACGTGGCGGGCTCAACTTCAGCTCCTCCTGACCGTCCGGTCACGGTTCGACGGCCCCTGCTCTGTGACGGCCAGGTCACAGCCGCTCAGAAGCTGGCAGAATCAGGCCGCACTTCTGACGGTGGTTGCCAAAGTGTTGCCCTGCGGGGTTTTGCGGGAAAAGAAAACCCCCACATCCCAGTGTTTTCAAGGGATGCAGGGGGTGATTCGTGGCGGGTTGTTCCTATAACTCACAGGCTGGTGAATCACTGGGCAGATTTTCGGCACTTTCGCGCACATCCTCTACGCTCTGCCAAATAATCCTCTGGGCGCTCCCGTCGACGAACTTGAGAGCCTCGTGGCGGAGACTTTGGATGGCCTCCATCTCGTCCTGCTCGAAATCGTGAAATGCAGGCCCGACGCCACCCTGTGACTGGCCGGCGCGCTGGCACACCACGGTCTCATCGACGCGATTCCGCCGCGCGCGGAGATCGCAGTTCCACGAGGTCAATCGGTGCCAACGACGACGGCAGCGGTTCTATGGCACAGCTTCGACCGCGATACTTTCCCGATCGGACGCGAGGAGATCTATATCACAGGTACTGAAGAAATCATGGGCGTGTACTCACGCGGAGCGCTCCTTAGTCGATGTCTTCCGACTGTGAGGCTCCGGAGGGTATGAGGTAGGGATTGAGGCGTTTAAAGGGCTCTCCTGACGTTACCGTGGGTGGTTTCCGAGCGCCTTAACGAGTGCACGCCGCTCTCCGTCTAGGTTTCTAACTGACAAAGGCAAGAAACACAGGGACGAGAAAACGGCGTGCAAAACTCAACACTATGGCGGACTCTGCTCGGAGTCGACAAAACCATCGTCGAAGCGGTCGATCTCGACGCGGATACGGGCATGCTGGTCGCGTCGGTGCGCCCAACGGCATCGATGCGGAACCGGTGCGGGGCCTGCCGGAAGCGCTGCCCGCGCTACGACGCCGGTGACGGGCGGCGCCGCTGGCGATCCCTGGACGCCGGCTCGGTGCAAATCCACTTAGAAGCTGCGGCGCCGCGGGTGAGCTGCCGGGTGCATGGCGTGACGGTCGCCGCCGTGCCGTGGGCCCGGCATCAGAGCGGGCACACTTTGTTCTTCGATGACCAGGTCGCGTGGCTGGCCACGCAAACATCCAAGTCCGCCATCACCGTGCTGATGCGCATCGCGTGGCGCACCGTGGGCGCGATCATCACCCGGGTTTGGGCAGATACGGAGAAGCAGTTCGACCAGTTCGCGGGCCTCACCCGGATCGGGATTGACGAGATCAGTTACAAGCGCGGCCACAAGTACTTGACCTGCGTCGTGGACCACGATTCTGGCCGTCTCGTCTGGGCGGCACCAGGCCAGGACAAGGCCACCCTCGAGACGTTTTTTGATGCGTTGGGGCCGGAGCGTTCGGCACTGATCACGCATGTTTCCGCGGACGGTGCGGCCTGGATCGCCAGTGTTGTCGCGGAACGAGCGCCGAACGCTGTTCGCTGCGCTGATCCGTTCCACGTCGTGAAATGGGCCACCGAGGCCCTCGATGAAGTCCGCCGGGGCGCGTGGAACGAGGCCCGCAAAGCCGCCCGGCACAACGATGCCCGACGCACTCGCGGCCGGCCCCCAGCCGACGCCCCGGCACGCCCAGACAGCGCCCGGGCGACGGGCATCAAGAACTGCCGATACGCGCTTTGGAAGAACCCGGAAAACCTGACCGAGAAGCAACAAACGAAGCTCGCCTGGATCGTGCAGACCGACCCCCGGCTGGCTCGGGCGTACTACCTGAAGGAAGGCCTCCGTGTGATCTTCAAACTGCCTCTCGAGGAAGCGACCGAAGCTCTCGACAAATGGGTTGGTTGGGCTCGCCGCTGCCGCATCCCGTCCTTCGTGAAACTGCAGAAGAGCATCGTGAAACACCGCACCGCGATCCTGGCCTCCATCGAGCACAGCCTCTCCAACGGCCGCGTCGAATCCATGAACACCAAGATCCGCCTCATGACCCGCATCGCGTTCGGCTTCAAATCACCCGAGGCCCTCATCGCCCTCGCAATGCTCAGCCTCGGCGGGCACAAACCCGTGCTTCCCGGCCGGGACTAACCCACGGAAGAGTCAGGAGAGCCGTATTCACCGTTAGTTATGAGGCAGCCAAGAGGATGGTGATGAAGCTGATCGGTTACGCCCGCGTATCGACGCGCCATCAATTCACCGACCGGTAAGTGGTGGACCTTCTGGCCGCTGGTTTCCGGCGTGATGACCCTCACGTCGACAGCGACGTTTCCGGCGATGGAGCCTCGCAGCCGAACTGCGATCGCGCCCTCGACGCCCTCGACGCAAGCGACAGTGTCGTCATCACGGACCTGCTAAGGCCCCGTCTCTATGCGCTGGCGTAGCCCACAGCCGCGACGTCGAGCTACTAGTGCGACGTGCCCTTCAGAGGGCGCCCACGGTCAATAAGGTACGCCGGCGCTAGTGTTCCTGTGGGCAGGCCGAGCTCGTGTTCGGCGATCGTGCGCACGAGGTCGCGCTGGTCGCGCGCGTCGCCGTGGTGCATCACGGCGTGGGCGTCGAGGCCGTCGATGATCGCGAGCAGCTGCCAGGCCAGGGCACCGGGGTCGGCGACGGCGAACTCACCGCGCGCGCAGCCACGGTTCAGCACGCTGACCAAGAACTCCTGCCAGGCGTCCATCTGCACCGCGACCTCGCGGGCTAGGGCCGCGTTTCGTCGCGCGACGCTCCACGCGTCCAACCAGAGACTCGTGACCGTGCTGCGCTCGGGTCCGAGGAGGTCTCGGATCAAGGCGCGCAGGGCCTCGACGGCGCTCGGCATTGCCGCCAGCTCCCGCTGGACCTCGGCGAGCTCGGCGGAAACGATCGAGCCGAATGTCGACGCAACAAGCCCCTCCATGCTGGGCTGATAGTGGCTGACCAGCGCGGACGTCACGCCGATGCGCAGCGCAATCGCCCGGAGCGTGATGGCGTCCAGGCCGTCGTAGCGGGCGATCTCCCGAGCCGTGCGCCCGATCTCGGCGGCGCGCTCGGCGCGGCTCTTTCGCTTGGCCCGACTCGGAAGAGTTGACATGACAGCCCAATGTCTAGTTTTACGTCGGGTTTATTGATCGCTTGGTCAATTGTATGGCTTTTGCGTGATCCTGATTTCGGATCCGGTTCTCCTCAGCTCAAACGGTGGTGGCCGCCGGGCTGGTCCACGATGAGAGAGATCGCCTGCTGGTGTCGCTGATCGCGGCCAGGACGCCGCCCCAACAGCGAGCACCATCTGATCCATGTCAACGCGAGCAGCCCCCTCGCTTGCGATCACGTAGCCGAACACGACTATCCGCGCCGGGCAAACGGTGGGCGGTTGCCGCCCCGGTTACGCGCACTGGCGAAATACTGCTACCTGTGGATCACCGTCCCGCTCTGACCCTTCATAGCGAGCGGGGCGTTCTTGAGCGAGCAGATCACCGCGGTCCGCCCGGGGCCGCTAGCCACGAAATTGATCGCGGCCTGGACCTTAGGAGCCATTGAGCCAGCGCCGAACTGTCCGTCGTCCAGGTAGCGCCGCGCTTCGGCAAGGTCGAGCTTTTCCAGGTCGCGCTGCTGGGGCGTGCCGAAGCCGATTGCGACCCGGTCCACGGCCGTGAGGATGAAGAAAACGTCCGCCCCGACTACTTCGGCGAGCTTCGCCGAGGCGAAGTCCTTGTCGATGACGGCCGGAACACCGTGCAGCTCGCCCGCCTTGTCCCGGGCCACGGGGATGCCACCCCCGCCGCACGCGACCACGATGAACTCGTGATCGAGCAGGTTGAGGATCGAATCACGCTCAACGATGTCTACCGGGCGCGGTGACGCGACGACGGTCCGCCACCCTCGCCCGGAATCCTCGGCCATGACAAGACCTGGCCGCCCGGCCATCAGTGCCCGTGCATCGGCCTCGTCATAGAAGCCGCCGATCGGTTTGGTCGGATGCGCGAATGCGGGGTCGTCGGCGGCCACCTCCACCTGTGTCACGACGGAGGCGACGTGCCAGGGCATGCCGACCCGCCGGAGCTCCTTCGCGATCCCCTGTTGCAGGTGATACCCGATGTACCCCTGGCTCATCGCGGTGCACTCGGCCAGGTCCATAGGGGTCACCCGGTCGGTGTGTTGCGATGCGATCTCGAATGCGAGGCTGATAGCCCCGACCTGCGGGCCGTTGCCGTGAGACACGATGATTTCGTGCCCCTGGGCGATTAGACCGACGAGCGAGGGAGTGGCCTCGTCGATGCAGGCGCGCTGCTCCGTTGCGGTGCTGCCCAGGGCGTTTCCGCCCAGGGCGATCACGATGCGTGACATGTCGGACCTCTACAGAATTTCGGCGAGCAGGGTCCCGAGCTCTGCCTTCGCAGCGTCGACCTTGATCGAGTTCGCAACCTCGGGACGTAGGAAGTACACGAGCAGCGCGCGCTGTGCCGTAAGTCGGTTGCCCGCCTCGTCGAAGGCCAGCGAGACTTCCGAGTCGAGGACCCCATCGGTGACCTCTTCACCGCGGGTGGCGGGCAGGCAGTGCATGAATTTCGCGTCCGGCTCGGCCAAGGCCATGAGCTCGGGGTTCACCTGGTACTTCGGCATGAAGGCGGCCAGGCGCGCCTCCTCGCCCAGCTCGGCCTCGTAGTCGCCGTACCAGACGTCGGTATAGACGAAGTCTGCGCCAGCCAAAGCCTTCGAAGCATCGTCGGTCACGACGATACTGCCACCCGACACGACGGCGTTCTGGCGACCGATCGCCTGCATCTCTTCGCGGAGCTGGAAGGCCTTCGGACCGAACTGAACGAACTGCATGCCCATCTTCGTGGTGATCATCATCAGGGAGGCGCAGACCTGGGTGGCGTCGCCGACGAAGACGACCTTGCAATCCTCGAGGCGCTTGCCCTTCGGCAAGTGCTCGACCATCGTAATGAGATCGCCGATCTCCTGCGTTGGGTGGTTGTAGTCGGACATGCCGTTGAGCACGGGGATCGTCGAGTACTTCGCGAGTTCCACGACCGTCGCGTGCCGCGCGACCCGCGCCATAACGACGTCCACCAATCGGGACAGCACGCGGGCGGTGTCCTCGATCGACTCGTGCCCACCGAGCTGGATCTGGCCAGGCGCTAGGTACTGGGCGTGTCCGCCAAGCTGTGACATCGCGGTCTGGAACGAGACCCGGGTCCGGGTAGAGGACTGCTCGAAGATCATCCCGAGAGTGCGGCCGTGCAACAGCGGGGGGAAGTAGCCCACCGCGACACACCGCTTGAGGGCGAGGCCGAGATGGACGATATCGAGCACCTCGTCTTTGGTGAGGTCCTGGGTATCGATGAAGTTACGTGCGGTCATAATGGTCTCCTTTGAAAGGGTCGACGCGGGGCTTGTTGGGCGCGTTTGAGGGCATGGCGAGGCACGGGCGGTCGCCAGCGAATGGGCGAGTCGTACCAAAGATGCGGAAAAAGGGGGGAAAGTGGCGGTGCCCCGGTAGGGTCGGCCGCCGTCGGCCGACTAGTCGCCGGAGGGCTGTTGCTGGGTGATGCAATGAACGTTGCCGCCGCCGAGCAGGATCTCCCGGCCTGGTACCGTGACGACCCGGCGCGGCGCGAACAGCTCGGTGTAGGCCGCGACCGCCGCGTCATCATGGGGATCATCAAAGATCGGCAGCACGACGACGTCGTTGCCAATATATGAGTTCACGTAGGAGCCGGCCAGCCGATCACCGGCTCCGCGCGGCAGAGTGCCGGCGATCGAGTCGACTCCGCCGGACTCCTCGGCGGTGATGAAGATCGGACCGGGCTGGTGGAGTTTGACGACCTCGAGCGTGCGACCGCGGGCGTCCACGGCGTTTTCGAGGACCTCCAGCGCGGCCGCCGAACGGGCGTACTGCGGGTCTGTCCGGTCGTCTGTCCACGTCAGCATGACCTTGCCTGGCGCGACGAACCGGCAGAAGTTGTCCACGTGTCCGTTCGTCTCGTCGAGGTAGACCCCAAAAGGCAACCAGATGATGACGTCGACACCGAGATAACTATGCAGCAGCCTCTCGAGGTCTTCCTGGGTCAGGTCGGGGTTGCGCCCGGGCGACAGCAGGCACTCCTCCGTCACCAGGAGCGTTCCCTCGCCGTCGACATCGATCGATCCTCCTTCGAGCACGAACGAGGCCTTGTACCGGACCACACCCTCGATCTCCAGCACCTTGCCCGCGACGGCGTCGTCGGCCGCCCAAGGAAAGTAGAGCCCATCCACGAGGCCGCCCCAAGCGTTGAAGTCCCAGTCAACGCCGCGCACGTCTCCAACATCATTCACGACGAAGGTCGGCCCGCAATCCCGGATCCAGGAGTCATCGTTGGACATTTCGACGATCCGGATATGCTCACCGAGCTCGCTGCGGGCGTTGTCGTACTGCCGGGCGGAGACAGCGACAGTCACGGCCTCCGTACCGGAGATCGCCGTCGCTACCCGGGCGAACGCGGCCTGCGCCGGCTTGCCGCCGAGGCGCCAATTGTCCGGGCGCTCGGGCCAGATCAACCAGCAACCGCTGTGGTGAGCCCACTCCGCCGGCATCCGGTAGCCGTCTGAGCCGGGGGTGGAATCGAGAGTAAGAGTCATAAGAAGCAGCCTTTCAAGATTGAATGAGGTCAGAGTTGGGCGCCTGGGAAGGAGCTGGAAGTGTCGGGTCCTCGCCGCGCTCGATGGCCCGCTGGCGTGTCCACTCGGGCGACTTGGCGCAGAAGTACTCCTGGAAGGCGACCGTCACGACGAGGCCGATCAGGATCGACCCGGTCACCGTGAGCGAATAATCGTAGGGGTTCCAGACGAAGAACACCGCGGCTGCCCCAAGCAGGACCACCGGGATCCACGTCATCAGCCACGTCATAATTGGACCGCCCGGGACTCGGTAGGGCCGCGGCCGGCCCGCGTCGATACGCCGGAGCTTGGCGAACGCCAGCATCATCACGATGTAGGGCAGCAGGAAGATGACTGAAGAGAAGGCGAACAGGTTCCAGAAGAGAGCGTCGATCGCGCCGTCGGTCACGGAGAACAACGCCGCGTACCCGACAGTGAAAACCGTCCCGACGATGGAGCAGAGCATCGCTGCGCCGACCGGAGTGCCACGGGTTGGGTGTGTCCGGGCGAACGCCTTGGGCAGGTCGCCCTGCTGGGCAGCCTCGGCGGCGGCGAGGTTCGCGCCGATAGTCCATGGCACCAGACTGGCAAAGAAGCAGAATAGTGCACCAATGCCGAGGATCGTCACGACCGCGTTGGCAATGGGTGAGTCGCCGAATCCGTGACGGAGGGCGTCGATTAGGCCGGTGGTTTTAGATATTTCATCGGCTGGGAGGATGAGCTGCATGCCAACGGTCGCGAGGAGGTAAAACCCTCCGATGAGGACGCCGGCGATGAAGATCGTCTTAGGTACGTCGCGCTGCGGGTTGGCCATCTGTGTCGAGGCGGACGACATCAGCTCGAAGCCGAGGAAGTTGTAGATCACAATCGGTAGCGCTGCGATAAACGCGGGCAGTGCATCCGTAGGAATAAGCGTGTCCAGTGTCCAGGAGGTTGCCGAGCCGTTCGCCGAAGCGTAGATCCCGCCGGCAATGACGAGCGCTACTATGACGACGATCGTGATGCCGGCTCCGAGGTTTGATACCCAGGTGCCGATCTTCAGGCTATGGGCGTTGACCCAGTAGTTGATCCAGATCAGAGTGACGGTAATTGCTACCTGGATCCAAAAGTTCAGGTGCCCACCGAAGAACATCGACGAGATCGCACCCGAGAACATCAAGTAAACGCTCGGTACCCACAAGCCCACGTTGAGCCAGTACCACCAGGAAACCCGGCTCCCCCAACGGTTGCCGAACGCTCGCACGACCCAGGCGTAGATGCCGCCGGCATCCGGGTAAGCCGAGCCGAGCTCACTCGTGACCAGGCCGTAGGGGACAAAGAACAAGATAATGATCGCGACGGTCCAGAAAATCGCCGTCGGCCCGACGGCGGCCGTTACGGTCAGCTGCGAGAGCAACAGCATCGCGGCCACGGAGAACAGGACCATGTCGAACATTCGGAAGGTCGGACGTCCCTTCGCTGGGTCGGCGGCGCCTGTCGGAGGACTATCTGACTGCATTGTCATTGCTGTTGATCCTTTACTTGACATACCGCTGAACGAAATTGTTCGAAGGCCGAACGCTGCCAAAGACGGGATTTGTCCAACGTGTACAAACGTACAACCTTTGTTCTTTAACGTAACACATCTGTGCGCTGGTGCACCTAGCGATCCTTGGGGTCAGATCTTTGGCGTTTGTCTTGAGTTTTCAGGCGGCGTTCCCCAGTCGCTCCCGGGCGATGTAAGAGTTCACGCGGGTGTCGATGACACGAAGAGCGGTGCGTAGTTCGAGCGGGGCCGGTGGCTGTCTGGACGCGTTGATGACTTCGGGCCGAGCGGCTAATCCGGGCAGCTCCCATGGCCGTTGCCTGGCGGGGTGGGAGGTGGCGAGTCCGAGTTCGAGGAGCCGTTTGAGGCTGATTTCAGCGGCCCGGTTCACCCACCAGGCGTTGTTTTTCGTCACGCCCGGTAGGGGGCACGGCGCGCGGCGAGTCATCCAAGCAAGCGCACCTTTGACCATGGGTCGATGTTGCCGATACGCGGCTTGAAAGGTGGGACGCTGCGCCCGTGTTGACGCCGACCCAAACCAGTCCGGATCTGGGTCGAGACCGGCAACTACAACATGCGCGAGCATGCAGCACTCGTGACCGTCTATTCACGCGACCGAGCGCGTCAGCGGTGCCAAACCACGCAACTGCTGGCGGACTCTCGCACAATCCCCGGCGCTGAACCACCCGATTGTGTGGCGCTCAGGGCTTTAAGATACTCAGCGGATCGTTCGTGAGCTTGAACTTGTCTCAGTGGGCTTCAGCTCAAGTGCCTTCCAGATCCGCCCGATCGACAATCTCGACAATCCACTACGGTCGGCATTCTCCGACGTTGACTCCAATTGCCACAACGGCTGCCTCGACCTGCTCGGCCGCGATCGTTGCCGGGCGTCTCGGGCGCGGCTCATCGACCAACGCATCCAGTCGAGAGTCCAGGAAGCGGGCACGCCACTTACTGACTGCGTTCGGCGAACAGCGCCCGCCCTGCACCCTGTTGCTTATTCAGGCCCTCACGCGACCGAGCACGATCCGTGACCGCAACGCCAAACCCTGCGAGGACTTCGCCGCCTCACCCAGCGCAATAACCGCTGCCGCGCTTCGCCCCTAGGAATCAGCTCGGTCTTCGGACGTCCAGTTCGAAACGCGTTCCGTTCTGCAACACAACCAGAAAATTTCAGGTGCAGGACTCTAGAGCCGTAGGCACAACCGCTCAACAACAATCTGAAGCCGCTCGGCGAGGTCGGCAACGCTCAGCTGTCCGTTGGACACGGCCTCAAGCATCAAGCCGTCAATTAAGCACGCGACGATCTGCACGACGGTCGCACGAGGCACTGTCGGTTCGCTGGCGGGCAGGACGCGGTCGACCAAAGCGCCAATCATGGTCGACCAGCCGCGCGCTTCGTTTCGCACTGTGATGTTCCGGGTCGCTTCCATGAACATCTCGAACAGCGCAAGGTCGTAGAGCGGGTCTGCGACCGTCTTATCGAAGAACATCTCAGTTAACACCTCGACTGAGCGCTCGACGGTCAGCTCCCCATGCAGCGCCTCGACGATCGCGGCGAGCCGGGCCGCCTCGGTCCTCCGGGCGTGGGCCATCGTCTGCAGTAACAAGTCGTTGCGGTCGGTGAAGTAGTAGGTCGTCGAGCCAAGCGGCACACGAGCGACCCTCGCGACCGCACGATGAGTCACAGCGGCTGCGCCACCGGTACCAAAGACCTGTACAGAAGCGTCGAGGATCTGCTCCCGCTTGCGCTCTCCGGTCAACGACCTTGCCTGCCGCCCGCTCGTCGTCGTAGACGCGTGCGTCTCGCCCATAGTTGCTCGCTCTCGTTATCGACGCCTTTTGGTACCCCGGCTCATGCCAGCCACCGGAACCATGCGCCCCTTGCCCACCGGGAAATGCCGGGAAGTGATGTCAGGTTACCGCCGCAGCCGGCCGGGACCCTAGTCTGATACTCCAGCATCCCTCCCCGCCTGCCGTGAAAGCCCTTCCGCGGCACCCTGCGAGCGTGGGCCCTCGGCGTGTGTTCCAACCCAGGAGAACGAGACTCCGCGGACTCGACCCCTCCCCCAGATATAAGCATGGCCACCTCAGCGGAATGTGGGGCATTCAGGCAGCCACGAAGGCGTTCAAAGAGCTCGGCCACGGGGGAAAAATCATTAGTGCCGCCTCCCAGGCCGGCCACGTCGGGAACCCCGGCATTGCGTTGTACTCGGCCACGAAGTTCGCCATTCGTGGCTTGTCTCAGACAGCGGCCAGGGACCTTGCCCAGTTCGGCATCACGGTCAACACCTACGCCCCCGGCATCGTCAAGACCCCCCCTCATGGAGGAACTGGCGAAAAAAGTGGCTCTCCTGACTCTTCCGTGGGTTAGTCCCGGCCGGGAAGCACGGGTTTGTGCCCGCCGAGGCTGAGCATTGCGAGGGCGATGAGGGCCTCGGGTGATTTGAAGCCGAACGCGATGCGGGTCATGAGGCGGATCTTGGTGTTCATGGATTCGACGCGGCCGTTGGAGAGGCTGTGCTCGATGGAGGCCAGGATCGCGGTGCGGTGTTTCACGATGCTCTTCTGCAGTTTCACGAAGGACGGGATGCGGCAGCGGCGAGCCCAACCAACCCATTTGTCGAGAGCTTCGGTCGCTTCCTCGAGAGGCAGTTTGAAGATCACACGGAGGCCTTCCTTCAGGTAGTACGCCCGAGCCAGCCGGGGGTCGGTCTGCACGATCCAGGCGAGCTTCGTTTGTTGCTTCTCGGTCAGGTTTTCCGGGTTCTTCCAAAGCGCGTATCGGCAGTTCTTGATGCCCGTCGCCCGGGCGCTGTCTGGGCGTGCCGGGGCGTCGGCTGGGGGCCGGCCGCGAGTGCGTCGGGCATCGTTGTGCCGGGCGGCTTTGCGGGCCTCGTTCCACGCGCCCCGGCGGACTTCATCGAGGGCCTCGGTGGCCCATTTCACGACGTGGAACGGATCAGCGCAGCGAACAGCGTTCGGCGCTCGTTCCGCGACAACACTGGCGATCCAGGCCGCACCGTCCGCGGAAACATGCGTGATCAGTGCCGAACGCTCCGGCCCCAACGCATCAAAAAACGTCTCGAGGGTGGCCTTGTCCTGGCCTGGTGCCGCCCAGACGAGACGGCCAGAATCGTGGTCCACGACGCAGGTCAAGTACTTGTGGCCGCGCTTGTAACTGATCTCGTCAATCCCGATCCGGGTGAGGCCCGCGAACTGGTCGAACTGCTTCTCCGTATCTGCCCAAACCCGGGTGATGATCGCGCCCACGGTGCGCCACGCGATGCGCATCAGCACGGTGATGGCGGACTTGGATGTTTGCGTGGCCAGCCACGCGACCTGGTCATCGAAGAACAAAGTGTGCCCGCTCTGATGCCGGGCCCACGGCACGGCGGCGACCGTCACGCCATGCACCCGGCAGCTCACCCGCGGCGCCGCAGCTTCTAAGTGGATTTGCACCGAGCCGGCGTCCAGGGATCGCCAGCGGCGCCGCCCGTCACCGGCGTCGTAGCGCGGGCAGCGCTTCCGGCAGGCCCCGCACCGGTTCCGCATCGATGCCGTTGGGCGCACCGACGCGACCAGCATGCCCGTATCCGCGTCGAGATCGACCGCTTCGACGATGGTTTTGTCGACTCCGAGCAGAGTCCGCCATAGTGTTGAGTTTTGCACGCCGTTTTCTCGTCCCTGTGTTTCTTGCCTTTGTCAGTTAGAAACCTAGACGGAGAGCGGCGTGCACTCGTTAAGGCGCTCGGAAACCACCCACGGTAACGTCAGGAGAGCCAAAAAAGTAGCAACCGACGCGGGCAAGCCCGAAGAGTGGGGCTGGGACCAGTTCACCAACGGCATCACTCTCGCCCGCCTCTCCGAAGCCTCCGAGGTCGCCGGCCTCGTCTCCTTCCTGTCCGGTCCCGACTCCAACTACATCACCGGACAGTCGATCCTCGTCGACGGCGGAATGGTCTTCAACTAAGGACCAGCCGAGCCATTGGCCAGGCGTTGGTCAGGCAGCACATGTTCCCCCGTCATCGTGATGAGGATATGAGGTGCCCGGTTAGGCGCTACTTTCTCGAACTTTGAGGGAGTGGGGTGCTACGACTTCTTCAGCCGTTCTCTCGGGATCGTCGATACGAGCGGCCAGAGTGGCAACGGCGTGGTGGGCTATGAACTCGGTGTCCAGGGACACTGTTGAGAGGGTTGGGCGTGAATATTGACCTTCTTCGATGTCGTCGATACCGATGATCGCTATGTCTTTCGGGACGATAAGCCCCGCGTCGAAGACGGCTCGCATCGCTCCCATGGCGAGGATGTCGGAGTAGCAGAAGATTGCGTCGGGCCGATCTGGCAGTTTGAGCAACTGTTGCGTGGCCGCATAGCCGTCGGCCCGGCGGTAGTGCACGGCCGGCTTTATGAGGTCCGCATCTGAAGCGATGCCAGCAGAATCGAGCGCAGCGAGGTATCCCGCTGTGCGAAGGTGCGGGGTCGCGTAGCTCTCGAAGGGTTGCTCTCCGATTGCGGCTATGCGTGATCGTCCTATAGCGAGCAGGTGCATGGTGGCTTCTTGCGCTGCCTTGAAGTTATCGATGGCCACGTGATCGAACCGGCCGTCGAACTCGTGCTCGCCAAGCAGCACGAACGGCAGGGTCACGCGATCCTCCACGGCATCGAGCTGTGCTTTTGTCGCGAGTGGGCTGAAGAGGATGCCGTCGAAGAGCATGTTGCGGTCACCGCCAACGAGCAAGTCGCGTTCGCGTTCATGGTCGTGCCCTGTCTGATCGATCATCACCCGGTACCCGAACGAAGTCGCCGCCCGGATGACATCCCGGGCGAGCTCGCTGAAGTATGGAACGTCGATTTCGGGCACGACGAGCGCAAGCACGCCCGTGCGACCGGTGCGCAGGGTACGTGCTACGAGGTTGGGTCGATAGTCAAGGTCGGCGATCGCAGTCATGACGCGCTCACGCATCTTTTTGCTGACGTGTTCGTAACCGCTGACCACGTTTGACACAGTGCGCATGGAGACCTTCGCGTGATCAGCTACGTCTTTAAGCGTTGCGGGCATCGGACCTCCACTAGCTGAACAACTGTTGTGCCAGCTTATCTTTGCAACGTACGCAATTCCGCGCTATCCTTTTGCATACGTTGGCAAACGTCAGCAGCGTCGCACCGTATTTCACTCTCGGAGACCGTTGGGTGTTCGACTGCGGGAGCGAGGCACCGATCACAAAGGAGTGTTCATGCACAGCACACCCACGCAGCCCAGAAGGCCCGGCGCGAGCGCTTCGGCTCTGCGGCAGCACCGCGCCTTCTCTCGTTTCGGAGCGCTTGGCGTCGCTGTCGCCGTAGCCGTTGGCGTTAGCGCCTGCGGCCCGGCGATTGGAAATGACTCTTCGAGCGTGACCGGCACATCGAATCCGAACGTTCTTACGGCACCGACTGATAAGGACGCCACAGGGGAGATCACCATTTGGGACCGCTCTGGCGATCTCTTCAACGTCTTCGATGCGACGATCGCCAAATTCAACGAGAAGTACCCGAACGTCAAGGTCAATCACCAGGCCGTTGACATCGACGCAAAGCTGCAAAATACCCTCATCTCCTCAACTGACGTACCTGACGGCGTCTTCCTCGACGACGCGAAGGTCCCGGGCTTTGCCAATGACCTGTGGGATCTCAGCGACGTTCTCAAGCCATACGTTCAGGACATCGCGAAACAAAAGGTCGACGTCAACTCGCTCAATGGCGGAATCTACGGCATCCCGTTCGATCTGGACCCCGGTCTTCTCTTCTACAACGCGAGCGTGCTCGAAAAGGATGGAATCGATCCGGCAGGCATCAAGACCTACGACGACCTGCTCACCGCTGCCAAGAAAGTTAAAGCCGCCGATCCGTCGTCGGGTCCAATACACCTCGAACAGAGCGCCTTCCTGGGGCAATTGTGGCTTGAGATGTTCGCGAGCCAGCAAGGCACGAGCATGACCGACGCATCGGGAAAGTTGCGCCTTGATTCGCCCGAGTATAAGCAAATCCTCACGTGGCTCGATACCGTTCAGAAAGAGAAGCTCGGCACGCGTGCGGAGTACCTCGGGCCCACGGACGTGCAGACGCTCGATTCCGGCCAGCAGGTGTTCTACCCATGGTCGATTTGGTTCGACTTTGCCCCGCAGCAACTACTCCCAAAGACTTCGGGCAATTGGCGGGCCATGCCGCTACCGTCCTGGACGGCAGATGGAGCCCACTCGGGCGCGATGGGTGGCTCGTCGTTCGTCATCCCCAAGGCCGCGAAGAACCCGAAAGCTGCGGCCTTGTTCTACAACTTCCTGATGTACGACAAGAACGGATACACGGCTGTCTACGGGCCGAACTCCGTCTACCCGAAGGGTCTGAATACGTCGGTACCCAGCTACAAGGCGGCCGCTGATCCGAACACACCGCTGTTCGGCACCATCGACGCCATGGGCGGACAAGACCTCTGGAAGACCGCTATCGAGGCGGGCAACCAGATCCCAGGTGGCACCCCCACCCCCACCTGGTGGGCGAGCGCCGTCAACTATCTCGGTAACAACTTGCAGAAGATGCTCGACGGGCAGATGACACCCGACGAGGTGATCCAGCAATCGACCGATCAGATCCAAACGAACCTGGTCGACCGCAACAAGTAACACCTCTTCACCCACGCGAGAAAGCAGCTCCATGACCGTCACGACCGCCTTGAAGGCGTCAAGTACGGCTCCGCGATCGTCGCAGCGGGGACCGCGTTGGTCCCTGCTGCGACGGAAGTCGGCGCCCTACCTCTTCATTTTTCCGTTCGTCGCGATCTTTGCCGCGTTCTCGATCTACCCGCTGGTGTTCACGTTCCGGCTGAGCTTAACCAACTGGCGCGGGTCGGGTACCGCGGACTGGGTGGGCTGGGGCAATTACACCTACCTGCTTTCGAACCCGGACTTCTGGGCGTCGCTGGCCAACTCGGGTGTGCTCTGGCTCTTGATCATCCCGGCGCAACTGGGCGTGGGCGTGCTCGCAGCGGTCCTCCTCAACAGCACTCGCATCCGTGCTCGCGGTTTCTACCGCACGGCGTTCATCGTGCCCTTCGTCACACCCCTCGTTGCGATCGCCCAGATCTGGATCGTACTGTTCGACCAGCGCTACGGGGTCATCAACGGGCTGCTGAACCTAGTCGGGCTTCCAGACGTCGGTTGGTTAACAACGAGCGAGTGGTCGAAACCAACGCTCGCGCTCCTATTCCTCTGGAAGACGACCGGATTTGTGGTCATCATCGTGATATCCGGCCTGCAGTCCATCGACACGACGGTATACGAGGCCGCGGAGCTTGACGGGGCATCGCCGTTCCGGCAGCTCTGGAGCATCACTGTCCCCCTGATCCGACGGACGATCATGTTCATCGTCGTGTTGCAGACTCTCGCGGTATTCCAAATGTTTGCCGAACCGTACGTCGTTACCAAGGGTGGCCCGTATGGCTCAACCACGACGGCCGGCCTCTACCTGTACAACCACATCACCGTCGCAGATCTCGGCACGGGAGCGGCCAACTCGTTCCTGCTCGTGATCATCGTGATGGCGCTGTCGCTCGGGTTCGTGCGGCTGCTGAGAGCGAAGGACTGACATGAGGACGGCATCCGTTTTCCGGACACGGCGGTTCCAGCCGCAGATCGTATCCCAGGTCTTCTTGATCCTCCTTACCGCGGGCTTTCTGGCACCGGTGGCTTGGGCCCTCGTCTCGGCATTCAAACCGGCCAACGACATCATCGCCGACCCACTGGGATTCAACCCAGGCACGTTCACGCTCGACAACTACACGCAGATGTTCACCGACGTGCCGATCCTCTCCGGCTTTTTCAACACCGCCATAGTGCTCTTCTCCAAGGGCCTGATCACACTGTTCTTCGCACCACTGGCAGGGTATGCGTTCGCCAAATACGAGTTCCGGTTCAAGAACTTTTTCTTCGGGGCCGTACTGCTGACACTTATGCTCCCAACAATCGTGCTCATCATCCCGCTACTGCTCGAAATGAAAGAGCTCGGCTGGGTCAACACCTACCAGGCCCTCGTGCTGCCCGGCTCCGTGGACGCGTTCGCGATCTTCTGGATGCGGCAGGTGATCAGCGCCGTGCCCGACGAACTACTCGATGCGGCCCGCGTCGACGGGTGCGGGGAGTTCGGTATCTTCTGGCGCATCGTGCTTCCGGTGATCCGACCCGGGATCGCTGGCCTCGCCGTGCTGACTGTGATGAACATCTACAACGACTTCGTCTGGCCCGTCGTTATCACCACGGGCGACCGGATGCAGACGCTCCAGGTGGTCCTATCGACCCTCGCCCAAAACATCAGCGGCAACAAGATCGGCGCCGACTATGCGCACGTAACGGGCGAACTCCTCGCCGCGTCCTCCGTCGCACTCATCCCCCTACTCATCATCTTCGTGCTTCTGCAGAAGCACTTCATCAACGGCATCCTCGCCGGAAGCGTCAAAGGCTGACCATGACCATCATCACCCCGAAAGGCTCCATTCGCATGTCTTCAGAACTGCCGTCGGTACCCAAACCTGAGTACCCTCGACCCGACTTCGACCGGTCGAATCGCTGGGAATCACTCAACGGCCAGTGGGCGTTCTCAAGCCTCGACGGCGAGGAGAGCATCACCGTGCCGTTCGCCTGGGAGACCGAGGCGTCGGGCATCGCCCGCACCTGGCTCGAACAAGCCAGCTACTCACGCGAACTAACCATCCCCCACTCCTGGGCCGGCGCCCGGGTGTTCGTCTGCTTCGGCGCCGTGCACCACGAGACGCGGGTGTCCATCGATGGGGCAAAAGTCGGCGAGCACACAGGCGGGTACACCTCGTTCGAGTTCGATATCACGGATTACCTCGCCGCAGGTTCGAGCGCGACGCTGCTCGTGGACGTAACGGCGCCCTCCGATAAGCGCTCGATCCCGCACGGCAAGCAACGATCACTTCCCCGCGACGACTACGACGGCGTCTCGTTCATGGCAAGCTCCGGCATCTGGCAAAGCGTGTGGATCGAAGCACGCGGCCGCACCTACGCTGAATCTGTCTCACTGAGAGGCGACTCACTGACGGGGTTTGAGGTCACCGTGCAGGTCGCGGGCGACGAGGCCGCGCGTGCCCGCGTGAGCATCGGCGATCTCGAAGTGGTTACCGACGAGCACGGTCGCGCCTCCGGCTTTCTACCGATCGACTCACCCCGCTTGTGGTCGCCTATCGACCCGCACCTCTATGCGCTCGACGTGCGAGTCGGCGACGATCTTGTCGTCGTCACAGGCGGGTTGCGCTCGATCGAACGACTCGGCGAGGACCTTTACCTCAACGGCGAGCGATTCTACCTTCGCGGAGTGTTAGACCAGGGCTACTGGTCGACCTCCGGCATTACCGCGCCCGATGACGCTGCACTCGTGCACGACCTCGATCTCGCCCGGCAGGCTGGTTTCAATCTCGTGCGCAAACACCTCAAGTTCGAAGAGCCGCGCTGGCTGCACTGGGCGGACACGCTCGGCATGCTCATCTGGGCGGAACCGGCCAGCACGAGCCGATTCAGCGAGGAAGCCACGGTGAACTTCGAGGCGCAAATACCGGAGATGGTCAAGCGCGACGGCAACCACCCGAGCATCATTATCTGGGGCCTGTACAACGAGGAGTGGGGTCTGGACTGGGACATCCCCGGAGACCCCGCAAAAGCCGACGCGGCCCGCCGCGCATACGATCAGCTCGCAGCCCTCGACCACAGTCGACCCATCGTCGAGAACTCTGGCTGGGAGCACGTCAAGACCGACCTCATGGACTGGCACTACTACGACGAGAACCCGGCGTCGTGGGCGGCCAATGTCGCGGCGATCGCCTCGGGTGAGCGCGAGTCGTTCCCTGTGCCACTGGGACCGGCCCACATCGTTGACAAGTCGATCTATGGCGACAACGAGCAACCCCGTAGCGGCGTACCCCTCCTCAACAGCGAATTCGGGGGCGGATTCACCAGCCTCGAACGAGCCTGGCACGTGAGGTGGCAGACGCAGGAGATCCGACGACACGATAGGTTCGCGGGCTACGTCTATACCGAACTGGCCGATGTCGAGCACGAGTCTGCGGGCCTGTTCACCGCCGACCGTAAAAGCAAGGACCTCGGCGGCCTGGACCCGGCCGACGCAAACGCCGAAACTGTGATCGTGGTTGACCTCGTTCCCAGGGAGGCAGGAACCGACATCGCAACCCCAACAGTGCCACTCATCCTGGATGTGCGCGTGTCCCACCACGGCCGGAAGCCTCTTACTGGACAAGTGCGCGCGGCCTGGGTTCAAAGCGGGACGCCCTTCGGCCCAAATATCTCCCATTCCGTCACCGAAGCTCCCGTCTTCGCTCACCCGTTCCAAATCTCCGATGCAGTCAAGCTTTCGTTACCAGCGCCGGCTATGACCTCTGCGAGGCTCCACCTCTGGATCGTGGACGAGCAGGGTGCCATCAAGGCACGCACGTTCGTCGATGCCGGGCCGCTCGAACGAGACGCTCAGTAACTGCCGAATTCGCCGGCCTCCCCACGGGAGGGTCCATTCATCCCATCACTGCAACGACGCAAACGAGGAGTTCAAAATGAAAAATAGAGTACGGCAATGCCCCAAATGGCGCACAGACGCTCGGACGCTGGTCGCTGTGACCATCACGGCGCTTGCCCTCCTGGCAAGCGGCCTCGCTCTTGGGGGAGGCGCAGCATTCGCTGCCACCACCTCGAGCGGGACCCTCTACACACCCAATTCTTCAGCCAACCCGAGTGAAGACGCGAGCTATCCCCGCGTCATCCGTCTCGCCCACTCCGGCTCGTCGAACGGGACCATGATCGCGACATTCGCGCACTCGGGTGCCGGAACGACGAAAGCAAACTTTCCCCTCTACCGGTCGACCAACAACGGCGTGAGCTGGACGGCTTCGCCGATCGGTACCGTCACGGATACGCTGCACGGCTGGGATCTCGACGGTCCCACCCTCTACGAACTACCAAGCGCGAAAGGCGACCTTCCCGCTGGCACGCTTCTGGCAGCCGGAACCGCTTGGAACCACGGTGACTACACGCAGCAGTCCGTCGAGGTGTTCATCTCAAAAGACCAAGGCGTGACCTGGACCTACCGGAGCTCGTGCACGAGCGAA
This sequence comes from Cryobacterium sp. GrIS_2_6, assembly GCF_035984545.1. NCBI lineage: Bacteria > Bacillati > Actinomycetota > Actinomycetes > Micrococcales > Microbacteriaceae > Cryobacterium > Cryobacterium sp. GrIS_2_6. The sequence continues at coordinate 2,929,167 of NZ_JAXCHP010000001.1, forward strand.
ACCGGCACACCCAACACAATCATGCACGGCATCTGGGAACCGGAATTCAACGTCGCGAGCAACGGTAATCTCGTCTGCTACTTCTCGGACGAGCGACCCTCATCGAACAACTACAACCAGGTACTCGCGCACGTTTCATCCACAGATGGCGGTGCAACGTGGGGAAGCGAGGTCTACGACGTAGCAATCCAGGACGGCGTGCAACGTCCTGGCATGGCTACCGTCGTCAACCTACCAAACGGCAGCTACGCGATGAGCTACGAGGACTGCAAGAACGGTTTCGATCCGGACCAGGCGTGCGACGTCTACATTAAGACATCGACCGACGGTGTGACCTGGAATCCAGGAAGCCTCGGCACGCGCATTCAGACGAGTGATTCTCGCTTCCTGCTGCATACTCCGTACCTGACATGGTCGCCCGCAGGCGGAGCCAACGGCACACTCATCGTCTCAGGACAGCGAGTCGTCGCAGGAAATGACGGGGCCCTCACCGTGCTTCCGGAATCCGGCCACGTTTTGCTCATCAATAAAAACCTTGGGATTGGTACATGGAAGGAGATCACGACGGCAGTGACGGTGGCACCTACCGGCGGATACGACGCCGGAGAAACTGCCTGCGCAGGCTACAGCTCACCGCTCCTGGCCGCGACCACGGGGTCGAGCTTCATCATGCTGGCGGGCACCCATATTGCGAGCGGCAAATGCGAGACGCGGTTCGCCACCGCGAATCTTCCGAGCGCGACCGGACCAATCACCGGCCCAGGAAGTGTAGCTAAGTGCCTCGATGTGAACAACAACACGTCAGCTCAAGGCAACGCGGTTCAGCTCTACGACTGCGGCGTCGCAACTGGGCAACAATGGTCGCTCGAGTCCGACGGCACCATCCGAGCCTTCGATAAATGCCTCGACATCACCGGCAACGGTACCGCTAACTTCGCGAAGGTCGAGCTTTGGGGATGCAACAACGGCGTCGGGGGCCAACAGTGGGTGGCACGAGCCGACGGGTCGCTCTATAACCCGCAGTCTGGACGATGCCTCGACGACCCGGGCGCAGCTACGACCAATGGAACTCAACTGCAGATATACGACTGCAATGGGCTCTCCACACAAGCCTGGCACGTGCCGACAACCTGACGTCTCCGCAACGAGAGGCCCCGCCCGAAAGTCGCGGCGGGGCCTCTTCGCCGAAATGCTCGACGACCAGATTCCAACCTCCACCCGCTTTGACCAAACGAGCAACTACCGCTTCAATCCGTGTTCCTGAGGGACACCGCCCTCCGAACTACGATTGATCCGCAAGCCCTTGATGACCGCTGTTTCATGTTACTTGGGCCAAGAATTGAGAACTCCGGTACTTCGCGTTGGCGGACCCGGAGTTTTTCATTTGCCCCGCGGCTGCATCACCGGCGCCCTGCGCAGCGTTTCGGCTTGGCGTGTCCCGTACCAGGAGACGAGGCAAAGCGAACTCGCCCTCACTCCCCCAGCTGCAGACATGGTGCTTACCTCGGCGGAGAATTGACTATGGCAGTGTTATTCGGACCCACCAGGGCAATCTAAGCGGGACCCACCTCCACCGTTGTTGCAACGTGTTTTCGTTGCTCAAGGTGGAGGTTTCGGATGGAGTTTCGGGTGGAGTTGTTCGCGCGGATCAGACGTGATGCGCGCGTGGAGGGCCTCTCGATCAGGGAGCTGGCCCGAAGACACGGTATCGACCTTGCGGACGCAGTCGCGCCCTGGCAGGACATTGCGAAGGCTGGAGACGAACCCTCTTCGTGGCAGGTCCGCCGGCGGCTGGAGGCCCTTGGAGCGAATGGCCTCGTCGATCCTTCGCGCAAACGCCCCGGGCTGTGGCATCTGACCCTGTTCAGGTGGAATGGTCCGGATGCGCCACGTGTCGCTCTCCAATGACCTGACGAGGTTGCTCATCGCCGCCGAGCGGTAGCCGAACGGCCTATGCAACTCCCGTGGCCACAGCATTGAGCACGTGGGCAACCACGTAGCCCCCTATCACCACCATTATGCCGACAGCCGGCACCCACCAGATACGACTGCCACGGCGGACCAGAAGGACGACGGCGACACCCTCAATGAGCAGCGCGCCGACCGCGGCAAGCGGTGTGACAAAAACTGATCTTGTCAGGAGGCCAAAGTCGCAGTGGCGCGAGAACCCACAGGCGTCGACGTTGAACTGCTCCACGAGAGAAATGAGGGTGAGGATCACCGCGATCAAGACCTGAAGGACGGCCAACGAGACTGCGACGCTGACGTCAGTCCCTGACGTTCTTCGGGGCTGACGCGATGAAAAGGGAAAGCCGAACATTGGCTAGTACCTCCTATCCCTCAGCGGGCATCGCGACGTCGGGCGACGATAGCTGCCACCGGGCGCTGGCCGGCGGTCTTCCGGACGTGCGATTCGACCACGTCGAAACCGGTCGCGTTCAACTCGGCACCGAGGTCATCCACGGGCCAGCGGTAGGCCGGCGTGACGGCGTGGGCGAATTCCTCGACCGTCTGGCTTTCGAAGAATCCGACAAGCAGCGTGCCACCGGATTTGAGCGCGCGGCTGAACTCTTGGAGAGGAATCTGTATCGTCTCGGGCTCGTAGTGAATGAGGGAGTACCAGGAGAGGATCCCGCCAATGGAGCCCGTGTCGGCGTCGAGCGAGTCGAGACTGCCAAGCGTGTAGCTCACGCCAGGAAAGGTATTCGTGGCGTACGTGACGAACTCGGGCACCAAATCGACTCCGCGAGCAACATAGCCTTGCTCCGCGAGGAAGTTGGTCCAATGACCTGGACCACACCCAGCATCGACTATTTCCCCGTCGACATCGCTGGCCCACTGGGAAACGAGTTGGAGATCGGATGGGTGCACGGCAGCCATCGACCCCAAGAGTTCGGTGTACTCCCTTGCTCGGCGTGAGTACGCCGCGGTGCTGACCTTGTTGACCATGCGGTCGAGTCTAGGTAGGGTCGAGCCATGTGCCCGTAAGACGGGACCTCCAGCGCGACGAATTCGCGGCCTCTCCGCGCGATTGCCAAGAGTGCCGATGTTGTGTCACATCGGAACCCCTTGCGGGACGGTTCCACGGTGGTGTGATCCTTCTTTCTCAGAACGGCACAACGTCTTTCGCACCCCTGAGTTGAATCTGAAGGGGCATGGTCTTTCCCGACCGCGAATAACGAACTACCGCAACGATTCAAGGATAGTTTCGTACTTCGTTGCTTCACCCTCCGTCGTTGCTGCGACGAAATAGCCGAGCTGGAGCCCCGTCTTCTCCCATTGTCTCGCAGGCGCTGGTCGTCCCGACTCCGTTGTGCCGTAGGGCTCCTCATCGACCTGTTTCCAGCCGTTGGCCACCAGCTCGCGAGAGTAAAACGCGAGGACCTCGCGTGGTGAGTGCGTCGTTGTCCCGGATATACCAGTCGTGTCCACGTCGCCGCCGTCGAGCCCGAATTGAACCCGTCCTGGGACCTTGTTGGTCCGGACATCGATGCTGCCAGGGTAGGTCAATGCGGCTTCGGGTTGTTTGGCCAGACTGTCGATGGATTGTCCGGGCACGCAGCCCGCCAGCAGCAGCATGCAGATACTGGCGGCGGTCGCCGCGCTCAGGAGCCGAGATGTTCTGTTCACGTTTTTCCCTGTCACTTCGGATCATCGAGGTAAACACTGTGGCCCTGACCCCGGGGAGTGGACACCTCACAAGAGAGAATGTTCACTATGGCAAGATCACGTCGGGAGTTCACTCCTGAGTACAAAGACGAGGCCGTGAAGCTGATTTTGACTACCGGCAGAGCGGTCGCGACCGTCGCGCGAGAGCTCGGGATCAACGAGGCCACGCTGGGCCGCTGGGTGAGCGCGTTCAAGGCCCGCAACGAGACCGGACAAACCGAAGTGACGGAGTCTGAGCGGGCCGAGCTGCTGCGGCTACGGAAAGAGAACGCGGACCTCAAGATGGACAGGGCGTTCTTGAAAAAAGCGTCCATCTTCTTCGCCCAGGAAGCATCGGATACGAACGGCAAGCGTTCGAACTGATGCTGGCGGAGAGGACCAACTTCACCATCACCCGCATGGTCCGTCTCCTCGAGGTGTCCCGGTCGGACTACTACGCCTGGGCCGGCCGGGTGCCGTCGCCGGCGGCGATCCGGCGGGTGCACATCGAGCAGAAAGTCGCTTTCTTTCACGGCGATTCCGACGAGGTCTACGGCGCCCCCAGGATCCTGGCCGATCTCCGAGCGGACGGGGAGGTCATCTCCCGCAAAACCGTCGCCGCGACCATGCGGCGCCTGGGTTTGGTGGGCATTTGCCCGAAGAAGTGGAAGACGACCACCATCATCGATCACGCTGACGCCTACCCGGTCGATGCTGTGGAACGGCAGTGGGATACCGGGGCGCTGAACCAGGTCTGGGTCGGCGATATCACCTATCTGAGGACGTGGGAGGGGTGGGTGTATTTGGCGACCGTCATCGACGCTCACAGCCGCCGTGTGATCGGTTGGGCTATCGCGGACCACATACGCACCGACCTCATCCAGGACGCCCTCACGATGGCCATGGTGCTGCGCGGAGACCGCCCGGCGACGGTGATCTTCCACCGGTTGAATCTGCCCAATACGCGTCGGAACAGATCACTCTGTTCGCGGCCAAGAACGGCATCACCCGGTCGATGGGCTACACCGGGATCTGCTGGGACAACGCCATGGCCGAGAGCTTCTTCGCGACATTGAAAACCGAGTTCTCCTACCGCCGGGTTTGGCCCACCCGGGCCCGCGCGATCCAAGGCGTCGCGGACTGGATCGAGGACCGTTACAACCGCCGCCGGCGCCACTCCTCGATCGGGCAGGTCACCCCAGTGGAGTTCGAGATGCAATACTCGTCACAGGCCGCAGAAATCCAACTCGCCGCTTAACCCGTGTCCACTCTCCGGGGTCAAGACCACGCACGGGGATCGCTCAACGGGCACTGTCACTCTCACTCATGCGCGCTAGTGCGGGAGTCTCCCTATTGGCCGGCGAGGGCGCTGACAATTGGGCAAGGCACTGATGCATCAACGCACTGCACTTCAAGAAGTCCCTTGATGGCGAGGCTCGTGCGCTGGAGGTCAGCGATCTTTTCATCGATCTCGCGGAGCTTTTGCGCAGCAACCTCCGCGACGTCGCCAGCCGTCACGCTCCCGGCACGTACTGTCTGTGAGAAGCGGTCGAATTCGTGCAACTCGGCCAAAGTGAAACCAAGTTCCTGGCCGCGACGAAGAAAGCGCATTCGGCGGACATCGGAGTCGCGATAGTCGCGGTATCCACTGTTTGTCCGCTCTGGCTTCGCGAGGACACCTGTTCGCTCGTAGAACCTAACCGTAGATATTTTAACCCCGGCTCGCAGGGCTAGTTCTGCTATTAGCACAAGCCGACTCTAAGCCACTACTGGAAGGCGGGCGGAGGCCATGACAGCTCCCTGCACGATAGCCCACACCACCTCGAGGATGAGCATGCCAAGCACGAGCGGCGACGCGCCGTGAATCAGGGCTGCCGCCATCCCGAGCGAGAAAAGGAACCTTGCTGCAGTGTCCGCGGCGCCTGCTGCCCTCGATGGGCGCGCAAGCCTGAACACCGACCACACCACCACCAGCGATCCCATCAAGTTGGCGAACATCAGGGTAAACACATCGCCCGCATCGGGCACTGAACCAGGGAGCCCAAGGGCTACCTGAAGCGCTCCGAATCCTTCGAAGAGAGCTGGTGCTGTGAACGGCAATGCGAAGCCAGCAGTGACAATCAGATCGTAGAAAGCGGATATGCGGACAGTGTTTCGAACAGCCGAGGAAGTCATTCCCCCACTGTTGACCCTGCACCATAGTGCAGGGTCAAATCCGTGGACCGAAGGTCGCTCACACATAATCAGACACATCGTGATGTTGGCGTCCCTACAATGCCCGCAAGCCGGACGTTGAACGGGCGCCCAGGCGACTGGATCAGGCATCGGAGCGATGACCAGGTGAGATGCCCGCAAGCGGAACCCCTTACACGACAAGGGCGACAGACCTTCGGCCCAGCGATGCTTGGAATCGGATCAAGTACCCATCCGGGTCCTGCACGAGAAACTGAACTACGCCAGCCCCGGTCTGGCCTGTCCGGTACCACTTCGTCTCCGGCTCCAGAGCACCTACGATCGGGTCAATCGACGCTACGGAGATCTGGAAATTGACGCCGCGACCCAAAGGCAGATCCAACGCAGCTGGCACCCAGTTTCGCCCCCACGCCCCTTTGCTCGAGCATCATGTGTGCCGTGCCACTGGTGATGTAGGAAAACCCCTCCTCGGGGCGGTCATACAGCATCTCACATCCGCAGAGACGGCACCAGAAATCTAAACTCTCCTCAAGAGAGGTGACAAGAAGCTCCGGAACCGGTCCGGGGCCTGGCGTGCTGTCCGCGCCTGTCATGACTTCACAGCAGTTCTTTGCGGAACCAGTGGTTCGCGTAGGGGTCCGTATTGTGCGCTTCCCCCTCGATGAAGCCAAGCGACGCGTACAGGCGTCGCGCCTCGACGAGGTCGGTTCGCGTGTCCAACCGCAACGCATCCAGTCCCAGTTCGCGGGATTCGCGCTCCAGTTCCTCCATGAGCAGGCGTCCCACGCCCTTACCTCGTGCCGTCGGTTCCACGAAGACTCTCGTCACCTCGCCGATCTCGCCGGGGCGAACCCGCAATCCTGCGCAGCCGAGAACCGTGAGCCCTTGACGGGCGAGTAAAAGAATCCCCCGTGGTGCGACAAGGTCATCACTGGAGTACCCGGCCTGGGCATCCAAAATCTCCTGCCGTGATGCAGGTCGCCCATGGTAGCGACCCACAATGTCTTCGTAGTACCGAAACGACACATCCTTGGCTTCAGCGGACGTCGGCGATGTCGCAGAGATGAGGATCGGCAACGCAGGCATCATGCGTTCCAGAGTACTTCTCGAGCGCGGGGCGATCTGCCCAGAATCCAGATACCTCGTTGAAGTCCGCGCCCGTTAGCCGGACGTCGAATACGACGGCGCACTATTCGTCAATCGGAGGCTCGTCACCTTCCACCTCGGCGATCAAAGAATCCCGCTCGCGCGCTCTCGACCCTCCCCAGAAGCCTGAAGCTATGACGGCCGGAGCCAACGCTACGTACCGTGTCACTTGCACAATTCCCTGTGGCCAGGTGAGGAAGAGCTCGACGATTGAGAGGACAAGTATCAGGAGCGCCAGGCCCCACCCGAACTTGGCCATCCGCCAGAGCGCTTGGCTGCTGGCGTGCAATCGCGCAGACCGCTGCGAGGAGGTTTCCACGTCATGGACGATACTCGCCCCTGAGTGAAGCGCCACGGAAGAGGAAGACCAATTGGCCAACCCCCTACGGGGCAGGTGAGACAGTAGTCCCGCGGTCGCCAACTATGCGCGGTGCGTTCGAGCAGACGCGCTCGCGGGTCAGGGGCACCGTCAGTAATTGGACAAAAGTGCTTGGCCGATGATGCGGGCTCCGTCGGGGAATGCCCCGGGGTTGGGTCCGGAGTAGTTGAGCCTCATGAAGGGGCCGGTGGCCTCGGCCGGGAACCAACTCGAGCCGGCACCGATCAGGACCCCCGCGGCTTCGCAGTCTGCGACCAGCCGCTCGAGATTCGTCCCATCCGGCAGGCGCGCCCACAAATTCAGACCGCCCGCCGGAACGGTGGCGATGTGCACGTCGGGTGCGTGTTCGCGCAGACTCGTCAGTAACAGGTCTCGCCGGGCCCGCAGTTGCGGGCGAAGGTTGCGCAGGTGCGTCTGCCACCCCGGTTGGGTGACGACGTCGAGCACTGCGGCTTGAAGGATCCCGCTGACGTACATCGATTCTGCACTGCGGTCGGCGAGAATGCGTTCTTTGGCGGGACCCCGGGCAATGATCGCCGCCACGCGCAGCGACGGCGAGACGCTCTTGGTGAGGGATCGCACATAGACGACATGGCCGGCGTCATCGCGCGCGGCGACCGGTTGCGGGTCGGTATCGATGCCGAAGTCATGGGCCCAATCGTCCTCGACCAGGAAGGCGCCGTGCGCCCGAACGACGTCGAGGATCTGCGTCGTGGTGGACTCTGACCACTGTGCGCCCGTCGGGTTCGCATAGGTCGGCTGTGCATAGAAGACCCGCGAACCAGTTTCCTGGAACGCCCGAGCGAGGTCATCGGGATCGGGCCCCTCGGGTCCTGAGGGAACCGGGACCACGTCAACCCCGGCTTGAGCCGCAGCCTGGATCGCGCCCCAGTACGTGGGCGATTCCATCAGCAGCGGCGCTCCAGCGGTGGCCAGGGCACGAAAGATCGTGGCCAGACCACTTTGACTTCCCGGGAGTACGATGACATCGCTCGGCAGGGGCGGAGTCACGCCGACCGGTGTCGCAGAACCGAGCTCCCCGGCGAACCAGGACTGCAGCTCCGGAAGCCCCGCGACCGGTGAACGCGTCAGAGCCGCCTCGCTTCGGGCCGCGCGAGCCAGCGCCGACCGGAGCAATCGTTCCGGTAACAGCTCCCGGTCGGGATACCCGGAATGCAGAGCAATGCTCCCCTGTGGAGCGGCACGTAGCGCAGGATTCAACGCGCCGAGGTGGCTGTTTGGCGAACGCATCGCGGCGGTCTGCCAGCTAAAGTCGAGCGGCCGAGCGGTACGCACTGCGCGAACGAAGGTGCCGGCGCCGGGCCGGGTTTCGATCAAGCCCTGCCCCACAAGAGTCCGGATGGCTTTCTGCACCGTCACCGGGCTCGCCCCATACTCGACGACGAGCATCCGGCTGGTGGGCAGCCGGGCGCCCGGCGCCCGGCCCGCGATCCACTCATGCAGTGCGGCCACAATCCGAAAACTGCTATCGTTATCCATGTCAGATCATAATAGCGCTATCAATCGGATGTCCGCACCGCTATCACCCTCACGGGCCGGCCTCGCCTGGGGGTTTCTCGGTGTCGCCGCGTTTTCCTTCACCGTGCCCTTCACCCGCGTGGCCGTCGAGAGCATGGCTCCCCTGTTCATCGGATCCGGCCGCGCTGTCGTCGCTGCCGTGCTCGCCACGGCCGCCCTGATCATCACGCGGCAACGCCTTCCGCGCGGCCACCAGTGGTCTCGCCTCGCCGTCGTTGCGGGTGGTGTCGTCATCGGCTTCCCCCTCCTGACATCCTTTGCCCTCACGGCGGCGTCAGCCAGTCACGGCGCCGTGGTCATCGCGCTCCTGCCGGCCGCGACGGCCGTCATGGCTGTCATCCGGGGAAAAGAGCGACCACCGCTCTCGTTCTGGATCATGGCCACCGTCGGAGCCATGGTGGCCGTAGCCTTCGCGTCCCTGCAGGGAGGCGAAGGCATCCGCTTGCAATGGTCAGACCTGCTCCTGTTCGGTGCTGTCATGGCCGCGGCCATCGGTTACGCCGAAGGAGGCCTGCTCGCGCGCGAGATCGGAGCGTGGCAAACCGTATCGTGGGCCCTCGTTCTAGCCGCTCCCCTCATGGTCACCCTGACGACAATTGCCATCGTTGACCAGCCACCTACCGGCACGCTCACCCAATGGGCGGCCTTCGCGTACCTCGGAGTGGTGAGCATGTTCCTGGGATTCTTCGCCTGGTATCGCGGACTGGCGATCGGGCCCATGGCCCAGGTCAGCCAGGTACAACTCACCCAACCCGTCCTCAGCATCCTCTGGGCCGCACTCATCCTCCACGAACAACTCACCTGGCAGACCATCATCGGCGGCACCGCCGTCATCCTCTGCGCTGGCATCGCCGTGCGAACACGCCTGAATCGCGTCAAGCCCACACGCTCCGCCGAGGACAGTGCAGATGGACCAGCACCGGTCGAGGCGATGCCCACCATCAACCGCCCGTAAGGGGAACGGCTAGCGCGACAGATCCGCGGCCAGATTTCGTCCATCCCGCCGCAGCGTTGCCTCTTCTCTACTCCGACGCGGAGATCAACGGGCATGGCTTTATAATTAGACCGCGAATCCAGGGACTATACGATTTTCGGTGTAACTCCTAACAATGGAGGTGCCTGATGACTGATGTGATTCTTGACGTGATGGAGGACGAAGCCGTGGCGACGGTGAAGCAGGAGGACGTGGTGGATGGCCGGCTCGTGGACCAGCTGGTCGGACGGGCCCGGGAACAGGGTCTCGCGCTGACGGGCGAGAAAGGGTTGCTGGGCCAGCTGACGAAGATGGTCCTGGAATCCGCACTCGAGGGCGAGATCACCGATCACCTCGGCTACGAGAAGCACGAGAGGTCCGGGTCGGCCTCGAACGCACGGAATGGGTCCCGGACGAAAACGGTCCTGACGGATATCGGCCCGGTCCCGATCGAGGTGCCGCGAGACCGGGACGGTTCGTTCCAGCCGCAGATCGTGCGTAAGCACCAGCGGCGCTTGACCGGGGTGGACGAGCTGGTGTTGTCGCTGTCGGCGCGCGGGCTGACCCACGGCGATATCAGCGCTCACCTGGCTGAGGTGTATGGGGCCGAGGTGTCTAAGACGACGATTTCCACGATCACCGACCGCGTGCTCGAGGGCATGACGGAGTGGCAGAACCGGCCTCTTGACCCGGTGTATCCGGTGATTTTCATCGACGCGATCCACGTCAAAGTCCGCGACGGGCAGGTCGCGAACCGGCCGATCTACGTAGCCCTGGCCGTGACGATCGAGGGCAACCGCGACATCCTCGGGCTCTGGGCCGGGGATGGTGGCGAGGGAGCGAAGTACTGGCTGCAGGTGTTGACCGAGATCAAGAACCGGGGTGTCCGGGACGTGTGCATGGTCGTCTGCGACGGACTGAAAGGCCTCCCGGACTCGATCGGGGCCGTGTGGCCTGAAGCGATCACCCAGACCTGTGTCGTGCACTTGCTGCGGGCCAGTTTCCGTTACGCCGCCCGGCAGGACTGGGACAAGATAGCGAAGGCCCTGAAGCCGGTCTATACCGCCGCGACTGTCGACGCGGCCGAGGAACGCTTCCTTGAGTTCGGCGAGGCGTGGGGGAAGAAGTACCCGGCGATCGTGCGGATGTGGGAGTCGAGCTGGGCCGAGTTCGTGCCGTTCCTGCAGTTCGATGCCGAGATCCGCCGGATCGTCTGCACGACGAACGCGATCGAGTCCGTCAACGCGAGGATCCGCAAAGCCGTCCGCGCCCGCGGCCACTTCCCCAACGAGCTAGCCGCCCTGAAATGCGTCTACCTGGCCGTGATGAGTCTGGACCCCACCGGCCAAGGACGAGCCCGCTGGACCCAACGATGGAAGGCAGCCCTCAACGCCTTCGACATCACCTTCAACGGCCGACTCTCCATCCGCGACAACTAAAAATCAAACCCAGTTACACCGAAAACTTGACAGACCCCGAATCCAACGGATCACCGAAACGATCGCAGCTGTGTGTAGTACTTCGTGGTTGCACCCTCGGTCCAAGCCTCAACGAGATAGCCGAGATGAAGCTTCGTCCTGTCCCAACTGATCCAGTGAGATGGCAGTCCCGCTTCCGTATGGGCACCGGGAGTGTCCGTGGTTTGTGTCCAGCCGTTCGCTGCCAGCGCCCGCGAGTAGAAGGCGATGACCTCGCGTTGCGTGTGGGTTGTCGTCCCGGATATACCGGTGACGGCCACGTCGCCGCCATCGAGGCCGAATTGAACCCGTCCCGGGTCATTGTTGATCCGGACATCGGTGCTGCCGGGGTAGGTCAATGCGGCTTCGGGTTGTTTGGCCAGGCTGTCGATGGATTGTCCCGGCACGCAGCCAGTCAGCAAGAGCAAACACATGCTGGCTGCGGTCACCACGCTCAGAAACCGAGTCGTTCTTCGCACCGTTCTCCCTGCCTGCCGCGTCGCGTTGGTCAATTGGGATACTAGGAGCGTGGGTCAGTAACGGCGAAGTTTAAAACGCCGACGGATTTCCTGGGCTGGGGTTGTTGGTCTGGGAAAATTGCTTATGAGCGATTTTGATGGTTTGTTTCCCGCGACAGAACTCGAACATGTTGACCTGGTCATGGACGACGGAGTCGAGGCTGGCGCCGGCGTGAACAAGCGGTTCCGGGCGTTCGAGCCGGCGGCCGTGATGTTGGTTCCACCGTCTTTGGATGAGTGGCTGCCGCAGAACCACCTCTCTCGTTTCATCGCCGACATCGTCGAAACTCAAATTGACCTGAAGAAGTTCTACGCGTCCTACGCGAAGTCGAAGGGCCAGCCGCCTTATGACCCTCGGCTGATGGTCCGCGTGCTGCTTTACGGGTATTGCGTCGGGGTTCGCTCGTCACGGGAGTTGGAGCGGGTCTGTGTGGACGTGGTCGCTTTTCGTTGGTTGGCCGCGCAGCAGGCACCGGATTTTCGCTCGATCGCCCGGTTCCGGAAACGGCACCTCGCGAGCCTGGGGAACGTGTTTTTGCAGGCGTTGGAACTGTGTCGTGCGGCTGGGATGGTGTCGCTGGGGCAGGTCGCGTTGGACGGCACCAAGGTCCGGGCGAACGCGTCCAGGCGCAAAGCGATGAGTTACGCCCGGTTGACGGAGAAGCAGAAAGTCCTCGCCGATGAAGTCTCCGCCCTCCTGGCGGACGCCGATGCGATCGATGAGGCCGAGGATGCCCGGTTCGGGAAAGACAAACGCGGTGATGAGTTGCCGCCGGAGCTCGCGAGGCGGGAATCACGCCTCGTGAAACTGGCCGAGGCGCGCGCCGCTTTGGAGGCGGACGCGGCCGCCCGGGCGCGGAAAGAGGCCGAGAAGAAAGCCCGGGATAAGGGCGATGACGACGATGCTGTCACGGCGAAGGGTGAGGATGCGGCCGAGAACGCGGTCGTGAATCCGAAGGCTCAACGCAACTTCACCGACCCGGACGCGCGGATCATGAAGACCGCTGACGGGTCCTTCCATTACGCCTACAACGCGCAGGCCATCGTGGATGCGGATCATCAGATCATCGTCGCGACGACGCTGACGAATATTGGCGTGGATGTTGAACAGGTCGTGCCCCTGGTCGAGAAACTCCACACCACGACGGGCGTTCTGCCCCGGCAGGTCCTCGCCGATGCCGGGTATTGTTCAGCCGCGAACCTGGACTACGCCAAGACCATTGAGACGGCCAGCGACGGCGGGACCGAGTTCTTCATCGCGACCGGCCGGGTCAAGCATGGCGAACGTGTTCCCGAGGTTCCTCGGGGCCGGATCCCCGCCGATGCGACGCTCCGGGAACGCATGGCCCGGAAGTTGAAGACGAAGAAAGGCCGCGCCGTTTACGCCAGGCGCAAAGCGATCGTGGAGCCCGTGTTCGGTCAAATCCACACGAGGCAAGGAAAATTCCTGCTGCTGCGCGGGTTGGAGCAAGCAGCCCACGAGTGGGACCTGATCGCCGCCTGCCACAACCTAATGAAACTCCACACCCTGCAAACCAAAGCCCGCCTCGCCACGCAAAGCACTCCCCACCCGGCAACCTAAAGACCAGGCAAGACCGCCCTGACGGGCGACAGCGATCCTGCCCTGCGTCGTCAACACGGCCGTGGCCCTATTTTCGATCGGCACGCGAACGGATACAGAGCCCCAGCCCACGACGATCGCGTCGGCAACGCCCCAACCCAACCCGACGACATCGGAGGCATTCATTGGCATCAAAGCCGAATAGGCGTTACTGACTCACGCTCCTAGGGCACGGTCGGGTCAGGCGTGTTGCTGTCCGAGTTCGAGGGCGCGTTGTCTGGTTGCATGGTCATGTAACGCCACTGGCCTCCGGTGTAGATGAGGCGGAGGTGGGCTGTGACTTCACCGGGAGCACCGTTCTTGACGTAGTCGAAGGTGATCGGGGTGAGCGCGAAGTCCGCCCCGGCACTGGTTGTGACGTACGTCGTGGCGCCTGTGGGAGCCAAACCTGTGACGCTGCCGCCGCCGGTAGCGCCGATGGTGGCGACGAACTGTTCCCGGGTGAGCCCGTTTCGCAGGCTCGGGTCTCCCAGATCGTAGAGCGCACCCAGGTCTGTTGCCTTGAGCGCTGTGATGACCGCGGTCAGGGTGGGGCCGGCGTTGTGCGGGGCGGGCGCAGCTTTCAGGGTGAAGTGCTTGCCGTTGATCCACACTTCCACGTTCGCGGCGCGCGCGGTCGGGTCGTCATGACCAATGATTTTGATAGTTGCGTTGCTGGATGCCCCGCTCGGGACGGGTTGGGCGATGTCGCTGGTCAGCACGGCCGAGGCATACTGGGTGCCGGCACCGTTGAAGCGGAACTGTTCGTCGTGGGCGCTGTGTGGGTCCAGGGTCGCCGGCTTCGCGGGGACGACGAGTCCCACGCCCGGTGCGCTGAAGTAGAACTGGCCCACTCCAGCAGCCGTGGAGTCCAGGTCGATGCGCAGGTATGCGCCGCTGGCTTGGTCACGGAAGCCGACGCTGGGATCGCTGAAATTCACGGCCACTTCCGCGTGACCGGGAAGGTTAGCGACGACCAGTGCTGCCAGGCCGATGGCGGCGAGGCCGGCCAAGCCGAAACGAGTGCGTTTTCTCATGATGGTCCTCACGGTTTGCAGTTGTAGGGGGTGCCGTTGGCACGGCCGTTGAGGAGAAGCACCAACTCGTCATCCGCACTGATCGAAGCATTGGTCTGGCAATCATTGACAAGGGTCTGGCCCAAGGCAAATCTGACGTCCAGGTGCTGCTCCGGGGCATCGAACACGGCCTGACCCAAGGCGATGGATTCACTGGGCGGAAACAAGGGATCCCAGAAGTAGCGGTGCAGTTGAACGAATTCCCAGTTCTGTGCGCCGCGAGGTCCACTCAGAAATTTCTGACCGCCCTCAGCTGACGTATCGGTTGGTTCGTCTGCGCCGCGGAGCACGACATCGTCGCCCAGTGAGGTGTTGTCGCCGTAATTGAGTCGAGTTCGAATTATTTGTCGAGAAGCGTTCCTGATAACTGCTGCGTAGCTGAGCCGATAGAAAGTGCCAGGAAAAATTCGGAGCGCAATGTTTGCGAGAGGACAGCACTGACCCGTAAGGGGAACCGCGAGCGTTTCAGCACCAGAGGCGAGCCAAAGTTCCTCGCCTCCCCAGCCGCGGCCTGGATCGACGCACCAACCTCAACCATCCAGGCAGAACAAGCCAAATGAACTCACGCTTGCCTCATCCAACTGGACGTTACGAGGTGGCGTTCGACTTGACTGTCGGTGGGTCTGGTGAGAATGGATTCATGAAGATCGTCCTGGTTCCGCCGCTGCTCTGCTCCCCCCTCGCTTACGCGCCGGTGATCGACACTGTCTGGTCCCACGGTCAGGTCACCATTGCCGATACCCGCCATGACGACACGATCGCGGCAATGGCTGAACGGATTCTCCGCGAGAACGCCGGAGAATTCGCCATTCTTGGTACCAGCATGGGAGGGTACGTCGCCTTGGAAGTCGTCCGGCAAGCACCCGACCGAGTCACCGCCCTCGCCCTCGTCAGCACGTCCGCCCGAGCCGACACCACAGAGCAGGTCAAGGCGCGGTCCAGCCAATCCGCACTCGTCGAGGACGGGCATTTCGACGCCCTCGTCGACGCCGCCTTCCCCGGCGTCGTCGCAGCCAACAACGAGTCTGACCAGGCGCTGCTGGCCACATGGCGGGCCATGACAGCGCCAGTTGGCCCGGGCGCCTTCCTGCGCCAACAGCGTGCTGTCGTTCAGCGCTCTGACCTCCGCTCGATGCTGCCGTCGATAACGTGTCCCACGGCGATCATCCATGGGGCTGCAGATCGCCTCATCCCCCTCGCCGCCGCCGCAGAGACAACCGCCGCAATGCCCGCAGCCACATTCACCATCATCGAGGGCGCCGGCCACTTCCTGTTCCATGAACGGCCCGCCGCCGCACGAGACGCCGTAGACACATGGCTCGAGTCAGCTGAATAGCTGAACCGTAGCCATGTGATGCCGCCAGACAACGTTCAACCACCGGGCCCGCGTGTGTCCGGGACGCCTCGGCAAAACCTTCAAGCCCTCGAATCCGACATCCGCAAATGGGTCAAGGGTTGGAACGAGAACCCGAAGTCATTCATCTGGACCAAGCCCGCCGAACAGATCCTCGAATCCCTCAGCAGACTTCTACAACGAACTAACGGCGCAGGACGCTAGCGAGGTCGGATGCATCACTGGCCCGGCGACAGCTCCTACCCGCTCGGTGTCAGCCCCGCGTCGGGCCTGCCTGGCACCGCGGGCCGCATCGTGGCGAGGCTCGCCGCGAACCGGCCCCCGGGGGCGAGGGCCGCCACCCGGTCGGCATCGGCGACCGTGTCGACGTCGGTGAGGTGTGGGAGCCGCCGCACCCGGAGCCCGGCCTCGTGCAGGCGGGCGAGCTGCCGGGCGCCGGTGTCGTCCTGGGACATCGGGATGCCGCGGATCAGGTCGCCACGCGACAGCACGCCGCTCGACTGCACGCGACGCGACAGCAGGCCGCGCGGGTCGCCGAGCGCGAGCGCCCAGAAGCCGCCGTCGTTCGCTGGGCCGAACCAGGCATCCGTGGTGTCGTCCCAGTCGGTGAAGACCGGCTCGAGCAGCGCCGTGGTGACCTGGGGTGTGTCCATGCCGATGAGGAGGGTGGGTTCGTCGAGGGAGTCGAAGATGGCCGCGAGGCGTGCGTCGAGACGGCCGGACGTCTGGGGCAGGATCTCGAAGGCGTCGGCGGCGACCGGCGGCGTGACACCGTCGAAGGCGAGGATGCGACGCGTCGCCGGGAGAGCCCCAACGGCCGCGAGCGTGTCGTCGAGGCTTGCCGCCGCGAGCAGCGCCGCCTGCTCGAGGCTGAGCGGCGGGTGCAGCCTGGTCTTCACCCGACCGGGCAGGCACTCCTTGGCGATCACCACGACGGCCGTCATCGCCGAGCCCCATGCAGCAGGGCGGACATGTCGCCGATCAGGGTCACGGTGTTCATGTCGCTGCCACACGATGGGCAGGCCGACCGATCTCGGCCTCGATTGCCCGATCCTCTCGCGCGAGAGGGGGCCGGGCGGCGTTGACTACCTCGGGGTGAACGTTCGAGCCCGACGCCGAGGCCGCCACAATCATAAGCAGCACGTCGACCGCGTCGTCGACTCCGCTATTGGTGAGGAGTCCGCCCGCGCTAGCCAGAACCGAGGTCGCCTTGAACCCTGTCGATCTCATCGCCCCCCTCGTCTCTAACCACGTACCACCTATTCTGGCCCGACGGTGACTGCCCGACACTGCCTGCCCGACAATGGGCTCTGGGCGCGCCAGCACCTCGTCGAGCGTCGGGTTCGCCGATGGGTCGAGACCCTACTCCTCGCGGCCGGGCACAGAGTCGATGCCGAGCCCCATCGGAGTGAATCGGTCGGTCGACCCGAGACAGCAGCGCCGAAACCACGAGTCGTGGACGAAGACCAGGTGGCGCAGCGTTTGCACAGCCGACCACTCGTCGTTCACGCGCTCGTGCTCGATGCCCGGCGACTGCCGCATGCGCGCCACGGTCGCCGCCCAGCCGGTGCGCAGCTGCCGCCACCCTCGGCGAACGTCGGCCAGGTCGTCCGATCTGATGAGTCGGCGGACCGGGTGAGGACGGTCGAGCTCAGCCTCGACGTTCTCCATGACTTCGACGCCGTTCACAACGAGGTTGGTCACCAGCCCGTCGATCACGGCGCCCTGCATAACCACGCCGATCAGACGGGTGCTGTTCAGGTTGCACTCGCGGAACTCCGCGCCCTTCAGGTCCTCGTCCACGTCCCGTTTCATGCTTGGCAGGCTACGCCCGGCCCCGACGCCTCCGAACGCTGTCGCTTGTGGCTTCTGATCGTGCTGATGCTGCATCGCGTGGCAACCCTGTAGAGGGTTGTTCGGGGCCTGCCCACTCACCGCAAAGGGCTTTCGAGGGGGGATGCGTGGCTCGCACCGTTTCAGGTTCGGAGTGCGCTGGTGGTCGTGACGATGGGCCTGTTGGACCTGCCAATCAACCGTGGTGTCTTCAACCACGTTTTGGCATCGGCCGTGAGGTGATCCAAATGGCGGTGAGGGCGGTGCCGAGTCCGGTCATGAGGGCGGCGGCGTTGACAGAGCCGGAGATGATGCCGATAGTCGCAGCGTAGGTGGCGAGGCGCACCAGTCCGACGACGATGAGGATCGCGCCGGCTGTAAGCAGGAGCGCGGGCATTCGCAGTGCACAGCCGAGCGCGGCGAGGGCACCGAGTGCGACCAGGACGAGTGCTTGCACAAGGTTGACCGATGTGAACTGTAGCGGTGTGTAGTCAAGCAGCGAGAACAACGAGCTGAGCGCGGTGAAACCGGCGACGATCAGGCCGCGGGTGCGCCAGATTGCTGAGGTGGACGCTGTACTACCGGTGCGTGTGGTGGCGTTCATGAGAGGGCCATTGCAATCCGAGCCGGCCGGCCTGAGCCGAGCGACCACCGCGGTCTTAGCAGTCCGTCAACGCCGGCGATCCTTCCGGCGGCGGTTGCCAGGATGACGAATTGCGCTGCGAACATCAGGTAGTAGCTCCATTGCCACTCCCCGGGGGTGTTCAGCACCGAGAGAGTGATGGCGATGGTCTGGAGAATGCCGATGGCCGCCCAGAAGCGTGTCAGGAATCCCACGAGCAGGAACGCGCCGAGGCAGAATTCCGCGATCAGCACACCCCAGCCGAAGAGCGCGAAGTTGGGGAAGATGACATTCTGTACCAGCCAGCTGAAAGCTCCGAGCACCGGATGCTCCACGGCGTCAGCGGTGTACTGGTAGAGGCCGTCGTGCGCGGCTTGCCCGAAGTCGGGCGGGCGTTTCCAGTTCACATTCTGTAGCCACATCAACCCCACTGCGATCCGCACGGCGGCGAGCACCGCGCGAGTGAGACGCCCGGAATCAATCTGGTTGATATGTGCCGGTGCGGTGGTGCGGGTGGTGGTCATGGTGTTCTCCTTTCGTTTCAGGCGCAGGCGAACATCGATGTGGCGGACGTTGCCGATGACCACTGTTGGGTGAAGAGTTCGCTGACCCGGTCGAGCGCGGGAGCCAGGGGGAGTATCTGGCGACTCACGAGCGCGTTTTCGTCACGGGCGGCGACGGGATGCCAGTAGATACCGTCCGCCGTCACGGTCACCTCGGGGATTAGCGATTCGCGCGTGAATGCGACCCCCTCTTCGGCGACGCCTTGCAGCGCGATGGGGCGGATGACCTGGTCGGCTCGCGGGATCCCGAGCCCGTCGAAGAGCGCGTGCAGCTGATCGAGGGCCGGGTCATCGTGCGCCGAGATCGTCGCGGCGACCCGCACAGTGAAGCCCTCGTCGAGGGCTATTCGAATTCCGGCTAGGGCCCGTTTCCAGCTGCCGACACCGCGGTGGGAATCGTGCACCTCGGGGGTGGGTGAGTCCACACTGATTTGGAGCGCGAAGCCTTGGCGTGGCATCGCCTGTAGTTTGCGTAGCCCGTGGCCGCGGAACAGCATCCCGTTGGTCAGTAGTGTGGTCGGCAGCCGGTCGACGCAGGCTCTCACGATGACGTCGATGTCCGGCAGCAGGAACGGTTCGCCGCCGGTGAGGTAGAGCTCTTTCACGCCCCAGTCGGCGGCCTCGGTGACGAGTGCCTGAATGTTGTCGATGCCGAGCAGGCGCGGGTCGGTCTTCGGCGACGACGCGACGCAGCAATAGTCGCAGGCCAAGTTGCAGTGAAAGTTCGTGTAGAGCCAGAGCCTCGCCCCGGGCATCCGGTCGGCGGGGATCATGCTGCCGGGGTTGCGCGGCCGGCCCCGGCAAACGGTCACGTGGCCGGTGTCCTGCTCGACCATCAAAGTGCTGACAAGGGTGTTGCCTGTTTTCTGGCACCATCGGCGCACGAGTTCCAGTTCGCTCGCCGACGCGACCGCAAACTGTGCCGTGTCGCCTTCGGCCATTTGCTCCACGGTGCGCATCAGCTCCATGATTACCATCGGGCGTCGACGCCCTGTTCCTTGATCGCCGCAAACAATCCGTTGTAGCCCTCGAGGTGTGGTTCGACCCATCGGGTCAGACCCTCCAGTTCGAGGATGCGACGGTGCGCCGGCACCTCCCAGTCCATCGCGAGCAGCTTCGCCACCCACGGTGCGTAGACCGACTCGGGCAAGGTGTCGAGGGCGGTGAACATGCAGTGCGAGTAGGTTTCGGTCTGCCAGACCGGCTCCAGCATGCCCGGCATCAGGTCGCCGCGGCCGATGTTCTCCCACACCGTGATACCGATCGCAGCGACATCAGCGTCACCGGCAAGCACCGCATCGATCGCGTCCAGCTCACTGCGACCGGTGTCACCGTGCTTGCCGATGTCACTGTTGAAGCGCTGAATGTGCAGGTGATCGACATCCACTCCGGCTTCGCGCAGATAGTGCAAGGGCAGAATCGCGGCATGCGCTGAGTCTGCCGATCCGAGTGCCAGGCGCCGGGTCGCGATATCGCCGGGGCCGGACCAGCCGCTTCCCGAGGCCGCGACGAACACCGTCGAAAATGTGGCGTCCGTGTCGCGCATGGCCAGTGGCCGCACGTGCCCGTCGGTCTGAAGCACAGCCCGCGCATACGCAAGATTCGTGTTCCAGGCGATGTCGATCATCCCCGCTTGCAGCGCGTCGACCAAGCGGCCATAGTTCGAAAACAACAGGAAATCCATCGCCGTATCCGGTTCATCGAAATATTCGCGAATGCCTTCCCAGATGGGAACAACGTTGGGCGTGTAAGCGACCGCTCCAATGAGCAGGGGCGCTCCGACGAGTTTCGACATCAGGCGCTCAGAACAGCGGAAGGCCGGTGACAGCCTTCCCGTAGAAGTCGTAAAGCACGTCGGCGGTCGGGGCCATGACCGACCCCGCACGCGCATCCCGGAAGGCCCGCTCGATAGGTAGGTGTTTTGAGAACGCCGCTCCGCCACACACCCGCATCGCCGATTCGGTGATCATCAACGCGGCATCGTTCGCGGAGGCCTTCACCCCGAGCACGAACAACGGAGTATCCTCGGCGGGGCTCGCCACTTTCGCGGCCGCCTGTGCAAGGTAGGACTTCTGCGCCATCAACGCGATGCTCATCTTCGCAATTTGTGCCCGAATCGTAGGTAACGCGGACAGAGCCTGGTCCAGGTGCTCCAGCCGGGCACCGGTCACGTGTGCGACCGCGGCATCAACAGCTGCGGTGCAGAGCCCGAGCGACACTGCGGAGTTGCCCAGGTTGAACCAGGGAAGCACGGTGGCCATCATCGTGCCGAACCCGCTGCCCGGCTCACCGAGACGATAACTGGACGGAATAGTGATCGCTACCGTCATCGGGCTCGACGCATTGCCGCGCAGCCCCAGTCCGCTCCACGGACCGGCGATATCCAAACCCGGCGTTATAGCCGGGATCGCATACAGGTCGACGGTCTCCGGGTCGACCGCGCTTTTCGACGACATCACGTACACGTCGGCGTACCCGGCCGAGGTCACCCAGCTTTTATAGGCCGTGAAGCGAAGGCCGGCCCCGTCGACTACCGACTCGGACACGGGAGCCCAAAAGTGCGATCGCGACCCCTTCTCACTGAACGCGAGCGTGCCGAGCACCTCGCCCGAAGCCATCCGCGAGAGAAGTTCCGGCATCGCGGCAGGCGGGGCGGATGCCACCGTCACCGCGGCCGCGACATGCATCAGGTAGATCATCGCGGTAGAGCCGCACGCCACCGCAATTGCGCTCAGCACCTCCGTGAACTCGACCGGCCCGGCCCCCATGCCGCCAGCGTCCTCGCTGATCACCAGGCCGAGCAGCCCGCTCGACCTGAGTGCCGCGACTGAATCAACAGGGTAGCTGCCATCGGCATCAACCTGTTGGGCGTGAGCGGCGGCTACTGCCGTTACCCGCGCTACAGCTTCTTGGATGGTCGACTGCGTCATGGTCATCCGGTCTCCTGGCATCGTTGCTCAATTTTTTCGACACCGCTCAAGCGGGATCGACCAGCTCAGTATCCCCCACAGGAATGTCAGGGCTGCAAGAAAATAGTTACGAGTGTCTAACGGTGCGGGGGGCTCATTGCTGACTGCCATCGCATCGACCGGCGGTTGAACGCGGCAAGCAACCGTTCGGCAGGAGGAAGTGCTCGTTTCTCCGCGTCGGGAAAGCCGTCATAGGTATAGGTCGCGACGGCCATTGGGGATCCTGCACGGCCGAGCGCGTACCGGAGCGTCGAGTCGTTTCGGTGGCCGCAGATCAGGATCCCGACGGTCGGCGTATGAGTGCCGAGCCTCAGCCGGTCGTCGAACCCCGGGGTGGTGCGATCTTCATGCTTCTCCTTTGACCGCAAAGGTAGCCGAGACCATAGTCAAATGATGGAAAGCGCGTCGCTACGCTGTCCGAATGGACATCCTTACAACGGCCCTATCGAAAGCGCCCGCTGCCGGGTCGATCATCGGCGTGCCAGTCTCAGTGTGGCTCCCGCCGTTGGCCGTGCTGGTAGTGGCATTGTTCGGTTTCTGGAATACCAGTCGAGCTACAAAGCGCGCTGGGGAGAATTCGGACGCCTCTCTGAAGCGCACGATCACGGCAGATAGGCAGGCGCGGCTGCTGGAAAAGCAGATGCTCCTCTACGCCGATATTTTGACTTTCATCGCCCAACGGAGCCAGCACAGAAGCGCCGTACTAAACATGGGCAAGATCGAAGGTGTCGATATCCCTCAACAGTACGAATCAACCGATCGATTCGCTTTATCCGGGCGCGCAGAAGCCATCGCTCGACGATCCGTACTGAACGCTTGGAACGCCTGCAACAAAGCCGACGAGGACACGGTAAGAAAACAGATCCTCCAAGCAAAAATCCCCAAAGTGTGCGACGCGGGAATGAAGGCATACGCCGAAATCGACGCTGCGCGAGTCGAGGCTGAGAGGCAAGACGGATTGCTGCGAGATGCCATCCGGATCGCATTGCACAATCGAACGGACGATGACGGACTTGGTGATCTTTGAGCCACGGAAAATGTTCAGGGCTTCGGTGCGAGTCCTTCACCAAGCTCGACTCCAAGATCTCCAAACGCTCCGAGATGCCCGAGCCAAGCCATCGATGTCCACCACATCAAGACGGCGTCGCCGATTGCTCGAACCATCGCGGCTTCTAATCCGTCATCCGTTGCAGTCTCGCCGGAGACCGCCGATGCCGCTTTTCGACGATCATCGGCGCTGAGTCAATGGTTTTCATCGCCGGTGCAGGGAGGTGCCCGCTGACGGGATTCGCAAAGTCGCTGGGCGATGAACGCGGCTCAGCCACCGACGTACCTGCCAGTCTGGTTTGCCAGAAATCTTCCGGCACGCCACATTCCACTCTTCGCCATCACGATCTGGCTCCACGTGCGTAACCTGCACTCACAACAATAGAATGCCCGTCCAGTTCCACGAACGACACCGACGTTCGGCACTTCTCGATCGCGTTTTGCCGTGTTCAGACGGCCCGGTTAGGGCATTTCGTCGCATTCCTGATCACCGATTCGGCAAGGCGCCAGGGCTTCTCGTTGGCGAGATGAGCTGTCAGGGCGCCATTAGCGGTACCACTCCTCGTCCGTCTGAGCCAAACGCGAGGGATGCAACTCGTCGCCGAGTCCGTAAAAACGCTGAAAATTCATGATCAGAGGCCGCCACAAGTTCGGATCGATACGATTCTTCGACCCTTTCACGCGGATCGACTCGTGGACATGCACCCTCGTGATCCTGGCTTCGAAAATGAACGTGTCGCCATCGGCCGGGTCATCTTTCTCGAGGGGACGCGAATGAACGATGCGGGCTTCGAGATTAACCGGGCATTCGTCGATCCGTTCCGCTCGGACGGTGTCACCAGGTCGGGCATGCAAACCGGCACAGGCTATCTTGTCGGGCTCGTATCGATAGCCAACGCCAGCCTTGCCAGGAGGGACGGGCATGCGACCGGTCGTCAACGCTATCCTGTCTACCGCCTCGACTAGTTCGGCAGTGGGGAGGTTAATGACGCACTCGCGGGTGTCGAGAAGGTTCTGTGCAGTCAAGGACCGGGCGCCCATGCCAAGGAGGGCAGTCTGGCCAAGCCAGAAAACGGACGACATCGGGGACGTATTAGTGGCACCGTCGCGGTCGATCGTACTGAGAAGCGCAACGGGTGTTCCGAAGTAGAGGATGGCAGGATCAATCACGGTGTGCGTCGGCATGGGCTTCCTTCGGTGCGGGGGCGAGCGAGGGCTGGTAGGGCTCGTCGGTGCGAGCTTCACTTCGATTCTTTCCGACCCGATATCCCGGTGCTGGCGGATATCCGACGTCACAGAGTCACGCCATCGAGATCGCAAGCAATCGCGCTCCACGGGAGCAGTGAGGCCGATAGCACAGCCGAACACACCAGGCAATGTGAAAATTTGGATCCCGAACTGCGCACCATCGGCTTCCCCAAGGGCTTGTATCACTGCGGGCAGTAGTCGCTGAAGGTGTGCCTTCGATGCGCGCACGTTTGCCCTCGATGCCGGGCGAACGCGTCAGCCGGCGACATTACCGGGTGACGAATCCCTTCCTCACCATGCTCTCGGCGGCGGCCACGATGGCTTTGCGCGGGTCGCGCGGCGTCCAACCCAACACGCGGCGCGCCTTGTCGTTCGAAGTCTTCTTCGAGTAGCCGAGGTCGGGAACACCGGGCATGTCGGCGAGCGACCGGGTGGGCACGTGCCGCGCGTCAACACCGAGATGCGCCTTGATGACGGCTCCGATCTGCTGCATCGGGATGGCGGGACCGTTCGAGAGCAGGAGACGCTGCCCGGCGGCATCCGCCGCCGTCATCGCGAGGATGTGCGCTATCGCCACGTCGCGTACGTCAACGATGGGGATATAGAGATCGGGGAAGCCAGGCATCCGGCCCTCAAGCATAGTCTGGACTATGCGGTTCGCCCCCGAGACGTCGTCGCCCATTACCGGTCCCATCACCGCCACGGGGAGCGTGGCAAGTGTCATGGCACCTCCCTCGTCAGCCATGAATTGCCAGGCGGCGCGCTCGGCGAGTGTTTTGCTCTTACCGTATGCGTCGACGCCCGGGCCGTCAAGGATGGTCCAGTCGTCCTCGGTGAAGACGTGGCCATTGTGTGGGTGTCCCCAGCTCACCGCATGAAACGCGGAGGTGAGCACGACACGCTGCACGCCGGCGTCGCGGGTGTTGTCCGTCACGTTGAATGACGATGAGGCGTCATCCTGATTGACGATGAGAATTGGGGGTGTGGGCGGCACGGTGACGTGGTCGTCGTCAGCGATGACGGCGTCTATCGTGACGGTCGTCACGATGACGGCGGTTTTCGGGCATGCGGAAGCGCCTCGGCGCGGGATCTCAGGTGCGCAAGGGCGGGGGGAGGAGCCGGCCGCGGGTGAACATTCCGATCAGCGTCCACACCGGCAGCGGGCAGTCCCAACGCTGCCGGCAGGCCAGCGCCGCGCCGGCGAGGAGGTTCAGCGCGTCCCCGAGCGGAGTCGGCCAGACCAGATCGCGGCTCAGGATGTCAGGATCGGCACGGTACGCGTGCTGCACACCCTGTTCATGCAACCAGTCGGCGTGTGCTTCCCGTGCCCGACGCAGCCAGCGGCGCACCGTGGAGACCGGGCGGCCCAACTGGGCCGCGACCCGGCGGTGCCCGTCGCCGCGGGCCTTCGCAGCCAGGGCAGTGCCGATCACCTCGGCCGTGTCCGCCCGGCGCAGCACCAGCGCTGCGGGCAGCAGCACGTGCGTAGCTGCGCACTCCGGGCAGCGGGCACAGCGGGGTCGCACCGTGACCGGTGCCTCGTCGAGGCTGCGCACCCTGCGGATGCGGCCATACCCGTGCGGGCGCAACGCCCCGGGACAGCCGGGACAGCCCAGCTGCCCCGCGTCGAGCAGGGCCTCGGCCTGCTCCGGCGAGGCGACCACGATCATCGCGTCCAGCTCCGTTCTGCTGCCACAAGGTCATGCCAGTAACTCTTGACTACCACACCTGGCCGGGGAAGGGGCCACCTCGTGTTGAGGGTGCGGCGGTCGCCGTCAACGTGCCGAGCAGCCCGGCCAAGATCATCGTGACGATCACGGCCCGGGCGTTCGTCCGCGACCATCGCCGCTCGTCACGATGATGCTGCCGACGTGGACAACCCCATCGTCAACCCACGTGACGCACAACCCCGGCCTCATCGTCACCCACGGAGACGTACAACACGCGGGCCGCACGCAGGACCCGCAGCGCGCCCTCCCGTGCCGGCACGATAAGGTCGGCCTCGTTCTTGAGATGCCCGGGTAGCACGGGGGATGCCACGTGCAGTACGTGGTCCACTCCGGCGACGGCCTCCGGTCATCCGGCGTTCTTGAGCAGGTCGGCGACGACGAAGCTGAGGTTTTCGCCGTGCACCAAGCCCGCGTCGGCGAGCACGGAACGCACGGATCCCTCCTTGGCGAGTGAGCGGACGGTGGTTCGCACCACATGGCCCTGCTCGAGAAGCTGCAAGATGATGTGGCCGGCGATGAAGCCGGACCCGCCGGTGACGAGTACGTGATGTGTGGTCATAGTGATAACTCTTCCGCGCCAGGCTGTGCCCAGCCAGTGCCCCTTCAATCATGGGAGCGGCAGGACCATGGAACATCCGTGACCGCGGGCCTACGGTAGAGAAATGACCAACGCGCCGAACCTGCTGGGCGAGTACCTGCGCGCGCGCCGCGAGCGTTGACCTTGATCGACGTGCCCCGAAGTTCCTTGGCGTACATGACCGTGTCATGGCGTGCCGAGGGCATCCCCCTGAATTTGGTTACTTAATGATTGGGGCGATGAAGGTGTAGGTGACCAGGATGGCCAGCAGTAAGACGAAAATCCTTAACGCCCACAAGGCTTTCCGAGTGCTGGGGCCCAGCACAGCCGGGGGGACCGGGCGTGATTTTGCTGTGGACAGTTGGCCCGGTTCAAGTACCGCCGCAGGGTCCTCCGTGTCATGGTTGCAGCTTTTCACCTGGGTTCCTTGTCGTTTGCGGAGCACTCGGATTCGTGTTCGTGTGACTAGTTCGGAATGAGGTGGATGGTCTGGAGGAAGGAGATGATTCCGTAGCCCGCCGCGCAGAGCGCGATGAAAGTGATCACTAGGGTTCCTAATATATTGGTCAGGCGTGTGTTGGCCCATTTGCCCATCAGTTCACGGTCGTTGGCTAACATCATCAGGAAGACCAGCGTGACTGGGAGAAGAACAGTGGCCAGCACATTCGCGTTCAGCGCAATGGCAAGCAACGGCGCACCAGGAATCAGGATCACTGCCGCCGAGATCAAGGCCGAGGTGACATTGACACCGTAGAAAAGGCCTGCGCCGCGGGGGGAACTGTTGAAGCTGGCCGAGACCCCGATACATTCACCGGCGGCGTACGCGGTGCTGGCTGAGATAGTCAGGATCGCCACGGCCCCGGCTTCGATTAGGCCCAGGGCAAAGACCGCGCCCACCGGCATTCCCGCCACGGCGCTCAGTGCGGCAGGGAAACCAGCGCCCGCGAGACCCTGGATCGCTGAGCCGCCATGAGCGAACAGCGCCGCACCGACGATGAGGGCTGCGCAGCCAAACACCGCGGCCAAACCTGCACCGACCGCCGTGTCCAGACGGCCGTGCCTAATGTCCTGGTGGGTTATTCCCTTATCTGCCGAGGCGCTCTGCTGGAAGAACACCATCCATGGTGTGACGGTCGCACCGATGGTTGCAGTCAGCAGCAGCAGCAGCGGGGTGAGACCATCAAAGGGAAACGGTGACCACGTCGCGAACGCTCCGCCGATGGCACCCGGATCCGGGTGCACCATGATCGCGGCGACCAGGAACAGGCCGTTGAACATGGCCAGTCCCAAAACAATTCTTTCCCACCGCCGGTACCGTCCCCCGGCGAGGGTCAGGAAGACCAACACGATCCCCAGACTGGCAGCGACCGGCGCTCCCAGGCCGAAGAAGGCCAGACCGACCCGGATCGCGACGAACTCGGAGACCAGGGTGACGAGATTTGTGAGCACGAGGTCCACTGCCCCGAACCACCCCCAGAGACGACCGTAGCGTTGCAGGACCAGTTCGCCGTAGCCACGATGGGTCACGGCGCCTACCCGCATGGACATTTCCTGACAGAGGTAAGACATCGCGAAAAGAACAACGATGAAAGGCAGAAAGAACCCCGTGCCATAGTTGGCCCCGTCCGCGGCGTAGGAGACCATGCTTGGCCCGTCATTTTCGCCCAGCATGACCAGCAGTCCCGGGCCGGCCAGCAGCCACGCCAGGTGATACCCCTTACTGGACTGCCGTGCCCGGGAGACCCGGGCACGGTCAGAGGAACGCGCCACGTCCTCCCGCGTCAGAGGCAGCCCATTAGTATCCAAGAGGATCACCACCGGGCCCGGCGGACGAAATCGGACGCGCACAGGGCACACCCTCGCGCTGGGCGGACGCGAACCATTGGATGGGACCTGGCAAAGACGGAATGCCTCATAGAGGAATTCTGGCACGCCTAAAATAGTGGAAACGCACGAGGACTTTTGCGCGGGCCGCGGCCGGTCACGACGCCTTGCTGACCTACGAGAGTGGCAACGCCCCAAGACCGGGAAGTGCACCGCTCCGCGGGACGCAACCGAGGATCTGTCAAGACGTGAACCGGGCTTGGTCACTGGCATCTCGGATCATGAACTTTTAGGTCCCGCCCGCTGGCGTGATGGGCGGCGTTGATTGGAGATTCGTAGGAGGAGGGCCCCGATGACCCAGTTGGAGATGACGGAGGATCCGCCGGCAGAGAGCCAGGGGGTGGTGAGTCCGGTGAGTGGAATGATGCGGGTAAGTCCGCCGATGATGATGAACGTCTGCAGGGCGACGACAAAGGCAAGCCCGACGGCGAGGAGAGTGCTGAAGTCGTCGGCGCTGTCGTGCGCGATTCGCAGGCCGCGCGCGGTGAAGAGAAGGTAGAGGGAGAGAATGGCAAAGATCCCCGCGAGGCCGAGTTCTTCACCGAGGCTTGCGAAGATGTAGTCGCTTTGCGAGACCGGGGTGATCCAAGGCTGCCCTTGGCCAAGGCCAGTGCCAATCAGGCCACCGTGCGCGAAGCCAAATAGACCTTGGACGAGCTGGTAGCTTCCGCCGGTCGCGTTGTAGACCTGGGTGTCGAATGGGGTGAACCAGTTAGTGATCCGAAGGTTCACGTAGCTGAGGCTGGCATTGCCAGCAGCGGTGCCCGCCACGATGAGTAGACCACCGATGATGAGCCAGCTGAGCCGTGCTGTGGCAACGTAGATCAAGACGAGAAAGATCCCGAAGTAAAGCAGGCCAGGGCCGAGATTGTGTTGGGCGATCACCACAAGGATAGAGAGCAGCCAGACCAAAACGATCGGGCCCGTATGGCGAACGCGGGGAAATCGAAATCCGAGATGTTTGTTCCCCAAGAGCGACAGCGCGTCGCGGTGTCGCACAAGGTATCCTGCGAAGAAGACCGCCAAAGCGATCTTCGCGATCTCCCCGGGCTGGAAACTGAGCGAACCGATGCTGATCCAGGCCCGAGCGCCGGAGACGACTCTTCCGATTCCGGGTACCAGGGGAAGCGCGAGTAAGGCCACGGCAATGAGCCCGAAGGTGAACGTGTATCGGTGCAGGAGCTGAATGTTCCGTACAACCAATAGCGTCACCAGTGCACAAATGACCGCGATCGCACACCAGACGATTTGTCGAACGCTCGCACTTGCCCAGCCGGTAGAGCCGTAATGAAGATCGATCCGATAAATTTCCGCGATCCCAAGCCCACTGAGGACGGTCATAATCGGCAGAATGAACGGATCAGATAACGGTGCCGCGAACCGCATCACCACGTGCGTCAAGAGCGACAGGGCTGGAAGTGTCGCGCTCACACCGATGAACGCCGCATCAGTGTGTCCGGTAGCTCCCAGCTGCACGAGCAGCACACTGCCGAGCACAATGACACTGGCCAGCAGCAACAAGAACAGTTCAACATTCCGGGTCCGAACTCCGGGGACCGCGCCGCGCAATCGTGCCGCACGGTCAATGGGTAATGCTGTGACCGGGCCTATTCGACGCACGGGATCGACCCGGATTGCAGCGGAGTGGCCCGGTCGGTGTAGGCGTCCTTCGTCTCGCCGGTATTCTGCGGTACCCCCGGCGTTGCCGACGCGGTCGACATCGTGATCGTCGAACGGTGGATGAGGTTGGACAGATCGTTGTAACTGTAGATCGCGAAGGCCGCCATCCGCCCAACGATCACAACGACCGCGCCCGCGCCCGCGACACCAGGATCCTCCGACGTCGACGCACACGCTTACTCGCCTCGCCACGATGAGCGATCGGACGGGCATCGGGTGTTGAAGAGGTCATCGGAGAGTCCGTTCATCAGCCAGCAGCGAAAGGCCACCGTACGAAAGCGCGCAAGGCGGCGCTCGTCACAACTATGGTGGAGCGCCCTGCAAACTCACTGAGGCCAATTTCCGACACTAATGCTCCCATGCCCCCTGGATGGGGTTGTCCCGCAGGATATGCAATCGTCAGCCGGAGAGATGTCTCTAAGAACGCGAGCCGTTCGCGCGAGCGCGAAGCCGTGTGTAAGAACTTTCAAAATGAAAAGGGCCGTCCGCGGTGTGATCGAAAAAGGGCACGTGCAGTGATGTCTTCAACCCGGCTGTCGAGTCCCGCCGAAGTAGTAGCAGCTGCCGTGCCGACATCCGCACTATTGGGTTCGCAGCGTGCGTACCGTCACCTCCGTCCCGCCCGGCGTGCCCGTAGGTGAATCCAGGAACTCGCCGCGAGCGACAGAAACTGCCTCGATGCTGTGCGCGTTTTTGCCCGGCTTCGTCCGGCTTTCCCCGAGCGAGGTCACGACCACCAGGCCGTGGCGATGACGGTAAGGCCGGCCCCAGCGATACAAATGTCAGCCAAGCTCTCCTACGGACGGCATTTAGAATAACGCGAATGCCTGTTCCCTAGCTCCGTCCAATGACGAGTCCAGGGCGAGGCCACGCACGCGGCGCCCGTTCCCGGCCTCGACCCTGCTACCTGTAACGGTGACCAGGGTACGCCCCGCGTACGGCCGTTTAGACCGTGATCGTAAGGCACCCGACCAGGGTGTTGCCGCCCGCCCCAGTGTTGATCCCATACGCGCAGATCCGATGAGATCCGGGAGCGACCGCGATCTTCTCCGAATAACCATGCGCCCCACCGTAGACCGGGTAAACCGCCCCAACATCCGGACGGTCCTTGTCCGCCATGAACGCCGCACCCACCGCGTCCACGTAAATATGCACCCGGATGGACGCGGTCGTGTCCGGATCGATGGCCCAACCCGACACAGTCACGCCGTCGCTCGCGACAGTTGCCGCATCAAGCGCACCAATCGGCGCCCTGCCCAGATCAGGGATCGTCGCAACAGGCACAACGACGTCCTTGCAGTTCAACTGAGTATTGCCGCCCGCCCCAGTGTTGATCCCATACGCGCAGATCCGATGAGATCCGGGAGCGACCGCGATCTTCTCCGAATAACCATGCGCCCCACCGTAGACCGGGTAAACCGCCCCAACATCCGGACGGTCCTTGTCCGCCATGAACGCCGCACCCACCGCGTCCACGTAAATATGCACCCGGATGGACGCGGTCGTGTCCGGATCGATGGCCCAACCCGACACAGTCACGCCGTCGCTCGCGACAGTTGCCGCATCAAGCGCACCAATCGGCGCCCTGCCCAGATCAGGGATCGTCGCAACAGGCACAACGACGTCCTTGCAGTTCAACTGAGTATTGCCGCCCGCCCCAGTGTTGATCCCATACGCGCAGATCCGATGAGATCCGGGAGCGACCGCGATCTTCTCCGAATAACCATGCGCCCCACCGTAGACCGGGTAAACCGCCCCAACATCCGGACGGTCCTTGTCCGCCATGAACGCCGCACCCACCGCGTCCACGTAAATATGCACCCGGATGGACGCGGTCGTGTCCGGATCGATGGCCCAACCCGACACAGTCACGCCGTCGCTCGCGACAGTTGCCGCATCAAGTGCACCAATCGGCGCCCGGCCCAGATCCTGCACGCCCGACCCGCTATCGGGGACGACCACGTTCTGGCAGCCCAGCACGGTGGTCCCGCCGATACCGGTGTTGATCGCGTACGCACAGACGGAGTGCGGTCCCGGCGACGCCGCGAGGGTATCGCTGTAACCGTGATTCGCGCCGTATGCCGGGTATGCCGCCGCGATATCGGGGCGTGACATCCCCGCCGAGACGGCCTTACCGACCGAGTCAACGTAAAGGTGTACCGCGATCGGGTCCGTAGAATCCGGGTCCAGAGCCCACCCTGAGACGTTGACGCCGCCGGTCACGCCCTTAATCCCGTCGATTGAGCCGATCGGTGAGCCGCTCATCGCAGTGATGGATCGGCAGCCGAGTTGCACGTTCGAGCCAGGACCGACATTGATCGCGTAGATGCAGACCGTGTTCGGTCCCTCGGACGTCACCGGCACGGTCACGTCGAAGCCGTGGTTGGATCCGAGGCCCGTGTAGACGGCCGCGACGTCGTTACGTACGAGGTCCGCGCTGAAGGCGGTCCCCACGCTCCCCACGTAAACGTGCACGGCCACCGGGGCAGAGGTGTCGGGATCAATGGCCCAGCCGCTGACCCTGAAGTTACCGGGTGAGGCGGTGATGGAGTCGACGACGCCAAAGGGACTGGCGGTCACGCCGGTGGGCGAACCGAACCAGTTCGAGTAGTAGACCCAAAAGTTACGGTTGCCGTAGGACGAGCAACCGTCACCGGTACCGCCGAGGTTGGCAAGTGCCGCACTGTTGGGCTGGTAGGGCGTGTAATTGTAGAGGTCAGCCGTTGCCTGGTTCCGGATGTCCACGTCTGTCGCCCCGCAGGCGGCATTCGGGTGGTATCCGACGGAAACATTGCCGATCTGATAGTGGCGATCCGGGTAGTTGGAGTACTGCCGGAACTGCCACGCAGCCTTGTAAACTTGGTTGTAGAAGCCGTAGAAAGCCGCGTCGCACGAGCTCGTGTCCGGGCATCCGTAGCCCATGGCCTTGCGGTACGTCGAGTCGGTCGGCGACGTGTCCGTGATCAGCCCGGTCTCCTTCTCCAGAAGCACCAGCAGCACCTGGGGGTTGATCCCACAGGCCTGCGCCGTCTTGAAGATGATGCTGGCGGCCGACTCGCTCCCGGAACCGGCGTAGGCGGAGCAGTGCCCTGGTTCGACGGCGGCCCGGTCATAGGTCGCCATCGTGTAGTCCTTCAGACAGACATAACCGCTCGAGCAGGACGAAACCTGCGCATTGAGGAAGTCCTGGACCTGCCCTACCGACATGGTGCTGGTGTCGAAGAAGTTCTGGTCGGAGATGATGTAGCCCGGATCAAACTCGGATCCGGTGAGCGCTTCGGCGGCCTGTGGGGCCGCGGCGAGCGGGATCGCGACCAATGCCCCACCGACGATGGCCAGCGCGGCCACCCAGGCACGGGTTCTCAACCCAGCAGAAATTGGCACTTCGGTCCCCCTCGCAGCCGACTACTACGGGAGACGGTCCGAGTACAGGCTACGGCGCACTCGGAGTGCGTGCCGATCATCTTCGCGGAACGCACCCCCCAAACGAGGTTCGCGGTGGAGCCTTTCAGTTCGTCGGGGGTCAGGCGGTTATAAGTCCATGGGCTGTGACCCGGGCGAGGAGGCCGTGGGGAGCGACCGGCCACCAAGCGCCAGTCAAACCGCCGCCCCAACACTGGCAACCCAGGTCTGTGAGGATCTACACGTCGCTTATCATGAGCGTCATGGACCACACCCGCGAATTGAGACCTTCCAAGAGAACGGCGCCCACTGACGCTGCTGCGGCCAGTGAGAATGAACATCTTGGCCTAAATGCTCGACTTGGACTTTTCCTTACCAGCAAGGTCGGATCTATGTGGTCCGTCTATATCACTATCGTTTTCGTATTCGTCTGGATTGTCCTGGCCAGCGTCGGACCGTTACATAAGACTGACCCTTACCCGTTCCCTTTCCTACTGTTCCTGGGTAACTTGGTGCAGCTGGTACTCGTGTTCGTGATCCTCGTAGGCCAGGGTGTACTCGGCCGCAGTTCTGATCATCGTTCCGAACGCACCTTCAGAGACGCTGAAACGATTCTCAGCGAGGTCCTCACACTGCATTCCCACCTGGTGGAACAAGACCGCATCCTCAACAAGGGCGTCGATCTGGTCAAATCGAGTGCGCACCCGCGGGTGAAGGAAAGGGAGACGATAACACCGACTACGGTCGGGGAGCAATATGTGGGACTCAATGGTCGTATCGCTGCCGCAATTACAAGGGCCGTCAGCACAATGTGGGCTTTCTATTTTGCTGTGTTTTTCCAGTTCGGGTGGATCGGATTGGCCTTGACCGGAATCATCACTTTCGACCCCTACCCATTCGCGTTTCTCCTCTTTATTTCCAGCCTCCTCCAACTGGTGTTCATGTTCGTCATCATGGTCGGGCAAGATGTACTCGGCCGGGCCGGTACCCAACGCGCCGAGCAGACTTACCTTGACGCAGAAGCAGTCGTCCATGAATGCCGCAGACTTCAGCGCCACCTCACACAACAAGACAAAGCAATAGTCGCTATCTGCAACTACATCGAATCCGAAGCCCCCCAAGACCACCCCATCAGACAAACACTGCCCACCGTCACATTCTAAAAAACATACAAAGAAGAGTGAGTGGCTGTGAACCCAACGGATTTTGAATTCGCGCTTCGCCTGCTTCTAGCCACCGGGTGTGGCCTGATGATCGGTCTCGAACGTCAATTTCGCTCACGAACGGCTGGGCTGAGGACTCAGGCCCTCGTAGCGGCGGGTGCCGCAGTATTTGTGCTGTTCGGAGAGCAAGCCGGTGTTCCCCAGGCACCGCTGCAAATTGCGGCGTATGTCGTTTCGGGAGTGGGCTTTCTCGGCGGTGGGGTGATTTTGCGGCAGGGCTTTACCGTGCAGGGGCTGAACACCGCGGCAACTCTCTGGTGCTCGGCCGCCGTGGGATGTCAAGCCGCTGCCGGACATCTCATACCCGCCCTGACAACAACGGCGGTCGTGCTGGCGATACACCTGCTACTTCGTCCGCTTGGGCGGTTGGTTGATCGCGCCCCCGCTACGAAGGAAGAGTCAGTCGGCTCCTACACTCTCCTAATCCTTGTTCGCCGCAAACATGAACCGCACCTTCGAGCTCAACTCGTTCAGGCTTTGTCAGGACCGGCATTCGTCTTGCGAAGTGTTGCAAATCATTCCCCGGAAGAGTCCCTCACCGGCACCAGTCTTGTCCAACTCCAGGTTGAGCTCCTGATCGAGGGAAATGCACCTGAGTTACTGGACACACTGGTCACCCGGCTCTCTCTCGAGCAGGGTGTGAGTAGCCTCTCCTGGCACTCCAACAACCCAGAGACCGGCACGGACGACGATCGTGACGACCAACAGCCCCTGACCCGGCGCCGATTCACCCTTCGCGGCAATTAGTGGGCAGCACCATCCACATCGTCAACGAAATACACCGCACGAGGTCACCCCTCGTGAAAGCCTTTCTCGAAAGCGCGAGACGCAGTGGGCAGGACCGAAGCTAACCTCATCGCCGGCGAAACACATACGCAGGTGTCGCCCACCCCGGCCGACACCGATCTGATCTTTGTGGACTGTGCCGCTACCCGGGTGAAATAATTCGTCTTCCACGCCAATGCTGGGCTCTGTCGGATCTATTCTCCGGCGTCAACACGCCTCGCGATGAGGCGAAGCGCCTCCCACGTGCGCGTGCTCTCGGCCGCGACCATTTTCATGAACACGTCCAGAGGCAGACCGTAGTCAACGAGCAACCACTTGGCGCGCACGTCTTCTGCCAAAGCATCGATCTCTTCAGTGAGCGTCATGTCCATCTCCTCTTTCAGGGTTCAAGCGGATTGCCGCTTTACTGCGCCCAGTATAAAGACGCAGCTTGGCTGGCAGCGCGTGTCGAAGACGTGTTCATCTCGAACACCCACTGTTTTGCTCCTGAGATTCCCGGCACAGGCGGCGGGGCCCGGGACCATGCCATAGGCTCCTGGACGATTTTTAGGGCTGTGGCGTGGCATTGTGGACGGCTTGTTCGCGGTGGGTGAGGTTGCGGTCGGCGAGATCATCGAGTTCTTTGTCTGGTGCTGCTTCCACGGCTATGAGGCGATTGTCGGCTGTGGGTAGGGCGCGTAATAGCTCGTCTAGTTTTCGTTGTGTCGCGGCCTGTTGTCGAGCTTGAGTGTGCTGGATGACGAAAACCATGACGAGGGTGATAGTGGCGGTCACGGTCGTGAGGGCCGTCTCCCACCAGGCAGGAAAGCCTAGGAGAAGGCCCGAAAACAACCACAGCAGAGTGATGAACGCGGCAGTGAGACCGAAAGAAGCATGTGCAGTGATATCGCCAACTCGATGGATGAACCGGCTACTCCAGTGGCGTTCACGTCCGCCGGGCGCTTGTCGGGGCGAGTTGGATCGGGGAGGCTCTTGACCGGACATGCGATCCACACTAGCTTCGGAGCCAGCTCGCGTTGGCGTCCGGTCGCGCCGTGCAGCTTTACGACCAAGAAGATGACGTCCCGGCCGCGAGGAAGGGAAAAGAAATCATGATGAGCACGAGTGTGAAACAGGTCCCTGACAAAAAGGCGCCGAAAGCCGGGGTGCTCCGGTGGCGGGTCGATGTGGCGGGACACGATTATGCGGCGGCGAGATCGTATCTGTCGCTGAACGCGAAGCCCAAGGCGATTGACGCGCTTGTGAAACAGTTGAGGGGGACGCGGGTCGTCCATTTCAAGGCCAAGGACCTGTTGCGGGGTTGTGGGTTGCCGCTCTTGCCGCGCAGCAACCCGGATGTTGCCAAGGAATTGGACCGCATAGCCGCAGGCGTCCAGCTGTCGCCGTGTTTGATCATTCGAGGTCAGATCGGCAAGGGTCGCGTCGCGCAGATCGCCGATGGTTATCACCGGATCTGCGCGGCGAATTACGTGGACGAGGACGCCGAGGTCCCCGTGCAGATCATCAGCGCGTAGGCGTGCCGTGATCATTTCTGCGGGCCGTGACGTGGGGCATTTGGGGCTGTCGCCACGGGACCGCGGCTGGGTCCATGAATTCAATAACCGGAATCGAGAATGGACTCGACTTGGCGCTGAAATGTTCGGGACGTACTTTTTGGTTCTGGTCGCGGCTGGAGCAGGAACAGTCGATTCCCTCACCCACGGGGACGTCGGCCGCGGCGCCAGTGTCACGGCGCCAGGGTTAATGGTCGCGGCCATCATATTGTTCATGGGCGCCGTATCCGGTGCTCACCTCAACCCGCTGGTCAGTGTTGCCTTCGCCTTGCGAGGTGACTTTCCTTGGCGCCGAGTGCCGGGATATGTCCTCGCCCAGTTGGCCGGCGCGATCCTGGCATCACTAACCCTGATAGCCGTGTTTGGCCCACACGGAGGTAACGGCGAGACAGTCCCCGGTCCTGCCTTCACGGACTCGCAAGCGCTCGTCGTCGAGGCTTTGTTGACTATGGGGCTGGTGAGCACAATTCTGGGCTCCGCATCCGGGGCGCAGAACGTTGGATCCTTCTCGGCGATTGCGGTGGGCGGGTACATAATTCTGGCGGGGCTATGGGCGAGCCCAGTCAGCGGGGCTTCGATGAATCCCGCCCGGACTGTCGGCCCAGACCTCGTTCGCGGCGACTTCACCCACACCTGGGTATACCTCCTCGGACCCTCAATCGGAACGCTCCTAGCCGTGGGCTCAGCCTATTTTCTACGCGGCCCAGGTGGCGGACCCACGGGGACGAAAGCCGCCCAGGGAAGAACCGACCCCGAGCAACCCAGCCAACGACACCCCCACCCCGATAACCGATTGTGAACGCTCCGCCAAAAGACCAGCACGAAAACACACCAGATTGCGGTTGAGGAACCAGGCTAGCTGGTCATGGTGTCCCGTGTCGGTCTTCGTGACCCGGTGCAGGGCAGGTCTCGGCGCCATGGCTCAGGAAACGCGGACTGAGCATTACGATCGGCTGCTGCCTCCCGGCACCGGTACCGGTACCGGCAGGTGGAACACGATCAAACGCCGCCTCTTCGACCACATGTCAGTGGACTGGCGCGGCACTGGTCACCCACTTTCCATCGACTTCGTCGCGCCGACCACGATCCGAATCCGAAATCACCTGGCGACTTTGTCCGTCAGAGGCTGGCGCCTGGATGTGAAGATGAGGAAAAAAAGAGAGGAGAGCACTCAACACCGGGCTCCCAATCACCCATATTTGGCTCGGCACTGACGTCGCTTCAGCGGAGGTCAGTGCCCATTTCCTCTGACGTTGTCTCGCTGAAACCGTGAGGCTGCCTCACCGGGTTGCTCGTGATGTGGCCCGGTTGCCCAGTCCGCATCCAGGTGTATCGGCGCGACGATGAAGGGATCGATGTCACCTGTCCCGGGCCTATGACAGCTGAAGCCAGCCCGTAGATGGCGTCGTGCGACACGCTTCCACCCTGCGATAATTCTTGTGCCGCTGAGGGAGGATAGTCCAACGGGCATGTCACAGGAGGACCGGCCACAATTTTTGATGGTTGGTTGGTTCTTTCCAACAAGTGCCATTTACTGATGGGGCACGCGGGAAATCTGAGACCACATGAAAAATTCACTGCGCACTCGCTCCACTTTGAGGTCCGTTCGCCCTGCCACGGCAGACACCGCGTCGGCGCCGATACCCCAAGTGCGAATGATTCGGGTGAGGCGAATTTTTCATGCTCTGCCAACGAATTACTTCCTGCTGTTGGGCACGACAGTGTTCTTGGTCGTGTTCGGAATGGCCATGGTCTTGTCTTCCTCGTCGGTGGATTCATACCTGAGCGGTGGCGGATTCTTTGGCGTGCTCCTCCACCAGGGCTTCGTGGCCCTGGTCGGCATCCCGTTGATGCTCCTCGTCAGCCGGGCTCCGCTCAAATTTTGGCGACGGATCGCGTGGCCGGCCTTGATCCTCACTTGCTTCGTGCAATGCCTGGTATTCACTCCGCTGGGCGTGACCGTCGCCGGAAACACCAATTGGCTATCAGTGGGCAGTTTCCAATTCCAGCCCTCCGAAGCCATCAAGGTGGCTTTGGCCATCTGGCTCGGCACGATCCTCGCTCACAAGCAAAACCAACTCGACGACTGGCGACACGTCCTCATCCCCGTCCTCGGAGTCGGCGGGACCGCGGTCATGCTTGTCATGATCCGAGGTGACCTCGGTACGACCGTCATAATGGCCGGGATGCTCTTTGGTTCGCTCTTCTTCGCTGGCGTACGGTTGCGCATGCTGGCGATTCCCCTAGGAATTGGCGCTGTGGGCGCTATCGCCGCTGCCGCGGGAAGCGCTAATCGGTTGACGCGTATCCTCAGCTTCTTTGGAACTGGATGCGACACCACGACCGGGACGATCTCGGCTTCATGCTGGCAACCCCTGCACGGCACATGGGCGCTGGCCAATGGCGGAGTCCTCGGCGTTGGCCTTGGCAACTCCAAGGCCAAATGGTCCTGGCTACCGGCCGCCGACAACGACTACATTTTCGCCATCATCGGCGAAGAACTTGGCCTCATCGGCGCCGTCGCCGTTCTCCTCCTGTTCGTACTCCTCGCAGTCGGGTTCATCCGAATCATGAGCGCCACAACACACCTGCAAGCCAAAGTGTCCACCGCAACAGTCATGGTCTGGATCATCGGCCAGGCCCTCGTTAACATTGGTGTGGTTCTGGGGTTCATCCCCGTGCTCGGAGTTCCCCTCCCCTTCATCTCGGCCGGAGGCACAGCCTTGCTCACGACCCTCGTGGCAATCGGCGTCGTGCTCTCCTTCGCCAGGAACGGTCAAAACACAAGAGTTAGCGACAAGCTCCACACGTCCCCCGCCATACGGCCCGCTGGCTCGTAGCCCCCGCGGAGCTCGTCGTTCCATCTCAATGTCAAGATCGCCGTCGGCCTCGCGGTGGAAACACCAGTCAGGGAGAGCCTCGGGGCCACCGCGCCCAGCGGTCACGACGCCCCCATGCCGTTTAGCGTATGGATTACCTCGCGGTAGAGCTTGTACTTGCCTCTGGCGAACATAGCGCCCGTGATGTGATTCTGCTGAGCTCTCGGTCACCCTTACGAATTCGGTGAGAAGAGAGACGGAGGGAAGAGAAGGAAACACTTCACAGCCGGTGTCGCCGAATCGCCTCTACGTAGCGCGGAACTGAGATCGTGTCAGCGGAGATCCGAGCCCATTTCCTCCGCCGCTATCTCAGTGAAATCGTAACGCTGCTCTGGATGAGACGATCCTTCACTGGGAGGAGCCACTGTTCGAAAAGACGGCACGATCTCACACGGCGCCCGGGGTGAGGGAGGCGTGAGTTTGGGGTTCGCGGCGTTGCCAGTCCTGGGGCAGGGCGGCTTCGAGGGCGTCGTCGACGGTGATGATGCCGAGGATGTGGCCGCTTTCGTCGAGGACCGGGAGGGTGAGGAGGTTGAAGTCAGCCATGCGGGTGGTGACGTCGATGATGTCATCTTGTGGTGCGGCGTGAACGGGATCAGGGTCAGCGACTTCGCGAAGGGGACGGTGCGGGTCTGTTTGGAGGGCGCGGATGATACTGATCGCACCACGGAGTGTTCCGTCGTCGGCGGTGCTGTAAATGGTGGTGAGGGCTTCCGGTTGTTGAGTTGTCGAGGTGCGAATGAGATCAAGGGCGTCCTGGATGGTCGCGTGCTCCGCCAGAGCGAGGTATTCCACACCCATGAGGCCCCCTGCCGTTGCGGTGTGGTAGCCCAGCAGGGCCAGAACTTTGGTGTGTTGGGGTTCAGGGAGCAGAGCGAGGACTTCCCGGCGTCGCGCCTGGGGAAGGTCAGTGATGGCGTCGGCCGCGTCATCTGCCCGCATCCGGGTCAGGACAGAAGCGACGTCAGCAGTACTTCGGGATTTGAGGAGATGGGTGAGGCTGTCTTCGTCGAGTTCTTCAAAGACGTCTGCTTCGAATTCCGGGTCGTTGTGGACTTGAGTGAGGAGTTCGCTTTGCTCTTTAGCGTCTGCCGTTTCGATGAGGTCTGCAATTTGGGCTGCTTTGAGACGGCGTAATTTCCCAAACGGGGCGCGAACGAGGACCGACGGTTCGTGGCCGATGAGGGCTTCAAAGGATTTCCAGTCCCGTGCCGGGTCGGTGGCGATGTTCTTCCGGGTGGACCACCAGTGGGTTTGGTGCACGTTCAATCCTGTGACAGCCCACGTGGCGGTGTCGGAGCTGAGATAAATGTCGTGAGCACGGACGAGGGAGGCCATGTGCACGTCGATGAGGCGGTGGCCCAGGACGTCAGCGTTGAGTAGGACCTCGCCCGGGCGGCGCTGGAATGCCCGCACGTTCAAGCGGGCTGTGGTGAGCTCGACTCGATTGGGTTCCAAGGCTCTGACGTCGGCGATCGGGACGTAGATGGTTTCGGAACCCACTTTGACCACGAGCGCGGTCACGAGGGGGTAGTCATCTCCCCTGAGGCGAACAATGACGTCAGCGAGTTTGGCAAGTTGTTTTCCTTGGCTGTCGACCACGGCATGGCGCAGGAGTTGGGAAAGACGGAGAGCGGATTTAGTTGTTGTTGGAACGGGAGAGTTAGACACAGTGGCTTCTTTCACGAACAAGGCTAGGTAGAGGTGGCACGTTGTCGGGGTGGTATTGAGAATATGGTGCTCGCGGCTAGTGGCCCAGTGCGAGCTGGATGACGCGGACCACGACGAGGACCATAGCGAGGATCAGGTAGGCGCGCAGCACGCCCAATCCGATGGTCCGACCGGTGGAGAGCTCCGGGCGGGCGAGGAGGGTGAGGGGTGGCATCCGCCAACGGAGACGTTGACTGTGTTCCATCGGGAGCACCGCATCACCGGCCGGGCGTCGCCGGCGAAGGACCAGGGCGGTCGCTCCGACAAGAATTCCCAAGACGCTGCCCCCGCCGAGGATGGACAAGATTGTCTCTCCCGTGATGTCTGGGAAGAGAACGCTGGCTGTGAGGATGATGGAAAGCATGACCAGCACGGCGACGACAACAGACGTGAACAGGTTCAACCATTTGCCGTTGACCCAGGGGCCCAGCACGTCTTTGTCGTTGCAGAGCAATAAGAGGAAGACCGTGGCTGAAGGTAGCAGCACCCCGGCGAGAGTCTGTACTCCCACGGTCAAGAGTCCCAGCGGCGCACCGGGAATCAGAACAATCGTGGCTGCCAGGGCGAGGAGGGCAGCGAATACGGCGTAGAAGCCCTTCGCTTCCCACGGTTTGCGGTGCAGGGAGTGCTTCAACCCCAACACGTCGCCCAACGCGTATGAAGTAGACAAACCTACTGCGGCCGCACCAATAATGG
Organism: Cryobacterium sp. GrIS_2_6; assembly: GCF_035984545.1. Lineage (NCBI taxonomy): Bacteria > Bacillati > Actinomycetota > Actinomycetes > Micrococcales > Microbacteriaceae > Cryobacterium > Cryobacterium sp. GrIS_2_6. The sequence goes on from NZ_JAXCHP010000001.1 coordinate 2,971,452, forward strand.
ACGCGTCGATCAACGCGATCGCGAACATCACTCCCACGCCAGGTCCGACAAACTTGCCGAGGCCTTCTGCGACCCCGAGTGCGTCAGTGAAATTGCCGAATTCGGGCCGGCCCGTGAAGGTGGCGGACGTGAAGCCGATGATCGCGGCCGCACCGACGATGACCATCAAGATCCCGATCCACAAGTCGACCTTTTCGTAATTCATGAACCGGGGCGTGATGCGCTTGTCAATGACATAGGACTGTTGGAAGAACAACTGCCACGGGGCGACGGTCGTGCCGACGATCCCGATGATGAGCAGCATCACCGTGGAAAGTTGGGACCCGGGTGGCATCCCGGGGAGCACAAAATTGGTCGCCATCTCACCCAGATTCGGACCCGACAGAAAGAAAATGGGGACCAACAAGAGGGACCCGGCAACAAGAACCATGCTGACGCGTTCGAACCGTTTAAAAGACCCGGTGCTGACGGCGCCGAGCACGAGCACGGCTGCAACAATTACGCCGGGAATTTGGGGGATGCCCAGATACTGCAAGCCCAAACTGATACCGATGAATTCGGTCACGATGGTGAGCGCGTTCAGGATGAACAGGTCAATGACGCTGAAGGCTCCCCAGAACTTTCCAAAACGTTCCAAGATGAGCCGGGCATGGCCCACCCCCGTGACCACCCCCAACCGCAACACCATTTCCTGGTTCACGTAGAGGACAGGTACCAGCAGCAGCAACGTCCACAGCAATGTGGTCCCATAATTTTGGCCAGCTTGCGTGTAGGTCCCAAACGCGCCAGCGTCGTTGTCGCCGACCATCACAATCAGTCCAGGACCCAGAATGGCCAAAAGGGTACGCAGTTTTGCCCGCACGCCCCGCCGCGGCGCATCATCGCCGAGTCGAATCGTGCCCATGGCCCCTTCAATATCGCCCACGTGCGCGGAATCCAGGACCGCTGACACGGGCCCGGTCGGAGGAACGAGGTTTGACGTTGTATCCATGGTGAACTTTCTGCAGGAAATGAAAAGACAGGATCCGGGAGCCGATCAAACGCGGCCCCACGAGGGCCGGCGATGTCGGGAACACCGCGGAAACCACAGGGCCGGGCGAGAAAATATGACCTGGCCGGGCTGCGATCACCGCGGGGCACGCCACCAGAAAGGCGTGTGCAGGCAGACTGCTACCTGGTGCGCGTGGTCGGCAGGAGGTAGGGTCTATGGCTCTCGCTCATTGACGTGCTCCCTCCGCTTTGCTCAGCGCACACGAAGAGTCCGACCAGACCGGCCGAGGTAACCTCTCCTCGTAAGACCTTTGGCACTTTGCGGCGTTAACCCGGAAACCGGGAGCCAATCGGGGCAATCCCTTGTTCCGGGAAAACCTGTCCTGACCCGGGGCGTCTCTGGACGTTGGGGGTCGCTGGCTTATATCCACAAAGGAGCCTCAGCTAACGAACGGCGCCCTGCAAAGATGACTGTACGCGGAGACCCCAACAGAAGCAATCGCGGCTGTCAATGTTCCACAAGCGTTCACCTTGCCGCGACGTTAAACGGCCGCCGTCTGGGCGGCGCGGCAACATGGATAGCTTTACCTTGCTAGCGCGCCGCGTTCTAAAGTGCTCAACTCGACTAGATCCCCCGGTCCAACCCTTCATCGGACCCGGAAAGACCAGAACGCCAAGGGCGAGGACCTAAGTCGAGACCAAGACTTGAGGAAGCAGAGGACAGGGATGCACTCATTCGGATCACTCATCCTGCTGCCACTGAACGCGAACCAGGTCGCAGCCGGTTCCCGGTCTGATCCCGGGCCTGACCTTCCTCTCGGCACGATGACGGACCCGACGTTCACCGCCCAGGCGCGTCTGGCCGCTCACCGACTAAATCTCTTCCGGATCGCACCAGACATGGTCCTCACGCCCTGCGAACCGGGCTGGATGCCGCTCACTCAAGGGGTACTGACGGAACTGCGTCACCTACCGCGCGTTGTCCGCTCCGACCGTCGACTGGACGTTGAAGAGGCCTGGGATCGTCACCAAAGCGCACGGCGCCAAGACCCCTCACTCCGGCCCGGCTGGTTGTCGCGGACCGAGTCGTCCCCCGAAGCTGGCGACACCGGTGACGCGACTTCGACCTCGTTCAGCCCGCCGAGCAGACTCGAACTATCAGCAAACATGGACACCAAGGACGTCGTATCCACTTCGAGGCGGTCGTTCGTCACAGATTTGCTCATGCCGCTGGGGACTGCCCCGAGTTCAGTTGACTCAAAGGGTTAGTGGTTTCAGGCGGCCTTGAGGGCCACGTTTATTGTCTCAAACTCGATCGGGGTGAGCTTGCCGAGGCGGCGTTGTCGGCGCTTGCGGTGGTAGGTCCTCTCGATCCAGACCACCATCGCCAGGCGCAGTTCTTCCCGGGTTGACCACCGCTGCCGGTCCAGGACGTTCTTCTGCAGCAGGGCGAAGAACGACTCCATCGCGGCGTTATCGCCGCAGGCGCCGACGCGACCCATCGACCCGGTGATGCCGTTGTTCTTCAGCACCCGAAGGAACGCGTTGGAGCGGAATTGAGAGCCTCGGTCCGAGTGCAGGATCGTGCCGTCGATGGTGCGCTGGCCGATCGCGTTGCGGGCCGCTGCGACGGCCAGGGATGCTTTCATTCGGGAGTCGATGGAGTAGCCGACGATCTTGTTCGAGTAGACGTCTTTGATCGCGCAGAGGTAGAGCTTGCCCTCGTCGGTGCGGTGTTCGGTGATGTCGGTCAGCCAAAGCTGGTTCGGGCGTGTCGCGGTGAATTTCCGCTCGACGAGGTCGTCGTGGACGGGTGGGCCGGCCTTGCGCGTGAGGCCGCGTTTCTTCGCGAACACGGACCAGAGCCGCTGCTGCGAGCACAGCCGCCAGACCCGGTTCTCGCTGGCGCTGAGGCCCGCCTGGTGGAGCTCGTCGGCGATGAACCGGTATCCGAACGCAGGGTCGTCCCGGTGAGCGTCCCAGGCGGCGTTGGTGAGGTGGGCGTCGTCCCAGTCGCGCTGGGAGATAGGGTTGCGCTTCCACTGGTAGAACGCTTGTTTGGAGAAGCGCAACACCCGGCAGGTCACCGTGACGGGGACACCGTCGACGGCCAGTTCACGGACCAGCGGGTAGATCATTTTGGGTTGACGTCCCGGGACAGATAGGCCACGGCCCGCCGCATGACCTCGGCTTCCTGCTCGAGCAGCCGGATGCGCTTCCTGGCATCGCGCAGTTCCGCGGATTCCTTCTCGGTCACGCCGGGCTTGACGCCTTCTTGGACGTCGGCTTTCTTGAGCCAGTTCGCCAGGCAGGACTCCGAGATCCCGAAGTCCTTCGCGATCTGATTCAGCGGGGCTTCGTGCTTCCGGGCGACCGCGACAACATCGCGGCGGAACTCGGGTGGGTAAGGCTTGGGCATGATGACATCTTTCCAGCGAAGACGAATCTCCACAGGTCAGGAGTCAACCAAACCCGGGGCAGTCCCCTGCTGTCCGACCGGCAAACCATACTTCTCATGGCAGATCCGCACGTTATTGCTCAACTACGGATCGTTCTCAACGACAGCAATGCTCGGCAGACCCGTGACGCTGAACTCCCGACCGGGCAACTCCTCCGATACGACTTCGACCGCAACCTGCACCCCCTCAACCCCTTGGGAAGCTCCCTCTAACCGGCGATCTCCAGTTCTCCACGCTGGTAGCCGCCACTCCAGCACGACGCTGCCAAGCGTGCCAGCGATGCCAACACCGAGCAAACTGGCAGCTGAGGTGCTGTCGACCGGCGTCTTCGCCGATATCCAAGTGGTGCTTTCCCACGAGTGGTGATGAATGCACAGAAGTCGCTGGTCTGGGTTGCATTCGAGTGCCCTAGAACCCGAGGACCCGAGGGATTGTCAATGGCCATTTGGAACTGCCCGTAGGCGGCCAGCAGAATTGCCCGCTGGTGGCCACGAGAACTGCCCGGTCATGGCCAACAGATCTGCCCACCTGGGTGTTGGTGGCGTTGGCCATGCGCGGTCGTAGTTGGTCTAGCTCATCTTCGTGACGCCTTTCCCGGCGAGGGCCTGCGTGAGGCGGATCGAGTCGCCCGAGGTCTGGCAGACGTGGGCGTGGTGCAGGAGCCGGTCAACGGTCGCGGTCGCGAGGGTCTTGGGCATGAGCTCGTCAAAGCCTGCTGGATGCAGGTTCGACGAGACTGCGATGGAGCGTTTCTCGTAGGCGGCATCGACGAGTCGATAGAGGCCCTCGGCGGCGTCGGCCCCGACTTCGAGCAGCCCGATGTCATCGATCACGATCAGATCCGAGCGCAGGATCCGGGCCACGACCCGGCCGACGGAGTCGTCGGCGCGGTGCGCGCGGACGAGAGCACCGAGGTCTTCGAGGCGGAACCAGGCGACTCGCATCCCGGCCTCGACGACTTGCTGGCCGAGGGCCTCGAGGAAGAACGTCTTCCCAGTCCCGGAGGGCCCGCAAACGACGACGTTCTCCTTCCGGCCGATCCATTCCAACGTGCGGAGGGCCTGCTGCGTCGGGGCCGGGATCGAGGACGCGGCCTCATCCCACGTGTCGAACGTTTTCCCCGTTGGGAACCCCGCGGCCCGGCGCCTGGTCGCGAGCATTGACCGGGACCGGCCGGTGACTTCCTCAACGAAGAGGGCCTTGATGATCTCGACGGGTTCCCAGCGTTGCGCCCGGGCGGTCGCGATCAGTTCCGGCGCCAGAGCGCGGGCGTAGGGCATCTTTAACTGCCGCATCAACGCTTCCAGGTCCGCGGGCAGCGCGGGCGCGGCGGTCGCGGTGACGCTCACGCGCTCTGCTCCAACTCGTCATCGGCGGCTTGTCCGATAGCGGCCCACCCGGCGGTGCCCTGCGCGAGCGAGCTGGTCTCGCCCGCCGTGCGTGCCGGCGGGCGGATCGAGCCTGCGCTGAGGAGGGAGGCGAGGTCACCGGTCGCGAACCGACCATAGGTCGCGGCCTGGCCGAGGTCCTCGTCGACCGGGGCGGTGCCGCTGATCTTGGCCAGCGCGACGGCCTCAGCCATCTTCACGTTCATCCGCGCGGTCCCGGCCGCGGCCGCTTCCAGTAACCACGCGTGCGCGCCAGCCCCGATGGCCAGGAACTCCGTCTCGGCCGCGCTGCGCGGGGTGATCGTGTAATCTCCCGGGATCTTCTCCCGGTGATCGGGGAAGTGCGCGTCGTCAATTTTCGGACTGCCGGGCCGGGCCCGGTGGTGCCGGGCGACTTCAACGGGACCGTCACTGCCGACGTGGACGATGACGACCTGCTCAGAGGCTCCGACGCCGTGGCTGCGGACGAACACACGGGCGCCGAGCAAGTGCGCCGGCACCGAGTACTGGCCGTTCTCGAACGTGACCATCGGCGTGTTCTCCGGAACGGCCCGCGTCAAGCCCAGCGCGACGGTGTGCGCGGTGTCAGGGACCCGGTGCAACCGGGGCCGTTCCTCCTCGAGCATCGCGGACGGCTTCCGCCTGGTCGCGCGGTGCTCCCGGGCATTCACCACGGCCATGAACGCCTCGCAGGCCGCTTCGACCTCGGCAAACGAGGCGTAGTCGGGCCGGAGGTTGGTGTCTTTGGGCACGATGTCAGCCTTGGCGAGCTTCACCGAGGACTCCACCCCGCCCTTGGACGCGGGATCCGCCGGCTGGCACGTCAGCACGCTCACCCCGTAGTGGCGGGCGAAGTCCACCGTCTGTGGATTCCGCACCGGAACCCCGGCGACATGGGAGACGGTCACCGTTTTCTCGTTATCGGTCAGGACGTAGGTCGGGGCGCCGCCGAGGAGCCGGAACGAGCGGTCCAGCGCGGCGAACACGCTCGGCGCCGTCCGATCCCGTAACGCGATCACGATACGGAACCGTGACCACGCTAGCCACGCGACGAACAACACCGTTTTCTTCCCGTCGATGACGGGGCCGTCGCCGAAGTCATACTGCAACCACATTCCCGGCTCCGTGATCCACGGCCGGTGCACCCGCACCCGGCCAAGCCGGAACGCAGCACGGACCTGCGCGACCGCGCGCCGCGTCGACCGCTCCGACCCCGCAAAGCCCAGGCCGATCAGTTTCGCGTGGGCCCGGTCCGCACGGATCTTGCCCTGAGAGGCCTCCACCCATTCCTCGATCTTGGGCAGGAACGGGTCCGTGACCCGGCCCCGGTAGGCGGGCTCCGCGAGCGGCCGGCCCGCGTCGCGCGCGGCGACGTGCCGGGCGACGGTGTGATGCGAGCACCCGGTGAGCTCGGCCGCAGCACGCAACGACTCGGTCAGGTCGTAGGCAGCGAGTATTTCCATGATTTCTCCGTCAAACTTCATTCAGGGCCTCTTCCTGGGCGACTTTGATGCGACTAGACACCGTCATCAAATCCCAGGAAGGGGCTCCCGCCACGTAACCGGGCGGGGGTTCAGAAATAGAAGTGGGCAGATCTAATGGCCACCAACGGGCCTTTCTACTGGCCATCAGTGGGCAGTTCCGTGGCCGCCTATGGGCAGTTTGGCATGGCCGCTAACAAGGGATGAAAGCGTCGAGTTGCGAATATCGACGCCGGGACAAGGCCAACAGGGATGCGGGCGGTATCCGTGGTCCGGGGACTTTCTGCCCAAGAAGCAATCCCTCTCCCCTGCTCCCGCCAGAAAATAGGCTTTCGCGTCAGACAGGTACCGTATCCGCGTGTCTCAAAGCGCTATTTTCGTTGTGACCCAGCGTGGATTTCCGGGATGGGTCGAGCGCCCTAGTTTCCTTTGCTGCAGGTTTGTTGAGCTGCTGTTTGTCCCGTCACGGTCGTCGGGAGGACGGCGCCCCCGGGGCCGGGCGTGGCCGCCTGCACAGGGGTGGGTGTGGTGGCCGGTACAGTCTTGCCCGGCACAGGAGTCGAGAGGGAAGTGGGCGTGGGATTCGGGGCCGCGGGCGCAGATTTGTCCAGAACGGCTGCCCGACCGGGGGCACCGCTGAGCTGAATGGGCTGGTCAGCGGCGAGAGCTGCGTTCACGACAGCAGCACCCTCCTTCTGCGGGATGACACGGTTCACGTCCTGAGGGTCGGCCACAGCGGGGTACTGAAGGAAGACCATGTTCGCCAAGCCGGTATCTTTGAGCGCGAGCGCAATTTGGACCTGAGTCGTGGGATTGGTCAAGGTGTCAGAGAGGACCATGTTGTCTGTCGCCGCCTTGGCCAGGGAGTACAGCATGACAGGGTTACCGAGGACGCCGCCCGTTTCGACTTTCCGGGCCAACGCAGCCATGAACACTTGCTGGTTGCTGATGCGGCCCAGGTCGCTGCCGTCACCGACACCGTGTCTGCTCCGCAGGAACGACAAGGCCATGTCACCGACGATGCTCTGCTGTCCGGCCGCCAAATGCAAGGGCGGATTCGTGTAGAGGTCATCGATCGGGGAGGCCACACACACGGTGACGCCGCCGATGGCGTTGGACATCGCTGAGACCCCGTCGAAACTGATCTGGGCGGCGAAGGGAATCTGAACGCCGGTAAGTTTTTCGATCGTGAGCACCACGCAGGAAAGCCCTCCGCGGGCGAGCGTCGCGTTCAACATCACCCGACTGGACGCCGACGCCGTCGACCCATCAGATTGCGGACACGCGGGAACAGGGATCATGAGATCCCTAGGGAAACTGATCACACTCACGTTCTGATGGTTTTTCGAAATGTGTAATAACAGGGTGACATCGTTATTGCCCGCACCGGAACTTCCCGCCAAACCTGCGCCCGTCGCAAAAGCCCCACCCTGCCCGGACCGGGTATCCGTTCCCGTCAGGAGTAGATCGACCCCGCCGGAAATGGCTGCGACGTCTGCCGCAGGCGCAGCAGTGCTCCCGGGTGTGTCCGCAAGGTGGGCGAGATGCACGCCCGGTTTCACGCTGCTGGCAACATCCCACGTGGCAACAGCTGCAATAGTCCCCCCACTGACCAGGAGAACGCTCACGGAGAACACGAGCGCGACCCTCACGGTTTGCCATGGGCCACGCCGCTGCAACCGTCCGTGCCGAATAGGGGCACCCAAGGAATGCGCTCGCGTCCGAAGCGGTTGCGGCGGCTTTTCCGTCACGTTGACCCCGGCTTTCTCCTGCGGTCCGAAAGCGGCTACCCCGTCAAAAACAACACGCTTGCTCCGCACCTTATACAACGCGAGTAGGCAACTGCTGGGAACCCACCGAGCGGTTCGTGGCTCTGTCAGCAGCCGGAGCATGGGGAATCGAGAGTGTAGCTGGGACCAGGCTGCGTTCTGGCGCGGTGCGGGAGTGTCCTTCGGGCCTTTCCCGGGTCGAGGGCCTTATATGGGGACGTGCTTCATTGTTGCCTCCTCGACTGCCTGCTGTCCTATCGGAAGCACCGTCATGTCCACTGACCGTCCCGCTGACCGTCCGGAGCGCCCCAACACTTCGCGGGCAACGCATGCATTGACTAACCTCTGTCCACGCCCGACCTCGCGAACTGCTGTGAGGAGGCACACCGAACTTCTACACTCGACAAGACCTATTACGCTGAGGGAAACCCGATGTCAACAATGTGGACGGCCGTGACTCTCCGGACGGACGATGTTTTGGGCCAAACTTTTGTTGTCGTGGTCAAACGTGACCAGCACGGCCACGTTCCAACGGTCCTCGTCAACCCAATCGACACCGCCGGCCGCAGGCTGCCGGGTGTTTGGCTGAGCGAGGCTTCTCACCACACTGTCTACCGGCGCCTGCCAGAGAATCCCTCGCTCTAGGAGTGCGGTTCAGTTCTCGTTCAGTTCTCGTTCAGTGCTTCCCCTCCGCGATCCCCCCTTATGGTCGACGCCGCCACCACGCCTGCCGTGACCGGGTCTCCTTCATGGCTGCATTTGGCATCGCGGCGCCCAACCGAACCTACGGGGAATCTGCTGTGCGGATGACCGCCGCGGGGTGTCAGTGCGTGAAGCCGGGTTGCTGCCCTTCGACCGGCATCGGCCCCTCGAGCCTGTCGAGGTAGGCCGTCTCCTGCTCGATGACCGTGAGCAGGCGTGCGGCCAGGTCCATGCTGAGCCCGTTGCGCACAACGATGCGTTGCACCGTCATCTCGGACAGGTCGTCGGGCATCCGGTAGGCGGGAACGAGCCAACCATGGGAACGCAGCCGGTCCGAGAGGTGGAACAGGTTCCAATTCCGGGTGTGGCCGGGGGTGAGCCGCCACGCGAACACCGGGATATCGGAACCGTCATTCCACAGGGTGAAGGCGCCGATCTTCTCGATGCCGCGCGCAAGGAATCGTGCCACGTCCTGGGACACCTGCTGCACGGCACGGTATCCCTCGAACCCGAGCCGGAGGAAGAGGTAATACTGCAGGAGCACCTGCGCGCCGGGACGGGAGAAATTGAGGGCGAACGTGGGCATGCTCCCGCCGAGGTAGCTGACGTGGAAGACCAGGTCCTCCGGCAGCAGGTCCTTCGAACGCCAGACGATCCAGCCCAGGCCGGGGTATACGAGGCCGTACTTGTGCGCGGACGTGTTGATCGAATGCACCCGTTCCAACCGGAAGTCCCAGGCCAGTTCCGGCTGCAGGAAGGGCGCGATCATGCCCCCGGATGCCGCGTCGACATGGATCGGAATGTCCAGTCCGGTGCGTTCCTGGACCTCGTCGAGGGCTGCGGCGATCGCCGCGACCGGCTCGTAGACCCCGGTGTAAGTCACGCCCATGATCGCGACGACGCCGATCGTGTTCTCATCGACATAGCTTTCGAGGTTGTGCCCGTCGAGGCTCGGATGCTCCTCGCTGATGGGCACGAAGCGCGCCTCGACGTCCCAGTAGTTGCAGAACTTCTCCCAGCACACCTGCACCGCGGAACTCATCACGAGGTTCGGCTGCCCGGTCGGCTTCCCGGCCGCCCGCCTGGCCTGCTGCCAGCGTCGTTTCAGGGCCAGTCCACCGAGCATGCACGCCTCCGAGGACCCGATCGTCGACGTGCCGATCGTGTCCATCGGCTCCGGCGCATGCCAGAGGCCCGCGATCATCCGCCAGCAATACTCCTCGATCGCCGCGGTCTGGGGGTATTCGTCCTTGTCGACGACGTTCTTGTCAAAGGCCTCCGTGTAGAGCCGGCCGGCGTGATCATCCATCCAGGTGCCCACGAAGGTCGCGAGGTTCAGCCGGGCATTGCCATCGAGCATGATCTCGTCGTGGATGATCTGGTACGCGGTGTCCGGCTCCATCGGGTCCGCGCCGAGGACATAGCGTGGGACAACGCTGTCCTCCCCCGGGCGGGCGAAGAGCGGGTTGATCTCTAAGAACTCCGGCTTGAACTCTGAGTTGGCCTGCATGGGGTCCATGCTGCCGTATCGGGCCGGGAATCGACCACGAACCGCCGTTGCCCGCAGCCCGGTCGGGGTGGCGTATGCAGTCGATCTGCTCTGCCGCAACGACGGGATGGTGTTGGAGATCATGTCGAAAAATGTACGTGTTGCTCAAAGATCTTTCGTCGAGCTCGCGGGACGAAACACCGCAGACGAATGCGCGATGACCACCTACCGTGCTCTAACCCGACACCGCGTCTCGACCCGCATCGCCGCCCTGCTCGTGGTGTTACCGCCTTCGATGACGACCAGGGCTTCACGCACCCCAGCCGCCGGGCCTTCCATCTATTTCCGGAGGTTCACAGAGAGGGGCGGTCCGTGGGAACTCTGGAGTGGGCGCCGGCCAGGTCGACTTGGTGCTCACCGATGGTTGCCGACACGTCGCACGATACCCGTTGCGGCACATAACGCTCTCCACGCACCCTAGGATTCAGGAGTTAGTTGACGCGGCGCCTTCAAGACCGCTTCGCACGCTAACCGTTAACCGGATCGACAGCGGTCCCAGCTGCCGTGAGCCTGTCTTGGATGTAGAAAGATTCGTGAAGTTGGAAAAATTGAGCGCACGCGGTCCGGCTTTGGTTGTGGGTCCCATGATTGCGGCGATGGGTGTCGTCTTCGGCGATATTGGCACCAGCCCGCTTTACGCGGCGACGACGACGTTTGACGCCGGCAGTTTCGATGTCAGCGGACCGTCGGCCGAATATGTGTATGGGTCGACGGCGACCATCCTCTATGCGCTCACTTTGGTTGTCACGATCCTCTACGTGCGTTTCCTGATCCGGGCTGACAACCGAGGCGAAGGTGGGCTTCTCGCACTATTCGGGCTTCTCCGCCGGAGCGGTCTGAAAGCTCGAACCCTCACGACCTTCACTATTGTTGCCATGCTGGGTGCCGCAATGTTTCTAGGCGATAGCGTGATCACCCCCGCGATCTCGGTCCTGTCCGCAGTAGAAGGTCTAGAAGTGATCCAGCCGACCCTGTCCGCCCTTGTGGTGCCGATCGCAGTCGTGATCTTGCTGGGTGTTTTTGCGATACAAAGATTTGGCACCCGAACAATCGGACGGCTCTTCGGCCCGATAATGTTGCTCTGGTTTCTTGTCCTCGCAGTGACGGGTGGCGCATCGATCCTGGAGGACCCCGCGGTCCTTCAAGCGCTCTCACCGCACTGGGTTGTACTTTTCTTCATCGACCAGCCCGGGACAGCATTCTTCGCCCTCGGCGCGATCGTTCTGGCCGTTACGGGAGCCGAAGCCCTCTACGCCGACCTAGGCCATTTCGGCCGACAAGCGATCACGCGCGCATGGATGTGGGTCGTCTTTCCCGCCCTAGTCCTCAACTATCTTGGGCAGGCGTCCTTGGCTCTGCGCCACCCGCAGGAGGCGACCTCATCTTTCTTCGGCCTCGTTCCCGCGTGGGGTCAACTCCCCATGGTCATCCTCGCCACGGCCGCCACGATCATCGCTTCCCAGTCTGTGATCTCAGGGACATACTCCGTCATCCATCAAGCGTGGCGTCTGGGGCTCTTCCCTCCACTTCGAGTAGTTCACACATCGGAAAAGAACGAGGGCCAGATCTACGTTCCAGCCATCAACGTCCTACTTGCACTTGCTGTGCTCGCCGTGACAATTGGCTTCCGAGGATCCGCCGCGTTAGCCTCCGCATACGGCATCGCTGTCACCACTACCATCTCCATCACCACTATCGTCTACCTGGCCTGGAGTTGGGCACACTCCAGACGCCTCACGCCAAGAATTCTCGCCGCAGGCGCAATCCTCCTGGTGACTGTCGCGTTCCTCGTTGCGAACCTACCCAAAGCGACCTCGGGAGGGTGGCTCCCACTCGCAATCGGCGCAATCATATTCACAGTGATGGGCTCATGGTGGATAGGACAGCAACGCATCCGCGCCGCACGACGCATCGGCGAGCTCCCCCTCAGCGACCTGGAGTCATTCCTCACACGCGCCAAAGGGGACCTGTTCCGGGTTCCCGGAGACGCAGTGTTCATTACCCGGAATCCAAATATTGTGCCCGTTGCCCTGCGCACAATGGTCACTCAAAATCATGCCCTCCAGAAACGCTCCATCCTCTTGAGCTGGTCAACGATCGACGTCCCCTCCACCGTCGGGATGAAACAACGAATCAACGTCGAAACGTTCCCCTCCGGAATCGTTCGCGTCGTCGCGAAAGTCGGATTCCTTGAGCAACCCCGGATGACAGAACTCCTGACCGAAGCTCACACCGTCGACAAGACAGCGCTAGTAAATTTCGCTTCCTCACGCGCAACATTCTTCATCTCCACCCCAGTACCCCGCTACAACCGGCGGAGCAAAATGTTTCGCTGGGCCCAAGTCCTCTTCCTAGCCCTCGACAGGCTCGCACCCGACCCCGTCGACGTCATCGAGCTTCCCCGAGACAGAACCATCGTCCTCGCCCGCGAAGCACTCCTCTAAACCTCGGACCAACTCAAAGAAACGGTTGACGATCCCACAACCCCAGGCCGCTAACACTTGCTGAAGTTCACGGCCACATCATTGGGCCAGAGGACAGGCAAAGAGCGATCGCCAAGGAAGACCGTCAACGGTGACCCTTTGGCCGAAGAAGAACGAAAAGAGTTGAGGGAGGCTCGCACGCATCTGGGCTCGGAAGGCCGCCAGGCAACGGCTGTCTAGTTCTGAGTTTTCGAGACGGAGCTCGCGCGCGAATCAAGCCCCGGGACGGGGGCCCTGACCGGTATGGAGCAGAACACGAAACCGGGACCCGAGCGCCTTTCTGGCAACACTGGGGATGCTTCGTTCCTTCTCCAGACGTTTTGTCTCGAGCGAGTACGTGGTGCGCTGAAGCACTTGGTTAATGGGCGAGTCCGGAAACGAGGTTGATCGTTGTCGCTAGGACAACGACTCCCAAGACGTAAGAAAGCAACGAATGGCGCAGCGCGGTGATGCGGATATCGTGATTTTGCAGATTGGTGTCCGAAACTTGGAACGTGGCCCCGATCGTCACGGCCAGGTAAGCGAAGTCGGAGTACCGGGGCGGCTCGCGTTGATTGAAGTCAATGCCCCCGGTTTCGTTGCTGTAGTACAGGTGCGCGTATCGCAAGGTGAACACGGTGGTGACCATCAGCCAAGAAGCCGCGATCGTTGACAACGCCAAGGCGACGAGTCCGGCTTTGGCCAGTCCTTCCACGGTGCCAGCCTCAATGAGGATAAGCGCAATGGCCCAGAAACTGGCGATACTTGCGCACAGAATGAGTACCTCGGCGGCGAACCGGGATGGATCTTCTCGAGTGGCATATCGTGCGGTCTCAGAATGATCCAGTCGACCTACCGCTATCCACGTCCACGACAGGAAGACGACCGCCGCCCCAACCCAACCGATAGCCGGCGCGAATGCCCATTTCACAATCAGACCAGAGGCGACGCCAACGAGCACGCCAACGATGAAAGCCACGCTCGCCCTCGTGCCAGCATGAAAAATTGTTGATCGAAAGTCCTGCACCTGCTCCATCCCCAGATCCTCGCACAAAGCGCACGATTTAGAACCAACCGCCGGTGTGTTGTCGATGTCCCCTACTGGGTCTTTGTCGCTAGCCTCCCTACGTCAGGGTGAGTGAGGCCAGTAGCTCAGAGCAAGTCCGCCGTTTGACGTAGGGCGAGAATCAGGAAGTTCCGATGGGGTCCATGTTGTTCACGATCATGGCGGCGCTCGGACAGATGGAACGCGAAATCAAGCGAGAGCGTGTGGTTGGCTCGATCGTTAAACGCCGTGCGGCGGGCAAGGATCTGGGCGGTCGCTCGCGGATCAGCACTGACAGCCAGGTCCGCAACGCCCGCCGAATTATAGAGGGTGGAGAGACAGCAGCTCAGGTCGCGCTCGACCTCGGAATGTCCCGAGCTACCATCTACCGCCGAGTGCGCGCCTTGGGACTACTGCCAGATCAATCTGATGGCCAGATTCTGACAAGCGACGGCGCCAAATTGAGCTGATCGCAGGACGACAATGAATTACACCCAGCGGGACGTGACCCTGGTGTAAAGCGAAACCGTAGGACGGGCCACATCCAGGCACGGTTCAGTCAGAGTGATCTGCAAAGCTCGCCAACGCCCTATCGAAGCTGCAATAAGTACGCCATTCCGGAAAACGTCCGGGACGCATCACACTGAATGCTTCACCACACTGGCAAACGAGGCCCCAGAATGCTGCGGGGCTCTGCTCTTCGAACGAACGCCCACTGACCCGCCATTCGGTGGCCGAGACCCGTACAACTTTCAGATCCTCGAATCCGCCGGATTCCACACTGTGTTGCATAATGCGTCCTCCACGCTGAGTCCACTAATACGCTCTAAGTACCCGCCCAGCCGCCGCGAAACGCGAGCTATCGTCATGGCTCCCCAACCAATCCGAGCGCGCGGGCCTCTGCATATTCCTCCGCCGCGAGACAATGACATCAGCGTCGTCCGATCTCACGTCCCCTGAACTGACTTCGGGGGTGGTGCCGGTCAATTCAGCCGAAGTACGGGCGCCGGCGTGATTCGCAAGCCGCTCGTCACGCCAGAGGACACTCAGCGCGTACTGTTCACCGTTCTCGCCCGGTGGAGCACTTCCGCCATCTCGGAAATCGGCGTGCAGCTGTCCTTCGCGGCAGAATCTGCGTTCTTCGCCGAGGCCCTTGCCTGCATACTCGTGGCTCTGCCACTGAATCGCCGTCTTCGCGAAAGCGTCAGCCGGGACCTCGGGCGATTGAGAAAGGTGGGCAAGGTAGTGCTGCGCGGCAAGCACCTAGAGCTCGATCACGACGAGCCGGTCGCTGCGGCCAAAGACGCGGTGCTGATTTCGATGGTCTTTCCCTTCCAACTCGCTTACATCACGCTGCTCTATGCCGGCCTAAGAATCCAGCAGGCACAGTCCCTCGTGTCGGGAACCCGATCGGAGTTTTCGATCGGGCGCGAAGAAACGGCGGCCAGACGAGGGTTTCGTTTCGGATGGGATCTGCGCCTGTGACCATTCCGGCGTGAGGTGCCACTGTTTTATGCCCGCGTGCGCATCAACGTATCCGCCCGCTCGTCGACGAGGATGTGCAGGCCGGTTTCTGCTACCAAAGCCATTGGGTCCAAACTTCAGCTGTCGCTTCGACTGGTTAGTTTCCGATGAGGGTGTACCAGATGCCGTATGCGCCGGCGACGCACATGATTGCGGTGGCGGTCCAGCCCATGGTTGCGGCGAGCTTACCGTTTCGGTATTTACCCATGATGGTTCTGTCGCGGGAGATGAGCATCATCACGATCAGGAACGGGCCGGCGGCGATGCCGTTCACGATCGCGGAGAGCACGAGAAGTCCGATCGGGTCGGTGGAGACGATAGCGAGGATGGTGCCGGCGATGATACCAACGCCGAGGAGGGCGTAGAACAGGGGTGCTCTCCGGGGGGACCGGTCAAGACCCCAGTTCTTGTTCAAAAGCCCTGCCATCCCCGCAGCGCCGGATGCGGCGAGCACGGGCACTGCGAGTACCCCAGAGCCGATGAAACCCAGAGCGAAGAGGATACCGGCGTAGTTGCCGGCAATTGGTTCGAGTGCTTGGGCTGCCTCGGCTGCGCTGGTGACGGGGGTGTTGTGTGCGCCGAGGGTGGCTGCGGAGGAGGCAATGATGGCGAACATGATCAGCACGCTAAAGGCCATCCCGGTGAACACGTCCACTCGTCCATTGCGTAGCCGTCGGGCCGCTTCCGGCCTTGGCCTCTCGTCCAGGGCCGGCGCGTGATCGCCGCCACGTTTTTCGGCGCGGAGTTCCTCGATGCGTTGCGCGGACTGCCAGAAGAACATGTACGGCGAGATGGTGGTACCTAAGACCCCGACGATCAAACCGAAGTACGCCGGGGAGAACTGGATCTGCCCGCCGGTGAGGCCGCGGGCAACGTCGGCCCAATCTACGTTGGAAACGAAGAGGACTCCGACGTAGACCAGAAGAACCATGCACAACCATTTGAAGATCCGGCCGATCATCGCGAAGGACCCCGCCGTCACGGCCACAACAATGGCAATACCGGCGATCGCGGCCCACAGAAACGCGGGTCCCGCGTGCAGCAGGTTCATGCCCTGACCGATCGCATTCAGGTCCGCGGCCAGGTTCAGACAATTCGCAATGATCAGCAAGGCCAAAAGAATCCCGATCGCAACCCGGAATCCGCGGCTGAAGCGTCGACGGATCAGCGCGCCGAGGCTCTGCCCGGTGGCTAGGGCCATCCGGTCACAGATCTCTTGCACAGCCATCATTAACGGAAGCGTTAAAGGGACCGTCCACAACATGCTGTTGCCGTACGTCGCGCCGGCCTGGGAATACGTCGCGATCCCTGATGGGTCGTCATCGGCGGCACCGGTAACTAAACCCGGACCAAGGAGACCGAAAAAACGCGAAACCGGGTTTCTCTTTCCGTTTCCCTGACCGGTCCGTTCCGAGGCAATGTCCGCGCCCGGCAGGACACTTTCAGGCAATTCCTCGACCGTCATAGCGTTCCTCACGTCAGCGATTAAATCCGGGCAGCGCCGAGGTGGCCAAGGCATACCATGGTTACAGTACCTTGTCGGTGAGTCCGGCCACCTTCGTCGGTGTGCATTTCGGAATGCAGGCGCGCTACGGAAAGTGTCGCTGTCCGGTCAGCGTGGGACCGCGGAGGAGATGCAATCGGCTGACGGCCCCGATGATTGCGGCCAAGACAACCGTGGCCAAAGCGATGGCCAAAGCGTGGAGCGCCACGGTGCGTTCGGCGGAGTGAGATGTGGTTTACTCGGCTTATGTCGGATCGGGGCAAACGGGAGCCTCTAGACTCGCACCCTGATGAGCCCCATCAGGGTGGGGGCCTGTCGACCCGGCTGAACTGGTTGCGCGCGGGAGTGCTGGGGGCCAATGACGGCATCGTGTCAGTGGCGGCGATTGTGGTCGGGGTAGCTGGTGCAACCCACGTGGTCGGACCTATTCTGACTGCTGGCGTTGCGGCGCTCATGGGCGGCGCTGTTTCAATGGCTTTAGGCGAATATGTGTCTGTGAGCAGCCAGCGTGACAGTGAACAGGCGTTGATTGCGACGGAGAAACGCGAACTCGCTGAAACGCCGGAGCAAGAACTGGAAGAACTCGCAGGCATGCACCAAGCGCGGGGCTTGTCCCCTGAAACTGCGCGACAAGTGGCGGGAGAGTTGACCGAACATGATGCCTTGGCGGCGCATCTCGCGATTGAGCTAAACATCGACGAAAACGATGTTGCAAGCCCGTGGAACGCTGCATTGGCGTCGGCTGTCGCGTTCATTTGTGGTGGGATCATTCCCCTAGCAGCGATCTTGCTCCCACCTGACGCATGGAGGGTGCCGGTCACATTCCTGGCCGTGCTCCTCGTTCTCGCCATTTCAGGGGCACTTGCAGGTCATCTGGGAGGCAGCTCACGAGGACGGGCCACGTTCAGGATGGTCCTAGGCGGCGCGCTGGCACTGTTGTCCACGTTCGCAATCGGCTTGCTCTTGGGCTCCTCGGGTACCACATAGCCGCCCACCCCTCATACGTCGCCGCGCTCAGACATGGCAAGGACCGGACCCACCAAACACCCTCCCACGGACGACGCGGAACTCTCGCCGCACAACCTCATCCGTGACCGCGGTGAGGACGGGACTCACGACATTTCCGTTGCACATCCCGGACAACAAAATTGCGTGGCTCAAAATCGGAGATGCTTTCCACTGTTTCGGAACGAGCAAGGGATACCGGGCTACGATTCTCGTCATGGACGCAAGAGCGGGACGGTTCACGAAGAAAGCCTGGTTCGGGCCCAAGAAATACGTGGGTTGGGGATGGCGGATACTCAGCTGGAAAGGAGCCGTCGCGTCTGCAGCCTTCGTGGCCCTGATTGTAGTCTCCGGGATTGCATTCAGAGGCTCTGTGGCAGGGGTGCTCATCGTCGTTGGGTTGATCGGCGCATTCTTGGTAGTCGCTTGGCTGACCGGCACTCCGCCGGGCGGCCCATCATCTGATCAGTCCTCGACGCCCGCGCCACCCACCAACGGATAAGCCATAGCCCCCTGGTGGGACGGCTCAACGATGAGGCGGTTGCGGTTCTGTCCGCCGACGGGGCGCCAGTACCGACATGGAGCCAGGAACCTTCTTCGCCAAGTACATAGCGGTGTCGGCGTCACCAAGCAATACCGCTGGCTCTGTTGTGGCAGAATCCGTCACGGCGAATCCAATGCTCACGTGCACAGGCATAAACCAGCCCTGGACGTCCCATGGCTCGGCGGTAGCGGCCACGACCCGAGCCGCCAACTGTTCGGCATCGCCGACGCCACCGAAGTTCTCGCAAAGGCTCACGAACTCATCCCCACCGAAGCGCGCGACCGTATCGGTGGGGCGCAATACGCTGGCCAGTCTCCTCCCCAGCTCGATAAGGATATCGTCGCCCCCACCGTGCCCGAGAGTGTCGTTGATGATCTTGAAGTCGTCGATGTCGAGGTACATCACGCAGACCATTCCGCCGTTGCGCTCAAGTCTGGCCAGCGCACCTGCGAGGCGGTCCCCGTAAAGGGCACGGTTGGGCAACCCGGTCAGCGCGTCCGTGCGGGCCGAACGGCGCAGTGCGAGGACAGACCCAGCCAGTTTCCCTTGGTGACGAAGAATGTCCAGGACGTCAGCGGAGAACACTCGCGCATGGTGGTCGAAGATGGCCACGCTGCCAAGAACCACGCCGTTATCGATAAGCGGGACGCCCGCGTATGAACCGATGACGCCGCTAAGTACCATCGGGTTCTGCCAGTAGATGGGATGCGCAGCGGCATCGGAGACCATCGTGGCCCGACCCGTGTCAACTACCTCCGCACAAAAGGACAGTGCGTCCGGTACTGAGGTGCATTCTGCCCCGACACCAACTTCCGCCGCGTAAGTTTGCCGGTCGGCACTGACGATGTTCACGACGACCATCGGCGCCGCGCAAGCCAGGCGCAAGGTGGCAACCACCGCGTCCAGATCAGGGTCAGCCAAAGACCCGTGCAGGTCTGCGTCGGCGACAGCCTTGAGCCGGCGAGGATCGCGCACCCCTGTGATCACACCATTGAATCGGTCCGAGTCATCAAGGGGCAATGCCGCTGATACTGTCACGGCGAAATCCTCCGGTTCACCGAGGCTCACCCGGACAGTCTTGGTCGATCTTCACGAACCCCAATTCTACGACTTTGGATGAAACCCGGTGAAATACGACGGATACTCCCGCGAGGCGGTCAATCGGCTGCCAAACTGGCACAAGGAATCTCCAATCTGCCGTTATGGCAACATCGTTTGGGTAAGGCAGCGTGTACTTTTTTCACCTATCAGCGCTGAGCGTCCCGAAATTTCAAAGGAGAGATTTGTGACCGAAGAAAGCCCAACCAAGAACCGTGGTCTGGAAGTCCGTTCCATCGACTACGTGCCCAAAAACGAGCGGCACGGCAAGGTCTGGCACATCGGGCCGCTCTGGTTCATGTGCAACGCACAGATCGCGACCCTCGCGATCGGAGTCGTAAGTTTCGCCGCTGGCGGAAACCTGGTCTGGTCGCTCATCGCGATCACCATCGGGCTGGTCATCGGCACCGTCTTCATGGCGGCACACTCATCGCAGGGCCCGAAGCTCGGTCTGCCGCAAATGATCCAGTCGCGACCGCAGTTCGGCTACGTTGGCGCCCTCCTCGTGTGGCTCTTCGCCTTCCTCCAGTACGCAGGTTTCAACGTGTTCAACACGGTCCTCGCAGGCAACGCGATCAGCGGAGCGCTCCATTCCGACCCGGTCGTCTCTCCATTCTGGTTCTGGGCGGTCACCATCGTCGGCGCCGTCGTCGCCCTCTTCGGCTACGACCTCATCCACAAGATGGAGCGCTACCTCACGTACGTGACGGTCGTCGTCCTGGCACTCCTGACCTTCTCGGCGCTCGTCAATCTGCACCTGCCCACCGGGGCCTTCGATCTCGGCGATTTCAATCCAGTCGCATTCTTCTCCCAGCTGGGCGTCGTCGCCGGGTACCAGATCTCCTGGGCAATCTACGTCTCCGACTACTCGCGCTACCTGCCCGCCGAAACGCCCAGTCGCAGTACCTTCCGCTGGACGTTCTGGGGCAGCGCCATCGGCGGCGCCTGGCTGATCTTCCTCGGCGCGTACCTCGCCGCGGCCGTCACGGACTTCGACGCCGGCGATCCGATCACCGCCATCCAGGGCGTGGCCGATAGCCTCTTTCCCGGCTTCGGCACGATCGCGCTGCTCGTGATCGCTCTTGGCCTGGTCGCGGTCATCGTGCTGAACATGTACGGCGGATCCCTCACCCTCATCTCCTCGATCGACAGCATCCGCAAGGTGAGACCGACCGTAACCGTTCGAATCGTCACCGTCGCGATCACCGCCGGCATCTCCGGCGTCCTTTCGCTCTATGCCTCGAGCAACTTTGCGGTCTTCTTCGCGGACTTCCTCCTGCTCGTCTTGTACTTCTTCATCCCGTGGACGGCGATCAACCTCACCGACTACTTCATCGTGCGGAAGGGCCACTACGCGATCACGGAGATCTTCAAACCCAATGGCATCTACGGCCGTTGGGGCTGGGCGGGCATCACCGCTTACCTGGTCGCGTTTGCGTGCATGACCCCGTTCTTTGACATCTCGGGCTTCTACGTCGGGTTCGTTTCGCAGGCGATGGGCGGCGTCGACGTCGCGCTCTTCGTCGGCCTGCCGATCGGTGCGCTGCTCTACTGGCTGTTCACCAGGAACCTGGACGTCGCGGCCGAACGGCAACTCGCCGACGAGCAGGCCGACGCTCTCGAGCTCGCCTCGCAGGAGCAGGAAGACCTCGCGGGCGCTCTCATCGACTAGGGCCTGACGGGGTGAAACGGCCGGGCCTGTGACCTCCCTGGTCACCGGCCCGGCCCTTTCACGAATGATCACCTCCGGCCGCGATACGGAGCAACACAACGCACGTCGGCCACGAGACAAGGAGTAAGACATGATCCGCATTGCGTGTCGACAGCTGGCACCGGTCATTCCCGACCTGGCCGGCAACGTCGAACGATCCGTGGCCGCCGTGCGCGAATCGGTGGCGGCAGGCGCCCGACTGGTCGTGCTGCCCGAACTGGTCACCACGGGCTACATGTTCTCCTCGCAGGAGGAGGCCCGGTCCGTCGCCGTGACGACGGACCATCCCGTGTTCGCGCAGTGGGCACTAGCGGTGGCCGGCGTCGACGGCGTCGTCGTCGGCGGCTTCGCCGAACTCGGTGCCGACGGCCTCGTCTACAACAGCCTCGCCGTCGTCGACGGCTCCGGCGTCCTGGGGAGCTACCGCAAGACTCACCTGTGGGATCGGGAGAAGCTCGTCTTCACGCCCGGCACGGCCGTCCCCCCTGTCGTGGACACCGCGCTCGGCCGGCTTGGCGTCCTCATCTGTTACGACCTGGAGTTCCCCGAGATGACCCGCAGCTTGGCTCTGCGCGGGGCCGAGCTGATCGTCGTGCCCACCAATTGGCCGCGGGAAACCGTACCAGAGGGCGAGCGAGTCCCAGAGGTCACGGTCGCCATGGCTGCCGCATATACCAACCATGTCGGCGTCGTCTGCTGCGACCGCAGCGGCACCGAGCGCGGCCAGGACTGGAACGAGGCGAGCTCCATCATCAACGAGCACGGCTGGGTCGTCGCCACCGCCGACGCGTCGGGGATCGCGATGGCCGACCTGGATCTGCTCCTGTCCCGGGACAAGACCATCACGCCGTTGTGCGATGCGTTCGGCGACCGGAGGCCGGAGCTGTATAGCGAGGTCGTCGCACCCCGGTAGACCACCGCCCGGTCGGCTCGGCGATGGTGAACGGCGTCGGTCAGCGGCGGTGGTACGCCGCGAGCAACGCCCAGAGCTCCGCCCGCCCGGAGAAGGCATCGAGATCCAATTCCAGGATGGCCGCCAGCCGCTGGACCCGGGGCCGCAGACCATCGGACTTCGCTTACCTCGCAACGACGGCTCGAGCCTTTCGTTTTCTCGCAACACCGTTCACTCGTCTACCCAGAACAGCATGAGGTTCGTCTGACTGGACGCCACTAATCTGCTCCCGACTGTGTCAGGCGTCCCGGCGGCTGTCGCTCACCTGGCCACCCGGCAGATCCACGGCTGTGCCTCCACCCGTGTGTGAACCGGACGGGGCCTCCATCACCGCCAGGTCATCGATCGGGGGTAACTGTGGGTTCCGGTAGATGGATGTTTCCGGGCCGGGGTGTCGTCGGGTCTGGACGATGATGAGCACGATCCCGGCGATGGCGGCGAGGAGCGCGACGTCCACGTTGATCTTGAGGCCGAAGAGGAAATACTCGGTCGGGTCCAGGCGGAGCGACTCGAGGAACGCCCGTCCGGCGCCGTACCAGAGCAGGTAGAAGCCGAGAGCCCTGCCCCAGCGGAGGTTGAAGCGGCGCTCGAGCACGAAGATGATCAGGACGACGCCGATCGTGTTCCAGATCATCTCGTAGAGGAACAACGGCTGGAAGAGGGTCCCGGCCGGCAACCCGGCGGGGAAGGCTGCGTTGGTCGATTCGATCTCGAGGCCCCAGGGGAGGGTCGTCGGGCCGCCGTAGAGCTCGTGGTTGAAGTAGTTCCCGAAGCGGCCGAATGCCTGCGCGAGGAGCAGCCCGGGTGCGAGAGCGTCGGCGAAGGAGAAGAACCGGATCCCGGCCCGGCGGCAGCCGATGTATGCCCCGATGCTGCCGAACAGAATCGAGCCGAAGATGGCGAGTCCGCCTTCCCAGACGAACAGCACCTTCCACAGGTCTGCGCCGGGGAAGAAGTAATCGGTCGGATGCGTGACGACGTGGTACAGGCGGCCTCCGACGATTCCGATCGGGACGGTCCACATGGCGATGTCTATCACCATGCCCGGTTTGCCGCCGCGGGCGGTCAACCGGGCCGAAGACATCCAGACGGCGATAATGATGCCGGTCAAGATGCACAGCGCGTAGAAGTGAACGCGGAGGGGCCCGAGATCGAAATAACTGATAGTCGGGCTCGGAATGCTGGTGTGAAGCACCGCGTTCACCTTTCGGTCGTGTGCACGTGCGCACGTGTGCACGTGCGCAGTTGCCGGACGAGAATCTCCCGGGACGCAAGGAGAAGTCCGATGTCCAGAACCGCCAAAAGTTTATGCGGGCCCGAGTGGTTCAGCGCACCAGTGCGGCCCCATACCGCTTAGCCTCAAGACCGTTCAGTATTAGGGTGTCCGTGTTGCGTTGTGGGCACGGCGCGTAACCGTGAACCTGGTGTGACAACGATCGAGCAGATCGCGAGAGAATTCGGCGCTCACGCGATGACGTTGCAGAAGTGGCTGCAGCGCCCCGCAGTGAGATGACGGAACCAAATCTGGCCAGATACGCACCGAGTCGGCCGGGCATGGGGAGGCGCAGAAGCGGATCCGGTTGCTGAAGGAAGTCGAAATCCTGCGGCGGGCGGCTGCGTATTTGTCGCAGGCGAACCCGCCGGGAAAAGGTTCTACCCTCTCGTGGCTGAGCTCGCCGTTGACGGGATTTCCATCACGGTGACGTGTCGGGTCCTTAAGCTCTCTAGTCAGCCCCACTACCGATGGCTAGCAGCTCCGGTTGTGTTTGTTGGGAGTTGTGGGTTTGGCTGATCCGCCCCGGCCTGACGCGGCCGCGCTGATAGCCCAGTTGACCCGACTCGGCGTGCGCATGCGCATAGCTACCGGCGATGTTGTGAAAACCGCGCGGGCCATCGGCGCGCAGGTCGGTCTTGGCACGCACGTGTGCCAGGCAGCGGCCCGTGGTTGCAAAAGACCCGGAGGGCTGCGACCTCGGCACGAGTTCACCGCCGATGCCGATAACCGGCTCTGGCTCACCGACATCACACCGCGTCCAGTGAGCGCCACTCTGACATTCGTCTCCCACCGCCCGGGCTCGACTCGCTGACCGAGTTCGACCTCACGGAGATCGCCGGCGCGGACGGCCTGTCCACGCTGCCGTCCGCGGACGACCGGCACATCCGGCGTTCGTGCTCGACGCCGTGATCTACCTGCCGGACTAATCCCCCGTCGTCACCGACGACCGCGCCCTCGATCTCGCCGGTCCCGACCAGGCACTCGTTCTCGTCGTGACCAACCCGCGCGAGGGCGGCACGACCGTGAACCTCATGGCGCCGATCGTCGTGAACGCTGCGACGGGGCGATGCGCGCAGATCATCCTCGAAGGCCAGGGCTGATCTCTTCGCGCCAAACTCGGCGCCCACCCGGAGTCCTGACCGCGCCTTCCGCAGCACTCCTTCCTGAACGTAGTCTCAGGTTCTTTCCCCACGGAACGATGAGCAGATTTTCCCGAACGGGAATAACGTGAGTTTCATCGGGACACAGTCGCTCGGATCCACCCGTGGCTGGCCGATATCCCGAGCAATGGAGCCGCAATGAATCCGCTCATCAGTTACTTTGCGACTCAGGACAGTCCAGGCATCTATGTCGGCTGGGGGGCATTCCAGATCCAACTCGGCAATCTCATCGTGATCATCGTGATCATCCTGCTGTTTCTGCTGGCCCTCGTTCTCCCGTTCCCGAGTGGGAAGAAACGCCCATGAGCATCCGCGAGGAGCAGAAGAGTGAACCCGCCGAGGAGTACTACACCTGGACAGGTAAAGCCCGAGGCTGGTTGCTCAAGCACCTGCCCGCCGACAAACTGCTGCCACAGGACCAGCCCAGCTACGTCGCATCCTGGATCTACGTTTTCGGCATGGGCGCCATCGTCTCGCTCGTGTTCATCGTCGTTTCCGGCGTCGTGCTCAGCCTGAACGGGCCGGCCTGGTACCACGTCTCCGACTTCGGCCACTTCGTGAACAGCGTGCACCTCTGGAGCGTCGAGGTCTTCTTCATCACCATGGTCGTGCACCTCTGGGGCAAGTACTGGATGGCCGCCTGGCGAGGCGGGCGAACGCTCACCTGGCTGACCGGGATGGCCGCCTTCCTCGTCTCGATCGTCGCGGCATTCACCGGGTACCTGCTCCAGACCAACTTCGACTCGCAGTGGATCGCCTTCGAAGGCAAGGACGCACTCAACGCCTCCGGCATCGGAGCCTGGTTCAACGTGGCCAACCTCGGCCAGATCTTCGGCTTCCACATCGTGCTGCTGCCCCTCGCGGTCGGAGCCGTCGTCGCGCTGCACGTGATCCTGGTGCGGATGCACGGGGTCGTCCCCCCGATCGACGCGGCTGAGAGCGACGCCCAGCTGAGTGGCGAAGTGCTGCTCGGCGACGGTACAGCGCTCGGCCACAGTCCAGCGGCCCGACCGGACGCGAACCCGGAACAGGCGGAGGCGACGCAATGAGCACCGCAACGACGTCCCGCTCCAATCGCGACGCCCTCGCCCGACGCCCCTGGCGCGGAAGGGTGCGCGAATACGACCTCTTCAAGGAACTCACCGTTGCCCTCGTCGTCGTCGGACTCCTGATCGTGGGTCTCTCGGCGATCGCCGGCTCGCCGGACGAACCGAGCGTCACCCTCAAGTCCTGGGCGCAGGCCGAACCGGCGGACTTCGTCGCGACGGCGACCGCCGAGCTCGGCGGAACGAGTGATTCCGCCGGTTACGGGCCCCCCTACAACAACACTCCCGACGCGACCCAAACCATCGGGGCCTTCGACCTGCAGAGCTTCTCCGGAGTGCGACTGCCGATCGACACGGCGCAGGACCTCGTGATCACCCCGCTGACGACCCTCAACGTACCCCCGAGCGCCGCCCTCGACGCGTGGAACACCGCGATCGACACCCAGAAGACCGACTGGACCGCCGCATACACGGATGCCCTCACGAACACCCCCGACGGCGACCCGGCCCAGGTCGCCACCGGCGACTATGGCCCCGTTCCCGAACTCACGGGTGCCCTGCTCACGATGGCGAGCCAGGGCGCGCTCGACGGCGTCCTGAACGCGCAGCAATCGTTCTACAACGCCGACTACACCCGGACCATCCTGTTCCTCGGCGACGGCGCATACTTCGGTGACCTCGCGACCGCCCAGCACCTCACGGGCGACCAGTGGGGCATGATGAACGAAACGGGGAACACACCCGGACAATCCTGGCTGTGGCTCTTCTCCTTCTGGTATCAGGTCGAGCCATTCGCCTCCGCCCCGAACGCCGACCTGCTCGTCGTTCTCCTGATGCTCCTGCTGAGCGTGCTACTGACGCTCGTTCCCTTCATCCCCGGCCTGCGGGACATCCCACGGTGGATCCCGGTCCACCGGCTGATCTGGCGGGACTACTACAAGAAGCGCGCGACGGGCCGGGGCTGACCAGGGATTCTTAGGCGTGTCGGTCCTGCCGTCGAGGTGCAAAGTCCGTCGGGGATTGCGCTCGCATCGGGTCCGTAGTACCGGCGGCATCCGCCTACCGTTCACGAGCTCGAAGCTGGGCTCGTGCACTGCACGCCTGAAAGGTCCTTTCCCATGCCCGCTACAACCGCAGCCTGCCGGAACTCCGCGAGTACCGCTCGCTCGTTGCCGAACCAGACGACTTCGACGAGTTCTGGGAGGACACCCTCGCCGACGCCCGCCGGTTTCCCGATGAGCCGCGCCGAGGGCCTTGACCAGGTCGTCGACTTTCCGGGTCGAGACGCCGTGGAGGCAAGCCTCCATAACGACGACGAACAGGGCCTGTCCATCCGGCGGCGGCGCTCGAGGAGCGCGGGGAAGAATGAACCCTGGCGCCGCTTGGGGATCTTCAGGTGCAGGTCTCGGGCCGTGGTCGTCAACAGACGCGGGCGGGTACCGTTGCGTTGGGTGGTGCGGTCCTCGGAACGTCGGAAACGGCCGGCACCGATGAGGGCGGTGGCCTCCGCATTGATGAGTTCTTGGTAAAGCGTTTCGGTCGCGACGCGGATTCGGTCGGTGACGTCGGTGAGTTTGAGTTCTCCCAACAGGTCGAGCAGGGCAGACTGGTCTAGAGCCATCTCTAATGGTTAGTAGCTGGCCTGGGGCTGGCTGGCAAGCTGGTATCGGCCTTTCCCAACGTGACTCAAGAGCCATCTGTCCCGCGCAAGCGGTGGCTTTCACACGACCTGTCCGCTGGGCTAGGTCGGTGCCGGCCTGACCCGTTTCGATGGCTTCATAGAAGGTCGTCCACCCACGCTCCGGCGGGGGTGTGACTCATTAGAGATCTGCCTCGCGACGATTCTCCCAGGCCCGGATAACGAACCATTTACCGGAAGAAGACACTTCGTGAGCACCGTAGCTGACACATACAAATACGTCATCGGCGTGGATACCCACGCCAAAACGCACACCTATGGCTATGTCAACCCAAGTCGAACCCACCAGGGCAATCTAAGCCGGACCCACTTCGGGCGAAGCGGGGTGTCACGGGCAACCTAACCGGGACCCACCTCCACCTGTTGCGGTCATCCTCTGGGAGAATAGTGTCATGAGGATTTCCACCAATCCGAACGCCGGCGCAGTCCCTGAGGATTCGTAGTCGTGTCGGAGTGGTGGCAGGTTGTTGTCGGCGTCGTCGTCGGGCTGGTCCTGTTCTGGCTGGTGCTTGTCCTTGTGCTGTGGTTCGAGCAACGCAAACACTCGGGTCGTGCGTCGCTGCTGGATCTTCTTCGTCTCGCCCCGGACGTCGTGCGCCTGCTGAAGCGTCTCGCTTCAGACAGGTCCGTGCCGATCGGGGTCCGGATCTGGTTGGGCGTGCTGTTGGTGTATCTGATCTCGCCTATCGACCTCATCCCGGATTTCATCCCGGTGTTGGGATATGCCGACGACGCGTTGGTCGTAGCGATCGCTCTTCGCTTCGCGACCAGGCGCGCGGGCAGCGATTCCATCACGAAGCACTGGCCGGGGACCCCGGCTGGTCTGGCTGCTGTTCTGCGTCTGGCCGGGTTGCCCTCGTCCTGACTTCAGGTGGAACACCGCCCGGTCGGGCTCGTTCTGGTCAGCCCTCTCCGGTGAGCAGCCGTCGAACACGACGACTGCTTCTGTTGGCCAACGCCTTCAGACGGGCATCTGCTCTTGCTGTCTTTGCATGTGGGCGAGGCGGTAGGAGTCGGTGCCAGTTTCGATGATCGTCCCGCCGAAGGTGAGGCGGTCCACGATCGCCGCGCAAAGGCGGGGGTCGGTGAAGGTCTTCGTCCAGCCGGAGAATGACTCGTTCGACGCGATCGCGATCGAGTTGTTCTCTTCCCTTTCGGTGAGGACTTGGAAGAGCAGCTCGGCGCCTCGCCGGTCGAGTTCCATGTAGCCGAGTTCGTCGATCATGAGGAGGTCGACGCGGCCATAGCGGGCGATGGTGCGGGCGAGGTTCTTCTCGTCTGCGGCCTCGACCAGTTCGTTCACGAGCCGGGTCGCGAGGGTGTATTTCACTCGGAACCCTTTCTCTGCCGCCGCGGTTCCGAGGCCGATCAGCAGGTGTGATTTTCCGGTCCCGGAGTCCCCGATTAGGCAAAGAGGTTGGCCTTTCCGCACCCATTCTCCGGTGGCGAGGGTGTTGATCGTCGCGGGGTTGATGTTCGGGTTGGCGTCGAAATCGAAGTCGCCCAACCACTTGTCTCTGGGGAACCCGGCGGCCTTCACGCGGCGGACAGAGGAGCGTCGGTCGCGGTCATCACATTCGGCCAGCAGCAGTTCCGCGAGGAACCCTTGATAGGAGAGCTGTTCTTTCTCGGCTGCGGTCGTGGCCTCGTCGACGACGGCGCGAATCGTCGGCAGTCGAAGCTTTCGGCAGGCGCCGTCGATGGCAGCGTTCGCGGCTTCTTCAGTCAACCCTCGGCGGCGTCGGAGGGTGGTAGTGATGCTGGTGGTAGCCGAGGTCATGAGCCTGTTCCTTTCTGTCCAGCCGGGACGGCTGTGGGTGGGGTCGTGCGATCGGGTAAGCGCAGCAACTGGTCGTAGGCGAAAACGCTCGGCAACGGCCTGGTGTCAGCGGGAAGGCCAGCGATCACCGCGGCCGGGTCCGCGAGGCGGCGCTGGGTCAGACTGACGACCCGCCGCTCAGGGCCTCGAACTTCCTCGACCGGAGGACGACCTGTTCCAGCCAAGGCTTCGTGGCGACGGGCCTCGACCGCGACAACGTCCGCAGTGACAGCCCCGACCGTGAGCGCGGCCATGATCCCGCCGACGACGTCGTTCGTTGCCATTGTCCGGTGCAGCAGGAGAACATCGATCAGGGCCTTGGTGCCTCCCGCGTCACCGTCTGTTTTCCGGGCGGCAGCCCAGAATGCTTCATGCGCCGAGGTGAATGCGCCCGACGCCCGGGCGTGAGCCAGCGCTGTCGACCCGGGAAGGGCGCCGGGCTTGCGCTGGAGAACTTCGAGATAGTGGTCAAGGTTCACGCTCTGACCATGCAGAGCCACCACCCGCGGGTGCCGTGCGATCTCCGTGCGGCCGTCGAAGACGATCACCTCCGATGCCCGCAGCGCGACACGGACGGGCCGTCCGATGAACCGGGCCGGCACCGAGTAACTCGCCATCCGCACCCGGATCAGGCTCGACCGGTTCACCCGCGGAGTCAACGACAAACCAGGCTCGAACCGATCCGCGGTCACCGGAGCGAGCAGCGGTCGTTCGAGAGCGAAGTCCTGAGCGACAGTGCGGATTCGGTCGCTGATGCGCCGGTTCTCGTCGTCGAGATCCCAGCCACGGATCCGCTCATTCAACTGTTCAAGACAATCCACGACCGGCATCGGGGACAGGTGTGTGCGCCGGAACCGGCCGACTTCACCTTCGACGCCTCCTTTCTCATGGGCGCCTTCGATTCCGGGGTGGCAATAGAACGCGTCGAAACCGTAGTGCGACCGAAACAGCACCCAGCGGTCGTTCTCGGTGCGCTGCCGGCCCGTGCCGTAAATGACTTTCACGACCGCGTCCGTCAAGTTGTCGTAACGAATGTGCCGGGTCGGGATCCCGCCGATGTCCTCGAACGCATCAATGTGCCCCTCGAGGAACGCCTCCTGCGCCTGCGTTGGATAGACCCGGTGAATCGCTTTCCCCGAGTGGGATAGGCGGAAGGTGAACATGTGGCACTTCGTCTTCACTCCGGCCAAGATCACCCAGACCTCCCCGAAATCAACCTCCGCCTCGGCCCCTGGCGCGTGCTCCTGCGGGACGAACACCTCCTGCAGCCGGCCCGCGGCCGCATCGATCTCAGGGCGGCGCCGGCGGACATAGTTCCGGACCGTCGAATACGACAGATCCGTCGCACCATGCTCGTCCGCGAGGCGGGCGAAGACACGCCGTGCCGTGTGCTTCTGCTTCCTCGGTGCCTCCGTGTCCAGGCGGAGCATCTCGTCGATCACTCTCTTGAACGCGTCCAGCCGCGGTGCGGACCGGACCCGCGGTTTCCGTGGCAGCGGCTCCGCCTGCAGCAGGGCTTGCCGCACCGTTGGCCGCCCGACGCCATAACGTCGGGCCAACTCCCGGATCGAGACGCCCTCCACCCGTGCGTCACGCCGGATCTGCGCGAAAATTTCCACCCGAGACTCCATCCGAACCTCCACCCTGAGCAACCAGAAAACACGTTGCAACAACGGTGGAGGTGGGTCCCGGTTAGGTTGCCCGCGACACCCCGCTTCGCCCGAAGTGGGTCCGGCTTAGATTGCCCTGGTGGGTCCCAGTAACGCTGCCATAGTCACACCTACGCAGTCGTTACTGCCGCTACTGGCGCAGTCATTGACACCGCTTCATTTCCCACCACCGACGCTGGCACCGCCCGCGCGATCGCATGGATTGAGCGACGCTCGGATGGGCAGCAGCTTGCCGCTGTCGAGGGCACCGGCTCCTACGGAGCCACCGTGACTCGCGCTCTCACCACCGCGGGGATCCGCGTCTGCGAGGTCAAACCACCCAAACGGCAGGCCCGGGATGGTCACGGCAAAACCGACCAAATCGATGCCGTGGCTGCCGCCCGCACCGCGCTTGGCACCGATGCGACCGCGCTGATTCTGCCGCGCGCCGACGGGCTTCGCAGCGCCCTTCGAGTTCTGCTCGTCGCGAGACACAGTATCGATTCCCAACGCACCAGCGACCGCAACGACCGCAACGCGCTCCTGCGGATAATCAACCTGGGCCTCGACGTCCGCGCACCCCTGACCAACACTCAAGTCGACATCATCGCCGCATGGCGCGATCGCTCCAGCGATGACACTGCCGCTGCCGTCGCCCGATCTGAAGCCCGCAGGCTCGCCTCCGCGATCCACCAGCGCACTCGCGAGTTGGAAACGAATCACGCGGCCCTGTCAAAGCACGTCGACGAACTCGCTCCAGGCATCCAGGACATCCCCGGTGTCGGACCGTTCACGGCCGCTATCATCCTGACCGCTTATTCCCACCAAGGCAGAGTGCGCTCGGAAGCCGCCTTCGCGGCGTTGGCGGGCGTTAGCCCAATTCCGGCATCATCGGGAAATACGACCCGGCATCGCCTCAACCGCCACGGCGACCGTCAACTGAACCGAGCGCTCCACATCATTGCCCGCTGCCGCATGATCACCGACCCCACGACGAAAAGCTACGTTGACAGAAGAACCGCCGAAGGCAAGACCCGGCGAGAGATCCACCGCTGCCTCAAACGATTCATCGCCCGCAGCATCTATCGCTCACTGGCGACCCTTACTGCTTGACTTCAACCATAGAAGGGTCGTGTGATGTGTCTTTCTGTGAGGAACTTTGAACGGTTCTCACTGACCATCGCGCGATGGTTTCCGACGTTGTTAATCCAACGCCCCAAGAACCGGGAACTACACCCCTCCACGGGACGCAACCGGTTGTGGTGGCCTAATCTGCCCAGATGACTTCCCAGTGGGTGACCTGGGCCGCGGAGCACAGCGATCCCGGCCTGATGGTCGGTTGTGCGCGCAGCGAGCACTGCGGGACTCTCGGGCGCGTGGGGTGTGGCGAACCCTCCCCCAGTCAAGATCCCTTCGCAGGTCCGGATCGAGCGTGTTCGTGCAGACGGGTGTACAAAACGACAGGCCGACGCCGGCGCGTCGACCTGGTTCTCGTCGATCAGTTCCTGCCCGTGACGATAAGAGTCATGTGGGAAGATGGCACAAAAAAACGAAGCGGAGCAAATGTGAGCACTGGAATTGTGGTCATTGACATTCAGAACGACTACTTCCCCGGGGGTGCATATCCCCTCACCGGGAGTGAGTCCGCCGCGGTCATCGCCCGGGGCGTCCTCGACACGGCCCGTGCCACCGGCACCCCCATCATCCACTTCCAGCACCTCGCCACCGAACCGGATGCGACGTTCTTCGTCCCCGGGACCGCAGGGGCCGAGATCTACCCACTCCTGGCGCCGGTGGCGACCGAACACCACTTGACCAAAGGCTCCCCGAACGCCTTCATCGGCACCGGACTCGAACAGCTGCTCCGGGACGAGGACATCGAACACCTCGTCATCATGGGCATGATGAGCAGCATGTGCATCGACGCGACCGCCCGGGCCGCCCTCGACCTCGGGTTAGTCGTTACGGTCGTGCACGACGCCTGCGCCGCACCCGACTTCGAGTTCGAAGGCACCGAGGTTCCGGGGGCATCCGTCCAGGCCGCCTTCATGGCCACCCTCCGCGACGCGGGTGCCGACGTGCTCGCCGCCGCCGACCTCCACCTCGCTCCGATCTCGGCTCACTAGCGGCATCCTGCCCGGCCGGGTCGACAACGCGACACTACTCCGAGGCCAGCCCACCGCACGCGAGGCGCAACCAGCAGGCGGATCTTGCGAGCGTATATCTTGAACGACCTGGGCTATCCGCCGCACCGATCGTTTTACTTGGTGGCGCCCTGCGTGAAGCCGTTGTAGATGAATCGTTGCAGCACCAGGAAGACGATGACCGTGGGGATGATGACGAGCATTGTGCCCGCGGAGATGACTTCCCATTGGGCGCCGAAGGGCCCTTTGAACCGGAAGAGTGAGGTTGAGATGACACCCAGTTGTTGCGAGGGCATGTAGAGGAACGGGATGTAGAACTCGTTGTAGATCGCGATGCCCTTAATGATGACGACAGTGGCGATCGCGGGCTTGAGGAGCGGAAGGATGATCCGCCAGTAGATTACGAAACGGTTTGCGCCGTCTAGCATCGCGGCTTCGTCGAGTTCGCGGGGAATGGATTGCATGAATTGAACAAAAATGTAGATGGAGATGATGTCGGTCCCGAGGAAGAGCGCGATCGCCGCCCAATAGGTATTGAAAAGTCCAAGGTTATTGACCACCTGGAACGTTGCCACCTGGGTTGTCACTGCGGGAACGAGCGTCGCTAGCAGGAACATCATCAGGACGACCTTCTTGAATCGGAAGTCGAACCTATCGATTGCATACGCGGTCATGGTGCCGATGACGAGGGTTCCCAGCACGGAGATCACCAGGATGAAACCCGTGTTCGCGAAGCCTTGGAGCATGTGCCCCTTGTCTAGCGCAGTGGCGAAGTTGGCGAAGTTGAACCAGTTTTGGGGCAGGTCGGCCGGCCCCGAGTTTAGGTACTCGTTCTTCGTTTTGAACGCGGTCATGAACACGACGCCTAGCGGCAGCAGGGTGACGATTGCAGCGACGACGAGGGTGAGGTACTTCAGTGTCGTCATGACTGCCGCCCGAAGGCGGTGGTTGGGGAGCACCGGAGTAGCGCCGTGCTTCTGCGCTACTGGCGTGGTTTTCAGTTCGGTCATGAGATGTTTACCTCATCGTCTGGTACCAGCTTGCGCTGGACGTAGGTGACTATCAGCACAATCAGGAGCAGGATGACTGCCATCGCCGACGCAAGCCCGACGTGCCGGAAGGTGAAGGCTTGCTGAATGGTCGTGATCACGAAGGTCGCGGTGCCGTTGGCACCGCCCGTCATGATGAACGGGATCTCGAAGACTGCGAGGCTTCCCGAAATGGCGAGGATGAATGACAGGCTGATGATGCGCTTGATCCCCGGCATGATGATGAATCGGAACTGCTGCCATTTGTTGGCGCCGTCGAGGTCAGCCGCCTCATACAGTTGCGCGGGAATCGACTGGATCGCTCCCAGGAAGAGAACGAAGTTCAGTCCCGTGTACCGCCAGACGGATGTCCCCGCGAGCGAGAAGTTCGCGACGTCGGGGTTGCCGAGCCACTGGGTGGTCAGCTGCGCCAATCCGAAGTTTTTCAGGATTAGGTCGAGCGTTCCGCCGGGCTGGAAGAAATACAAGAAGACGAGGCCGATTGCGACTCCGTTGATCAGGTAGGGAAAGAACAGCACTCCTTTGAAGAAGTTCCGGAATCGCGTCTTGAAGCTGAGGATTGTCGCGAAGTAGAGGGCAAGGCCCATCTGCAGGATAGAAGCGCCGACATAGAACAGGCTGACGTAGAAGACGTTGAAGATGGTCGGATCACTGAAGATTTGACCGTAGTTGTCGAGTCCGACCACCTGCTGGACCTTTGAGATGCCATTCCACGAGGTGAAGCTGTACCAGATCATGTTCACGACGGGGATGTAGGTGAACGTGATCAACAGCCCGAGTGGTGCGAGCAGGAAAAGCCACGGTGTGACCCATTTCGGTCGCTGGCGCCAAGGGGCATTCCTGCCGACGCCCGCGGCCGGGATGGTCGCCGTTAAGGGGGGAACACCCCCGGTAGTGCCGGCTAAGCCGGTCAATTGAGACATTGTTGTCTGCTTTCCGGAGGTGTTGCCCCCTGCGGTGCGATCGTGCGATGAGGGAGTGTTACTTGCCGGCCTTGGCCTTGGCGGCCGCCCACCGCTGGTTGAGCTCGTCGAAGTACGAGTTCATGTCGCCCTTCGCTGCCCCGCGGGCAATGTCTACGAGCTTCTGGCGATAGACCTGACCGAAGAGGTCGATGTTCGCGCCGTTGTAGATGTCGGAATCGACCGTGGCTTGGTCCGTCGGTGCCGGCGTCAATTCGAGGTATTGCACATCAGCCTTCGTGAAGTCCGCCAGTGTTGACGGGTTCTCGCTGCCGACCTTCGGAGTGATTGCACCCTGGCTGGCGGCAAATCCGGAATCGTTGGTGAACCAGTCGATCCAGGCCCGCGCGGCGGCCTTGTGCGTGGAATTGATGTTGATGGCGTTCTTGAAGTCCCCCGCGATGACAGAGTGGAACTTACCGTCGACCTGGTGCGGGAACGGCATGTAGCCGATGTCCGCAGGATCGGCTCCGGCATCCTTTGCGGCCTTCTGGAACTGGACGATGGCCCAGGACCCGAGTGCCATCGTGCCAACCTTTCCGGTTGCCAGCAGACCTTTCGAGCCTTCCCAGCTTGTGGTTAGCGGGTCCGGTTCGGTGAGCTTGTTACTCACCGCATTGAAGAGCAGGGAATCAATGAGGTACTGGTCGCTCCCTGCGGACCAGGGTGCGTCCGACTTGTCCATCGTCTGTACGATTTCCTTATCGCCCGACGTGCCGCGGAACCCCTGCCACTGGCCGAGGGGCCAGCCGTCTTTATAGTTCGTGTAGAGCGGAATCGCTGCACCCTTGGCCTGGATAGCCTTGAGGTCGGTGATGAACTCTTCGGGAGTCTTGGGGTTGGTCGTGACTCCGGCATCCGCCCAGGTCTTCTTGTTGTACACGAAACCGTTGGCCCCACCGAAGGTGGGCAGACCGTACACAGTCCCGTCGAACGCCTGCTCGGCGATAAAGCGATAGTCCTTCGCCATGTCGGTGACCTTGCCGAGAGGTTCGAAGAAGTTCGCGAGCTGATCCTTGGTGACCGACGCCGGGATACCGAGGACGTCGCCATAGTCCTTCGTTCCAAGCCGGGTGGTCACTTCGCTCTCGTAGTCAGTGATGGCCTCGAAGGTCACTTTGACGTCGGGGTACTTCTTCTCGAATGTGGCCTTGTAGTCTGCGAACACGGTATCGACAAGGTCGGTACGATTCGTCAGGACCGTGATATCGCCGGTCGGATTGCCCGAGGAATCCGTTGCCGTGGTGCCGCCGGAACTACAACCGGCGAGCATCATCGCGGCTACGACTACGCCCGCAACGCCTGTGATGTGCTTCATTGCCATCTCTGGATCTCCAATGTTGGTGCGTCAATGGACGAGCGTGACCGGTGAACGCTGTCGTCAGCTTCATCCAACCAACCGCGCTCTCGGCGCGAACGGATTAGTCCCGGCCTGACGCGATCAGTGAGCACAGCATATCAGCGTTGACACAAGAGTCAATGTAATTTTCGGAGCCAGCGGCGGGACCGTTATAGCGTGTTTAAACCGCCGCTCGCATACCGCTCGATCCCGGTACCCTCCAATAGATTTGACAACCCAGGTCGGTTTAAATTTATCGCTTGATCAGCAATTTGCAGTGTTCAGTATTGAGCTAAATTTGCGCGCTTGGAGTGCACTGTCGGATTACGCAACCGCGCAAGTGCCTATTCGTCTGCCATTTTTCAATGAAAAACACCCCGCGGAATTAGTGCTCTATGGCCTGTCGCGGGAAAATTTGTCAGCGCTGACATGAAGTAGTGACGCCGTGCTACGGTTGCGTCATGATCGAGCCGGAGTCGTCATCAGTCGCGCGTGCACCGTCGGTACCCCTGAGGCACGATCCCGGCTCCGTGTTGCGGGATCTTGCCGCCCTCCCCCAGTCGCGAGCGACACTCGCCGATGTGGGTCGCCTCGCCGGCGTGAGCGCAAAGACCGTTTCACGCGTCGTGACGGACAGTGGCAGTGTCTCCGTCGCGACCAGGGACCGGGTCCTCTCCGCCGCGCAAACACTCCGATTCCGCCCCAACCATCTGGCCAGAAGCTTGCGTCACGGAAGCGTCACGGATACCGTCGCCTTCGTCATCGGCGATCTCGCGAACCCCTTTTATGTCAAGGTCGCTGCGGGTGTCGAGGAGGAGCTTGCACAGCACGAGCTCATGATGATCTTGGCGGCCACTCACGACGACCCCCAGAGCGAGCGGAAGGTTGTCGAGAATCTGCTCAAGCACCGAGTTCGCGGGCTTCTGATGGTGCCGATCGCCGATGATCAGGCCTACCTCGAAAACGAACGCCAGCTCGGCACGCCGGTTGTCTGTATCGACCGTCCCGCCCGCAACCTCATCGCCGATGCCGTGGTCCTAGACAACTTCCGGGGCACAGTGGATGCCACGCGAAGTCTGCTGCAGGCAGGTCACCGGCGGATCGGATTCGTGTGCAGTCCCGCCGAGCTCTACACCCACCAGGAACGCCTGCGCGGTTTTCGCTCGGCCATGAGAGAAGGCGGCGTCTCCGACTCCGTCCACTGGGAGCGCCTTGAACCCGTCACGGGACGAAGCGAAGAGGAATCGGTGCGGGAACTGCTCGCACTGCCAGACCCGCCAACGGCCATCATCGCGGGGAACAACCGGGCGAGCGCTGGCGTGATTCGGGAGCTAGGACGACGGTTCCAAGAGTTCGCGTTCATCGGCTTCGACGACTTCGATCTCGCTGATGCCTGGGGCATCAGCGTCGTGACCTACGACCCGGCCGAGCTTGGCCGCCAAGCCGTGAGGCTCATGATGCAGCGGCTCCAGGATCGACTCGGGCCCCCGGTGCGGGTCGATATCCCCACACACGTCGTCCAGCGCGGGTCGGGGGAGTATCCGCCGCGGGCCGCCGCGCACGTTCCGCACTTGTAAGAGAACTACCTGTACGAGCAATAGGGAGAGACACTGTGCACCGCACACCGCTAAACGACAATTGGACCCTGAACCTGATGGCTGGCCCTGTCCCCGAAGGTCTTCCGCGGGACATTCCGGCGACCGTTCCAGGGACCGTGCACACTGACCTGCTAGCGCGGGGCTTGATCCCGGACCCGTATCTCAACACCAACGAGAACGCGGTGAAGTGGATCGGAGAAACCGACGTACGCTACCAAACCTCGTTCGCCTTCACCGACGAGGGCCACGAACGCGTCGACCTCGTTGCCGAGGGCCTGGACACGGTTGCAACCGTAACGTTCAACGGCGCGCTCGTTGGAGAGACCAAGAACCAGCATCGGTCCTATCGCTTCGACGTGCGTTCATTGATCCGCGCGAGCAGCAACGAACTGACGGTCGATCTCGCTTCACCCCTCCGCTCTGCGCGCGAATCGGAGCTACGGATCGGTGCCAAACCGCTGGTCGCCGATGCGCTGCCCTATAACGCCCTGCGCAAGATGGCGTGCAACTTCGGCTGGGACTGGGGGCCCACACTCACGACCTCAGGGATCTGGCGGCCCCTCTACCTGCACCAATGGTCCGTCGCCCGACTGGCACAGGTCATTCCTCGAGTCAGCGTGGATTCCGACGGTGGCGGTCTCGTCGAAGTCCACGTCGAGCTCGAACGTACCGACCTCGAATCTGCTGCGCATACCGAGCTGCTCCTCGAGGCCATTCTCACGGCCCCCGACGGAACCGCGGTGCACACGAGCGGGACAGTTGAACGGTCCTCCTCCGTCCTCAGCCTCAAGATTGATAATGCGGAACTATGGTGGCCGAGGGGCTACGGCGACCAACCGCTCTACCACCTGGACGTGCGAGTGTCCCGGGACGCCGAGGAACTCGACACCTGGACGCACGATGTCGGGTTCCGCACGGTCGAGGTGCGGATGAATCCCGACGACTTCGGCACCGGTTTCGAATTCCACGTCAACGGGCAATTCGTCTACATCAAGGGCGCGAACTGGATCCCTGACGATTGTTTCCTGCCCCGCGTGACCCGGGACGACTATGAACGCGGGGTTCGCGACGCCGTCGAGGCCAATATGAACATGCTCCGCATCTGGGGTGGCGGTATCTACGAGAGCAACGACCTTTACGACATCTGCAACCGGGAGGGGATTCTGTTGTGGCAGGACTTCCTGTTTGCTTGCGCGATCTACTCGGAGGCCCCGGAGATGTGGGCCGAAGTCGAAGCGGAGGCTCGTGAGAATGTCGCCCGTCTTGCCCCAAACCCCTCCCTTGTCTTCTGGAACGGCAGCAACGAAAACATCGAGGGTTACTTCCACTGGGGTTTCAAGGAGCGGATGCAGGAGGGCGAGACCTGGGGACGCGGCTACTACGACGACCTACTCCCGAGTATTTTGGCCGAACTCGACCCCGGGCGTGGCTACCTCCCGTCGACTCCATTCTCCCCCGCCGATTACGCCGATCCTCGCGATCCAAACCACGGCCCTGTGCACAGCTGGAAGGTCTGGTTCAGCGAGGACTACCTGACCTACCGCAACTCGGTGCCGCGTTTCGTCGCCGAATTTGGTTTCCAAGGTCCCGCCGACTACTCAACCCTCACGAGCGCCATTGACGACGACCCTATGCTGCCGGATTCCCCCGGCATGGCCGCCCACCAGAAGGCGGTCGACGGCAATGGCAAGCTCGACCGCGGCTATGCACTGCACCTGCCTGCACCCACGACCTTCGACGACTGGCACTTCGCGACCCAGCTGAACCAGGCCCGCGCAATCTCCTGCGGCGTCAAGCACTTCCGTTCGCATTCCCCGCGCACTTCCGGCTCGCTGGTCTGGCAACTCAACGATTGCTGGCCCGCTATCAGCTGGGCGGCCGTCGACAAGGCTGGCAGACGCAAGCCGCTGTGGTACGCACTGCGGGCACTCAACGCGCCCCGCCTGCTCCTAGTCCAGCCCCGAGGCGCCGGCCTCGCCCTCATCGTGAGCAACGACAGTCCCCATGCTTGGACGGGTACCGTCGCCGTCCGGCGCCTGAGCCTCACCGGAACAGAGCTCGCCGCCGAGCACCTTCGGTTCAACGTGGCTTCACGTACCAACCAGACCATCCTCCTCTCCGAGTCCCTGACGGTGCCTGCAGACGCACGGAACGAGCTCATTGTCGCCGAGGCGGATGCTTCCGCCCGTGCATTCTCCTACTTCGTCGAAGACGTCGAGTTGAGCCTGCCCCAGGCGGAGTTCAGCACCACGGTCGAGCGTGAGGACGTCGGATATTCCCTCACCGTCACCGCCAACAATTTCGTGAAGGACATCGTGCTAAATCCGGATCGCCTCGACCCGATGGCCACGGTGGACGAGATGCTCGTGACCCTGCTACCCGGCGAGAGTCACCGATTCCTCGTCCTCAGCGGCGAAGAACTGCCCGTCGATGATCTCACCACCCGACCGGTTCTCCAGAGCGCGAACAACCTCCGGCACCCCGCCGCCCTCACCCAGAAAGGGACCGTATGAAGATTCAGGCTCATCACAGTGAAGCGGATGGCGTGGTCATTGTCACATCAACCGGGCGGCTGAAAGTGCAGCGCCTCGGTGAGCAAGTAATGCGGGTCGTCTTCACGGGTCGACCGGTCTTCGGCTCCGATGAGAGCCTCATGGTGGTCGGCGGTAACGAGCGATCGGCTCCGGACGTCGCCGATTCCGCCGATCAGCTGGTGCTCTCCATTCCCCGGCTGCGGCTCGTCATCGACAAACAGTTCGGCGCGTTCACCTGGACCGACGAGACCGGGCGACTCCTGTTCCGTGAGCCGCACGATCGCGCGGACACGAAAGTGCTTGAGGAGATCGACGTCCTGCGTTCCGTCTTCTCCGAAGACACCGTGATCACCACCGCACTCGGCGCCGACGGCGAGAAGTCCGTCGTGGGCCAGACGAAGCAACTGGTCGACCGCCAGGCGTACTCGACGAAGCTCCGACTTGAGTTCAGCGACGGCGAGGCCCTCTACGGGCTCGGCCAGCATGACGAGGGCGTCTTCAACTATCGCGGTCACCACGAGGACCTGTACCAGCAGAACATGAAGATCGTGGCGCCCGTGCTCGTCTCGACGCGGGGCTACGCCATCATGTGGGACAGCCAGGCTCTCGCCTCTTTCCACGATGACCAGGCCGGGAGCTACTTCTGGACTGAAGTCGATGACGAGATGGACTTTTACGTCATTGCAGGCCCCGAACTGGATGACATCGTCCACCACATCCGCACCCTGACCGGAGGGGCTCCGATGCTTCCTCGCTGGTCCCTTGGCTACATCCAGTCCAAGGACCGGTACGAGAACGCCGACGAGCTCCTCGACATCGTCCGCGAGTACCGGCGGCGGGATATCCCCCTCGACTGCATCGTGCAGGACTGGAAGCACTGGCCGGAGGGACTCTGGGGACAGAAGTCGCTGGACCCTGACCGGTACCCCGACCCGACACGGCTGATCGAAGAGCTGCACGATCTCGGCGCGAAGCTGATGGTCTCCATCTGGCCGAACATGCAAAACGACGGACCCAACCAGGCCGAGTTCCGTGCCCACGGGGAGCTCCTCGGCGACGGCTCCACCTACGATGCGTTCGACGCGGATGCCAGGGCCCGGTATTGGAAGCAGGTGAACGAGGGCTACTTCAGCCACGGCGTCGACGCGTTCTGGGCAGACTGCACCGAACCGTTCGAGGGCGACTGGAAGGGGATCGTTAAACCGGAGCCCTGGCAGCGCCTGCTCATCAATGCCGGCGAGCTGAAGAAGTACCTCGACCCGGAGCACATCAACGCCTATTCACTCCTGCACTCCGAAGGACTCTACGAGGGCCAGCGAGCCGCCGGCAACGACAAACGTGTGTTCTTGCTCACACGCTCGGGCTTCGTCGGCCAGCAACGCTACAGCGCGGTCACCTGGTCCGGCGACACCTCGGCGACTTGGTTAGCCTTGCGACGGCAGATCTCCGCCGGGCTCAACCTGTGCGTCACAGGCACCCCATACTGGACATTCGATATAGGCGCTTACTTCGTCACCCCGGGCCCGCTGTGGTTCTGGGAGGGTGACTTCGCGGAGGGCAGCGCCGACCTAGGCTACCGGGAACTCTACGTCCGGTGGCTGCAGATGGGCACCTTCCTGCCCATCTTCCGCTCCCACGGCCGGGACACGCCCCGCGAACCGTGGCGGTTCGGTGACGTGGGAGACGCCAGCTACGACACCATCTGCGCCTTCATCCGCTTGCGCTATCGACTACTCCCCTACCTGTACTCGCTCAGCGGCTGGACAACCCAGCGCGACTACACCCCGATGCGTTCGCTCGTCTTCGACTTCCGCCACGACCCGCGGGTGTACGACGTCGACGATGAGTTCATGCTCGGCCCGTCGCTCCTGATCTGCCCCATCACTGAGCCGATGTATTTCGGCCCTGATTCGGAGCCCGTACAGGGACGCCCCACCACCCGGTCGGTCTATCTCCCGTCCGGCTGCAACTGGTACGACTTCTGGACCTCCGAGCGCTTCGAGGGCGGCCAGACCATCGAAGTCGCCGCGTCACTGGAGACGATCCCCGTCTTCGTGCGGGCCGGCAGCCTACTGCCCCTTGGACCCGCGGTCCAGCACACCGGCGAGAATGTCTTCGGCCCCCTGGAGGTGCGGATCTACCCCGGCGCCGACGTAACCTTCGATCTCTACGAGGATGCCGGTGATGGCTACGGCTACGAGAACGGCGAGTTCAGCACCATGACTCTGCGATGGTCGGAATTGGAGCGGACGCTCATCGTCGACGCCAGAACCGGCAGCTTCCCCGGCATGCCCGCCACCCGCGCGATCATCCCCATCTTCATCGGCGAACCGACCAACAACGCGCCAACATCGACGGACATCGCCCTCCAGATCGCCTATGTCGGCCAGGAGCTACGCACGATCCTGCGCTGAAAGACCGGCACGCGCGCCCCCGCGGGCGCGCGTGCCTTCAGTATGACAACAATGTAAGCCAAACCGCAATCAATGACTACGCTGTCATTTTGTAGAAAGCCCATGAAAGACCGTAAAAAACTCTCACAATGTTCTATGAGACAAAACAAGTGTCCACCTTGACATGTAGGATTCGGTGGCCTCAAATAGGAGGTAGCCGCAACGAGGCGGCTCCAAGGAGGTCCACCCCGGGCCGCGACGTGAGCCAAGTCACCTCGGTCCGCGACGTGGTCCTCTTTGTCAATGCCGGCACCACCGTGATGGATCGACTCGCCGTGATCTAACCGGGCGCGGGACTCCGTTCCAAACGCGGGCGCTAGGCTTAACCTGATCACCCGCCGAGGCCGGACGCCGTGGCCGGACGCCGGGGTGTGGCGGTACCCCGGCGAAGCCGGTTTTCTCCAAGAACCTCATCGACAGACGCTCGGATCACCGGGCGACTGTCCCGTAGGCCGCCCGCGCGGCCCTGAAAGCTGCGCCATGAGTGCCACCAATCCCCGCCCGACTGCGATCGAACTCGAGGTCGTGAAGTCCGAACCGCTGCGGTCGTTCCTGAGGCTACTGCGGCCCTACCGCATCCGGCTGTGGTTCGCCGCGCTTGCGTTTCTTATCAAGGACTCTCCGATGTGGGTGCTTCCGCCGCTCACTGCGGCGATCATCGATCTCGTCGTGCGCCGCGGATCGCTGGATTCCCTGTGGGTCTTCGCGGCATTCATCATTGCGTTACTGGCGCTCAACTATCCGTTCCACATGATCTTCGTGCGTGGTTCCAGCCTTGCCACCCGATCGATGGCCGCCGACCAGCGCAATGCACTTACCGAACAGATGCAGCGCCTCTCCATTGGCTTTCACAACCGCCACAGCGCCTCGATCGTGCAAAGCAAAGTCGTACGCGACGTCGAAAATCTTGAACTAATGATGCAACAAGCCTTACCAACCGTACTGTCGACCGTGTTCACCCTGGCCGGCGCCGTAATCGTCACAGCGATCTCAGTTCCCGCCTTCGTCGGGGTGTTCGCCGTGACCGTGCCCGTGGCGGCCATACTCGTACGCTGGATCCGCTCCCGAGCGGCCATCCGCAACGAGACCTTCCGCCACGAGGTCGAACGATTCTCGACCGGCATCGGCGAAATGGCCGCCCTCATCCCGATCACCCGGGGCCACGGGCTCGAGGCCGTCGCCGCCGAACGGGTCGCCGGGCAGGCCGAGAGCGTGAGCATCGCCGGGCAACAGCTCGACACCCTCAACGGCCGGTTTGGAGCCTTTTCTTGGGTCTCTTACCAGGTACTCGGGGTCGCGTGCCTGGTCGGAGCCGCCGCGGCGTCAATAACCCAGGTCATCTCCATCACGCCGGGACAGGTCGTACTGCTCAGCACGTACTTCACCATCCTGACCGGTGGAATCGTTGCCCTCCTCAATGTGGCTCCGGTGCTCACTCGCGGGCTCGAATCAATGCGTTCCATCGCCGAGGTCATGCAGGACCCTGACGTCGAAGTCAACGAGGGCCGTACCCGCGTCGACAAGGTTGAGGGCACGATCAAGCTCGACCACGTGAGCTTCAGCTATCCCGGTGGCCGGCCTGCGCTCACCGATATCTCCCTGTCTATCCGGGCCGGCGAGACAATCGCGCTCGTCGGACCCTCGGGCTCGGGAAAGTCGACGCTGCTTAATCTCATCCTCGGGTTCGTGCGGGCCGGAAGCGGACAGGTGCTGCTGGACGGCGT
Source organism: Cryobacterium sp. GrIS_2_6 (assembly GCF_035984545.1). Lineage (NCBI taxonomy): Bacteria > Bacillati > Actinomycetota > Actinomycetes > Micrococcales > Microbacteriaceae > Cryobacterium > Cryobacterium sp. GrIS_2_6. The sequence goes on from NZ_JAXCHP010000001.1 coordinate 3,016,087, forward strand.
CGACATGAACAGCCTCGACATGCGCAGTGCACGCTCGTTCGTTTCAGTCGTGCCGCAGGAGTCGGTGTTGTTCGAGGGCAGCATCCGCGACAATGTCGCCTATGGGCTCACGGGCATCACCGACGACGGCATCCTCAAAGCCCTGCGCGGCGCGAATGCTCTCGATTTCCTGAACCTCGGCCCAACGGGAGCGAATGTTACGGACGCCGTGGGCGGGTCGTCGAACCAAGAATCCCCGCATCCGCCCACCGGAATTATCCATGGTCTCGGGCTTGTGACCGGGCGCATCACCGTCCCGATGCCCACCGGCCTCGATCGGATCATCGGCGACCGCGGCTCCGGACTCTCCGGCGGCCAGCGCCAACGGTTGGCGATCGCTCGCGCCCTCGTCCGCGATCCGCGCATCCTCATTCTGGACGAGCCGACGAGCGCCCTGGATGCCGATTCCGAAACAATGGTCAAGGACGCCCTCGCCACTCTCTTCCGCGACCGCACGACCATCATCGCTGCCCACCGACTGTCGACCATCCGCACGGCCGATCGGATTGCGTACCTCGAGAACGGTCGCATCGTCGAACTTGGAACCCACGACGAGCTCATGAACCTCGGCAACCGGTACGCCCACATCGTCTCGCGTCAGACGACCTGAGAACGTATCCCCGTCCGTTTGGGACGAGTGCGTGGCGGCGGGTCAGGTCGGCGGGCTGATCTCGCCTGAACCGCGGTGAATGAGGCGGGTCGGAATTTCGATCTGCCGGATGAAGCTGGTCGGGTCCTCGAGACGGTCGAGTGCGAGACGCGCGGCCGCTCTCCCGATCTCCCTGGTGTCGTAGGCGACGACGGTGATGTCCAGCGCATCGGCAAGGTCAAAATCGTCAAAACCAATGAACGCGACCCGCGGCTCTCGACCGCGGAGCACGCGAAGCGCTCCCGAGCTTGCCCGGTTATTCCCCGTCACAAGCGCAGTGGGCGGGTCGGCCTGATCAAACAAACTCGCGACGGCACTCTCTGCAGATACGGCCGGGTCGTCGTTGCACCTTTCGTATCGCGCGTTGTCGGCGATCCCGGCTTCGGCAAGGGCTTCACGATAGCCCGCGAGCCGCTCGCGCAAGGTGTAGATGGCGGAGGGGTTGCTCACGAATCCGATCTTTCGGTGACCGAGCTTAATGAGGGAACGCACGGCTTCCCGCATTCCCTCTCGGTTCTGGAGCACGACGGAGTCGGCCAGCAGATTGCTGGCAGGTCGGTCGACACTCACGATCGGGGTGCCCAATTGGCGTTCCCCATCGAGGTAGGACTGGTCAGCCGCGATCGGAATCAGCAGAAGCGCACGCACGCGCTGGGCGAGCAGGGAATCAACGACACCCTCCTCACTCTCGGCCGAGTCATCTGTCGAAGAGAGCACCATAGTTAACCCGTTGTCGGCCAGTTCGCGCTCAATCCCGGCCGCAACGTGGAAATAAAACGGGTTTGTGATGTCGCCGATCACGAAGGCTACCGTGTTGGACACCCCACCGTGGCGGAGACTGCGCGCGAGGACATTCGGCCGGAACCGCAATCGCTTCGCCGCGCTCAACACCCGCTCCCGGGTGACCGCACTCACGATGCCGTCTCCGGAGAAAACCCGCGACACTGTCTTCGAACTCACATCGGCCAACCGGGCAACATCGGCCAGGGTCGCTCTCGCTTGCGTCGTCATACTATCTCCCCAGTCGGCCACGAGTAGTCTAGCAAGTGCTCTATGTCAAGGTGAGACACAGGCCTCGGAACCTACGTGAACGCAAGCGGCTCTTAAGCCACATTTTACGAGAGATATCATGCCCGGATTTCCGCCAATGCTACACTCGAAAAACCAGAGACAGCGTTGACATTTCGAGGTTGGTTGCTGTCCCTCACCAACAAGTCTGGAGTCACCGCTCAATGTCCGCCACCGCACAGACCATCGCCGCTCCGATTCTCCGCCATCCGTTTCGCCGCCCCCTCGGCGTCGATTGGACCGTGACTGCCCAGGGCGGGCCGGTGCCCCCGAACATTGGCCTACGTGCGATCCCGGCGACCGTTCCGGGATCGGTGCACACCGACCTCCTTGCGGCCGGGCTCATCCCCGACCCCTACCTCGACGGCAACGAAAAACTGCTCGGCTGGATCGGCCTCACCGATTGGCGTTACACGACCACCTTCGTTTGGCAGCCGGGCTCCACGACCCAGTCCGAGATCGTCTTCGACGGCCTCGACACGATCGCGTCCATCTTTGTCAATGGAAACCGGGTCGGAACCACCCGCAACATGCACCGCAGCTACCGGTTCAACCTGCGCCCGTACGTCAGGGCAGGGCTCAACGAAATCGACGTGTTCTTCGCGTCGCCGATCCGGGCCGCCGACGCAGCGAGCCTCCAGCTCGGATACCGTCCGCACGTTAACCACCACCCCTACAATGCAATCCGCAAGATGGCGTGCAGCTTCGGCTGGGACTGGGGAATCGACACCTCGACCTCGGGGATCTGGCGCCCAGTCTCCCTCGAAGAATGGTCGACTGCCCGGATCGAGAGCATTCGGCCGATCGCGACCGTCGACACGGTCGATCCAGCGGATACCGTAGCCGGCACCGTCCGCGCAGCCGGCACAGTCGCCGTGAACGTCGAGGTTGCACGGGCGAGCGATGTCCGGCTCCTCATTACGGCATCCGTCGACGGCATGTCGGGCACCGCAATCCTCGAGGCCGGCGACACCACTGCCCTCGTGACCCTGCACGTCACGGACGTGGCTCTGTGGTGGCCGCGCGGCTACGGCGAACAACCGCTCTACGACGTCGACGTCACCCTCAACACCCATCACGGCGATGATGACGGATACGACGAGGTGATCGAGCTCGACGCTGCGACGAAGCGCGTGGGATTCCGCACGGTGGCGTTTGAGACGACCCCCGATACCACGGGCACCCCGTTCACGATCGTCGTCAACGGGCAGCCCATTTTCGTGCGCGGCGCGAACTGGATCCCCGACGACGCCTTTCCGCACCGCGTCGACCGGACCCGTTACCTCGCCAGGATCGAACAGGCCGAGTTCGCGAACCTGAACCTGCTGCGAGTCTGGGGCGGCGGAATCTTCGAGGCTGACGACTTCTACGAGCTGTGCGACGAGCGCGGCATGCTGACCTGGCAGGACTTCCTGCTCGCCTGCGCTGCCTATGCGGAAGAGGAGCCGTTCTTCAGCGAAATGGAGGCGGAGGCGCGCGACAACGTCGCGAGGCTCGCCGCGCATCCCTCGCTCGTCGTGTTCAACGGGAATAATGAGAACCTCTGGGGCCACGAAGAGTGGAACTGGAAGAAACGCCTCGACGGTAAAACCTGGGGCGAGACGTACTACTACGAGCTGTTCCCGGCGATCGTCGCCGAGCTAGCCCCCCACGTGGGTTACACGCCAGGTAGCCCCTTTTCCCCCGGTGACGCCGACGGTCTCGGCCGCTCCGGTGCCCACTCCCCGAACGACCCCGATCTCGGCACCATGCATATCTGGGACCTCTGGAACCTGCGCGACTACCCCGACTACCGCGCGTACACCCCGCGGTTCGTCTCCGAGTTCGGCTGGCAGGGCCCGCCGACCTGGTCGACGATGACCGAGTCGATCAGCGACGCGCCGCTCACCCCCGAGTCCCCCGGCATGCTCGTGCACCAGAAGGCAATGGACGGCAACGTCAAGCTCACCGATGGCCTCCTCGCGCACTTTCCGCTGCCGGAGGACATCGACGATTGGCACTGGGCGATGTCGCTCAACCAGGCGCTTGCGGTCCAGACGGCGATCGAGTACTTCCGGTCGCTGCAGCCGCACTGTATGGGCTCCATCGTCTGGCAGCTCAATGACTGCTGGCCGGTGACAAGCTGGGCCGCCGTCGACGGGTACGGGCGGGCCAAACCGCTGCTCTATGCGCTCCGCCACGCCTACACCGACCGGCTCGTAACCGTGCAGCCGCAGCGCTCCAGCGCGGACGTCGACGGTCTTACGGACCGCAGCGTCGACGGGGGCATGGGCCTTTCGACCGTCCTCGTCAACGACTCGAGCGAGCCCTGGTCGGGCGAGCTCAGGGTGCGTCGACTCACGTACGCGGGGATCCTGCTGGCCGAACACACCGAACAGATCACCCTGCCCCCGCGGTCCACAGTGTCCGTGCCGCTACCAGCATCCATTTCCGCGGCGACGGATGCGGCGGCGGAGCTCATCCGCGCCGACCTCGGCGGAGTGCGCGGCCACTGGTTCTTCGCGGAGGCCCGCGACACCCGGCTCGACGCGCCTGCGCTCGGGACTGCCCTCGAGCAGGTCCCCGGCGGGTACCAGCTCACCGTCACCGCGGCAAGCCTCACCCGCGACCTCGCACTTCTCGTCGACAAGGTCGACCCGGCCGGAACGGTCGACGACATGCTCGTAACCCTCCTTCCAGGCGAGAGTGTCGTGTTCGCCGTCACGTCGACTCTCGATCTCGACATCGCAGGGCTCTCAGCTCCGGCCGTGCTCCGCAGCGCGAACCAGCTGGTTCTGCCGTGACTGGTAACGAGGGCGGAATGGGCGTTCCCGGGGCCGCGCCCGCAGCTGCCGGGCGCTCTCCGGCATCCGCTCTCACCGGACCCATCTGCGGAATGACCTGGGGCTGGACCGGCGTGCGCGGCACCTGGGCGACCCCTGAAGCGCGCTCGTCGATGCGGCTCATGAGCGAGCATGGCATCAACTGGACGGCGATCGCCTATGCGGCCATACAGCAGAATGCCCAATCGACGCACATCTCGTACGACGAAGAACCAACCGTGACCGAGCCGGAAATTCGCGAGGCGATCCGGGAGGCGAAGGCACTCAACCTCAAGGTGTGCCTCAAGCCCGTCGTCAACTGCGCCGACGGCACCTGGCGGGCGTTCATCGGCTTCTTCGACTGGGACGTTCCCGGTGAACCCACCTGGACCGAGTGGTTCGAGTCCTACACGGCGTTCATCCTGCACGCTGCTGTGATCGCCGAGGAGGAAGGCTGTGACCTCTTCTGCATCGGCTGCGAGATGGTGCGCGCCGACGGGCAGGTACGGCACTGGCGTGACCTCATCGCCCGGGTGCGCTCGGTATATTCGGGGCTCGTGACCTACAACTGCGACAAATACCAGGAAGACCGCGTCACGTGGTGGGATGCCGTGGACGTGATCGGGTCGAGTGGATACTACCCGATCGGAGCGTTCCCGGCCGAGCTCGACCGGATCGAGCGCGTCGTGGAAAAGTTCGACAAGCCATTCATCTTTCTCGAGGCGGGATGCCCAAGCCGCACCGGATCACCGGACAAGCCCAACGACTGGGCGCTGCCGGGCACGCCCTCCGGCGCCGAGCAGCTGCGCTACTACGAGCACATCTTCAACGCTACGGCCAGCCGCGACTGGATGATCGGTTTCATGTTCTGGGATTGGCCGGCCGTCCTGTACCCGGTCGCATCCGCGCCGGATAACGATGACTACTGTGTGTACGGCAAACCCGCCGGGACGTTCCTCACCCACCGATACAAAACTCTCCAAGGACACCGCACCACATGAATTACGCATCCCGTCACCTCGCCATCGATGCCGGACAGACCGGCATCCGTGCCGTGCTGCAGAGCGGTGAGACCCGCCAGGAGACGTTTGACTTCGACGGCATCCGCACCGACCGGGACCTGATCCCGCAACTGGCTGACGTCTTAGCCCAGGTAGCCGGTGCCGCCGACGTCACCATCGGCATCGTGAGCGCTGGCATTTCCGGCTTCACCCAATCAGACGCCGACGCCGCGGAACTGCGTCGGCTCGGCCGCGAAATCGGGGTGCGGGAGGTATTCCTCGCCCATGACTCGGTTACCTCCTACCTCGGGTCCCTCGGCAACACCCTCGGCGCTGTGATCGCAGTCGGCACCGGCGTCGTTACCCTCGCGGTCGGCGCCCACAACGTGGCCAGAATCGACGGCTGGGGCTACCTGATCGCGGACGCGGGCAGCGGCTACTGGATCGGCCGCGCCGCCCTCGACGCCGTCATGCGCAACTATGACGGACGAGGCCCGGCGACGGCACTCACCGCGGCCGTCCGCGCGGAATTCCCAAACCTGGAGACCCTTTACCTAGAGCTGCAGGGCGACCCACTACGGGTCAGCCGTATCGCGTCCTGGTCGCGCGCGGTCACCGGACTTGCCCCAACGGATGCCGTCGCGGCGGAAATCTGCGACGCCACCGCCGCCGAGCTAGTGCACTCGGTGCGCACGGGACTCCAGCGCGTCGGACAGGCCGATGGTGCCGCACCGGTCGTCGGCGGACTCGGCGGGGTGCTGCGCGCGCCCGAGATCGCGAGTCGCTTCGAACGGGACCTGCGCGCGTTCTGGCCCGCAGTCGACCTGCGCTTCCCGACCGCGAACGGCCTCGACGGCGCCGCCCTGCTGCCCCACCTCGGCGCGGAGAGTGCGTTGCGCGGCCTTGTCGCGATCGCACGCGACTGATACGCGCGAGTTATCAAGAAAGAAATCTGAGTCGCCGGAAGCACGCAGCCCCATAACGAGATCGCGAAAGGCTTCGGGATCTCCAAACCCTGCCTGGCGAACTGGCTAAAGAAAGCCCACCTCGAAGAAGGCGTTAGCCCGGCGTGACCGATGAGGAATCGGCGGAGCTGTGTTCCGGCAGCAACCAGCCAGCTCTTCAGACCTCGGCTCGGAGGTAGGCGTACACGGTTTCGCGGCTGATCCCAAAGTCTCGAGCGAGAGCGGCCTTCGGCACGCCAGCAGCAGCCTTCTCGCGCAGCTCGGCGGCCCGGAGCGCGTCAAGTGACGGGGTGCGGCCACGGTACACGCCGCGCTTCTTCGCCAGGGCAATACCCTCTCGCTGACGTTCACGGATCAGAGACCGCTCGAACTCAGCAAAGGCCCCCATCACATTGAGGAGCAAGTTTGCCATCGCATTGTCCTCCCCGGTAAAGGAGAGCTGCTCTTTCACGAACTCGACCCGGACCTTCTTCGCCGTGAGCTGGCGCACGATCGAGCGGAGATCCTCCAAATTGCGGGCAAGGCGGTCCATCGAGTGAACGAGAACAGTATCGCCATCCCGGACGAACTTGATCAGCTCCTCCAACTCAGGCCGGTTTAGATCTTTCCCCGACGCCTTGTCCTCGAACACCCGGTCGACGTCAACGCCATCCAGTTGGCGGACGGTGTTCTGATCGAGGGTACTGACTCGCACGTATCCAACTCGTTGACCCGTCATGAAGCCTCCGGCCCTTTCTGTCAGGTTGAACTCTAAGACCCGACAGTGAGGGCTGTCAACTAACAGGAATTGGACCCTATTCGGACGAAACTGCGTACCTGCACCTGATGTCTAGTTGGGGTGTACCCCAAAAAGACACACAGCAGTCTGTACAGGTGGGATTTGAACCCTATTGTTATGCCCGCTAGGGCTCCCATCCATGCTAAAAACCGCGTAAATTCAACGTTTTCGATCACTCCGGCACCAGCAGAATCAGGCCGATTTCCGACAACTGTGGGCAAAAAGTGGGCACGGCCCAGCTTGCCGAAGGTCGCATTTGGCGACCGAATCGTCGAATCCCTCGTGAACGGTGATCTCATCCCGCCCGGCTCGACCAGTTGCCCCACCCCGCCGCCCAGGCAGAGCGTCGCCTCGGAGACGCGCCGAATCGCCATTCGGCGGAAGAGCCTCACGGAGTGATCGTGGGGTTACCGTGTCCCTCAGAGCCCAGGGGGACGCACATTCCTTGCGAGGAGAATCTTCCCTCTAAGTGGCTACACCGCAAGGGTCGAGTCAGGCTTCGCACGGCTCGACCTTCCTGCGGGATGGATCAAGTCGATCTCAGGTGCCCTGCAACCGGAGATGCCCACCGCTCGTGTCGTCACCAATAGCAGGGTAGCGGGCGAATGCCTGTCCTCCCACCTCCCACTTCCAACCGAACTTGCCGAGTATCTTCGGCAACACCGCTCCTCTCCCGAAAAAGGTAGATACGCAGGCAGGCAGGTAGCTAGCTAGCTAGCTAGCTAGCTAGCTAGCTAGCTAGCATCGATCTTGGCCTCGTGCCCCGTTAGAAACTACCAATATGAACTTTCGCATTCACACAGAGGTCGCTACCCGCCCGCGCAACCCGAACCTACGGAGATAGCTCGGCCTTACGATTTCAGTGAGATGACCAAATCTGAATTGCCCCTGAACCCAAGCTGTTCGGCCATGATCGAACGATTCCTATCTCACTGGAATCGTAAGGCCGAGATAGCTACCAACGGCCTGTGTCAGCGCTTCGCACTCCGGCTCGGCGCTAAGCCCCTCACCGATCCGCAGCTCACCTCGCGGCCGCTCCATGAAGCCCCCGGCGAACCCACGCGGACATCGCCGGGTTCTAATGTGCCGGTCCCCCTCATACCCCATCAACACGCGACCAGCCACACCCCCGAGCCTGACCGCCGCACACCCAGCCCCCAAACCCCCGCCTGTTTCAACGACGGCTGAGAACTAGGCCGTTGGCGTTACCTGTCCACCTATCAAAGAGCGCGGACACCGTCGATCCCCACCTTGTGCCGCCGCCCGGGCTCACGATCGCGTTGTCGATCCGCTGAAGGTTCGCGCTCGCCTGGGTGAAAACCTCGACCCACCTCTGTGAAGTCTCAAACGGATTTCCCAACAGTGAGAGATACCGCCAAATGACGGCGTGCCGGCACTCGGTCACCCCGAAGACGTATTGGAGCACGTTCGCTGAGGACATTCGCAATGCGTGACCGTGGGTTTCCGTGTCCCCTGTGGGGCACGCGTCTGGATGCTCATCCCTCCGAGCGAGGAGCCTTCGCCGTGCGCCACGGCCGACAGTGCCGAGTTCAGCTCGCGCGGACTCTCCAAGCGAGCGGCCGTCATCAGGTCGACGGCGAGCCCGGTATACCGAGGGGCCTGCGGGATCTCCTTGAGGTCCAACGAGCTTCGTTATCTCACTGGCGTGTGTCTCCTGCGCTGGGACGGATTGGCGACTGCCGTCCACGTTGACGTGAACGAATGTGGAACCGACTCCTTCGGGCCCACGCGATCCCCGAAAAGCGCAACGACATCCGGCGCCGGGCGAACTCCCCCGCAGTAGCCACGCCCATGAGGTACCAGGCCCGTCCCCACGCTTCGATGGAGCTCCGCGCGGTGCTCGCCAGTGGCGCGGCGACCGCCTCCTCGTTGCGGAGGAGAATCGCGCCCTTCCGCCTGCTGCACGCCGGTGCCGATCGCGAGCGTGATCGTGGCCCGCGTCGCCCGTGCCTGCTCCGCAAGCTCGGGAGTCAGGTCGTACTGGCGGACCGGACTGTCGTCCATGGGCGGATGCTGGTTCAGACGGTGGGTCACGAGGTACGCGCCGCGACAGAGGCCGAGGAGCGAGTTGGAGACGCCAAGGCGGGAAAGTTCTGAGAGGGGCTCGGTGGGCACGGGGTCACTCTAGCGACCGTGTGTGTGATCAACTCTTTGTAGGCCGTTTCGGCACAGGAAACCGGCCAAGTTAGCGGCTGGTTTCCTGCCAAAAGAGCGGTAAAAATCAGGCCAGGCAATCCCCCTCCACGACGTTGGATTTGGGGAATGCGCAGAGTTTGAGATCACCCGGTGGCCGGGGCCCTCTCCAGCGTGTTGGAGACAGGGGCCCGCCACCCCCCGATAGGTTCCATTCGACGTGTCTACTGCCAAGCGGTCGCGCCGGAAGGAACTAGGAAGCAGATGACGGTACCCATGTCCGTGCAAGAAAATATCAGATCACTCGACTCCCAAGGAATTGCGGGCCGTGAAATCGCCCGCCGGCTCGGAGTCAGCCGCGACGCGGTAGTGAAATACACCCGGCAACACGACTACTCACCGAAGCCACCAGCTCTCGTTCCCCGGCCCGCCGGGTCGGTGTTGACCGGGTTCGAAGACACGATTGAGCTGTGGTTAGGCGAGGACCAGCGCCGGCCGCGCAAGCAACGCCACACCGCCCAACGGGTCTTTGACCGCCTCGTCGCCGAGGAGACCTACACCGGCAGTTATTCCCCGGTGCAACGCTTCGTCAGGAAGTGGAATGCCCAGCACCGGCACGCCGGGGAAGGTTTCACAGAACTGGTCTGGCCGGCGGGGACCGCGCAGGTCGATTTCGGCCAGGCCGAGGCCATCATCGCCGGGGTCCGGCAAATCCTGCACATCTTCGTCGTCACGTTCCCGTTCTCGAACATGCGTTTCGTGCAGGCCTACCGGGGTGAAACGGCCGAGTGCGTCTGCCATGGCCTGCGCACCGTGTTCGACCACATTGGCGCTGCGCCTCGGCATCTGGTCTTTGATAACGCCACTGGCATCGGGCGGCGGGTCGGCACCAAGGTCGTCGAGACGAAGCTGTTCGGTGCATTCAAGATGCACTACCGGTCCGAATCTCGGTACTGCAATCCGTACTCCGGTCATGAGAAGGGGAACGTGGAAAACGCGGTCGGGTTCCTCCGCCGCAACCTGATGGTCCCCGAGCCCGAAGCGGCCACACTGCAGGGCCTCAACGAGGTGTTGCTGGCCAGGTGCCTCGCGTTGGCTTCGACCGTGCACTACCGCAAGGGCCTGCCCATCGGCGAGCTCTTCGCCCAGGACGTCGCGGCGTCTCTGGTGTTGCCCGGCGTCGGGTTTGACCCGGTGCGTTATGAAAACCGCACGGCCGATAAGAAGGGGAACCTACTCATTGACGGGAACACCTACGCGGCCGGGTCTTCCTTCCACAGCCGCACCCTCACCGTTGGGTTGCGGCACGATGTCGTCGAGATCCTCGACGAGCATTCCACGCCGGTGCGGTCTTTCCCGCGGGCCTTCGGAGTGCAGGCCGAGACCATCTTCGAACCCGCGGCCCTGCTGCCGTTGCTGGTGACTAAACCCGGCGCCTGGGGCCACTCTCAGCTGCGAGCCCTCGTCCCCGAGCCGGTGCGGGACTGGCTCGACACGGCCACGGCCACCAACCGGCGCCGGCTCCTGAGCGCCGTCGATGCTGCCTCAGGATCGGCTGGTTTCAACGCCGCGATTGGCGCTGCCGACATGCTCATCCAGCGCGGAGACGCCCCCGACACCGCCGCACTAGGCATGCTCGCCCGGCGCCTCGCCGACGGCACCACACCGGCAGTCGAGAACGTGGATTTGAGCGTCTATGACATCTTCACCACCGACATCTTCTCGGCCGTCAACACCGCGACGGGAGAAATCGCATGACCCTCGTCACAGTCCAGGACATCATCGAGACCGGCCGACAGTCTTCCTTGACTGGCACGGTGCTGGCCGAATGGGCAGAGAAGGGCACCCCGAAACAACGCGAGTACCTGCACGGGATGCTTCTGGCCGAGCGCGAATCCCGACAGGAATCACGCCGCCAACGGCTGCTGAGCGCCGCCCGACTGCCGGCGCTGAAGTCCTTGACGGGGTTTGACTACACCAACGTCAAATTCCCCGAGGACTACGGCCGGGAAGCGCTGACGTCGCTGGAGTTCATCAACCAGGCCGAGGACCTCGTCCTCTATGGCGACGTCGGAACCGGCAAAACCCACCTTGCCTCTGCGTTGGTCGCGGCCGCCTGCCGCCAAGGTATTCCGGCCCGCTTCTTCACGACGTCGTCGTTGGTCATGCAGCTGCGCCGCGCCAAGGATGAAGGGCGTCTCGATCGGGAACTTGCCTCGATCGCGAGAAACCGGCTCGTCGTCATTGACGAACTGGGGTATTTGCCGATCGATACCGACGGCGCCCGGCTCTTGTTCCAGGTCATCGCCGACGGTTATGAAAAACGAAGCCTGATCATCACGACAAACCTTGAGTTCTCCCGCTGGGGAACCGTGTTCGGCGACGACAACATGGCCGCCGCCGTCATCGACCGCATCGTCCACCACGGCCGGCTCCTGCAGTTCCGCGGCGAGTCCTACCGAGTCAAACACGCCCTCATGAAATGACCCGCCACCAGGCCGGCCACCCCGGAACGCGACCCACGACGGTCCCGCCAACCACCGCACGCACCCTCAGCAGTCAGGACTTCTTCATGAAGGATCACACCCAACCAGAGCGCCCCCACGCGCCAGCCGACCACGAGACAGGCTGGTGGGACGACAACGGCCGACCAGCCCCCTGGCCAGACGACTTCGCCGATCCCGACGCCGGATGGACCACCGAAAACACCGCCGTCCCCGCCGATGACGGCGACGAAACCGACCCCACAAACCAGCCGTTCTGACCACCTGATCAAATGGCCGGAAACCGCGCCACAATGGCAGGTTAATTAGCGCTCAAATGGCCGGTTTAAAGTTGACAAAACACACGACCGCGTGCAACGCCTCCGCGCAGGTCCCCCCGGCGAACACGAGTCGGCCCCACCGGGGAGTGAAGCGCGGCCACTGACCCTACGCACGGCGCTCGCGCCGGCCTCTCCCGCGAGCAACCCGCCGCCGGGCCGTCGCTGCTCAGGGCGAGAAACCCTATCTCTGATGTTTATCTGATATAGCTGACCAGCATGATTACCGCGACATTCACCGACCTGCTCCGTAAGCCCAAGGAGGTCCTGTCCCGCATTGACGAGGGTCAGGTGCGCCTCACCCGCCGGGACGGTGACGACCTCGTGATCCTGCGCGGCCGCGACCTCGACGCCCTGGAGAACGGGGTCGCGTTGTCCAGCCGACTGATCCGCGCGATCGGCAGGAACCGCGGCGACGTGCAGGCGGCCCTCTCGGACCTGTTCGCCTGGACGGCAGACTTCACCCCCGCCGAGCTGGCCGCGTATGCAACCGAGATCGAGCACCTGGTGTACGCCGCGAGCGAGCTGGGCGCGTTCGAGCGGTTGCTGCGAGCACAGCGGGAGTGGCAGGAGACAGCCACCGCATACGCGATGGGCATGCGCCCCGTTGAGCCCATCGAGCTGCCCGCAGTTTCAGTTCGCGTCGACCGGCCGTAGAAGGAAAGCCGGAGAGTCAGGGATGGGAGGACGAGGGGAAAAGTTGAGCGACGGGACAGGGAGAAGGTGAATCAGAGTGCAGGGGGCGATGAGCCCCCTGCCACCTCAGGGCGTGGAGCCCTGCCACCCACCGTGGGTAGGTGTCAGCTCCAGCGCTCATCCGCTCAGGCTCCGCCCACCCGGTGCACGAGTGACGGCGCGAGCGTCCACCTGGGAGTGGCCCCTCCCGCCCTCATCCTGCTGCCCTGCTGATCCTGCGCCCATCAGATGTCCGGTGGCTGGCGTTGTACCTTCCGCCGCCGGCACCGAGCAACTCGCCAGATCGCCGGGGGCCCCTGGTGTCCCGGTCGGAGCCATGCTCATTGCTCGCCGTACCCGAGATCCCACCTCACGTTGCTCACGCCTGCCGTCCACCATACGGCCGCCGCCGGATAATCCCAGGACTCCTACTCTGTTCTGCCGGCTCACCATTGGCGGGACCATTCAACGGTGGTCGCCTTCCTGGCGTGGCGCCTCCCGAACTCGTTCTCGTGTGTCGCCGCTTGGGGTTCCCGCGGTTTGCCCAGCGTTCGCTCGTCGTCTTGCGTCTTGACGGGAGGGCGCTCGCGTGCGCTTCTCTGCTCTGGTGTTCCTGGTCTTCTGACTGGGCGCTTGCCCTCGATTGGTTTTGCACGTCTGGCTTATTGACGACGTGTTCGCTTCGCAATCTGGTGGATTTGGATGGGGCCTCCCGAACTGTAGCGAGCATGTCTCCCCTCCCAGACCCTCCGGGCCCGCACACTCACGTTCCCCTCTCCGGGCCGCTCCGCGACCCCCGCGCTCCGCGCTCCCACCACGCCTCGCCGCACCCGCAGCCACGTTCGCCGACCAGGCCACAGTCCGGCACGGAGACCCAGGCGCCCCCGGACGATCATGCGCGCTCCGCGACGCACACAACCAGGTGACCACCTCCACAGCTCCGCCAAAGTCCACAAATCCGGCAGACTCGGAACCGGCCTGAGCCCGGGAGGACCCTCACGCCCCACACCACGACGCCCACGAACCAGCCACCCCATCAGGGCAAGAAGCTGCCACGTTCCACACACCGACACCTGCCAGATCGGCTTGACCACCGCAACCGAAGACACATATCTGGCTCCCACGAAACCCACGACGTCGACACCGCCAGGGTCAGTCTTGAACCCAAGAAGGTGACCACCCTGTCCTTCAGCCTCGAGCAGATGCCCGCAGTGCAGCACCAGCTGAAGAAGACTACGGAGACGAACTATGACAGCGTTGCATTCACGCCCCTCGAAAAGGACACCTACCTTCTAGACCCCCAGCCATCTCGAAAACGCGCGCCGGCCTCTACTGCGCATCACCCTCCCGTTGCTCTGCGACGTAGCTCGCTACGAAGCTTGAGCCCGCGGATAAACCGTCACCTTCTAAGCCTTCAGGTGCCCGCTACGGAACCGGTCCTTGCCTCATCAACGCGACCTACCGAGCAGCCGGCCGGGCGCAGCTTACGCCGAAGACGAGAGCAACGAGTTGGACCTCGGCGGGGAGCTTGAGCGGCTCTGACCCCCGAGACATAGGCAGCCTCGCGAGTAGGCCCCAGCCAATCTGAGGACGCTCACGAGAGCCAATCACGTGACCAGCCGAAAAGGGGGAGTGGTGAAGTCCCTCTAAAACACCACTCTGGCCGCGATGGCGAGGGTCCCGATCTAGCTGTAACGCCCGGAATTCCGCAACGTGCGTTACGAATTGCCCTGACGCAACCAAATCGCCAATCGGCAGAGTGAAAAAGTGCCTACGACGGGGCTATTGCCTCACATTGGGAAAGATCAATCGACAATGCTTGGATCCACACCAACCAAGGAGATGTCAATGGGCAGATCGCCCGCACCCACCCGCATGAGCCGCCCCACCCGGACCGGCGAACGGCGCGAGGCTGGCATCGACATCACCAGCGGCGACCTCGATCGCGTCAGGATGCTCGCCCGCTGGTACTGCATGACGAGCGTGCAGATCGCCGCGATGGAGAACCCCGTGCGCTCCTGGCATCCGGACATGGCCCGCGGCGATCAGAACACGGCCGCCGGCTTGCACGCATTCCTCGAGTCGAAAGCGGCGAGCGTCCACCGACGCCTCCTCAAAGTAGCCGCAATCAAGAACGGTGTCAGCGATGGGCCCTTGGTCCTTCAGACACCCATCGCATACCGTCAAACGGTTTGGTCAGCCACCGCTTTCGGCGCGCGCATCGCGGACACCCCGTGGCGCTCCATCGGACCCGTGTCCTGGTTCAACGCGCACCATGCGCTCCTCGCCGCCGACGTAGCCATCCAGTTCTCCGGCATCGTCCCACTCCCGCTCCTCTCCCAGCGAGAAGTCACCACCGGGCACTTCGCAAACGGTGACGACCTCCCGCTCGACTTCAACTCCAAGTACGACGGGAAAGAGGGCCGGGTCTCCAAGGTCCCCGACCTCGCCATCCTCGCCAAGGACGGCCGCAGCTACATCGCAATTGAGATCGAGTGCGACCTGAACCGCGCCCTCGGCACCTACCGCTCCAAGCTCGAAGCCTACGAACGCGACGAGAAGGTCTCCGCCGTCTGGTACGTCTGCGAGGAACAGCGCACCGCGAACCGAGTCCTCACCGCCGCAGCCGACTACCCCGGATCCAACGTGCGCGTGATGGGGGTACGCGACCTCGACCTCGGGCTCCGCGAAGCGGACATGCGCTACCTCACCGAAACCGACCGCGACCTTGCCAAAGCCAAAACCGCACTCCTCAGCACCGACGTTCAGAAAGCGATCCAATGAGCAGCACGCACCCCATCCTCGATGGTTAATGACGGAAGCGACCCCGAGTACCTGTGGCAAAACGCCCAGCTTGCTGAAGCTCGCGGTTACGTCCCGGTGAGTGGTGTGGTTTCCCACTCTTGAGCGTTGCTTCGTCAACGTAAAGAGCCACCGTGGCATGGTCAGTGAGTACCGACTAAAGCAACTCACAAAGGACACCACACGATGGCTCTAAACCAGTCTGCCCTGCTCGACCTCCTCGGAGAACTCAAACTCACCGACGTCACCGACCGAATCCGCGTCGCGACCGAAACTCTCTACCAAGAACTCATCGACGCGGAAGCGACCGCGTTCATCGGCGCCGCCCCATTCGAACGCTCCGGCGACCGCACCACCCACCGCAACGGCACCCGAGCGCGCACCCTCAGCACGACCGCCGGGGACCTCGACCTGAAGATCCCGAAGCTGCGCGCCGGGTCCTTCTTCCCGGCCCTGCTCGAGCGTCGCCGGCGGGTGGACCAAGCCCTGTTCGCGGTCGTGATGGAGGCCTACGTCCACGGCGTCTCGACCCGGAAAGTCGACGACCTGGTCAAGGCCCTCGGCGCGGACACCGGGATCTCCAAGTCGGAAGTGTCCCGGATCTGCGCGGGCCTGGACGCTGAGGTGGCCGAGTTCCGCGACCGCACCCTCGCCGCGCAGGACTTCCCCTACGTGTTCCTCGACGCCACCTACTGCAAGGCCCGCGTCGGCCACCGGATCGTGTCCCAGGCCATCGTCGTCGCGGTCGGGGTGGCCGCTGACGGACGCCGGGAAGTCCTCGGCTTCGACGTCGGTGACAGCGAGAACGAGGGCTTCTGGACGTCGTTCCTGCGATCGCTCAAGACCCGCGGGCTCGACGGGGTCAAGCTAGTCATGTCTGACGCGCACACCGGCCTGAAGAAGGCCATCGGCACCGTGTTCCAGGGCGCCGGCTGGCAGAGATGCCGGGTGCACTTCATGCGCAACGTGCTCGCGGTGATCCCGAAGGGATCCCAGGACATGGTCGCCTCGATCATCCGCACCATCTTCGCCCAGCCCGACCGTGAGCACATCGAGAAGCAGTTCCTCGAGGTCACGACGATGCTCAGCCGCTCGCACCCGAAGGTCGCGGCGATGCTCGTCGACGCGCAACCCGACCTACTCGCCTTCGCCGCGTTCCCGCGGCGGCACTGGCGCCAGATCTGGTCCACGAACCCGCTCGAACGAGTGAACAAGGAGATCAAACGCCGCACCGACGTCGTCGGAGTGTTCCCCAACGCTGCCGCCCTGCTGCGCCTGGCCGGGTCGGTCTTGATCGAGCAGCATGACGAGTGGGAGGCCGGCGAACGACGCTACTTCTCCGAAGCATCCATGCTCGAGCTGGTTACCATGAACAACCCCATCGAGGTCATCGACGAGGCGGTGATCCTCCCCGAACTCGCCGCCGCCTAAGCTAGAACAACTGACCCGCATGGTGTTGAGAAACTCCACCACTCAGCGGGACGTGACCAAGCTCGCAGCATGTTCTTTGAGGAGCTTCCTCCCTTCACGGACGACATCTTGCTGGCAGACATTGACTTGAAAGGGATCGTTCGTCTTGGCTTTGGTCGGAGCAAAATCGTCGACGTCGACTTTGACCGACGCCTGTTCCTCAATCAACAGACGGGACCAACCCTGTGGCCCTTTTATGGAGAGTGGCAAGCCTTCTTCGGCTCGGGAGCCGTGTCACGATTCCAGTTCTTCGAGAAGGAAAATCCTTTCAACGACGGACCCGCCTGGGCTCACTCAACGGAGCGACTCTCTGCCGAGAAACCAATGAATGCCGCGCTACACAACCCGAAGAACGCTGACCCCCGGAGCAGCGTCGCCCAGGCGCCAGTGAAATACCCCACCCCTCCAACACCGCAAAGACGACTACTCGACCGTGGGTAGTCGGTGACGCACCGTGGGTAATCAGTGACGCTTGACCCTCACCAGCCATCTCAGCCCGATCCGGCACCGCCAAAACGCCGCCCAGGCGCCACCAAAACACCTCACTTTCCGCCCACGGGGCGCCAGTGAAATACCCCACCCCTCCAACACCGCAAAGATGTGTCGACGCTCGTTGAAAAGTAGGCCGTTGGTGCTGACAGTTTCAAGCGGTCAACGCAACGCAGGCGGCGCTGAAGACCTCATGAGGAGTCTGCCATCCCAACGTTCTCCGCGGGCGGTTGTTGACCTCTGCCACGATTTCCTCGAGTCTCTCGGTGTCGGTCAGGTTGAGATCGGTGCTCTTGGGCAGGTACTGGCGGAGCAGGCCGTTGGTGTTTTCGTTCGTGCCACGTTGCCAGGGTGAGTACGCGTCGCAGAAGAACACGGGAATCCCGGTCGCTATCGTGAAATCAGCGTGACGAGCCATCTCGTTGCCGCGATCCCAGGTCAGCGTTCGGCGCATGACAGCGGGCAGCTTGTTGAAGGTTTCGATGAGTGCCGCGATCACGATTTCACTCTTGGCGCCGTGCGGCAGCGGGACGGCGATCAGGACGCGACTGTGCCGTTCGACCAAGGTCACGATGTGGGACGTGCCGTAACGTCCCACGATCATGTCGCCTTCCCAATGGCCGGGTGTCTTGCGGTCGTTCGCCTCGGCCGGACGGTCCTTCAGGGGCACGAGGCCCGGTATCCGTGACTTCTTCCCACCGGAGGCAACGCGCCGTTGCGGATGGCGGCGCAAGCGCCGAGTCCGAAGCTTGGAGGTCAATTCCGCTTTGAGACCAGGCTGGGCCTGCACAAAGAGCGAGATGTAGATAGTTTCGTGAGACACCCGCATCGCCGAGTCGTCCGGGAACTCCGCGATCAGGCGCTTCGAGATCTGTTGCGGAGACCAGCAGACCTGGAGTTTGGATTCCACGTGCTCGCGCAAGCGATCATCCAAAGCGAGTTTCCCGAGTCGAGGCCGCCGGCTCCGGGCCTCGGCGAGACGTTCAGCATGAGCGGCACGGTATCCATTCCTCCCACTGTTGCGGAGCACCTCCCGCGAAACAGTGGAAACCGGCCGACCCAGCTCGGCGGCGATCGATGTCAGAGACCGGCTAGCGGCGAGACCGCGCGAGATCGTCTCACGCTCGTCGAGCGACAACCGCAACGCCGACCGAGGCTTCGTCGCCCGCGGTCTTACACCGCCAGACTGCTTGAGCCACAGACAGGCCGTCGACCTCGATATTCCCGCCAGAGCGGCGGACTTTCGAAGCGACGCACCCGACGCACGTGCCGTAAAGAACGCCATCCGCTGTTCTGGTGGCTTTGGTTTCCGTCCCATTTCACTCCTCCCAAGAAGCAGACTAGGAGGTCACCGGAACCACACCCTTGCGTTGACCGCTTGAAACTGTCAGCGAAACTGGCCTACTTTTCAAAGAGCGCTGACAAGATGACTACTCGACCGTGGGTAATCAGTGACGCACCGTGGGTATTTAGTGACACTTAAGCCTCAACCGAGACCTCCGCCGGCTCGGCACCGCTAAAACGCCGCCCAGGCGCCACTAAAACACCTCACTTTCCGCCCACGGGGCGCCAGTGAAATACCCCACCACTCCAACACCGCAAAGATGACTACTCGACCGTGGGTAATCAGCGACGCACCGTGGGTATTTAGTGACACTTAAGCCTCAACCGAGACCTCCGCCGGCTCGGCACCGCTAAAACGCCGCGGAATCAACCCATTCCTACGCCCAAGCGCCAACAAGACGCCCCACCCCTCCAACATCACAAAGACAGCCACCCAACATCTTCGCTTCAGCTAGGACGCGTCGTTCTCACAACCAGTCGGAAGCTTCGACGATGTCTCTCACGTCGTTGACGTTGCCTCCGTCACGGAGCCATTCAACCGGGGTTTGGCGTCCCTCGGCGACGAGTTCTGATTGCGGCGTGGCCATGAATCCCGCGATGCTTCGCCAGCTCCACCGCGGGGTAATGACCTCGATGATTTCGGTGAGTCCCGGAAGGAGCTTTACAGGAGATCCGACATTGAATTGCCAGGTGGGAAAGCGGAGCCGACCGGATATTTCGAACGCATACAGGTGCCCGTCTGTAACGGCCGCCCGAACTCTTCCCTCATCCCAACCCAGGAAACCTGTGACGTTCTCCAACGACATGGTCGCGAAAAGGTCCAGCAGCCATCCTTCACTTATGCGGAGTTGCCAACTTCCTTTGTCCACGGACGCCGAAGTTGTGGCCCACGTCTCGGCGGTGAATGCGCCCGATTCGATCAGGAAACGCACTTCGTTCTCAGGTAGCTCCTCACGTGAGTTGGGCTCCATTGCCAGCAACATGTCCGTGAGGGCCTGTAAGAAGTAGTCAGGATCGATCGCCAATCGGGCCACGACTTCCGCTAGACGCCAGACAGCGTCGTCGGAGACCTGGAGCGCCTCAGCCTCTGAGACGGGTCCGTCAGCGACATCGTCGGGTACGTGATTGTCAGTCATGGTTCGTATGCTTCCATCACGTGTGAAATGAGGCAATGTTGGGATGTAGCGTCGAAGAACCCGCAAGAGAGAACGTCACGTTGTCCCAGATGCCTGAAACGATTGCGCCGCGACTGTACCTGGATGTGGACGGGTGTGTCTGCCCATTCGGGCGCCCAGACGCAGCCTGGGGTCCTGCGACGTCTGCTTCAGTCTTTGTTGGCTATGGCGATAGGGCCGCGACTTATGACGTGGTCTGGGCGCCTGCTCTGATCGGGGCCCTCGACAGGCTGCGGGCCGAGTTCGCTCTTGAACTGGTCTGGCTGACCACCTGGGTGGAAGTCGATGCCGTCAGGCGACTGCTGGTCCCCAAACTGGGCGGTCTGGCGAATGGCCGGATCCTGCCCCTGACTCCGGGGCCTCGCAACTCCGGAGAGGCCCGGGGTTGGTGGAAAGCCCAACGCCTCCTCGAAGATCAAGCCGCCAAGGCGGGGCCGTTCATCTGGGCCGACGACAGCGAAGTTGAACTGCACGGCTGGAAAGTGCTCGGTGCCACAGCGGGCACACCCAGCCTGATGATCCCCCCACACCCGATGGTCGGCCTCCGCCCGGATGACATCCACGCCATGCGAGCGTGGCTGAACGCGCTGAAATCGGGACCAGAAGCGTCAACTATCAGTGGCTTCCAACGTGACCGCTGAGTAGAGGGGACTGCCCCGGGTTTGGTTGACTCCTGACCTGTGGAGATTCGTCTTCGCTGGAAAGATGTCATCATGCCCAAGCCTTACCCACCCGAGTTCCGCCGCGATGTTGTCGCGGTCGCCCGGAAGCACGAAGCCCCGCTGAATCAGATCGCGAAGGACTTCGGGATCTCGGAGTCCTGCCTGGCGAACTGGCTCAAGAAAGCCGACGTCCAAGAAGGCGTCAAGCCCGGCGTGACCGAGAAGGAATCCGCGGAACTGCGCGATGCCAGGAAGCGCATCCGGCTGCTCGAGCAGGAAGCCGAGGTCATGCGGCGGGCCGTGGCCTATCTGTCCCGGGACGTCAACCCAAAATGATCTACCCGCTGGTCCGTGAACTGGCCGTCGACGGTGTCCCCGTCACGGTGACCTGCCGGGTGTTGCGCTTCTCCAAACAAGCGTTCTACCAGTGGAAGCGCAACCCTATCTCCCAGCGCGACTGGGACGACGCCCACCTCACCAACGCCGCCTGGGACGCTCACCGGGACGACCCTGCGTTCGGATACCGGTTCATCGCCGACGAGCTCCACCAGGCGGGCCTCAGCGCCAGCGAGAACCGGGTCTGGCGGCTGTGCTCGCAGCAGCGGCTCTGGTCCGTGTTCGCGAAGAAACGCGGCCTCACGCGCAAGGCCGGCCCACCCGTCCACGACGACCTCGTCGAGCGGAAATTCACCGCGACACGCCCGAACCAGCTTTGGCTGACCGACATCACCGAACACCGCACCGACGAGGGCAAGCTCTACCTCTGCGCGATCAAAGACGTCTACTCGAACAAGATCGTCGGCTACTCCATCGACTCCCGAATGAAAGCATCCCTGGCCGTCGCAGCGGCCCGCAACGCGATCGGCCAGCGCACCATCGACGGCACGATCCTGCACTCGGACCGAGGCTCTCAATTCCGCTCCAACGCGTTCCTTCGGGTGCTGAAGAACAACGGCATCACCGGGTCGATGGGTCGCGTCGGCGCCTGCGGCGATAACGCCGCGATGGAGTCGTTCTTCGCCCTGCTGCAGAAGAACGTCCTGGACCGGCAGCGGTGGTCAACCCGGGAAGAACTGCGCCTGGCGATGGTGGTCTGGATCGAGAGGACCTACCACCGCAAGCGCCGACAACGCCGCCTCGGCAAGCTCACCCCGATCGAGTTTGAGACAATAAACGTGGCCCTCAAGGCCGCCTGAAACCACTAACCCTTTGAGTCAACTGAACTCGGGGCAGTCCCGAGTTCCGACCATGGACGGAGAAGAGGCGACGCGGCTCCTCGTTGACGCAGTTGGGCCGTTCTACGACTGTGCAGGGTTACAGGAATGGCTCGACCTCACGGAAGACTCCGTACTTGGCTTGGCCCGAGACGGGAAACTCCTAACAGTCAGGACCCTCGAGGGCGATTTGCTCGTCCCAAGCTTCCAATTCGGCCCGGATGGCGAATTCCTCCCATGCTTGGACAGAGTGCTGAAGGCCTTGGGCGGCACCCTTGACGAGTGGAACATCGCCCTTTGGATCGTCAATAGGGACCCCCGAGACGGCATTAGCAATTTTGAGAGGTTGCGGTCTGGCGACGCCGAGACTGTAGTCCAACGTGCCACACGCCAGGCAGAAATCTTGCGTCACTGAAAAGCACAGAGCCGCAGGGATGCAGACAGACATTCGGCCATCTCTCGGCAGGACTAGCCGGCGCAACAACTGGACCATAGCCACCAGTGCTCGCTCGCGCTTCGGCTTTGCTACCCGTCTTCCTCGATGCCGCTGAAACTACGTGGTTATTCCGGGTTCGTCTCTCGTTACGCCGGTGACCGGAAATCCGGCCCGCCCGAGGGCCTCGTTGACACTGCGCACCGCGGAATCGTAGTCCCATGCCTCGCGTGCCGCTATGACAAGTCCTCTCCCGTTCTCGGTGCCTAGCGTGCAGTCAGCAAACCCCAGGTCGAAGAGTCGGTCGTAGTCGTCGTCAGCCAAAGGCCGAGCGAGCGTCACGGTGAATCGGTACATCTGCACGTGAACAATCCCAATCCTTTTGCGATGCAGTCCTGGCTAGGTGCGCGACTTCATCTGGTGTGGCAACTCGACCGCCAAGCTCTACTCGCGCCCGGCCCTGCAGTGCCCGGATATTCTCAGCGATTCGATCCCGATTCAAGCGACTCAGCGCGATACGAAGGAACTCGGACCGATCCCCATTTGCGAAATATTCCACAAGTTGATCGAGCTGCGCGAGGTCCTCTTCCTCGAGAGCGAAGCTCACAGTGATGGAGTCCATCGCGGACATTCCTTCCGTTTGCTGAGGCACAACTCCATTCGCGCATCAGTCTGTCACGCGCGTTCATCGGCCGCTCAAGAAGCAATTGGAGCACCCTGATTTTGGACAGAGCTCTCCTTACCCAAGATGCTTTTCCTCAATTTGCCTAGCGGCTCTGCTGCTTGTTCTTCGCCTCAGCAATACGGACTGCGCGAGCCACGCGACAGGTGAAGGCGGGGGGAGCCGCGCGCCGATGTCATAGGCATGACAATCTCCAGCGCCATCGATTACCCTCCCTCCCACCCTCGGGAGGCCGCCGCACACATACCGTGTATGTCTGCACACGAACGTATCGCCCATACCCGTTTCTGTCGCCCTGATGCGGCCTGTCCGCTGTGGTGCTGGGCAGGGATCATCTCCGCTTTCTTCGGTGGGAAAGCGATCTTTGCCGACTGCCACTCCACCAAGGATCAGTTCCTGTGCATCTATACCTGCCTAAATCTATGGTCCTCGGGCGGGCAGGGCACAAACAGCCGAAGCGTGAGCTGGGCCATCTTCGCTGTCCGGGCGGCCACTGCCCTCTGGCGGGTTTTCCACGTCTGAGCGGGCGCACTCCGTATTCAGCCGTGGCCTCCATACGGGCAATAATGGGTTGCGTCCATTAGCGTGGTGTAACCCCGGCCCTGTTGGGCGTGTTGCACCGATGTGAGGCGGCCACCGCGTGATTCTTGGAAAGACCGATCAAGTCTTTTCCGAAGGAGTACACGCGATGACCGCACCCCATTTTATTGACCCTGCCCGTTTCCTGTCCGAACAACTCGAGCAAGCCTCGCCGGACCTGATGCGGCAGATGCTGACCACCTTCATCAACGCGCTGATGAGTGCCGAAGCGGAGGCCGTCTGCGGCGCCGAATACGGGCAGATCTCCGCCGACCGAGTCAACTCCCGCAACGGCTACCGGCACCGGGACTTCGATACCCGCACCGGCACCCTCGACGTCGCGATCCCGAAGCTGCGCACCGGCACCTACTTCCCGGACTGGCTCCTCGAACGTCGTCGCCGCGCCGAGGCCGCCCTGACCAGCGTCGTGGCGACCTGCTACCTCCTCGGGGTCTCGACCAGGCGGATGGAGAAGCTAGTCGAGTCCCTCGGTATCACTCGTCTCTCCAAGTCGCAGGTGTCGATCATGGCCAAGGACCTCGACGAGCAGGTCGAGCAGTTCCGCACCCGCCCCCTCGACGCCGGCCCCTACACATTCGTCGCCGCCGACGCCCTGGTGCTGAAGGTCCGCGAGGGCGGCCGCGTCGCCAACGTCCACGCGCTCCTCGCGACGGGCGTGAACAAGGACGGCCACCGCGAGATCCTGGGTTTGCAGGTCACCAGCGCCGAAGACGGCGCCGGCTGGCTCGGCTTCTTCCGCGACCTGACCGCCCGCGGCCTGACTGGGGTGAAGCTCGTCACCAGCGACGCCCATGCCGGCCTCGTCGCCGCAATCGGGGCCACCCTGCCCGGCGCCACCTGGCAGCGCTGTCGCACCCACTACGCCGCGAATCTGATGTCCGCGACCCCGAAATCCAGCTGGCCGTGGGTGAAGACCCTGCTCCACTTCCGTCTATGACCAGCCCGACAAGGACGCCGTGCACGCCCAGTTCGACCGGGTCCTGAACGCGCTCGAGGAGAAGCTCCCCGCGGTCGCCGCCCACCTCGAGACAGCCCGGGCGGACGTGCTCGCGTTCACCGGGTTCCCCAAAGAGATCTGGCGTCAGCTCTGGTCCAACAACCCACAGGAACGCCTCAACCGTGAGATCCGCCGCCGCACCGACGTCGTGGGCATCTTCCCCGACCGCGGCTCCCTGATCCGGCTCGTCGGAGCGGTCCTGGCCGAACAACACGACGAATGGATCGAAGGCCGCCGCTACCTCGGCCTCGACGTCCTCAGCCGCTCACGCCTCACCCTCATCCCCACCGAGAAGGAGGAACAAACAACCGAACTCGGCGCCCTCAGCGCCTAAAAATCTAAGAATCACGCGGCAAACTCGTTACACCACACATTTGGACTTGACCCAATAATGTTCCGTCCTCACCTTCGTAGGGGGTGGGGTCGGAACGTTTTGAGGAACGCCCACGTACATCCATGGCATGACACCGAACTCCAACTCACGACCCGCTACTTCGCCTCAATGGCTCCACCGCATTCACCCGAGCGTGACCGCATCCGTCGCTTTCCTCGCCTCTCTCATCCGACTCATCCGACTCATCCATGCTGTCCTCGGAGTTAGCGATGGATTGGCATCTGGTTTCGCCACATGGCTTCTTTGTCTGGACACCTACTACCTCGCCCTCCCGGCCATCCGATGCCTAGCTGTCGCTTACACCGACGGCATCTGCGCTTGGCGATGCTGGCGCGCCGGGGCATCAGCGATACTCTCTCCCGAGCCTCTCTGTCGCCGCGTGACCTCATTCCGGCCGTTCGTCGCATCGACCGAGAGCATGACCGCCTACAGCCCGCTCAGGGAGCGCATCCCCAACCCATACATCTACGCCGCACTCTGGAAGAGCGGGCGCTCGGAGGCGAACACGAGGGTCTCCGCCTGGGTCAAGCTGGCATTGAAGGTCGGAATAGCCATTTGGTCGCTGTGGCAGACGTTTCACGCGTGAGCCAGAGCATGGATCTCACTGTCGTGCAGCGAGTACCTCGAGGGCCTTTCGGTACTCCCGTGTGCCTCGTTTCGGAACTCCATCCACCAAAAAGTAGATTCCATTGTCCGCAAAGAGCTTTAAGCTGCAACATATTGCACTTCTAGAAGGATGAAACATGCCGAGAAAACCCCGTACTTACGCACCCTGGACGGTTGAAGCCATCACTATCCTCGGGCACCAAATCGCTGCCGAGCGCCGGCTCATTCACTGGCGACAACGCGACATAGCGGAGCGGGCAGGGATCTCCGTGGGGACTCTTATCGCCATCGAGAAAGGTTCCACGAGCACATCGATCGGCACGGTCTTCGAAGTTGCAGCACTGCTCGGCATCCCCCTTGTTGGTGCGATGGAGCCGACAGCACGAGAGCTAATCCACACCCGTCTCGCATTGCTCCCCACGAGAATCAGACAGCCCACGGAATACGACGATGATTTCTGACACTGACTACGAGTGAGCCTGGAACCCGCCCTCAGTGGATAGATTCGCAGCGCCCCGCGCAATGCCTCAACGCCCGGAACGACTCCTCGCCGACGTCGGCAGAGCCTCTTCTGCGCGCTGTGAACGGCACCTCTGCAACGACGACCGGCGCTCTGCTGCACAGTTCCCTCGGGAAGGAGTTCAGCGAACAAGTTACGGCAGCGCGACACCGGGGATAGCACCCCGAACCAACTCCCCGCGATGCGGGCTGCCAGCCGCCAGTTGCTGGCGAGCTCGACCCGCAGACGGAACAGACCGGCATCAACCGGAGAAGGATTCGCTTACGAGGGCTTGAGCGGCCTGCCCTGCTTCTTTGAACCGGTCCTCACGGATGGCGGTAATTAGGGTGTCGTAATCAAGCCACGGGTTCGCGCCAATGAACCAGGCGCGAGCAACGTCCTCGCCTTCACACTGGGCCAATCTCGTCCACTGCTCGTAGGCGAACTGGAGCCGTCGCATCGACTCATTCTTCGGAGACGGTCCATCCACCTTCGCCCACCGATATGGGAGTTTGGGATCCTTACTCCCAGATAGAGCGGCAACAAGGGTTCCGCCTAAGGATCCAATCAACCGGCGAATGATTTCTCGAATATCGAGCCTGATCATCCTCACGTGAGCGGAATTGACATGCGGGGCGACCACTTAGCCCTCCAACCGTGGGTGGTGAAAATTTCCATCTGGAATGCCACCATTTTTACACTCCAGACCGTGGAGAAGCCGACTAACGATTAGCTAGCCAACGCAGCACCGCTCTCTCCGCAAGAGGTAGCAGACCGTCAATAAAAACGCTCGGCCGTGACCAAGGCGCAGTTCGGCTCCAACTCGTGACTCCAATACCGTGGCAGAACAAGTGGATGATTCAGGATGCTGGAACCGGTATTGTCATCAATCCTCGGGCGGAATCACTCTGCAGCATGGGAGCCTGATGAACGAGTGCGGGAATACCGTCCTGAGTTGTTCTGCGCTGGCGAATCTTCCGGCGCCTTCTACCCGAGGTAAGCGGCGAGGGCACTCTTCCCAAGATAGGAGACGGCCGCGGGTCCGCCGAGGACGACGATCTTCTTGGGCCTCAATCGGGCGAGTTCGGCGGCGATCACTGTCGGAGCGCCGTCGACGTAGAGAGTGAGAATTGGACCCGCCGTGACGCTGGCCGCTGCGGCTCCTGAGAGAGCGTCTGGAAAATTGTCCCCGTTGGTAATGTAGACGACGGGCACATCCGGTTGGTAGGTTGCCGCCGAGATGGCGGCAGATGTCACATAGCGGTCAGTTCCAGACAGCCGGGTCGTGGGGGCGAACGAACCAAGTTGTGCCTGGACGGAATCGGAGACGGCCTCCGTTCCTCCGAGAAGGACTATCCCTGCGGGCTTGAGGCGTGAGATTTCGGCGGCGACCGCGGTCGGCACACTGTCTGGCTGGACAGTCAACAGTGGTGCCGCATTCAGGCCGGCGGCCGCGCTTCCGGACAGTGCGTCGGGGAAATTCTGGCCGCTGCTCACATAGGCGATCGATACCCCGGGCGCGAACGTCGCTGCCGAGATAGCGGCAGACGTCTCATACCGGTCAGCGCCGGACAGTCGTGTCGTCGGGGCGAGCAACGCGAGTTGAGTTTCCACGGCGTCGGACACTGCGGCGATCCCACCCAGGACGACGATTCTCGCCGGCTTCAGGCGTTCGAGTTCGCTGGCGATCGCAGGCGGAATACTTCCCGGTTGGACAGTGAGCAGCGGACCCTTGTAGAAGCCGGCGGCTGCACCGCCGGAAAGAGCGTCCGGGAAGTCTTGCCCGCTCGCCACGTACGCGACCGACACGCCGGGCTGAAACGTTGCCGCGGAGATGGCAGCGGAGGTTTCGTAGCGGTCCGCACCGCCGACTCGTGAGGCCGACGGCTGCCCCGTCGCGGACAGCGCCATGGAATGCAGGGACCCAGCTGCGATCGCGGTCACTCCTGTGAGTCCGGTCGGAATCGTCGTTTGACCGCCGGTGTTGTCTCCCCAGGCCGCCACCGTGCCGTCGCTTTCAGCGCCAGTGAATGATAGTCGCCTGATGCGATTGCGACGACCCCGGACAGCCCCGTCGGGACCGACGTGTCTCCGGGACGCGATTCGCCCCACTGGATGACCGTGCCGTCGGATTTCAAGGCCAGGGACTGCTGGAACCCGGCGGCGATGGCCACGACTCCAGTCAATCCGACCGGCACCGCAGACTGCCCGAACACGTTGTTCCCCCAGGCCACGACGGTGCCGTCAGCCTTAAGCGCCAGCGAATGAAAGCCGCCCATCGCGATCGAGATGACCCCCGAGAGTCCCGCAGGGATAGTCAGGTCGCCCGAACGCTCCATGCCCCACGCCGTGACCGTTCCATCGCTCCTCAACGCCATCGAACTGAAGTGGCCAGCGGCGATCGCGGTTACGCCGCTACCAGAGGGCGCGTGACCACTTGAGCGAGACACGTGGAACCTCGTTTGGCACCAAATATGCGAATTGGTTTTACTGTGAGGAAGAACACGACTGGATACCGCATTTGGAAGATGATGACGAGGTCGTTCCACTCCCAGCGACTGGCAGCCTCGAGGTCACGCACACAGTCATCAGAACGATCCCCAAGTCGGCCGCCCCGTAACGGTCGCGGCCCGACCGACGACCTTGTGGCCATGGGGCGTTTCGATCGGCTCAGCGTTCATCTCCCGGCCACAACCCGGACATGTGGGGCCACTCCAAGCCAGATCATCGTCATCAATCGCACAGTGAGTGTGCCCGATCTGGACCCGATCTGTTAGGACCGCTTCCTACGCCTGCAGCGTTTTTCTTAACCGAGTGGGCGTCCCGCAGAAAGCGGTGAGCTGTCGCCTTCGTAGCGCTCTCCCGAGTTGTAGGAGCGTTCGCGGCGCTCGACTTCGGCCAGGACGGCTCGCTCCACGAAGTCAGACCAGCTTTTGTCGCCTTCGAGATGACTCGTGGCCCGATACGTAGCTCGCGCGCGATCCCTCGTGGTGTTGGACATATAGGTTGTCATCCTTGTGGTCTGCTCCACGACCACGGTCGCCGACTTGCGTGCCGGCGCACGGCGTGGCTTGCTCAGTGGTTCCGGGCCTGGGACCGATTGTTGGTCAGTCACCGGCGAGGCTTCAGGACGATTCCTAGCCTGCAGCCTGACGCTGCCCCGGGCGTCGATATCCAGCGAACTCAGCCTCAAACCACAATGTATTGCTGCCAAAGTACTCTAAGCACCAATACATTGCTTTTATGGAGATGGTCATGGCAAGAAAAGCCCGCACTTACTCACCCTGGACCGTTGAAGCCATCACCGTCCTTGGGCAGCAGATCACCGCCGAGCGCCGACTCATTCACTGGCGGCAACGCGACATAGCGGGGCGTGCAGGCATCTCCGTGTGGACTCTTATCGCCATTGAGAAAGGTTCCACCACCACATCGATCGGCACGGTCTTCGAGGTTACGGCCCTGCTCGGCATCCCTCTTGTTGGCGCCACTAAGGAGGGCCCACGAGAGCTAATCAACACTCGCCTCGCCCTGCTCCCCACGAGAATGAGACTGCCCACGGAATACGACGATGATTTCTGACACCGACTACGAGTGCGCCTGGTGCCCGCCATCAGTGGATAGCGTCACAATGCCGGTGCACGCCTCAATGCTCCGGAACGACTCCTCCGCCAGCGTCGGCAGAGTCCCCTCTGACCGCTGTGAACGGTGCCTCTTCTCGGACGATCGTCGCTCGGCTGCGAACAGGGCGATCTACCGAGTGTCCCCGGTCGGGCGTCCCTCGAGCAGGTTACGGGTGAACCTGCGGACATCATCCTGCAGCCCGGCATAGGCGTTGTCGACCGGACTCTCCGAATGGGCAAAACTCTCCACGGCCTCAAGCGCTGAGGTGATGAGCGCGCGCGGTGAACGAACGTTCCACGAGAGACCCTCCGCGATGAGGTCGTCGATGGTGATCGCCGCGTGCAAGTACTTCCGGTTGACGGCCAACGCCATCTTGCCGTCCCCATCGAGGTGAGTTTGGGGCACGACATCGTAGGCCGGTGTAATTGCCGTGCTGCCGTCCCGCAGGTGGAGCATGCTGATGTTCTTGCCGTGCATGTCGAGGTTTCCCAGGGCCTGCGAGACGGTCAGCAACCTGAGGAGCTGGTCTACGGAGCGCCGGTCACCATTGCGCCCAAGGACGTGCGCCACTCGCTTGAGCGTCACTTTCCCGCCGAACTCCTGGTACTTCTCGTTCTTCGACGCCCCCAGGGCCTGGTTCATGTCTTCCTGATGAATTCGTCCCTGTGGCGCATCCGGTGACCTGTCGTAGCGTTCGATAACGAGGCCGAGAACCCCACCGAAATCTTCTATCCATGCGTCGAATGTGGTCAGGCCAGCAGCTTTGGCCGCGCGGAAGCCGTATTCCTCATCAAACGTGATGCTCGGGTAACGGGCGGACGGCGGCTTGACGATGTGGGTCGACGGGTAGCCCTCAAGCACTTGGAACCACTGATCGCCTTTGAGCGCCAGAACGATCTTGTCCTGCACACCGGCCAGCGACGTCCGGCCCGACTTCGGTCGGTTTCCCAGCGGGGCAGCCTGCGCGTTGGTGAGCATCTTTCCGACTTCGCCCCCGTCGACCAAGGCCACATCTGGCGTACGAGGCTCGCCCGGCGCCTCAGGGTCGTAAATCTGAACAGCCCCGGCAACATCTCGGCCAAATTGAGCCAATAACGGGCTCTCCTGACGTTACCGTGGGTGGTTTCCGAGCGCCTTAACGAGTGCACGCCGCTCTCCGTCTAGGTTTCTAACTGACAAAGGCAAGAAACACAGGGACGAGAAAACGGCGTGCAAAACTCAACACTATGGCGGACTCTGCTCGGAGTCGACAAAACCATCGTCGAAGCGGTCGATCTCGACGCGGATACGGGCATGCTGGTCGCGTCGGTGCGCCCAACGGCATCGATGCGGAACCGGTGCGGGGCCTGCCGGAAGCGCTGCCCGCGCTACGACGCCGGTGACGGGCGGCGCCGCTGGCGATCCCTGGACGCCGGCTCGGTGCAAATCCACTTAGAAGCTGCGGCGCCGCGGGTGAGCTGCCGGGTGCATGGCGTGACGGTCGCCGCCGTGCCGTGGGCCCGGCATCAGAGCGGGCACACTTTGTTCTTCGATGACCAGGTCGCGTGGCTGGCCACGCAAACATCCAAGTCCGCCATCACCGTGCTGATGCGCATCGCGTGGCGCACCGTGGGCGCGATCATCACCCGGGTTTGGGCAGATACGGAGAAGCAGTTCGACCAGTTCGCGGGCCTCACCCGGATCGGGATTGACGAGATCAGTTACAAGCGCGGCCACAAGTACTTGACCTGCGTCGTGGACCACGATTCTGGCCGTCTCGTCTGGGCGGCACCAGGCCAGGACAAGGCCACCCTCGAGACGTTTTTTGATGCGTTGGGGCCGGAGCGTTCGGCACTGATCACGCATGTTTCCGCGGACGGTGCGGCCTGGATCGCCAGTGTTGTCGCGGAACGAGCGCCGAACGCTGTTCGCTGCGCTGATCCGTTCCACGTCGTGAAATGGGCCACCGAGGCCCTCGATGAAGTCCGCCGGGGCGCGTGGAACGAGGCCCGCAAAGCCGCCCGGCACAACGATGCCCGACGCACTCGCGGCCGGCCCCCAGCCGACGCCCCGGCACGCCCAGACAGCGCCCGGGCGACGGGCATCAAGAACTGCCGATACGCGCTTTGGAAGAACCCGGAAAACCTGACCGAGAAGCAACAAACGAAGCTCGCCTGGATCGTGCAGACCGACCCCCGGCTGGCTCGGGCGTACTACCTGAAGGAAGGCCTCCGTGTGATCTTCAAACTGCCTCTCGAGGAAGCGACCGAAGCTCTCGACAAATGGGTTGGTTGGGCTCGCCGCTGCCGCATCCCGTCCTTCGTGAAACTGCAGAAGAGCATCGTGAAACACCGCACCGCGATCCTGGCCTCCATCGAGCACAGCCTCTCCAACGGCCGCGTCGAATCCATGAACACCAAGATCTGCCTCATGACCCGCATCGCGTTCGGCTTCAAATCACCCGAGGCCCTCATCGCCCTCGCAATGCTCAGCCTCGGCGGGCACAAACCCGTGCTTCCCGGCCGGGACTAACCCACGGAAGAGTCAGGAGAGCCCAATAACGGGATGATGTCATCGGTAGAGGCCCTGATCTCGGCGGCGAGATTGTCGAGCGCAGTTCCCTCGGGAAGTAGCTCTGCGAAAAAGTTGCGGCGGCGTGCGGCTCTGCTGCGGTTGACAACGAGGTCGAAAGGAACCGACTCGGAGAGAATCGTGCTACCAAGCCCAAAGACATCGATGGCGTTCTTGTCCGCGTTGAAATCGAAGGCACGACGATCGGCGCCGACTAGACAACCGACTAGCTCGCCATATATTTCCACACGCAAGTCAGCCATCAGAGTCGTGCGCAATGTCGTGGCGAAGCGGCGCATCTGGCGAGTCGTCGACCTCCATATACATTCGGACCCCGGTCTCCCGCATTACCGCGAAGATACGCTCCAAAACGATCGTGCTCTTACCAGATTCCAAAGCCCAGATGTATTTCTGATCGGTCTGGAGCCTTTCGGCAAGATCACGCTGCGTCAGCCCGCTGACCAGACGGCCTTGCTGCAGCATCCGGCCGAGCGCCTCAATGCTTCTCACTTCACCGCGTGATGCCATAGGTGCCCCTCTTGACGGTCATATCACCTTCATCTTACTTGACGGTCTTATCACCGTCAATCGGCACGACGGCTATATCGTAGTCAAGCGCAACTGCGTGAAAACTAACGAAGGCGCCTAAACCGCGCCGCGCGGCCCTCTCGCGCTGTCGGTGCAGTAGAGCGCAAGCATCACGCAGGCCGTTGAGCCAACCATCGGACTACAGCCAGGATTGTCCCGCTAACGCGTACCAACATGATCTCTCAACCCCGGGCAGAGCGCACCGAACGGACTCCGCGCGGCGCTCGTCAAGCCATCGTCGACATGCTGTCCCTCTGTATCCCCAAAGTCCACGTCGTGCCTCCCGCATCGGGTAGCGCCCGACGACCAAGGCGGCCGGCGAAGTTGCCATGGGTCGACAGGCGTGACTCCCGAGAGCCAGACACGCGCCCGCCCCTCCCCGTCCTTTTCCTTTTCCATTTCCATTTCCATTTCCATTTCCCCTTCCAGCATCGAGGACTCGCGTACGCCTCGTCGAGCTCTCGTCGAATGCTGTTCCACGGAATCCACAGCATCCACACGCACTGTCTCGGCCTTGGGGCGAGGAAGGGCAAGGACCAACAACCAGAACGGCCGGCAAGCTATTCGCAGACCCAGGAGCGGATCTCTCGAAGACCAGGCGTGCGCCCTCCCCCTCCATTTTCCCTTCCACTGGTCCTTCTCCTTCTCGCATCGAGGGCTCGTGCGCACACCGCGAGCCCTCAGCGAACCCTCACCGAGTCCTCGTCGAATGCCGACCTCAGACCCGCGAGGTGTGCGCTTGTGGGCACGCTTCACGCGGCAGGAAGGGGCACAAGGGGAGACTGAGGGCAACGCACCTCTGGCAACCGCACAATTCACCCGAGCGGACCTGTGCGTGCGCTAGGCAGCAGCTGCCGCTTCGGCTCGGATCCTCATGCATTGGTCGCACGGAGTCGGATACTCGTTGTGCGATGCACAGAAGCCGGACCGGTCGCCGGCCCGCGGCGGCAGTGGCAGTGTTGCTACCGGGGCACCTCGCGCGGCGGCTGCCATGAGCGCCAACCTGAGATTTCCGCAATCCTTACACGGAAGGTCTGTTCCATTGGGATGGCGGCTGCAGAATGGTAGGCGAACTCGCTCCGTTTGACTCACTGGACCCGCAGCTTGGTTGAGGCTCTCCCGCGTCCCACTCTTCGCCGATGCCGCACTTTCTGCGGCGTTTGGCCCCCAGGGTGGGATCGGATGCGCCACCTTCGAAGGACGGTCGATCTTCTGGTGAACAAGCCAGTTCACGACCTCGAAGTACGTCTTTTTGCCGGAGTCGTAGGTGCGGATACGACCGGCGTCCACAAGTTCGTCGAGGTCCTCCTCGATCATTTTGCGCGTCACGTTGTCCTCAAAACGCCAGAGGTCGCCCTTTACAACTCGCGCGTCGAAGATGTTACGTCCATTGTCATCAGCAAAGAGCCACAGTCCAATCCACGTGAGACGTGCACGCAAGCTCAGAGCGACCACATCATCGCTCTGGAAGAAGGCCGGCTTAATGGTTCGAATGCGGGCCACTAGGACTCGACCCTTCCGAATCGGGACCGATAGTTGCCGGTTGGTGTCGCGGCATACGACCTGGGCCGAACGACTCGACGAGCTGTGAAAGGACTATCGGCGCCGCCCTCTGGTTCCGCAAAGGAGACGAAGAATTTGGAAGCCTCCGCCAGGTGGCAACGAATTCGGAGCTGTTCACGCTCCGGATTATCTGCATTGCACATGTCGAAGATCGTGTCTGTAGTGCGTCCTGCAGTCGAGTTCCGCGGCAAAAGGGCCTTTGCGGATTTCTTGGTATTGTTCATGAACCAGTCTCCCTTTTAGCGGTGGCGATTTGTCGAAGCCGTCACCGAGTTACAGCTCGGTGACGGCACCCTCGTTGCCCTTTTCACGCGTCCTCCAGAGCTGTTCCTCTCCGCGCGCTGACTTCAATCCAGTCAATGACCTCCGACTCGACGTAGATGACCGTCTTCGGAGTTGGCTTGCGGTACCGAGGGCCCTTCCCCGTGAAACGCAACTGGGCAAGGGATCCCTTCGTCATGCCGGGGATAATCTCGCAGACTTGCTGCGGTGAGAGATACGTAGTCAATTCAGCTCCATCTCGCATACACAAAACCGAGGTGTTCTGCGTACGGGCTATACACTACACAAAATCCGCGATATTGTGTCTACATGTTTGAAACGGTTGAATATGAGCTTGGGAAGCAAATCGCCCACTTCCGAAAACTACTCAAGATGAGCGCCGATGAGCTTGCCGAAAAGGCTGGATTCGGACTGACTAGATCGATAGTCGCCAATCTAGAGAATGGTCGAAAAGAGGACGTGACCGTGAGGCAACTCATTGCGATGGCCTTCGTGCTAGAAGTACAGCCAGCTGACTTGATTTTCCCCTTGAAGCAACCGTATAAGCGGATAGAAATCGCGAACGGAGAGAGCAATGTCGTGCTCACGCCAATGTGGCTCGCTCGCGATTGGTTCACCGGAACGGCCAGCAGGAAGACGACCAGTTCTCTATTGAACGGTGAACCCATGCTGCACCCGCCGGGATTCGGCTATTCAGAGAACGAGATCATATTGATCGACCTCCGCAAACGAAGCGAACTCCTTGAACAACTCGACTTACCAGAGAGGGGTTACCGCTTGGCGCCCCAGCGGAAGGGTTTCACAGTTAACCAGACAGCGAAATTCTTGTATCAGCGTGATCAGGAAACCAACCACGCTAACCTCTATCGGGTCGAGAATCGGCTGCGCGCCGCGGGCGTGAACCTGGAAAATCCGATCGGCCCGTCTCCCGAGACCCCCTTCTAGACATGGGTAGCATCACTCCTTACGAGACCGTAGCCGGCAAGCGCTATCGGGCTCGCTATCGCAAACCTGACCACTCCTCCACAGAGCGGCGCGGCTTCTCAACGAAGAAAGCTGCAGAGCTTTTCTTGGCTTCAATTGAAGTATCCAAGGCCAGAGGCGAGTTTGTGGATGCAACCGCATCTAGGTCACACATCGATGTCCTCGGAGACGAGTGGTTGAACAATCAATCACACCTAAAACCCTCAAGCTTGCGCCCAATTGAGTCCGCTTGGAGACTGCACGTCCAGCCGTTCTGGGGAAAGCGCTCGGTGGGCTCCATCCGTCACAGCGAGGTTCAAGGTTGGGTCACCGAACTATCCAAACGCAAGGGTGCAACGTTGGTGATTCGAGCATTCGGGATTCTCGCGTCAATCTTGGATGTCGCTGTGAAGGATCGTCGCATAAGTTCGAATGCCGCACGCGGGGTGAATCTTCCGAGAAAACCTCACAACAAGCATGTCTATCTTTCCCACCAGCAGGTTCAACTCCTCGCCGACAACGCTGGTCGGCATTCGACTCTGCTCCTATTCCTGTCGTACACGGGTCTCCGGTGGGGCGAAGCAACAGCCCTCAGAGTAAGAAGTCTGGACACCACAAGGCGGCGTGCGAACGTCACTGAAAACGCCGTGAGCGTAGGCGGACCGATCATCGTTGGCACGCCGAAGTCGCACGAATTCCGCAGCGTTCCGTACCCTGAGTTTCTAACCGATCTGCTGGCCAAAGCATGCGCGGGAAAGGACCAAGATGAACTCGTCTTCGGCGCCGGACTCGTCCATGTGCCGCTTCCCGACTCAAGAAGAGGTTGGCGAGTTTCGGCCGTAAGAAAGGCCCAAGCCATTGACGCGACATTTCAGCGAGTCACCGTCCACGATTTGCGCCATACAGCCGCCAGCCTGGCGATCTCTGCCGGCGCAAACGTGAAAGCCGTCCAGAAGATGCTTGGACACGCTTCAGCCGCCATGACGCTGGACACATACGCGGATCTATTTGACGACGATCTTGACGCTGTCGGAATCGCGCTCAATCAGGCAAAGAAGGTTTCAGATGTGGGCAAACCGTGGGCAAACCCCGAATCTCTGCAATGAAAAACCCCCTGCTTCCCAGTGTTTTCAAGGGATGCAGGGGATGATTCGTGGCGGTACCGGTGGGATTTGAACCCACGGTGGAGTCTCCCCCACACAACTTTTCGAGAGTTGCACCTTCGGCCGCTCGGACACGGTACCGAGGGAAATTGTACGTGAGAAACAGGGGTCTGCGCGAATCAGGCGGATATTCGGGTCGCGTCGGCGGCATCCGCTGCACACACAAACGCGACACGCGGGCACAGGAAGCGGAAAGCCGGCACCCAGAAACCGGCGGTACGCTCCCCCCCGTGTCTTACGTCAAACCGAACCTTCGCGCGCTCCTGGTCACCCTCGGTGCCGTCACCACAGCTACCGGAATGACCGCTGCCGCCGTCGTTCGGGCACGCGGCTTCCGGGAATGGCGCCAGGGCAACGCCCGGGTACTTAACGAGACCCTTCCCGTGCACGCGCAGTGGTGGCGGGAGCACGGCCGTGAGCCGGGCGAGCTGCTCTACGTGGCGATCGGGGACAGCGCGGCGCAGGGGATCGGGGCGAGCGAACCGCGGCGCAGCTACGTCGGGTTGCTGGCCGATCACATCCGCCTGGCCACCGGTCGCACGGTGCGCGTCGCCAACCTGAGCGTCTCAGGGGCGACCGTCGAGCTCGCCGTTCGCGACCAGCTACCGCTCCTCGCGGAGCACTCCCCCGACATCGTCACGGTCGCGATCGGTGCGAACGACGTGGCGGTGTGGGATGCCGCGGTGTTCGAATCCGGGATCCGCACGATCTTCGCCGCGTTGCCGCCACATGCCCTCGTGGCCGACCTGCCGTGCTTCCACCTGCCGCACAACGAGCGGATCGTGGCCGTCGGGAACCGGATCCTGCGGTCGGTCGCCGCCGAGTTCGGGCTCACCGTGGTGCCGCTGCACGCGACGACGAAGCGGCCGGGGCTGCGCAGCATTGCTACCCACGTGGCCAACGACCTGTTCCACCCGAACGACCGCGGTTACCGGGTCTGGGCCGAGGCGTTCCTCCCGGCGTTGAGCGCGGACATCGCGCTGCTCGTTCCAGAGGATGCCGAGGAGTTCGCCGACCTGCGTGAGGGGTAGGTCCGCCTGACCGGCTGGGTGGGCGCTCTTGCCCTGCCTGTGGCCAGGCCCTGCGCGCGGCGAGCGCCCGGCGTGGGCACGCGGCGGATTGCCCGGGTGTCGGTGGCCGAAGCTAGGCTCGCAGGCATGGCCAGACCCGTTTCATCCTTCCGCTGTACCGAGTGTGGCTGGACCACCCTGAAGTGGGCCGGGCGCTGCGGCGAGTGCCAGCAGTGGAGCACCGTGGTCGACATGACGGAGAAGGCGAGCCTCACCCGCGCCGTCAAGCCTGTCGCCGTGATGGGTTCCGGCATTGCGCGTCCGATCACGCACGTGGACACCACCGCGGTCTCGCACTGGCCGACCGGCATCGGCGAATTCGACCGGGTGCTCGGCGGCGGCATCGTGCCCGGTTCCGTGATCCTGCTGAGCGGCGAGCCCGGCGTGGGCAAGTCCACCCTGCTGCTCGAGGTCGCCTCGAAAGCAGCGGCAGCCAAGTCCCGGGTGCTCTACGTGAGCGCCGAGGAATCGGTGAGCCAGGTGCGCCTGCGCGCCGAGCGCACCGGGGCCCTGCAGCCCGAGCTGTTCATCGCCGCCGAAACCGACCTCGCCACCATTCTCGGCCAGATCGACGCGGTGCAGCCGAGCCTCGTCATCATCGACTCCGTGCAGACCGTCGCGAGCGGCCTCTCGGACGGGCTTCCCGGCCAGCCGAGCCAGGTGCGCGAGGTCGCATCCACCCTCATCCGGGTCGCCAAGGACCGCAACCTGCCGATCCTCCTGGTCGGGCACGTCACCAAGGACGGATCAATCGCCGGCCCACGCCTCCTCGAGCACCTCGTGGACGTCGTCTGCCAGTTCGAGGGCGATCGGCAGACCGCGTTGCGCTTCGTGCGCGCACTCAAGAACCGCTTCGGACCGACCGACGAGGTCGGCTGTTTCGAGATGACCGGTGAGGGCATCTCCGAGGTGCCCGACCCGAGCGGCCTGTTCCTCACCCGCGGCGGCGTCCTGGTGCCCGGCACCTGCGTTACGGTCGCCCTCGAGGGGCGGAGGGCGATGCCGGTCGAGGTGCAGGCACTCGTCATGCCGAGCTCGGCACCGAACCCGCGCCGGGTGACCAACGGCGTTGACTCGTCGCGCGTCGCCATGATCATCGCCGTGCTCGAGCAGAGGGCTGAGGTGAAGGGCCTCGGGGCGTCGGATGTCTACGTGTCGACCGTAGGCGGCATCCGTCTGACCGAACCCGGCGCCGATCTCGCCATCGCGCTCGCGATCGCCTCCGCGTCGCGGAACAAGCCGATCGGGCACGACGTCGTCGCGTTCGGCGAGATCAGCCTCGCCGGCGAGGTGCGACCGGTGTCGTCGGCAAAGCAACGTGCGAGCGAGGCGGCTCGGCTCGGGTTCGTGACCCGGATCGACTCGGGTGCCGGGCGGCTCGACTCTGCGATCATCCTCGCGCTGCGGGAGCCGGTCTCCGCACGGGACGCGGAGCTCGACGCGGCGTTCCGTTAGCGGCACGGCACGGGCCGGTCGCCTGGGCACTCCCGGCGCGCGCGGCGCCCGACGCGCGCCAGTTGCGCCGGTTCGCTCTCCGTGCGCGCCAGTTGCGCCGGTTCGCTCTCCGTGCGCGCCAGTTGCGCCGGTTCGCTCTCCGTGCGCGCCAGTTGCGCCGGTTCGCGCCAGGCATGCCTGGCGCGAACCGGCGCAACTGGTGCGCGACGCTCAAGCAGCCTCAGCGCAGGCGGGATGGCGGCGCGTGCGGGCGAATGCGCAGGGTGCGCCAAGGTCGCAGCCCGGCTAGCGCGACACCGAGGCCTGGATGGTTGCCGTGTGCACGACCCGGTTCCGGCCGTCGCGTTTGGCGACGTACAGCCGCACGTCCGCGGCCCGGAGGAGGTCGGAAGTCTGGACGCCGTCCTCGGGGGCGAGAGCAACCCCGATGCTCGCGGTGACGGGCAGCCCGGCGGTGATCGGGGTCCAGTCGTAGTCGGCGATGTCGCTGCGGGCTTCCTCGAAGCGTTCGCGCGCCTCTGCCGCGTCGGCGCCGGGCAGGATCAGCAGGAATTCCTCCCCGCCGAGGCGGGCGGCGATCCCGCCGGCGACCCGGTCGGCTGCGCGCTTCAGGATCTCGCCGAGCATGCGCAACACCTCGTCGCCGACCGCGTGGGACAGGGCGTCGTTGATGCGCTTGAAGTGGTCGATGTCGATCATCGCAATGGCGAAGCACGGGCCGCCCTCGCCGGACCGGATCGCCGCGATGCTCAGGTGCTCGTCCACGAAGCGGCGATTATGCAGGCTCGTGAGCGGGTCGCGCTCGGCGAGTTCACGGTAGCGTTCGCTCTCGCGCCGCGATTCCGCGGTTTGGAACATCGCCTCGAGGATGCGCCCGCGGGATTCGTTCTCGCTCGCGCTGAGGGCGACCGACTGGGCGTGGTAGCTCCGGTAGGCCTCGAAGGCTCGGCGGTAATCGAGGTTCGCGGCGTAGGCCTCGGCCTGTTCGCGGGCGACTTCGGTGAGCCAGCGCACGAGGCCGTGACCGGCGGCGAGGGTTGCGCACTGGTCGATCACGCGCTGTGCCGCGTCGAGCCGTCCCTGGATCCGGTAGACCTCGGCGAGGGTGACCAGTGCTGCCGAGACCGCATCGGGGTTGGGGTCGTCGTCCGCGGTTTCGATGGCTGGAAGCAGCATCCGCTCGGCTTCGTCGAGCCGCCCCGCGATCAGGTAGACCCTGGCGATCGTGTCGCGCGCATACATGCCGATCGGGCGGGAGTTCGCCGTGGACAGTGCGAGCAGCTGCTCGACGGTCTCGAGCGCGGCCCCGTGGTTGTCGGCGAGATACTCGGTGTACGCGAGGTTGTTCAGGATCATGTAGCGGATGTTGGTGTCGGTGTCGTCGATGACGAGCCGCAGGGCCTCGTTGTAGCGGCGCCGCGACTCGTCGAAGGATCCGGCCGAGCCGAGGGCGTCGGCCAGGCAGAGCCGGGCGGCGGCCCGCATCAGCGGCACCTCGCTCTCGTCGATCAGATCGTTGACGAGAACGGCGTGCTCGAGGGCGAGGGCGGGGTCGCCGACCATTTCGAACACCGAGCCGAGCACATCATGACAGCGGGACTGCAGGGCGACTTCGCCGTGCCGCTCGGCCCAGGCGAGGATCTGCTGGACCTCGGCCGCGCTGCGGCTCGGATCTCCGCGGGTGCGGCTGATGTTGGCCAGGAGCACGCGGAGGCGCCGCGCGACGGCTCCCCTTCCGAGGCCGGTCTCGACACTGGTGTAGTCGACGAACTCGCCGTTCGCGCCGTCGATGTCGACGACGCGCAGCTCGATCAGCCAATCCTTGGCGGCCTGGTTGGCCTCGTCGCGGTCGATCCAGAAGAGGCGCTCGACGCGCGCGAGTCTCGCCTCGATCGACTCATTCGGCGGTACGTTCATCGTGGCCTGCTCCCCGACAGGCGTGTGTTCCCGGCCTTCATGCTCCCCACCGGGAACCCTCTCCGAGAGAGAGTGAGACACTGTCGAGGCTCAGCCTAGCGTCCAGCCCAGACACCGGCGAATGGACGCCGCAGGGTGCCGCCGATTGGGGGTACCGACTTAGGCGTCGTTGACGGAATCGGTTTCCGGGAGGGTGCCGAGCGCCCCCATCAGGTCTTCAGGGGCCGCCTGCATCACGTGCGGGCCGGCGATGTCGAAGAAGACCATCTCAAGCACGTTCCGATGCACTGTGAGGAAGTCGCGCAACCACTGGGCGTCGCCGACCATGACCTGGGGGTCCACTTCGTCGGGCACCATGCGGACGTAATTCTCGGCGGAGGAGAAGAGCAGCAGCATCCGCTTGTCGGTGCCTTCGCGGCCGAAGACGCGAACCTGTTCGCCCTGCCCGTTGACGACGAGCTGCGGCACGATCACGACGTCGTTGCGGAGGGCGTATGCGACGGCTGCTACGTCCTGGGCGGCGAGGGCCGTGGCAAGGGCCACGGAGCGGGTCGGCGGCGTCGGGTCAGTCGGGTCAGTCACGTCACCCATTCAATCATTCCGTTCGCACCGGCTGGGCACCAGAGCGGACTATTCCGCTCTGGGCTGACGTGCGGTACGGGCAATCGCTCAGTCGAGGATGAACTGCTTGGGTGTCGCGGATGCGATGCCGTCGACGGAGACGGCGAGGTGATATGAGGCTCCCCCGGCCGGCGCAGCGGTGCGGGTGGACTCGTCGCAGGTGGCGGCATTGGAGCGGACCCGGTCCCAGGCGATCGGTTTCGTCGAGCTCACCGGAACGCCCGGCTGCAGGGTGACGGCGGCGTCGGCCGCCGCACTCTGGCAGTCCGTCGAAGTCCAGTAGATGTCCTGGCCGCTCGAGATCGTGAAGACCTGCTTCGAGGTGCCGGCGTTGATCACGCAGGGGACGGTGCCCGTGTTCGTAATGCTGAGGGAGAGTTCGGGCTTCTGGCCGGGCTGGTACGTGACGGCGTCTGTGAGCGCCTCGACCGTGACGGCGGCCGGGTCGCAGGCGGCGGGGGCGGCATCCGCGGCGGCGGCGGGAGCGGGAGCGTCAGTGCCGGCGGTCGTGGTCGGCGTGGGAGTCGGGGCCGGCTGGCCACCGCCGGATCCCGGGCGCACCACGATCAGCACGATGATGACTATCACGAAGAGCAGGCCAAGACCCACGATGAGGCGGCGGCGCCAGTAGACCCTGCTTGACTGGGGGCCGACCGGATGTTTGATCGTCGACATGCCCCAAGGCTAACGAGCTTTACCCGGCAGCCGCGGGAAGGCGTTGCGTGTCGGCGCGGATTCCCGGCCTCAGCCGAGCCGCTTCACCATCCTGGTGTTGCCGAGCGTGTTGGGCTTCACCCTGGCCAGGTCGAGGAATTCGGCGACGCCCTCATCGTGGGAGCGGACCAGTTCGGCGTAGACAAGCGGGTCGACGGTCTCCGAGCCCATGTCGGTGAACCCGTGCCGGGTGAAGAAGGGCACCTCGAACGTGAGGCAGAACAGGCGGGAGAGGCCGAGCTCGCGGGCATCCGCTTCGAGCCGGGCGAGCAGGGCGTGGCCGACACCGCGGCCGAGCCAGTCGGCGGTCACGGCGAGGGTGCGCACCTCGCCGAGGTCCTCCCACATCACATGCAGGGCACCGACGCCGATGAGTTCGCCCGCCGTGTCTTCGACGACGCGGAACTCCTGGACGGCCTCGTAGAAGACGACGCTTTCCTTACCGAGCAGGATGCGCTCCTGGACGAGCGGCGCCACCAGGGTCTGAATGCGCGGGACGTCGCTCGTGCGCGCCCGGCGTACCGAATACTCCTGCTCCTGCATTCCAGCCCTCTCGCCCGTGCTTGTGTGCGTCACACCCAGTCTATTGAGCACGGGCACGCAGAAGGGGCCAGGCGGATGTCTCCGCCTGGCCCCTCCAGGTTGTCGTGCGTCGGGTGCTTAGTCCGTTGCGACCGCGAGGTCGGGCGTGCCCGACCCGGTGCCGAGCGCTGCCGACGCGTTCACACCGATGGACACGGGCGTGGCACGCGCCGTCGTGGTGAAGACGTACTCTCCGGCGAGGAAGTCGACGTGCACGTGGTCACCCGCGTTGAGCTCGCCCTGCAGGATCTTCTCGGAGAGACGGTCCTCCACTTCGCGCTGGATCGCACGGCGCAGCGGCCGCGCGCCGAGAGCGGGGTCGAAGCCGACCTCGATCAGGTGCTCCTTCGCGGGGATCGTCAGTTCGACGGTCATGTCGCGGTCGAGCAGGCGGTCGCTGAGGCGCTTGATAAACAGGTCCACGATCTGGAGCAGTTCCGGCTTGGTCAGCTGCGGGAACACGATGACCTCGTCGACGCGGTTGAGGAACTCGGGCTTGAAGTGCTTCTTGAGCTCCTCCTTCACCTTGCCGCTCATCCGCTCGTAGCCGGTCGTCGTGTCACCCTCGAGCTGGAACCCGACGGGCGAGCTGCTGATGTCCTTGGTGCCGAGGTTCGTGGTCATGATGATCACGGTGTTCTTGAAGTCGATCACGCGACCCTGGCCATCCGTCAACCGGCCCTCTTCCAGGATCTGGAGCAGGGAGTTGAAGATGTCCGGGTGTGCCTTCTCGATCTCGTCGAACAGCACCACGGAGAACGGCTTGCGGCGCACCTTCTCGGTGAGCTGGCCGCCCTCTTCGAAGCCGACGAACCCGGGAGGCGCACCGAACAGGCGCGACACGGTGTGCTTCTCGCCGTACTCGCTCATGTCGAGCGAGATCATGGCGGCCTCGTCATCGAA
Organism: Cryobacterium sp. GrIS_2_6; assembly: GCF_035984545.1. NCBI lineage: Bacteria > Bacillati > Actinomycetota > Actinomycetes > Micrococcales > Microbacteriaceae > Cryobacterium > Cryobacterium sp. GrIS_2_6. The sequence continues at coordinate 3,060,397 of NZ_JAXCHP010000001.1, forward strand.
GAGGAACTCGGCGAGCGCCTTGGCGAGCTCGGTCTTGCCGACGCCGGTGGGGCCGGCGAAGATGAACGAACCGCTCGGACGCTTCGGGTCCTTGAGTCCGGCACGGGTGCGGCGGATGGTCTTGGCGAGCGCCGAGATGGCCTCTTCCTGACCGATGACGCGCTGGTGCAGGGCCTTCTCCATGAAGACGAGCCGCGAGGACTCCTCCTCGGTGAGCTTGAACACCGGGATGCCGGTCGCCTGGGCGAGGACCTCGGCGATCAGGCCCTCGTCGACGACGGCGGTCGTCTTGACGTCGCCGGACTTCCACTTCTTCTCGAGGCGCAGTCGCTCGCCGAGGAGGTTCTTCTCCTCGTCGCGCAGGCCGGCCGCCTTCTCGAAGTCCTGGTCCTCGATCGCGGTCTCCTTCGCGGCGCGGACGACAGCGATCTTCTCGTCGAATTCGCGCAGCTCGGGCGGGCTCGACAGGATCGAGAGGCGCAGGCGGGCGCCGGCCTCGTCGATCAGGTCGATGGCCTTGTCCGGGAGGAACCGGTCGGACACGTAGCGGTCGGCGAGGTTCGCCGCGGCCACGAGGGCGCCGTCGGTGATGGACACCTTGTGGTGCGCCTCGTACCGGTCGCGCAGTCCCTTGAGGATGTTGATGGTGTGGGGAAGGGACGGCTCCGCGACCTGGATCGGCTGGAAGCGGCGCTCGAGCGCGGCATCCTTCTCGAAGTGCTTGCGGTACTCGTCGATCGTCGTCGCACCGATCGTCTGCAGCTCACCGCGGGCGAGGAGCGGCTTGAGGATAGACGCTGCGTCGATGGCGCCCTCAGCGGCACCGGCACCGACGAGGGTGTGGATCTCGTCGATGAAGATGATGATGTCGCCGCGGGTGCGGATCTCCTTGGTGACCTTCTTCAGGCGCTCCTCGAAGTCACCGCGGTAGCGGCTGCCGGCGATGAGAGAGCCGAGGTCGAGCGAGTAGAGCTGCTTGTCCTTGAGCGTCTCGGGCACGTCGCCCTTGACGATGGCCTGGGCGAGGCCTTCGACGACGGCGGTCTTGCCGACGCCGGGCTCACCGATCAGGACCGGGTTGTTCTTCGATCGCCGGGACAGGATCTGCATGACCCGTTCGATCTCTTTCTCACGACCGATCACGGGGTCGAGCTTGTTCTCGCGCGCGGCCTGGGTGAGGTTGCGGCCGAACTGGTCGAGAATCTGGCTGCCCGCCGGTCCGCTCGCCGTCTCGTTGGCGCCGACCTGGACCTGCTCCTTGCCCTGGTATCCGGACAGGAGCTGGATGACCTGCTGGCGCACCCGGTTGAGGTCTGCGCCGAGCTTGACGAGCACCTGGGCGGCGACTCCTTCACCCTCGCGGATGAGGCCGAGCAGGATGTGCTCGGTGCCGATGTAGTTGTGGCCGAGTTGCAGTGCCTCGCGGAGGCTCAGCTCGAGCACCTTCTTGGCGCGCGGCGTGAACGGAATGTGCCCGGTCGGCTGCTGCTGGCCCTGGCCGATGATGTCCTGGACCTGCTCGCGCACGGCGTCGAGCGAGATGCCCAGGCTCTCGAGGGCCTTGGCGGCGACGCCTTCACCCTCGTGGATCAGCCCGAGCAGGATGTGCTCGGTGCCGATGTAGTTGTGGTTGAGCATCTTGGCCTCTTCCTGGGCCAAAACGACGACACGACGAGCTCGGTCGGTAAATCTCTCAAACATGTGATCACTCCCTTGGCACCAGGGGCAGGTGTGGCGCCGATACATCGAGAGTAACGAGGGAAGCAACCAAAGCGCGCCTCTGTTCGCCGCAGGCGTGACGGATGTCTGCGCCCGGCAATCCTTGCAGCGTCGCTTGAGTCGGTAATACCCTCATCACCGGGTCCGTGCGGGAGCTGCACCGGGTCGACGGCGGCGAGAGGCAGCAGCATGGACGAGCTGGTTGTTCGTGGGCTCCGGCCTGGTCAAGGTCGGCGTCGGCCTCATCAACGGGATCACCGGCGGGATGATCGTGCTCATCCTGAGCCTGTACTTCCTCGCGTCGCTCGACCCGATGAAGAAGGCGTTGTACGCGCTCGTGCCACGCCCGCGCCGGCCGGGCTTCATCGAGATCTCCGAGCAGATCACCGGCTCGATCGGCGGCTACGTCAACGGGATGCTGCTGCTCTCGTGCCTGAATTCGGGCCTCGGCCTCGTCGCGATGCTGATCATCGGCGTGCCGTTCGCCGGTGTGCTCGCGGTCGTGGTCGCGGTCGTCCTGCTCGCCTCCCCTTGCGACGGCACTCTGGATCGGCCTGTACTACCTCGTCTACCTGCAGATCGAGGCCTACGTGCTCACCCCGCGGGTGATGAACAAGGCGATCGCCGTGCCCGGCTCGCTCGTGGTGATCGGGGCGATCGCGGGCGGGGCGCTTCTCGGCATGCTCGGAGCGCTCATCGCGATCCCGGTCACGGCCTCGATCCTGCTGATCATCAAGACCGTCGTCGTGCCCCGGCAGGACCGCGCCCGCTGACCCTCCCCGACCCTGAGGGGTCAGCGGGCGAGGGCGTGGCGGGCCGCAGCCACCATGGCCTCGACGCCGGTCTGGATCGTGGGGTCCTGCACGGGAGCGTAGAACGGCGTGTGGTTGAAGTGCACGTCCTGCATGCGGCCGGCCGTGATCGCGGCACGGAACGCGGTGGGGTCGCCGCCACCGGTGAACCAGAAGAGGGACGGGCAGCCTGCGCGGGTGCCCCAGAGGCCGAAGTCCTCGCTCGGCGCCGCCTGCGGGCCGATTCCCACCCGGCCGGCGCCGAAGCGTTCGGTGAACAGTGCAGCGAACTCCGCCGTCAGGGCCGGCTCGTTGACCAGGGCGGGCACCGAGAAGGTGACCTCGATCTCCGGCGGGCGAGGCGAACCGGCCGCCTCGCACTCGCCGGTGACGATCCGGGTGATGGCGGCGAGCATCCGCTCACGCACGAGCGGTTCGTAGGTGCGCATGCTGAAGCCGAGCTCGGCAGAGTCGGGGATGACGTTCTGCTTGGTGCCGGCGTGCAGGGTGCCGATGGTGAGCACGCCGAAGTCGGCGGCGGCGATCTCGCGCGACACGATGGTCTGCAGACGCAGCACGACGGATGCCGCGAGCACGATGGGATCGACGGACTGCTCAGGGGTGGATGAGTGTGACCCCGCGGCTCCTGGGGAGAGGCGTTTACGAACGCGAGGATGACTCGGCAGGTCCATCGTGACCGTTCGGGGCGTACGGCGCCAGCGCTTCGTGCGCCGGCGCAGCCGTTGCGCCTAGGCTGCGAGCGTGAGCAACCTCGAACGTGACCCCTCCGAGCTCGTGATCGCCGGCAGTGAAGGAGCAGTGGCGGCCTCGGCTCCCTCCGGTTCGGTGGATGCGAGCATTGGCACCGCTGGTGCGCGAGCCGCCCCCGGCCACACGGCGGATGCCGGCGGCCCGGTCCTCCTGCTGCTCCCGCGGGACGTGCCGCTCGGCGGCCCCCGCGCCATGAACGTGCGCCGCACCCTGCCCCAACGCGGACGGTCCACGATCGGGGCCTGGTGTTTCATCGACCACTACGGGCCAGACGAGATCGCAGCCCCGATCGCCCTCGAAACTGCGACGGCAACCGCAACCGGCACCGGCACCGGCGCTCGCGAGGAGGCAACGGGAGGCGTCGCGGACGGCGCCCGGCGCGGCATGGTCGTGCCACCGCATCCGCACACCGGTCTGCAGACTGTCAGCTGGCTCTTCGAAGGGGAGATCGAGCACCGCGACAGCGCCGGCAGCCACGCGCCGGTGCTCCCCGGCGAGCTCAACCTGATGACCGCAGGGCGCGGCATCAGCCACTCCGAGGTATCGACGCCGGCGACCCGGGTGCTGCACGGCGTGCAGCTCTGGCTCGCGCTGCCCGAGGAGCACCGGCACCAGACGCCGCACTTCGAGCACCACGAGGTTCCGCAGACGCCGATCGGCGGCGGGGCGACCGCGCGGGTGTTCATCGGCACGCTCGGCCCCGTCGTCTCGGCGGCCCGGGTCTACAGCCCGGTGCTCGGCGCCCAGGTCGACCTCCCCTCCGGCGCGACACTCGACCTGGACCTCGACCCCGCGTTCGAACACGGGGTGCTCGTCGATCGCGGCCCGGTGCTCGTCGAGGGAGTGACGCTCGCGCGCAGCGAGCTGGGCTACCTCGGGACGGGGCGCGACAGCATCCGCCTGGAAAACCACGCCAGGCACCCGGCCAGGGTGCTGTTGCTCGGCGGCGAACCGTTCCAGGAACAGCTCGTGATGTGGTGGAACTTCATCGGCCGCAGCCACGAGGAGATCGCCCGGTGGCGGGCCGAGTGGCAGTCCGAGGTCATCGAGGGGGCGGATGCCGTCGGCCGCTTCGGCACGGTCGCCGGCTACCCGGGGCCCGCACTCCCGGCCCCCGAGCTCCCAACCGTGCGCCTCAAACCTCGCGCCTGAGCCGCAACCGGCAACCCGGTCCGCGAAAGCGGGTGAATCGTCGGTTTCAGGCCCTGAAACCGACGATTCACCCGCTTTCGCGGACCCTGGGGGCGGGGGGGCTACTGGACGGCGGAAGTCAGGCGGGCGAGGTTGTCGAGGATGGTGGAGCGCAGCGGCTGCTTCATCCAGTCATCGAGGGTGAGCAACTTGCTGTCGGCCCGGTAGCCGTCCTCGACCGCGCGAAGGTCGCGCACGAAGCTGCGACCGCGCACCATCAGGGACACCTCGAAGTTGAGGCTGAACGAGCGCATGTCCATGTTGCTCGACCCGATCACCGCGACCTCGTCGTCGATCGTGAAGTGCTTGGCGTGCAGCACGTACGGCGCCTTGTACATGTAGATGATCACGCCTGCCCGGAGCAGTTCCTCGTAGTAGGACCGCTGGGCATGGTAGACGAGGGCCTGGTCGCCGACCTCGGAGACGAAGAGCTCGACGTGCAGCCCGCGCTGGGTCGCGGTCGTGATCGCGTACATGATCGACTCGTCCGGCACGAAGTACGGGCTCGTGATCACGATGCGTTCCTGCGCGTAGTAGAGCAGCGCGAGGAACAGCCGCAGGTTGTTCTCGCCCTCGAACCCCGGCCCGCTCGGCACGACCTGGCAGTCCAGGGTGTGCGGCGCCGTCGTGGGCTGCACCGGCTGGATGTCGCGGGTGAGGAGCTCGTTCGTCTCGCCGTACCAGTCGGTGATGAAGATCGCGTTGAGCCCGGCGACGATCGGGCCCTCGAGCCGGGTCATCAGGTCTTTCCACTTGAGCCCGCGCCGGATGTTCGACTTCACGTTGTAGGTGCGGTCGATGATGTTCTGCGAGCCCATGTAGCCGACGACGCCGTCGACGGTCACGAGCTTGCGATGGTTGCGGAGGTCCGGCCGTTGCCACTTGCCCTTGAACGGCTGCAACGGGAGCATGAGCTCCCACGTGACCCCGGATTCGGTGAGCCGGCGGAGGGTCTTGCGGTAGCCGGGCTTCCGCATCGACTGGATGTGGTCCATCAGCACCCGTACGGTCACGCCGCGCTGCACCGCGCGCTCCAACGCGTCGAAGAACGGCGCGGTGGTCTTGTCGAGGGAGAGGATGTAGAACTCGACGTGTACCCACCTCTCGGCCTTGTCGATGTCGACGATCATCTCGGCGAAGGTCGCCTCGTAGTCGCCGAGCAGGCGCGCGGTGTTGCCGCCGACGAGCGGCATCGCCCCGAGGTTGCGGTTGAGCTCGACCACGGAATCGAGCCAGCCTGGCCACGGGTGGTCACGACGCACCTGCTCGATCCCGTCGGTGCTCTCGAGGATGAACTGGTTGATCTCCTCCTGCATCTCCAGCCGCTTCTTCGGCAGGGTGCGATAGCCGATCATCAGGAAGAGGAGGGCACCGATGTATGGGATGAAGAAGATCGCGAGCAACCAGGCCATACCCGACGTCGGGCGACGATTGCGGGGCACGACGATGATGGCGACGACGCGGATGGTGAAATCGACGACCAAGGCCACAATGAGGATGAAGGTCGAGATGTCGATGCCGAACATGCGAGGTTAGGTGACCGGCTTTTCGAGCCCGAGCTTCGCGCGCTCTTCGGCCTCGATCTCCGAATAGACCTTCCGCTCGGTGCGGTCGGCCCTGATGATCGACCGCATGATGACCCAGAAGATCAATCCGAGCGCGACCGTCGGCAGGATCGAGAAGAACGCACCCCAGAAGAAGTCCATAGTTCCCTCAGACTACTTGACGAGGATGCCGTAGAGGCCGGTGCCGACAAAGTAGATCCCGATCGCGGCGACGATCACCCAGAGCACGATGCGGTTGGTCGTGATCGGCTGGCGCTCCTTGGGGGCCTTGTCCTCTGTGGCCTTGTCCGGGGAAACCTTGTCGACGGCATCCGCTGCCCTGGATGGCTCGTCCGGGGTGGTGTCGTCCTGCGGCTGGGTGCTCATGGCCTTCACTTTACCAACGGGAAGAGGATGGTCTCGCGGATGCCGAGGCCGGAGAGGGCCATCAGCAGCCGGTCGATGCCCATGCCCATGCCCCCGGTCGGCGGCATGCCGTACTCGAGGGCGCGGAGGAATTCTTCGTCGAGGCGCATCGCCTCCGGGTCGCCGCCGGCAGCGAGGCGGGCCTGCTCGACGAAACGTTCCCGCTGGATGACCGGGTCGACGAGCTCGGAGTACCCGGTCGCGAGTTCGAAGCCGCGCACGTAGAGGTCCCACTTCTCGACGACGCCGGCAACCGACCGGTGCCCACGCACGAGCGGGCTCGTGTCGACGGGGAAGTCCATCACGAAGGTCGGCCGGGTGAGGGCGCCCTTGACGAAGTGCTCCCAGAGTTCCTCGACGTACTTGCCGTGGATGGGGTGCTCGACCGCGACGTCCTCCCTGGCCGCGAGCTCCTGCAGCTCGGCGAGGGGGGTCTCCGGGGAGATGGTGCGGCCGACCGCGGCGGACAGGCTGTCGTACATGCCGATCCGGTCCCAGTCGCCGCCGAGGTCGAACTCGGTGCCGTCCGCCCAGGTCACGACGTGCGAGCCCGAGACCGCCGTCGCCGCGTTCTGGATCAGCGTCTGGGTGAGGTCGGCGATCGAGTTGTAGTCTCCGTATGCCTCGTAGGCCTCGAGCATCGCGAATTCGGGAGAGTGCGTCGAGTCCGCGCCCTCGTTGCGGAAGTTGCGGTTGATCTCGTAGACCCGGTCGATGCCGCCGACGACCGCGCGCTTGAGGAACAGCTCCGGCGCGATCCGGAGGAACAGTTCGGTGTCGAAGGCGTTGCTGTGGGTCGAGAACGGGCGAGCGGATGCGCCGCCGTGCATCACCTGGAGCATCGGCGTCTCGATCTCCAGGAAGTTCCGGTCCGTGAAGGTCTTCCGCAGGCTCGCGACGGTCTGCGAGCGCTGGATGACGCTGCGGCGGGCCTGCTCGCGGCTGATCAGGTCGAGATAGCGGCTCCGCACTCGGGTCTCCTCGCTCAGCTCGGAGTGCAGGTTCGGCAGCGGCAGGAGGGCCTTCGCGGCGACCTGCCATTCGGTGACCATGATGGAGAGCTCGCCACGGCGGGAGGAGATGACCTCCCCGGTGACGAAAAGGTGGTCGCCGAGGTCGACGAGGTCCTTCCAGGCGGCGAGGGAGTCGACGCCGACGGCGGCGAGGGAGACCATGGCCTGGATCCGGCTGCCGTCGCCGGCCTGGAGACTCGCGAAGCACAGCTTGCCGGTGTTGCGGAGGAACACCACGCGGCCGGCGACGCCGACGGTGACGCCCGTGACGGCATCCGCTTCGAGGTCGCCGAAGCGGGCACGAACGGCGGGGATCGTGTCGGTGACGGGAACGCCGACCGGGTAGGCGCCGCCGCCGGGCGTGGTTGCCGCCTGGATGAGGCGGTCGCGCTTGGCGAGGCGCACGAGCTTCTGCTCGCTGTTCTCCTGCTCGACCTGTTCGGCGGTGGGCTCGGTGGGCTCGGTCGGTTCGGTGTGCTGGCTCATGCGGATCTCCGTTGGCGGTTCAGGTGCGTGTCGTGCTCGTGCGGTCGGGCTGGTCGAGCTGGTCGAGCGGATGCTTCGGGCGGGCGCTTCAGGCGGGCGCTTCAGGCGGGTGCGCTGCCGAGGTCGATGGCCTCGTTGTCGATCAGCCGGATGCTGCCGACATGCGCGGCGACGAGCATCCGTGCCGGGCCGGTGAAGCCCGCTGCGACCGGGTGGAAGTCCTGCGGGCTCACGACCACGAGATAGTCCAGCTTAACCAATGGCTGGGCGGCGAGGATCGTATGCGCGGCGACCTGGGCCGCCTGCAGCCCGTCGGGGGCGGCTGTGACCGCGGCCGTGAGCGCCGCGGAGAGGGCCAGGGCCGCCTCCTTGTCCGCGGGTTCGAGCCGGCGGTTGCGGCTGGAGAGGGCCAGCCCGCTTTCCTCGCGCACGATCGGGACGACGTCGATCTCGGTGCGCACGTTGAGGTCGGCGAACGCCTGCTGCACGAGGAAGACCTGCTGGGCGTCCTTCTGTCCGAAGACGACGACGTCGGGGCCGACGATGTTGATCAGCTTGGTCACGACCGTGAGCATGCCGTCGAAATGGCCGGGGCGCACGGCTCCCTCGAGGAGGGCGGCGACCGGGCCGGCGGTGACGCGGGTGTCCGCGGCGCCGTCCGGGTACATCGTGGACACCTCGGGCGCGAACACGAACGCGACGCCCTCAGCGGCGAGCGCCGCGACGTCGGCGTCGAGGGTGCGCGGGTAGGACGCGAGGTCCTCGGTGGGCCCGAACTGGAGCGGGTTGACGAAGATCGAGACCACGACGATGCCGCCGCGGGCGTGGGCGCGGCGCACGAGCGACAGGTGCCCCGCGTGCAGGGCCCCCATGGTGGGGACGAGGACGACCCGCGCTGCCGGGCCGGGCTCTGCACGCCTCTTCGCGGCGGCGATGCGCTCGCGCAGCCCGTCGATGGTGCCGATGACTTCTGGTTTGATGAGCACGTTCACTCGTCCTCCGTTGTGGTGCGGTCGGTGCGGTCGTTCTGGCCGGTGCGGTCTTCAGGGGCTTCGGCATCGTCGAGGTCGTCGAGTTCGTCGTCGAGTGCCGACAGGTCGAGGCGGTCCGGCGCGGTGCGGGAGAGGGCGTTCTCCATCGCGGAGCGCATCAGCGGGCCGATCACGCCGCCGGGTCGTTCGATGCCGATCGAGGTCAGCAGGGCTGCAGCCTGGTCGACGATGGACTTCGAGAACGCGGTTGCGATCTCGACGGCCTCGGCGTAGCGGGCCCGATCCCCCTCGGCGACGACGACGGGCTCTCCGCCCATCTCGACGACGAGCGCCTGCCCGATCGGCAGCACGGGCCTCGGCGCGGTGACGGCGAAATAGCTGTCGGAGAGGCGGGCGAGGTCGATGCTCGTGCCGGTGAAGCTCATCGCGGGGTGGATGGCGAGCGGGATCGCGCCCTGGGCGAGCGCGGGCGCGAGCACCCCGATGCCGAACCTCGCCGAGGTGTGCAGCACGAGCTGGCCGGCCTGCCACGTGTTCGTCGCGGCGAGCCCGGCGACGAGGCTCGCGAGCTGGGCGTCCGGAACGGCGAGGATCACGAGTTCGCTGCGTTCGACGATCTCGGGCACGGGCAGGATCGGCACGAACGGCAGGATCGCCTCCGCCCGGTCGCGGCTGGACTGCGAGATCGCCGAGATGCCGACGATCGCGTGGCCGGCTCCGGCGAGGGCGGCTCCGAGGATCGGGCCGACCCGGCCGGCGCCGACGATGCCGATGCCGAGGCGCCCGGGGCGCGCGCTCACAGTGCCGCCTCCGCTGCCGATGCGAGGGTCTGCGCCGGCCGGTCTGGCGTCGCCCGGTTCAGCGGATGCCCGGGGTCGGCCCAGTGATGACTGGTGTCGGCGCGTGCGGACGAGATCGCTCCCGCGGAGAGGCGCTCGAAGAGGCGCTCCCCCTCGCGGACGTCGATGACCGGGAGGGTGGCGACGACCGGGCCGGCGACGGTGTGCACCCGGAGCCTCGCGAGGCGCAGCATCCTCTGGATCGGGCCCTGTTCGATCGCGATGCTCTGCAGCCGGGCGAGCGGCACGAGGATGAGTTCCCGGCTGACGAGGCCCCGGCGCAGGAGCACCGTGTCGGCTGCGACGGTGAAGCCCGTGCGCCGCCAGGAGAACGGGCGGAGCCAGGCGGCCCGGCGCGGCGCGTTGGTGTAGCCGTCGTCACCGCCGGGCGAGCGCACGCCGTGGTCGACGAGCAGCTTCTCCCTGCCGTTCTCGGAGCCGGAGTCGCTGTCGAAGCCGGGCAGGATCAGTTCGAGCACCCTGGCGACGTCGGCGAGTGTGCCGACCGGGAGGGTGGTGGTGTGCGCCTCGCCGGCAGCGCCCTTGTTCGTGGAGTGGCCAGCGGTGTTGATGCGCACCTGCCACCAGCCGAATGGGCGCCAGATCAGCGGCTGCGAGACACGCACAGCATGGATGCGGCCGGGCGGGAGCGTCTCGTTGCTCACCGAGAGCAGGCCGAAGCCCACGCGCACCCCGTCCGGCGTGCCCGCAATGCTGTAGCGCAGGGACTTCGTGAAGCGGTTGACGTAGAAGCTGAGGCTCGCGATCAGTCCGGGGAAGATCGCGATGAGCAGCCAGCCGCTGCCGCCGGCGGAGACGCTCCAGATCAGCACCGCGATCGCGACCAGTACGAACACGGTGAAGCCGCTGAAGATCACGGAGCCGATCAGGCGACCCGGGGGGATCCGCACCACGGATTCGGGCGGCGCGGCGTCCGGGTCGAGCTCGGGGGCGAAGAACTCGTGGGCGCGGTCGGTCGCGAAACCGCCGATCCCGCCGGCGATGCCGCCGGCCGCGGTGCCGATGGCACTGCCGAGGGACGGGCCGAGTGCACTGCCCGCCGCCCGGGTGCCGGCGTGCTCGACCCAGTCCTCTCCCTCCGCCGCGGCGTCGGGCGCGGCGTCGGAGGGAAGTGCTGCGGCCGCGCGGGCTCCGGAGGCGAGGTGCAGGATGTCGCGGCGGAGTGCATCCGCTGCTGCGGAGCCGAGGTCGGCGAGGTGCACGTTGGCGTCCTGGCCGGCGACGCTGACTTCGAGTTTCGCGGCACCGAAGAGCCTCGGGATGAACGGGCGCACGATGTTGACGCCCTGGATGCGGTCGAGGCGGGCGCGGCGGTTGCTGCGGAAGACGAGCCCGCTGCGCACCTCGACGACCTCGCCGCTGACCCGGAAGGTGTGCATCCGCCAGGACAGGTAGAAGGCGACGAGGATCACGACGAGGATCACGACGACCCCGAGCAACGCCCAGCCGACCGCGCCACGGCGGAAGAGCTCGTCGATCGGGTCGTCACCGTAGGTCGGCACGTGGAAGAAGAAGTCGATCAGGCGCTCACGGAGGTTGCTGATGATGAAACCGAGAATGGCCACGATGAAGAGTCCGCCACGCAGCAGCGGGCTCGCCGGATGCAGCCGGTGCCACTCCCCGTCGGCGAGGGTGGTCACAGTCCCGCCCGGCGACTCTCGGCGAGTTCGATGAGCCGGTCACGGAGCGCCTCGGCGTCGTCGAAGGCGAGGCCGGGAACGAGCACGCCGGAGGATGCGGCGGCGGTGACGAATTTGAGGTCGGCGAGGCCGAGCCAGCGCGCGACCGGGCCACGGGTGACGTCGATGAGCTGCATCCGGCCGTACGGCACCGAGACGAAGCGCTGGAACATGATGCCGCGGCGGAAGAGCAGGTCGTCCTGCCGCAGCTGGTAGCCGATCGAGCGCACCCGGCGGGGCTCGAACAACACGACGACCAGGGTCACGACGACGATCAGGGCGAGCACGATCGGCGCCCAGGAGACCTCGGCGAGGAGCCAGAGGGCGGTCGCGCCGGCACAGAGGACGAGTCCGAAGATCACCGTCCCGACGATTTCGACGACGACGTAACGCGAAGAGACCCGTTTCCACTCGTCGGCGACGGGCAGTTCGAGGCGACCGTCCGGGTCGAGGCTCTGGTCGGGTTCGGGTTCGGGTTCGGGTTCGGGTACCGGTGCCGGTTCGGAAACCGACGCGGGAACGGGGGCAGGGGGTACGGGGGCGGCGACTCCCTCAGTGGTGTCAGGCACGCACTTCTCCTCGTTTGCTGTCCTCGTCGTCGTCCGGAGGGAGAGTACAGAAATGCTCGGCAACCAAACCACTCGCCAGGAGGACCGCTGCGCCGAACGCCATCCCAATGGTGAGCCATACCGATGCTACCGCCGCAGTCACCGAACGGGTCAGCAGATAGAGGCCGAGACCGCCGGCGGCTCCGAGCAGCAGGGCCCCGCTGTACGCGGATGCCTGTGCGAGCGCGGCGACGCGAACCGCCATGAACGGGTTGACCGGCTTGCGCGGCTTGCCGTCCACGGCGCCTCTCGTGGACTTCCGGATCGGCCAGGCCAGGCCGAAGACCACGATCGCGCAGAGCACGAGGGCGAGGGCGAGGCTCGCCGGCGGCAGCAGGATCGAACGGCCGGCGGCCGCGAGCGCGAGCTCGAGCAGCAGCCCGCCCACGAGGGCGCCGAGCACCCAGGCGACGATCACGGAAGCACGCGTGCGCTTCATCGGCTCGCCTCCTGGACCGGATAGCGGTGCACGGTCGAACCGATCGCGGCGAGGAGGCCGGACACGGGTCCGCGGCCCGGCAGCACCGCGTCCGGGTCGAGGTCGAGCCAGGGGGCGAGGACGAAGTCGCGCTCTGCCGCACGCGGGTGCGGGAGGGTGAGCCGGGCATCCGCCTGCTCGAGCGCCCCGAAGACGACGACGTCGATGTCGAGGGTGCGGTCGCCCCAGCGCTCGGCGCGCACCCGGCCGTGCTCGTTTTCGATGGTGTTGACCGCGTCGAGCAGGGTGAGGGCGTTACCGGTGAAGCGGATGCCGACGACCAGGTTCAGGTACCGGGGCGCGTCCTCGTCGACCCCGTCCGGTTTCACGGCGGCGGACTCGTAGAGCGGAGACACCCCGGACAGGACGAGCCCGGGCACCTTCCCGAGGTCGCGGACGGCGGCCGCGAGGGTCGCCTCCCGGTCACCCAGGTTGCTCCCGAGCGACAACACCGCGTCCGTGGCGCCCTGAGGGGTCACGTCCGGGACCTTGTGATCTGCACGGAGACGTCGGTGAAGGGGACACTGATCGGCGCCTGCGGCTTGTGCACGGTGACCTGCACGGTCTCGGCGGCGGGGTGGGCGAGCACGACGCCGGCGATCCGCTCTGCGACCGTCTCGATCAAGTCGACCGGGTTGACCGCCGCGGCATCGGTCACCTCGATCGCGAGTTCGCCGTAGTGGATGGTGCGGCTGACGTCGTCGCTCGACGCCGCGACGCGCAGGTCGAGCCAAACGGTGACGTCGATCACGAAATCCTGGCCGTTCTCACGCTCGAAGTCGTAGACGCCGTGGTGAGCGGTGACCCGCAGCCCGGTGAGAGTGATGCAATCGCGGATCATGGCTCTATTCTGGCTGACTCCACGAGCGACAGCACCTTCAGGGCTGCGCGGGTTGCCGCGACGTCGTGCACGCGCACGGCCCAGGCGCCGGCCTGGGCAGCGAGCACGCTGACCACGGCGCTCGGCAGGTCACGGGCGGCGATCGGGGCATCCTCCGGGAGCGCGGTCGCGAGGAAGCGTTTGCGGGAGGCGCCGATCATGACGGGAAGGCCGAGCATGTCGAAGGCCGCGAGGTTGGCCAGCAGGGCCCAGTTGTGGGCCGGGAGCTTGGAGAACCCCAGGCCCGGGTCGAGCACGATCCGCTCCCGCGGCAACCCTGCTGCGACGAGGGCCTCGACGCGCCAGGCCAGTTCGGCCCGCACGTCGGCGACGACGTCGCCGTAGACCGCGAGGTCGTCCATGGTGCGGGCGTGGCCGCGCCAGTGCATCGCGATGAAGGTGAGGCCGCTCTCGGCCGCGACGCCGGCCATCAGCGGGTCGGCGAGGCCACCGGAGACGTCGTTGATGATGCTCGCCCCCGCGGCCGCGGCCGCGCGTGCGGTCGAGGCGTTGAGGGTGTCGACGCTCAGCACGAGGCCCTGTCGGGCGAGCTCGGTGATCACGGGGATCACCCGGGCCTGTTCGACGGCGGGGGCGACGCGGCCGGCGCCCGGCCTCGTCGATTCGCCGCCGACGTCGATGACGTCCGCGCCCTCGGACCGGAGCAGGAGACCGTGCCGGATCGCGGCATCCGTCGACGCCCACTTGCCGCCGTCGCTGAAGGAGTCGGGCGTGACATTGAGCACGCCCATGATGCGGGTCATGAGCCAGCGCCGATCAGGGCCATCACTTCGGCGCGGCGGGCCGGTTCGGCGAGTTCGCCGCGCACGGCGAGTGTGACCGTCGAGCTGTTGACCTGGCGGGGGCCGCGCATCGTGACACACCCGTGCACGGCGTCGAGCACGACGAGGATGCCGCGGGGCGCCAGACCGGTCTGGAGCGCCTCCGCGATCTCCTCGGTCAGGCGTTCCTGCACCTGGGGGCGGGCGGCGAGGCAGTCGACGAGGGCAGGCAGCCGGCCGAGGCCGACAACCTTCTCGCCGGGCAGGTAGGCGATGTGCGCGCGGCCGAGGAACGGGAGCAGATGATGCTCGCAGACCGACCGGAAGTCGAGGTCGCGCACGAGCACGAGCTCGCCCGTGGTCAGGCCGACCGGGATGGTGTCGCGCAGCAGGTCGAGCGGGTCCGTGCCGAGCCCGGCGAAGAACTCCCCGTAGGACTGGGCGACGCGACGCGGCGTGTCGGCGAGTCCCGGCCGGTTCGGATCGTCGCCGATCGCCGCGAGGAGCTCCGAGACGAGACCCTGGATTCGGGCCCTGTCGACTGCCACCCGGGGCCTAGGCGGTGGCGGGCCGCGGGGTGCGGGCGGGCGCGCGCTTGGGCTTGATCTCTGCGGCGTCTCCACTGGACACTCCGCCGTCCACGATGCCCTCTTCGATGGGTGCCTTGGGCAGCGGCATCTCGATGGGGGGCACGTCCGAGACCGGGCGCTTGTCGCTCGAGAGCCACTGCGGGCGCGGCGGGAGCTTTTCGATGCCGGCGAAGATCGGCGCGAGTTCGGTCTGGCCGAGGGTCTCGTGCTCGAGCAGTTCCGCGGCGAGCGTGTCGAGAATGGCGCGGTTCTTGCCGAGCACCTCGTATGCCTCGTCGTGGGCGGCCTCGAGCAGCAGGCGCACCTCGGTGTCCACGCTCTCGGCGAGGCGCTCGGAGTAGTCGCGCTGGTGGCCCATGTCGCGGCCGAGGAACATCTCACCGGATGCCTGGCCCAGCTTGAGCGGGCCGACGGCGGCGCTCATGCCGAACTCGGTGACCATCTTGCGGGCGGTAGCCGTGGCCTTCTCGATATCGTTGCTCGCTCCGGTGGTCGGGTCGTGGAAGATCATCTCTTCCGCGACACGGCCGCCCATCGCGTAGGCAAGCTGGTCGAGGAGTTCGTTGCGGGAGACGGAGTAGCGGTCTTCGAGCGGCATGACCATCGTGTAGCCGAGGGCACGGCCGCGGGGAAGGATGGTGATCTTCGTGACAGGGTCCGTGTTGTTCATCGCGCTCGCGACGAGGGCGTGGCCGCCCTCGTGATAGGCGGTGATCAGCTTTTCCTTGTCACGCATGATGCGGGTGCGGCGCTGCGGGCCGGCCATCACCCGGTCGACGGCCTCGTCGAGGGCGCGGTTGTCGATCAGCTGCGCGTTCGAGCGTGCGGTCAGCAGGGCGGCCTCGTTGAGGACGTTGGCGAGGTCAGCGCCGGTGAAGCCGGGGGTCTTGCGGGCGAGGACCTCGAGGTCGACTCCCTGCGCCATCGGCTTGCCCTTGGCGTGCACCTCGAGGATCTTCTTGCGGCCGAGCATGTCGGGGGCGTCGACGCCGATCTGGCGGTCGAAGCGGCCGGGGCGGAGCAGCGCGGGGTCGAGGATGTCTGGGCGGTTGGTCGCGGCGATCAGGATGACGTTCGCCTTGACGTCGAAGCCGTCCATCTCGACGAGCAACTGGTTGAGGGTCTGCTCGCGTTCGTCGTGCCCGCCGCCCATGCCGGCGCCGCGGTGGCGGCCGACGGCGTCGATCTCGTCGATGAAGATGATCGCGGGGGCGTTCTCCTTGGCCTGCTGGAACAGGTCGCGGACGCGGCTCGCGCCGACGCCGACGAACATCTCGACGAAGTCGGAGCCGGAGATCGAGTAGAACGGCACCCCGGCCTCGCCGGCGACCGCGCGGGCGAGCAGGGTCTTACCGGTTCCGGGAGGGCCGTAGAGCAGCACACCCTTGGGGATGCGCGCTCCGACGGCCTGGAATTTCGCGGGCTCCTTGAGGAAATCCTTGATTTCTTCGAGCTCTTCGATGGCCTCGTCTGCGCCGGCGACGTCCGCGAAGGTGACCTGCGGGCTCTCCTTAGAGACGAGCTTGGCCTTCGACTTGCCAAACTGCATGACCTTGTTGCCCCCGCCCTGCATGCCCGAAAGCATCAGCCAGGCGAACCCGCCGATCAGGATCACGGGGAGCAGATAGCCGAGCAGCGTCACGAACCAGTTGGTCTGCGGCACCTCATCGGTGAAGCCGCCGGACAGGTCGGCGCTCGTGACGGCGTTGACGACCTCAGTGCCACGCGGAGCGACGTAGTAGAACTGCACCTTGGTGCCGAGCTTGTCGTCGGCCTGGGACAGTGTGAGGTCGACGCGCTGCTCGCCGTCGACGATCTTGGCCTCCGAGACCTTTCCGTCCTTGAGGAACTGGAGTCCCTGTGCGGTCGGAATCTCTCGGAACCCGGACATGGTGATCAGACTCGACCCTATCCAGACGGCGATAATCGCCAGAATGATGTAGAGGAGTGGCCCGCGGAGTAGCTTCTTGACGTTCATCGTGTTGTCAGGCTACCGTGCCCGCACTGAGCGGTCGCCGTGTGTTCGCCCTGAGCGCGATGCGAGGCCGAGGCAGGCATCCGCTTCTCAGGAGTAGATGTGCGGGGCGAGCACGGCAACCGAACGCAGGTTGCGGTACTTCTCGGCGTAGTCGAGGCCGTAACCGACGACGAACTGGTTCGGGATGTCGAAGCCGAGGTACTTGACGTCGATGTCGACGCGGGCGGCGTCGGGCTTGCGGAGCAGCGCGCAGATCTCGACGGATTCCGGCTGGCGGGACTTGAGGTTCGCGATCAGCCAGGAAAGGGTCAGGCCGGAGTCGATGATGTCCTCGACGATGAGCACGTTGCGGCCATGCAGGTCGGTGTCGAGGTCCTTGAGGATCCGGACGACGCCGCTCGACTGGGTTCCGGAGCCGTAGGAGCTCACCGCCATCCAGTCCATCGCGATCGGGTGCTTGAGTTCGCGGGCCAGGTCGGCCATCACCATCACTGCGCCCTTGAGGACACCGACGAGCAGGAGATCCTTGCCCGCGTAGTCGGCTTCGATCCGGCGGCAGAGTTCGGCGAGGCGGCCGTGGATCTGCTCTTCTTCGATCAGGATTTCGGTGAGGTCGCCATCAATGTCGCGGGGTTCCATGGGGGAGGGAGGGTCCTTTGCTTTGTGCGTATTCAGTTGGCCATGCGCGCCGTGCGAGGCCGGGCCCGGTGAAGACGAGCCAGCCATCGTGCCGTACAACTCTAACGCCTGGCAGGTCGAGCGGGCCCTGGCCGTGCCAATCGGTCACCAGCCGGCCGACGGCCAGGGTCGCCCCGCGGGGCAGGGCTATCACGACGGTGCCCGCGCCGGCACCGGCGGCGCGCAGGACTGTGCGCGCCGCCGCGAGCCGGATCAGCCGGTTCCGGAGCGCAGCGGGCTGTTCGGCGAGCACCCCGACGGGCACACGGATGCCGCCTGCGACGATCTCGAAGGATCCGCCAGCGAGCTCCGCCGTGCGTTCGTCGAGGGCTGCGGCGTCTTCCCGCAGCAGGTCCGCGGTGCGGGCGAGTGCCTCGGCGACACCGGGTCCGAGCTCGCGCTCGAGCGCCGGCAGAAGCGTCTCGCGTACCCTGACGCGGGCGAACCGGTGTTCCGCGTTGTGCGGGTCCGTCCAGGGGGTGAGGCCGGCATCCGTGCAGGCGGCGACGGTCTGGGTGCGGCGGATGCCGAGCAGGGGGCGGAGGTAGGGACCGCTGACCCGCAGCATGCCGTGCAGGCTGACCGGGCCGGAGCCACGGCCGAGGCCGAGCAGCACGGTCTCGGCCTGGTCGTCGAGCGTGTGCCCGAGCAGTACGTGGCTCGCGCCGGTGTCGGCGAGTGCGCGGGCGAAGGCGGCATAGCGGCCGGTGCGGGCGGCGGCCTCCGGGCCGCTGTAGGTCTCGGCGGTGTCGATGACTGCGGTACTCCCCCGGTGGTTCTCGCCGTGGTCGACGGTGATGCGCACGACGAGCACGGGGTCGAGGCCGAGGGCCGTGGCCTGCCGGGCAGCCTCGGCGGCGACGTCCGCAGACCCGGGCTGCAGGGCGTGGTCGACGATCACGGCCCCGGCGCGGAGTCCCGCCCGCGGCGCCTCGAAGGCCGTCCCGGCCGCGAGCGCCAGCGAGTCCGGGCCGCCGCTGAGGCCGACGAGGACGAGGCCGTGCGTTTCGGCGTCTGGTGCGGAGGCGCCCGGGGCGACGGCACCGGGGACGAAGGTGCCGGGGACGAAGGGTTCGGACCCGGCAGCCGGCGCGGTCGCCGAGGAGCCGAGCCCGGCATCCGCCAGCACGGCGCGGATAGCCCGGCGGATGTCGGCGATCTCCGGTGTCAGTCTCGGGCGGCGCGTGGACTCCATCCAGTAACGTTATCCGGAGACTGTGAACAAGGGAGAGACCAGGCCATGGCCGCATATGACGCAGTAATCGAAATTCCCCGGGGAAGCCGCAACAAGTACGAGGTCGACCACGAAACCGGACGGGTCTACCTCGACCGTGTGCTCTACACGAGCTTCGTGTACCCGACGGACTACGGGTTCTTCGAGAACACCCTCGGCCTCGACGGCGACCCCGTCGACGTTCTCGTGCTGCTCGACTTCCCGCTGTTCCCCGGCGTCGGCGTCTCCGTGCGTCCGGTCGGTGTTTTCAACATGACGGATGACGGCGGCTCGGACGCCAAGGTCATCGCCGTTCCCGCGGGCGACCCCCGCTGGGACCACATCCAGGACGTCCTCGACATCCCGGAGTACACCCGCAAGGAGATCGAGCACTTCTTCGAGCACTACAAGGACCTCGAACCGAAAAAGTGGGTCAAGACGGAGGGCTGGGGCGACGCCGCCGAAGCCAACCAGATCGTCGAAGACGGCATCAAGAAGCTCGCCGCCGAGGGCCACTGACCCTAGCGCGCTTCGCGCATCGCGCTCGCGCGCTGCCGCACCACGAGGGCCTCCCGGATCACCCCGGGGGGCCTTTCTGCGTTCCGCGGCTGCCGGCATCCGCTCTCGCGCGCCACTTGCGCCGCTCCGCGCCAGGCATGCCGGCAGCGTAGCGGCGGAAATGGCGCGCGGGAGGGTGCGAGCGCTGCGGGACGGGGCGGGTGAGGGACGGGCGAGGGGCGGGCGGGTCAGCCGGTGGGGCGGCCCACGTAGGACGCGACGTCGCCGGGCGACCAGATTGAGTGGATGCGCACGGGCTTGCCGTAGTCGGGGGCCTCGAGCACCTGGCCGCCGCCGACATAGATGGCCACGTGGTAATAGTCGCCGCCGCTGCCCCAGAAGACGAGGTCCCCGACCTGCACGTTGCTGAAGGAGACGAGTCGGCCCTGGCTGGCCATGGTGTTGTACTGGTTCGTGGCGGAATGGGTGCCGATGTAGACCCCGGCCGCGGCATAGGCGGCCTTGGTCAGGCCGGAGCAGTCCCAGGCATCGGGGCCCGAGCCGCCGAGGAGGTAGCGGTCGCCAATCTGAGCGCGGGCGAAGGCGATTGCGGTCTGCACAGCGCTCGCGTTCGGAGCGGGCGCGGTCGCCGCGCCGCCGCCCGAGGACGAGCCGGAGCCCGAGCTCCCGGAGCCGGAGCTGCCGGATCCCGAGCTGACCGAGCCCGAGCTACTGCCGCCGCTCGCGGCCGGAGCCGCGGCCGGAGCCTGAGCTTGGGCCGCCGCCGCAGCAGACGCGGCTGCGGCCCGCGCGACCGACGCCGCCTGGTCTGCGGCAGCCCTGGCCGCTGCCGCGGACTGAGCCGCAGCGAGCGCGGCCGCCGCAGCCGCGGCATCCACACCGGCCTGGTAGGAACGCTCGGTGTCTGCCGTGGTGTCCTTGAGGAGGGCGAGCTGCCCGTACAGATCGTTCGACTTCTGCTGCTCGGCCTCGAGCGCGGCTTCCGCGGCCTGGGCCGCGCCACTTGCCGCATCGAACTTCGTCATGGACTCGCCCGTGAGCCGGGTGCGCTCCACGGTCGCCGCGGCGGCCTGCCCGCCGAGGGACGCTGCCGAGTTCTTGTCCTGGACGGCCTCCCGGTAGATCGTCTCGGACTGCTCGCTGAGCTTGCTCGCGGTTCCGAGCTGCTCGAGGAGGTCGTCGGCGCTGCTGCCGTTGAGGAACAGGTTGAGCGAGAGGTCCTGCGCGCCGGTTTTTGCCAGGTGCGCGGCGATCAGGCCGGCCCGCATCTTCGAGGTGTCCGCCTTCTTCGACGCGGTCGCGGCCTGTTCGGTCAGGCTCGTCTCACGCAGGGTGGCGGCGTCGAGCTCGTCCTTGGAGACCCGGTACGCCTCCGCGGCGATCTGCGAGGCCTTGGACGCAGCATCCGCCGCCGTTTGCAGGCCGGTCAGCAGCGCCGTGATCTTCTCGATCTCGGCCTGCTTCGTCGCCTCATTGGCTTTCGCGTTCTGTACGTCGTCCCAGCTGGGGTAACCCTGGTCACCGTAGGCGGCGGGAGCGATGATGCCGACGGATGCCGAGACCGCGCCGATCGCGACGGCCGCGGCGAAGAGGCGCACGGGCTTCCGTTTTGTGAAGGACGTGCCGTCGCTAGCCAAGTGGTGCTCCCCTGCTTGCCATGAACGGGACGGCGTCGATCTTGTTGCCGCCCGTACGGACCTCGAAGTGCAGGTGGCAGCCTGTCGCCGCGCCGGTCATGCCGACACTCGCGATGTTCTGGCCAACCGAGACACTCTGGCCCACGGAAACGAAGGTGCCGCCGGAGCGGATGTGTGCGTAACCGGTTTCGACACCGCCGCCGTTGCTGATCAGGACGAAATTACCGTAGGTGCCGAGCGGGCCCGCGTATTCGACGGTGCCGTCGTGGGCCGCGTAGATCGGCGAGCCGCAGCTGGCGCCGAGGTCGGTACCGTAATGGAAGCCACCACTGCACGCCCCGCCGCTGCTGCAGAGGGACGCCCGTGGGCCGTAGCCGTCGGTGATGCGCCCGCTGGCCGGGACGGCCCAGCCCTGAGAGCTGATGTAACCTCCGCCGAGTCCTGCACCGGCGCTGCCGCCGCCACTGCTCCCCGAACTGGCCCGGTGGGCGGCCGCTGCGGCGGCGGCCTCAGCGGCGACCCGGGCAGCCTCGATCGCGGCGAGGCGCGCCCGCTCGGCCACGCCGGCCTCATAGCCGGCAGTCGTGGAGGCCTGGGCGTCCTGCATGAAGGCGAGCTGGGCGGCGAGTTCGACGCTCTTCGACTGTGATTCGGCGAGGGCGGTCGCGGCGGCCTCGGCCGCGGCCTGCGCGGCGACCAGCGCGGCCTGCGCTGCGACGTTGAGGGTCTCGCGTTCGGTCTGGGCGATCTTGGCCTGGTCACCGAGGGCTTGCGCGGAGTTCGTGGCGGCCTGGGCCTCTTCGTAGACGCCCGTGCTGCGTTCGACCATTTTGCTCATGCTGCCGAGTTTGGCGAGCAGGGCGTCGGCGCCCGTACCGCTCGCCTCGCCGTCGAGGAGGAGATTGACGGTGAGGTCGGTGCCTCCGGTGCGGTAGAGCTGTGCCGCGAGCTGACCGGCCTGCTTCGTCGCAGCATCCGCAGTCGCCTTGCTCGCGTCGGCCTGGGTCTGCAGATCGGAGGCGCGGCGGGTGGCGTCGTCGTAGTTGTTCTGGGCGACCTGAAGCTCGGCGCCGCGCTTCTCGGATTCGGCCTGGGTCTGGGCGACCTGGGTCTGAAGATTCGAGATCAGATTCTGGATTTCGGTGACCTTGGCGGACGCGGCGGCCGTGTTCGACTTGGCGTTCTGCACGTCCTGCCAGCTCGGGTAGTCGACCGCCTGGGCGCCGCCGGCGGGAATCACGAGCGTCACGATGAGGGCGAGGGCCGTGGCGAGGGCGGTTGCGGCGGTGCCTCTGAGCAGGCCCCGATGACCGTGAACGCGGCGTCCGTCGGCCGGCCGGGGTGGACCCGACTGTTCGCTGGCCCCGCGGTCACTCGTCACTGCCTTGCGCATAGAACTCCCTGATTGGGCACCGCGTGAACACACTGGTCACGATGCCACTTTTTTCACAGTAACAAGTTCGCGCCAGTATCGCCCGCTATCGGAGCCGAATCTAACCCCCAACCGGGCGAATCGGCCGCCATTCGCGGGCGCGCCGGGGCGCGGGCGAGGCGTCACGGGCATCCGTCCACGTGCCGATTTGGGGTTTTCACCCAAGAGACCGTATGCTTACTCGTCGGTAGCCATGATGTTTATGGCGTCTCGGCCCCATCGTTTAGAGGCCTAGGACGGCGCCCTTTCACGGCGTTAACACGGGTTCGAATCCCGTTGGGGCTACGCAACCTGCCTAACTGAATGTGCAACAATAAGCAGGTAGTAAATCAGTACAAGTAACACCGAATAAATGAAAACGTACGTTTGGTTCTCATTGTGAGGCCCTGTAGCGCAGTTGGTTAGCGCGCCGCCCTGTCACGGCGGAGGTCGCCGGTTCAAGTCCGGTCAGGGTCGCAAAGGTAAAACGCCCTTTCGCGAGAGAGGGTTTTTTCCTTGGAAAGCGACTTCTCGAGTTACTTTCTGGCCCTGTAGCTCAGTTGGTAGAGCGTTCGACTGAAAATCGAGAGGTCACGGGATCGACGCCCGTCGGGGCCACCCGCTGAAATCCCCGGTTATCCGGGGTTTTTCTCGTTAACGGATGTCTTTTCTCCGGCCCCGAATTCGGCTTTTGCCCACATTTTGCCCACACTTGAAACAGTCGCGTGATCATTGAGAGCGCACTCGGTGGCCTTTATCCGCCTGCTTTCGACGGCACCCAGGGATCGTGAGAGCGCCCGTTTAGATGCGGTCCAGAACGGCATCCGCGAACATCGGAGTTCCTGCCGCGCGCAGACGTTCCAGGTACTCCTCGGTTGTCATCGCCGGGTTTTCATATGCCGCCGCAATCTCGTCTACAGCGAGCAGCGTGAGCGACGGGTACAGGTCAAGCTGGTCCAACAGGAACTCATCGGGGTGGATTACTTCGAGGTCGTATCCGACCAGAGCGTCGTCCGGGAAATCCCTCAGATTGAACGTCACAATGACCTCCGCATTGGCGCGGATTGCGGCTGCGAGCACGTGCCGGTCCTTCGGGTCATTTCGCAAGCCGTCAATCAGGTCGCCATATCCGGTCACTTCAGCATCGGGAAATGCGTATTGCATTGCCGCAATCCGGTTCCGAGCTGCCTGAGCGCCAATGCGCTTGTCAGTCAAGTTCCTTTCCAGTTCTTTCAACACGCGTGCCGACCAAAGCGGCCTGTAGGCACCTCGCTCAGCCAGCTCCAAGAGCAGATCACTGAGGGCCGCTCCGAACAAGGTGCACGTGTCGAGAAAGGCGGGGAAGGACATCAGGCGCTAGCTTCGTCCCGGCATATCCGCGGCCGTCAAATCCAGGATGCCCGCCTCTTGACCCTCCCGGGCCATCTTGCGCAGAACAGCACGGCGCTCGACCCTGAATTTGTCCTTGTACTCCACCAGGTCCCGAAGTGTAACTCTGCGGTGCCGCCCAACGAGCTCGAATGGAACTTCCCCGGACTCCAAGAGCTTCACGAGCGTTGGGCGCGACATGCCGAGAAAGTCGGCGGCAGACTGAGTCGTGAGCTTGGATTCCTGGGGAGCGACCGTGACACCCTTACCGTTGCTCAACGCATCCGCAACCTGTCGCAGCACATCAAAGAGAGGCTCAGGCAACTCGATGACCTGTGCGCCGTCGGCCGACGTGAGCGTTGCTTTCCTGCCGTGGATGTTCTGGATCTGCCTAATAAATTCGTCGATGGCATGGGAATCTATTTCGCTGGGTAGGTAGGTTCGCGGTTGGCGTTTCTCGCGCGTGAGACTCATTGTGATCACCTTTCTTCGCGATATTCTATTCGAAATATTCGAAAGAAAGAAGACCGTCGCAGGGTCGCTACTGCCAAATCGCTATTCGCGACCCGGCAATCTTGTCTAGATCCTCGACAGCTCTCCAGACGTCAGGGTTCGCAGCAGGTCGCGTCAAAGTGGAGTTCCGAGGGCTCACGCGTCGCGCCCTCTTCCAAATGCCGCGGCCTGGTCATCCAGAGCGCGGGCCACGGCGTCCAAGTCGTCGTCGAACAGGTCCGCATAGACGTCGAGCGTCATCGCGGCTGAGGCGGGAAGTTCGGGTCGGCCACCACGTTTAGGTCGGGGTCGTCCGGGGTACTGCGTCCCTCGCGGATGAGCGTCAACGCCGGGTCGAAGTGCCGGTGCCGGAAATTGCCGTTGCGCAGCCACGCACCCGCCGTGCTCGTGAAGACGAGGTCCTTCGGGCGCTTGCCCTGGCACCTCTGCGCAAGCTCGGTGGCCAGCAGCGCCGGGAATGCCACGGAGCGGCGGCCGTGATTCTTCGGGGTCCCCCAGACAGCGGCCCCGCCGACCTCCGAGACCGCTTCGGCGACTTCGATCCGCCGCCTGCTGAGATCAACCCGCCCCACCCTCAACGCGGCCATCTCGCCCCAGCGCAGCCCGGTATAGGCCAGGAACCGCACGACGTCGCCGAATTCTCCGCACTCGCGGGCCAGCCGGGCGACCTGGTCGTGCGTGAGGTACCCGCGCGGCGTGCGAACGATCCGCGGCAAGCGGATGTCGTCGCTTGGGCTCTTGACGAGGCGCCCGTCCCTGACGGCGTAGTTCAGCGTGCCGGCCAGGACCAAGTGAATCTGCCGCACGGTCGACGGCGCGAGAACCGCGGCCAGACTGCTCACTCAGCGCTGTACATCGGCGTGCTGCACGCTTCGGAGTGGCACGGTCCCCCATTTCGGCAGCACGTGCTTGTCCAGGTACAGGCGGTACCCGGCCCGCGTGGTCGGCTTGATCTGCAGCTGCGCCGAGTACCAGGCCTCGGCCCACTCACCGACGTTGACTCGCGACCTTGACGGATCGACCCACTCACCGCGCATCTTCGAGACCTCGACGGAGGCCAGGAAGTCTTCGGCCTCCCGCTTGGTGCGAAATCCGCGCTTGTCCGTTTGGTGCCGATCGGGCGTGCGGTACCGAACCCGGTTGCGCTTGCCCCTCGCCGTTTCGTAAGACGTCACGGAGCCCATGCTTCCTCCCGTTGTCGCTCGCCTCTGTCCAACCCTGATCTACCAGGGACCGCAGACAGACGAGGCCGTCGGATTTGCCTGCATATGGAGTAGAAGTGGTTCGTCTCAGGCCGATGAGAGCTGAAGCGCGGGAAGACACCGACGAAGAGCCCGCACGCGCCTGAGAATGCGACACTACGGATATGAGCGCAGCGGATAGGGTCATCGTCTCGACTCTCGACGGACAACTCTTCGTCGAAGTCTGGCTCGTTGAGGACGACGAGTTCAATCGCGCTCAGGAATTCTTCGAGGCAGCACTGCGTCATGGACGGTTCGAAGAACAAGCAGCAAGCGTGCTGATGTCAGAGTGGTCGGTTCAGGGCGCCAATACAGGCGGAGCCAAGCTATCCGTCATGCGGAAGACGTCGGGCGGCACAGGCACTGACGCCCAGATGGAATGGACCCTGTGGCCTCTCTCGGGGCCTCTCGTTGACATCACAATCCGAAACTGCGGCGAGGTCGTCTGGTCTGTTCGGGCATTCGCACCAGCAGTGGACGAACACAAGCAGCCAATATCGGCCGAGTCCTTGGAAAGCCTTCGACCGATGCCTGACTCGCCCTGGCCCAGCGGTACTCAATAACAGGTCACGCACTCAGGCCGGCGGGAAGGCCGACGCGAGAGCCCGGTGGATCTGCAGCGCTACCGGCTCGTTGAGAGGCCCCGTCTTCTGCAGGTGCTCGACTGCCTTCTTCGGCCACAGGACCTGAACTCCATCGATTACGAAGTCGCCACCGAGGAGCGGCCAGTCTGCTCCGACGAAGCAGAGCATCCCCTGCACGGGGACCCCGTCCATGCCTGCGTCCGCCAGTGCCGCGCTGACTCGTGCGACTTGCTTGAGCACACCGGCAACCAGCCCGTCCTGGTTACGCGACCCGACCATCAGCGATTCGGTCCGGCGACGGATCAGTCCTCCTTCGACCTGCAGCCGGGGGCGACCTTGGTACTTCTTCGCGTCGATGACGGAGACCCCCGAGGGGCAGACCGCAATGTGATCGATATTGGCTCGCGTCGGAGGAATGCGACGGTCGTGCAGGACGTGGACGCCACTCCCGCTGAGTTTGTCGAGCCGCTGGCCTAGCGCCACCTCGCCCTGCGCCCCGACGGCCCACGCCCGGGTGCTCTGCGGCTCGTCGCTCAGCGCCAGGATGAGCCCACCGAGATGCGGGTGGTTCTCACGGATCCTTGTCTCACGCTTGTCTTTGCGGCGGTCGTGCTCTCGCTGGGCCGATGCGCCGGCCGTACCCCCAAACACCTCGAGCTCCTCGGGTGCTGGCTCCGGGCTTGTGACCGCGTCCGTGTCGATAGTGCTGCGTTCAGTCGGGCCGGCGACCGATGCGGCGGCCACCGCTGAATCCTGAGCGCAGGTCAAGCAGGCGACCGTCTTGGTCTCGCGCTCGTAGAGTGCCATGGTCCCCGCAAGGATTTCGACGTCGCACATGCGGCATTGCCCGGAGTACCGCAGTCGCATTCTCTTGGGCGTCAACGCCGCTTCACCGCTCATTCTTGAAACGCTACGACGGTCCAGACGAGAACTCAGGCGACAGCGGGCCAGTGTGACCACGACTGGGGGGACAGCACCTTGAACTGCGACCTCGGCCAGGGAACTACTCTTTCTCGCCCCCGCGCGCCCCGGCAACGCCGTGCTCGAAGTTGTCCCGATGAATTCGAAATCGCTGCAAGCGGTTCGCCGCCCACGGGCAGGATAACGACGTTGAGGCCGCGGATGAGGTCGTCGCGGTCGAGTTGGCCGCCAGGTATCAGACGCTCTCCAGCGTGGCGGCCTCAATCAGGATGCCGCGGTCACGGAACTCGCGAGGCACCCGGTCCACATCTGCGGGAATGTCGTAGTCGCTGGTCGAAGGCGACCACGGGCTGCCCGCGGTCCCGGTTCTCGCGACGATCCAGTCCGGGATCGGCAGCGCATCCGCGTTGAGTCGGTACTCGCAGAGCGCGGCGATGGCAGTGTCCCAGTGCCCGGAACCGGTCGGGAGCGGCTCCGTGAGTGTCAGGCCGACCCGTGTCGCGCCACGCTCGGCGGCAAGGTTGTCGGCGAGTTGCGCAAACCACCGGAAGGCCAGGGGCTCGTCGGATGCGGCGAGCGCGGCAGCGATCTCCGAGGCGATCCGGGCGGCGTCGCTGCGCACGGTCGGCAGCGTGACCACGGTGTGCCGCGTCGCGAGGAGGAGCGCCTCGAGCGTCGCAACCGTGGGCTCCCGCTTGCCGTTCTCGATCAGCGACAGCGACGAGCCGGCGATCCCGGATCGAGCGGCCAGCTCACTCTGACTGAGGCCGCTCGCCGCACGGGCGGAACGAGCCAGGATTGCTGCACTCATGACCCCACCACCTTTTACTAGTTAGTAAAAACGTAGCATGGTGGCTCGGTGAAGTCACCGGTCGATCGGACCAGGATTCGTGTAACCGCGCCACTGCATCCGCTCGCCCAGAATCGTCGGCGCACCGGGGCCACCCGGCAATACGGGCGATTCTCGGCACGTGTGACCGGTTAGATGAAGTCATGACTGCTCATTATCGGTTTTCCGCGGATTCTACTGAGATCGATCGGGACATGGTCCACCGCTGGATCAGCGAGCAGTCATACTGGGCCCCTGGGCGCTCCCGTTCACGACAGGACGCGGCGATCGACGGCTCTCGCAACTTCGGCCTCTATGACACCGCATCGGGCCGGCAGGTCGCGTACGCCCGAATGGTCACCGACGGAGTGACCTTTGCCTGGCTGTGCGACGTATTCGTCGACCCAGAGCTTCGCGACCAGGGCCTCGGGGAGATGCTCATCGCAGGCATCGTCGAAGACTGCCGACCCCTCGGACTGCGCCGCATCGCTCTCGCGACCGCTGACGCTCACGGCCTGTACGCCAAATTCGGGTTCACCCGCGTGGTGGCACCTGAGACCTGGATGGAACGTCCCGACCAGCCACACTCCTGATCCACATGCGCCGTCGGGCGCTGATCACGGGATGCCACGTTCGACCGTCGCTAGGCTCGCGTCATGGGTATCCGGATTCGAGCGGCGAGTGCCCGCCAGTCTCCCGCGTTCCGCACCGGCAGTGCAGCTGACACCGCTGAGTGCGTCGCGCTGTGGGTCCGGGCCTGCGCCGCGCGCGATGGGGTGACCGTCGCGGAAGTGGCCGAACGCGCTCAACCGAAGTTCGACCACGCCGAGAGTTGGATCGTGGCCGAGGAGCCCGGTGCTGGAATCCGGGGTTTCGTTCTCGCAACAACACCGAAGAGGGGGCTACCGACCGATCCACCCGACGCTGCGGTGGTGAGCCTGCTCGCCGTTGCACCAGACGCGCAGGGATGTGGGCTCGGGAGAGCGCTTCTGGTCAATGTTGCCGATGAACTCCAGCGCCACGGTCACAAGCACGCTGTACTGCACGTCCTCACGGACAACCACCCTGCTGTCGATCTCTATCGGCATGAGGGATGGCGGCCGTTGGGAGAGCCGTTCCAGCACTCACTGCTGAAGAGGCCGACGCAGACCTATGTGCTCGACCTGGATTCACGCGAAGAGGCCACTTTGTACACGCGAGAATGATGACGCCTGGCGCAACTGGCGAATCGCGACGGACTTCAGCTCCGGCTTGCGGGTATCTGGTGCGCAGCCGGGGCGAGGCGGTGCCGTTGCTCGACGGACCGGCCCCAGGCGGTTCCGGCGAGGATGAGGGCGATTCCGACGTATCCGGCGAGGGCCACCAGGTCATGAGCGACGGCGATTCCGACGATTGCAGCCCAGACCGGCTCAGTTCCAAGGAGGAGGCTCACTCTGGAGGGCGAGGTGCGTCGGACGGCCCAGGTCTGGATCAGGAACGCGAAGACGGTGCAGGCGAGTACGAGGTAGAGGAACAGGAGCGTGCGTCCGGGGTCGAGACGGGCCAGAAAGTGCGGGATCGAGTCGCCGTAGAACAGTGACGCCGCCGAGAAGATCACCGCGCAGGTCGAGAGTTGCACCGTGGTGAGGTGGAGCGAGTTCGTCGGAGTGTTGCCCGTGAGCTTGAACATCGACGTGACGTGGATGGCACGGATGATGGCCGCGGCGAGCACGAGCAGGTCGCCGAGGCTCGGCGCCTGGAAGACACCGCCACTGGCGAGCAGGGCGACTCCACCGATGGCGATCAGCGCGGCCAGGAAGAACCTGCCGGGCAGGCGTCGACCCGAGACGGCGGAATCCAGAATCGGAGTGAACACGATCGTCAGGCTGATGATGAGTCCGGCATTCGTGGCCGATGTGTGGGCGATCCCGAAGGTTTCGAAGGCGAACACGGCAGCCAGCACAATCCCGAGCAGTATCCCGGATCGCAACTCCCCTGGCGTAATCCGGTGCCGCCGTGCGGCAACGAGGGCTGCCATGACGACCGCAGCGAACAGCATCCGTATCGCGAGCAGGGCGACGACGGATTCTAGCGTGACCAGTTCTTTGGAGACGAGGTATGTCGATCCCCACGCGGCGGCGACCAGAAGCAGGAGCAGGTCGACGCGGAATCGACTGAGGAGGGCGGCCATTCCTCCATCGTCCGGCCTGACTTCACGTAATACAAGAGAGCACTTTTGTGTCACATGCATTAGTTTCAACTTATGGAACTCGGTCAGCTTCGGGCGTTGAGAGAGCTGGGCGACCGGGGCAGCATTGCCGCCGTCGCGGCGGCGCTGCACGTCACGCCGTCATCGGTATCGCAGCAGATCAGCGCCCTGCAGCGTCAGTCGCCCGCTCCCTTGACTTTCAGGGACGGCCGAAGGACGGCACTCACGGATGCCGGGCGCGCCCTCGCTCTGGCAGCGATCGACGTCGAAGTGGCACTCGAACGCGCCGCGCGGGCGGTGGCACTTTTCCAGGGCGATCACCTCGGCATCGTTTCCGTGACGGCATTTCACAGCGTGGGCCTGGCCGTCTTCGGACCGTTGATCGCGGCCTGCCGGAGGCCTGGCCTGCCCGGCGTTCGGCTGAGCGATTTTGACGTGGCCCAGGAGGACTTCCCCGCTCTCACCATCGATCACGATCTTGTGCTCGCCCATCGGCTGGTCGGCAGCCCCTCGTGGCCGGGGTCGGTTCGTGTGGAACCCCTCCTGTACGAGCCTCTGGATATCGCGGTCCGACACGATCACCGACTCGCGGCGAAAGCCGCGATCGAGCCGGCTGATCTTCGCAACGAGGAATGGGTCGCGGTGCACGAAGGCTTCCCGCTCACGCAGGCTCTCTCCCTGATCGCGGGAATCGGAGGGAACGAGGCCCGAATCCTGCACCGGATCAATGAATTCTCAGTAGCCGCGTCCATCCTCGAAGCGAGCGGATGCGTCGCGCTGATGCCTCGGTACACGACCGACCTGCGCGAGCACCCGGAGTTGGTCCTTCGTCCGCTGGCCTACCCCGGACTCGGACGGCACATCGATTGCCTTGCCCGGCCGGAGACCCTCGAGCGCGCCAACGCGCAGGCGGTACTGGCGCAGGTCAAGGCGATAGCCGAGACTCTCACCCGGTGACCTTTCCGTTTCACGGCCCGACGCTCGCAGGTCACCCATAACATGAGACCTCCACTGAAAGCGTGATGATCATGGACGAGACAGCAGTTTTCGAACGAGAGCGTCCCCGGCTGTTGCGTATTGCCGGACGCATCCTGCGCGATGGCACGGAGGCCGAGGACATCGTCCAGCAGGCCTGGCTGCGGCTTCACGCCACAGAGGCCGTGATCGACAATCTGCCGGCCTGGCTGACCACGGTCACGACACGGCTGTGCCTGGACAGACTGCGCGCTGAGAAACCAATCCTCGTTGACGACCTCGAGTCCCCGTCGCGAACCGCCGATCCAGCGGATGAGCTCGCCCTCGCCGACACTGTCGGGATCGCCCTCCAGGTGGTGTTGGACCGCCTCACGCCTACGGAGCGTGTCGCGTTCGTCCTTCACGACAGCTTCAGCATTGACTTTCCCACGATCGCCGCAATCCTCGGGAGCACTCCAGCCGCTGCACGCAAGCTCGCTTCGAGGGCGCGAAGCAAGATCCGCCCGCAGGGCCAGGAGCACGGCCGCGCCGACTGGAAAGTCGTGGACGCATTCCTCGCCGCCTCGCGGCAGGGCGATTTCGAGCAGCTCGTGAAGCTGCTGGCACCGAACGTCGTGGTCGTCGGCGATGACGCGGCCATAGCGGCGGGGACCCCGTCGCGGATCGAAGGGCGGACCGCGGTGGCGACGATGTTCAACGGCGCAGCCAAGGCCGCTCTCCCCGTCTTCATTGACGGGCGCGCCGGGGCCGCATGGTTTCATCGCGGTTCCCCCCGTGTTGCGTTTGACTTCACGGTCCTCGACGGCGTCGTGTCTCGGATCGACTTCCGCGCCGACCCGCCGGTCCTGGAACACATCATTCGGCGTGAAGCGGGAGCGAGCCGAGATCGACCTGCGACCGTCGACCACGGCAGCGGTCACACTTGGCGCCGATCGATCGTCATCTAGGTAGCGGGTCTCAAACGGGGACCGCCTGTACAGTGAGGACCCGAACCGATGAAGACCATGACCTGCCGCCAGCTGGGTGGACCGTGCGATCAACCGCTTCACGGCGAGACCGCCGATGACGTCATCAAGGCCCAGAACCGCCATCTCAAGGACGCGGTCAAAGCCGGAGACGCCACTCATGAGCAAGCCCACAATGAGATGAAAGCTCGTTGGAGGCACCCGAAGCAGTCGATGGAGTGGTACACCTCAACGAAGAAGGAGTTTGCCGGAATCCCCGGGGTGTGACGATGGGTAGCGTTCGAACCTGACGCCGGAACACGGACGACTGACTGCTGGAACGGATGTCCACGGCTGGTGAACGGACGACGCTCGGCGGCATGCACCCCTGCTGCAACCGGCATCCGCCCAGAGTCGCCGAGCGAGTCAGAGAAGGCCGGCCAGGGCGGCCCACTGCAGAAGGAGCACGGTCTTACCGTCGACGATGCGGCCGTCGGCGACCATGGCCAGGGCTTCATCGGAGGGGATCTCGAGGACTTCGATCTCCTCGCCCTCCTCGGGGAGGCCGCCTCCTGCCGACACCCGGTCGGAGGGGCCGTAGGCGGCGACGTAGAAGTGCACGCGCTCGGTGACCGAACCCGGGCTCATGTAGAGGTCGAACACGTGCCGCAGCTCCCCGACCGTCACGCCGAGCTCCTCGCTCGTCTCCCTCCGGATCGCGACCTCGGGCGAGTCCTCGTCGAGCAGGCCGGCCGCGGTTTCGATGAGCATGCCGTCGGGGTGAGCGTTGACGTAGGCGGGATACCGGAACTGGCGCGTCAGCAGGACCGTCCTGCGATCCGGGTCGTAGAGCAGGATCGTGGCACCGTTGCCGCGATCGTAGGTTTCGCGCTGCTGGCTGGTCTGCTGCCCGTTGCGTCCGCGGTACCGGAAGGTGGTGCGGCGCAGAACGTGCCAACCGTCGGAGGTCACCTCCACGCGGTCCACGATGACGTCAGGGTTCCCGTGCAGGTCGGCGCCGACCCGATCAAGGCCGGTCCTGCCCCGGCCGTCCGGGGTATCCTCGCCGGGACGGCCGCGCATGGGAAGGGTCGGAAGAGAAGTCATGACTACAAACGTACGGTGATGCGCCCAGGCGACACCATCGAGCGACTCCACGGCGACCGTGATAGGGGACAGGGCGAACCTGCTCCGATCGCTGCTCCTGGTCGTCGCAGGCGCGCGACCGCGGTCGGGTACCTTGTCGGCTTCCTCGTCGGAATCAGTACGCGCGCCATCGTCGAGCTGGGCGGCTACCGGGTCGCGGAGACCCGGGCGCAGTCGGTCGGCTGGGAGGTCGACACCGTGAGCACGCGGGACGCCGACGTCTACATCCGCCTCGAAGGCCCGCTCCCTGTGCCCGACACGGCGACCCTCAAGGCACTGCTGGATACCGCGGGCGTAGACACGAGGAAGGTCACGGTCCACCTCGTCCCCATTTACTCGGTGAAGCTCGCGAATATCGTATGTCCCCCTGAGGGGTACTAGCGTGTCGCGGCAGTTGCGGGGTACGTTCCGTTCGTGACCGCCGGGAACGGCGGCCACGACGCATCCGTTCCTCGTACCGTCCGCTTCCTCCTGTACACCCGAGCACAGGGACTGCCGTGAATTCGACCTCATCGCATCGACTACCCCGTCGACCCCGATCCACCACCCCACACGCGGCCATGCGCCCGCGCGGCACGACCAGCGCACGCGCTTCGCGTCCCGGCGCACCGGGCACCACTGCACCGGGCGCCACCGCAGTGACGACGGGCGCGCGATGAACGTCACCGCCCCCGCTGAAGTCGACCCGAGCGCGGTCATCGGCGCGGGCGCACATATCGCCGACCTGGTGCGGGTGCGCGAGTACGCCCGGATCGGGCCGGGCAGCATTCTCGGTCGCGGCGCGTACGTCGGACCCGGCGTTGTGGTGGGCCGCAACTGCATCGTGCAGGAATACGCGGTCGTCTACGAACCCGCGTTGCTCGAGGACGGGGTCTTCGTCGGGGCGGCGGCCGTGTTCACGAACGACCCGCACCCCCGTGCGATCAATGCCGACGGCTCGGCCAGGCCGGTCAGTGAGCGGTCAACGCTGGGCGTGACGGTGCGGACAGGGGCCTCTGTCGGGGCACACGCCGTGTGCCTCGCCCCCCTGACGATCGGGCGCTGGGCGATGGTGGCCGCCGGCGCGATCGTGACCGCGAATGTGCCCGACTTCGCGCTCATGGTCGGGGTCCCCGCCGAGCGGGTGGGCTGGGTCGGCCGCAGCGGCGCGACCCTCGAGCACGTCGGCGACGGCCTCTGGATTTGCCCCGTCACGGGTGAGCGCTACCGGCAGCACGACGGGCAGCTCACGCTCGAGTGAGCCACCCCGCGCGGTTCAGGCGGCGAAGCGGTCGGTCGCCTCGATGATCGCGTCGAGGTTGCCGGGTTCCTCGAAGGAGTGCCCGGCGTCGGGGATCATGCGGAAGTCGGCTTCCGGCCAGTTCTTGTGCAGTTCCCAGGCGGTGAACGCCGGAGTGCACATGTCGTAGCGGCCCTGCACGATGACGCCGGGGATCTCGCTCAGCCGGCCGGCGTCACGGATCAGCTGCCCGGGCTCGAACCAGCCGAGGTTACGGAAGTAGTGGTTCTCGATGCGCGCGAACGCGACCGCGAAGTCGGGCTCGGTGAACCGGGCGATCGTCGCGGGCTGCTGCAGCAGCGTGATCGTCGACGATTCCCACGTCGACCAGGCCACGCCGGCGCGCTCCCGCACGTAACGGTCGGGGTCGTGCAACAGCCGGCCGTAGGCCTCGATGAGCTTGCCGCGTTCGTCGACGGGGACCGGCGCGAGGAAACCCTCCCACAGGTCCGGGTAGATCGCCGCGGCACCGCCCTCGTAGAACCAGTCGAGCTCGACGGGCCGCAGGGTGAAGATGCCGCGCAGGATGAGCTCGGTCACCCGTTCCGGGTGGGTTTCGGCGTAGGCGAGGCCGAGGGAACTGCCCCAGGATCCGCCGCAGACCTGCCAGCGGTCGATGCCGAGGTGCTCGCGCAGGCGTTCGATATCGGCGACCAGGTGCCATGTCGTGTTCGTGCTGAGGTCGGCATCCGCTGCGCTCGCGTGCGGGGTGCTCTTCCCGCAGCCGCGCTGGTCGAAGAGGATGATGCGGTACTTCGCCGGGTCGAACACTCGACGCTGCTGGGGGCTCGATCCGCCGCCGGGACCGCCGTGCAGGTAGACCGCCGGCTTGCCGTCCGGGTTACCGCATGCCTCCCAGTAGATGGACTGGCCGTCACCGACCTCGAGCATCCCGGTTTCGTAGGGTTCCAGTTCGGGGTAGAAGGTGCGCATCTCCCGAGCCTACGGCGTTCAGGGGCGGGCCAGGCCCTGCTCGTAGGCGAGGATGACGATGTGCACCCGGTCGCGGAGGCCCAATTTCTGCAGGATCCGGCCGACGTGGGTCTTCACCGTCGACTCGGAGAGGAAGAACCGCTCGGCGAGCTCGGTGTTGGAGAGGCCCTCGGCGATGGCGAAGAAGACCTCCCGTTCCCGGTCGGTCAGCACGTCGATGCGCGCAGCATCCGCTTCGGGGTCCTCGCCGGTCTCGGAGCCGTCCGTCCCCTCGGCGGGGAGCCTGGACCCGAACAACTCGAGCATCCGACGGGTGACCCGGGGCGACACGGATGCCTCCCCCGAGGCGACCGCCCGGATCGCGGCGGTCAGTTCGCTCGGTTGGGCGTCCTTGAGCAGGAAGCCGCGGGCGCCGGCCTTGAGGCCGCCGAACGCGTACTCGTCGAGGTCGAACGTCGTGAGGATGATGATCCGGATCCCGGGGTGCGCCGCGGTGATCAGCCGGGTCGCCTCGATCCCGTCGACGCCGGGCATCCGCACGTCCATCAGGATGACGTCGGGCAGCATGCTCGCGGCAAGCCGCACGGCCGCGGCGCCGTCGCCTGCCTCGGCGACGACGGTGAAGTCATCCTCGGCCTCGAGCACCATCCGGAACCCCATCCGCAGCAGGGCCTGGTCGTCGACGAGCATGATCCGCGTCGGTGACTGCGCGGCGGCGGCGGCGGCGGCGGCGGCGGCGGCGGCGACCGAGTCTGGACCGGTCATGCGGAGGCCTGCCCCTCTTCGAGACTCATCGTCGCGCGCACCCTCCAGCCGCCGCCGCGGATCGGGCCGGCCTCGAGGGTGCCGCCGTAGAGCGCGACGCGCTCGCCAAGGCCGATGATGCCGCGCCGGCCGCCCACGCTCGGCTGCGGTGCACGGGCGTGGCCGTCGTCGTCGATGACGACCTCGACCCGGCCGGGCGACGAGGAGAGCCTCACCGAGACGACGCTCGGGTGCGACGCGTAGCGCAGGGCATTGGTCAGGGATTCCTGCACGACCCGGTAGATCGTGAGCTGCACGCCGGGGCTGCCGGGCACGCGCCCGCTCAGCTCGAGCCGGGCCGGGAGCCCCGCTGAGCGGAAGGAGTCCACGAGGTCGACGAGCTGGTCGGCGCCGGGCTGCGGGGCGAGCGGGGCGGCGGTCGCGGTGGTCGTTGCCGCGGCCGTCGTGGTACCGGCCACTGGCCCTGGCGCGGCCAGTCCGGGGGCGGATGCCGCGGCATCCGCCGTCTCGTCGTCGTCGCCGAGCACGCCGAGGAGCCTGCGCATTTCGGCCATCGAGCCGCGGCCGGTGGAGGCGACCTCACGCATCGCGGCGCGGGAGCGTTCGGGGTCGCGGACCGCGAGGGCGTCCGCGCCGTCGGCGAGCGCGACCATGACCGAGAGGCTGTGGGCGACGATGTCGTGCAGTTCGCGGGCGATCCGGGCGCGTTCGGAGCTGCGGGCGAGCTGGGCCTGCCGGTCGCGGTCGTGGGCGAGCTGGGCGGCGAGGCTGACGAGCGAGGCGACGTAGCGCATCCGATCGCCCACGCTCACGCCGATCACGGTCGCCACAATGAGCAGGACCGCGTCCTGCGAGGCGACGCTGACCCAGGAGATGAAGGGGTTGCCCGAGCCGAAATAGGCGCCGAGGGTGGAGATGCCGACCGCGGCCGCGAGGCCGATCCAGGCGCTGCTCACGTTGCGGTACACGGCGACCGCATAGAGGGCGATCATCACGGGCAGGGTGTCGCCCTGGCCGTGGTTCGGGAACGACGGGAGCAGCGCCGCGGAGGAGATGGCGAGGGCGAGCAGCGGGGCGTGCCTGCGGAAGAGCAACGCTCCGAATATCAGTGCGGTGAGGAGTAGCGCCGAGACGATGGCCACCGGAGCGGGTCCGCCGCCCGGGCGGGTCGCGTCGACCAGGAGCACGATCGCGGTCGGGACCAGGTAGACGGCCGCGACGAGGGAATCGACGAACCAGGGGTGCCGCGCCCAGAACCGACGGGTGACTCCCGGAGGCGTCGGCAAACGCAGGCCAGCCCCGTCCGCGAGGGGGGTCGCGGCGGGGCTGGGACTGGTGGAGGTCATGCTTGGGACTCTACTTGCTGCGAACTGGGCGGATGCCGGTCACCGGTTGGGGCCGGCAACCGACCCTGCCTGCTCTGTCCTGTTCATTGCCGCCCGGTTACGCGTCGCGGCGCTTCAGCAGCACCGCGGCGGTGCCGAGGCTCACGACGACCCAGACGAGGACGATGACCAGGTCGACCGACCAGTCGAGTGGTACCTTGGCGAACTGCATCAGGCCGAACATGCTGATACCCGCTGACGAGATCAGGTACGGGAGCACGTCGGTCGCCCACGTGGCCGGGATCATCTGGAGGACGACCGGGAGCAGCAGGATCACGCCGAGCGCGACGGCGATGCTGCCGGCCCCGCTCCGCACGATCGCGCCGATGCCGAGTGCGAAGACCGCGACGAGGCCGAGGTACAGCGAACCGCCGAGCACGGGGAGGATGACCTCCGGGGCGAAGAGACTCGCGTGCAGGCCCTGGCCGGAGACGATCGAGACCGTGACGACGTAGGCCGCGATGCTGCTGACGAGGCCGGTGACGAAGGTCGCAACGAACAGCACGAGGGCCTTGGCCCACAGTGCCGGCAGGCGCTTCGGCACCGCGGTCAGCGTCGAGCGGATCATGCCCGTCGTGAACTCGCCGGTCACGGCGAGCGCGCCGAGCACGGCGACGATGAGCTGGCCGAAGAACACACCGAAGGTCGAGGCCTGCGCCACGAACCGGGCCTGGTCGGTGCCCGGAACCGTCGTGATGTCGGTCCCGGTGAGGTCGAGCGCAAGTGACATGATCGCTGCGAGCCCCATCGACACGACGAGCAACACCGCGAAGCACCAGATCGTCGAGCGCACGGTGATGAGCTTGATCCACTCCGAGCGGATGATGCCGAGCGCGCTGAGGTGCGGACCGGCCGGTGTCGTCGCGGGCACGAATTCCGCGCCGATGTCGGCGAGGGCTTCCGGGGTACCGGCAACCAGGATCGTGGGGGTGCTCATCGTGATGCCTCCTGCAGTTCGGTCTCGCGCGGGTCCGGATCGTCGTTCGCGGCGGCATCCGCTGCGGCGTCTGTCGTGTCGGAATCGTCATCGTCGAATTCGTCGTCGCCGGTGCCGCCGGTGCGGAACTCGACCTCGTCCCGGGTGAGGGACATGTACGCGTCCTCGAGGGAGGCGGTGAGGCTCGTGAGTTCGTGCAGCACGATGCCGGCGGCTGCGGCCTGGTCGCCGATCTCGGCGGCCGTGATACCGGTGATCTGGAGCACGTCCTGTTCGAGGTTCACGACGGTGACCTCGGCCTGCGCGAGCAGGGTGGCGAGTCGGGTCGCATGCGGGCTGCGCACGCGGACGGTCGCTCCGCCGGCCTGGCCGATGATCTCGGCGACGGGGGCGTCGGCGATGACCCGGCCTCGGCCGAGCATGATGATGTGGTCGGCGGTGAGCGCCATCTCGCTCATCAGGTGTGAGGAGAGCAGCACGGTGCGGCCTTCACCGGCGAGGTGCCGCATCAGCTTGCGCACCCACTGCACGCCCTCGGGGTCGAGCCCGTTGACGGGTTCATCGAGGATCAGGATGCCCGGGTCGCCGAGGAGCGCCGCGGCGATGCCGAGGCGCTGTCCCATGCCGAGGGAGTAGCCGCCGACGCGCTTGCGGGCGACGGAGGTGAGTCCGGTGAGCTCGATCACGTCGTCGACGCGGCTCTTCGGGATGCTGTGGGTCGCGGCCATCGCGAGCAGGTGGTTGCGCGCCGAACGGCCCGTGTGGATCGCCTTCGCGTCGAGCAGCACGCCGACCTCGCGGAGCGGGGCGCGGAGGTCCTGATAGCGCTGGCCGTTGACGAGGACCGAGCCGGAGTCCGGCCGGTCGAGGCCGACGATCATCCGCATCGTCGTGGTCTTGCCTGCGCCGTTCGGGCCAAGCAGGCCGGTCACGGTTCCGGGCTGGATGGTGAAGTCGATCGCGTCGACCGCGACCTTGCTTCCGTAGCGTTTGGTCAGGGACTGTGCCTGAATCATCCGTCTCCTCATTCGCATCGTTGGCGGGGCCAGGCAAGGTGAACGCCGGCCCCGCATTCACGATACGCAGGGCGCCTCTCGGGGCGCATCGGTCGAACGGATGCTTACCGGCCGCGGCGCGTAGTACCCCGGTACGACGGATGCGTCCCGCTCGCGGGCGCCGCAGCATCCGCCGCCGCGCCGGTTTGCGCAAGTCGCACCCGAAACCGCCGGCGCGGGCTGCCGAAACCGGCGCGGGTGCGAGCGGGACCGGCCCCGCATCTGCCGCCGCGCCCGTTTCGGCAGGCCGCTACTTCTTGCGCGGGGCCTTCTCGTCTGACGGGGCGTTGCCGGAGGCGCGCAGCGCGGTGTAGTAGTCGCGGGCCTCGTCCTGGCGTTCCTGCTCCGCTCCGGAGGCGATCTTCGCGCGCAGGTGCTCGGGGCTGTACCCGAACGAGTCCACGAGGTCCTGGGCGAAGGGGCGCAGGCGGGCGATGATCCGGTCGATGTACGCCGTGACCGACTGGGCGCGTTGGGCGGACAGGCGTCCGTTGATCAGGTACCAGGCGAGGTGCTTCTCGACGAGCCCGAGCCCGAACAGGTCGCGCAGCCAGGTCAGGACCTGCTTGTTTCCGGCATCGGTCGTGTGCTCGACGGCGCGGGTGAATGCCTCCCACTGCAGAAGTTCGCCGTGCGCGCGGGCCGCCTCGATGAGTTCGTCCTGGTGCGCGTTGAACAGGTCGGCTGGCTGCCGCGCCGAGAGCTTGCTCGCCGGGCGGAGCTTGCCGGCGATGTCACGGATCATGGTCTCGACCCGGTCGGTGAGCAGCTCCCGCTGCACGTTCGTCTCGCGGAGCTGGCCCACCGAACGCGCCGTCGAACCGAAGTCTGCGACGGCTTGGCCGAGGGTGCGGAGGCCGGTGTTGTGCAGGGCACGGTCGGTGGCCTGCTGCACAACGTAGCGGGCGAGGACCCCGCTGCCGGCGTCGGCGAACTTGCGGCTGAAGTCGGTGAGGAGCCGCTTGGCGACGAGCTGGAGCAGGACGGTGTTGTCGCCCTCGAACGTCGCGTAGACGTCGAGGTCGGCGCGGAGGCCGACGAGGCGGTTCTCGGCAAGGAAGCCGGCGCCGCCGCAGGCCTCCCTGGCCTCCTGGATGGTGTCCAGTGCTGCCCAGGTCGACAGCGGCTTGAGGGCTGCGGCGAGGGTTTCCAGGTCCTGGCGGTCGGCATCCGTGTCTGCGATGCCGCTGAAGACCTTGTCGAACGCGACCAGGAACTCGTCGTGGGCGAAGGTCTGCGCGTAAGTCGTCGCGATGCGCGGAAGCAGCCGGCGCTGGTGGCGCTGGTAGTCGAGGATGACCTGTTCGGCCTCTCCACCGGCCGTGAACTGGCGGCGCTGGCTACCGTAGGTGACAGCGATGGTGAGGGCCATGGCGGATGCCTGGGTCGCGGCCCCGTCGAGGGACACCCGGCCCTGCACGAGGGTTCCGAGCATCGTGAAAAACCGGCGGCCGGGGCTGGAAATAGCGCTCGAGTACGTGCCGTCTTCTGCGACATCGCCGTAGCGGTTGAGCAGGTTCTCGCGGGGAATGCGGACGTTGTCGAAGGCGAGCCGGCCGTTGTCGATGCCGTTGAGGCCGCCCTTGAGGCCGTCGTCCTCGCCGCTGACGCCGGGCAGGAACGCGCCGGTCTCGTCGCGGAGGGGCATCCAGAAGGCGTGCACGCCGTGGTTCACGCCGCCCGTGATGAGCTGGGCGAAGAGCACGGCCGCGATGCCGTCGTTCGCGGCGTTGCCGAGGTAGTCCTTC
Source organism: Cryobacterium sp. GrIS_2_6 (assembly GCF_035984545.1). NCBI lineage: Bacteria > Bacillati > Actinomycetota > Actinomycetes > Micrococcales > Microbacteriaceae > Cryobacterium > Cryobacterium sp. GrIS_2_6. The sequence continues at coordinate 3,101,454 of NZ_JAXCHP010000001.1, forward strand.
CAGGCCGCGCGGAACGGGGTGTGCACGACGAATTCCTGGGTCTCGGCGTCGTAGGTCGCCGTGGTGGAGATGCTCGCGACGTCGGAGCCGTGGCCGGTCTCGGTCATCGCGAAGACTCCCGGCGTGGCGAGGCTCATGATGCCGGGCAGGTATGCGTCGTGGTGCTTGCGGGTGCCGAGGTGCATCACGGCGGAGCCGAAGAGGCCCCACTGCACGCCGGCTTTGATCTGCAGGCTCGGGTCGGCGGTGACGAGCTCTTCGAACCCGGCGATGTTGCCGCCGTGGTTGTCTTCGCCGCCCAGGTGCACCGGGAAGGCACGGTGCACGTGGCCTTGGACGGCGAGCAGCCTCAACTGCTCGAGCACACGCAGCCGGTGCTCGGCCATCGACAGGCCGGAGATGCCCTGGAGCTCTGGGCGTGCGGTGAGCTTGCGGGCCTCGATCCGGATCTCCGGCCAGCTGCCGAGCAGCTGGCGGCTGAGCGCCGGGACGTTGATCGCGGGAATGGGGGTGAAGGCGCCGGTGGGCTTGGGGGCGACCGGGGAGGGCGTCGCCGGTGCGGAGGGTGCGGAGCGCTGGGCAGTGTCAACCATCGTTGGTCCTTTGTTCTCGCTCGAACTCGAAGTTTCCTGCACGGAAGCTTCCTACACGGAAGATTTTGTAGGCAGAATTTTTCTACACACTAGGGCGGCTCGGCGAGGGCCGGAAATAGTGCATGACGAGGCTACAAAGGCGGGTGCCGCGCCCGGCATCCGTCTTGTAGCTTTCCACAGGGCCCGCACTCGAACGAGTGCCCTTAAGCACAAAAACGAGTAGTCCTAAGCGCCCGCCGCGGCGACGACCTCGAGCACTCCTGCCCCGTAGGCCTCGAGCTTCTTGGCGCCGACGCCGGAGATGCCGTCGAGGTCGCCGATACCGCCGGGGTTCGCGACCGCGATCGCGATCAGGGTCGCGTCGCCGAAGACGATGTACGCGGGCACGCCCTGCTCCTTGGACACGCTCGAGCGCCAGGCCCGGAGCGCCTGGAACGACGCGTCCTGCTGCGGGGTGAGGTCGGCGGCCGCGGCCTTCGCGGCGCCGGTGCGGGCGGAGGAGGTGGACCGTGCCGCACGCTCGGGTTCGCTGCGAAGCTCGACGGTGCGATGGCCGGCGAGAACCTCGGTGGCAATCGGGGTGAGCACGAGTGTGCCGTATTCGCCGGAGGTGGCGAGGATGCCCTGGGCGAGCAGCTGGCGGACGACGCCGCGCCACTGCTGGTCGGAGAGGTCGGCGCCGATGCCCCAGGTCGCGAGCTGTTCGTGGTGGTGCTGGGTCGTGCGCGGGGTGGTCTTGCCGCGCAGGATGTCGACGATCTGGCCGGCGCCGAAACGCTGGTTGCGCTCGCGCAGCAGGCGCACGATGGTGGAGAGCAGTTTCTGGGCCGGCACGGTGCCGTCCCAGCCGACAGGCGGTTCGAGGCACGTGTCGCAGTTGCCGCACGGCTCGCTCGCCTGGCCGAAGTAGCGCAGCAGGTTGACCCTGCGGCAGTGCACCGTCTCGCAGAGGGCGAGCATGGCGTCGAGGTGCGCGGAGAGCTTGCGGCGGTGGGCGAGGTCGCCGGGCGACTCGTCGATCATGCGGCGCTGCTGCACGACGTCCTGCAGGCCGTAAGCGAGCCAGCCGGTCGAGGGCAGGCCGTCGCGGCCGGCACGGCCCGTCTCCTGGTAGTAGCCCTCGACGGACTTGGGCAGGTCGATGTGGGCGACGAAGCGCACGTCGGGCTTGTCGATGCCCATGCCGAACGCGATGGTCGCGACGATGATCACGCCCTCCTCGCGGAGGAACCGGGACTGGTTGCGGGCGCGCACCGCCTGGTCGAGGCCGGCGTGGTACGGCAGAGCGTTGAGGCCGTTGGCGCGGAGGAATTCGGCGGTTGCCTCGACGCTCTTGCGGCTGAGCGCGTAGACGATGCCGGCGTCGTGCGGGTGCTCCGTCTTGATGAACGAGAGCAGCTGCTTGCGCGGTTCGGCCTTCGCGACGATCCGGTACTGGATGTTCGGACGGTCGAAGCTGGCGACGAAGTGACGCGCGCCCTCGAGTTGCAGGCGTTGCGTGAGTTCCTGGTGCGTCGCATCCGTCGCCGTGGCCGTGAGCGCGATGCGCGGCACGTCGGGCCAGCGGCCGGCGAGTTCGGACAGTGCGAGATAGTCGGGGCGGAAGTCGTGGCCCCACTGCGAGACACAGTGGGCCTCGTCGATCGCGAAGAGCGCGATCGTGCCGCGTTCGAGGAAACGCTTGGTGGCCTCGGAGGAGAGCCGTTCGGGGGCGACGTAGAGCAGGTCGAGGTCGCCGGCGAGGTAGTCGCGTTCGACGCGGGAGCGTTCGGCAGAGTCCTGGCTCGAGTTAAGGAACGCGGCGCGGACACCGACCGAAGTGAGGGCGTCGACCTGGTCTTGCATGAGGGCGATCAGCGGGGAGATGACGATGCCGGTGCCCTCGCGCACGAGGGACGGGATCTGGTAGCAGAGACTCTTGCCGCCGCCGGTGGGCATCAGCACGACGGCATCGCCGCCGCCGATGACCTGGTCGATGATGGCGGCCTGCTCGCCGCGGAACGAGTCGTAGCCGAACACCGTGCGCAGAGCATCGGCCGCCGTCGCGAACTTCGCGGTGGCGCGGCGGGGCGGGGCGGATGCCGTCGCCAACGACGTGCGGACGGGTCCGGATCCGCCGGCTCCGGCGCCCGGGGCGACTCGGGAGCCGTAGCCGGGGCTGTTTCCCTGGCCGTCGCCCGCTCCGTAGTCGGGGGGCGGCGGGGCGTCGTAGTCCTCCGGCGCGTCGCGGTCGTCGGGCACCCACTCGTCCGGTTCACGGGGCACTTCGGCAGTCCAACTCACCCCGCGAGTCTACCGGCGACCGACGGCGCTATCCCTCTCCGCGAAAGCGGGTGAATCGTCGTTATGACGGGATCAAACCGACGTTTCACCCGCTTTCGCGAGCCGGGGTGGGGCGGGTTAGGGGGTGGGGCGGCGGCGGGTGAGGAAAAGGGTTGCGGCCACCGCGATGAGCACGGCCAACGCGGCGCCGGCGATCCAGAGCAGGTCGGTGGGGGCGACCGCGCTTTGCGCGGCGCCAGGGGTTGCAGGGGTGCCGGCGGATGCCTCGGCGACGGCACCCGGGGCATCCGGTGCGGTGGTGGCGCCGCAGGTCGGGGCGGCGGCGAGGCCGGTCGCGAGCACCTGGCCGGCGGCGGGCTGCCAGGTGAACGTGTAGCTGCCCGAGACGGGGTGCCCGTCCGTCGAGACGACCTGCCAGGTCACCGTGTACTCCCCCGGCTGGCCGAGCTGGGCCGTGGTCTCGAGCTTCGCGCCGAACAGGGTGATGCATCCGTCGCCGTAGTAGAGAGGTGCGGAGGTCGGACCGCTGATCCGCATGGCGTTGCCGGTTCCAGTGCCGTCGAGGTTCAGCAGGGCGTCGTTGGTGGTGACGGTGAAGTTGCCGGGCTGCTCGGTCACGACCGAGTTCTCCGCGGGCGCGTACCCGACCGGATAGTTGTGCGCGGACGCCGGGGCGGCGGAGAACCCCAGCGACGCGGCAACCACGGCCGCGACACCGAGCGCGCGCAGGGACCGGTCGCGGACGTGGTTGCTTCGCATGGTTCTCTCCTAAGCCGAGTGCTTGCGACGGGCGGTGATCGCGAGCACGAGGCCCACGACGCCGACGACGAGGCCGCCGACTCCGAGCACCCGGGCGAGCACGTCGGGGGCGGATGCCGCGGCATCCGCCGATTCGGAGCTCGCTTCGGTGGTGGTGTCGGTGTGGGCGGCGGCGTGCTCATCGGAGGCGACGGCCGCGGTGACCGCGATCGACGGCGCCGGGTGCTCCGGTTCGGCCTCACCCTCGACGGTGTGCGCGTCCCAGTTCGTCGAACCGGCGACACAGGTCTGCACGACGGGGAACTCGAGGGTCGTGCCCGCCGCATCCGTGGGGATCTGCAGGCTGAGGTCGAATGTCGTGCGCAGGCCGTCGGCCATCGGAGTGATCGCGGTGTAGACGACGCCGCCGATCCTGTCGGTGATCGAGGTGCCGTCCTCGTCCGTCAGCGGGGTCGCGAGCGGGGTCGAGGTCTTCTCGACCGTCCAGTTCGGGTTGACCGTCGGCGTGACACTGACGACGCTCTCCGGGATGGCGATGCTGATGGAGGTCGTGGGTGATCCGGCGCAGCCGTGCGGGAGCGAGAAGCTCAGCACGGAGTATGAGCCGGCCGCGGCCGAGGACGGGTCGATGTCGATGTGGGCGCTTGCGGAGAGCGGCGCGGCGAGGGCGAGAATGCCGCCGGCGAGCAGGGCGGATGCCGCGAGTGCGGTGGTCGTGAACGTCACTGTGGTTCCTTAGATAGTTGGCGGCACCGAACAACCGGGGCATCGGGCCGCAGCGCACGCGACTGCCCCTGGTTCGGAGCGAAAAGCAAAACGGTCTGGTCTAGGCGAAACGCAGGGTCACCGGCGGGCCGCGGTGCCGCATCACAGACAGGAGTACCCCGAGGTCTCGGGGCAGGAAGACGAGCGCCGGCGCCGGGGCTCGGCGCGCCGTGCGAGCGCGGACCGGCAGGCTGCTGGCGACCAGGACCCTGCGGACGACGAGTCGCGCCGCCGCGACGAGAATGCCGAACGCACGTTCGCCATGGCGGAGGGCGACGATCGTCACGACGGCCGCCAGCAGGTGCGCGAGCGACATCAGGGCCGCGTCGAGGGGGGCCGCGGACATGCCGGTCATGCCGGCCATCGGCAGGGCTCCGTGGGCGCCGGGCAGGCCGGAGACGCCGGACACGCCGGACACGCCGGGCGCGGTCATCGCTCCCGACTGCACCGAGAGCAGGGCGGAGCCCGCCGGGTGACTGTGGGCGGGCAGGGTGCCGGCCGGGGCATCCGTTCGCTGGGAACCACCGGACGCGCCGAGGGAGAACAGGCCGTGGAAGATCAGCTGGCTCGTGAGCACGGCCGCCGCGGTGCGCCAGAGGGAGGGGGCCCGGCCGGCGAGGCCGATGCAGACGATGCCGGCGAACGCGAGGGAGATGACGACGGGGAGCAGGCCGGGGGCTGCGCCGCCGCCGAGGGTGTGCGAGAGCGCCGCGACGAAGGTCGCGAAACCGGCGATCGCCCAGCCGCGGGCGAACCGTGTCCAGCGTGCGGTCATTGGTCCTCCTCCGGCCGTGTCGCTCCCACCATACCTGTGCCGGAATCGCCGGCGTGTGCCCGGTGGGTGCGCCGGGACTGGCTGCGCGACTCGCATAGGCTGGATGCCTATGCTCACCGCCCTGGTCGGACTCGCCGGCGCCCTCATCTACGGGAGCGCCGACTTTCTCGGCGGCCTCGCGGCCAAGCGCCTCAGTTCGGTGCTCGTGACCGCGGTCGCCGCGAGCTCCGGTCTGCTGGTCCTGCTCGTCGCCCTGCCGTTCGTGGGAGGTGTCTGGTCGCCGGACGCCGTGCTCTGGGGCTCGCTCTCCGGGGTGACCGGCGCGATCGCGATCTCCCTGCTGTATGCGTGCCTCGCGATCGGTCCGATGAGCATCCTCTCGCCCCTGACCGCCGTGGTCTCGGCGATCGTGCCGATGACCGCCGGCCTCGTCGGCGGCGAGCGGCTCGCGCCGGTCGGATACGCCGCCCTCGGTCTCGCGCTCGTCGCGGTCGTGCTCGTGGGTTTCGTGCCAGAGAAGGGCGCGGTGCGGCCGACGACGCTCGGGGTGCTGATGGCGATCGGGTCAGGCATCATGATCGGCGTGTTCCTGATCCTGATCGACCTGACTCCCGACGACAGCGGACTCGTGCCGCTCGTGCTCAACCGGGCGGTCAACGCCGCGATCATGTTCTCGATCGTGGGCGTGCTCGCCGTCGTCTCCGCGCGTCGGCGGCGGGTGCTCGCGGGGTCCGGCGGTACGGGCGTTGCCGCCGCCGGTTTCGGGGCGACGGATGCCGCTGCTCGCGCGGCAGACACGGCCCCGGTTCCCGCCCGCACCGGTCGGCGCTCCCGGTCCACCCTCACGATCGGCCTGACGCTCGCCGCGGTCTGTGGTCTCGTCGACGTCGCCGCGAACTTCCTGCTGCTCATCGGGATCCGGATCGGCGACCTCAGCGTGATCAGCGTGCTGACCGCGATGTACCCGGCCGGGACGATCCTGCTCGCAGCGGTCGTGCTCAGGGAGCGGATCGCGCCGGTGCAGTGGGTCGGCCTCGGTCTCGCGCTCGCGGCGGCCGCGATGCTCGCACTCGCCTGACCCGCGGCATCGCTCACCCTCGCCTCGAACCGTCTCGCGAGAGCGCGCTCTCGCGGGGTACGGGGGCGGGGTTAACGGGCGCAGGGCACTCACCGGATGGTGAGTGCCCTGCGCCTGGTGCGGGTGGTGCGGGTGTTACAGGCCGGCGAGCTCGCGGACGGCTGCGTCGCCGGGGGCGGCGTTCATGAAGCTGGCTTCGATGTCGGCGCGCTCGAGGAGCTCGTCCATGCGGCGACGACGCTGCTTCGGGATCAGCGTGACGACGGTGCCGGACTTGCCTGCACGGCCGGTGCGACCGGAGCGGTGCAGGTAGGTCTTGTACTCGTCGGGGGCGTCGGCCTGGATGACCAGGTCGATGTCGTCCACGTGGATGCCGCGGGCCGCGACATCCGTTGCCACCAGCACGTTGACGCGACCGCTGGTCAGCATCTGCAGGTTGCGGGTACGGCGGGCCTGGTTCAGGTCGCCGTGCAGGCTCGTCGCCTTCACGCCGGCATCTTCGAGCTGCTCGGCGAGCTGCTCGGCGTACGCACGGGTGCGGGAGAAGATGAGCGTCTTGCCCTGGCGGTCGACGAGCTGGCCGATGATGGCGCTCTTGTCGCGGTGCTCGATGACGAGGACCTTGTGGTCGATCGTGGAGGAGGCCTGGTCTTCACCGGCGACCTCGTGGACGGCCGGGTTCGTCAGGAACTCCTTGACGAGCGAGGCGACGCCCTTGTCGAGGGTCGCCGAGAAGAGCAGCTTCTGGCCGCCCTTCTTGGTCTGGCGCAGGATCCGCTGGACGGGCTCGAGGAAGCCCAGGTCGCACATGTAGTCGGCTTCGTCGAGGACGGTGACGACGACCTCGCTGAGGTCGAGGCGACCCTGTTCGATGAGGTCCTCGATGCGGCCGGCGGTGCCGATGATGATGTCCACGCCGCGCTGGAGGGCGCTGACCTGGCGGTACTGCGGAACGCCGCCGTAGATCTGGGTGGTAAAGAGGCCGACGCTGCGGGCGATGGGCTGCACGGTGCGGTCGATCTGCAGCGCGAGCTCGCGAGTCGGGGCCAGGATGAGCGCGCGGGGCTTGCGGGCCATCTTGCGGTCCTTGGCGCCGTTGTTCTCCATCAGCTTCTCCACGAGGGGAGCGCCGAAGGCGATCGTCTTGCCGGAGCCGGTCTTGCCACGGCCGAGCACGTCGCGCCCGGCGAGCACGTCCGGGATGGTCGCGGCCTGGATCGGGAACGGGCTGGCGGCACCGAGGGCGCCGAGCTCGCGGACGATGTTCTCGCCCAGGCCCAGGTCGCCGAAGGTCACGCCGACAACTTCGGCAGCCGTCGTCGCGATGGCTTCGAGGCGCTCGAGGACGACGTCATCACCTGCGGCGAAGTGCGCCTTGGTGTCGCGGCTCGGGTAGAAGTTGCTGGAGTGGCCGCCGTCGTCATGCGCAGAACGGTTGCTGCGGTCGGAGTGCGAACGCTCCGGACGGTCGCCATAGGACGGGCGGTCGGAACGCTCGGAGCGAGCCGCACGGTCGGGGCGATCGCCGTAGGAGGGACGCTCGGTGCGGGCCGGACGGTCGCCGTAGGACGGGCGGTCGGAGTGCGAACGCTCGGGACGGTCACCGTAGGAGGGACGCTCGGTGCGGGCCGGACGGTCACCGTAGGAGGGACGCTCGGTGCGGGCGGCACGGTCGCCGTAGGACGGGCGGTCGTTGTTGTAGGCCGGCCGGTCGGTCCGGGGACGGTCGTTGTTGTACGCCGGACGATCCGTACGGGCCGGACGGTCACCGTAGGACGGGCGGTCGTTGTTGTAGGCCGGGCGGTCCGTGCGGGGACGGTCGCTGTTGTACGCCGGACGATCCGTACGGGCCGGACGGTCGCCGTAGGAGGGACGGTCCTTGTTGTACGCCGGGCGGTCGGTGCGCGGGGCGCGGTCGCCGTAGGACGGGCGGTCGTTGTTGTACGACGGACGGTCGGTGCGGGGACGGTCGCTGTTGTACGACGGACGCTCAGAGCGGGCGTTGTACGTGGGACGCTCGCTGTTGCTGTGCGTCGGGCGGTCGGTGCGCGAGGCGCCGTTGTACGACGGGCGGTCGTTGTTGTACGACGGGCGGTCGTTGCCGCGGGCGGGCCGGTCGCCATAGGCGGGACGGTCATTGCTGCGGGCCGGACGGTCACCGTATGCCGGGCGGTCGTTGGTGGGGCGTCCTGCGGCGCGGTCGGCGCGTTCGCCGGCGTTCCAGCGGGCCTTCTTGGGGGCGCCCGCATCAGCCTGGTAGCCGCGGTGGCCCGGGCTCTTGCTGCCGTTGTTGGATCCTCCGCGGGAGGGTCCGCCCTTGGCGGCGTACTTCGGGTCGAAGTTCTTGTTGGATCGGCTGACAGCCGGATTGTTGCTCGTAGGCATAGAAAATTCCTGGGTTGTATTGGGTACATGGCAGAACAACGACGCACATGCGTCGCAACCTGAGAACCCGGGCAGTCTATGGCCGGGGCCGTTCACATACAGTGATTTTTCACCAGCGGATTACTGGGAAACCGGCCCATCCTGACTTACAAACCCATCCGCGCATACAAATGCACACGGTGTCAAGAGCCGACCTGTCAACGTTACCGGATAGTTCCCCAAAAGTCACGGACCAGTTTCGGGGCACCCCGGGTTCGGTCGAACCTCCCGGCAGAAGAACCGGTTCGGGAGGTACCGTGTCGTGACAGGAAGGGACGCAGATGACGCGATCGGGCGTACGGCAGACCGTGCGACACGCGCCCCGGTGGGTGGGATCGCAGCTGACCGCAGCTCGGCTGCTGGCCGCGGCGAAGGCGGCCCTCGCCGTGGCCATCGCGTGGACGGTCGCCGGATACCTGCCGGGGGCCGCCAACGAGTACCCGTATTACGCGCCGCTCGGAGCGCTCGTCAGCATGTACCCGACGCTGATGAGTTCCGTTCGGAACGCACTGCAGACCCTCGGCGGCCTCTTCGTCGCGATCGTGCTCGCGGGTACGGTGCTGCTCGTGAGCGGACCGAATGTGCTGACCATATCGCTGGCCGTTGGCGTGGGCGCGCTCGTCGCCGCGACCGGCGTGTTCGGCGCGAACCGGGAGTACATCCCCGTCACGGCCCTGTTCGTGCTCATCATCGGGGGACCGAATGCGGACGGGTACTCGATCGGTTACCTCGAGCAGCTTTCCCTGGGCATCGTGATCGGACTCGCCGTGAACCTCCTGATCCTGCCACCTCTGACACTCGACGCCGTCGGCCGCCAGCTGTCGCACTACCGCGGCAGGCTCGCCGGCCACCTCTCCGACCTGGCCGAGGCGCTCACCGAGAACTGGCCGCCCGAGCGCGACGACTGGGCGAGCCACGGGGAGGAACTCGTCACGCTCGCGCGCGACGTGCGCGAAGCCCTGTTCCACGCGGAAGACAGCCGCAAGGGAAACCCTCGGGCCCGCATCCACCGGCGCGACCTGGCCAGGGATCGGGACGACCTGGCCGCGCTCGAGACCGTGACGTTCCACGTCCGCGACCTCACCGATGTGCTCGCCGGGGCGGTCTGGGGGGCGCCGATCGCGCTCGAACTGCGTCCAGAGCTCAGGCCGCCACTCGGCCGGGCCCTGCTCGCGGTCGTCGCGGTGCTGACCGAGTGGGAGTCGGGCCTGGACGGAGAGGCCGTCCTCACGGACTCTGGCGCATTCGAGACGGCCGAGACCGCCGTGGCGCAGCTGACGGCCGAGTTGGACAACCGGCACGACGCCACTCCCGCGACGGCGATGGGCGCCGCGACCGCGATCTCGCTGGACCTGACCCGGATCCTCGCAGCCCTCCGCCCTCGGCTGGCCCGGACCGCGACCTGATGCGGGCCGTTCCGGCGGATGCCCGGACCTGGCCTCCCGATGTCGCCGCCCGGGAATCCGGCCGGGACAGTCCAAGGGCCGCGAACTACACTCGGTAGACGGCGGGCGGAGACAGGTGCGATCACGAGTGAGGGCATGGAGCGTGATGGCGGCCGTCATCGCCCTGCTCGGCGCAGCCGTGACCGTCGCCATTCCCGCCCAGGCCGACGACTATCCGAGCTGGGCCGACGTCGAGGCGGCCCGCGCCTCCACGGCGGCGACCGAGGCGGAGGTGTCCCGGATCGGGACCCTGCTGACCGGGCTCGAAACCCAGGCCGCGACGCTCGGTGACGCTGCGATCACCGCGAGCGCGGCATCCGCCACCGCCGACACAGAATCACGCGCGGCCGCCGCGCACGCCGCGGTCCTCGCGCGCCAGCTCGCGACCGCGACCGAGAAGGCCCGGACAGCGGATGTCCAGCTCGGGCTCCTGGGTGCACAGCTGTACCGCTCCGGGGCGAGCGACGCCGTCGCCACCCTGCTCCTGGTTCCCGGCCAGGCGAGCGACCTGCTGTCGGCCCTCAGCACCTCGACCCGGCTGAGCGAACTGACCTCCGGCATCCGCGACCGGGCGCTCGCGCAACGCAACCTCGTGCAGAGCCTCGAGGAGCAAGCCGCCGCGGCGTCGACGGAACGCGATCGCCTCGCCGTCGAGGCGAAGGATCGTGCGACGGCCGCGGCCGAGGCCCAGCGCGCCGCCGATGCGCAGCTCGCCGAGCAACGGACGCGCTCGGACGTGCTCGACGCCCAGCTCGCGAGCCTGAAGAACACGACGGCCGAGACGGAGCGCTCCTACCGGGCCGGCGTCGCCGCGGCCGCGGCGTACCAGAAGCAACAGGAAGAGGCCGCGCGGGCGGCTGCGGCGAGCGCGGCGGCCCAGGCCGCTGCGGCAGCGGCGGCCGCTCAACCGGCGGCGGCGAGCGGGTCGGGCGGCTCAGGCTCGAGCGGATCCTCCGGTTCCGGCTCCTCAGGCGCGGGCTCGACCACGGCTCCCCCGTCCGCAACCGTGTCGTCTCCGGCTGCGGCCCGGGCATACGCGGCGGGCGCGGTCAGCGCGCGCGGCTGGGGCGGCAACGAGTACACCTGCCTGGTGTCGCTCTGGAACAAGGAGTCCGGCTGGCGGGCCGACGCCTACAACGCGAGCTCCGGGGCGTACGGCATCCCCCAATCGCTACCGGGAAGCAAGATGGCGTCGGCCGGATCCGACTGGCGCACGAACGCCGCGACCCAGGTCGACTGGGGCCTCGGCTACATCGCCGCCGTCTACGGAACGCCCTGCGGCGCCTGGGCGCATTCGGTGAGCGTCGGCTGGTACTGAGCCGGGCATCCGCTGCGCTGCGGGCTCCCGGTAGTGACCGAGGGCCCGCGGGTGCATGCGCCGCGCGAGAATGGATGCAGGTCGCCCGTCCGCGGCGACCGGAGTGGAGCCCCGCATGACCGAATCCGAGCTCGTCAACCTCTGGATCAAGACCCGCTGGCACGTCATCGTGTCCCAGGTCGCCCCGACCTTCCTGCTCACGGCACTGGTGGGTTTCCTGGCCCTGGGCCTGGCCGAAGCCGCACCGAGCGTGCGGGTCGCGGCGGCCGGCGTGCTCCTGGCCTCCGGCATCCTCGGTGCTCTCGTGCAGATCAACGCCGCCAATGAGGCCCTCGCTGTCATCGCCGACCTGCGAACCGTGGGAAGCACGTCAGCCGTGACCCTGCGCATCCTGTCGGCGGCACCGTGGGTGAACGTGGTGCGGTTCGTGACACCGGCCGTCTTCGTCGTCGTCTACGTTGCCCTGCTGATCGCCCTGTTCACGCACTGAGGCGGATGTCACGGACGCCCGTGGATGCGGCGGGAGAGCTCCGCGGCGGTGCCGGCGAGCTCTGCGGCGAGCGCGGGCCACTTCTCCTCGGCGATCCGCTCGCGGGGGAAGGTCACGGCGATCCCGGCGGCGGGCCAGCCGGTGTGGTCCCGCACGGCGACGGCGACGGATGCCATCCCCGGCGTGATCTCCCCGTCCTCGCGGGCGAAGCCGTCGGCTCGCACCGTCGTCAGCAGCGCACGCAACTCGGACGAGCTCCGCGGCCCCTGCCCCGGACCCTCACCCTGCCGACGTCCGAAGGCCGCCTTGTCCGGATACAGCGCACGCAGCTGGGCCGCGGGCAGCGCGGCGAGGAGCGCGCGCCCACTCGCCGTGAGGTGGCTCGGGAGGCGGACGCCGACATCCGTTACGAGTGAGGGCCGCCGCGGGGCGCGCTCCTCGACGAGGTAGACCACGTCCCGGCCGTGCAGCACGACGAGGTGCGCGCTCTCGCCGAGCCGGTCGACGAGCTGCGCGACGAGGGGGCGGCCGAGGTGGGACAGCGGCTGCTGACGGGAGAATCCGGTGCTGAGCTCGAAGGCTGCGACACCGAGGCCGTAACGGCGTTCCTCGGGGAGGTGCACGACGAAACCCTGCTCTACGAGCACGGCGAGCAGCTGGTACACCGTCGACCGCGGCAGGTCGAGGGCCGTCGCGATCGCGCTCGCCCGGGCCGGACCGCGCTGGGCCGCAAGGTGGGAGAGCAGCCGCAGGGTGTTCCGGGCGGCAGGGACCTTCGGTGTGACCACCATCCGGATGCCCCTTTCCTGCCGGTCTCGTGCGCCAGATGTCCGGTATACCGGACAGATTCGAGTGTATCCGTGCCCCTGGCGGCCGCGCAGGGTGTGCAATCGAAACATGAGCCACACCGAAGAATCCGTCACCGCGGGCATCCACCCGGCCGCAGCATCCACCGCCGCACGCATCACAGCCACAGCCACAGCCACAGCCACAGTCACGGTCACCGTCGGAGCGGGCGCAGTTTCGTTCGCAGACGTCGTCGCCGTCGCCCGCCTCGACGCGCGCATCGTGCTCGACCCGGCCGCGCTCGTCGGCGTTGCGGAAACCCGTGCCATCATCGACGGCCTTGCGAGCGACGTGAACCCGCACTACGGCATCTCCACCGGCTTCGGCGCGCTCGCGTCGACGTTCATCACGAGCGACCGCCGCGCCCAGCTCCAGGCGAGTCTCGTGCGCTCCCACGCCGCTGGCAGCGGGCCGGAGGTCGAACGCGAGGTCGTGCGCGCGCTCATGCTGCTGCGGCTCTCGACCCTGATGACCGGACGCACCGGAGTGCGCCCCGCGACGGCCGAGGCCTATGCCGCCGTGCTCAACGCCGGCATCACCCCGGTCGTGCACGAATACGGGTCGCTCGGTTGCTCAGGCGACCTCGCCCCGCTCGCCCACTGCGCCCTCGCGGTGATGGGCGAGGGCCGGGTGCGCGACGCCAGCGGCACGCTGATGGGCGGCGGGGAGGCCCTCGCCGCGGCCGGAATCACCCCGGTCGTGCTCGCCGAGAAGGAAGGCCTCGCCCTGATCAACGGCACCGACGGCATGCTCGGCATGCTCGTCCTCGCCCTGACCGACTTGAGCCGACTCCTCACGACCGCCGATATCGCCGCGGCGATGAGCGTCGAGGCGCTGCTCGGCACGGATGCGACCTTCGCCACCGACCTGCAGGCGCTTCGACCCCAGCTCGGCCAGGCCGCGAGCGCCGGCAACCTCCGCGCGATCCTCGCCGGATCACCCCTGCTCGCCTTCCACGCCGGCCCGGAGGACCCCACCGTCCAGGACGCCTACTCGCTGCGCTGCTCCCCGCAGGTGCACGGCGCCGCCCGCGACACCGCAGACCACGCCGCCCTGATCGCCGGGCGCGAGCTCGCGAGCGCCGTCGACAACCCCGTGGTCACCCTCGACGGCCGGGTGATGTCCAACGGCAACTTCCACGGCGCCCCGGTCGGCTACGTGCTCGACTTCCTCGCGATCGCCGCCGCGGACGTCGCGAGCATGAGCGAGCGCCGCACCGACCGGCACCTCGACGCGCACCGCAACAAGGGCCTGCCGCCGTTCCTCGCGCACGAGGTCGGCGTCGACTCCGGCCTGATGATCGCGCAGTACACCGCCGCCGGGATCGTCTCTGAGCTCAAGCGCCTCGCCGTGCCGGCCTCGGTCGACTCGATCCCGTCCTCGGCGATGCAGGAGGACCACGTCTCGATGGGGTGGGCCGCCGCCCGCAAGCTCCGCCGCTCCCTCGACGGTCTCGAGCGGGTGCTCGCGATCGAGATCATGACTGCCGCCCGGTCGCTCGACCTGCGCGCGCCGCTGCAGCCGGGAGCCGCGACCGGCGCCGTGCGAGACCTCGTCCGCACCGTTGCCGAGGGTCCGGGGCACGACCGCTTCCTCTCCCCCGAGATCGAAGCCGTCGTGCAGATCGTCGCGACGGGCGCGGTCGCGGATGCCGCGGCATCCGTCACGGGGCCGCTGGCCTGAGTGCTCGACGGGCGCCCGGTTCGTCCCGAACGGGGGTATCGCGATTCATGGACGAACCGGCCAGGTGAGGCCATGATGATCACCTGATCACGCAGGTAGTCCAGTTCCCGACAGGGCAGCGACCGACCCGGGGGAACAATGATTCGCATCCCGCTCGCCGACGACCACACCACGTTCACCGAGCTGCTCGCAGGCGCACTCAACCGGGAACCGGATCTCTGCACGGTAGCGGTTGCTCCCCAGACGGAGCGCCGGCATCCGGACGCGACCTGTCGACCGAGCCGCACCTGAGGGATGCTCGCCTCCCCAAAATTGGGGGGCGAGCCTCGCTGCCCCCTGAATTGGGTGGTCGAGCACCCCCAGCGTGAGGCTTGTCCGCCCAGGGTGCGGTGGTCAGGATGGGAGCCCATCCTCCCCGGAGACCGGCGTGGCAAAGCCCCGTGCCGCGCTTGTCGCCCGGGCCGGACCGTGTCACGATGGCCGGGCATCGACCCGGTCGATCTGCCCGTCCATCACCCGAAGCTGGATTGCGGAGGCTCATGAGTGCGCCACGAGGTGTCCGTCGAATCAGTCGCCGTGCGGACACTCACGCGGCCTCCCGACTGGCGCATCCGCTCGCGACGATCGCGATCGTCGTGCTCGTGATCACGGGGATGCCGACGTCGGCACAGGCGGACGCCGCGCAGCCCGTGGACCAGCCGGTTCCGGTTGCAACGACCGCACTCACGCCGGATCCGATACCCACGCCCTCGCCCGATCCAACGCCCGCGACGACGTCGACGGCAACACCGACGGCGACACCGGAACCCACGCCCACACTGGCACCGTCGCCAGAGCCCGCGCCGACGGCGACGCCGGAACCCGCGCCCGCTCCGTCTCCCACGCCGGCACCGACGCCGACCCCCGAACCAACGCCCGCTCCTCTTCCGACGCCGACGCCCACCCCCGAACCAACGCCCGCTCCTCTTCCGACGCCGACGGCGACGACGACCCCGGAACCCACACCGACACTGTCGCCTACCCCGCCGGCCTCCCTGCCGGCCCCGGTGCTGGTCGCGCCGGAACCCCAGCAGGCTTTCGGCCCGCTGGCACGCTCCCTGACGGCGGCCGCACGACAGGCAGCCGCTGCCGCCCGCGCCGCCGACGCCGCGAGGGCCCTGACGGAACAAGCCTCCGCCCGCCGCGCCGCCGCCGTCGCGGCCGCCCAGTCCCGCCTGCGCGCTACGGAAACCAGGCTGGGTGCGGCGAAGCTTGCCGACGCCTCAGCCCACGCCGACTACGAGGCCGCTGTCAGTCGGGCCGACCTCGTGCATGCGCTCAGGGAACGCGCAGGAGTCACCGCCGACGCGTCCCGCCGGGTGCTGGCAACTCTCGTTCGCGGCCTGATGCAACAATCCGGCAACAGCACCCTCGACGCGCTGCTCGACGACAGGGCCGACCATGACCTGCTGTTTCAGCTCGGAACACTGGATACCCTGTCCAGGCTGACCGCGAATCTCGACGACGTGCGCAGTCGCGTCGCCGCGGACGTCGAACGGGAGCAGGCGCTCGAGAAGCAGGATGCCGCCGCTCAGGTCGTCATCGCCGCCGTCCCCGTTTCCGCCGCCCGCACGGCGGTCACGGCGGCGCAGGAAGACG
The DNA here is from genome assembly GCF_035984545.1 of Cryobacterium sp. GrIS_2_6. NCBI lineage: Bacteria > Bacillati > Actinomycetota > Actinomycetes > Micrococcales > Microbacteriaceae > Cryobacterium > Cryobacterium sp. GrIS_2_6. Next base: position 3,117,551 of record NZ_JAXCHP010000001.1, read on the forward strand.
TCAACGCCGCATCCGCCGCCCTCGCCGACCTTGCCCGGTCAGCTCCGGCCGCCACGGCGGCGGGCGAGGTCCAGCCGTTCCCGGCAACTGCGCCCGTCGCGGACACCGGGCGTCTCAGCGAACAGGGCTGGACCAGACCAGCCGCAGGGCGCATCACCGATGCATTCGGCCCGCGTCTCGTGCACCCGGTTGCCGGGGTCGGTGACTTCCACCGGGGGACGGACATCGGCGCCGGGTGCGACGCGGCCATCTATGCGGCGACCGACGGAGTCGTCGAGGCCGCAGGCGTACTGGGCACCTACGGCAACTGGATCCTGATCGACCACGGGAATGGCATCACGACCGGCTACGCGCACATCGCCCCCGGAGAGACCCTGGTCAGCGTCGGTGAGCGCGTCGTTGCCGGCCAGGTGATCGCCGGGGTCGGGAGCACGGGCGCCTCGACCGGCTGCCACCTGCACTTCGAGGTCAGGATCGACGGGACCGCCGTCGACGCCGTCCCCTTCCTGTCCCTCCGCGGAGTCAACCTCGGTACCTGAACCGCAGCATTCGAACGGCCGCCGTGGCGAACGTCGAGGCCAACGTCGAGGCCAACGGATCAGGCGAGGGCAAGCAGGGCGGCGCGAACTCGCTGCATCGCGGTCGTGAGGCCCCATTCGGCGGAGAGACGGTCGAGCTCGGCGTCCTGCTCCGGGGTGCTCGGGCGGATGCGGGCTTCGAATGCAGGGAACTGCAGGTCGCGCACGACGTTGACGACGGTCGGGGCGACCCTGAGGTAGTCGGCGGCGGCGAGGATCTTGCCGCGCACACCCGCTGCCATGGCCGAGGCCGGATCGGCGGCCGCTGCGACGATTCCGTCGAGGTCGCCGAAGTCAGCGAGCAGCGTGGCCGCGGTCTTCTCGCCGATTCCGGCGACACCGGGGAGGCCATCGGAGGCGTCGCCGCGGAGGGTCGCGAAGTCGGCGTACTGCGCCGGGGTGACCCCCGTCTTCGCGACCAGCGCGGCATACGTCAAGGTCTCCAGCCTGGCCATGCCGCGGCCGGTGTAGATCACCCGCACGGCACGGGAGTCGTCGACGAGCTGGAAGAGGTCGCGGTCGCCGGTGATGACGTCGACGGGGATGTCCGCGTGGGAGGCGAGGGTGCCGATCACGTCGTCTGCTTCGTGCCGCGGGGCGCCGATCACCGGGATTCCGAGCGCGGCGAGCAGCTCGCGGATGATCGGAACCTGCGGGCTGAGGAAGTCGGGGACGTCCTCGATCGCGGTGGGGGCATCCGCTGCGGGAGGCTCGACGACCGCGGCGACCCGGTGGGTCTTGTAGGTCGGGATCAGGTCGACGCGCCACTGCGGCCGCCAGTCGTCGTCCCAGCAGGCCACGATCTCGGTGGGCGGGAACTCGGTGACGAGCCGGGTGATGATGTCGAGCAGGCCGCGCACGGCGTTGACAGGCTGCCCATTCGGCGCCCGCACGGTGTCGGGCACGCCGTAGAACGCACGGAAGTACAGGGCAGCGGTGTCGAGCAGCATCCGGCGTTCCGGTGGAGTGGTCACGGCGGAATCCTGACATATCGGACCCCTGTGCGTCCACCGGGGTGGGATCCCTGTCGTGGTGGGCTGCTGTGCCGATTGAAACGCCCCGCTCACCAGGGCGAGGGACCGCCGCCGGGAACCGGACCGCCGTCGAGGAGCAGGGCGCCGAGCGCGGCCTCGTCGCGTTCGGCGTGGTGTTGGCGCACATAGAGCTCGAGGTCGGCGACCCGCTGCGAGTGACGGGCCTCGAAGGCGAGCGGCCACGGGCCGAGCGCATGCCCGGCCCGGGCAATGACTTCCTCGACCGAACGCGCGACGAGACCCCGCACCCGCGCCGCGAGGAGTGCCCCGGCCTGGCCGGTCGCGGTGCCGTCGTCGATCGACGCTGCCGCTGCCGCGAGGGCGCCGCCGCACGCGCTCAGGGTCACGTCGATCGCGCCAAGGTGCGCACGTGCGATCTGGTCCGCCGGCCAGTCCTGCGCGCCGCGGAACACCCGACGGGCGATCCCGACCGCGCCGCCGAACCAGCAGGCGGCGACGCCGATCCCGCCCCAGGCGGAGCCCGGCCGGTCAAAGTACCAGTCGTCTTTGCGGATCGCGACCGCGGGCACGCCGCGGAAGTCAACGGGACCGCTCGTGATCGAGGGCAGTCCCCTGCCGACCCAGGTGTCCTCGAGCACGGTGATGCCCGGCTCGGCGAGGTCGACCGCGAAGAGCCGCAGCGCATTACTCGAGGTGTGCGCCGTGACGAGGGCATTGCTCAGCGAGGTCGCGAGCGAGCACCACGGCTTGAGCCCGTCGAGTCGCCAGCCCTGCTCCGACTCGGTCGCGTCGAGGCGGGTGCCGCGCGCTTCGGCCGCGAAGACACCCCAGCTGCGGGTCCGGTCCGCGTCGCCGCCGGGCAGGTGTCCCGGTTCGACGGATGCCTGGCCCAGGATCGAGAGGGCGGCGAGATGACCGTCGGTGACGCGCGCCGCCGACGGGTCGGCCGCTGAGACCGTCGCGAGCGTCTCGAAGAGGTGCAGGGTATTGCCCTCCCCGATGTCCGGAAGACGGGAACCGAGGTGCGTTGCGAGGCGGAGCGCCCGCCCGGTGTCGCCGGTCACGAGCGAGGCCTCGTCGGCGACCACGCGGAGTTGCTCACTCGCCTCGCGATCACCGGGCGCACCGAGCCAGACCGGGGCACTCTCACTGTCGAAGTTTCGCTGGTTCATCTGCGGCCTCGCCTTCCTTCGCTTGTCATTCTTGACCCGCGTGCACTGTTTCGGCGTCCTCCTCTCGCCGAGTCCACTTCGCCGCATCCCCAGTTCCGCTGTGTTCGTCGTTTCGCCTTCGCCGCCGCACCCGCGTCCGGATCCGAGCGTGCCGGTGCGGCCAGTGGCTCAGTCCGCGATGTCTGTGAGGGCCCGGCCGGAGGGACGGGTCGGCGACTTGGCGGTCGCCTTGCGCGGCAGGCGGTTCTCGGCGCTGACCATCCAGGCGTACTGCTCGAGCTTCTCGATGAAGCCGTGCAGGATATCGGCGCTCGTCGGGTCCTCTTCGTCGACGGCGTCGTGCACCTTGCGGATGTTCTTCACCGTCGCGTCGAGACGTTCCGTGATCATGACGACGGTTTCCGCTGTGTCGACCTCGCCCGCCGGGAACTTCGGCAGGTGGGTGTCCTTGGCGACCGTCTCGGTGCGTCCGTCGGGGAGGGCGTCGAGTGCGCGCATCCGCTCGGCCAGCTCGTCGGAGAAGATGCGTGCATCGTCGATGATCTCGTCGAGCTGCAGGTGCAGGTCGCGGAAGTTGTGGCCGACGACACTCCAGTGCGCCTGCTTGCCCTGAACGTGGAGTTCGATCAGGTCGACGAGGACGGACTGGAGGTTGCCGCCGAGTTCTGCCGATGCCTTCATGGGTGTGCCCCTCTCATGCGGGACGTCGGCTCCGACGGATGCCGGGCGAGGGTCCCGCTCGTTTCGAACAGCACGATAGCAGGGGTGTCCCCGCCGTGTCAGGTCGAGCGGATGCCCCTGTTCGGGTGTGCCTCGACCGGCGCTAGGCCTGGGTGTCGGCCTGGGTGTCGCGGCGGCGGAAGTGCGCGGGCCCGGACTGGGTGACGGCGAGCTGAAGCCGCTCGTCGTGAGTGCCCGGCAGGGGCGGGAGCGCGTCGAGCGGCCACCAGGCGGCCGCCGTATTCTCGCCGTCGGCCGGGTGCGGCTCGCCGCTCACCCACCGGCAGCGGAAGAGCACGTCGAGATACTGGGCGTGATCGCCGTTGGCGTATTGGAGGGGCTCGCGGGCGAAGACACCGACGAGAGTGTCGACCTCGGCGACGATGCCGGACTCCTCGAGGATCTCGCGGGCCGCGGCATCCGCGGGCTCTTCGCCGGGGTCGACGACGCCGGCGACGTTCGACCAGTTGCCGTTGTCGGCGCGGCGAACGAGGAGCGCTTCGTCGCCGCGCACGACGACCGCGGTGACGCCGATGAGCCAGAGCGGGGCGTGTCCGATGCTTTTGCGCAGTTCGAGGATGAAATCGGGGGTGGCCATCCTTCGAGCCTAGCCAGTGTGTTCCCGGGCACCACGCCTCAAGCGCCGCACCCGCCCTCATCCGAGCAGCGTGGGGCTAACTCAGGAAGAATTCGCGTCAGCTCGAAGCAACGGCCCGGAAACGCGCGGATGCGTGCCGTCGCCGAGGCGAATCTCCTGAGTTAGCCCCGGGGCATGCCGGTGGAGGCCGGCGGACGGTCGGAAAGGCCGGGCGCGGCGAAGCGTACAGCCGGCGAGGCCGGGCGCGACGGAGCGGATCGTCTAGTAGCCGGGGCGCCAGGTCGCGGCGGCGACCGCGGCCTCGGGGTCGGCGATGGCGACGCCGTTCACGCCATCGCGCACCGCCCGGGTGACCACGGCGACGGCGACGCGGCGCGACACCTCTGGCAGGTCGCGGAACGAGGGCAGCACGGCCGCGCCCGGCCGGGTCACGTCGACCATGCCGGCGATCGCGTGCGCGGCGGCGAGGAGCATGGCCCGGTTCAGCACGGTCGCCCGGGCGACGATCGCTCCGAAGCAGATCCCCGGATACATCAGGGCGTTGTTGCCCTGGCCGATCTCGTAGTCGACCCCGTCGAACCGCACGGAGGCAGACGGGCAGCCGGTGCTCACGAGGGCGGCGCCGGCCGTCCAGGTGATCACGTCGGCCGCGGTCGCCTCGGCGAGCTCGGCCGGGTTGGAGATCGGGCAGATCAGCGGGCGTTCGACGTGGGCGGACATCTCACGCACGGCAGCCTCGGTGAAGGCGCCGAACTGGGTCGAGGTGCCGATGAGCGCGGTCGGGTGCACGGCGGCGATAACGCCCTGCAGCGAGCGCGGGTCGGCGAGCGCGGGCGCGAACGCATCGCCGGCCAGTTCCCGTGCTGACCGGGCGTATCGGCGCTGGCCGGCGGTGAGGTCGGGCAGGCTGTCGACGATGAGCCCCTGCCGGTCCATCAGGTAGATCCGGGCCTCGGCCTCGGCGAGGGACTGCCCCCCTGTGACGACGAGCTCGTCGACGATCTGGTCGGCGATGCCGATCCCGGCGGTCCCCGCGCCGAAGATCAACACGCGCTGGTCGCCCAGGGTCAACCCGGAGATCAGCATGCTCGTGTTCAGGGCGGCGAGGATCGTGACGCCGGTGCCCTGGATGTCGTCGTTGAGGGTGCAGATGCTGTCGCGATACCGCTCGAGGATCGGCGCCGCCGTCGCGCGGCCGAAGTCCTCCCAGTGCAGCAGCGCGCCAGGGAACAGCCCGAGGGCCGTCTGCACGAAGTCGTCGATGAACCGGTCATAATCGGCGCCGCGGATGCGCGGAAACCGGTTCCCGAGGTACCGCGGGTCGGCGAGCAGCCCGGCATTGTCGGTACCGACGTCGATGAACACCGGCAGGATCTGGGCGGGGTCGATGCCGGCTGCCGCGGTGTACACGGCGACCTTGCCCGTGAGGATCTCCGCCCCGTTGACGCCCCAGTCGCCGATGCCGAGGATGCCCTCGCCGTCGGTCGCGACGATCAGGCGGATGTCCCGGCCGTTGGCGTAGATCTGGAGCGCCTCCCCGATGCTCTCGGGATCGAGTGCGGAGATGTAGGCGACGTCGCTGCCCGCGTAGCAGTCGCTGTACTGCTGGATCGCCTGGGCGACGGTCGGCGCGTACACGATCGGCAGGAATTCGACGAGGTGCCGGGACATCGCGTAGTAGAACAGCCGGCGGTTGCGCGCGCAGACGTCCATCAGGAACAGGCGCTTCTCGAGGTCGTTAGGCCGGGCCAGGAACCGCCGGTAGAGGTGGCCCGATTGCTGCTCGATGGTCTGCACGACGTGCGGGAGCTGCCCGGTGATGCCGCCGCGCATCCGCTCGGCCCGGGTGAACGCGGTGCCCTTGTTGCGGTACGGGTCGGAGAGCAGGGAACGCCCGGTCATGAAGTGCCTCTCGCGAGTTGGAGGCCGCGACGGTGTGACCGGTGTGCCGGGCCAGAGGCTGCTGCCTACCCCGCTTCACCCAGTTTAACCCCGCGTTTACCCGAGGTTCGTCCCCGCATCGGCCGCCGCGGCGGCGCGCGCTGCATTCTTCTCCTCGCGATGGACAGCCCGGCGCTCCCGGCCGCCCTCGACGAGGAAGTACAGCACCGGAAGCACGATGAGGGTGAGCAGGGTCGAGGAGACCAGGCCGCCGATCACGACCAGGGCAAGCGGCTGCGAGATGAACCCGCCGGTGCCGGTCAGGCCGACCGCCATCGGCAGCAGGGCGAAGATCGTGGCGAGCGCGGTCATCAGGATCGGGCGCAGCCGCCGGGAGGCCCCGTTGACGAGCGCCTCGCGCACGTCGAGCCCCCGCCGCCGGTACTGGTTGACGAGGTCGATCAGAACGATCGCGTTCGTCACCACGATCCCGATCAGCATCAGCACGCCGATCAGCGAGGGCACTCCGAGGGGGATGCCGGTGATCACCTGCAGCGCGATGGCCCCCGTCGCCGCGAACGGGATGGACACGAGCAGCAGCAACGGCTGCAGCAGCGACCGGAACGTCGCGACCATCACGATGTACACGATCAGGATCGCGGCGAGCAGCGCGATGCCGAGCTGCTGGAACGCGTCGGTCTGGTCCTTCGTGACACCGCCGAGGGTCGCGGTCGCGCCGGTCGGCAGGGTCGTGTCGGCGAGCACGGTCGCCATCTGGGCGTTGGCGGTGCCGAGGTCGTTGTTGTTCGGCGTCGCCGAGACCGTCGCGGTGCGCAGGCCCTTCGTCGTGGTGAGGGTGGCCGGGCCGTCGACCTGTTCGACGGTCGCGAGGGTGCTGAGCGCGACCGGCCCGGCGAGGGTCGGGATCGGCAGGGCGGCGAGCTCGGCCGTCGTTTCCGGCGAGCTGGCCCCGGTGAGATACACGGACAGGTTCGCCTCGTTGATCACGATCGACCCGACGACGCTCGGCTGCATCGCCTGGGAGACGAGGGTGCCGAGGGCGAGCTCGCTCAGTCCGGCGGCGGCGGCCCTCGTGCGGTCGATCGTCACGGCGAGGTAGGGTCGGGATGCGGCGAGGTTGCTCGAGCTCTCCTTGATCGCGTCGAGCTTCTTCACGGCGGCGAGGATGCTGTCGCTTGCTGTCTGCAGGTCGGCGCCGTTGGCCGCGGTGATGTCGACGGCGATGTCCGAGGTGCCGCCGAAGCCGCCGCCGGCCGTGACCGAGAAGTCGCCGGCATCAGTGAGTGCGGTGAGCTTGCCGCGGACGGCGTCCTGCACGGCGTCGGGCTTGGCCACGCCGTCTGTCGTGATCGAGTAGGTCACGGTGCTCGTGGTCGGCGCTCCCCCGGCGAACGCGGCGAGGGCGCTGCCGCCGCCGATCGACACCTGGACGATCTTCACGCCCGGCGTGCCGCGCAGGGCCGTTTCGACCGTCGTCGCGGCGGTGTCCTGGGCGGCGAGGCTCGTGCCGACCGGGAGGGCCTGGGCGACCCGGAACGTGGTCTGACCGGTCGACCCGAGAAAGTTGACCTTCATGAACGGGATGATCGCGACCGTTCCGCTGAGCACGAGCACGGAGAGCAGCAGGGTGGCGACGGCGTGCCGGAGCGTCCAGCGGATGATCGGCAGGTATCCGGCCTGCAGCCGGCTCGGCTCCTCTGCGATCGCGGGGGCCGGGGCGGATGCTGCGCGCCGGGTGCGCCGGGACGTGGTGGCCGTCGGGGCCGCCGGGGTCGCCGGGGTCGCCGCCGCGGGGGTCGGTGCCTCAGGTGCGAATTCGCCAAGGTGGTCCACCGGCGCGGCGGTTTCGGCAGCCCGCGCCTGCGGTTCTGGGAGCGGGCTGCCGAAAACGGCGCGGTCGCGGTCCGATTCCGCCGAAACCGGCGCGGCGGCGGGGGCGACGCCGGGGTCGGGGTCGGGGTCGGGGTCGGGGTCGGCGACGGTCGTCCCTGGCGCGGACTCGGACGCGAGCGTGACGGGGCCGGTCGGGTCGGCGGCCGCGAAAGCGGCGGCATCCGTTGTCACGAGGACGGGGGCGGTCTCGGGGGTCGTGCCCGGCTTGGCGGACTTCGGTGTCTTGCCGGGCTTCGGCGCCTTGGCGGGATTGGCGGGCTTGGGGCTCGGGGCGCGCAGGAACCAGTAGGCGAGCACGGGCACGATCGTGAGCGAGACGAGCAGGGAGGCGAGCAGCGCGATCGTGACGGTGAGGGCGAAGGGGCGGAAGAGTTCGCCGGTGGACCCGCCGACGAAGGCGATCGGCAGGAAGACCGTGACGGTCGTGATCGTCGACGCGGTGATCGCGCCGGCGACCTCGCGCACGGCCGCGACGATGGTCTCGGAACGGTCCACCCCGGGCACGAGGTGGCGCTTGATGTTCTCGATCACGACGATCGAGTCGTCGACGACACGGCCGATCGCGATCGTGAGGGCACCGAGGGTGAGGATATTGAGCGAGTAGCCGACGCCCTGCAGGCCGATGAAGGTGATCAGCACGGAGGTCGGGATCGAGATCGCCGTGACGAGCGTGGCGCGCACCGAGAGCAGGAAGACGAGGATCACGAGCACGGCGAAGACCAGCCCGAGGATGCCCTCCTGGGTGAGCGCGTTGATCGACTCCTGAATGAAGGGCGCCTGGTCGAAGACGACCGTGAACGTCGTGCCGGGGACGGCATCCTGGAGCTTCGGCAGGATCGCGCGGACGGCCGTGGACACGTCGACCGTGTTGGCGGCGGGCACCTTCGTGACCGCGATCGTGAGGGCCGGCTGGCCGTTGACGCGGGAGATGCTCGCGATGGGGTTCTCGCCGAGCACGACGGTGGCGGCGTCGCCGATCGTGGGCGGGGCGGCGGGGGCAGTGCCCGGATCGGCGCCAGGGGCGGTGCCGGCGCCGGTTGCGAGGAGCGGCAGGGCGGCGATGTCCGCGGCCGAGGTCAGCCTGCCGCCGGCCTGGACCGACAGGGTCTTGTCGCCCTCGGTGAGCGAGCCGGCGGGAATGAGCGCGCCGTTCTGCTGCAACGCCGAACGGATGGCCTGCGTGCTGAGGCCACGGGCGGCCAGGGCCGCGGCATCCGCTGTGATGGTGACCCGGCGGCCGACGTCGCCGACGAGCGCGGCCTCGCGCACCCCGGACACGTCGCGGATGTCGCCGAGCACGCTGCGCTTGAGGTCGTCGGCGAGGGTGGCCTGGTCACCGCCGGCGACCGCGAGGGAGATGACCGGGAAGTCGTCGATGCTGCCGCTGATCACCTGCGGGTCGAGGTTGTCGGGCAGCCGGGTCTTGATGCGGTTGATCGCCTGGCTGATGCGGGATTCGGCCTTGACGAGGTCGGTGCCGTACGTGAACGTGGCGCTGACGAGTGAGGAGTTCGTGCTGCTCGTCGTCGAGGTGGATTCGAGGCCCGCGATGCCCTGGATCGCGGTCTCGATCGGGGTCGAGACGTCGTCGTTGACGACCTCGGGCGAGGCGCCGGGGTAGCTCGTGGAGACGAGCAACTGCGGCAGCTGCAGGGAGGGGATGAGTTCCTGCTTGAGGCTCGTGAGGGCGAGGCTGCCGAAGATGGCGGCGACGATCGTGATCAGGGCGATCAGGGCCCTGTTCTTCATGCTCAGCACGGCGAGAAAATGCATGGCTCAGTATCGCATCGCCGCGTGACGCCCGTGTCGCGTTTCGCCCCCCCGGTTCGGCGCGTTGGGGCACCTCGCAGTCAGACGACGTCGGCGAGGTACCCGGTGTCGGGCAGCGGATGCCGCAGCAGCGTCCCCCAGGCCAGGCCCAGTGCGTCCACAGCGCGTTCCATCTCGAACACGCCGTGGCAGAACGGGACCCGCAGGAATCGCTCGAAGGCGCCGTCGACGCCGAAGCGGGGACCGGCCGGCACGAGCAGGCCGTGGTTGCGCGCGGCGAGCGCGAGCTGGGAGCTCACCGGTCGCCCGAGGTTGACCCACGCCGTGAGGCCGCCGTCGACGTGCGGCACGGTCCACTTGGGGAAGCGCGCGGAGAGGAGCGCCTCGAGGTGGTCGCGCCCGGCCCGGAGCTCGCGGCTGCGACGCTCGAGAATCGCCGGCATCTCCGGGAGCATCCGGGTGACGATGAGTTGCTCGAGGATCGGCGTGCCCATGTCCAGTGCCGTGAGCGCGACAACCAGCCGGCGGATCAGCGCGGGCTCCGCCCGGATCCAGCCGATGCGCAGGCCGCCCCAGATGGTCTTGCCCACCGAGCCGACCGTGACGACCGTGGCGCGGACGCCGGCGCCAGATCCTCGTCCCTGGCCGTTCATTCCCGCATTTCCCGGCTCGCCCTGCGTGTATGCCGCGAACGGCATGAAATCGTCGGGCCGGTCGATGCTCAGCTCGCCCATGGTCTCGTCCGCGATGAGGACCGTGCCCTGCCGGGCGGCGGCCTCGATGACGCGGGTCCGCTGCTCGGCGGGCATGGTCTGCCCTGTCGGATTGTGGAAGTCGGGCATCAGGTAGCCGAGCACGGGATTGCTGCCACGGAGGGCCTGGAGCAGAGCGGGCTCGTCCCAGCCGGACGAGCCGTTGCCCCCACGCGCCGTCACGCTCACCGGCACGAGCCGCGCCCCGGCCGCGCTGAGCGCCTCAACCGCGTGCGGGTAGCTCGGCTGTTCGATCAGCACCCGGTCGCCGCGGCTGACGAGCACCCGGGCGAGCAGCGAGATCGCGTGCTGGGCGCCGATCGTCACCATGATCTGGTCCGGGTCGGTCGGAAGCCCACGCACCCGGTAGCGTTCGGCGATCGCCGCGCGCAACTCCGGGATGCCGACCGGATCGAAGCCCGGACCATTCAGGTGGCGCGAGAGGTCCTCTGCTGCCCGCGCGGCGACATCCGCCAGCCCGCCGAGGGCCGACATCGTCGCCTTGCTGAGATCGAGGACACCGGTGTCGCCGGATGCGCTCCCTGAGCCCGGACCGGCCGCCGCGCCGGAGCCTGCGCCGGAGCCCGGCAGCCGCACCACGCTGCCGGAGCCGCGCACGCTCGAGAGCAGCCCCGCGGCGCGCAGCTCGCGGTAGGCGGCCGTCACGGTCGTGCGGCTCAGCCCGAGGCGCACGCCCAACTCGCGTTCGGCGGGCAGGCGGGTGCCGGCGGTCAGGCGGCCGTCGAGGGCGAGCAGGCGGATGCGATCGGCGAGCCCCCGGTAGGCGCTCCCGCCGGTGCGCCACTCGCCGAGCTTCGACTCGAGGGCACGGGCGCTGAGCTGGGTGTCCGACATGAGGCCACTCTAGACAGATTGGCTACTTGATAACAGTCCACTCGTGCAATTGGATTGGTTTCCATGACCCGTCGCCTCATTCAGTTGCTTATTGGCCTCTTCCTGTACGGCATCGCGATCGCGCTGATGGTGCGCGGCGCGATCGGCGTCGCGCCCTGGGACGTGCTCACCCAGGGCATCGACGGCCACACCCACCTCGGGTTCGGCCTGCTGACCGTCATCCTGAGCGGCGTCGTGCTGCTGTTCTGGATCCCGCTGCGCCAGAAGCCGGGCGTGGGCACCGTGATCAACGCGCTCCTCGTCGGCCCGTCGGTGGATGTCGGCCTCTGGCTGGTGCCCGCGGGCCTCGACCTGTGGCTGCGCGCGCTGCTCTTCGCGGCAGGCGTGCTGCTGCTCGCCGTCGCGACCGGCCTCTACATCGGGGCGCACCTCGGTCCCGGACCCCGCGACGGCCTGATGACCGGCCTGCACCGGCGCACCGGCTGGCCGATCTGGATCGTGCGCACCGGCATCGAGGGCACCGTGCTCGCACTCGGCTGGGTGCTCGGCGGCAATGTCGGCATCGGCACAGTGCTGTTCGCGGCGCTCGTCGGTCCGCTCTGCCAGTGGACCATCCCCCGCCTCGCGCTGCCGCTCCCGGCGCCTCGGACGCCCTCGCCCGCTTCGACCCTGGCCGACGCGCGCTAGAGGTTGCGGTCGGCGTAGGCCAGGAGGGCCGCGCGGACGAAGGCCGCCCCGGGCGGGCCGCCGTAGTTCGCGGCGAAGCGCCCGTCGGCGACATACATCTCGCCGAGGCCCGCGAGGTACTCCTTCGAGGGGCCTGTGCCGCCCGGACCGCCGCCGTGGGTGCCCGGGATGGCCCGCAACCAGTCGAACTGCCGCTGCGCGAGCGCCTGGGCCTCGGCTCCCGCCGGGTCGAGGCCGCCGGAGGCTCCGGAGGCTGAGGCCGCCGCACGCCAGTCCGCGAGGAGCCGCTCCTGCCGCTGCTGCCACGCCGTCTTCTCCGCGGCGCTCATCCCGCGCCACCAGGCGTCGCCGCTCGCCCAGGCCGCGGCTCCCCAGCGTCGCTCGACCTCCTCCTTGTGTTCGGTGTGATCGAATCCGTCGAACATGTTCTCTGCCATGAGTTGTTCCTTCCTGTTCAGGGTGGTGATGGTGTGCTCGACCGAGCCGATCTGGCGATCGAGGCGGTCACGCTCGCCGCGCAGCCAGGCGAGGTGCGCGCCGAGGGCGCGGGCGGCATCCGTCTCGTGGTCGAGCACCTCGCGAATGCCGGGCAGCCCGAGCCCGAGCGCGCGCAGCATCAGGATGCGCTGGAGCCGCACGAGCGCCGCCGCGTCGTAGTAGCGGTACCCGTTGGCACCGATCCGGCTCGGCGGGAGCAGCCCGAGATCGCCGTAGTGCCGCAGGGTGCGGCTCGTCGTCGACGCGAGCCGCGCGATTTCCTGGATCGACCAGTCCATGTCCACTCCCCGTCCGTTGTGTTCACCACAATAATTCTTGACGTTGCGTCAAGGTCAACCCGGGGGATCGAATCGAGTTCGGTACCATGTGGCATGCACGACATGACCGAGGCGACGGATGCCGCCGCGCGGCCCCGCGCGCGCCTGGCGCTCCGCCTCGTGCCCGCGTCCCTGGTCTCGGCGTCAGCGGTGCTGCTCTTCGGAGTGCACACGCCGGTCTCGATCCCCGCCGGCTATCTGCTGCTCGGAATCGCCCTCGCGGCGGCCGTCGTCATCGACCGTCCGCTCGCCCGGGACCTCGCGCTCGTCGCCCTCGGCCTCCTGCTGATCAGCACCATTTCCCTCGCCGCCAACATCGACTACCCGAACATGGCGCTGATGGGGGCGGTGCTCACGCTCGCGGTGCTCCTGCCGTACCTGGTCTCGCGCCACCTCTACCGCGAGCGGGCGATCCGGTTCCCGATCCGCACCGGGCGACCCTGGACATCCGCAGCGCTCGGGTACCTGGTCGTCGTGATCGCGCTCGGTTATGCGATTCTGCCGACTTATTTCATCCGCTCCGGCGCCTTTCACAACTGGCCGACCGTCACCGCGCCGGACGAGATCGGGCGGCTTTTCGTCGGTGTCGGCTTCGTCGGGATCTGGGACGAGCTCTTCTTCATCTGCACCGTGTTCGCGCTGCTGCGCCGGCACTTCCCGGACTGGCTCGCGAACCTGCTCCAGGCGGTGATCTTCACCTCGTTCCTCTGGGAACTCGGCTACCGCAGCTGGGGCCCCCTGATCACCTTCCCCTTCGCGCTCCTGCAGGGCTTCACCTTCGCGCTGACCAGGTCACTCGGCTACGTCATCGTCGTGCACCTGCTCTTCGACCTCGTCGTCTTCCTCGTGATCGTGCATGCGCACACCCCGGCCTGGCTGCCGATCTTCCTCTACTGACGTGCACCCGCCCGCGCGCGCGCCCACACGGGGGTTGCGCACCGCCGCAACGCGATATATCGTGAATTACACCAGACGCGATATAGCGCGAAAAAGTTTCCGGCGTCCGCAGCGGATGCCCACAGAAGGAGCACACAATGGCACTCGAAAAATGGCTGGTCGCCCCCGGGCAGACCCGGGTGATCGACGTCGAACTCGTCAACCGGCTCAAGGTCGGGCTGATCGGCGGCAAGGTCGACATCATCGGCCACGACGAACCGTTCACCCGCGTCGAGGTGCACAGCGTCAGCGGCAAGGACCTCCGCATCTCCCTCGACGGGGACACCCTCGAGGTGGACCACCCGCAGCTGCGCTGGGACAACTTCATCGAGGTCTTCGCCTCCTTCCGCGGCAGCGCCCGGGCGGACGTGAGCATCACCGTCCCGCGCGACGTCGCCCTCAAGCTCGGCGTGGTCTCGGCCGGCGCGCTCATCACGGGCCTCCGCAGCGACCTCAAGCTCAACACCGTCTCCGGTGACCTCGTCGTCGACGGCGTCACGGGCGACATCGAAGTCAACGCGATCAACGGCGAGATCTCGGTCAGCAACCACTCCGGCGACATCACCACGCACACCGTTTCCGGCGATGTCACCGCGAGCGGCAGCATCCGCCGGTTCAGCGTCGACGGCGTCGCGAGCAACGTGTTCCTCGACCTCGAGGCCTCGCCGGACACCGTCAACACGAACACCGTGAGCGGCAACCTCACCGCACGCGTCGAGGCCGGCCTCCCGATCAAGTACCACCTCAACACCATCTCGGGGGTCCTCCAGCTCGACGACCAGACCGTCAAGGGCACCCTCGGAAAGGGCTACGAGTCGAGTACGGGCGTGCTCGCGGGCAGCTGGCTCGAACTGCACGCGAACTCCGTCTCCGGTGACATCTCGATCGTCCGGCGTCCGGCCGCGGCGGCGGAGGCCCCGGCGAGCGCCCCGAGCGCAGCCGCCGGGTTCGAAGCGCCGGGCGAGGCCCCGGCGAACACCGCAACGGGGGCCTCGGCATGACTCCCGTCTTCGCCCACGGCAGCCTGCGGCTCTACCTGCTGAGCCTGCTCGCCGAGCAGCCGCGGCACGGTTACGAGCTGATCCAGGCACTCAGCGACCGGTTCGGCGGCACCTATATCCCGAGCGCCGGCACGATCTATCCACGACTGGCCAAGCTCGAGGAGGAGGGCCTCGTCACAAAGTCGACGGACGGCCGCAAGACCGTCTACGAGATCACCGACGCCGGACGCGAAGAGCTCCTTGCGCGCGGGGGCGACCTCGACGCACTCGAGGACGAGGTCACCGACTCGGTGCGCCGGCTCGCGGACGAGGTGCGGTCCGGGGTCGCCGCGGCGATGACGAGCCTGCGCACCGATCTCGCAGCTGCCGCCAGGCGGGCCAGGGATGACGCGGGCTTCGGAGCGGGCGGCCGAGCACGTGGGGGTTCGACTCCCACCACCGGTTCCGCCGTTCCGGACACGGGTACGGGTGCCGGTTCAGGCTCCACGTTTCCGGGTACGGCCGGCCCGGCGGATCCCGCGGGTTCCGGTTCCGCAGGCACGCCTCCGGGTTCGGGTTCGGCGGGCGCGGATTCCACCGACGGCGTGAGCGCGGGGTCGACGGGCGCAGAGGGCCAGCCTGCGGCGGCCGGGACCACCTCGGGAACCTCGACCGACCGTCGCCTCGAGTCCAATCGCGCGCTGCGCGAGGCCGACCTCGTGCTGAACGAATTCCGCCAGCAGCTCCGCGCGGACCTGCGCAAGGAGGCCGTGCACGCCCGGGTGCCCGCCGCGACCGTCTCGGACCTGCGCGCCCGCCTCGCCGAGGTGCGCGCCGCCATCCTGGACGCCCTGCCCCGCTGACCCGCGCCTCGCCCGTCCGCGAGAGTGCACTTTTCCGGGGATGCGTCGGGGGGGCGGCGTGCGGGATCAGGGGGCTGCGGGGGCGGGGTGGTGGATCTGAGTGCGTTCGCCCGAGCGGTCGATCTCGTGCCGGCTCATCAGCTCGCCACAGAGGGGGCAGGTCGCCTCGGCGCGCTCCGCCTGCTTCTGCTCGGTCGTCTCCGTCGTGTACGGGCCGAGCGGCGGCGGCCCGATCCAGGGCAGCAGCGTGCGATTCAGCCAGGACACGGCGCCCGCGAGGCCGTGTTCGCCCGACGGCCTGTCGTCAGAATCGCCCGGTTCGCCGGTTCCTCGTCTCGGTGCGCGTGTCATAATGGTTAGTGTACTAATTAATTACGATTAGTACACTAATCAATTCCGTCGAGACGGCCGCGACGGGGAACAGCAGAGGCGCGGGACAAACCGATGACAGACGATTTCCCGGGCACGACCGGTTCCGCGACAGTGCCCGCGTCCGCGCCCGACCTGCTCCGCCTCGAGGACCAGGTCTGCTTCGCCCTCGCGATCGCGTCCCGCAGTGTGATCTCGGTGTACCGGCCGATCCTCGAGCCGTACGGCCTCACGCATCCGCAGTACCTCGTGCTTCTCGCCCTCTGGGAACGCAGCCCGCGTTCGGTCTCCGACCTCAGCGCCGAGCTGCGCCTCGAACCCGCGACCCTCTCCCCGCTGCTGAAGCGCCTCGAGGCCGCCGGCCTGGTCGGCCGCAGTCGCAATGCGCGCGACGTACGCGTGCTCGACATCACGCTGACGGATGCCGGTCGAGCACTCCGCGAGGACGCCCTCACGATCCCGCCGCGCATCATCGACAGCCTCGGCATGACACTGGACGAGCTCACCGCCCTGCGAACCTCGCTCTGGCGGGTGATCGACGCGGCACAGTCCCCCTGACCCGCGAAAGCGGGTGAATCGCCGTTTTCGCTGCGGCACACCGACGATTCACCCGCTTTCGCGGACGGCGGTGAGGTGCGGAGTGCGGGGTGCGGGGGTACCCCAACTCGCGTGGGGCTCGCCCTATTCCCGGAAGTTTGACAGTCGTGTCCAACGGAGTAGTGTCATCCCTCGTGACACCAGACGGCTCCCAAGCGCCAGAAACTCGCTCCGCGAAGCGGTGGATCATCGGCGAACCACTCTCGACCGAGCATCTCGAGGGTCAGCTGCTGCCCAAACACCTCGCCCTGCCGATCTTTGCGAGCGACCCGCTGTCGAGCGTCGCGTACGCCCCGCAGGAACTGCTGATGATCCTGACCCTCGGCGGGCTCGCCTTCCTGAGCTTCGCCCCCTGGGTGGCGGCCTGCGTCGTGCTCCTGCTTGTCGTCGTCGTCGCGTCCTACCGCCAGCTGATCAAGGCGTACCCCTCCGGTGGCGGGGACTACGAGGTCGCCTCCAAGAACCTCGGCGAACGCGCGGGCCTGCTCGTCGCATCCGCCCTGCTCGTCGACTACGTGATGACCGTCGTCGTCTCGGTCGCGAGCGGCGTTGACAACATCATCTCGGCCGTGCCGCAACTCGTGAACTTCCGGGTCGAGCTCGCCGTCTTCTTCGTCGTGATGCTCGCCGCCGTCAACCTGCGCGGCGTGCGCGAGTCGAGCAAGGCCTTCGCCTTCCCGACCTACCTGTTCATCGCGAGCGTGATCCTGATGGTCGTCGTCGGCCTCGTGCGGGTCATCTTCGGTGATGCGCCCGTCGCCGAGTCCGCGAGCTTCGGCGTGCACGCCGAGAACCTTGCCCAGTCGGCGTTCATCCTGCTGCTGTTGCGCTCCTTCGCGAGCGGATGCTCCGCCCTGACCGGCGTCGAAGCGATCGCCAACGGCGTTCCGGCCTTCAAACACCCGAAGGTCAAGAACGCCCAGCGCACCCTCGTGCTGATGGGCGGCATCGCGATCGTGATGTTCATCGGCCTCACGACCCTCGCGCTGATCGCGAAAGTGCACTACGCGGAGAACCCCTGCGACCTGATCGGCTGGGCCGAGTGCGCCACGTCGCCGCAGCGGAGCCTGATCGCCCAGATCGCCGCGGCGACCTTCGGCAACAACTCGATCATGTTCTTCGTGCTGCAGGCCGCGACCGCCGCCGTGCTGCTGCTCGCTGCGAACACGGCATTCAACGGCTTTCCGCTGCTCGGCTCGGTGCTCGCGAAGGACTCCTACGCACCGAAGTCGCTCAGCACCCGCGGCGACCGGCTGATCTACTCGAACGGCGTCGTGCTCCTCGCCCTCTTCGCCTGCCTGATCCTGATCGTCTTCCAGGCCAACCTGACGGTCCTGATCCAGCTGTACATCATCGGCGTCTTCGTGTCGTTCACCCTCGGCCAGACCGGCATGGTCAAGCACTGGCTCACCCTGCTCAAGACGAACCCGCCGAACCGCGCCTCGATCATCACGAGCCTCTCGATCAACGGCTTCGGTGCAGCCCTGACCGGCGTGGTGCTCATCGTCGTGACGATCACCAAGTTCACCCACGGCGCGTGGCTCGTCTTCGTGATGATGCCGGTGCTGTTCACCCTGATGCTCGGCGTGAACCGCTACTACCGGGACGTCGCCAAGGAGATCGAAGTCGACCCTGACACGACCTTCGGCTCCACCGGTGACCACGCGATCGTGCTCGTCGGCAAGATGCAGAAGCCCGTGCTCAAGGCGCTCGACTACGCGATCGCCGCCCGGCACGAGGGCATCGAGGCCGTGCACATCTCGATCGACGAAGAAGAGACCAAACAGCTGCAGCGCGACTGGGTCCGGCAGAACATCCAGGTGCCGCTGCGCATCGTCGAGTCGCCGTACCGGGACATCAGCTGGCCGTTGATCAGCTACATCAAGGAGCGCCGCGCCGCGCACGGCTCCGAGGTCGTCACCATCTACACCCCGATCTACATCGTCGGGCACTGGTGGGAGAACCTGCTGCACAACCACAAGGCCCGGCGCCTCCGCCAGAAACTGATGCTCGTGCACGGTGTCACGATCGCGCTCGTGCCCTGGCTGCTCGACTCCTCCGAACTCATCTACGGCCGCAGGTCCCGCCCGATCCCGGGCCAGGACCGTCGCGGCGAGCCGGTGCGCCCGCGCCCGATCCCCCGGCGCCCGCTCGCCCCGGCGACCTCTGCTCTCGAGATCCAGGCCGCTGCCGCGGTGGCCGCAGCGGGGAAGACCGGCTCGGGTGCGGCATCCGCTGCCGGAGCCGCCGGCAAGTCGGGAGCCGCCGCGGGTCGCCCCGGGCAGCCCGCCCGCCCCGGCGCCCGGCGCCGGAAGCGCAAATAACCCGGTGCGGAACGCACTGGCCGTATTCGCCGGCGGCATCATCGGCACGGCCCTGCGGCTCGGCATCGACCGTGCGCTGCCGCACAACGACACCCAGTTCCCGGCCAGCACCCTGATCATCAACACCGTCGGGGCGTTCGTGCTCGGCTGGCTCGTCGCCGGCCTCTGGACCCGCCCCGCGGTTCCGGTCTGGCTCAAGCTTCTGCTCGGCCCTGGCGCGCTGGGCGCCTTCACGACGTTCTCGGCCGTGATGGTGTCCCTCGTCTCCCTCGGCGCGGCCTCGTCGTGGCCGCTGGCGGGGCTGTACCTGCTCGCGACGCTGCTGCTGGGGTTCCCGGCGGCCGCGCTCGGCGTCTGGCTCGGCGGGCGCATCCGTCACCGCCCCGCAGCGGATGCCGGGGCTCGGTCATGAACGCCCTCGTCTTCGCCGCCGTGGTCACCGGCGGCGGTGCCGCAGCCGTGGTGCGGTACTTCGTATCGCGCGCCCTCCCGGTGGGACCGGGCCGCCTGCCGATCGGCGTGCTGATCGTCAACGTGGCCGGGGCTCTGCTCGGCGGCGTGATCCTCGGGCTCGCCGAGCGCGCCGTGCTCAGCAGCGACCTCCGGCTCGTGCTCCTGACCGGGGTCTGCGGCGGGCTGACGACGTTCAGCACCTGGAGCGTCGAGACGATCGACCTCGCACTCAAGGGCCGCTGGCGCTCCGCCGTTCTCAACCTCGTCGGCACCCTGCTGCTCGGCATCGCGGTCTGCGCCGCCGGCTACCTCCTCGCCCGCTGAGCCGGGAGACGGGTCAGAGCAGGGCGACGACCTGGCGGGCGATCATCCGGCCGGCCCGGTGCGCGCCGATCGTGCTCGCCTGGGGCCCGTACCCGGCGAGGAAGATCCTCGGGTCGGTCCAGCTCGCCCCTGATCCGACGACGAGTCCGCCGCCCGTGGCGCGGAGCTTCAGCGGGGCCAGGTGCCGCACCTCCGGACGGAACCCGGTCGCCCAGATGATCACGTCCGCTTCCGTGAAGCTGCCGTCGGCCCAGCGCACCCCGGTCGGCTCGATACTCGCGAACATCGGCCGGGCGGTGAGCACCCCGCGTTCGATCCCCGCGGCGATCCGGCGGCTCACGGGCACGCCGGTCCCGCTCACGATGCTCGGCAGCGCGCGACCGGACCGGGCGGCCTCGTCCTGGGCGGCGACCGCGGCCGACGCCCCCTCGAGGTCGAGCTGATCGGTGTGCACCCAGTCGATCGGGCGCCGTGAGGCCCAGGTCAGTTCTGCGGCGGCGTGTTCGAGCTCGAGCAGGAACCCGATGGCGGATGTCCCGCCGCCGACGACGACGACCCTCCGGCCGGCGAAATCCTCGGCCGCCCGGTAGCCCGAGGTGTGCAGCTGCTGCCCGGCGAAGCTCGCTGCTCCCGGATAGTGCGGCACGAACGGGGCGCCCCAGGTTCCCGAGGCATTGACGAGCAGGCGAGCGGTCGTCTCGTGGTCGCCGAACCCGGGCGACGCGCTTCGGATCACGAGGTCGGCACTGCGATTGAAGACGGCGGTTACGGTGACCGGTCGCACGACCCTGAGGTCGAAGTGCTCCTCGTACCTGCGGTAGTACTCGGTGACGACGTCCCTGGCGGGGCGGTCACGGTCGGCTGTCGCAAAACTCAGGCCGAGTTCGCTCACGCCGGGCAGGTCGTTCACCCGGTGCGCCGACCCGAGACGGAGTCCCGCCCAGCGGTGCTGCCACGCGCCGCCCGCGTCCGGGCCGCGGTCGAAGAGCACGAAGTCGCGCCCCGGGATCAGCTCGAATTTGCGCAGGTAGTAGGCGACCGCGAGGCCGGCTTGCCCTGCTCCGACGATGACGACCGGAACGCTCGCCTCACTCGACATCGCGTCCCCCCTCTTCACCAGCGTACGTCGGGCGTAAGATCGCCGTGTGCGCCGCGGTTCGCCCCCCGAGCCACAAGCGGGCCTTCAGGCCCACCATGCTAAACTAGCGCCTAGTTTTCACCATTCCGTTCGGCAACTCCCGGGTGACTCATTCCTCACCTGGCCTGGCATCGTTAGGGGGTCTCGCATGGGGCGCGGCCGTCAAAAAGCAAAGCACACCAAGGTCGCCCGTGAGCTGAAGTATTTCAGCCCGGACACCAACTACAACGCGCTCGAACGCGAGCTCACGGGGCATCCCGTGGACGACGAGCGTCTCGACGAGGACCTGGCCAAGTGGCCGGAGTACGAGCCGAGTACGTCAGAGGAACCCGACCGATACGTCGACACCTACGCAACCGAAGACGAGCAGAAGCGCGCCTGACCGCCGTTCACTGCACCGGGCGCCACTTACGGCGCCCGTTTTGCGTGCGTCGGCATCCGCACCGCGCTGAGCGCGCGGTACCCAGCGACTTGGCAGCATTCGCTCATACGCGTCGGCGTTACACGTTGAGTGTCGCCGTTTCCGCCGAGGCGACCGCGCACAGCGCCGACACTCGGCGTGGGCGGCGACACTCGGCGCTGCCGTGGCGGGCGGGCGGGCGCCGGCGGATGCCGCGGCGCGGGCGCGCAGGTCAGGCCGCGTAGCCGCCGACCAGGCGCACAGCGCCGCCGTTGACGCCCTTGGCACCCTGCACGAAACCGGTGAGGTCGTGCGGGGCCGTGGACACGCGTCCGGCGACCCAGGCCGGGATCCCGTCGGCCGCGAGGCTCGAGATGACCGAGGACGCGGCATCCGCTGCGACGACGGCGAACATGCCGACGCCGAGGTTCCAGGTGCCTTCAGAGCTCTCCAGGGTGCTGCCCGCGAAGGCGCTCAGCACCCGGAAGACGGGGGCGGGCGACCAGGTCGACCTGTCCACTTCGACCCACGCGCCGATCGGGAGGACCCGGGCGAGGTTCGCGGCGATGCCGCCCCCCGTGACGTGGCTGAGCGAGTGCACCGCGCCGGCGAGTTCGGGGTCTGCGAGCACGCTCAGCAGCGGGCCGGTGTAGAGCCGGGTCGGCTCGAGGAGTACTTCTCCGACGACCCCGCCGAGTTCGCCGGACGTGTCGGTGTAGCCGATGCCCCGTTCGGCGAGGATGTGCCGGACGAGCGAGAAGCCGTTGGAGTGCAGGCCGGACGAGGCGAGCGCGACGACGACGTCGCCAGCGCGAACGCGCTCGGCGCCGAGCACCTGGTCGCCCTCGACGACGCCGGTCGCGGCTCCAGCGACGTCGTAGTCGTCTGGGCCGAGGAGCCCCGGGTGCTCTGCCGTCTCTCCGCCGATGAGGGCGGTGCCGGTCTCGGCGCAGGCGCGGGCGATGCCGCCGACGATCTCGGCGATGCGCTCGGGCACGACCCGGCCACAGGCGATGTAGTCGGTCATGAAGAGCGGGCGGGCGCCGACCACGACGATGTCGTCGACGACCATGCCGACGAGGTCCTGGCCGATGGTGTCGTGCTTGTCGATGGCCTGGGCGATCGCGACCTTGGTGCCGACGCCGTCGGTCGAGGTCGCGAGCAACGGGCGCTTGTACGCGGTGAGGAACGAGGCGTCGTAGAGCCCGGCGAAACCGCCGAAACCGCCGAGCACCTCTGCGCCGTGGGTGCGCGAGACGGCCACCTTCATCAGCGAGACGGCGAGGTCACCCGCCTCGGTGTCGACTCCGGCTGCCGCGTACGATGCGTTGCTCATTCTTGTCTTCCTGGATCGCCGATCATGAACTGTCCCTGGGTGCCGCGCACGGGGGTTCGCGTGCTCGCCCGCATCGAAGCCGGGTCGAGGAGCGGTTCGTATTCCGCGTCGGGGCCCGGGTCGCATCCGTCTGACGTGCGGGCGGCCTCTGCTGCGGCGACGGATGCGTCGCTCGCGACGACCGGCGACCCTGCGGACGCCGTCGACCGCGTCGAATCGGTCGCCCCGGCCGGGGCGGTGCGCTCGAGCAGGTTCTTGCCGAGGTGCAGTGCGTCGGGGAGCGGGATCGGGTACACGCCCGTGAAGCAGGCGGTGCACAGGCGCTCGCGCGGCTGCTCGGTCGCGGCGATCATGCCCTCAGGGGAGAGGTAGCCGAGGGAGTCGGCGCCGATGGCCTGGCGCACCTCGTCGACGCCGAGGCCGGTCGCGATGAGTTCGGCCCGGGAGGCGAAGTCGATGCCGTAGAAGCAGGGCCAGGTGATCGGGGGGCTCGAGATGCGCACGTGCACCTCGGCGGCGCCGGCCTCGCGGAGCATGCTGACCAGGGCGCGCTGGGTGTTGCCGCGCACGATCGAGTCGTCGACGACGATGAGGCGCTTGCCCTTGATCACGGCCTTGAGCGGGTTGAGCTTGAGCTTGATGCCACGCTGGCGGATCGTCTCGGACGGCTGGATGAACGTGCGGCCGACGTAGGAGTTCTTGACGAGGCCCTGGCCGAACGGGATCCCGGATGCCTGCGCGTAGCCGATCGCGGCCGGGGTGCCGGACTCGGGGGTCGGGATCACGAGGTCGGCCTCGACGGGGTACTCCGCGGCGAGGCGGCGGCCCATCTCGACCCTGGCCTCGTGCACGCCGCGACCGGCGATCGTGGTGTCCGGCCTGGCGAGGTAGACGTACTCGAAGACGCAGCCGGCGGGCTTGGACTCGGCGAACCGCTGCGAGCGGAGGCCGTTCTCGTCGATCGTGATGAGCTCGCCGGGTTCGACCTCGCGGACGAAGCTCGCCCCGACGATGTCGAGGGCAGCGGTCTCCGAGGCGACGACCCAGCCGCGCTCGAGCCGGCCGAGGACGAGCGGACGCACGCCCTGGGGGTCGCGGGCGGCGTAGAGGGTGGTCTCGTCCATGAAGACGAGGCAGTACGCACCGCGCAGGCGAGGCAGCACCTCGAGCGCGGTGGCCTCGAGGGTGTGGTCGAGGTCCCCGGTGAAGAGGGCGGTGATGACGGCGGTGTCCGTGGTGTTGCCGCGGGCGAGTTCACCCTCGACCTTCGGGTAGCGCTCGTGCACGAGCTGGAGCAGCTCGGCCGTGTTGGTCAGGTTGCCGTTGTGGCCGAGGGCGACGGTTCCGCTCGAGGTTCGGCCGAGGGTCGGCTGGGCGTTCTGCCAGCTTGAGGATCCCGTTGTCGAATAGCGGGTGTGTCCGACCGCGATGTGACCGATGAGGGTGCTCAGCGCCGCCTCGTTGAAGACCTGGGCGACGAGGCCCATGTCCTTGTAGATCAGGATCTTGCTGCCGTCGCTCGTCGCGATTCCGGCCGATTCCTGGCCGCGGTGCTGCAGGGCGTACAGCCCGAAGTAGCTGAGCTTGGCTACCTCTTCACCGGGAGCCCACACACCGAAGACGCCACAGGCATCCTGTGGCCCCTTCTCGCCCTGCAAGAGATCGTGACCGAGAAGTCCGTCGCCACCAGCCAAATCGATGCCTCTTAACTATCTTTACAGCGTATTAGCGCTGGATGTTGGGGGGTCGTCTGCCTCGGAGGGAGCGTTCGTCTCGCTCACGCCGTAGACGCCCAGTCTATCGACGACGACTGTCTGGACCGAGCGAACGGTGAATCGGTCGATCACGATCGCCACGAGCGCACCGAGGGCGAGGCCCACGACGACGCCGACGAGGAGGAGGAATCCGAAGACCTGGAGGAGTCCGAATTCGGCCGTCTGGGGGAAGCCGACGGTGAGGATCAGCGCGGTGACCGCCCCGAGGACGGCGCCGACGATCATGAAGTTGAGGTAGCGCGGGGAACGCCGCACGGTGGCCGCGGCCTGGCCGACGAGAATCTCGGGGACGGCCGCGCCCGGGGCGGGCTGCACGGGGGCGATGTCGTTCCCTGGCTGCTCGGTTGCGCTCATGGGGACATTCTCGCACGCGCGCCCCGGGAGTGCGCCGGGAGAACGGGAGTGCGGTCGCCGCCGCGCCGGTTTCGGCACGCTGCTACCGAAACGGCAGGCGCGGGTAGCGGAAGCCGGCGCGGGCGCGGGATGTGGGCTGTGGGAACCGGCGCGGTCGGACGCGACGCTTACCGGACGGAACTCCGCGCGCTGCTCGTGAGCGAAGGCATCCGTGACCGTGCTCGACCAGGGGCAGCGCGCGGCGATCGCGGCGGCGGACTTCCTCGTGCTGCAGTGCGAGCTGCCGGTGTCGGTGCTCGTTGAGGGGCTCGCGGTCGCGCGGGCGTCGGGCACGTTCACGGTTTTCACGCCCGCTCCGGTCGTGCCGCTGCCTGCGGCGTTCCTCGCGGGCGTCGACCTGGTCGTGGCCAACCGCCTCGAGGCCGAGGAGCTCACGGGTGAGGCGGATGCCGCGCGCGCGGCAGAATCCCTCAGCGCGCGCCGCGGCTGGGCGATCGTCACCCTCGGGGATGAGGGGTGCATTGTCGCCCGCGGCGGCGTCGCACTCGGGCTCGCTCCGTCCCGGCCGGTGCGCCCTGTGGACACCACGGGAGCCGGGGACACCTTCGTCGGCGCGCTCGTCGCCCGGCTCGCCGAGGGTTCCAGGGGTGCCGTGTCCGGTGGAGCGGATGCCTGGCCGGCGCGACGGCATCGATGCCGACCCGCGCCGAGGTAGCCGCGAACCTCGCCTGACCCCCTCGCGAGAAGCACGGGAGGCGCGGGAGGTGCGGTTACGGGGCGAGGGGCAGCGGCAGGTGCGCGGCAAGGTCGGCGCGCTGTCCGCTCGCGTGGATACGCCCGCTCGCGAGACCGTCGGACCAGACGAGCTCGCCGGTCGCGAGGGCGAGCCAGGTGGCGGCATCCGTTTCGACGACGTTGGGCGGTGTGCCCCGGGTGTGCCGGGGGCCCGCGATGCACTGAACGGCGCCGAACGGCGGCACGCGCACCTCGAGGGTGTTGCCGTTGGCCTCTTCGGAGAGCAACTGCAGGGTGTAGCGCACGGCGAGCGCACGGATGTCCCTGCTCGCGCCAGCCGGGTCCGCCGCGTAGCCGCGCACCGCGGCCCGGCCCACCCCGTCGTCGATCCTCGCCTTAGCCATCCCCCCATTCTGCCGGGTTCCCGGGACCGACCGCCCCGGATGCGCCGCGCGCCCGGAGTGCCCCGGCCCCGTGCGCCTGCCCGGTGGCGGCTAACTCAGGAAATCTGCGGCCAGTGGGCTACCCCGCCGCGTGTTTGCGGGCGCTCGCCAGGGGCGCGCGGCAATTCGTCCTGAGTTAGCCCCCGGCGGAACGGGGCACCCGTCCGGGGCGCGCCTGGGGTCCGGGGGTGGGGCGCATCCGGTAGCCTGAACCGGTGAGAATTCTGGTCCTCGGTTCCGGTGCCCGCGAGCACGCCATCATCACCGCGCTGCTCCGCGAGGAGCCCCGCCATGAGGTCGTCGCCGCGTCCGGCAACGCCGGAATGGCCGCCGCGGTGCCCGTCGTCGCCCTCGACCCGAACGTGCCCGGCGCCGTCACGGAATACGCGATCGAGCACGGCGTCGACCTCGTTGTGATCGGCCCGGAGGCTCCCCTCGTCGCCGGCGTCGCCGACGCGCTGCGTGCGCAGGGCATCCCGGTGTTCGGCCCTGGCCGCGCCGCCGCAGCCCTCGAAGGCAGCAAGACCTTCGCCAAGCGCATCATGGACGAGGCCGGCGTGCCGACCGGCCGCGCCGAGCGCGCGGGCACCCTCGCCGAGGCGACCCGCGCCCTGGACGCCTTCGGGGCGCCCTACGTCGTCAAGGCCGACGGCCTCGCCGCCGGCAAGGGCGTGCTCGTCACCGAGGACCGCCTCGCCGCCCTCGACCACGCCGAGCGCTGGCTGCAGCACGGCGGCGTGCTCATCGAGGAGTTCCTCGCCGGCCAGGAGGTCTCCCTGTTCTTCCTGAGCGACGGCCACACCGTGCTGCCGCTCTCCCCCGCGCAGGACTACAAGCGCCTCGCCGACGGCGACCTCGGCCCGAACACCGGCGGCATGGGCGCATACTCGCCGCTGCCCTGGCTCGACGCCGGCTTCGGCAGCGAACAGGCCTTCGTCGACGAGGTCCTCGACACGATCGCCCTACCGACCGTCCGCAGGCTCGCCGCCGAGGACACCCCCTTCATCGGGCTGCTCTACTGCGGGCTGATTCTGACGGATGGCGGCATCCGGGTCATCGAGTTCAACGCGCGTTTCGGTGACCCCGAGACCCAGGTCGTGCTGCCCCGGCTCGTGACCCCGCTCTCGGGGCTGCTGCTCGCGGCGTCCACCGGCGGGCTCGGCGGCATGGCGCGGCCGATGTTCTCGGCAGAGTCCTGCGTGACCGTCGTGCTGGCGAGCGAGAACTACCCGGAGACCCCGGTCACCGGGCGGGCGATCGTGGGGCTCGATGCCGCATCCGCCGTCGACGGCGTCACGATCGCGCACGCCGCGACGGCCCTCGTCGACGGAAGACTCGTCTCCACCGGCGGCCGGGTGCTGAGCGTGGTCGCGCTCGGCGACGGCTTCGCCGAGGCCCGCAGCCGCGTGTATGCCGCCCTCGCCGAAATCACCCTCGAGGGTGCGCAGTTCCGCACGGATATCGCCGCCCGCGTCGTCGCCTGACCTGTCGCTCCGCGAAACGGCCTCTCCGCTGGCGCGGCCGGAAGGGCGGGTTTGGCGCGGGGGCTGGCCGGTGCGGGAGAATGGGGCGGTGACCGCACTTGACAAGCCGACCGCATCCGCCCCTCTCGACCTCCCGGGCTGGCGCCATGCCTATTCCGGCAAGGTCCGCGACCTGTACGTCCCGGCCGATCCGGCAGCGGATGCCGCAGCACCCGACCTGAACGCCGCCTCCCGCGTGCTCGTGGTCGCGAGCGATCGCGTCAGCGCCTTCGACCACGTGCTCGAGCCCGGCATCCCGGGCAAGGGCGTGCTGCTCACTACGCTCAGCCTGTGGTGGTTCGGGCAGCTCGCCGGCATTCCCAACCACCTGCTGGTAGAGGCGGCGAACACGGCCGCCGCCGGCACCGGCACCGAGGACCCGGCCGCGGGCAAGACGGCCGCGGGCATCCCGGCCGCCGTCGCGGGCCGCGCCATGCTCTGCAGGACCCTCGACATGTTCCCGATCGAGTGCGTCGTTCGCGGCTACCTCACCGGCTCGGGCTGGAAGGAATACCAGGCCAGCCAGACGGTCTGCGGCCTGCCGCTTCCTGCGGGGCTGCAGAACGGCGACCGCCTGCCCGAACCGATCTACACGCCCGCGTGGAAGGCCCCGATGGGCGAGCACGACGAGAACATCTCCTTCGAGCGCACCGTCGAGCTCGTCGGCGCCGACGTCGCCGCCGAGCTGCGCCGCCTCTCCCTCGAGATCTTCCGCCGGGCGTCCGTCATCGCCGAACAGAACGGGGTGATCCTCGCCGACACCAAGTTCGAGTTCGGCGCCGACCGGGCGACCGGAGAGATCACCCTCGCCGACGAGGTGCTGACGAGCGACTCGAGCCGCTACTGGGACGCCACCCTCTGGCAGACCGGCACGACCCCGGAACAGCGGATGTCCAGCTTCGACAAGCAGATCGTCCGCGACTGGCTGAGCGCGCACTGGGACCAGACCGGCACACCCCCGGCGCTCCCGGAGGACATCATCGAGCGCACCGCCGCCCGCTACCGCGAACTGCTCACCCGGCTCGCCGGGGACACCCCGGTCGCCTGACCGACGCGCGCGGTCACAGGACTCGGCGCCCGGCGCCGCCGAATGTTACGCTCCCGACATGCGAATCAAGATGTGCAGCGTCCACGTGAAAGACCCCGCCACCGCGTTCGATTTCTACACGTCCGTCCTCGGATTCGAGAAGCTTCTCGCCATGCCGGAGCACCAGCTGTACATCGTCAAGTCCGCAGAGGACCCGGACGGCGTCGGCCTCCTCCTCGAACCGAGCGACAACAAGGTGGCCGCGAGGTACGCCCAGGGCATCCGTGCCCTCGGCCTGCCCGCGATCGTCTTCGGCAGCCCCGACGTCCGCGCCGAATACGAGCGCCTTGGCCGCCTCGGCGTGCAGTTCACGAGCGAACCGTACACGGATGCCTTCGGCACCTCCGTCCTCTTCGACGACACCTGCGGCAACCTGATCCAGCTGCACCAGGACTGACCTCTCCTGCCCGTCGTCGGCGGAATACCGGGGCGGGGGCATCCGTTGACGCAGGTGTGACCAGATCTGCAGCAGAACTCCTCCCCGCGGCGACCGGAATGGGCGCCGTCACCCTGCGCGTCGGCAACCTCGACCGCATGATCGCCTACTACCGGGACGCCGTCACCCTGAGCCTGCTCAGCCAGGACGGCCCCATCGCCGTGATGGGGCGCGGCGAGACCCCGATCGTGATCCTGCAGCACGCGCCAGAACTCGCGGCCCCCGAGCCCCGCTCGAGCGGCCTGTTCCACACCGCGATCCTGTTCGAGACCCAGGCGCAGCTCGCCGCGGCGGTCTACTCGGTCGCGACGAAGCATCCGGGCACCTTCACCGGCAGCGCCGATCACCTCGTCAGCCAGGCGTTCTACTTCGCCGACCCCGAGGGCAACGGCATCGAGCTCTACTGGGATCGTGACCGCACCGAGTGGGGCTGGGCCCACGGCCAGGTCGAGATGGCCACGCTCGCCCTCGACCCCAACGCCTTCATCGGCGAGCACCTCACCGAGGCTGGCGTGTCCGAGCCCGGTGCGGGCAACGCCATCGTGGGTCACGTGCACCTCTCCGTCGGCGACGTGCCCACCGCCCGCGCCTTCTACGTCGACCGGCTCGGCTTCGAGGCGACGGCCGACTTCGGCCCGTCCGCGCTCTTCGTCTCCGCGGGCGGTTACCACCACCACATGGCGATGAACACCTGGAACAGCGCCGGTTCGGGCAGGCGCCGCGTCGCCCTCGGCCTCGGCGAGGTCGACATCGTGCTGCCCGGCGCAGACGACCTCGGTGCTCTCACCGAGCGGATGTCCCACTTCGGCATCGAGACCCGGCACGACGGGCAGACCCTCGGCTTCGACGACCCCTGGGGCAACCAGATCGTGGTGCGCACGGCGCTCCCCGCCTGACGGCGACGGGCGCGCGCCCGCGCACGGCGCCGAGACGCACTCCGACAGGGCGGGCGGCTACTGCTGTTGCGGGTTCGCAGGCGGATGCGCGCGGTCGCGACCCCAGAACTCGTCGAGCAGGTCGGCGGTCGCCTTCGGGTTCTCGAGCTGCGGCGAGTGCGCGGCCTCCGGGATGATCGCGTACCGGGCATCGAGCAGGCCGGCCATGCTCGCCTGCCAGTCCTGCGGCCAGGCCGGGTCGTCGACGCCGTGCGCGACGAGGGTGTCGAGACCGGTCGCGAGCAGCTCGCCGGTGGTGTCGTTCTCGTCGCTGAGGATCGCTGCCGCACCGAGCAGCTGGTCGTCGCTCGTGGCCCCCATCCGCAGACGACGGAACGCTTCGTCGGCGGTCAGGGCGGCGTCGGGAAGACCGACGGTGTGCGGGTTGTCCTCGTTCCACCACGCCGCCGAACCGCGCTCGCGGACGATCGCTGCCTCGCGCTCCATCCGCCCGGCCCAGCCGTGCGGACCGGAGCAGAGCAGGGTGACGTCGAGGAATGCCTCCGGCGCCAGGATCGCCGCGGCCCGGGCGACGACGCCGCCGAAACTGTGCCCGAGCAGGTGCACGGGCCCGCCGCCGCCGACGAGTGCGGCCACGGTGACGACGTCCTGGGCGAAAGATTCGAGCGTGTAGTTTTCGGCGCCGGCGGGGGCTGCCGAGTCCGCCTGCCCGCGCTGGCTGTACGACCAGGCGTCCCAGCCGCGCTCGGCGAGAAGCGGCAGGAAGCCGCCGAAGTCCTCCTTCGAGCCGGTGAAGCCCGGAACGAGCAGCACGACACCGCGAGCGGATGCCTCCGGCCGCGCATGCAGGGCTGTCACGCGCCCGACGGGAAGGTCGATGCCGACGTTCGCGACCGCATCCGCCAGGGGGACGGGCAGGGTGCCGAACCGCGGAACCCCGGGCCACCCGTCGAACGGGCCGATGGGCGGGGCCGTGTCGGGGCCGCCGACAACGACATCAACATCGGTGCCGGTGTCGTCAACGGCGCCGACAGCCGAGGGGTCAGCGACAGCGGCCTCTGCCGAATGCCGCCCGGTCGCTGGCGGGGTGGCAGTGGGGTCGATCGTGCTCATCGTGCTCTCCATTCCGACCTGACGGCCGGGGCTGCCGCCGTGCTGCCGAGGCCTTAAGCCTATGGCGCCCCTGCCTGCGCCGAGAATCGCCGCTACCGCCGAGGTGACCCGGCCCACCCGCGACAGTCGGCACAAACGGCGACAGTCGGCGCAAACGGCGACAGTCGGCGCGTTGCGGCGGGCGCGGGCCGGCGCAACGGGGTGGGCGGACGAGGAGCGGCGACGCGGGTCAGGACGGGAGGGTGCCCTCTGAGCTTTCACGGTCGCAATCTTCACTCAGCGCCCGGAACCGGCACCGGATGCCGCGCGCTTGGCGCGTCGGGTGAGCCCGTGG
Source organism: Cryobacterium sp. GrIS_2_6 (assembly GCF_035984545.1). NCBI lineage: Bacteria > Bacillati > Actinomycetota > Actinomycetes > Micrococcales > Microbacteriaceae > Cryobacterium > Cryobacterium sp. GrIS_2_6. The sequence goes on from NZ_JAXCHP010000001.1 coordinate 3,148,704, forward strand.
ACCGCAGCCTGGAACTCGCGGGCGGCGAGCGGCCGGCCGGGCAGCCGGGGCCGGTCCGTGGCCGGGAGCCGCAGGCCGTCGAGCACGATCGCCAGCTGCCTGCGCCACTGGCCGGTGTGGCCGCCGCCGTGCGTGCCGAGAGAACCGACCATGGTGACCAGAACCGCGAGATCGACCGCGTCGACATCCGCCCGGAGTGCACCGTCTTTCTTGGCGCGGGCGACGAGGCCGGCGATCACGGCCTGGAACTCGGTGCCCTTGCCGCTGCCCGGGTCGATGACCTCCATGCGCTTGAGAATGTGCGGGAGCGCAGGATCGGCGACAAGCCACTCGGCGGCACGCTCCATGTAGAGCTCGATGCCGGCCCAGGCCGTCGGAGCCGCGGCGATCTCATCGCGGACGGTCGCGAGTTCGGCGAGCGCGATGTCGTAGAGAGCGCGCACGAGGTCGTCCCTGGTCGGGAAGTTTCGGTAGAGCGTGGCCACGCCGACGTCTGCGCGGCGGGCGATCTCCTCGAGGGAGGCGTCGACCCCGTTCTGCGCGATGAGAGCCCGCGCCTCGACGATCAGGCGCTCTCGGTTCTGCCGGGCGTCGCGCCGACGCGGTTGTGCGCCGTCCTGCGGGGTCGGTTCGGACGAAGTCATGGAGTCGATTGTAAGTCCCCCGGCTATGACGAGTCGGAGGGAATCCTCCACGTCGCCTGTGCCTGCGCCCGAAATCCCTCGTCCGGGATAGAATCTCGCCGGAGAACCGGGTCTCGCATGCGAACCCGTGAATCTCGCCGGAGAACCGCAGTGGTCGGTCGACGGCCCGCAGCATCCCTGAGAACCGAGGACTCCCGATGACGCCTCCCCCCGATCCGAGCCGCACCGCCGGCGAGGGCACGGATGCCCACCTCGTCTTCGCCCGCCGAATGGACCGGATCGACGGGCTGGCCCACTACCGTCGGCAGTTCGTGGGCACTGAGGCAGGCACGGCGGCGGGCGCCGCGGCCGATCCCTTCGTCTACCTCGACGGCAATTCGCTCGGCCGGCCCACCCTCGCGAGTGTCGGGCGGATCACCGAGTTCCTCACCCACAACTGGGGAACCCGGCTGATCCGCGGCTGGGACGAGGAGTGGATGGAGCTTCCGTTCCGGATCGGGGACGAGCTTGGGCGGGTCGCGCTCGGCGCGGCGCCTGGCCAGGTCTTCATCGGCGACTCGACGACCGTACTGCTCTATAAGCTCGCCCGGGCTGCGGTGGACTACCGCAGAGTCGGCTCCGAACCGGCGCGCACCGAGATCGTGCTCGATACCGACAACTTCCCCACCGACCGGTACCTACTCGAGGGCATCGCCGCCGAGCGCGGCCTGACCCTGCACTGGATCCACTCGGATCCCGCCTGCGGAGTCTCACTCGACCAGGTGCGCGCGGCGATCGGCCCGCAGACGGCGCTCGTGCTGCTCAGCCACGTCGCCTACCGCTCCGGGTTCCTCGCCGACATGCGCCGGATCACCGCGGCGGCGCATTCGGTCGGCGCCCTCGTGCTCTGGGACCTCAGCCACTCTGTCGGCTCCGTTCCCGTCGAGCTGGACCTCTGCGACGTCGACCTCGCCGTCGGCTGCTCGTACAAGTACCTGAACGGCGGGCCGGGGGCGCCCGCCTTCGGCTACGTGCGCCGCGACCTCCAGGACGTGCTCACCCAGCCGATCCAGGGCTGGATGGGCACGAAGGACGTGTTCACGATGGGGCCGGGGTATCACCCGGCCGACGGCATCCGCCGGTTTCAGAGCGGGACGCCGCCGATCGTCGGCATGCTCGCGATGCAGGACACGATCGCGATGATCGGCGAAGCGGGCATCGAGGAGGTGCGGGCGAAGTCGGTCGCGCTCACCGAATTCGCGATCACCCTCGTCGACGAGTGGCTCGTGCCGCTCGGCGTTCGGCTCACGTCGCCGCGCGACCACACCCACCGCGGCGGACACCTAACGATCAACCACCCGGCGATGCGGCAGGTCACGACGACACTCTGGGAACACGACGTCATCCCCGATTTCCGCGGGCCGGAGGGGCTGCGGATCGGGCTGTCGCCGCTCAGCACGAGCTTCGTCGAGACGCTCGAGGGGGTCGCGGCGATCCTCGACGTGCTCCGCGGGGTCCTGCTCGGGCAGGCGGGCCTCGGCAGCGGGCGGTAGGAGCCGGTTGGACCGACACGACGTTTCAGTTGCGAAGAAGACACCTCCGCCCGCGCCGGGAGGGTGCTTTCTCCGCAACACAGCATGATCCGAGGCGGTAGAAGCCGACCCGGGACCGGGCCCCGTGGACTGTAGAATCGAGGCATCCACGCCCCCGACGTCTCGGAGTGAACCATGCCAACCATCGTCGTAGAAGTTATGCCCAAGGCCGAGCTGCTCGACCCGCAGGGAAAAGCCGTCGCCGGCGTCCTCGGCCGCCTCGGCAAGACCCGCTTCACGAGCGTTCGCCTCGGCAAGCGTTTTGAGCTCACCGTCGACGGGCCCGTCGACGAGGCCGTGCTCGCCGAAGTGCGCGAACTCGCCGACTCCGTGCTCTCCAACGCCGTGATCGAAGACGTCGTCGGCATCCACGTCGTGGGCGCAGAGAGCACAGTCGGGGTCTCCGCCTGATGCGAATCGGCGTCGTCACCTTCCCCGGATCGCTCGACGACCGTGACGCGCAGCGCGCGATCCGGATCGCGGGCGCCGAACCCGTCGCGCTCTGGCACGGCGAGCACGACCTCCGCGGTGTCGACGCGATCGTGCTGCCCGGCGGCTTCAGCTACGGCGACTACCTGCGCGCGGGCGCGATCGCGAGCCTCTCGCCGATCATGGCCGAGGTCATCGACGCCGCGAACGGCGGCATGCCGGTGCTCGGTATCTGCAACGGTTTCCAGATGCTCACCGAGGCGCACCTGCTCGAGGGCGGGCTGATCCGCAACGACCACGGCTCGTTCATCTGCCGCGACCAGCAGCTGCGCGTCGAGAACACCGACACCGTCTGGACCAGCGGCTTCGCGAGCGGCCAGGAGATCACCATCCCCCTGAAGAACGGCGAGGGCGGCTTCATCGCCTCCGCCGCGACCCTCGCCGAGCTCGAAGGCGAAGGCCGCGTCGTCGTGCGCTACGTCGGACTGAACCCGAACGGCTCCCTCAATGACATCGCCGGCATCACCAACGCCCGCGGCAACGTCGTCGGCCTGATGCCGCACCCCGAACACGCGGTCGAGGCCGGCTTCGGCCCCGACACCGCGTCCGCGATGCGCAGCGGCACCGACGGACTCACGTTCTTCACCTCGGCGATCGAGCGGATGCTCGCGAGCGCGTAACCCGCGCCCCGCAGTGCCCAGTCCCGCGAAAGCGGGTGAATCGTCGTTTTCAGTGCCGCAGAACGACGATTCACCCGCTTTCGCGAACAGGGGGCTGGGTTTAGACGGCGGCGGATGCCTCCCACAGGTTGATGCCGGCGTCGATGGCGTGAGCGTCGATCGCGTTGAGCTCCGCGGCAGTGAACTTCAGGTTCTCCACGGCGGCGACGTTGGCCTCGAGCTGCGCGACCGAGGACGCCCCGATCAGCGCCGACGTCACCTCCGGGCGCCGCAGCACCCAGGCGAGGGCGAGCTGCGCGAGCGACTGCCCGCGCGCCTCGGCGATATCGGTGAGGGCACGGATGTGGACGAGCGTCTCGTCGCTGACCATGTCGCGTTTCATCGACCCGGCCCGCGCCGCCCGCGAGTCCGCGGGCACCCCGTGCAGGTACCGGTCGGTGAGCAGCCCCTGGGCGAGCGGAGAGAAAGCGATGCAGCCGACGCCGAGGTCCTCGAGGGTGATCAGCAGGTCGTCCTCGACCCAGCGGTTGAACATCGAGTACGAGGGCTGGTGGATGAGCAGCGGCGTGCCGAGGTCGGCGAGGATCGCCGCGGCCTGCCGGGTGCGCTCTGGCGAGTACGAGGAGATCCCGGCGTAGAGGGCACGGCCGCTCGTGACGGCGGTGTGCAGCGCGCCCATGGTCTCCTCGAGCGGGGTGTCCGGGTCGGCGCGGTGCGAGTAGAACACGTCGACGTAGTCGAGGCCCATCCGGCCGAGGGACTGGTCGAGGCTCGCGAGCAGCGACTTACGCGATCCCCATTCGCCGTACGGGCCCGCCCACATGTCGTAGCCGGCCTTGGTCGAGATGACGAGCTCGTCGCGGTGCGGCCGGAAGTCCTGCTTCAGGTGAATCCCGAAGTTGGACTCCGCGCTCCCGTACGGCGGGCCGTAGTTGTTGGCGAGGTCGAAGTGCGTCACGCCGAGGTCGAAGGCGCGGCGCAGGATCGCTCGCTGCGTCTCGAGCGGGGTGACCCCGCCGAAGTTCTGCCACAGCCCGAGCGAAACGGCCGGGAGCTTGAGGCCGCTCTTCCCGGTGCGGCGGTAGGGCATGGACTCGTATCTGGTTTCAGCCGGAAGGTAGGTCATCCCTTCATCGTGCCACGGTGCATCCGCTCGCGCAGGGGGGTGCCCGCCGCGGGGGTCAGGACCCACTCTGTGCGTTGCCTCGTACAACGGATGCCGACGGTCCAGCAGCCGGAGCTGGGCCGCAGATCCGGTGAGCTCGCGTGCCACAAGGGCAGCAGCGCCGGCCTCCGGGTGACGCCCCAGCCTGCGGAGCAGCTCGGCCGGGTCGCGTGGAACCAGAAGTAGTCGTCGAGGCCGCCGATCCGGTCGACCACGGCGAGCGCCGCGGCCGGGTCGCCGCTCTCGGCGAGGGCGGCCGCCCGGTTCAGCCGCACGACCGGGCTCGGGTCGAGGGCGAGCAGCACGTCGTACCAGGCGATGATCGCGCCGGCACCGGCGGCACGGAGGACTCAGGCCGCGCCGACACGGGGGCAGGGGCATCCGCCGACCGGGAGGCGTAGCCCTCGGTGAACAGCAGGAACACGGTCGTCGCGACCGCGCCGAGCCGGCCGGGCAGCTCCTCCGCGTCGGGCACCCGGTAGCGGATGCCGGCGTCGGCGATCGTGCGTCGCGCCCGGGTGAGGCGCTTGGCCATCGTCGCCTCTGAGACGAGGAGCGCCCGGGCGACCTCTGCGACGCTCAACCCGCAGAGCACGGGCAGGCTCAGCGCGACCTGGGCCTCCTGCGCGAGCGCCGGATGGCAGCAGGTGAAGATCAGCCGGAGCTGGTCGTCGCGGACGATGCCGGGCGGGGTGTCGTCGGCTGCCCGTCGCACGGCCAGGATGATCGCCTCCCGTTCCTTGTTCGGCCGCGCCCGGATTCGGCGGCACGCCGAGTCGACGCCAGGTCTCCAGGGCGCCGATGGCGGTGTCCTGGACGGCGTCCTCGGCGAGGACCAGGTCACCGGTCAGACGGATGACGGTGGCGAGCACCCGGCGCCGCTCCGCGACCAGGAGCGCGGCGAGGGCCTCGGCCGGGTCGGTGCCGCCGGCATCCGTCGCCGTCATCACATCAGGGTCGGGACCGTCGGACGCACCTCGACGACGCCGTTCCAGGCGGCGGGGATCGCGGCCGCGTGCCGGATCGCCTCGTCGAGGCTGTCGCACTCGAGCAGGTAAAAGCCGGTCAGGGCCTCTGTGGTCTCGGCGTACGGGCCGTCGCCGATGACGACGTCGCCGCCCTTGCCGCCGGTGACCCGCACGGTCGTTGCGGTCTGGGTCGGGTAGAGCGCGGCACCGCCGCGGATCACCGCCTCGGCATCCCGGCCGAATCTCCGACAACTGTTGCCGCTGCGGGAACAGATGCGGTGACGGCGGGATCGGAACGGGAGGGGCGCGGGGGGGGCAACCGGTAGACTGGACGCGCCAAGCATCCGCTATCTCTGGGAGAACGCCACGTGACCGCAGTTACAACCACCCCCTCCCGCGGCATCGCCGACACCGTCGCGAACGCGATCGCCACCCCGGACAAGGACCAGCCCTTCGGCGCCCTCGGGCTGACCGAGGGTGAATACCAGGAGATCCGCACGATCCTCGGCCGCCGCCCCACGAGCGGCGAGCTCGCGATGTACTCGGTGATGTGGAGCGAGCACTGCTCCTACAAGAGCTCGAAGAAGTACCTGCGCCAGTTCGGCGACAAGGTCTCCCCCGCCATGAAGAAGAACCTCATGGTCGGCATGGGCGAGAACGCGGGCGTGCTCGACGTCGGCGAGGGCTGGGCCGTCACCTTCAAGATCGAGTCGCACAACCACCCCTCCTACATCGAGCCGTTCCAGGGCGCCGCGACCGGCGTCGGCGGCATCGTGCGCGACATCATCTCGATGGGCGCCCGCCCGGTCGCCGTGATGGACGCCCTCCGCTTCGGCCGCATCGACGACCCGGACACCGCGCGCGTCGTGCACGGCGTCGTCTCCGGCATCTCGTTCTACGGCAACTGCCTCGGCCTGCCGAACATCGGCGGCGAGACCTGGTTCGACTCGGTATACCAGGGCAACCCGCTCGTCAACGCGCTCTCCGTCGGCGTGCTCCGCCACGAGGACCTGCACCTCGCCAACGCCCGCGGCGTGGGCAACAAGGTCGTGCTCTTCGGGGCCCGCACCGGCGGAGACGGCATCGGCGGGGCATCCATTCTCGCCTCGGACACCTTCAGCGCCGACGGCCCGACCAAGCGCCCCGCGGTGCAGGTCGGCGACCCCTTCGCCGAGAAGGTGCTCATCGAGTGCTGCCTCGAACTGTTCCGCGACAAGCTCGTCGAGGGTATCCAGGACCTCGGCGCGGCCGGCATCAGCTGTGCCACCTCGGAACTCGCCTCGAACGGCGACGGCGGCATGTACATCCAGCTCGAGAAGGTACTGCTGCGCGACCCGACGCTCACCGCCGAGGAGATCCTGATGAGCGAGAGCCAGGAGCGGATGATGGCCGTCGTCACGCCGGAGAAGCTCGAGGGCTTCCTCGCGATGACCGCCAAGTGGGACGTCGAAACGAGCGTGCTCGGCGAGGTCACCGACACCGGCCGGCTCGTCATCGACTGGAACGGCGAAGAGATCGTCAACGTCGACCCGCGCACGGTCGCCATCGATGGCCCGGTCTACGACCGCCCGGTCGCCTACCCGATCTGGATCGACGCACTGCAGGCCGACTCGGCCTCTGCGCTGCCGCGGTCGACGGATGCCGCGGACCTGCGCGAGCAGTTCCTCTCGCTGCTTGGCTCGCCCAACCTCGCGGACCCGAGCTGGATCACCGACCAGTACGACCGCTACGTGCTCGGCAACACCGCGCTCTCCTTCCCCGACGACGCCGGCATGATCCGCATTGATGAGGAGTCTGGCCTCGGCTTCGTCATCGCGACCGACGCCAACGGCCGCTATTGCCAGCTCGACCCGTACCGCGGCGCCCAGCTCGCCCTCGCCGAGGCGTACCGCAACGTTGCAGCGACCGGAGCGGTGCCGGTCGGAATCAGCGACTGCCTCAACTTCGGCTCACCGGAGAACCCCGAGGTGATGTGGCAGTTCGAACGCGCCGTCACGGCCCTCGCCGACGGATGCCTCGAGCTCGAGATCCCCGTCACCGGAGGCAACGTATCGTTCTACAACCAGACCGGCGACCAGCCGATTTACCCGACGCCCGTCGTCGCCGTGCTCGGCGTGATTGATGACGTCGCCCGCCGCGTGCCGAGCGGCTGGCAGGACGACGGCCACAACATCTACCTGCTCGGCATCACCCGCGAGGAACTCGACGGCTCGGCCTGGGCCGATGTCGTGCACGGGCACCTCGGCGGCATGCCGCCGGTCGTCGACCTTCCCGGTGAGGCGCGGCTCGCCGGCCTGCTCAACGCGGCGTCGATCGAGGCGCTCATCGACAGCGCGCACGACCTGTCCTCCGGCGGGCTCGCCCAGACCCTCGCCGAGGCTGTGCTCCGGTTCGGGGTCGGGGCCCGCGTGTGGCTCGGCGACATCTGCGAGCGGGACGGGATCGACGCATCCGTCGCCCTGTTCTCGGAGTCGGCCGGCCGCGTCATCGTCTCGGTGCCGCGCGAGGACGACGTGAAGTTCCTCGGCCTCTGCGAGGGCCGCGGGTACCCGGTGCTGCGCATCGGCGTCACCGACAACACCCTCGACGCGCTCGAGATCCAGGACGTCTTCACGGTCTCCCTCGCCGACCTGCAGTCGCGCCACCGCGCCACCCTCCCCGCGCACTTCGCCTAGCGCGGGCGGCCCGCCCCGTTCCGCGAAAGCGGGTGAATCGTCGCTTTGACCCAGCCATAACGACGATCCACCCGCTTTCGCGATTGGGCGACGCGGGGCTGTGGAGAGATCGCTCGTGGGTGAGGGATTTTTGGCATCATTCGGGGATGAAACGCGCCCGGCCGCTTCCCCCTCGCCTGCGCGAGACGGCGTTCACCACTGCCGAGGGAGCGGATGCCGGTCTCAGCCCGGGGCGTTTGCGCCGGTCAGATCTCGAGCATCCGTTTCGCGGCATCCACGCATCGCCGGACGCGCTCCGCACGATCGAGTCGCGCATCCAGGCCTATGCCAAACGGATGTCTGCCAACGCCTTCTTCAGCCACGTCACCGCCGCGCAGATCCACGGTTTGCCGCTGCCGCAGCGCCTCGGGCATTCAATGACCCTTCATGTCTGCACGGCGGATGCCGCTGCCCGGCACGGGAGCCGCCGGGTCATCGGTCACCACAGTGCCGACCGAGGCCTCGAGGTTGTCGAGGTGCGCGGGGTACGCACGACGTCAGCTGTCTACACCTGGTGCCAGCTGTCGACCCTGCTGGATCTGGATGAGCTCATCATCCTCGGGGACGCCCTGGTACGACGGCGCGCACCCGTCGCCGCGCTCGACCAGCTTCGACGGGCCGCCCTCCGGTATGCCGGCCATCGAGGTGCGAAGAAGCTGCGGGAGGCACTCCAGTGGGTCAGGCCGGGAACGGCGTCTGCGCGGGAGACGGAACTTCGGTTGCTGCTGGTGCGGGCCGGACTTCCCGAGCCCGAGCTCAATGTTGAGATCGTCGATCGCAACGGAATCAAGATCGCGACCGGCGACCTGGTCTATCGCGAGTATCGGGTTCTCGTCGAGTACGACGGGGAACAGCACCGCACGGATGAGGAGCAGTACCACTGGGACGTCGATCGCCTAGACCGTCTGATGGAGGAAGGGTGGCGGGTGATTCGCATCAACAAGTCGCACGTCCGAAAGCGACCGGCCAGCACCATCCGCAAAGTACGCGTGGCGCTCAATTCCCGCGGTTGGACTCCCTAGCTTCCCCACCCCCTTTCCGCGGAAGCGGGTGAATCGTCGTTTTCACTCGCTCAAACCGACGATTCACCCGCTTTCGCGGGAGGGTCAGAGCGGGAAGGGGACGCCGGCCAGGGCCTTGGTGCGGGACCAGAGGTGCGACGCGACTGCGGGGTCGAAACTCGTGGCGGTGGGGCGCTGGCGAGTAGGCAGGCCGCGGGTCAGGAAACGGGGGCCGTAGTACTCGCCGCCGCGGGCATCCGTGTCGAGGGTCGCGCGCACCGTCGGCCAGGCGCCGCGGTCCTTGCCCTGGGCGCCGATCAGGCCCTGCAGGTGGTCGGCGAAACGCTGCGGCCGGCTCGGCTCGTTGACCCCGCGGATGCCCGGCGTCAGCCCCGACACCGAGTAACCGGGGTGCGCAACGAGGCTCTGCACCCCGCCGGGGCCGCCGAGTCCGGCACGCTGGAGCCGCCGGTCGAGCTCGAAGCCGAACACCTGCATCGCGATCTTCGACTGCGCGTACGCGACCCAGCCGCTGTACCCCGTCACGAGCTGCAGGTTGTCCAGGCGCGAGGCCACCAGCCGGGTCACGAGCGACCCGAGCGCGACGACCCGGCTGCCTGGCGTGCGCAACAGGGCAGGCAGGGTGAGCGCGGTGAGGTGAAAGTGCCCGAGGTAGTTCGTCTCGAGCACGATCTCGTTGCCGGCCGCACTCGACTCGCGGGTCCTGGGCGGGTGCACGATGCCGGCGTTGAGCACGAGTCCGTCGAGCCGGGGCAGCTCGAGCAGCAGCGCGGCGGCGGTACGCACACTGTCGGCGTCGGCGACGTCGAGGTTGATCGTCGAAACGGATGCCCCGGGCACCCGCCCGAGGATGGCCGCGATCGCGGCATCCGCCTTCACGGGATTGCGGCAGGCCAGCACGACGTGCGCACCGGTCGCGGCGAGTTGTTCGCTTGTGAAATAGCCGAGGCCGGCGTTGGCGCCGGTGACGACGAAGGTCTTGCCGGACTGGTCGGGGAGGTCGCGCGGGTCCCAGCTCATGACGCGGGGCCTGCAGGCGCCGCAGTCGCAGGCGCCGGAGCCGGTGCACCGATCGCCGAATCGGGCATGACCCCGATGGCAGCGCCGGGTGCCTGCCCGTCTCCCACGCCCGGCTGGCCGCCCGCGATCGCCACGTGATGGTGGATGACCTCGGCGACGATGAAGTTGAGGAACTTCTCGGCGAAACCGGGGTCGAGCCTGGCCTCCTCGGCGAGCGCGCGCAGCCGCTGGATCTGCTGCAGCTCCCGCGCGGGGTCTGCCGCGGGAAGACCGTGCCGGGCTTTGAGCCGACCGACTTGCTGGGTGAACTTGAAGCGCTCAGCGAGCATGTGGATAAGGGCGGCATCGATGTTGTCGATGCTCTGGCGGATGCCGTTCAATTCGTCGATCGCATCCTGCCCCGCACCGGCGGGCAATTCCTCGTGTTCGGCCATGACTGAACGATACCGTGCGCACCCCGGCGCGAAAGCGGGTGAATCGTCGTTATGGCTGCCGCAAACCGACGATTCACCCGCTGTCGCGGGCAGTGGCGACGCTGCTAGGCGAGGGCGCGGCGCGGCAGGGGCAAGCGGATGCGCTTCTGCGCGAGCAGGATGCCGAGCAGCACGAGCAGCGCGCCCAGGGGCTCGTTCCAGGACAGCGTCTCGCCGAGCAGCAGAACCCCGAGGACGACGCCGACGACGGGCGTCACGTACGTCACGGTCGACGCGTTCGTCGGGCCCCAGGCACGGAGCACGTTGATGTTCCAGATGTAGGCGAGCCCGGTGCCGAGGGCGCCGAGAGTGAGCAGGCTCAGGACGATCGCCGGGCTGAGCGACACCGGGTGCCAGGCCAGCACTGGCGTGAGCAGCACCATGATCGCCCCGCCGAGCCCGATGTTGAGGAACGCGAACGTCGCCCCCGCGATCGGCCGCCCGCTCAGGAACCGGCGGGTGTACCCGAACGTGAAGCCGTAACACACCGCCGCGCCGAGGCAGGCGAGCTGGCCCCATAGGTCCCCGGTGAGTGCGGCATAACGCCACGGCCCGATGATCACGAGCACGCCGGCGATGCCGGCGACCACCCCGAGCACCTGCCCGCGCCCGAGCCGTTCGACGCGGAAGGCGAGGGTCGCCATCAGGGCCGTCATGATCGGTGTCACGGCGTTGTAGATGCTGGCGAGGCTCGAGGACACGTACTGCTCGGCCCACGCGAAGAGGAGATGCGGCACGACGCATCCGCTCACAGCGATCACGAGGAAGTGCAGCCACACGGCCGCTTCGCGCGGCAGCACGGGGCCGTTGTTCACCCTGGGCCGGGTGATGAGCACGATCAGGCCGAGGGTGAGGCCGCCGAGCACGAGGCGCGACCACGCGATCTGCCCGAAGCTCACTCCGGCTAGGGCGACCTTCATGAACAGGAAACTCGAGCCCCAGACGACGCCCATACCGAGGAACTGCAGCGCAACGAGGGCGCGGCGAGCCGGCTCGGCGGGAGCGGGTGCTACGGAAGTGGGGGCGTCGCGCGGGGCGGTGCTATTGGTCACCTGCCGACTGTAACGTGTGCGGCCGCCGGCGTCGGCCCCCTCTGAGCGCAACGTCCGGATCCCGCCGGTGAATGGCAGCATCCGCTCGTTCGAAGCGGCGTGAGACGGCGTGAGACGAGAAGAGCGGATGCGCCCAGCGCATCCGCTCTTCTCGGTTCAGACCCTGCGGCCCGGCTCAGCTCTCAGTTGATCAGGTCGTGGCGGGACACGATCGCTTCGCGGCCGGGGCCGACGCCGATCGCGGAGATGCGGGCGCCGCTCATCTTCTCGAGGGCGAGCACGTAGTCCTGGGCGTTCCGCGGTAGTTCCTCGAAGGTGCGGGCGCCGGTGATGTCCTCGGTCCAGCCGGGGAAGTCCTCGAAGATCGGCTTCGCGTGGTGGAAGTCGGACTGCGAGACGGGCACCTCGTCGTGGCGGACGCCGTCGACGCTGTACGCGACACACACCGGGATGGAGGCGAGGCCGGTGAGCACGTCGAGCTTGGTGAGCACGAAGTCGGTGACCCCGTTGATGCGGGCCGTGTAGCGGGCGACGGGTGCGTCGTACCAGCCGCAGCGGCGGGGGCGGCCGGTCGTGGTGCCGAACTCGAAGCCCTTGGCGCGCAGGAACTCGCCCGACTCGTCGAAGAGCTCTGTCGGGAACGGGCCGGCGCCGACGCGGGTCGTGTACGCCTTGACGACGGCGAGGACGCGGTCGATCCGGTTCGGGCCGATGCCGGATCCGGTGACCGCACCGCCGGACGTCGCGTTCGAGGACGTGACGAAGGGGTACGTGCCGTGGTCGACATCCAGCATCGTGGCCTGACCGCCCTCGAAGAGCACGGTCTTGCCCGCGGTGAGCGCCTGGTGCAGGAGCAGCGCGGTGTCTGCGACCATCGGGCGGAGGCGCTCGGCGTAGCTGAGCAGGTCGGTCACGATCTCGTCGACCGAGATCGCGCGACGGTTGTAGACCTTGACGAGCAGGTGGTTCTTCTGGGCGAGGGCGCCCTCGACCTTCTGGCGCAGGATGTTCTCGTCGAAGAGGTCCTGCACGCGGATGCCGACCCGGTTGATCTTGTCGGCATAGGTCGGGCCGATGCCGCGCCCGGTCGTGCCGATCTGGCGCTTGCCGAGGAAGCGCTCGGTGACCTTGTCGACCGTGCGGTGGTACTGGGTGATGATGTGCGCGTTGGCGCTCACCTTCAGCCGGGACACGTCGACGCCGCGGGAGATCAGCGCGTCGAGCTCCTCGAAGAGCACCTCGATGTCGACGACGACGCCGTTCGCAATGATCGGCGTGACGCCGGGGGTCAGGATGCCGGAGGGCAGCAGGTGCAGCGCGTACTTCTCGCCGTCGATCACCACGGTGTGCCCGGCGTTGTTGCCGCCGTTGAACTTGACGACGTAGTCGACGCGGCTGCCGAGGAGGTCGGTGGCCTTACCCTTACCCTCGTCGCCCCACTGGGCTCCGACCAAAACGATCGCTGGCATTAGTTCTCTCCTCGGATGAAAAACGCCTCGGTGATCGGGGCCGGGTCATCGGCCCGGTAGCCGTCTGGCGTGATGGTTTCCTGGTCGATGCGCGCGATCGCGGTCGGATCGGCGTCGTTCAGGAAGACGGTGAGGCGGTCGAACTCGTCCTGCTCGTTGATCTCTGCGGCGGAGCGGCGCAATGCATACAGGGCGCGCAGCACCCCGCGGTTGGACTCGTGGGTCCACGGGATCGGGCCGTGTCCGCGCCAGCCGGCCTTGCGGAGGGCATCGAGGCCGCGGTGGTACCCGACGCGGGCGAAGGCATAGGCCTCGATGGTGCGGCCTTCGAGGTGGGCGACATCCGCCAGCACGGCCCAGGCCAGTGAAGACGTCGGGTGCGCGGCGACGAGGGACGGCAACGCGTGGCTTTCGGTACTCCGGAGCGCCGCGATCACCTCCGGTTCCGCGGGAAGGAGGGTCTCGGGCTGGTCAATCAAGTTTTCGCCGGTCACACTCGATCCTAACGCGTCAGCGGATGCCGGGGGTCGGGTTCAATCGGCCGGAGAACGTCGCGAGCACCGCGGCGACAACCTCGGGCTGGGGCCGGCCGGGCTCGAAGATGAGCCACTCGAGCCCCGCCATCAGGGTCGCGCCGAAGACGCTGCTTGCCATCAGGCCCGTCACGCCCCCCGTACCGGCCTCGTTCGGCACCGCCTCCTCGATCGCCGCGGCGAATTCGGCGAGCGCCTGGTGGCGGAACGCGAACGAGGTCTCCTGCCAGGCCCGGTCGGTGCGGAAGATGTCACCGGCCATCACCTTCGCGAGGGCCGTGTTCCCGGCGATCCGGCAGAGCAGCGTCGTGACGAGCGCCTCGATCGCGGCCCAGCCGTGCAGCCCGGTGCGCGCGGAGCGCAGCGCTTCGGTGAGGGCGGCCATGCCCTCGGAGAGGAGGCCCTCGAAGATCTTGTCCTTGGACGCGAAGTTGTAATAGAGGCTGCCCTTGGCCACGCCGGCGCGCACGGCGACGTCGTCCATGGTCGTGCCCGAGATGCCGCGCTCGGCCGCGAGCGCGAGGGCGGCGTCGAAGATCAGGCGTTTCGTGCCGGTCACCTGCGCCATGCGTCTTCCCCGATTCACTCTTGCTTCTGTACTGACTAGTCAGTATATTGGAGAACAGCCCTCGACGCAATGAAGCACCCGGCCGCAGGACGGCCGCCGGGAGCTCACTCACCACGTATCGGCACAGAGAATTATCGGCAATCGAAGGCAGAGTCATGCGCGTCACCCTCTCCGCGGTCACCAAAGGCCCCAAAAGCTCCTCCCTCCCGAGCACGACGCTCGAATACCAGAGCGACACCGTCACCCTCGCGCGCGCCGCGACCGAGCGCCGACCCACCGTCCTCGGCCTCATCGCGAGCGGCCGGATGCGCCCGGACTCCGGCCAGGTGCTCCTCGACGACACCGTCGACTACTCGTCCATGCGCCGCCGGATCGCCCTCATTGACGCGCCCGGCGTCTGCGAGCCCGCCGCCGACCTGCCCGTCTCCGAGGTCGTCTCCGAGGAGCTCATGTTCGCCGGCCGCCCGGCCCACAGAGGCGCCGTGAAGCGGATGCTGGCCTCGCTCGACCTCGGAGACGAGGGCCGCACAAGCATCGCCGACCTCGACCCGGATGCGCGCATCCGCCTGTTGACGGAGCTCGCGGTGCTCCGCGACGGCGTCGAGGCCCTCGTGATCTGCTCGCCCGACCGGCACGGCGGCGACCCGCTGGGCTGGTGGCTGATCGCCAACGACCTCGCCGAGCGCGGCTACGCCGTGCTCGTCATCGCCGGAGATGCGTCGGCACACGCGATCGCGGCCCTCGAACCCGAACTGTTCGTCACAACGGCCGGGGATTCGGTCTCGATCGGAGCGGACACGCTGTGAAGGTATTCCGCATGGTCAGGGCCGAACTCGACCGCCTGACCGCAACCGTGATGTCCCGGGTCGCCCTGTGCGCCCTGTTGCTCGTACCCGTGCTCTACGGCGGCCTATATCTCTGGGCCAACCAGGACCCGTACGCCGGCCTCGACCGGGTGCCCGTCGCGCTCGTGGTCGCAGACACCGGGACGGTCATCGACAACGTGAGCCACAACTACGGCGACGACATCGCGACCGAACTCTCCGACGCCGGCGCCTTCCAGTGGCACCGCGTCTCCGCGGCGACCGCAGAGGCCGGTGTCGCCGACGCGAGCTACGACTTCAGCGTGACCATACCCGCCGACTTCTCCGAGGGCATCGCATCCTCGGCCACGTCGACACCGCGGAAGTCGGTGATCACCCTCACCACGAACGACACGAACAGCTACCTCGCCTCGACGATCGGCGGCCAGGCCGCGACGAAGATCCGGGAGGCCATCGTCTCGAAGGTCAATGAGGAAGCGGCCGACCGGCTCCTGATCGGCTTGTCCGACGTGCGCTCGAGCCTCGTCACGGCCGCGGACGGCGCAACCAAGCTGACGGATGGCGCGACGACCGCCTCCGACGGAAGCGCGAGCCTCGCAACCGGTGCCGCCCAGCTCTCGAGCGGCGTTGGCGTCCTCGCCTCCGGCCTCGGCCAGCTCGCGACCGGAACGAGCGCCCTCGCCACCGGCGCGGGCAGCCTCGCGACCGGAACCAGCACCCTCGCAGCAGGGGCAGGGACCCTCGCGTCCGGTACCAGCCAGCTCTCGAGCGGGGCCAGGAGCCTCGCCGCAGGGACCGCGACGCTCGCGACCGGCGCGGGCCAGGTGTCCGCGGGGGCGACGAAGGTCTCCGGTGGCGCCGCGGACCTCGCGGCCGGGACGAAGACGCTTGCGACAGGCACCGCCACGCTCTCCGCAGGGGCGAGCGGCGTTGCCGCAGGAACCGCGAAGCTCGCAGCCGGAGCCCCCAAGCTGTCGACGGCGACCGGCGCGACGAGCTCGACCCTCGCCACCGCGGCCACAGACCTCAGCACCGCGCGGACCAACATCGCGGCCACGCTCGCGTCGACGACCACGCTGACCGCAGCCCAGATCAAGGCGATCGTGGACGAACTCAACCCGGTCAGTACGGGGGTCGGCACGGCCGGCGCGTATGCCGATGGTGTCGACGCGACCGTGAAGACCCTGGTCACCGACAGCGTCACTCTCAACACGGGTGCGGGCGACGTCGCCGACGGCGCAGCAACCGCCGCCAAGGGAGCCTCCACCGCCGCGACCGGCGCGGCAACCCTCGCCGCAGGGGCCGCACAGACCGCGGCCGGCGCGAGCAGCGTCGCGACCGGCGCAACCGACGCCGCCGCAGGGGCCGCGAAACTCGCGTCCGGCGCGAGCGACGCCTCGACCGGTGCGGCGAAGCTCGCGACCGGTGCCGGCTCCGCGGCATCCGGGGCCGCTGACCTCGCGACCGGGGCCGGCACGGTCAACGACGGCGCAGCATCCGCCGCCGCCGGAGCGGGCACCGCGGCTACCGGCGCCGCGAGCCTCGCCACCGGCGCGACGAGCCTCAACAGCGGGCTCATCACCCTTCAGTCCGGCGCGGGCGTGCTGCGCGACGGCCTCGCGAACGGGGTGACGAGCATCCCGAATTCGGACGCGCAGACCCGCACCCTGCAGGGCTCGACGATCGCCGACCCGGTGTCGCTCACGACCGCTGCCGTCACCTCCGCCGGGACGTATGGCGCCGGCATGGCCCCGTTCTTCGCGAGCCTCGCCGGCTGGATCGGCATCTATGCGTTGTTCCTGATCGTGAAGCCGGTCTCCCGCCGGGCGATTACGGCCCTGCACTCCCCGCTCAAGATCACCCTCGCCGGCTGGCTCACCCCGGGCCTGCTCGGCCTCGTGCAGATGGCGGCGCTCTTCGGCATCCTCGCCGGGATCCTGCACTTCGAGGTGCACAACCCGGTCGGCACCTACGGGATGATGGGGCTCGCCGCCCTCGCCTTCGCGGCGATCATCCTGGCGCTCAACGTGTGGCTCGGCAGCGTCGGCCAGTTCGTCGGGCTCGTGCTCATGGTGATCCAGCTCGTCACCGCCGGCGGAACCTTCCCGTGGCAGACCCTGCCGGCGCCGCTCGCGTGGCTGCATCACGTGGTGCCGATGAGTTACGCGGTCGACGGCATCCGCCAGCTGATGTACGGCGGCAACCCGGCCACGGCCTGGGCGGATGCCGGGGTACTGCTCCTCTGGGTCGTCGGCGGCCTCGTGCTGGCCGCGATCGGGGTGACCCGGATGACACACTTCCGTACCCTCCGCGACCTGCGCCCCAGCCTGATCGGCTGACCCGCCGGCCGGCTCGCCGGCGGCGGTCGGCCCGGCGGTCGGTCGGCTGGCGCCCGCGCCGGTTTGCGCAGGCCGTTCCCGAAACGGCGGGCGCGGCTTGAAGAAACCGGCGCGCCCGTGAACCGCAGCGGGCAACAACGGGCAACGGATGCTCCCACCCCGACCCCCAGCATCCGCCCGGCCTGAACATCCCGGCATTCACTCCCGCGAGCCCACGACCGCGCCCATTTGCGCAGGCCGCACCCGAAACGGCGGGCGCGGCTTGCCGAAACCGGCGCGGCCGCGAACACGAACCGGCGCGGCTTGCCGAAACCGGCGCGGCCGTCGCGTCATCAGGGCGCGGGCTGCGCAAACCGGCGCGACCGTCGCGCAATCAGGGCGCGGCTTGCCGAAACCGCCGCGGCGGCGGCCGGGCTCAGTGGGTCGAGAGGGTCGACCAGCGGAGCAGGGCGGCGGCCCCGCTCCCGCCGGGCAGCTCCCCCGGCGACACCACGACCACGCGCGCGTCGGTGAGCAACGCGGCACGGACGAGCGCGTCTGCGGCAGGCACGGTTCCGAGAACCGCCGCGCCCAGGGCATCCGCTTCGGTCGACGCCACCCAGGGCTCGCGGTCGAGCGCGAGCAGGGTCGCCTCGGGCAGCGCTCCCGAAGCGAGCAGCAGCACCTCGACCTGGCCCTGCTGCAGCTCGCGCACAACGGCAGCGAAGTCGGCCTCGACGAGACCTTCGTCGCGCCCGGTGTCGAGGCGTTCGAGGGCGTCGTACTCGTCCTGGGCGAGGATCGCGGCAAGGTGCCGGTCGAGGTCGGCTTCGAGTTCATCGGTCGTTGCGCCGCCTTGGCGGGTGTTCGTCGGCACCACGGCGAGGATGTCCCTGCTCGCGGGGGCGAGCTGGGCGACCAACAACTGCCGCGCGCGCACGTCCCCGGTGAGCATCAGCAGCTCCGCACCGCTCGTGCGCACCATCTCGTCGATCGCGTCGGCGATCTGGCCCTCGTTGCGCTTCCAGATCTCCTCGGTGTCGCGCTGGTACCGCGAGTTGGAGAGGAATCCTCCCCGCACCTTGGTGATGTACTCGGTGTCGCCCTCGATCTCCTCCTCGGCGACCGCGCCGGTGCGGCTGAGCCGGAACTGCCGGATCTCGCCTCCGTCACGCCCGACCTCGGCGATGATGTAGGTCAGGTCGCGCGGTCGCTGGGTGAGCAGCGGCAGCAGGCACGGCACCGGCCCGTGCGAGACGATCAGCTCGCCGAGCGGTTCGCCGGGCAGCAGCTCGTCGAGTTCGATGAGGCCGTCCCGCACCACGAGCAGCCGGCTCACCTTGCCCGGCCTGCCGGGCGGTTCCTCGATCCGGTCGATCACGACGTCGGCGTCGGCCTCGGGGGCACCGGCATCGGCCAGCGCCTCGCGCACGGAGCGATGACGCAGGCTCGAGGTGTGTCTCGGATCCTCACGGACCTGGGTGACGTCGACGTAAACGGTGGATGCGCTTCCGGGCCGGCGGTAGAGCTCCGCGAGGCCCTCGTTTCCAAAGTCAGCCATTGACCCGGGTCCCTTCTCGCTATCCGGGTTCCCCCACACGCGGGAACCCTGTCTCGCCACGGTAGACCCGCGCACGGCCGTCCACAAGACACCCGGCATCCGCTCGCGAAAGCGGGTGAATCGTCGGTCTGGGCAGGCGTAACCGACGATTCACCCGCTTTCGCGGACGGACTACGGGGCTAGACGGGGCTTTGCTGGTGCAGGGCCACGCACCAGCCGCCGTTCTGGAACACGTAGGTGGTCGCGGCGGACGTCTCGACGGTTTCGTCGCCGCGGCGGGTGACAAGCCGGTAGACGAGGATGCCCGCGCGATCGTTGATCCGGATCACGGCGGGGTCGTGCAGCTCGTAGCTGTCGAGCGGCGCGAGCGCCTCGAAGAACGCGGCTACCGCGTCCCTCGCGACCACATCCCCCGGGAGCACCAATAGGGCATCGCGCGTCATCGTGCGCCAGTAATAGTCCCCGGCGCGGCGGGCAAGGATCGCGTCCCAGCCCTCGTGCTCTTCGTGCAGCAGGCGGGCGGGCAGATCGTCAGTGATCGCAGTCATAATGCAACGCTAGCCCCTATTCGGCACGCTGGGCGCGGCGTCGGCGACTCGTGAGGACGAGCGCGGCACCGAGCAGGAGGGCGAGCAGGGCGAGGAGTCCGACCGGGAGGGTGATTCCGGTGTGCGCGAGGGCCTTCAGGACGGTCGCGGAGTCGCTCGCCTGGGCCGCTGGGGCGGTCGGGTCGGCGTAGAGGCTGTGCGCGGTGACCGTGTTGACCACGGTCGGGAACGCGGTGGCCAGCACGGACACCGTGATCGTGACCGTGCGGGTCGCCCCGACAGGGAGCGCGCCGGCGAAGGTGCACGTGACCAGCGCCGCGTCGGACCCGGGTGCGCCCGAGGCGGAATCCCCCGTGCCGTCGGACACTGCGGCGCAGGTCACGTCGTCGCCGTGGCCGGCGACGTAGCTGAGCCCGGCCGGGAGCACGTCGACCACGGTGAATCCGCCCGGGTCTGCCGTGGCTCCGGTGTTCGTGACCGAGACGAGGTAGTCCAGGTTCGATCCGATGATGGCCTGCCCGGTGTGGTGCTTCGTCACGGCGAGACTCACCAGCGGGGCGACGCCGAGCGGATCGGTCGCCGAGTTGTTTGCCGGGTCCGGGTCGGGGGTGACCGCGGTGACGGCGGCGGCGTTCGTGACCGTCGGGAACGACCGTGCGTCGACGAGGGCGCTCACGACGAGGGTCGGCGCGTCCGCGCCGGGGGCGACGGGCGTCGCGAGCGTGCACGAGACATCCGTTGCGCCGATGGGGGTGGACGCCGCGGCCGAGCACGACCACGCCGGGTCACTGCCCGCGCTGTCGACCCAGGTGAGCCCGACCGGGAGGGTGTCGATCACACGGACCCCGACGGCGCTGGACGGTCCTGCGTTGGAGACAGTGAGGGTGAATGCGGTCGGAGCGCCGATCGCGCCTGAGCCGGTGTGGGTCTTCACAAGGTGCAGGTCGGCGCTGCGGGCGAAGAGCACCCGCACGGGGCTCGGGTTGTTGACGAGTGTGGACTCCGTTGTCGGTGTCGCGGCGATCGCGGGGTTGTCGAGCGTGACGGCACCGAGAGTCGGGTCCGTGTTCACCGTGATCGAGAGCGCGGTCGCCGTGCCGCCGGCGGCGAGGCCTGTGCTCCCGTCACCGAGAGTGCAGGTGACGACCTGCGGGGCGCTGGCGGCAACGGCACTCGCGACGCAGATCCAGCCCACCGTGTTCGAACGGTACCGGAGCCCGGCCGGCAGGGTGTCGGTGATCGTGATCGGACCGATGGCGTCCGAGGGGCCGACGTTACGCAGCGCGAAGTCGAAGACGACGTCGGCGCCCGCGAGGGGGGTCACTGTCGCGGTCGACTGGTTCAGCTCGAGGTCGGCGATCGCGACAACTTTCACGGGCACGGTGTCGGTGTCCGTGTGGGCGGATGAGCGGCTGTCGGTCCATCCGACGGTCGCGGTGTTGACCGCGCGGGTGCCGTCAGGCACCGCTGCAGCAACGGATGCCGTGACACTGATCACGGAGTTCGTCACGCCGAGCTGGGCGCGGGTGCAGCTAAGGCTGGCCAGGACGCAGGTCCAGCCGGCGCCGCTGATCGCGGTGGCGGTGAAACCGGCCGGAAGAGTGTCGGCGACCGTGAGCGCATCCGCGGTCGACGGACCGGCGTTGGTGACCGTCAGGGCGTAGCCGATGCTGCCACCGGCGGTGACGGTGCGAGCGGACGGCACAATCGTCTTGACGATCGTGACGTCGGCGTGCGTGGTCACGTCGGTCGGGTCGCTCGCGGAGTCGGGGTGCGCGTTCGGCGTTGGCTCGTCGAGAACCCCGGTCACGTCCGCGACGTTGGTGAAGCCGGCGGGCCCGGCGTTCGCCGGGATGCCGACGGTCACGGAGACGACGCCTGCCGTGGCTCCCACGGGAAGGATGCTCGTGCTCGTGCACGTCACATCCTGTCCGACGGGTGCAGCGCAGGTCCAGTCGCCGCCGCCATCCGCGCCCCGGGCGACCAGCCCTGCCGGGATGTGGTCGGTCACGACGGTGCCTGCCGGAGCGTCCGACGGGCCGTGGTTGGTCACCGAGAGGGAGTACGTCAGGTCTGTGCCTGCCGTCACGGCGCCGGCGGGGTGGGTCTTCGTGATTCCCAGATCGGCCTTGCCGGTCAGTCCGGTGTTGGTGTTGCCGCTCGCGTCGGGGGCGTTGTCTGCTCCTGCGGTCGCGGTGTTGACGATGGAACCGGTGAGGCCGCTCGGCACCGCGACCACGACGTCGACAGTCTGGGTGGCCCCGGCGCCGGGCTGCAGGGTGCCCGTGAGGACGCACCCGATGGTCGAGGGAGTGGTGCTGGTCTCGGTGCAGGTCCAGGCGCCGGGGGTACCGGTCGCGAGCCGCACAAAGGTCAGGCCGTCGGGCAGCGCGTCGGTGATCCGCACGTTGCGGGCGTCGGCGCGGCCGGTGTTCGCGACGACGAAGCGGTAGGTCGCATCCGTTCCGGGCACGAGCTGGGCATCCTGCAGGGTCTTCGCGATCGAGAGCGTTGTTGCGCTCCCGACCGGGGTCCTCGGTGCGGAGCTGTTATTGGCCGGGTTCGGGTCGGGCGTCGTCCCTGCGACGGCAGCCGTGTTGGTGAGGCTGCCGGTGAAGTCGGAGTCGATCGTGGCGGTCACGGTCAGGCGCGAGGTCGCGGAGAGCGCGAGGCCGCCCGCGGAGACACAGGTCACCGGGGTCGCGGCGGTGGTGCAGGTCCAGCCGGTTCCCGTGACCGAGACGGCGGAGAGGTGCCCGGGCAGGGTGTCGGTCACGGTGATCGGCCCGACAGAGGTCGACGGACCCGCGTTGGTGACGTCGATGGTCCAGGTCGCCGTGTCGCCGGCGGCGAAGACGCCACTGGCGAGCTTGGTGATGCCGAGGTCTGCGCTCGTGGTCACCGTGCTCGTCGCGCTCGCGGTGTTGTTGCCGAGGAGCGGGTCGAAGGTGCGGGCGGCGACGGTGGCGGAGTTGACGACAGCCGTGCCGTTCGGCACACCGGATCCGCCGAGGACGGCGACCGTGATCGCCGGGAATGCGGCGTGTGCGGCGAGGGTTTCGTTCGCGTTGACACGTTCACAGCTGAAGGCGCCGGTCACGGCGTTCGGAACCGTGCAGCTCCAGCCGGTGCCGGTCGCCCCCGTGACGGTGATGCCGGCGGGCAGCGGCTGGGTGGGGGTGTCCGTGACCGTGAAGTTGTGTCCGGCGACGGCCCCGACCGCGGTGTCCGGTCCGGTGTTGCTGACGGTGATGCTGAACGCGTCCGGCGTGCTGCGCCCGGCGACGAGAGCCGAGCCGACCGTCTTGGCCGGGGTGACGTCGGCCGCATCGATGTGCGCGTCAGCGGTCACCGGCTCGCCGCGTACGGGGCGGGGCCGGCGTGTCCGGTCGCACCGGTGGTATCCGTCGCGGAAGCCGAAAGGGTGTTGGTGTGGCGGATGCCCGCCCCGGCTCCCGGAGTGACGGTTGCCGCAGCGGTCGGCTGCGCACTGTAGCGGATGCTGATGACGATTCCGGGGGCCACGGCCGTGAACGCGGGCCAGACCAGGGTCTGCACTCCGCTCGCGGTGGTCACCGTCGGGTCGCCGAGGGGCCCGGCCGCGCCGCTCCCGATCGAGACCGTGCCGGAACCGGCGAGGTACACCCAGTTCGCGGGGAGGGCATCCGTCGGGGTGACGGTCGCCGCGGTGCCGGCTCCGGTGTTTGTGAGCGTCAGTGTCCAGCCGAACGGGGTGTTCACGTATGCGGTCGCACCGTTGGTCGCGGTCTTGGCGAGGCCGATGTGCGGGAAGCGCGGGGTGACCGCTGCCGTCGCCGTCGGCGGGTTGGCGGTGTAAACACGGCCGCCGGCCGCCAGGGAGGCGTAGCTCGTCACGCTCACGCTGTTCACGATCGCGCTGCCGGTGAGGCTCTTGGACGCGGCCAGCCTGGCGTCGAAGGTCAGGGTGACGGACGCGTTCTTGGCGATAGTCGGCATCGTCCAGGTGATGGTCGTGCCGGAGAGCACACCATTGCCGGAGATATTCGTCACGCTCGCAGGGTCGATCCCGGCGGGAAGGGTGTCGACGATGGTCACGGCGAACGCGTCGGACGTCGTTGCTGTGTTCGCGTTGGTCGCGGTGACGGTGTACGTGAAGGCCTGTCCGGGTTCCGGAGTGGCGTTGGAGACGGTCTTGGCGATTCTGAGCACCGGTTCGAGCACGGTGACGCCCGCTGATCCGGCCGGGCCGGTGCGGTCGAAGCCCGATGCGGCATTGGCCGGATCGGACTTGGCCGTGTCGTTCCAGCGCGGAGCCGCCGTGTTGGTCAGCAACGTTCCCGCGGTGTTGGCGGGTGCCGTGGTGACGGTGCCGGTGACCGAGACGGTGACGGTGCGGTCCTCGGTCGCAGCGACGACGTCCCCGAGGAGCCAACCGATCTTCTGGCCGGACGGGGCGAGGGTGAAACCGGGGCCCTTGGGCAGCGTGGCGATGCAGTCGACGGCGGTCGCGGTACGACAGGCGACCGTGGCGGAGCCGGCGTTCGCGGTCACGCCGGCTGGCAGGGTGTCAATGATGGATGCGTTGTAGAAGTTGACGTTCTTGGGCAGGGTTACGGTGATCGTGTATGCGACCGCGCCGCCGACCGCAACGGCGTTCGGGGTGGCCGTCTTGACCGTCGTGGCACCTTCGACCGTGACGACGGCCGACGCGGCGGCGGAGACAACGCGCTCGACGACGGCGTTATTCGCTCCGTTGCCGCTCAGGGTCGAGCCGGTAACGCTCGCCGCGTTGGTGTACGTGACGAGACCGGCGGAGTTGGGTGCGACCCGTGCCGAATAGGTGAGCACGGTGGTGGCGGGGGCCAGGAGTGCACCGGTGCCGGGGAGCACCCAGCCGAGCCTGGTGGTTCCGGTGCCGCAACCGTTGGTGCCGTCCCCGGGCACGCTCGTCGTCGTCGGCGAAGCGGCAGGGGAGAGGAAGGCCGTCAGGGTCAGTCCCGCGGGCAGGCAGTCGACAACGACGGAGTCGTAGGCTGCGGGGCGGCCGGCGGTGTTGCCGGCCGTGAGAGTGAAGGTCACGATGTCATTGCCCTGGGCGGTGGGCTTGTCGACGATCTTGGCGAGGGTCGGCAGTGGGGTCACGACCGTGATGGCCTTGGCCGCGGTGCGCGGGGTCACCGCGGTCCCGCCGAGGGTGCCGTTGCTCGCGAAGGTCGCGGTGTTGGTGAGCGTTCCGGAGGCCAGACCGACGCCGACGAGCACGCCGGGCAGCGTCACCGTGAAGATCTGGTCCACGGCGGTGGTGTTGTCGAAGGTTGCAGGGAAGGTCAGGGCGCCATTCGTCGGGTCGAATGAGCCGCCGGCCGGCACGCTCGACACTGTCGCGACGGTTCCGACCGGAATGGTCAGTCCGGCCGGGAGCGCGTCGGAGAGCTTTCCGTTGTACACGGTCGAATGAGCAGGCACCGTGACGGAGAAGGTGTAGTCGACGAGTTCCCCCGCGACGGCCTGGTTTGCGGTGTTGCCGGTCGCCACGATCCGGGACACGCCGGTCTTGGCCACGGCGGCGTCGGCGAGGCGAATCTGCGCGGTGCTGTTGGCCGGGAGCGCATTCCCGTCGGTGTCATGGGCCGGGTTCAGCGAGCCCTTCGGGAAGTAGCCCGTGTCGCCGCCCGCGGTGTTCGGCGAGGTGAAGGCGACGACGGATGCCGTATTCGGGAACACCGTCGACACGCTCACGCCGGTGGGAACCGTCACCGCATAGCTGAGCCGGGTGGCTGCCGCTCCTGGGGCGAGTGAACCCGGAACGGTCCAGACGATGACGCTGCGAGCGTTGGCCGGCACGGCATTTGTGGTCGGGTAGCCGGAGTCACCGGGATTCAGGCAGCTGCCGGCGGGTGTGATCGACGCGACGATCCACGTGGTGCAGGTGTAGCCGGCGGGGAGGGCGTCCCAGACCTGTACGGCAGCGACCGGCACATCGGTGCCTGCGGCGGCCGTTCCGGTGTTCGCCACGTCGAGGGCGTACGTCACGACGTCGCCCTCCGTGACCCTGACGTCTGTTGCCGGCGCGGCCGGGGCTGCAGCGTTGACGGCGGAGATCTTCTTGGCGAGGGAGACGGTGGGGGCAGGGGCGATCGCGTAGTCGACCTGGTCACGGAGAGCGAGCACGGCGCCCGCCGTGGATTCCTGGCGGTACTTCATCAGGTTCGCGGTGATGTCGACGACGGCGGTCGGCGACGTCGACGTGACGATGGCGCTCACGAAGAGGGTCAGGGTTGCGCCCTTGGCGACGTAGAGCTCGGTCGATCCGTTGTCCGGCGTGCCGAGGTTCCAGGCGGCGGGCAGGGTGCCGGCCGGGGTTGCCGACTCGGTGCCGGTTGCGGGGGTCACGGCGACGGTGCTTCCTGACGCGGGCGCGAAGCCGTCGAAGCTCGTTCCGACCGGGGTGAAGTCGGTGATCCGGGCGTTGCGGGTGCGGGTTGAGCTTGCGAACGCCACGGTCAGCTGGAAGCAGACCTTGTCGCCGAGGTGGTAGGTCGGCATCTGGGTGTCTGTGTAGTTGGGCGCGTTGACCGCGGCGGCGCAGTCAACGGCGGTGCCACCGGCGGCCGGGCGGGGAAGCACCTTCTTGGTGATGGTCGGGCTGGATGACGCGAGGCCGGCCGACGAGTCGTCTGTGACCGGCGTGCTGCCGAGGCCGGCGGTGACGTCGGTCGTCGTGCCGGTGATCCCGACGGTGTTGAGGAAGCTGTCTCCCGCGACGGTCGGCCCGCTTTGGCTGTCTCCGGCGTAGGTCGAAGACATCAGTGCGTCGTAGCCGATCGTGCGACTCGTGTTCACCGGGAGACTCGTCGGGTTCGGCGTGAGCACGACCGTGAAACTGCCGTCGGCGTTGGCGACGACGCTGTCGACGGTGGCGCCCGTCACCGTGCCGCCTCCGGTGCAGCCGGCCGGCAGCTGACCGACCCGCGGACCGGTGACCACGACGGAAGCGGGCATGATCGGGCAGAGCCCGTTGGGAACGACGTCGGTGATCGTCATCGCGGAATCGGTGGTGTACTCACTCGATCGAAGCAGCAGGGTGAAGTGCGCGATGCCGTCGGACACGAAGTCCGGGGAGTCCACGGATTTGACGATCGACAGGTCCATGGCCTTGACGGTCACGGAGTCGCTCGAGGTTGCGGCAGCATCCGCGGGCGTGGCGACGGGGCCGGTGTATGTGCCGGTGGCGACTGCGGTGTTCGTGAGGCCCTGGCCGGCGGCGGCCGGCGCCTCCTGGCGAGTCGATGCCCCGGTGTTGTTGTTCAGGTTGGCCGCCTGCAGGCGCGCGGCAGCGTTGGGCACCTGGCCGGCGGGCCACATCGTGTTGGCCTTCAGCGGGATCGCGGCCGAATAGGTGATGGTGCGGGTGGACCCGGCCGTGAGGGTGCCCAGGTTCCAGGTGACCTTCGTGAAGACCTGGCCGAGGAAGCCTGCGCGGTCGTTGACCGTTTCGACGAGCGCGGGAGTCGCGCAGGAGGGACCGCCGGTGGAGGAGCCGAGCGGGCCGCTGCGCGGGTATTCCTCGGTGCCCGCCACACTGTTGTCGACACGGCCGCAACCGAGGAATTCGAGGCCGGCCGGGAGGTAGTCGACGAGCACGACGCCGGTCGTGGCGGCGACCCCGGTGTTCCTGGTGGTGATTGTGTAGACGGTGGCCTGGTCCTGTGCGCCGCGCATGAGTTCATGCTCGGGGCTCGGTTCGGTCTTGGTGACCTTGAGGGCGGCGACCTTCGTGGAAACGGGAGCGACGGCATCCGTGAATGCGAAGCTGCCTGCGACGACGACGCCGGTTGTCGGCGTGAACTTGGCAAGCAGTCGAGGGTCGGTCTGGCCGTAGACGGCCGCATTGCCGGGGATGGGAGATCCGACCAGGAAGACGGAGGGGTTGGGCGTGATCCCGAAGGTGAGGCCGGTGGTGCTTCCGTGCACGAGGTCGGCGATGTTCGGCCAGATCAGCACCTGGTGGGTGACCGCCGGCGGCCCCACGACGTCGGTGATCGTCACGATGGTCGGGTCAGGGAGGGCCGGGCCGCTTGCCCCTGCCGTACTGCCGGGCACGTAGCTCGCGCCGGCGGGCAGCTGGTACCGGAATGCGAGGTTGTAGTAGTCCGTTGTACCGCCGGCAGGAGCCGTCGCGGTGAGACTCACGGTCGCGTTTTCGCCCGCGAGGATGGTCGGCGTACTGCTGGCCGTGAGGGTGACGAGCCCGGCAGCGGTCGCCGGGGCGACAATCGCGCCGACGGTCAGGCCGACGGCGACGAGCAGGCCGGCCAGGACGCTGGCCGTGATCCGCATGTGCGCCCGGGCCGGGGCGAGGAAACCATGGTCGAAGAGGATCTGACGCTTTTTGTGGCGCGGCACGATGGCATGGCGGAAGAGCGGCATGACGGGTACTCCAGGGTAAGCAATGCGAGCAGCGCTGGTTCGGCGTACGCGGGGTATTTCGGGTGCCCGGGTACGCAGAAGCGTCCCTGTTCAGTACGTTTCCTAGAAGCTACCGGCTGCGCATCGGGCCGGTCCATCCCTCGGATGACCCCAGTGCGGGGCGGAGCCCTCCCCCAGAACGGGGCGGCTCCGTTTCCGGCTCCGTTTCCGGCTCCGGTTCCGGCGCCGGCTCCGGCGCCGGCTCCGGCTCCGGCTCCGTGAGCGGGCTACTTGAAGCGGTGCTGAAGCACCCAGTCGTGCATCGCGACGGCGGCGGCAGCCGAGGCGTTGATCGAGCGCGTCGACCCGAACTGGCTGATCTCGAGCACAGCGTCCGCCGCGGCGATCGCCTCGTCGGAGAGGCCGGGGCCTTCCTGGCCGAACAGGAGCACGCAGCGCTCCGGGATCGCGAAGGTTTCGATCAGCACGCTGCCGGGCACGTTGTCGATGGCGATGATCGGCAGGCCCTCGTTCGCCGCCCAGAGCACGAACGTGGAGACATCCGCGTGATGCAGCACGTGCTGGTACCGGTCGGTGACCATGGCGCCGCGCTTGTTCCAGCGCTTGCGCCCGATGATGTGCACGGTGTCCGCACCGAAGGCGTTGGCGCTGCGCACGATCGAGCCGATGTTCATGTCGTGCTGCCAGTTCTCGATCGCAACGTGGAAGGGGTGGCGCTTCTCATCGAGATCGGCGACGATCGCGGCCATCGACCAGTACCGGTATCGGTCGATCACGTTGCGGGTGTCGCCGTGCTCGAGCAGCTCGGGGTCGTAGAACTCCTCCTCCGGCAACTCGCCCTGCCACGGCCCGACCCCGTTCGTCGACAGCTCCACGGTCGGTGCGGCGGTCGGTGCGGAAGTGGGGAGCAGCGGTTCAGTCACCGCTCCACCGTATCCCGCCCCGCGCCTGCCCCCTCCCCGCGCGCGTGCTCGTGCCCAGGGCAGGGCGAGCGCGCGTATGATTTCGGTATGCCTAAAAATTCTGGCAGCGCGGTAGCGAATGCGGCGCGGACGCCCGTAGCGCGCGCCCGGCTGGCGATGTTGCTCGGTCCCGCCATGGTCGCCGGCGTTGCCTACCTGGATCCGGGCAACGTGGCGAGCAATATGACCGCGGGAGCCCGGTTCGGGTACCTGCTGGTCTGGGTGGTGCTTTCGGGCAACCTGATGGCGTGGCTGATCCAGTACCTCTCCGCGAAGCTCGGGATCGTGACCGGGCAGAGCCTGCCGGAGATCCTCGGCAGCCGGTTCCGGCATCCGTTTCTGCGACGGTTGTACTGGCTGCAGGCGGAGCTCGTCGCGATGGCGACCGACCTCGCGGAGATCATCGGCGGGGCGGTTGCGCTCTACCTGCTGTTCGGGCTGCCGCTGCTGCTCGGTGGCGTTATCACGGGCACGGTTTCGATGCTCGTGCTGACCGCGCAGACCCGGCGTGGTGCACAGAGCTTCGAGCGGGTCATCGTCGCGATGCTGTGCGTGATCACGATCGGGTTCACCGCCGGGGTGTTCTTCGCCCCGCCGGACCCTGCGAGCGTGCTCGCCGGCCTCGTTCCGCGGTTCGAGGGCAGCAATTCGGTGCTGCTCGCGGCTTCGATCCTCGGTGCGACGATCATGCCGCACGCGATCTACGCGCACTCCGCCCTCGCCCGCGACCGGTTTCCGGGTGCCCACGACCGGCCGACCACGCACCGCCTGCTCTGGGCCACCCGCTGGGACGTGACCCTCGCGATGATCCTCGCCGGCACCGTCAACGTGGCCCTGCTCGTCGTCGCCGCCTCTGCTCTGCAGGGCATTCCCGGAACCGACTCGCTTCCGGGCGCGTATGCCGCCCTGAAGTCAAGCCTCGGGCCGATCGTCGCGACGGTGTTCGCGATCGGCCTGCTCGCATCCGGGCTCGCCTCCACCTCCGTCGGCGCGTACGCCGGTGCCGAGATCATGCACGGGCTGCTGCAGCTGCGATTGCCGCTGCTGGTCCGTCGCCTCGTCACTCTAATCCCGGCGCTTATCATCCTCGGCCTCGGCCTCGACCCGACCGAGGCCCTCGTGCTGAGCCAGGTCGCGCTCTCCTTCGGGATCCCGTTCGCGCTGATCCCACTTGTCTGGCTGACCTCGCGGCGGAGCCTGCTCGGCGAGTACACCAACCGCTGGTTCACGACCCTGGCCGGGATCATCACAGCCATCCTGCTGGTCACGCTCAATGTCGTCCTGCTCGTGCTGATTTTCACCGGAGCATAGGGAACGGCGCATGAAACACAACGGCACGAGCACCCCGGCATCTGAGGACTACCTCAAGACCATCTATGCGCACACCGAGTGGCAGCCGGAACCGATCAGCCCCTCCGCTCTTGCAGCCCGGCTCGGGATCGCTCCCTCCTCGGTCACGGAGATGGTGAAGAAACTCGCGGCCGCCGGCCTCATCACGCACGTGCCGTACGGGCCCCTCTACCTCACCCCCGTCGGTCTCCTGCGCGCGAGCGCGGTCGTGCGGCGGCACCGCCTCATCGAGACCTGGCTCGTGCGCGAGATGGGCTACGACTGGGATGAGGTGCACGACGAGGCCGAGGTCCTCGAACACTCCCTCTCGGACCGGCTGCTCGACGCCATCGACGAACGCCTCGGCCGGCCGGCCGTCGACCCGCACGGGGACGCGATCCCCGCGGCCGACGGCTCAGTCACCGCGCGCGCCGGGATCGTCGCGGCCGAAGCCGGCCCCGGCCTTGTCGGCGTCGTCCTGCGGATCAGCGACCGGGATCCCGTCGTGCTCCGAGGCCTCGCACGCGACGGCATCGGGCCGGGAACCGTGCTCGCGCGGCTGGGACCGGGCGTGGTGCGGCTGCCGAACGGCAGCATCCGCCACCTGACCGATGCGGAGGCCGCGTCGATCTGGCTCGCTGCGGAGCCCACCGAAGAGCCCCGCGCGGAATCGAAGCGATGACACCGACCAAACCCCGGAACGCTACTCTGGAGGGGAACCCGAGGAGCGCCGAATGACACGCCGTGACGAGATCGAATGCTGGCTCACCGACATGGACGGGGTACTGGTCCATGAGAACAGCCCGCTGCCCGGGGCCGCCGAGCTTCTGCAGCAATGGAGCGACGCGGGAACGCCGTTCCTCGTGCTGACCAACAACTCCATCTTCACTCCGCGGGACCTGAGCGCCCGGCTGCGCTCCTCAGGGCTCAACGTGCCCGAGGAGCGCATCTGGACCTCTGCCCTCGCGACCGCCGACTTCCTGAAGAGCCAGATGCCCGGCGGCACGGCCTTCGTGATCGGAGAGGTCGGCCTGACGACGGCCCTGCACGAGGCCGGGTTCATCATGACGGAGACGAACCCCGACTACGTCGTCGTGGGCGAGACCCGCAACTATTCCTTCGAGGCCATCACCAAAGCCATTCGCCTGCTGCTCGCCGGTGCGCGCTTCATCGCAACGAACCCGGATGCGACGGGGCCGAGCGCGGACGGCCCGATGCCCGCGACGGGCGCCATCGCCGCTCTCATCTCGAAGGCGACCGGCATGGAGCCGTACGTCGTCGGCAAGCCCAACCCGATGATGTTCCGCTCGGCCATGAACAAGATCGGCGCGCACTCGGAGAACACCGCGATGATCGGCGACCGGATGGACACCGACATCGTCGCCGGCATCGAGGCCGGCTTGTACACGCTGCTCGTGATGACCGGGATCAGCGACGAGGCCGAGGTCAGCCGCTACCCGTTCCGCCCGGACGAGATCATCTCCGGCGTCGACAAGCTCGTGTCCCTCGAACCCGTCGAGTCGGACGAGATCTAGCCCCGCCCCGGATAACTGTTGCCGTAACGGACAACTGTTGCCGGCGCACGAGCCGCAGTTGTCCGTTCAGGCCACAGTCGGCCAGACGGTACCGGTCAGGCCGTCGGGCCGGGGCCGGCGAGGCTCCCGGTGATGCCGTCTCCCGAGGACCGGCTGACAAAGCAGAAGTACTGGTGCGGGGCGTCCGCCCACTGCTCGGCGGTGATCGGGTAGCTGCCCTGCACCTGCACGTCGGGGTACGCGGCCGCAGCGGTGAGGTCGATCACGCCGGGCGCGCTGCAGAGCAAGTTGATCTGCGCAGCGAGCGCCGCCTCGCCGGGGAAGGGCGTGGTCGCATCGCTGGGGAACAGTCCGCGATAGACGAGCTGCGCCTGGTGCGGGGCCGCGCAGTCGGCGACCGTGAAGGTCCCCTCCCACGGGGAGACGTAAGGCTGCAGGCATTCGCCGCCGAACAGGGCCTGCCAGGCGTGCACGCCGACCGGCTGCGCGGCGGTGGGCGCCGGGGTCGGCGTGGGGGTCGGCGTGGGGGTGGGAGCAGGGGTCTCCGAGGCCGTGGCGGCGACCGTCGACGCCGGGGAGCCCACGAGGCGCTGGCCGAGCAGGAAGAGGCCGACGAGAACCACGAGGACAAGCAGGCCGACCGCGGTCCAGATCAGGGGTTTCGGCAACCCGCTGTGCCCGGCGGATGCCCCGCCGGAGCCATGCCCTGAACCACCGTTCCCGGAGCCGCCCGAACCGGAGCCGCCGACGTTGGGACCATTCGTTCCGGGCCTCTGTGGTCCGGAACCAGGTGTCGCCTCTGAACCGTTTGTCCCTGATCCGACCGTGCCGGCCGCGGCTGCTCCCGGGTCACCGGGGGGCGTTCCCTTCGAGCGACGCGAAAAGAAGCCGGCAGCTGAGGCTGCGGGGGCCGGCGCATTCGCGACGCCCGGTGCAGCGAGAACCGTCGTGGGGGCAGCGGCCGCCGCGCCGGCGGCGGCGGCGGCGGCGGTGTCGGTGTCGGTGTCGACGGCGGGTTGGAACAGTGCATCGAACGCGCTCAGCGCCCCCGCCGTCTCGCCGCCGACGACAGCCGGAGGGTCGGCCGGGTGCCCGGCAGATTCGGCGAGCGGAGCCTGAGGAGTGGAAAGCTCGGTGTGGGCGAGTCCGGAATCGTCCCACGGGTCGCTCTCGACCGGAAAGGGAACGATCGGAGCCGGGAGCAACGGCAGCGCCGCAGCCGGAGCCGCACTCGCTGACGCGACAGACGCCGCGGCAACCGCTGCGGCGGCACTCGCGGCGGCAGCCTCGAACACGACGCGCTCGGCGGCGGCCTCGGTCTCCGACTCGGTCTCGGCGCGGGCCGCGGATGCGACGGCTTCCGCACGCTCGGTAGCGGCGGCGGCAACAGCACGATCGGCGACTTCGACACGCGATGCGGCGTCGGCTTCGGCAGCAGCACGCTCACCGGCAGCTGCACCGGCGGCCGCACCGGCGGGCGGCGTGACGACGGGCGCCTGGGCGGCGGCGCGACGCCCGCGG
The DNA here is from genome assembly GCF_035984545.1 of Cryobacterium sp. GrIS_2_6. Classification (NCBI taxonomy): domain Bacteria; kingdom Bacillati; phylum Actinomycetota; class Actinomycetes; order Micrococcales; family Microbacteriaceae; genus Cryobacterium; species Cryobacterium sp. GrIS_2_6. The sequence continues at coordinate 3,182,022 of NZ_JAXCHP010000001.1, forward strand.
AGCCGGAAGTGCGACGGCGCAGGCACCACGGGCAGGGGCTCGGGGATGGGCTCCGGCTCGGGCAGGTTGCGAGCCGGATACAGGGTGCCGCGCCCGTCGGCGGTGGCGGCGCGATCCGCGGCGACCTCCTCGGGCGTAAGCACGAGCGGTGACCGCGCGGGCGTAGTCCACCAGGGTTCGAGCGGTGCGTCCGTGCTGATGCCCCGGCCGGCCGCTACGGCCGGCGAGCCTCCGGTGGCGCCCGCGTTCGGAGTCGCGGCAGCGCCGCCGGTCGACGCGAGTGGGCGAGCGGACGGATAGAAGATGTCGCCGGGGACGTAGCCGGCGGAACCGATCGCGCCGGACGAAGCAACAGAGCCTGCGGACGCGGAGGTTCCTGCCACTGCAGGACCGGCAGGGGCAGAACCGGCAGAGGGCTCGATACCCGCGGGAGACCCCGTCGTCGAGGCCGCGGGGGCCGTCGGGGCCGCTGGGGTGATCGGGGCAGGCGTCAGGCCGGCCTGTGCCGGGAAGGACGTGGCGCCGACAGCGCGCGGCCGGAACACGGCCGGCTCGACCACAGAAGGCTCACCCGCGGGCGCCGGCGAGTGCACGGGCTCCGGCGAGTGCACGGGCTCCGGCGAGTGCACGGCGGGAGTCGGAGCGAGCGGCGGAGCAACCGGGGCGGGTGCCGCCGGCTTGACCACGGTCACGGCGGCGGTCGCCGTCGTCGGCTTGAGTCCCCACAGGAACGCGGGCGCCGGAGTTTCAGGATCCGAAGTCGTACCGGCACCAGAGGCGTCGCCGGAACGGGAAACCCGGCCGGAGGCATCCGCCGGGGCACCCTTCGCCCGGCGCGGCCGACGCATCACGAAGTCGTCCGGCAGGGTCGGCTTGGTGCCGTCGCCGAGCTGGGAGGCGAGCCAGTCGATTCCTTCTTCGCCGCTCCCAGACTGGTCTGGCATTAGTTCAGCCCCAGGTCCTCAAGGCCGATGGCGGCGAAGTAGGGGTAGCCGGCCGCTTCGATGACTTCGCGGGCACCGGTGTTGCGGTCGACGACGACCGCGACGCCGGCGACGATCGCTCCGACCTTGAGCAGGGCTTCGACGGCCGCGAGCGGGGATCCGCCGGTGGTCGAGGTGTCCTCGAGCACGATCACGCGCTTGCCCGCGAGGTCGGGGCCCTCGACCTGGCGACCGCGGCCGTGGTCCTTGGGCTCCTTGCGCACGACGAACGCGTCGTAGGAGAGACCGCGGGCGACGCCCTGGTGCAGGATCGCGGCGGCGACCGGGTCTGCACCCATCGTCATTCCGCCGACGGCCGAGACGTCGGGCACGCCGGCGATAAGGTCGATCATGACCTGACCGATCAGCGGGGCGACCCGGTGGTCGAGGCTCACCTTGCGGAGGTCGACGTAATACGTCGCCTTCTTCCCGCTCGTGAGGGTGAAGTCACCGTGGAACACGGCCTCAGCCGAGATGTAGTCAATGAGCTGCTGCCGAATGTCCGTCACGGATCAACTGTATGCCATCCGGGATTGGCGACGCCTGCCCCGGCCCGGGGGACGGGGAGGCGTCAGGCAGGGGTCAGAATCCGCGAACGAAGGTGCGCTGTTCGGGCATGTGACGGTAGCCGTCATTCTGCACATCGACAACAACGCCAACGATGGACGCGACAACGATCAGGGAGAGCACGGCAATGAGAACGAACACGAGGGGGCCTTTCAACCAAGGGTGGATGTCGGTGATACGGAGGCACTGCTGCACGTGTTCGACGTACCTAGTCGACCACCTCTGACCATGCAGCACAATCGCATTGTCCTGCACTCATTGTGTAGCGTAGCTACATGGACATTCAGCGGCTCGAACTGCTCAGGGAACTGGCCGAACGCGGCTCGATAACCGAGGTCGCGCGGGCGACGCATCGCACGGCATCCGCCGTCTCCCAGCAACTCAAAGTGCTCGAGCGCGAGGCCGGGGTGCGCCTCACCGAGCGCCGCGGGCGGGGCATCATTCTGACGGATGCCGGGCACGCGCTCGCCCGCAGCGCCACCGATGTTTCGGTCGCGATCGCCCGCGCCACCGCCGTCTGGCACGAGTTCCGGAACGACGCCTCCGGAGGGGTCAGCGTGGTCACCTTCCCGACCGCCGGCGAGATGCTCCTGCCAGGGGCCATGCTGCAACTCGCCGACCGGCCCGGCCTCGTGGTCACGTGCACCGACCTCGACCCGGAGCTCCGGGACTTCCCGGCGCTCACGGCCGACTACGACATCGTCCTCGCGTACAGCCTGAGCGGCCAGCGGTCCTGGGGCGGGCGCGGCCTGACGGTCGTTCCGCTCATGACGGAGCCGATCGACGTCGGGCTGCCCGCCGATCACCGGCTCGCCGGCCGCTCCTGGCTCGCCCCGGCTGACGTGATCGACGAGACCTGGATCGGGGTGCCGGACGGGTACCCCTTCGAGCGGATCCTCGACGAGATCGAGGAGCGCACCCCCGGCCACGTCACCGTCGCCCAGCGGTTCGCCGACATGAGGCTCATCGAGGCGTTCGTGACGGCAGGCCTCGGGATCGCCCTCGTGCCGCGCTATACGTGGGGAGGCGGCCAACCGGGGCGGGTGACGCTCAAGCCGTTGCGCGGGGTGGACGCCGAGCGGCAGATCGTCGCGCTGATGCGCCCGGACCGCGCCGAGCGCCTCGCCGTGCGCACGGTCGTCGACGTTCTCCGCACCCAGGCCGCCAGCGTCCAGCAGGCCCACACCGCCCCATCCCTACCTCTACCTCTACCGCTACCTATAGCTCTCGCGAAAGCGGGTGAATCGTCGGTATGAGCGTGCCATAACGACGATTCACCCGCTTTCGCGGCCACAGAGGGGACTAGGGGAGGGAGAGGACCTCGTCGTAGATGGACAGGGCTTCGGCTGCCTCGGTGTCCGTCACCACGCAGGGGGGCACCACGTGGATGCGGTTCTCGGCGATGAAGGGCAGCAGTCCGCGGGCGAGCAGCCCGGCCTTGATCTTCGCCATCACCCCGGCTCCCACCGGTTCCCGGGTCGCCCGGTCCGCGACCAGTTCGAGCGCCCAGAACACGCCGACGCCGCGCACCTCTCCGATGATCGGGTGCCGCTCCGCAAGCTCTGCGAGCCCCGGCGCGAGCACGTCCCTCCCAATCCTGGCCGCGTTGTCGACGATCCCCTCCGCCTCCATCGCGTCGAGCGTCGCCACGATCGCGGCCATGGCGAGCGGATGCCCGCTGTAGGTGAGTCCGCCCGGGAACACGGTCGTGTCGAAGTCGTTCGCGATCGAATCCGGGATGATCACCCCGCCCGCGGGCACGTACCCCGAGTTGACGCCCTTCGCGAAGGTGATCAGGTCGGGGACCACGTCGTAGAGATCGAGGGCGAGCCAGCTTCCGGTGCGGCCGAAGCCCGCCATCACCTCGTCGAGGATCAGCAGGATGCCGTAGCGGTCGCACAGGGCGCGCACCCCCGGCAGGTATCCGGGCGGCGGGAGCAGCACGCCCGCGGTGCCCGGGATCGTCTCGAGCAGCACGGCGGCGATCCCGCTCGGCCCCTCGCTCTGGATCACCCGCTCGAGGTGCCGCAGGGCGCGCTCGCACTCCTGCTCCGGGGTCGTGGCCCAGAAGTCGCTGCGGTAGAGGTACGGGCCGAAGAAGTGCGCGTGCCCGCGCGCGAACTCGTTCGGCACCCGGCGCCAGTCCCCCGTCGCGACGATCGCGGCCCCGGTGTTGCCGTGGTACGAGCGATAGGTCGAGAGGATCTTGTCGCGACCGGTGTGCAACCGGGCCAGCCGGATCGCGTTCTCATTCGCATCCGCCCCGCCGTTGGTGAAGAACACCTTGTGGAAGCCGTCGGGCGCGCGGGCGACGATGCGGCTCGCGGCCTGGCCGCGGGTGAGGTTGGCCGTAGCGGGCGCGACCGTGGCGAGCAGGCCGGCCTGTTCGACGATCGCGCGCACGACGGCCGGATGCTGGTGGCCGATGTTGAGGTTGACCAGCTGGCTGGAGAAGTCGAGAAACGTGGTGCCGGAGTGGTCCCAGACCCGGGATCCGAGCCCGCCGGCGAGGACGAACGGGGTGCGCTCGCCGCCCTGGGCCGACCAGGAATGGAATACGTGGGCGAGGTCGAGGTCGGCGGTGAGTTCGTCGAGCCGATCGGTATCAGTCACAGCGGTTCTCCTTGTTCTCGCACCCGGGCTGCCATTCTCAGATCTTCGCGGCGGGCGCTGTGTTGAGCGCCGGGATGATGCTCTCACCGTACACACGCAGGGTCTCTTCCTTGTTGTCGTGCTGCAGGTACCCGGCGAACTGGTCGACGCCGAGTTCGCGGAGCGCTTCGAGCTTCCGGATGTGATCCGCCTTGGTGCCGAGCACGCAGAACCGGTCCACGATCTCATCGGGCACGAAGTCGGCGTGGGTGTTGCCCGCGCGGCCGTGCTGGTTGTAGTCGTAGCCCTCGCGCCCGGCGATGTAGTCGGTGAGTGCGCGCGGCACCGCGGAGTCGGCGCCGTACTTGGCGACGATGTCGGCGACATGGTTGCCGACCATGCCGCCGAACCAGCGGCACTGGTTGCGCATGTGCTCCCAGTCCTCGCCGATGTACATCGGGGCGGCGACGCAGAATTTCACGGATGCCGGGTCCCGGCCTGCCGCTGCCGCGGCCTTCCGCACCGTGCTGATCATCCACTCGGCCACGTCGAGGTCAGCCATCTGCAGGATGAATCCGTCACCGACCTCACCGGTGAGCTTGAGCGCGAGCGGCCCGTACGCGGCGACCCACACCTCGAGGGAGCTGCCGAAGCTCCACGGGAACCGCAGGATTGCGCCGTTGTACTCGACGGCGCGGGAGTTGCCGAGCTCCCGGATGACGTGGATCGCCTCACGCAGGGTCTTGAGCGTCGCGGGGGCGCCGTTCGTGACGCGCACGGCGGAGTCGCCGCGCCCGATGCCGCAGATGGTGCGGTTGCCGTACATCTCGTTGAGGGTCGTGAAGGTCGATGCGGTCACGGTCCAGTCGCGGGTGGACGGGTTCGTGACCATCGGCCCGACCATGATCTTGCGGGTCTCGGCGAGGATGCGGCTGTGGATCACGTACGGTTCCTGCCAGAGCAGGTGCGAGTCGAAGGTCCAGAGGTGGCTGAAGCCGTAGGCCTCTGCGAGCTGCGCGAGCTGCACGACCCTGGCCGATGGCGGGTTGGTCTGCAGCACTGCTCCGAAGTCCATGGGGTTCCCTGCGCTCTGTCGATGGTGGGCGGTGGGTGGCGGATGCCTGGCCGGGGCGCCTAGGTCAGGTACTGGCTCAGGCCGCGCGGCAGGTACCGCCCGTCGCCCTTCGCCCCGAGGTAGCTGTTGCCGTCGACGATGACCTTGCCCCGGCTGAGCACCGTGTCGACGTGCCCGTCGATCTCGTACCCTTCCCAGGCGGAGTGGTCCATGTTCATGTGGTGGGTGCGGCCCGTCGGCGCGCCGTTGCCGTCGACGCCGACCCCGATCGAGGTGTGTCCTGCCGGGTCGTAGACGACCACGTCGGCATCCGCCCCCGGCTGGATCACGCCCTTGGTGCCGTAGAGGCCGAACATCCGCGCCGGGGTCGTCGAGGTCAGCTCGACCCAGCGTTCGAGGGTGATCCGCCCCTCGACGACGCCCTGGTAGAGCAGGTCGAGCCGGTGCTCGACCGAGCCGATGCCGTTCGGGATCTTCGAGAAGTCGCCGAGGCCGAGGTCCTTCTGGCCCTTCATGCAGAACGGGCAGTGGTCGGTCGAGACGAGCTGCAGTTCGTTCGTGCGGAGGCTCTGCCAGAGCTCCTCCTGGTGCCCATCCGCGCGACTGCGCAGCGGCGTGGAGCACACCCACTTCGCGCCCTCGAAGCCGGGGGCGCCGAGGTTCTCCTCGAGGGAGAGGTAGAGGTACTGCGGGCAGGTCTCCCCGAAAACGTTCTTGCCGCGGGAGCGGGCCGCCGCGAGCTGCGCGACGGCCTGCTTCGCGCTGACGTGCACGACGTAGAGTGGTGCCCCGGTGAGGTCGGCGAGCATGATCGCCCGGTGGGTGGCCTCCTCCTCAAGCTGCCAGGCCCGCGCTATGCCGTGATAGTACGGGTCGGTCTTGCCCTCTGCGAGGAGTTGCCCGACGAGCACGTCGATCGCCGGCCCGTTCTCGGCGTGCATCATCGTCATGAGCCCGGTCTCCGCCGACTTCTGCATCGCCCGGAGGATCTGCGCGTCGTCGGAGTAGAACACTCCCGGGTAGGCCATGAAGAGCTTGAAGCTCGACACGCCCTCGGCGAGCAGCCCGTCCATGGCCTGAAGCGAGTCCGAGTTGAGGTCGCCGATGATCTGGTGGAAGCCGTAGTCGATGGCGCAGTTGCCCGCGGCCTTGTCGTGCCAGGTCGCGAGGCCGTCGAAGACACGCTGCCCGTAGCTCTGCACCGCGAAGTCGACGATCGTCGTCGTGCCGCCCCACGCGGCCGCGCGGGTGCCGGTCTCGAAGGTGTCTGAGGCCGCGGTGCCGCCGAACGGCAGCTCCATGTGGGTGTGCGCGTCGATGCCGCCGGGGATCACGTACTTCCCGGTCGCGTCGATCACCGTGTCCGCGGATGCCGCGACGTCGAACCCGAAAATGGCGGAGCCGGGGGCGAGCACCGCGACGATCTTCTCGCCGTCGATGAGGACATCCGCTTGCGACCGGCCCGTCGAGCTGACCACAGTGCCGCCCCGGATCAGGGTGCGCCCCACCCGGGCGCTCATGCGCGGGCGATCGGGTCGTAGGAGTCCGGCCTGCGGTCGCGGTAGAACTGCCAGGAGTTGCGGGTCTCGCGGATGAGGCCCAGGTCGAGGTCGCGGATCACGATCTCGTCGGTGTCGGTCGAGGCGATGGCGCCGACGTAGTTGCCGCGCGGGTCGACGAAGTAGGAGCTGCCGTAGAAGGTGACGGCCTCGTCGCCGAATTCCTCGGTTTCGGTGCCGATCCGGTTGTTGGCGCCGATGAAGTACTGGTTGGCGACCGCCGCGGCCGGCTGTTCGAGTTCCCAGAGCCGGTTGGACAGGCCGGGCTTGGTGGCCGAGGGGTTGAAGACGATTTCGGCGCCGTTCAGGCCGAGGATGCGCCAGCCCTCCGGGAAGTGCCGGTCGTAGCAGATGTAGACGCCGATCTTACCGACCGCGGTGTCGAAGACCGGGTAGTCGAGGTTGCCGGGGCGGAAGTAGAACTTCTCCCAGAACTGCGGGAGGTGCGGGATGTGGTGCTTGCGGTACTTGCCGAGGTAGCTGCCGTCGGCGTCGATCACGGCCGCAGTGTTGTAGAGCACGCCGGCCTGCTCCTCCTCGTAGACCGGAAGCACGATCACGATGTGGTGCTCTGCGGCGAGCGCCTGGAACCGTTCGACGAGGGGGCCCGGAACGCTCGTCGCGTAGCCGTAGTACTGGGGGTCCTGGATGATGCCGAAGTAGGGGCCGTGGAAGAGCTCCTGGAAGCAGATCACCTGCGCTCCCTGCGCGGCCGCCGAGCGCACGAACCCCTCGTGCTTGGCGATCATCGACGCTTCGTCGCCGGTCCAGGTGGCCTGGGTGATCGCGGCTCTCACGATGTTCGCGCGCTCGCCGGCCGCATCCGCGCGGATCTTCGCGCTGGCCGGGGCATTGGATCCGTCGGACATGTCTGCCTCCACCAAGTCAGTACTGCGAGATACCTGAAACGTCCGCCGAAACGTCCGGGCGAGCTGAGTGCGTGTGGATCATCCTGTCGCCCAACAGGCCGGGAGGCAAGCACTCAGCGAAACCGTTATCCGGCGCTGGTACCATTCAAAACGTCCCGCCCGGCCACCGAAGGTCTCATGACACGTCTCCCGTTCTTCCGCGGGCCCCGCGCTTTTCGCGCCTGGCCGGCGTTCATTGCTGCCACGGCGGTCGCCGTCCTGCTCGGAGGCTGCGCGACCACGAGCCCGACTCCCGCGGGCGTAGCCCCGGATGCGGTCACGGCCAGCGCCACCCCGACGGCGAAGCCGGCCTATCCGCTCACGATCGAGAACTGCGGCGCGACGGTCACGGTCACGAAGGCCCCGAGCCGGATCGTGTCGATCAAGTCCTCGGCCACGGAACTTCTCCTCGCGCTCGGCCTCGGCGACAAGATCGTCGGAACCGCGTTCCTCGACGGTCCGCTCCCGCAGGCGCTCAGCTCGATCGGCACCAACCTCAAGGTCGTCAGCGACTTCCTGCCCAGCCAGGAGGCCGTGCTCGCCCTGAACCCTGATTTCATCTTCGGCGGGTGGGAGTCCAACTTCGCCACTGACGGTGTCGGCACCCGCGACACCCTCGCCGCGGTCGGCATCGGCAGCTACGTCTCGCCGTCGGCCTGCAAGGGCGCCGACCAGCCCAACCCGCTCACCTTCGACACCGTCTTCGGGGAGATCACCCAGGCCGGCGCCGTTTTCGGGGCCCCAGAGGCAGCCGCACGGCTCGTCGCCACCCAGCGCAAGGAGCTCACGACGCTCTCCCCCGCGACGACGAAGACCTCGGCGCTCTGGTATTCGAGCGGCGTCGACAGCCCGTACGTCGGTGCCGGGATCGGTGCGCCGCAGATGATCATGGATGCCGCCGGACTCACGAACGTCTTCGCGAGCGTGAAGGACACCTGGACCTCCGTCGGCTGGGAATCCGTCGTCGCTGCCGATCCGAGCGTGATCGTGCTCGTCGACGCGACCTGGAACACGGCAGAGTCGAAGATCAAGACCCTCGAGACCAACCCCGCGACGAAGAACCTCTCCGCGGTGAAGAACAAGCGGTACATCACCCTCCCGTTCGCTTCGACGGAGGCCGGCATCCGCAACGTCGAGGCCGCGGCAACGACGATCGACCAACTGGCCGACCTCAACTCGCTGAGCAAGTAGTCGGTGACTGCGGGCACGGGCTCCGTGGCGGTACGGACCCGGCCGGCCGCATCCGCTCGCCGGAACGGTCGCTTCGGGCTGTGGCTCGCGCTCGCCCTGGCGGCGCTCGTGCTCGTCTCCGCGCTGGCCGTGACGATCGGGCCCGCTCCGGTGAGCCTGGCGGATGTCGCGGGCAGCCTCGCGGCGCACCTCGGCTTCCCGCACTCCGGCACGGTGCCCGTCCTCACTGACGCGATCGTCTGGCAGCTGCGGCTCCCGCGGGTGCTGACCGCGGCGTTCGTCGGCGCGGGCCTCGCCCTGAGCGGCGCGGTCATGCAGAGCGTGACCCGCAACCCGCTCGCAGACCCGTACCTGCTCGGGCTGTCCTCCGGGGCGTCGCTCGGCGCGGTCTGCGTCGTGATTCTCGGCGTCGGGGTCGCACTCCCGCTCGCCGCCTTCGCCGGCGCACTCGCCGCGCTCATCGCGACGCTCTCCATCGCCAGGGTCGGCGGAACGATCACGCCCGGCCGGGCCGTGCTGGCCGGCCTCGCGATCGCCCAGCTCGGCGCGGCGGGCACCTCCTTCGTGATCTTCTGGTCGGCCAAGGGCGACTCCTACCGGGAGATCCTGAACTGGCTGCTCGGCTCCCTCGCCGGCAGTTCCTGGGCCACGGTCCTCATCGCAGGGAGCGCACTCCTCCTCGCCGGCACCGGGCTCGTGCTCGCCGCGAGCCGGCTGGACGCCTTCGCCTTCGGCGACACCGCAGCGGCCGCGCTCGGAGTCGACGTCGACCGCACCCGGTGGGCGCTCCTCGGCACGGTGGCGCTGCTGACCGGGGCGATGGTCGCCGTGAGCGGTGCGATCGGGTTCGTCGGGCTGATCCTCCCGCACCTCGTGCGCGGGCTCAGCGGGCCGGGGCATCGCAGGCTGTTGCCGCTTGTCGCGGTATACGGCGCGGTGTTCCTCCTGATCGCGGACACCCTCGCCCGCACGGTCTTCGACCCGCGCGAGCTGCCGGTGGGGATCATCACCGCCCTGATCGGGGTTCCGGTGTTCATCGCGCTGATCAAGAGCCGGAAGTCCGTTTCATGGGTGTAGTCATCGAGCGGGTGTCGTTCCGCGTCGGCGGGCGCACGATCCTGAACGACGTCTCCGCGATCATTCCGACCGGCTCAGTGACGGGCCTGCTCGGCCCGAACGGCGCGGGAAAGTCCACACTGCTGCGCCTCATCGCGGGCCTGCACACCCCGACGAGCGGGCGGATCACCCTCGACGACGCACCCCTGGCGACCCTGGGCCGACGCGACACCGCCCGCCGGATCGCCCTCCTCGAGCAGCACGCGAGCCCCACGATCGATCTGCTCGTGCGCGAGGTCGTTCTCCTCGGTCGTATTCCGTACCGCACCGGAATCTTCGGCGGCTTCGACGGCGCCGAGGACCTGCGCATTGTCGCCGAATCGCTCGTCCAGGTCGGCGGCACCGACCTCGCCGACCGAAGCTGGGGCACCCTGAGCGGCGGCGAGCAGCAGCGGGTGCAGATCGCCCGCGCGCTCGCCCAGCGGCCGAGCCTGCTCCTGCTCGACGAGCCGACCAACCACCTCGACATCGGCGGCCAGCTCGGCCTGCTCGCTCAGGTGCGGGACCTCGGCCTCACCGCCGTCCTCGCCCTGCACGACCTCAACCTCGCCGCCGCATACTGCGACCAGATCCTGTTGCTCGCCGACGGCCGCCTGGTTGCCGCAGGCACCCCCGCCGAAGTCCTGGTTCCGCCGCTTATCGCCGCGGTCTACGGGGTGGACAGCTTCGTCGTCCCGCACCCCCGCGGCGGGCATCCGTCCCTGCTCTTCGCCCCCTCACCCCCCACCCCGCCCGTTCGCGAAAGCGGGTGAATCGTCGTTATGACCCATCGAAAACGACGATTCACCCGCTTTCGCGGCAGCAGGACGACAGCAGGAGGATAGGGACATGACGAAGATCACGGTACTGGCGGGCGGGATCGGCGGGGCCCGGTTCACTCGGGGGTTGCTGCACTATCTGGCGGCGAGCGATCCCTCCGCGCGGGTGACGGTCATCGTCAACACCGGTGACGACATGTGGCTCGACGGACTGCGGATCTGCCCCGACCTCGACACCGTGATGTACACCCTCGGCGGTGGCATCAACGAGGAGCAGGGCTGGGGCCGCCCGGACGAGTCCCGCCGCACCTCGGCCGAGATCGCGGCGTACGGGCGCGGCTGGTCCTGGTTCACGCTCGGCGACCTCGACCTCGCGACCCACATCGTGCGCAGCGACCTGCTGCGCTCCGGCTCCACCCTGAGCGAGGCCACCGCGTTCCTCTGCGAGCGCTGGCAGCCAGGCGCCCGCCTCCTGCCGATGAGCGACCAGCCCGTCGAGACCCATGCGCGCCTCGCAGCGGATGCCGACGAGCACCACGCCGGGGACCTGATCCATTTCGAAGAATGGTGGGTCCGGTATCGTGCGTCAGTGCCGGTCACCCAGTTCGTTCAGCGCGGACTCGACACGGCGGAGGCCGCGCCGGGCGTGCTGGAGGCGATCCTGGCGGCGGACCTCGTGATCCTGCCGCCGTCGAACCCCGTGGTCTCGATCGGCACGATCCTCGCGATCCCGGGCATCCGCGACGCCCTGCGGTCCACGCCGGCCCGCGTCGTCGGCGTCTCGCCGATCATCGCGGGAGCCGCCGTCCGCGGCATGGCCGACGCGTGCCTCCAGACCATCGGCGTCGCCACGACCGCTGCGGCCGTCGGGCTGCACTACGGCGCCCGGTCCACCGGCGGCATCCTCGACGGCTGGCTCGTGGACGAAACGGATACCGCGGCGCTGCCCGCTCTCGCGGCCGCCGGCATCCGCTCACTCGCGGTACCCCTCTGGATGCACGACCTGGACACGACGGCAGAAATTGCGGCAACATTGTTCCGGATCGCATCACCTGCGCGGGGGATACACTAAGTCAGGCTAATTATTCTTCAAGCTAACTAATTTGCCCCCGGTTCAGCGCTCGATTCCGGTCGGCCTACCGGAAGGACCCTACTGTCATGCCCGCACATCTCGACTCCGCGTTGCACGGCGGCTCGATCACCGCCGTCGTCGGAACTGTCCCCGGCATGCCGGCATACGTCCCCGCGCTCATCGTTGGCGCCATCATCGTCGCGGCCGCCGTCGCGATCGTTCTGATCGTCGTGCGGCACCGCTCGGCACGCCGCAGCGCAGCCAGCGCCTCCACTGCGTCCGGCGCGACCAACACGACTGACGCGTCCGGCGCGGCCTCGAATGCCACGGGTACCCCGGGCCACCCGGCCAGCGCGGCCCCGACCACCGTCGGGAACGCCCCCGGCAGCACCCGGACGACCGCACCCGGCTCCGATGCCGCCCGCGCTCCCGCTTCGGCCGCAACGCCGGGCGCATCCGCTCTCGCCTCAGCCGCCGCATCCGCCCCGGCGCCGTCCCTGGTGCACGCGAGGCATGAGCCCGTGGTCATCAGCACGCCGCACCCCAAGCGAAAACTCGCCACGATGACGATGCCGCTCACCACGGCGATCCCGATCCTGCCGACCACCTCAACCGGCTCGGTGTCGACCGGCCGGAAGACCGTGCTCGACTACATCGACGAGCGCACCATCGTGCTCGACGTCGACGAGACCGACCGGGACCGGATGATCCGCACCCTCGCCGGCATGATGAGCACGACCGGGCGGATCACCGACGTGGGGCGCGTCGCCCAGGCCGCCTTTCGACGGGAGACCCACGGCACTACGAGCATGGGCAACGGCATCGCGATCGCGCACGCCAAGTGCGACGCCGTCCTCGCCCCGGTGCTCGCTTTCGCGCGCAGCAAGCACGGCATCGACTGGAACTCAGCGGACGGCGAGAAGGCGACCCTGATCTTCATGATCGCCGTACCCAAGGCCTCGGCGGGAACCGAACACCTCCGGGTGCTGTCCCAGCTCTCGCGCTGCCTCGCGAAGCCGGCGTTCCGCGCCGCGATCCAGTCCGCGCAGACCCCTGCCGCCGTGCTCGAGGCCCTCGCGATCAGCGCCAACCTCAAGAAGCCCGAGCAGCCCCAGCCCTAGCCCGGTCGACGCCCCAGCACCGGTGGGCGCGGCTCAGGCGCGGGCGCGGCTCAGGCGCGGGCGCGGATGCGGGGGGCCAAGTCGCGCTCGAAGGCCGTGAGGAACCGCTCCTGGTCGTGGCCGGGGGCGTGGAAGACGAGGTGGTTGAAGCCGGCGTCGATGTACTCGCCGATCGCCGCGACCGTCTCGTCGGGGTCCGAACCGACGATCCAGCGCTTGGCGACCTGCTCGATCGGCAGTGCATCCGCGGCCGCCTCCATCTCCGACGGGTCGGTGATGTCGTGCTTCTGCTCTGGCGTGAGCGACAACGGGGCCCAGAACCGGGTGTTCTCGAGCGCGAGCGCCGGGTCGGTGTCGTAGGACAGCTTGATCTCGATCATCCGGTCGATCGTGGCCGCATCCCGCCCGGCCTTCTCCGCGCCGGCCGCGACCGCCGGCAGCAGCTTCTCGGTGTAGAGCTCCATCCCCTTGCCCGAGGTGCAGATGAAGCCGTCCCCCGACCGTCCCGCATAGCCCGCCACAAGGGGTCCGCCCGCGGCGATGTAGACCGGGATGCCGCCCTCCGGCCGGTCGTAGATGCTCGCGTCGTGGGTACTGTAGTACTCGCCCTCGAAACTCACCTTGTCCTCTGACCAGAGCGCGCGCATCAGCGCGATCGACTCGCGCAACCGGGCGTAGCGTTCCTTGAACTCGGGCCAATCCTGGGCGCCTGCGCCGCGGAACCCGGTCGCGATCTCGTTGAGGGCTTCGCCGGTTCCGACGCCGAGCATGATCCGCCCCGGGTAGAGGCAGCCGAGTGTCGCGAAGGCCTGGGCGATCACGGCGGGGTTGTACCGGAATGTCGGCGTCATCACCGAGGTGCCGATCTGCACCCGCGTCGTGCGCTCCCCGACGGCCGCCATCCAGGCCAGCGAGAACGGGGCATGGCCGCCGGTGTGCCGCCAGGGCTGGAAGTGGTCGCTCACCGCGACCGATTCGAAACCGTGCCGCTCGGCGGCGACGGCGATCTCGACCAGCTCACGCGGGGCGAACTGCTCGGCGGAGGCCTTGTATCCGAGTTTCAGAGGAAGCATGATGCTCATTTCTCGATGGGGCGATCGGGGGACGGAAGCAGGGGTGCGGGAGGAGGGAAGGGCGAGTCCTGCGGGGCGGCGGATGCTGCGGCGAAGAGGGCGGACGTGTGCGGTCCGGCGCCCAGTCGTTCGATCAGGGCCAGGTCGGCCGGGGTGTCGACGTCGCGGCGGATTCCGGAGCCGACCGGCAGCGTGAGCGGCACGTGGCCCCCCTCCTCGTGCGCCGCGCGCGACCCGGGCCCGAACCGTGGGCTGATCGGCGCCCCGGCGAGGGCGAGCAGGGTTGTGGTGCCGGTCCCGTCCGCATCCGGCACGACCGACCGCTCGTGTCCCGCGGCGAGCGCAAGCGCCTGTTCGACGTCGGCCGGACTGAGCCCGGGCAGGTCTCCCGTCACGACGGCGCGGTGCGCGGCGGGGAAAGCCGCCTCTGCTGCGGCCAGCCCGACCCGGATCGCCCGGTTGAGTGGGTCGGCAGGGTCGGCGGGGTCGGCGGGGTCGGCGAGCGCAGACGCGGCACGCGGATGCCGGGCATCCGCTTGAGGAGGGCCGGTCGCCACCCGGCCCTCCGCGACGATGTGCGCGCCGAGGCGAGCGAGGCGCGCGCCGAGCACGGGGTCGCCCGTGACGACGAAGACGCCGAGCACCGGGGCCGCAGCGAGGAGCGCAGCGACGGTGTCGAGTGCGAAGGCGTCGGCAAGCTCGGCGCGGCCTCGACCAGGGCCGCCGAGGCGCGTCTTCGCGCCGGGGTTTCCCTTGACCGGAACCACGACCACCCAGCTCACGGCCGGTCGGCTTCCACGAAGGCGGAAACGTGCGGGGCGTCATTCGCGCCCGGTGCCCGTCCGGCCGCGACTCCGGCCGCATAGCCCCTGGCGTAGCCGAGGGCCTCGGCTTCAGCGCTGCCGAGCCGGAACATGTCGGTCTCGCTCGGGCGCAACAGGACGGCGGCTCCGCGGTCGACGGCAGCGCGGTCGACAGTACCGCGGTCGACAGTACCGCGGCGGGCAGCCTCGCTGAGGGCGGCGCCGGTCGCGGCGACATCCGTGCCCGCGAGCGCAGCATCGGAAGTCTCCGCGGCCGGGAGCGGCAGGACCAGTCGGCCGAGCCCCCGGATCACGGCGACCGGGTTGCCGCTCGCCTTGCCCTTGACGAGGTCGGCGGCGCCGGCGATCTCGTCGCCGACGGCGGGAGCGGTGACGTTGAGGAGTTTGCCGGCGGCATCCGTCGTGCCGCGCAGGTCATCGAGCACGGCGAGACCGGCCGCGCCGATCGCTATGTCGGTCTGGCCCTCGCGCCAGGGGCGTCCAGCGGTGTCGGTGATGATCACGCCGAGCCGAAGCCCGGTGCGTGCACGCAACCCGGCGCAGAGGGCGCGGGCGGAGACATCCGGATCGACCGGGAGGAGCAGCACGAAGCCCTCGGGGGTGTTGCTCGCGTCGACGCCGGCCGCGGCCATCACGAGGCCCTGCCGGTTCTCGACGATGCGGGTCACGCCGCCCGGGTACGCGCGGGTCGCGACGACCCGCACGGTCTCGTCGGTGATCGCCTGCTCGCGATCGGCCGCCGCGCGCAGGCGACCCTCGGCCTTGGAGACGATCTTGCTCGTGACCGCGAGGATGTCGCCGTCACGCAGCCGGGTGCCCGCTGCGACTCCGGAAGCCGCGACGATCAGCCCGGCGAGGTCATCGCCCGCCGCGACCTCGGGAATCCCCTCGAGGGCGAAAATGCTCAGTTCGCCGCGCACCGGTCCCGCTTTCCGCTCATCCTTCGATCCTGTCACGTCCCGTAACCGCCCGGAGGTCCCGGCTCTTCCCGAGGTGTCGCAGATCGAGGTTCCCACGTCCCGCGAACGTCGATGTGCGACACCTCACGAGCCACCCTCGTTCGCGGGGCGAAATAAAGTTAGTTAAGCTTATGAGATTGAGCTGTGGTGTTCACGGAGATTCCGGTCGACCTCGGCCCGGAAGGACTCTCGAGCCATGCCCGAACCCCTCACCGCGACAACAGCACCACATCGACTCCTGATCCTGGGGATCACGGCCTGCCCCACCGGCATCGCGCACACTTACATGGCTGCCGAGAAGCTCGCGGCCGCGGCCGCGGAACTCGGCTACGACATGAAGGTCGAGACGCACGGCTCCGTCGGCGTCGAAGGCGCCTTCAGCCCGGCCGACATCGACCGTGCCGACGCCGTCGTGATCGCAGCAGACACCAGGATCGACCCGTCACGATTCGCGGGCAAGCGGATCATTTCCGTTGGGGTGGCCGACGGCATCCACCGCCCTGCCGCTTTGATCCGGGAGGCCCTCGCCGCCGCGCCGTCCGCGGCCGGCGACGGCCCCGACGGCTCGGCCGGGGAAACCCCCGCATCGACCACCGGCAGGTCCGACTTCGGCGGCACCCTGTACCGCGCCCTGATGAACGGCGTCTCCTACATGATCCCGTTCGTCGTGGTCGGCGGGCTGCTGATCGCCATCTCGCTCTCCCTCGGCGGCGAGGCGACCCCGAAGGGTCTCGTCATCCCGGAGGGCAGCTTCTGGTTGACGATCAACCAGATCGGCGTGCTCGGCTTCACCCTGATGGTGCCGATCCTCTCCGGGTTCATCGCCTACGCGATCGCCGACCGGCCCGGGCTCGCGCCGGGCATGATCTGCGGCTGGATCGCCACGACCGGGTCGTTCTACCACTCCGAGTCCGGCGCCGGATTCATCGGCGGCATCGTCACCGGGTTCCTCGTCGGTTTCGTCGCCCTCGGCATCAAGAAGATCCCCGTGCACCGGTATATCAAGCCGATCATGCCGATCCTCGTGATCCCGGTGCTCACCACCGTGATCGTCGGCGGCGCCTTCGTGCTCGCCCTCGGCCGGCCGATCAGCTGGGTCTTCTCCACCATGACCACATTCCTCACCGGCCTGCAGGGCGGCAGTGCGATCGTGCTCGGTCTCATCCTCGGCGCCATGGTCGCCTTCGACATGGGCGGCCCGGTCAACAAGACCGCGTTCCTCTTCGGCAGCGCCCTGATCGCGACCGGGAACCCCGCCCCGATGGGCATGGTCGCCGCGGCGATCGCCGTTCCGCCGCTCGGGATGGGCCTGGCCACCCTGATCCGCGGCCGCTACTTCTCCAAGCCGGAGCGTGAGGCCGGGATCGCCGCCCTGTTCATGGGCTTCTTCGGCATCACCGAGGGCGCCATCCCGCTCGCCGCCGCCAAGCCGCTGCAGGTCATTCCCGCGAACATGCTCGGCGGAGCCGCCGCCGGCGGCATCGCAGCCCTCTTCGCGGTCACCGACTCCGTGCCGCACGGTGGCCCGATCGTCGCCGTCTTCGGCGCCGTCTCCGGGGTACCGATGTACTTCGCGGCCTTGCTCATCGGCGCCGTCGTCACCGCCCTCGTCTCCCTGCTGCTCCTCGGCATGTCCGCGCGCACGGCGGAGCGCCGCGCGTCCCAGTCCGCCGCCGCGCAGGCAGCCGTCTCGCCAGTGCCGCAGACAGTGCCGGCATCGACCCCGGCCCCGGCCCCGGCCCCGGCCCCGAAGACGGTGCTCGACTACATCGACGAACGCACGATCGTGCTCGACCCCGCCGAGACTGACCGGGACGCGACGATCCGCGCCCTCGTCGGCCTGATGAGCACGACCGGTCGCGTCACCGACGCAGGCGTCGTCATCCGGGCGGCCCTCTCCCGCGAGGAGCTCGGCACCACGGCCGTCGGAGACGGCATCGCGATCCCCCACGCCAAGTCGAACGGCGTGAGCGCCCCGATCCTGGCCTTCGCCCGCAGCAGGCACGGCGTCGACTGGAACTCGCCGGACGGCACCCCGGCCACGCTGATCTTCCTGATCGCCGTTCCGGAGGCGGCAGCCGGAACCGAGCACCTCACCGTGCTCGCCCAGCTCTCCCGAGCCCTGATGAAGCCCGCCTTCCGCGCCTCACTGCAGGCGGCAGCAACCCCGGCGGATGTGCTCGCGGCGCTGGCCGCGCAGGTCGGCCCGAAGCCGGCATCCGTCAAATAGGCTGGGCGCATGCGCATCGCCACCTGGAACGTCAACTCCATCCGAGCCCGCTCCGCCCGTGTCGTCGACTGGCTCGTGCGCGAGGACATCGACGTGCTCGCCATGCAGGAGATCAAGTGCAAGCCTGAGCAGTTCCCCTCCGACATCTTCGAGGCGGCCGGCTACGAGCTCGCCATCCACGGCCTCAGCCAGTGGAACGGCGTCGCCTTCGCGAGCAGGCACCCCATGACGGATGTCGCCACGAGCTTCTCCGGCATGCCCGGCTTCCTCAAGGGCCAGGAGGGCCCCGGGCTGCCGCTCGAGGCCAGGGCCCTCGGGGTCACCGTCAACGACCTGCGACTCTGGAGCCTCTACGTGCCGAACGGGCGCGCGCTCGACGACCCGCACTACACGTACAAGCTCGACTGGCTCGCGAAGCTCGACGAGCACACCCGCGCCGAACTCGCCGCCCACCCCGATCTCGCCCTCGCGCTGATGGGCGACTGGAACGTGGCCCCCCTCGACTCCGACGTCGGTGACCCGACGCTGGTCCCCGGGGTCTCGACGCACATCTCTCCGCCGGAACGGGCCGCCTTCGAGGCCTTCGCCGCCGCAGGGCTGACCGACCCCGTGCGCACCCTCGTTCCGGAGGGCTTCACCTACTGGGACTACAAGCAACTGCGGTTCCCGCGCAACGAGGGCCTCCGCATCGACTTCATCCTCGGCTCACCGGCGTTCACCGACCTCGTCACCGCCGCGAGTATCCACCGCAACGAACGCAAGGGCGACGCACCGAGCGACCACGTGCCCGTCGTCGTCGACCTCACTCTCGACGACGAGGACGACGACCGCCCGATGATCTTCTGACCCCTCGCCGGATGACGTGGCCGTCGGGGATACTGGAGACATGTTTTCCGTATCGCCGGGGAACGACGGCAATCCGGCGGCGGCCGGACCGTCCGATTCCGTCACCGTCTCCATCACCCGTCGGGTGCAGCCCACCCGGATAGCCGAGGCGACCCACTGGGCCCAGCAGGGCATGGACCTCGCGAGCGCGTTCCCCGGCTTCCTCGGCTCCGGCTGGGTGCGCACGAGCGAGGACTCGCTCAGCTGGCACATGCTCTACCGCTTCGACAACTCCGATTCGCTGGATGCCTGGGAGGGCTCCGATGAGCGCGCCGAGTGGCTCGCCCAGGGCGTCGACTACATCCTCGACGCCCGCGTTCAGAAGCGCACCGGTATCGAAGGCTGGTTCGACACCCCGCAGGAGGGCTCCGACTCGGGCATCTACCAGCCCTCGCAGTGGAAGCAGACCGTCGCGATCGGCCTCGGCTTCTTCCCGAGCAACGTGGTCTTCACCTTCCTCGTCACACTGGCGATCCCCGAGTGGGGCGGCTACCCGATCGTGCCCCGCATCCTGATGACGACCCTCGTGATGGCGCCCACGATGACGCTGCTCGTGATGCCGTGGATCACCCGGTGGCTCCGCCCCTGGCTGACCCGGCCGCCGGCATCCGCCTACCGCCGCCCGCAGCTCTAGGCCACCGGCGCGAGCAGGGCCGCGATCACGAGCAAGGCCGGGATGGCGGCGATCGTCGTCACGAGCACGGTGTCGCGGGCGACGACCATGCCGCGGTCGTACCGGGCCGCGAAGTTGAAGACGTTCTGCGCGGTCGGCAGGGCGGCGACCGTCACGACCGCGAACAGTTCGATCGGGCCGAGGCCGAACGCGAACCGGCCGAGGACCCAGGCGACGACGGGCATCACGGCCACCTTGAGCACCGCGGCGAGCGCGACCTGCTTGCGCCCTGACCCGGGCCGCAGCACCCTCTCGCCGTGCAGGGACATGCCGAAGGCGAGGAGAACCATCGGGATGCCCGCCCCGCCGAGGATGTCGAGGGGCGCGAACACGGCATCGGGGATCTGGATCCGGAACACGGCGACGAGCAGCCCGGACAGGGAGGCGAGGATCATCGGGTTGCGCAACGGCTGGGTCAGGATCGCCCGAAGCGAGGCCCGGCCGCTCGTGGAGACGTCGAGGATGCCGAGCACGATCGGGGCGAAGACGAGAAGTTGCAGGAGCAGCACCGGGGCGACGAAGTGCGCGCTGCCGAGCACGTAGATCGCAACGGGCAGGCCGATATTGTTCGCGTTGACATAGCTGGAGCCCGCGACGCCGAGCACGGTCTCCGCGACCGGGCGGCGGCCGAGGAGCCTGCCTGCCACCAGGGAGACGGCAGCGATGACCAGGACGGTGCACAGAGTGGTCAGGAGGAACCAGGAGAACAGCACCCGGACATCCGTGCGGCTCAGCACCGTGAACATCAGCGCGGGCATCGCCACGAAGAAGGCGACCCGATTGAGCACGAACCCAGCCGTCGGGCCCGCGAACCCCGCACGCTCGATGAGGTAGCCCACCAGGATCACGAATCCGATGATGGAGAACCCGACCAGGACGCCGCTCATTACTCCCAGATTAGGGGACAGTTCTGCTGCAGGAGAGCGCGAGTCTTGCCAGTGGTCACGCCACAGCCGTACGCTCGAAGCATGCCTCATCTCAGCGTTCCGGGTGCGTCGATGTACTACGAGACCAAAGGTGCGCTGTCGTCGCCGGCGATCCTGCTGCTGCACGCCGGCATCGCGAACCTGCGAATGTGGGACCCCCAGGTCGCAGCTCTTGCCGCCAGGCATTTCGTGGTGCGGTTCGATGCGCGCGGCTTCGGGCAGACCACGACCGAGAACATCGCGTTCTCCAACCGGGCGGATGCCGTCGCGCTGCTCGATCATCTCGGCATCGCGTCCGCGACCCTCGTCGGCTGCTCGCGCGGAGGGTCGATCGCTATCGACATCGCCCTCGAGAGCCCGGACCGGGTCGCCGGGCTTGTCACGATCGGGTCCGGTCCGAGCGGTTTCCCCGAGGTCGAGCTCACCGAGCTCGAGGACGCCCGTTTCGACGAACTCGACGAGGCGTTCGACGCCCGCGACTGGCACCGGCTCGCCCGGCTCGAGGTCGCGCTGTGGGCGATCGGTCCGATCAGGGACGAGAAGGCCCTCGACCCCGGGTTCGTGTCGACGGCCTACGCGCTCAACCGGGTCAATGTCGTGCACGCCGAGGAACACCCGATCCCGATCCCGCTCGAACCGCCCGCGAGCAACCGGGTGATCGACATCGAGGTTCCCGCGCTCGTGACGGTCGGCGAGTTCGACGTGACGCCCGCGCTCGCCCACTACGAGTACCTGCTGTCGACGCTGCCCTTCGCGAGCGGCTGCACCTTCCACGACGCCGCGCACCTGCCGAGCGTCGAACTCCCCGACGAGTTCGAGCGCGTGCTCCTCGACTGGCTCACCTCGAACGGCCTCTAGCCCCGCCCCCGAGCTGCACCGTGCCCGCTCCCCCCGCTCGGAGCATCCGCTGAATAGGCCGCGGGCGGAGACGGGAGCGGTTGTCCACAGGCCGAACGGGGCATCCCGCCAACGGGTGGCGAGACGCTAACCTGTGGGGGCAGTCCACGTCAAGCGAGGGGCAACGATGTCAGACCCGGCCGGCGGCGATTCAGCCGCACCCGATCCATTCGCACAGCACGCGGGCACGGTGCTCTGGCCCGGCTCGCTCCGCGACCTGATTGACACGACCCTGTGCCCGGCCTGCCAGACCCCGCTCGCGCCATACGGGTGCCCGTCCTGCGGGCTCGACCTGCGGCATCCGGTCGCCGCCGAGCTGCTGGCCGTGTCAACGGATGCCGCGAAACTGCTCGACCGGCGCGTCGCGCTGATCGGGCGCTTGCGTTTCGACGCCGCCCGGGCCCGGGCCGCCGCCCAACAGGTGCAGCACACGCCGACCAGGCCGGCTCCGGCGCCTCCCCTGCCCTGGCTCCCCCAACCGCCGGCGACTGCCCCCCTGGCCGTCCCGATCGCGGCTTGGGCTTCGACCGCGCCATCGGTGCCGGTTCCGTCCGCGCACGGGACGCCGACGCCCTCCCCGTCCGCGCCCGCGCTGTCCACGCCGCCCCACCAGTCCCCGCCGCTGGCGGCACCCCCGAAGGCGGCACCGGCGCCGCGGGACCCCTCGCTCCCGCCGAAACGGTCGAGCGTGCAGATCCTGCTGCTCGTGGTCGGGATCACGCTCGTGTCGGTCGCCGCGATCTTCTTCCTCACGGTCGCCTGGATCTTCGCCGGGCTCCTCGTGCGTTCCCTCATCGTCGGGGCATTCACGGCAGGGGCCCTGGTCACGGCCGCGGTGCTCAGGCGCCGCGGACTCGGGGTCACGGCGGAGGGCATCGGCGCCCTCGCAGTCGTGCTCGTGCTGCTCGACGCCTGGTCCCTCCGGCAGAACGACCTCTTCGGGCTCGGCGCAGTGGAGTCCGACGGCTACTGGGGGGTGGCGCTCCTGGTCTGCACCGGGCTGTTCCTCTCCTGGCACGCCGTGTCCAGGCTGCGGGTCGCGAGTGTCGCCGGCTTCGCGGCCGCCGCACCAGGGCTCGGCCTGCTCGTCTCCGCCGCGGCGGTCGGACAGGACGGCCTGACCCGGGTCTACCTCGCGTGCCTCGGGGCATCCGTCGGCGCGCTCATCCACCGGTTCACCCGGGCGCCGACTCCGAACGGCACCGCCGCGCCGCTGCGGCGCTGGCCCGGCGCCGACCGGGCGCCCGAGCGGGCGATCGTGTTCGGTTTCGCCGTCGTGTCGCTGCTCGGCGCCCTCGCAACGGCCCCGTTCGTGGACACGGGCAGCGAACTCTCCCCGCTCTGGCTGCTCGGCGCGGTCGCGCTCGTCGCCGCCGCGCACGCGGTCACGATCCTCGGGGTCCGCGCGGCACCTCCGGCCCCTGCCGGCGCCGCACCATCCTCCGCCGCCCAGCCAAGCCCCGCACGGCCCGGTCCTGCGCAGCCCGGCCCCGGCGCGGGCTCGCTCGCCTTCGCCTGCTTCTGCTCGGCACTCGCGGCACTCGCCCTGTCCCTGGTCGCCCTTGTCGTCGCGATCCGCACCACCAGCATCCCGCTGCTCGTCACGGCACCCCTGCTGGTCGCGCTGACCCTCGCGCTCGGCCTGGAGTTCCTGTCCAACCGCGCCGCCGGTCCGCGGCGCACCGCCGGGCGCGTCGCGGCCCTGACCGCGGCCCTCGCCACGGGTTATTTCGCCCTCGGGACGGTCTCCAGCGCCGCGTGGCCGCTTGGCGTCGCGCTCGTGCGCGGCCTGACCGTGTTCGCGAGCGACCCGGGCACGCCGTTCAACCCGCTCCTCTCCTGGTTCGACGAGCTGGACAACCCGGTCGGCCCGAACAGTCCCTGGGCCCTCGGCGCCCTCGTCGCAGCCGGCGCCCTTGCCGCCGTCATCTGGCGCGCCGGGGGGCTGCTGCACGCCCGCGCGCGCCTGGTCGCGGCGGTATTCGCGGCTACTCTCGTGCTCGCGGTCCCGTTCGCGGGGCAGCTCCCCGGCTCGGTATGGCTAGTCACCCTGCTCTTCGGGCTGCTGGGCGGCGGCGCGCTGTTCGCACTGCTCGCGCACCAGCGCGACCGGCTGCCGCTCGGTTCCCTCCGTCCCATCGTGCTCACCCTCGTCATCGTGAGCGTATCCCTCGGCTTCCTGGTCGGCTGGGCGCGGTCGGACACCTGGTGGATCGGCACAGCCACCGGCATCCTCTCGCTCGTCGTCGCCCGCGGCCTGCTCGGAAACGTCCAGGAAGCCCACATCGCGGGAACCCCCGACCGCCCCGCGCACAGCGGGCGGGAACAGGGACGCGGCGCGCTCCTGGCTGGCGCGATCCTGCTCACCCTGCTCGCCGCCGTCGTCGCGGCGTGGGCGCTCACTCTCGGCGCCCGGCCGCCGGCGACCGTGCTGCTCGTGGACCAGCTGCGCGGCCTCACCCTCGCGACCGCGCTGCTCCAGCTTTTCTTCGCGGTGCCGCTGCCCCGCTGGGTGCAGCCCACCGAGCGCCGCTGGGCGTTCCGGACGCTGCTCGCCCCCACGATCCTGGCCTTCGCCCTGCCCGTCGGGGACCTCGCCGCCGCCCTCGACCCGACCGGCCGCGCCGTCCTGCTGCAGCCCGAACCGGCAGCGGGCATCATCCAGACTGCGCTGCTGCTGACCTCCGCCGTGCTCTGGCTCACCCTCCGCGGTAACCGCGCCGCCGCTCCCATCGAGCGACTCACCGCGCTCGTCGGGCTCGCCCCGGTGCTGTTCCTGCTGTTCGGCGCCGTCCTCCGGGCAGCGGATGCCCCCACCACCGTCGCAGACATCGCCGCGCCGACCGCCGCCATCCTCTGCTGCGCCCTCGGGCTCACGCTCGGGTCGCTCGCGCTAGGAACGCCGCCCGGGACGGTGTCCCGCGGCCCCTCCGACCGGCTCGCCCTCGAGGTCGGCGCACTGCTCGTCCTCGGCCCGGCAACGATCGCCGCGATCGCCACGAGCCGCCCGCTCGGCTGGGTCGCGCTCCTCCTCGTCGGCCTCGCGGCGCTCCTGGCCGCGATCGCTCCCGACGGGCTCTTCGGCTCGCACTCCCCGCGACGCCACCTCGGCTGGGTGGCCCTCTGCCTCGGAATCGCGGGCCTCTGGCTCGGCCTCTTCCGGTCAGGCACCGAGGCCGTGGAACCCCACGTACTGCCCGTCGCGGCGGTCCTGCTCGTGCTGGCCGCGCTCATCCGCCGCTTCGGACAGGTCGACCGCAGGACGGCCGGGAGCCCCGTCGCCGGTTGGCTCACCCTCGCCGGGCTGCTCGTCGCGCTGGTGCCCCTCGCGCTTGTCGCCGGAACCGGCCAGCTCGCCCGCCCGCTCGCGGTCGCCGGCGCCTCGGCCGCGCTGCTCCTCGCGGCCTGCGCCCTGCGCTGGACCCCGCCGCGGTCCGGGTACCTCGCCGCGGCCGCGGCGAGCGGCGCCCTCGGGCTGCTCGTGACGAGCGGTGGCCGGATCGCGGCGCTCCTCCGCTCACCCGGGGACGCCGGCCTCATCGTCGAAGCCTGGCTCCTGCCCGCACTGCTGGTCCTCCTGGCCGCCGGCATCCTCAGCGCACGCTCCGGGCGACGGATGCTCGGGGAGGCCTCGGGCGCCGGGGCCTCCCACGTCACGGCCCGGCTCGCCGTGCGCACCGGATACGGCCTGCTCACGGTCGCCGTCACCTTCGGGTCACTTGCCGAGGTCATCAGCCTCGCCGCATCGGCCCCCGACGAGACCCCGCTCGCCGCTCCGCGCGTCGTGCTGCTCGCCCTCGCCTGCGCGGCAGCGCACGTCGGTCTGATCCGGTGGGACCACACCAGGGATGGCCGCGCTCTCGCCTGGGTCGCCCTCGGCGGTGCCGGTCTCGCACTGCTCGGCGGCTGCCTGCACGGCGTCCCGGTTCCGCTCGAGATCGTGACCGTGCCCGTCGGACTCGCGATCGTCACCGGGCGCCTCCTCGCCGCCGGCCTGTTCCGCAGCCCCGTTCCGGCCACGGCCGCGGACTCGGGCGCGGCACGGTCGACCCGGTTCTGGATCCAGGCCGGCCTCCTGCTCGCCGTGCTCCCGAGCGCCACGATCCCGCCGACACCGGACGGGTCCCTGCTCCGCCCGATCCTCCTGCTGGTCTTCGGTGGCGCGCTCGCCATCGGCGGCGCCGCGCTCACAGCGACACCGGCGTGGCGTCCGCTGGCCTGGCCGGCCGTCTCCGCCGGACTCGTGGCCGTGCTGCTCACCACCCTGAACCGAGTGAGCCCGCTCCTCGACATCGTTCCGGCCGGGCCGGATTCCCGGCTCGAGGGCTGGCTGCTGCCCGCGGCCGTCCTCGTGGCCGCGACCGGAATCGCCCTCGCGGCCGCGGCCCGCCGTGGCACCGTCGCTGGTCTCCCCGCGGCGGTCGGCGACCACCCGCCGACCGGTATGGTCGATGGCGACGCGCGCGACGGCATCCGCTTCACCGGTTCGACGCCCGGCCCGGTGCGGACCGGCACGCGACGGGTGCCGGCCACGGATGCCGCGACATCGGCGCTCGGCTACGGTCTCGTGATCCTGGCGATGGCCGGCGTGCTCGGGGCCGAAGTCGCCGCACTCGGGTATGCGCCTCTCGCGACGATCCGCGTGGTGCTGCTCGCCTGGACCTTCTCCGCGGTGCACCTC
The DNA here is from genome assembly GCF_035984545.1 of Cryobacterium sp. GrIS_2_6. Lineage (NCBI taxonomy): Bacteria > Bacillati > Actinomycetota > Actinomycetes > Micrococcales > Microbacteriaceae > Cryobacterium > Cryobacterium sp. GrIS_2_6. The sequence continues at coordinate 3,208,112 of NZ_JAXCHP010000001.1, forward strand.
ACCGTATTCCAGCTCGACCCGGGCCGAGCCGGCCGCTGGGTCGCCTGGCTGGCCATCGCCGCCGGCGGAGTCGCGGTGCTCGCCGGTTACGGCCACGGCGTGCCGCACCCGATCGAGATCGTGAGCGTTCCGCTCGCCCTCGCGCTCGTCACGAGCGGCTGGCTGCACCTCGAGGCGACGCCGTCGGCGCGGAGCTGGCCGTGGCTCGCGCCGGGCCTCTTCGTGCTGCTCGGTCCGTCGCTGCTGCTCGACGTGACCGAGAGCCCGCTCTGGCGGGTCGTCGGGCTCGGGGTACTCGCGGTCGTCGTGCTGCTGGCCGGCCTGTGGCAGCGGTTGCAAGCGCCGTTCGTGCTGGGCGCCGTTGTGCTGCTCGTGCACGGTCTCGCCCAGCTGTGGCCGTGGATCGCGCTCGCCTACGAGGCCGTCGCCTGGTGGCTGTGGCTCGGCATCGGCGGCACCCTGCTGATCGTGCTCGCTGCCCGCTACGAGCAGCGGATCCGGAACCTCAAGCAGATCGCGCTCGGCATCTCGTCGCTCCGCTGACGGCCCTGATGGATCCGGGCTGTGCCCGTAGACACCCGGTGCCGGCTGAGGCTGTCAGCCGAGATCGAAGGTGACCCCGGTCAGGCGTTCGCTTTCCGACCACAGAAGCAGGGCATCCGCGTGGTTGCCGGCCCGTTCGGACCGCCCGACCGGATGCGGGTGGCCGTGCTGCTCGCCGAAGCCGTCCGGCCCGACGAAGGTGTTGCCGGCGAGCCCCGGCTCGGTCGCGGCGTAGAGCGTGGGCAGCGCCCCCATCTCGGCCGGCTGGGCGAGGACCCGGTTGGCGAGATCCGTCAGCCGGCGCTCGAAGCCGTTGTTGTTGCCGCGCATGCTTGCACCGACGGACTGCAGGTTCGTGCGGGCATACCCGGGGTGGGCGGCGACGGCGAGCAGGGGCGCCCCTGCCGCGTCGGCCCGGCGCTGCAGTTCGCTGGTGAAGAGCAGGTTGGCGAGCTTGCTCTGGCCGTAGGCAGCCCAGGCCTTGTACTTCTGGGCGCCCATCAGGTCGTCGAAGTTCATCCGGCCGCGCCGGTGCAGTGTGGAGGAGAGCGTGACGACCCGGGCCGTTCGGCCGGCATCCGGGCCGGTGACCGCGTCCGGGCCGGTGACCGCCGCGGCTCGGGCGAGCAGGCCGGGCAGCAGCAGCCCGGTGAGGGCGAAGTGGCCGAGGTGGTTCGTGCCGAATTGCAGTTCGAATCCGTCGGCGGTCCGGCGCTCTGGAACGTTCATCACGCCCGCGTTGTTGACGAGGACGTCGAGTCCTTCGGGGTGCTCGGCGAGCCACGCACTCGCGAAGGCCCGAACCGAGGCGAGGCTGGAGAGGTCGAGCGCCCGCACCCGAACAGCGGCATCCGCTGCCCGGTCGGCTGGCAGCCCTGCCAGAATGCGCCGCGCGGCGTCTTCGCCCCTGGCGAGATCACGTACGGCGAGCGTGACGGATGCCCCGTGCCCGGCCAGCTCGGACGCCGTCACGAAGCCGAGCCCCGAGTTTGCTCCCGTGACGATGATCGTGCGGCCCCGGAGGTCGGGGATGTCCGCGGCAGTCCAGCCGGACTTCTTCGGCGACTTCTTCGAAGAAGCGGCGGTCATTTCGACAGCTCGATCCGGTAGCGCACGTGGTTCCGGTCGGCGCTCGCCTGCCAGAACTCGATCTCGCTCGGCTGCAGCGCGTAGAGCCGCCAGCTCGGGTTGGGCCGGCCGTCGGCGCCGGGGCGCTCGTCCCAGTCCTGCGCGGATGCCTGGGCCGAGAGCTCGATCACCGAACCGACCACGCGCACCTGCCTGCCTTGTTGCGGCCAGTAGAAGTTCATCGCCGCGCGCGGGTTCTCACTGAGCTCGAAGCCCTTGCGCGAGGTCGCGGAGCTCGCGAAGTGCCAGCCGGCCTCGTCGATGTTCTTGAGGATCAGCATCCGCGAGGACGGCTGGCCGGAGGCAGTCGCCGTGGCCAGGCTGAAGGCGTGCGGCTGGGGAACCCCCGCGGCGAGGGCGGCGGCGAGCCAGGCCCGGAAGAGCAGGGCGGGATCGGACTCGGCGGCCTTCGCGTCGAAGGGCGGGAGGGAGGCCGGGAAGTCCGGCAGGGAGCGCAACAGGGAACGGAAGGATTCGGTCACGCGCCGAGCCTAGCGGGATCGACCGGAGTCGCGGAGGAGCCCCGGACGATCAACCGGCTGGGCAGGCGCACGGACTCGGGCGTGCCGCCGTCGATCACGGTCCTGAGCATGTCGACGGCGATCCGGCCCATGTCCGCGACACTGTGCGCGACGACGCTCACGGGCGGGTCGAGCAGGGCGAGCCAGTCGATGTCGTCGAAGGAGACCAGGGCAACGTCGGTGCCGATCCGGAGGCCGAGCTTCTGGATCGCGCCGATCGCGCCGAACGCCATCGGGCTGTCCGCGACCAGTAGCGCGGTCGGCGGTTCATTGAGTGCGAGCAGGGTGCGCACGGCGGCCGAGCCGCTCTCGGGCTGGAAGTCGCCGAAGACGATGAGCGCTGGGTCGAGGCTGAGGTCCCGGTCGCCGGCGGCCCGCACGAAGCTCGCGTGGCGTTCACGGCCGGTCGAGGTGGACTGCGGCCCGGCAATGTAGCCGATCCGGGTGTGTCCGAGCGCGGCGAGGTGATCGACCGCTTCCCGGATCCCGGTGTCGCTGTCCGTCGTCACGCTCGGCAGGTCGATGCCCTCGATGGTGCGGTCGATGAAGACGGCCGGGATCTCCCGTCCGACGACCGAGCGGATGCTGCCGCTCCCGTCACCGAGCGGCGCGACGATGATGCCGTCGACGCGCCGGGCGATCAGGTTGTCGAGGTACCGGTCCTGCTGGTCCTTCCGCTCGTTCGCGTTGCCGAGCAGCGTCACGAAACCGTGCACGAGGGCGGCCTGCTCGACCGTGTGGGCGAGGTCCGCGAAGAACGGGTTCCGGACATCCGGCACCAGCAGGCCGATCGAGTGCGTGCGGGTGGACCGGAGCGCCCTGGCTTGGGCGTTCGGTCGATAGTCGAGCTCTGCGACGGCCGCCTGCACCCGGGAGCGGGCGTCTGCCGAGGTGGCGGGGTTTCCGGAGAGCACCCGGGACGTCGTCGCGACGGACACGCCGGCGAGCGCGGCAACGTCCTTGATGGTGATCGTGACCATCACTGCACCCCCTGCCCTGCCGGGACTGCGTCAAGTGGAAACGTTTCCAAGCTGATGCCCAGACTATTGCGGAGGCGCAGAGGTGTCAAAATGCGAGAGGGGGTTGTCATTCCGCCCTCCACCGACTCGAGGAGACCCCATGGCCCAGATCGTTCAGTACAGCGAATTCGGTGGACCAGAGGTGCTCGAGCTGGTCGAGGTGGCCGAGCCCCGGGCATCCGCCGGGGAGGTCGTGGTCGCGGTCAGGGCGGCGGGCGTGAACCCGATCGACTGGAAGATCCGCAGGGCCATTCGCCCGACCGGCCCGATCACGACGCCGAGGCGGCCAGGCTCCGACGCCGCCGGCCGGATCGTCGAGGTCGGCGCCGGCGTGACCGGCTGGTCGGTCGGGGACGCCGTGATCGTGCTCGGCGCCGCTGGTGCCTATGCCAGCCACCTGACGTCGACCCCCGCGCAGCTCACTCGGAAGCCGGACGGACTCGGCTGGACGGAGGCCGCGGCCCTCGGCATTCCGGCCGGAACGGCGTACCAGGCGCTCCGCTCCCTCGGACTGGGATCGGCAGACACCCTGCTCATCCACGGCGGTTCGGGCAGCGTCGGACAGGCCGCGATCCAGTTCGCCCTGCTCGACGGCGCGACCGTGATCGCGACGGCGAGCGAGCCGAATCAGGCCCGGCTGGCCGAACTCGGCGCGATCCCGCTCGTGTACGGACCCGGTCTCGTCGATCGGATCCGTGCGGTGGCTCCCCGGGGCGTCGATGTCGTCCTGGATGCCGCGGGCACCGACGAGGCCCTCGAGGCTTCCTTCGCGCTCGTCGCCGACCGCAGCAGGATCGGCACGATCGTGGTCGGCCGGAAGGCGGCGGAGCTCGGCATCCAGGCCTGGTCAGGCGGCAGCCCGGTTCCGCTCACCCCCGAGCAGGTCGAGCTCAGGGCAGCGGGCCTGCGACTCGCAACCGAGCTGGCGGCCGCCGGCCGGTTCGATGTCGAGATCGCGGCGCTCTTCCCGCTCGCCGAGGCCGCCGCAGCCCAGGAGCTCAGCGAGCACGGGCATCCGCGCGGCAAGATCGTCCTGCTGCCCTGACCCGCCTGGACGGTCAGCGACGGCCGACGAAGTCGTCCATGGTGTTGTAGACGCCGAAGACGCGGCCGGCCACGAGATCCCAGACCGGCAGCGGCAGGATGCCCCGCAGCACTGTCGAGAGACCGACCGTCCACGGCATGGTCACCTGCGGAGTCCCGGCGAGCATGGCCCGCCAGACCCGGTCGACGACGTATTCCGGTGTGAGTATGGGAGTCAGGAGCGGCCCGCGAGCGCCGTCGAACATGCCGGTCGAGATATAGCTCGGCGACACCGTGGTGACCTTGACCCGGCTGAAACCCTGCTGCACGAGCTCGAGCCGCAGGGAATCACTCCAGCCGATCAGGGCGGCCTTCGATGCCGCGTACACGCTCATCCTCGGGTTGGAGAGCAGGCCGGCCGCCGAGGCGATGTTCACGATCCGCGATTCCCGGCCGTTGGTGCTCATCATCCCCGGCAGGAACTCGCGGGCGATGTACATCGGGGCGAGGGCGTTGATCTGCATGGTGGGGCGAGTGTCGTCGCCGTTGTCGTGTTCCCAGAAGAAGGCGCCGCGCACGATCCCGGCGTTGTTGATCACGATGTCCGGGTTTCCGATTTCCGTGCGCACGCGTTGGGCTGTCTGCGCGATCGCACCCAGGTCTCCGATGTCGACGACGTACGGGGACACCGCGGTCGAGCCGGTGGCACCCTCGGAGAGGCGAGCGGCCGTCCTGGTGAGAGCGGCGGCGTCCCGATCCCACAGGATCACCGCCCGCGCCCCCTCTGCGACGGCCCGCTCGGCGTAGAGGCGGCCCATGCCGCTGGCAGCGCCGGTGATCAGCACGCGGGCTCCGGAAACGGTTCGAGTCATGCCTCCATCATTCATCATCGCCGCCGGTCCGGGAGCCGCCATCCTGGGGAGCGCCCCGGAAGCCCAGTGCATACCCAGCCCCCGCTGGCATCGTGGACGCAACCGATCGACGATTCACAAGACGACTGACCAGGAGCACACCATGGGATTCCTCGACCGCCCCTTCGGCCGCGACGAACAGGGCAGCACGGCGCAGGCCCGCACCGCGCCCACCGCGCGTGGCGCCGTCGAGCGCTACCAGTACCTGTTGCGCACGGCGCCGCCGGAGACCATCGAGCAGGTGCACACCGAGGCCTTCGCCAAGCTCACCGACCAGCAGCGCGACCTGCTCTTCCAGCGCCTCACCGAGAACGCCACACCGAGCGAACGCCCGGCCGACGCCGCGCCCGCGACGCTCGCGAAGGCCGCCACCCGTGCAGAGCTCCGCGAGCCCGGCACCCTCGAACGCACCCTCGGCCGCCAGGGCCAGGGCGGCCTGGGGTTCGGCGGCATGGTCGGCAGCACCATCCTCGGCACGGTCGCGGGTTACGTGATCGGGTCCGCGCTCGTGAGCGCGTTCCTGCCGGACCCGGGGCCGACGGATGCCGCAGCGAGCGATTCAGGGACCGATTCCGGCGGAGACACCGCGAACGACACGAGCACCGATGCCGGTGCGGACACGGGGGCCGACACCGGCGGCGACTTCGGCGCGGACTTCGGCGGCGGCTTCGACTTCTGAGCCGTCCGTCCCGGAACGGCCGTGCCCAGCACGACCGCGCCGGGCGCGGCCGGGCGATAGCCTGACAGGAGCGTCCCGGTCGGAACGCCGAGAGGACAGGCCAGTGAGCACCCGCACTCCCGGCACTCTCGTGCTCCTGCGGCACGGCGAGAGCACGGCGAATGCCTCCGGCCTGTTCACCGGGGTCCTCGACGCATCGCTGTCCGATCTGGGGGCGGCAGAGGCCCGGTCAGCCGCCAGGCTGCTGGCCTCGGCCGGCCTCCACCCCGACGCCGTGTTCACCTCAGCCCTGCAGCGGGCCCGGCGAACGGCCGAGATCCTGGTCGAGGAGCTGCGACCACACCCCGCGGCCCCGCTGGCTGATTGGCGACTCAACGAGCGCAACTACGGAGCCCTGACCGGTCGCTCGAAGGCCGACGTGCGGGCGGAATTCGGCGAGGCCCAGTTCCTGGCCTGGCGCAGGTCGGTCAACACCGCTCCGCCGCCCCTCGACGACGAGGCCTTCGCGGCCGCTCGCGATTCACCCCTGTTCCGCGGACTCCCTGCCGAAGCACTTACCCGCACCGAGGCGCTCAGCCAGGTCATGGCCCGGATCGGCCGGTTCCATGCTGAACGGGCGGTTCCGTGCCTCCGCCTCGGCCAGACCGTGCTCGTCGTCGCCCACGGAAACTCGCTCCGGGCGTACTGCGCGCTGCTGGACGGCCTCGACGACCACGCGATCCACCGGCTCAATCTGCCGACGGGGCATCCGCTCGTCTATCGCTTCACGGCCGCCGACCTGGCCAAAGATCCCACGGGTGCGGTCCCGCGGCACCCGCTCTCGGCGGGCGGCCACTACCTCGACTCCGCCGCCGCACTGCCGGCCGCGGCCCGGCTCACCGCCGACGGCGGCACTTAGTCCCCGAGAGTTGCGGATGCCGCGAGTCAGGGCCGGGAGTGCTGCGGAACCGTGAGCAGGCGGCAGGTGGTCGCGACGGCCTTCTCGAGGTTGGCCGCGCCGGCGGCGAGCGCCTCCTCCAGGGTGCAGACGCCAGGGACGATCGGAATGAGGGCGGCGAACCCGCGCCCATAGAGCGCCTCGGCGCCCTCCCCGACCCGTCCCGCGAAGGCGATCACCGGAATCCCGTGCCTGGCCGCGGTCTCCGCGACGCCGAGCGGAGTCTTCCCGCCCAGGGTCTGGGCGTCGATGCTGCCCTCTCCCGTGAACACGATGTCGGCGCCCGCCATCGACTCGGGGAGGTGGGAGGCCTCCATCACGACGTCGACGCCGCGCCGCATCGTGCTGTCGAAGAAGGCGAGGAAGGCCGCTCCGAGCCCGCCGGCGGCGCCGGCACCGGCGACCGTGGCGACCTCGCGCCCCGTCGTCGACGTGACGACGGACGCGAAGGCGCCGAGGGCAGCATCGAGCTCGGCCATGGCCGTTTCATCCGCACCCTTCTGGGGTCCGAACACCCGACTGGCCCCGCCCGGGCCGAGCAACGGGTTGGTCACGTCGCACGCGATCCCGAAGGTCGTGCCCGCGAGTCGCGGATCGATCCCGGACAGGTCGATCCGGGCGAGGCGGGCGAGGGCTGCGCCTCCGCGGGGCAGCTCAGCGCCGTCGACGTCGAGCAGTCTCGCGCCGAGCGCCTGAAGCATGCCCGCCCCGCCGTCGTTGGTGACCGATCCGCCGAGCCCGACGATGAACCGGCGTGCGCCCCGGTCGAGCGCGTCGATGATCAGCTGGCCGACCCCGAAGGTGCTCGCGATCCGGGGGTCACGGTCGACGACCGCGACGAGGTGGATGCCGGCGGCCGCGGCGATCTCGACGACCGCCAGCTCCTCGGCGGCCACGAATCCATAGGTCGCCGGCACCGTTCGTCCGAGCGCATCCTGCACCTCGGCCGTGACGAGTGTGCCGCCGAGCGCGGCCACGAGGGCGTCGGCCGTTCCCTCCCCGCCGTCGGCCATCGGAGCGGCGATGCACACGGCATCAGGGAACACCGAGCGGACGCCGCGTTCCATAGCGGCCACGGCCTCCGCCGCGGTCATCGATTCCTTGAAGGAGTCGGGTGCCAGAACGAACTTCATGCGGTGATCCTCTGCCGGGCGCAACCGATGGGGTGAGAAAAGAGGCCGGGGAGAATTCCCCGGCCCCTTCAGTGTGGCCGTTTCGGCGGACCACGTCGATCTCCCGAGCCGTGGCTCAGAATGACACCCCGCAGACCAGGGCCGCATTCGCGTACGGCGTGGCCTCGCCCGTGCGGATGAAGAGCTTGGCCGACGCGGAGAGCGCCTTGAGATCCTCGTGGCTGATGTACTCGATCCCGTCGAAACGCTCGGCCAGCCAGGCACCCGCCGGGGCGCCCTCCGCTTCCTCGGCGGCGATGCAGTGCTGGAACACCATTTCGCTTGTGAGTGCATCGAGGACCTGCTCGAACCGCGGAATGCCGTGGACGAGTGCGAGGTCGACCACCGGCACCCCCGCCGGGATCGGCATGCCGCAATCGGCCACCAGGACCAGGTCGGTGTGCCCGAGTCGGGCGAGGGCGCCGCAGAGGTCGGCATTCAGGATGCCGGTCCGCTTCACTTCTCCACCTCGGGGAGTTCGTCGTCCGCGCCGGGATACGACTGCTGGGTGCCGAGCGTGCGCACCGCGAACGCGCCGACCCTGACCGCGAGGCGCACGGCGTCGAGGAGGCTCGAGCCGGCGGCGAGCCGTCCGCTGAGCGCCCCGACAAAGGCATCGCCGGCGCCGGAGGAGTCGACCGCTGCGACCCGGGGCGAGGGAACCGTGGTCGTGCCGAGGGAATCGGAGCAGATCGCACCCTGTTCTCCCCTGGTCAGCACCACGGCGGGAACGCCCCAGGCGCGGAGCCTGGCCACGAGCTCGGCGTCCCCACGGGGGATGTCCGTGCCGGGGTCGACGAGCGCGAGGACGAGTGCGGCCTCGTGCTCGTTGACGACGAGCGGGTCGGCCCGCCGGATCGTGGCGGGGTCGACGGCGATCACGGGAGCGAGGTTGAGCACGACCCGGCCGGTGGCCAGGCGGGCGGCCGCCTCGATGCCGGCGGCGGGGATCTCGCCCTGCAGCACGACGACGGCAGCCCGCGCGATGAGGTCGGCGGCGTCACCGACGACATCCGCCCCCACGGCGGCGTTCGCCCCGGGGACGACGACGATGGTGTTCTCCCCGTCGTCGGCCACGGTGACGAGGGCGAGGCCGGTCGGGCCGTCGATGGCGGACACGGCGGACAGGTCGACGCCGGCCCGCTCGAGGAGCGCCATCGTGAGCCCGGCGACGGAATCGCTCCCGGTGGCGCCGACGAGGCTGACGTGCGCGCCCAGCCGGGCCGCTGCGACGGCCTGGTTGGCGCCCTTGCCGCCCGGCAGGAATTCCATCGACCGCGCGATCAGGGTTTCCCCTGGCGCGGGGTGGCGCTCGACGACCATGACTTGGTCGACGTTGATCGAGCCGACGACGACGATCGGGCCGCCGTCAGCGGTGGGGGTGAAGGAACTCACTTGGTGAAGTCGCCCACGTTCGTCTTCGTGACGGTGACGACCTCGACGGGGACGGTCGCGTCGACCTTCTCGCCGGCGAGGGTCTTGACGGCCAGTTCGATGGCGAGCTTGCCGAGTTCGGCGGGCTGCTGGGCGATCGTGGCGGCGAGGGTGCCCGCTGTGATCGCGGCGAGTCCGTCGGTGGTTCCGTCGAAGCCGACGACCTTGACGTCGGTCCCGGCGCGGGATCCGAGCGCCTGCACGGCTCCGAGGGCCATCTCATCGTTCTCGGCGAAGACACCGGTCACCTCGGGGTGGGCCTGGAGCAGGTTCGTCGTCACGTCGAGTGCGGTGGCGCGGTCGAAGTTGGCGGTCTGCTTGGCCACGACGGTGATGTTCGGGTAGGCCTTCATGCCCTCTTCGAAGCCGGCGCCACGGTCGCGGCTCGCGCTGGTTCCGGAGACACCCTGCAGATCGATGACGCTGCCCTTCTCTCCCATCGCGGTCGCGAGTTCGATCGCGGCCTGCTTGCCGCCTGCGACGTTGTCGCTCGCGACGAGGGAGGCGACGGTTGCACCGTTGACGGTGCGGTCGACGGCGATCACCGGGATGTTCGCGGTGTTGAGCGCCTTGACGGCCGAGCCGGCGGCATCCGAGTCGACGGGGTTGACGATGACGAGCTTGGCCCCGCTCGATGCGGCCGTGGCCAGCTGGTTGGCCTGGGTCGCCGAGTCGTTCTGGGCATCCACGATGTTGAGCTGCAGACCGGCGGCGGTCGCGGCGGCCTGGGCGCCGTCGCGCAGCTCGACGAAGAACGGGTTGTTCAGGGTGGAGACGGCCAGCACGATCTTGGTGCCGGATGCCGAGTCCCCGCCGCCCCGGCCGCACGCGGTCGTGCCGACGAGGATGAGGGCAGCTGCGGTGGTGACGGCGGCGATTCTGCGGAAAGAGGACGACTTCATTGTGTGTTCCTTTGGTTTGAGCGATGGAGGGAAAGGGAGAAAGTGCGGGTGCGGAGGAATAGTGCTCAGCTGTTGCGCGTCTTGCGGCGCAGCACGTCGACGCCGACGGCGAGGGCGATCACGAGGCCGATGACGACCTGCTGCCAGAACGAGGTGACGTTCAGCAGGTTGAGGCCGTTGCGGATCACGACGAGCACGAGCGCGCCGACGAAGGTGCCCGAGATCTTGCCGAGGCCACCAGAGAGCGATGCGCCGCCGATGACGACGGCCGCGATGGCGTCGAGCTCGTAGCCGGCCGCCGCCTGGGGCTGCGCGGAGTCGAGCCGGCCGGCGAGGAGGAGCCCGGCGAGCGCCGCGAACAGGCCGGCGAGGGCGAAGACGGTGACGAGGATGCGCTTGACCGGCAACCCAGACAGGCGCGCCGCCTCGGCGTTGCCGCCGACCGCGTACATCGACCGCCCGATCACGGTGCGGTTGAGCACGAAGGAGGCGACGACGGCCGAAAGGAGGAGCACGACGATCGGCATCGGGATGGGTCCGAGGTTTCCGCCGAGGAAGGAAACCTCGGGCGCTGTCTTGATCGGGCGGCCGTCGGAGATGACGAGGGTGAGGCCGCGGGCAACGCTCAGCATCGCGAGGGTCGCGATGAACGAGGGCAGCTTGCCGTAGGCGTTCGCGAGGCCGTTGACCATTCCGGCGAGGAGCCCGGTGACGAGCCCGCCGATCAGGGTCAGCCAGCCGGGAAGCCCGGCGGCGACGAAGAGCCAGCTGGACACCATGGCCGCGAGCGCGGCGACCGCGCCGACCGACAGGTCGATGCCGCCCGCGACGATGACGAAGGTCATCCCGAACGCGAGCACGGCGACGGTGGAGACCTGGATGCCGATGTTCAGCAGGTTCTGCCCGGTCAGGAAGTCCGGGGTGGCGATGAAGAGGGCGAGGCACAACACGACGAGGCCGACGAGCGCTCCGTTGTTGGCGAGGAATTTCTTGTAGTCGACGCGGCGGCGCGCCGGCGCCAGGGTAGTCGTGGACATCGGTGTCATTCCTTCTCGTGGGTCGGTGCGTTGTCGGGGGTGACGGCGGCGAGGTCGCCGTCGGTCGTCGTGGTGATCGGTTCGTTGATCGGTCCGTCGATCGGTTCGTCGGATTCGATGTCGTCGACGATGGCGTCGATCTCGGTGCTGCCCGCCTCCCGGGCGGCGAGGGTCATCACGGCGTCCTGGGTGGCGTCCGCGGCGCTCAGCTCGCCGGCGATCCGGCCGTCCCGCATCACCAGGATGCGGTCGCTCATGCCGAGGACCTCGGGGAGTTCGCTCGAGACCATGACGATCGCGCCACCGGCATCCGTGATCGCGTTCATGAGCTCGTAGATCTCGACCTTGGCGCCGACGTCGACGCCGCGGGTGGGCTCGTCGAGCAGCAGCACGGTCGAGGCGGCGATGATCCAGCGGCCGAAGACGGCCTTCTGCTGGTTGCCGCCTGACAGTGCGCCGACGGGCTGGTCGATGGTGTGCATCCGGATGCGGAGCTTCTCGGCGACGGCCTGGGCCCTGCGCCGCTGACCGGTGAAGTCCGCGAGCCCGAGGCGTGCAGTCGACGCGAGCGTCGCGTAGCCGAGGTTGTCGTTGACGGATGCCCCGAGCACGAGCCCCTGTCCCTTGCGGTCCTCGGGCACGTGGCCGATGCCCGCGGCGATCGCGGCCGGGATGTTGCCCTTCGGCAGGCGGTGCCCGCGCACCACAACGGTGCCGGAGTCGTAGTGGTCGACGCCCGCGATCGCCCGGATCAGTTCGGTGCGACCGGCGCCGACGAGTCCGGCGATCCCGAGCACTTCACCGGCGTGCACGGTGAAGCTCACGTCGCTGAACGAGCCGCTCGCGCTGAGGTTCTCGACCGCGAGGATCTCGGCCGGTTCGGCGAGCACGGGGGCGCGGCGGGGGAACTGGTCCTCGATGTTGCGGCCGACCATGAGGCGCACCAGCTCCGCTTCCGGTGTCGAGGCCGGCACCTCGGCGACGAATTCGCCGTCGCGCAGCACCGTGACCGTGTCGCCGACCTCGGCGATCTCGTCGAGGTGGTGGCTGATGAAGAGCATCGCGACGCCGCGGCGCCGGAGGTCGGCCATCACGGCGAAGAGCGCCTGGGTCTCGTGCCGGGTGAGTGCGGCCGTCGGCTCGTCGAGGATGAGGATGCGCGCGTTGATGCTGAGCGCCTTGGCGATCTCGACGAGCTGCTGCTTGGCGATGCCGAGCTCGCCGACCGGGGTGTCCACGTCGACGTCGAGACCGATCAGGGCCAGGGCGGCACGCGCCCGGTTGCGGAGGGCGCGCCGGTCGACCATGCCGTGCCTGGTCGGCATCCGCCCGAGCATCACGTTCTCGGCGACGCTCATGGTCGGCACGAGGTTGAGTTCCTGGTGGATGGTGGCGATGCCGAGGTCCTCCGCCGCGCGCGTCGTCGGGAGCGTCGCGACGGCGCCGTCGACCACGATGTCGCCGGAATCGGGCTGGTATACCCCGGCCATCATCTTGATCAGCGTGGATTTCCCGGCGCCGTTCTCGCCGAGGAGCACCTGTACGTGGCCGGCGTAGACGCTCACGGTGACGTCCTTGATGACGGTCACCTGGCCGAAGGTCTTGCCCACGTTCTGCAGGGTGACCAGGGGTTGTGGATTCATTTCAGTGCGTCCTTACGCTGTTATGACTGGCTGTGGGTGCTGGGGGCGCCGGGCGGGCGGTGTTCCCGGTGTTCCGGCCGGTGCCGACGACGCCCGGACGATCAGTTCGCTCGGCAGCACGACCGAGGCAGGGGTGCCGCCGTCGATGACCCTCAGAAGCAGGTCCACGGCGGTGCGGCCCATGTCGGCGACGCTGTGCGAGATGACGCTCAGTGCGGGGTTGAGCAGCGCGAACCACTCGACGTCGTCGAAGGCGACCATGGCGAGGTCGACGCCGAGCAGCACCCCGCGGTCGTGCAGGCTGGCGATGGCGCCGACGGCCATCAGGCTGTCGGCAACGAGCAGGGCGGTCGGCGGCTCGCGGAGGCCCAGCAGGGCGTGCACACCGGCCGATCCGCTGGCCGCCTGGTAGTCGCCGAAGTAGACGAGTGCGGGGTCGGCGCCCAGCCCGTTCTCGGTGACGCACCGGGTGAACGCGGCGAACCGGTCTCGCCCGGTCGAGCTTTCCTGCGGGCCCGAGATGTAGCCGATCCGGGTGTGGCCGCCCGCAGCGAGATGTTCAACGGCCTGGCGGATGCCGGTGGTTCCGTCCGTCGTCACGCTCGGCGCGTCCATGCCCGCGATCGTGCGGTCGACGAAGACGGTGGGGATCTCACGGGCGATGAGGGAGCGGATGCTGTCGCTCCCCTCCCCGACGGGGGCGAGGATGATGCCGTCGACCCTTCGCGAGATCAGGGTGTCGAGGTACCGGTCCTGCTGGTCGGCGCGTTCGTTGGCGTTGCCGAGCAGGGTCACGTAGCCGTGCAGGTTGGCCGCCTGTTCGACGGTGTGGGCGAGGTCGGCGAAGAAGGGGTTCCGCACGTCGGAAACCAGGAGGCCGAGGGCGTTCGTCCTGGCTCCGCGCAGCGCGCGGGCCTGGGCGTTGGGCCGGAAGTCGAGTTCCGCTGCGGCCGAGGCGACGCGGGCCCTCGAGGTCGGCGAGGTGGCCGGGTTACCGGAGAGCACCCGGGAGGCGGTGGCGACGGAGACGCCGGCGAGCGCTGCGACCTCGCGGATCGTGATCGCGTTCATCATGCTCACCTCATTGTGTGATTGGGCCCTGCGTCGTGGAAACGATTCCATGGAATCGTTTCCATACTAGGCGGCCCCCGTCCCGGCTGTCAACACCCCTGCCGCACAACCCCGTTCGCCAGCCCCGTTCCCTTCCGAACGCTGCGATACTCAGGAGAGACCGTCGGCACTCGTCCGGGGGGACGAGTCCCGCGCGCACGAGCGTCGGAGGCCCTGGCGCCGACGTGTCGTGTCACAGGAGCGGACCCCATGTCCCGCACGCCGCAGAAGCCCACCGACCTCACGCATCCGTCGCCCCCGCTCACCGGCTGGTACTCAGAGAACCACTGGCCCGCACCCGAGACCGTCGTGGTCGCCGACGACCGGATGACCGCGGACGTGGCCTACCGCCTCGCCAAGTCGGGCACCGGGATGCTGTGGGCCGGCGATTTCCAGAACGCCCGGCAGCTGCTCGGCGCGCTCGCCCGCCGCATCGACCACATCGACACCGCCCGCCGCCGCACGCATCCGCCGCGCCGCGGCCCGGCGGCCCTCTTCGAACGAACCAGAGCCGACGCCCACGAGCGCGCCCGGCTGCTCGGCCTCGTGCTCATTCCGCTCGACGCCGACTACACGATCGCCCTGCGTCGCGCGCCCGGTGCCCGAGCCGCCTGCCTCGAGACCTACGGCCCGGCCGGCCGTACAGCGACGGTCACGTCACTGCGCGAGCTGCTCGGCGTGATGGGCGCCCACGAGTGGCGGGTGAGGGGCGTCGTCGTCCCGGCGCTCGGCGGCAGCATCCACGCGCACTACGGCGTCTTCTCACCCGTACGCGGCGAGTACCTCGACCTCGTGCTCGCCGCACCGCTTCCCGCGACGACCGCGACCCCTGCGACCGGGACCACGAGCGCGGCAAAGGATGCCTCCCGCACCGCCTTCGACATCGGAACCGGCACCGGCGTGATCGCCGCGATCCTCGCCGGCCGTGGCTTCGATCGCGTGATCGGCACGGACACGGCCCCGCGCGCGCTGGCCTGTGCGCGCGAGAACGTGGCCAGGCTCGGCCTCACGAAGACGGTCACGATCGAGGACACCGACCTGTTCCCTGCGGGACTCGCCGACCTGATCGTCTGCAATCCGCCGTGGATCCCCGGCGCCGCCATCACCGCAACCGACCACGCCGTCTACGATCCCGACGGGCAGATGCTGCAGGGCTTCCTCGGCGGCCTCGCCGGACATCTCGCACCCGGCGGCGAGGGCTGGCTCGTGCTCTCCGACATCGCCGAGCACCTCGGGCTGCGATCCAGGGATGCCCTGCTCGACCAGTTCGACGACGCCGGTCTCGAGGTCGTCGCTCGACTCGACACGAAGCCCGTGCACCGGAAGGCCGTCGACGCCGACGACCCGCTGCACGTGGCGAGGGCCGCAGAGGTGACCTCGCTCTGGCGACTGCGCGCGGTATCCGCCCCTGAGCGCCCCTGACAAAAAACACAAGGCGGGCAGAGAGTTCTCTGCCCGCCTTGTGCGGTGAAACGGTGAAACGGTGAAGCGACCTAGCGCATGACGACCGTTACTTCTCGGCGACCGTCAGGAGCGGGCTTCCGACCTGGACGTGGCCGGAGGCCGCCGGCTCGACGGGCCCGAACTTCCGGGCGTTCGTCACGAGCACCGGGGTGACGAGCGAGTAGCCCGCCGCTTCGATGACCGCGCGGTCGAAGGTCACCAGCGGGGTGCCTGCTTCGACCCTGTCGCCCGCGGCGACCTTGACGTCGAAGCCCTTGCCGGCCAGGTTCACGGTGTCGATGCCCACGTGGATGAGCAGTTCGACGCCGCTGTCAAGCAGCAAGCCGAAGGCGTGCCCGGTCGGCTGGGCGACGAGGACTTTTCCGGCTGCCGGGGCGTACACGGTGTCCTCTGTCGGATCGATTCCGACGCCGGGCCCGACGATTCCCTTGCTGAACACGGGGTCAGGAACCTCGTCGAGCGGAACGACGATACCGGCGACGGGCGAACCGATCGTGGCCAGGAGGGTGGCCAGTGCGGTCGCCGTTCCTGTGCTCGGTGCGGTCGCCGTAGCCGCATGCGCGGTACCGGCGGAAACCGGTGCTGCGACGGGTGCGACGTGTGCGGACTTCATGCTCGCTGCGGCTTCATCGTCCGCAACCTGGGCGGCAACTTCCGCCTTCTGCTCCGGCGTCTGGTAGCCGGAGAGGATCACGAGGATCATCGCGGTGAAGAAGGCTGCAGCGATGGCGATCGTGTACAGCGGGATGTTGTTGAAGGCGGGGATGGTCAACAGCGAGGTGAAGACGAAAGCGCTGGTCTTGACGCCGCCGCCGAGCCCGATGATGACGCCACCGACGAGGCAACCGATGAGCATGCGCGGGTAGATGCGCTTGAAGCGGAGATGGATTCCGTAGAGAGACGGTTCGGAGATGCCGCCGAGGAGACCGGCAGCGAGAGCGCCTGTCGCGGTCTGCTTCATCAAGCGGTCCTTCTCGCGAATGGCGAGGAAGAGCACACCGGCGGTCGCACCGAAGCACGCGAAGTTCCAGGCGCCCATCGGGCCCTGGATGAAGTCAAATCCGAGGGACTGGATGTTGAGCAGCATGATCGCGTTCAGCGGCCAGTGCAGGCCGAGCGGAACCATGAACGGGTAGGCCAGCGGGATGACAACCGCGAAGATGAACGGCGAGAAATCGTTGATCGACTTGAGGAAGTTACCGAGACCGGCTCCGCCGTACACACCGATCGGGCCGATCAGGAAGGCGGTCAGCGGGATCATGATGAGCATGCTGATGAACGGCACGAAGATCAGCTGGACGCTGGACGGGATGATCTTCTTCAAGAGCACGGTCAGGGCGGCGAGCACTCCGGCCATCAGCAGGGGCGGGAACACCTGCGAGCTGTAGTCGAATACCGTCAACGGCAGTCCGAAGATCTGCACGACGGATGCGTGGCCGCCGAAAACGGACGCCGCACCATCGGTCTTGCCCAGGGCCGTGAAGCCGGGGAGCATGACGACGGCCATGATTCCGAAGCCGACCCAGGGGTCGGCGCCCATCCGCTTGGAGGCGTTGTATGCCACCATCAGCGGCAGGAAGACGAAGACGCCCTGCCACATCAGGTTCACGAACTGCCAGGACGGATCAAGGGTGACGCCGGGCGCGTTCCAGGCCGGGATGACACCGAGGGTCGCCATCAAGGCCATGAATGTAATGAACAGCGACGCGCCCAGCAGCGCACCGAGGATCGGCCGGAACGAGTCCGACAGAACCTCGAAGAACGTGTCGAGCCCGGCGAACTTGCCGCGCGGACCCTTCGCCTTCCCCGCGGCCTTCATGTCAGCGATGGAGTCGCCGGCACTAATCTTCTTCATTTCGGGTAGCGCCCAAATCTCGTTGTATACGGTCTCAACCGCACCGCCGATAACGACCTGGTATCGGTCGCCGGTTTGGGGAACGGCGCCCAGAACCACCGGGATGGCCTCGACGGCCGCCTGGTCGATTCCGGATGCGTCCTTGAGCTGGAAGCGAAGCCGGGTGGCGCAGTGGGTGAGGCCCACGATGTTCCCGGCACCTCCAATACTTTGAACAATGTCTGCAGCAGGTTTTGACGCCACCTTGGTCTCCTTCTGGTGTGGATGCGGTACGTGTGACTCCCGCGGGCAGAGCTCAGGGCGACCGTGCGGGCCGGCTGAGAAGTTCGTGTGGATATTCACACATCATTAGCAACGTACACGAATTTTGTGCACATCTCAGCACCAAATTCGATCACGGCAGCCTCAGCGCGGACTCGTCCCCCGACATCCGCCGTGCACATCGAGAGTTGCCGTTCCCGCCGCGTTGCGCCGGCGCACAACGGTCACCGGGCACAAACGGCGATCCTCGGCGAGAAGCAGCAAGCACACGACGAATTCTTGCGCTCTTCCGCAGTAAAACGCCGTTGAAGCCCGGATACGCTGGACCGAACGCCACACAGGCGCGTTCACCCCGCACCACACGCACAACCCAGACAGCGCCGCGACCGCGGCATTCACGAGGACGGGAGGTTCCCATGTCGAATTACAGTGCAGAAGCATTGGTCGGTGAGCCCGAGGTTCTCGAGGACACCCCGAACCTCACCACCTCCCCGGCGTGGGTGCGGCTCAAGGCCGCCGCCTCGGCGATGCAGGCGATCCAGGCCCCAGACGGTTCGGTCCCTGAGGCCACCGACCGGCCGGATGCCGCCGCGCACGTCGCCGACATTCGTTCCGCCGTCGAGGAGCTCGCCCCGCGCTTCCCGCACGATGCCGGCTACCTCGCGGCGCTCGACCGCGACTTCGCCCGCTGGGCCAACGAGGACTTCGGCGTGCCCGACTTCTTCGACTCCCTGATGCAGTTCCAGCCGCAGCAGCACCGGACCGATGGCATCCGCCACCTCGTCGTCTTCCCGATGTACACCCAGAACGGCAGCACGAGCCGCCTGGTCGAGGCTGTGCTGATCGAGGTCATCTGGCCGGAGTTCGTGGCCGAACTCGAGCAGCAGTACACGAACAAGCTGTTCGTGCCGATCCGGTTCCTGGATTTCACGCCCGGCTACGACACCAATTCCGCCGTGCTCTTTCCCGAGACGGTCGCGATGCGCGAAATCCCGACCTTCACCTGGGGAGCGATCTTCGCCGACCGGGAGGCCGCCCGATTCCGCAGGGTCGTGGGCGCCGCATCCGCGATCACCCGCCTCGACCTGCCCGCCGAGGCCGCGGCACTCCTCGACGACCAGCACCTCACCGAGGAAAACTTCGTGATGTGGGACCTCATCCACGACCGCACCCACATGCGCGGTGACCTGCCGTTCGACCCGTTCATGATCAAGCAGCGGATGCCGTTCTTCCTCTACTCCCTCGAGGAACTGCGCTGCGACCTCACCGCCTTCCGCGAGTCGGTCACGATCGCGCGCGACGACACCGCGAGCCCCGAGGCGCGCAGGCACGCGAACCTCGTGCAGTACGCGGTGATCTTCGACCGGATCTTCCGCTTCGCGATCAGCGGCAGCCGGGTGCGCAACTACGACGGGCTCGGCGGCCAGCTGCTGTTCGCGTGGATGCACCAGCACCACGTGCTGCACTGGACGGACACCGCGCTCAGCCTCGACTGGGACGCCGTCCCCGACGTCGTGATCGCACTCGGCGCCCGGATCGACGAGCTCTACTGGGCCTCGATCGACCGGCCGAAGAAGGCGCACTGGCTCGCCGCGTACGCGATGATCGCCGAGACGCTCACGCCGAACCCGGCTTCGGCCTGGGCGCGCGGGCTCCCGCTCGAGGTGCTCGCCGGACCTCCGAAGGGGTACACCGACCTCGTGCTCGACGACGAATTCCCGCTGTCGATGTTCTTCGAGGCGCTCGATAAGAAGATGAAGACCGTCATCGAGTCGACGGCCGGCATCACCGGACGCGACTAGGCCGGGCGGCCGACGATGACCGGGCTGCCGGCCGACCACACGGATGGCCCGGGCCCCGGTGGCGGGACAGGTCCTGCCGGCGGGATCAGGCCTGCCGGCGAGGCCGTCGCCGGCCGCACCGTGATCGTCGCCGGCGCGACGAGTACCGCCGGGCTGGCCGTGTCCGGGGCGCTCGCGGGGGCCGGCGCCCGTGTGATCGTCGTCGGGTCGAACCAGCAGCGCCTCGCCGGGCTCATCGCGAGCGTGCCCGGCGCGTTCTGGTATACCTGCGATCTCGCCGACGGTGCGGCCGTCACCGACCTCGCCGAACGCGTCCATGCCGATCACGGCATGGTCGACGGGCTCATTCACCTCGTCGGCGGCTGGCGCGGCGGCGGCGGCCTTGCCGGCCAGTCGGACGAGGACTGGGCATTCCTGCACCGGAATATCGTGACCACGCTCCGCAACACGAGCCGCGCCTTCAACGCCGACCTGCTGGCCTCGCCGGCAGGCCGCCTCGCCGTCGTCTCGTCGGTCTCGGTGGATGCGCCGGCCCCCGGCGGTGCGAACTACGCCGCGGCGAAGTCGGCGGCGGAAACGTGGACCCGCGCCGTCGGCCACGGCTTCGCGAAGGCGGCCTCACCGAGTGGTCAGACCGCCGCGACCGCGATCTTCGTAGTCCGCGCCCTCGACGGCCTCGAACCCGAGCTCGCCGAACGGGTCGTCGCTCTCTGGGCTGTGCCTGCGGCATCCGTCAACAACACGCGCATCCCCCTCGGCTGACTGCCCCGCCCGACAATTGTTGCCGCTGCGAACATCTGCGGCCCGCGCGGGGGCCGCTCTTGTCGCACCGGCAACACGTCGCACCGGCAACACTTAGTGGAGAGGCGCGCTAGCGTGGGCATGGATACGGAGGAGGGGCATGCTCTCGATCGAGCACGTCAGTAAGCGGTTCGGCACCCGGCAGGTGCTGACCGACGTGAGCTTCGACATCTCCGACGGCCGCCTGACCGGCTTCGTCGGCGCGAACGGCGCAGGCAAGACCACCGCGATGCGGATCATCCTCGGCGTGCTGTCGTCCGACTCCGGCGACGTTCGGCAGGGCGGGGTGCCGCTCACCGCCGACGACCGCCGCCGGTTCGGCTATATGCCCGAGGAACGCGGGCTGTACCCCAAGATGAAGATCGGCGAGCAGCTCGTCTACCTGGCCCGCCTGCACGGTTTGCCCCCGGCATCCGCACGGCGCAATACCGCAGAGCTGCTCGAGCGCCTCGGCCTCGGCGAGCGCAGCGGCGATCTCGTCGAATCGCTCTCCCTCGGCAACCAGCAGCGTGCGCAGATCGCGGCGGCCCTCGTGCACGACCCCGAGTTCCTCGTCCTCGACGAGCCGTTCTCCGGACTCGACCCGCTCGCAGTCGAGGTCGTGATGGGCGTGCTCGGCAGCTATGCCGCACGCGGCGTCCCCGTGCTGTTCTCCTCGCACCAGCTCGACATCGTCGAACGCCTCTGCGATGACCTCGTCATCATCGCCCGCGGCGAGATCCGCGCGAACGGCCCCCGCGACGAACTTCGCGAGCGGCACAGCAGCCCGCGCTTCGAGATCCGTACGGCTGACGACGCCGGCTGGATCCGCACGGTGCCCGGCGTCGACGTCCTCGAGGTGAGCGGCGGTTTCGCGGTCTTCGAAGCCCAGACGGATGCCGCGAGCCAGGCCGTCCTCCGCCTGGCCCTCGAGCGCGGCCCGGTCCTCACTTTCAGCCGGCAGCGCCCGAGCCTGGCCTCCATCTTCAAGGAGGTCGTGCAGTGAGCGATCGCTCGGGAACGGCCGACCGGTATCCGGCGCCGACGCTTCGGCAGAGCGTCTGGCTTGTGGCGACCCGGGAGATCGTGGCCCGGCTCCGCAGCAAGGCCTTCCTGATCTCCACGGGCATCCTGTTGCTCGTCTCGATCGGGTCCGTCGTGGCCGGCGGTCTCGCGAGCCAGAACCAGACCCTGCCCAAGGTCGCGGTGGTCGGGTCGGCCGCCGCGCAGGTCGTGCGCCAGGCCGGCACGCTGGCCGCCGTCGAGGCCGACGATCTCGCCGCCGCAGAGGCCCTCGTGCGTGCGGGCACGGTGACCGCCGCGATCGTGCCGGCGGAATTGCAGGCCGGCTACCCGCTGCCCCTGCGGGTGATCGCCCTCTCCGGGACCCCGCTCGAGGTCGTCGGCGTCCTGAGCCTCCGCCCGGAGGTGACCCTTCTGGAACCATCGAAACAGGGCGAGGGCCTCGTCTACCTCGTCGCGATCGGGTTCGGGCTCGTCTTCTTCATGTCGGCGATCACCTTCGGCTCCACGATCGCGCAGAGCGTCGTCGAGGAGAAGCAGACCCGCGTCGTCGAGATCCTGATGACGACCATCCCGGTGCGGGCGCTCCTCGCCGGCAAGGTCGTCGGCAACAGCATCATGGCCTTCGGGCAGATCGTCGCGATCGGCTTGCTCGTCTCGATCGGCATGGCGGTGACCGGCCAGCACGTCCTGCTCGGCGACATCGGCCCGTCGCTGGTCTGGTTCGCGGTGTTCTTCGCGTTCGGGTTCGTGATGCTCGCCTCGCTGTTCGCGGCGACGGCGTCGATGGTGTCCCGGCAGGAGGATGTCGGCTCTGCGACCTCGCCGGTGCTCGTCCTCGTGATGATTCCCTATTTCCTGGTGATCCTGTTCAACGACAACCCCACCGTGCTCGCGATCATGTCCTATATTCCGTTCTCGGCACCCGTCGGCATGCCCATGCGGATCTTCCTCGGCACAGCCGCCTGGTGGGAGCCACTGCTCTCGCTCTCGATCCTGCTCGCCTCCACCGCGCTCGTGATCCTGATCGGCTCCCGCATTTACGCGAATTCACTCCTCCGGATGGGGGCACGGGTCACCTTCCGCGAGGCGCTCCGGGGCTGAGCGGATGCGCGAGCGACGGTCCGCGAGCACATCTCACAGTGGCGGCGGAGCCGGATGCGCAAGGATGGAGGGGTGACTCAACTCCATGACCTTTCCTCGCGCGGTTTCGCCTCGGACAATTACTCCGGGGTGCACCCCGAGATCCTCGAGGCGATCGGCAGGGCCAACGGCGCCCACCAGATCTCCTACGGCGAAGACGTGTACACCGAGCGCCTCCAGCAGGTGTTCGCGCGGCACTTCGGCGAGGGCACAGAGGCCTTCCCCGTCTTCAACGGAACCGGCGCGAACGTAGTCGGCCTGCAGTCGATGCTGCCGCGCTGGGGCGCCGTCATCTGCGCCTCGACCGCGCACATCAACTCGGATGAGGGCGGCGCCCCGGAGAAGGTCGCCGGCATCAAGCTCCTCACCATCGACACCCCAGACGGCAAGCTCACCCCCGCGCTGATCGACCAGCAGGCCTGGGGCTGGGGCGACGAGCACCGCGCCCAGCCGCTTGTCGTCTCGATCACCCAGACCACCGAGCTCGGCACCGCGTACAGCATCGGGGAGGTGCGGGCCATCGCCGACCACGCGCACGCGAACGGGATGACCCTGCACATGGACGGCGCCCGCCTCTCCAATGCGGCCGCGGCGCTCGGCGTCCCGTTCCGCGCGTTCACGCGCGACGCCGGCGTCGACGTGCTGAGCTTCGGCGGCACAAAGAACGGGATGATGTACGGCGAGTGCATCGTCGTTCTCAACCCCGAGGCATCCGCCGGACTGGTCTACCTGCGCAAGCTCAACATGCAGCTCGCCTCGAAGATGCGGTTCATCTCGGCACAGCTGATCGCGCTGCTCGATGGCGACCTCTGGCTGCGGAACGCCGGCCACGCCAACGCCATGGCCACGAAACTGCGGACCGCCCTCGACGACGGCATCGCCGACGGCTCGATCACGGGTGTCTCCTTCAGCCAGCCCACCCAGTCCAACGCCGTGTTCGCGGTGCTGCCGCCCGGCGTCGCCGACAGCCTGCGGGAGGCGTTCCGCTTCTACGACTGGAACCCGGCGACCGGCGAGGTGCGCTGGATGTGCGGCTTCGACACCGAGGAGGCCGACATCGACGCCTTCGTCGCCGCCCTCAAGGTCGAACTCGAGTCGGCTCGCGCACTCGCGAGCGACCAGGACACGGCGCCGACCCCCGAACCGGCCGAACGATGAACGCCTTCGCCAACAAACCCTGGCTCGGCTCGTACGCCCCCGGGGTGCCGAGCACCATCCCGGCCCCCTCCGACACCCTCGTCGGGATGATCGAGGCCTCCTGCCGGCTCTACGCCGACGCGATCGCACTCGACTTCTTCGGCGGCACCACGAGCTACACCCAGCTCGGGGAGCAGATCTCGCGCGTCGCGAACGGGCTGATGCGCCTCGGCGTCAAACCCGGCGACCGGGTCGCTCTCGTGCTGCCCAACTGCCCCCAGCACGTCGTCGCGTTCTACGCCGTGTTGCGCCTCGGCGCGATCGTCGTCGAGCACAACCCGCTCTACACCGAGCGCGAGCTGCGGCACCAGTTCGAAGACCACGGCGCCCGGGTCGCGATCGTCTGGGACAAGGTCTACACGACCGTGCGCGACTTCCCGGCCGACCTGGGACTCCGCACCGTCGTCGCCGTCGACCTCACGGATGCGATGCCGCTCGTCAAGCGCCTCGCCCTGCGGTTGCCGATCAAGCAGGCCCGGTCCTCGCGAGACGCACTCACCGTCTCCGAGCTGCCGAAGGACGCCATCGAGTGGTCCTCCCTCGTCCGCGCCCGCAAGCTCCGCCACAACCACCCACGACCGGCCCTCGGCGACACCGCGGTGCTGCAGTACACCAGCGGCACGACCGGCACCCCGAAGGGCGCGATCCTCACCCATTCAAACCTGCGGGCCAACGCGCTCCAGGGCGAAGCGTGGGTGCCCGGCCTCACCCCCGGCCAGGAGGTCTTCTACGCCGTCCTGCCGATGTTCCACGCTTACGGCCTCACCCTCTGCCTCACCTTCGCGATGGCGACAGGGGCCCGGCTCGTGATGTTCCCCAAGTTCGACGAGAACCTTCTGCTGGATGCCGCGAAGCACACCCCGCCGACGTTCCTTCCCGCGGTCCCGCCGATCTACGACCGGCTGGTCACCGCTGCCGAGAAACGGAACGTGAGCCTGCGCAGCATCCGCTTCTCGATCTCGGGCGCGATGAGCCTGCCCGTCTCGATCGTCGAACGCTGGGAGTCCGCCACCGGCGGGCTCCTCGTCGAGGGGTACGGCATGACCGAGGCCTCGCCGATCGCCGTCGGAAACCCGATCGGCCCGAGCCGCCGCCCCGGCACCGTCGGAGTGCCGTTCCCGAGCACGGAGATCCGCGTCGTCGACCCAAAAGACCCGTCGATCGACCGCGGTGTCGAGGAAGAGGGTGAGTTGCTCATGCGCGGCCCGCAGGTCTTCTCCGGTTACTGGGACCAGCCGAGCGAGACCGCCAAGGTGCTCCTCGAGGGCGGCTGGCTTCGCACCGGCGACATCGTGCGCGTCTCCGCCGACGGCTTCGTCACCATCGTCGACCGCATCAAGGAACTCATCATCACCGGCGGGTTCAACGTGTCGCCGTCCGAGGTCGAAGCCGCTCTTCTCTCACACCCCGACGTCGCCGACGCCGCCGTCGTTGGCATCGCGAGCAAGAACGGCGGCGAGGACGTCGTCGCCGCGATCGTGCTCACCGACGGCGCCGTGCTCGACGTCGACGCCCTGCGCTCATACTGCCGCACCCGGCTCTCGGCGTACAAGGTGCCCCGGCACATCGTCGAGGTCGAGGAACTCCCCCGCTCGATGATGGGCAAGGTGCTCCGCCGCCAGGTGCGCGACAACCTCATCGCCGCCACCCCCGCCTAGCCCACCAGCCCAGCCCGGCTCGCGAAAGCGGGTGAATCGTCGTTGTCCCGCGCTGAGACCGGCGATTCACCCGCTTTCGCGACACACGGGGACCCACGGGGACACGCGGACGCGCAGTATGCGTGTGCATGGAATAACGGCGCGGCTCGCGCGTTGAAGAGAGCGGGTCAGCGTTGCCCCGGACACCCACACACTCCAGACGAAAGACGGGCACATGACCCTCATCACCGACACCCTCAGCCGCGCCGCCGACACGACGTCGCCCCTTCTCCCCGCGCTCTCCGGACGCTGGAGCCCGCGCGGCTTCGACCCGACCGCGGTCATCGACGAGACGACCCTGACCACGCTTCTCGAGGCCGCCCGCTGGGCCCCGTCCGCGAGCAACATCCAGCCGGCCCGCTTCATCGTCGCGCGCCGCGGCACCGCGAGCTTCGCCAAGGTATACGAGGGCCTGATGGGCTTCAACAAGTCCTGGGCGGATGCCGCGTCCGTGCTCATCGTGAACATCGCGCACCTGCCGATCGACGAGACCCGCGAGAACCCGTGGGCCCGCTACGACCTCGGCCAGGCAGTCGCGCACCTCACCATCCAGGCCCAGGAAGAGGGGCTGTACACCCACCAGCTCGGCGGCATCGACGGCGCGGCGATCGCCGAGGCCTTCGGCCTCACGTCCGACCTGGCCGTCGTCTCTGTGACCGTCCTCGGTGTCCTCGGTGACGTCGACGCCCTCTCCCCCGAGCTCTACGCCCGTGAGATCGCGCCGCGCACCCGCAAGCCCCTCACCGAGCTCCTGCTCGCCAACGACTAACCCACCCCACCTCCCCCGCGAGAGTACGGAAAAGGCCCCTTCACGCGAAGTGAAGGGGCCTTTTCCGTACTCTCGCGGCCAGGAACGCTGCGAACGGCGGGTTAGGGACGGAGGAGGACCTTGATCGCGCGGCGCTCGTCCATCGCGGCGTACGCCTCGGCGACGTCGGCCAGCGGCAGCTCCAGGTCGAAGACGCGGCCCGGGTTGATCTCCCCGGAGAGCACCTCCGGCAGCAGTTCCTCGATGTAGCCGCGCACGGATGCGACGCCGCCGTTGATCCCGACGTTACGGCCGAAGAGGGGCTGCATCGCAATCGGGCCACCGGTGGGCACGCCCACGTAACCGACCATTCCGCCCGGGCGGGCCGACGCAACCGCTTGCTCCATCGATTCCCTGGTTCCGACGCACTCGAGCACGAAGTCCGCGCCGATGCCGTCGAACATCTCGTGGATCTTCGCGACGCCCTCGGCTCCACGCTCCTCGACCACGTCGGTTGCGCCGAATTCGCGCGCGACGACCTGCCGTGAGGCGTGCCGGGACATGGCGACGATCCGCGAGGCCCCGAGACGCTTCGCGGCGATGATCGCACACAGGCCCACGGCGCCGTCACCCACGACGACGACGGTGCTGCCCGGGGTCACTCCCGCGGAGACCGCGGCGTGGTGCCCGGTACCCATCACATCTGCGAGGGTCAGCAGGCCCGGGATCTGGGCATCCGTCGGCTGGGACGGTGTCGCGACGAGGGAACCGTCCGCGTGCGGCACGCGCACGCGCTCGCCCTGGGCACCGTCGGCGAAGCCGCCGAGCCGGTCGTCCGCACCCCACCAGCCGCCGTGCAGGCACGACGTGCTCACGCCGTTCCGGCAGTTGATACAGGTGTTGTCGCAGTCGTAGAACGGTGCGATGACGAAGTCGCCGACCTTGATCGTCGTGACGTCTGCGCCGATCTCCTCGACGACGCCGACGAATTCGTGGCCGATCCGGTGCGGCTCGGTGGTCGGCTGCACGCCGCGATACGGCCACAGGTCGGAGCCGCACACGCAGGCCGCGACGACACGCACGATCGCGTCACCGCCGGTCGAGAGAATCGGGTCGGGTACTTCTTCGAGGCGGATGTCCCGCTCGCCATAGATCACAGTTGCACGCATGCTCCGAGCCTAGTTCCCGACCTCGCCAGCACGCCGTCGCCCAGCCCCCGTTCCGCTGACCGCGAAAGCGGGTGAATCGTCGGTTTCAGGTTGCGAAAACGACGCCTCACCCGCTCTCGCGGTGATAAGGGCGCCAGCGCTCTAGAGGTCGGCCTCGTCGAGCGGATGCGGCGGCACGGGCACAGCGGGCGCAGGCGCGACCGTGAGGGAGTCGCCATCGGTCGCGAGGTCCACGAGCACGGTGTCGCCGTCGCGCACCTTGCCGGAGAGGATCGCGGTCGCGAGCCGGTCGTCGATCTCGGTCTGCATGAGCCGCCGCAGCGGGCGGGCGCCGTACATCGGGTCGTAGCCGCGTTCGGAGAGCCACGTGCGCGCCCTCGGCGTCACGGCCAGTTCGAGGCGGCGTTCCACGAGGCGCTTCTCGAGCCGGTCGATCATGAGCTCCACGATCTGGCCGAGGTCCCCCATCGACAGCGACTGGAAGACGACGATGTCGTCGAGCCGGTTCACGAACTCCGGCTTGAAGGTCTGCCGCACGAGCAACTGCACGGCCTCCTCCTTCTGCTCGGTGCTGAGCGTCGGGTCGATCAGGAAGGCCGAGCCGAGGTTCGAGGTCAGCACGAGGATGGTGTTGCGGAAGTCGACGGTACGGCCCTGGCCGTCGGTGAGGCGGCCGTCGTCGAGTACCTGCAACAGCACGTCGAAGATCTCGGGATGCGCCTTCTCGACCTCGTCGAACAGGATCACCGAATACGGGCGCCGGCGCACCGCCTCGGTGAGCTGCCCGCCCTGCTCGTAGCCGATGTAGCCGGGAGGCGCCCCGACCAGGCGGGACACCGAGAACTTCTCGCCGTACTCGCTCATGTCGATGCGGACCATGGCCTTCTCGTCGTCGAAGAGGAACTCGGCGAGCGCCTTGGCGAGCTCGGTCTTGCCCACGCCGGTCGGGCCGAGGAAGAGGAACGAGCCGGTCGGCCGGTCGGGGTCGGAGATGCCGGCCCGGCTGCGGCGCACCGCGTCGGCGACCGCGCGCACGGCGCGCTTCTGGCCGATCAGCCGGTGCGCGAGCTCGCCCTCGAGGTTGAGCAGCTTCTCGGTCTCGCCCTGGAGCAGGCGGCCGACGGGAATGCCCGTCCACATGGCGACGACAGCAGCGATGTCGTCCGCGGTGACCTGGTCGTTGACCATCCGCGGTCCGTCGGACTCTGCCTGCTCGGCGGCGGCGAGTTCGCGTTCCATCACGGGGATGTCGCCGTAGAGCAGCCGGGAGGCGCGTTCGAGGTTGCCCTCGCGCTGGGCCCGCTCCGATTCACTCCGCGCGGTGTCGAGTCGGGTCTTGAGCTCGCCGACCCGGTTGAGCGAGGCGCGTTCCTTGTCCCACCGGGCCTGCAGTCCCTTCAGGGTGTCCTCACGTTCGAGCAGGTCGGCCCGCAGCTTCTCGAGCCGCTGGCGGGAGGCGTCGTCCTTCTCCTTCTTGAGGGCGAGCTCCTCGAGCTTGAGCCGGTCGACGCTGCGGCGCAGCTCGTCGATCTCGACGGGTGCGGAATCGATCTCCATCCGCAGCCGGCTCGCGGCCTCGTCGATCAGGTCGATGGCCTTGTCCGGCAGCTGCCGGGCGGTGATATAGCGGTTCGAGAGGGACGCGGCCGCGACGAGCGCGGCATCCGCGATCGACACCTTGTGGTGCGCCTCGTAGCGCTCCTTGAGGCCGCGCAGGATCGCGACGGTGTCCTCCACGCTCGGCTCGTCGACGAGCACCGGCTGAAAGCGCCGCTCGAGGGCGGCGTCCTTCTCGATGAACTCGCGGTATTCGTTGAGCGTCGTCGCTCCGATCAGGCGCAGCTCGCCGCGGGCGAGCATCGGCTTGAGCATATTGGATGCCGCGACAGAGCCCTCCCCGCCGCCCGCGCCCATCAGGGTGTGCAGTTCGTCGACGAAGGTGATGATCTGGCCCTCGGCATCGTTGATCTCCTTGAGCACGGCCTTCAGCCGCTCCTCGAACTCGCCGCGGTACTTCGCCCCGGCCACGAGGGCGGCGAGGTCGAGCGCCACGAGCTGCTTGCCCTTGAGCGAGTCGGCTACGTCGCCGGCCACGATCCGCTGGGCGAGACCCTCGACAACGGCGGTCTTCCCGACACCGGGTTCGCCGATCAGCACCGGGTTGTTCTTGGTGCGGCGGGTGAGCACCTGGCTCACGCGGCGAATCTCGGCGTCCCGCCCGATCACGGGGTCGAGCTTGCCGCTCTTCGCGATCTCGGTGAGGTTCACGCCGTACTTCTCGAGCGCAGACTTCGCCTCTTCCTGGGGCGGCTGCTGGCCTGCTTGCATGGGAAGATCCTTTCTCTCGTGCGACAGCCCGCCGACAGGAAAAGCTGAGTCGCATCGACTCAAGTTTAGAGGCTGCCGACGCTTGGCGCCAGCACTCGCGTCCGGCGGTACCGGTGCCATAATGACCGCAAACAGCGGCAGGCGACAGCGCCGCCGAGACACGCCTTCGATGATGAGGAGCCCCGATGACCTTCCATCCCCTCGACCCGCTGACGGCCGACGAGTTCACCGCGGCCGCAGCCATCCTCGCCCGCGAGCGCGGTGTCGGACCGGGCTGGCGCTTCGCGTCTATCGAACTCGTCGAGCCGGGCCGGCACGCCAGGTCCGCCTTCGATCGTGCCGGTGCGGTCCCCGAGCGCCTCGCCAGGCTCGTCGTGCTGAACCGTGCCGAGAACAGCACCTGGGTGGCGGTCGTCTCCCTCAGCGCAGACGCCCTGCTCGACTGGACCACGGTGCCGGGCGTGCAGGCCAACTTCACGGTCGACGAGTGGGACGAAGCGGATGCGGCTCTCCGCGCGCATCCGGAGGTCGTCGCCGCCCTCGCGCGCCGGGGCATCACCGATCTCGACACCGTTTTCATCGACACCTGGACCTACGGTGACGCCGTCATCCCTGAGCGATTCCGGGGCAGGAGGATCGGCTGGTCCGACGTCTGGGTGCGCGCGGAGGCGGGCGCCAACCCCTATGCGGGACCAGTGAGCGGACTACACTTCGTGATCGACGTGAACACGATGGAACTCCTCGACGTCGAGGACTCGTTCGCGGTCGACCGCCCGGCCGTGATGGGCGAATACGTGCCGCACCTCATCCCTCCCCGCATCCGAGACCTGAGCCGGCGTCCTCCGCTGAGGCCGCTCGACATCATGCAGGCTGAGGGGCCGAGCTTCACCGTCACCGGCCACCGGGTCGAGTGGCAGAACTGGTCGCTCCGGGTCGGCTTCAACTACCGGGAGGGCATGACGCTGCACGAGGTGAGCTACCGGGACGGCGAGCGCGTCCGCCCGATCGCCAACCGGCTCTCCTTCGCCGAAATGGTCGTGCCCTACCGGGATCCGAGCGTCGACCACTTCCGTCGCACGGCTTTCGACATCGGCGAGTGGGGCCTGGGCTTCATGACGACCTCACTCGAACTGGGCTGCGATTGCCTCGGCGAGATCCGCTACCTCGACGCCGTTCTGCACAACAGCGCCGGCGAACCGTACTCGATTCCCAACGCCATCTGCATCCACGAAGAGGACAACGCGGTGCTCTGGAAGCACGTCGACCACGACGGCGGATCGGAGGTTCGACGGATGCGTCGCCTCGTCGTCTCCTTCCACGTCACCGTCGCGAACTACGAATACCTCGTTTACTGGCGCTTCTACCAGGACGGCAATATGGAGTGCGAGGTGCGCGCGACCGGGATCATGGTCGTCACGAGCCTCGACGCGGGCCAGCCACATCCGAACGGCACCCTTGTGGACACCCGCACATACGCCCCCTTCCACCAGCACTTCATCGTCGCCCGGATGGACCTCGACATCGACGGGACCGAGAATACGGTGTTCCGCTCCGAGACGCGCGTCGAGCCGATCGACGAAGCGAATCCGCTCGGCCTCGCCCTCACCCAGCGGAACACGCCCATCGAGACCGAGGGCTTCGACGACTACGACTGGGCGACCCAACGCAGCTGGAAGGTCGTGAACGAGGCGACGTTGAACGGGCTCGGCACCCCGGTGTCGTACAAGCTCGTTCCGGGCGGCGCCATCCCCTCGTTCTTCGACCCCTCCTCGCCGGTGTTCCAGCGCGCCCAGGTGATCGGGCACACGGTGTGGGTCACCCCCGGAGACGAGACGCAGCGCTGGCCCTGCGGCGAGTTCGTCAACCAGAGCGCGGTCGACCACGGCCTGGCCGAGTGGACCCGCGCCGGGCGACCGGTGCGGAACACCGACGTCGTGCTCTGGTACGTCTTCGGCATCCACCACATCACCCGCCCGGAGGAGTGGCCGGTCATGCCGGCCGACACCGTGTCATTCTGGCTCAAGCCGGTCGGCTTCTTCGACCGCAACCCCTCCCTCGACGTGCAGCCGAGTGCCGCAGGACACGCGCACGGACATGAGCATCACGACCCGCACTGACCGGCACTGACCGGCATTGAGCAGCACAGGCCACGAAGCGCACAGACCAGCCCCACCGATATTTCACCGAGAACCCAGGGAGATCCAGCGTGACCAGGACAGCGAACTACGTCGTCGCCTACGAAGCGACCGATCGCGGCAATGATGCCATCGAACTCGGGGTCGCCCTCGCCCGGCTGACCGGAGCCGAGCTGCGGCTGTGCCTCGTACTGGCGCACTCCACTATCGCGCCCTCCCGGCTGCGCGCCTCCGGCTCCGACTTCGAGGCGCTCCTCGAACACCAGGGCCTCGAATGGCTCGCCGGCGCCGCGGCGAGGGTGCCGGCCGACATCGTGGCCACGACGCACCTGATCTGGGCGGATGCGACCTCCGACGGGCTGCTGAGGGCCGTCACGGAATTCGACTCCGACCGGATCGTCGTCGGAGCCTCACGCCACGGCATCCGCGGTCGCTACACGATCGGCAGTGTCGCAAACGCCCTCCTGCACGCTTCGCCCGTGCCCGTCGCCCTCGCGCCGCACGGGTACCTCGCCCCGGCGCAGATCTCCCGGATCACCTGCGCGATCGGCACCCGGCCCGGCTGGTCGACTCTCCTCGATTCTCTGCTGGCGTTCACGGAGGGCCACAGCGTTGATGTGCGCTTCCTCACCCTCGTCGAGGTCGACGCCCGGCGCGCCCAGCATGGCGAGTCGACGCCCGCTGTCGAGGCGTCCCGGGCCGCGGAGAGCACGGCACATCTCGAATCGGTGCTCGAGTACTACTCGACGCGATTGCCTGCTCCGGGCGCCATCACGACCGAGGTCGCCGTCGGCGAGAACGTGGAGTCCGCCGTGGAGGGAATCGAGTGGCGAGCGGACGAAGTCGCCTTCGTCGGTTCGAGCCGCCTCGCCCAGCCGACGACGATCTTCCTCGGTATCACCGCCCACCGCATGCTCAATGCCCTTCCCGTGCCGCTCCTCGTGGTACCCACCGGCGCCGCCGCACTCCTCGCCCGCTGAGCGGTATCGGAGGCCGCCGTCGCCTCCGATACCGTCACACC
Source organism: Cryobacterium sp. GrIS_2_6 (assembly GCF_035984545.1). Classification (NCBI taxonomy): domain Bacteria; kingdom Bacillati; phylum Actinomycetota; class Actinomycetes; order Micrococcales; family Microbacteriaceae; genus Cryobacterium; species Cryobacterium sp. GrIS_2_6. Next base: position 3,240,794 of record NZ_JAXCHP010000001.1, read on the forward strand.
GTGGGAGAATGGGGTTCGACCTTCTAAGGAACCCTCTTCCCCCTTATGGCTCACTCTCTCAGCTCACACGAGATCGCCCTCCTCGTCGGAAGTCAGGCCTTTTCGCGCGGTGAACGTTATGCGCGCAACGGCCACGTCCTGTCCGAAGTCTGGGACGACTCGGGCACGAGGCTCACCGGAAAGGTCCGCGGCACCGGACGCACACCGTACACGGTGACCATCTCGTTCGTCCTGAATCCCGCCGGGGTCGCGGTGCGCGCGACCGGGCTCTGCACCTGCCCGATGCGGAGCAACTGCAAGCATGTCGCCGCCCTGCTCGTCACGAGCCGGAACGGCGGGAATCCGGGCTCGATCGAGGCCGACGAGGCCGACGTCGACCGCTTCCGCAGGCGCTCCGCGCCGCCGGCCCTGTATGCACTCCAGTCCCCCGCAGCAGCATCCGCAGCGCCCGCCCCGACCGTCCCGCGCTGGCGCAGCGCGCTCGGCGGCCTGCCCACCCCCGGAGAGACGGCCGCGCGGACAGGGACGGAACTCGCGTTGCAGTTCCAGGTGCTCGCCCCGGTCAACTCCCGGTTCCAGTCCGGTGGGCGGCACCTCGCCGCCCGGCCGATGCTGCTCGGCAAGCAGGGCCGCTGGATCCGCGGCGCCCTGACCTGGGACAACCTCGCCCAGACCGCGGGCACCGCCCAGCGCGCCCAACGGCGGGTGCTGTCCGCGCTCTACGCCCTGCACCTCGCCGGACGCCCGTATTACGGCTCGGCGACGCAGTGGATCCAGCTCGACGACTTCCCGGACCGGGCACTCTGGGGCCTGCTCGAGGAGGCGACGGCCGCCGGTATCCCGCTCATCTCCACCTCGGGCGCCCAGGATCCCGTGCGCATCAACGAGCGTCCGGCATCACTCGAGCTCGACATCCGCCGCACACCCGGCGGCCTCGCGCTCACCCCGACCGTCGTACTCGACGGGCACCGGCTGCCCGGCGGCCGGTTCGGTTTCACGGGCGACCCGGCGCACGGCATCTACACCTGGCAGGATGCCCCCGCCGGGGACCCGACCGGGGGCAGGCTCACCCTCGCGCCGCTCGCCGTCGAGGTCAGCAGGGAGCTGCGGAACCTCGCCGCCACCGGCCAGTCCATCGACGTGCCCACCGCCGACGAGCCCGACTTCCTCACCGAGTATTACCCGTACCTCCGCGACCGTGCGCGCGTCACGAGCCGCGACGACTCGTTCGAGCTGCCCGAAAGCCCGCGCCCCGCGCTCACGCTCACGCTCAGCCATCAGGCGGATGCCCGCATCGCCCTGAACTGGGCATGGCGCTACCAGGCGGGCCCGGCAGCCACCGGTACCACCACCAGCACCGAAACCCCCGCCGGGGCATATGACCTCGAACTGCGGCCGGCTCCCGGAGAGCACCGCTACCGCGACTCCGCCGCCGAGGCACGGATCCTCCGGTCCGTCGACGAACTGCTCGCACCCCTCGCCGAACTCGCCCCGCGACGCGGCGGGGTGCCCCGGCTGTCCGGGCACTCCGAACTCACCGGCGCCGGCATGATCGACTTCCTCGAGGGGGTCGTGCCGCGGCTCGAAGCACTCCCCGACGTCCTCGTCGTGCAGAGCGGCGACGTGGTCGACTACCGCGCGGCGGACACCGCCCCGGTGATCAGCGTCGGCACGAGCGAGCGCCTGGACGACCGGGACTGGTTCAATCTCGCGGTGTCCGTCTCGATCGACGGAGAGGACGTGCCATTCGACGTGCTGTTCCGGGCCCTCGCCACCGGCCAGGACATCCTCATCCTCCCGAGCGGCACGTACTTCAGCCTCGACCGGCCCGAACTGCACACCCTGCGCCGCCTGATCGAGGAAGCCCGCAGCCTCCAGGAACCATCCGCGACCTCCCTCGGCATCAGCCCCTTCCAGGCCGATCTCTGGGAGGAACTGCAGGAACTCGGCGTCGTCACGAGCCAGGCCGCCGGCTGGCGCGACATCGTCGCCGGGCTCACCGACGTTGAACAGGTACCGACGCTCCCGCTGCCGGACGGCGTTCACGCGACACTCCGCAGCTACCAGCAGTCCGGCTTGGAATGGCTCGGCTTCCTCCACGACCACCGGCTCGGCGGGATCCTCGCGGACGACATGGGGCTCGGCAAGACCCTGCAGGCGATCGCCCTGATCAGCCGCGCGGTGGCCGGGCGCGACAGCGACGCACCCGCGCACCCGTTCCTCGTCGTCGCGCCCACGAGCGTCGTCTCGAACTGGGCCGCGGAGTGCGCGAGATTCGCGCCGGACCTGCGCGTCGCATCCGTCACGGAGACCTCGCGCAAGCGGGCGACGGGCATCGCAGCCCTGCACGCCGAAGCGGATGTCGTGATCACCTCGTACACGCTGTTCCGCCTCGACTTCGACGAGTACAACGCGGTGCCGTGGGCCGGTCTCCTGCTCGACGAGGCCCAGTTCGTGAAGAACCGCGCGTCCAGGGCCTACCAATGCGCCCGGCGCCTCGACACACCGTTCAAGCTCGCGATCACCGGCACCCCGCTCGAGAACAACCTGATGGAGTTCTGGTCGCTGCTGTCGATCACCGCGCCCGGCCTGTTCCCGAGCCCCACCCGCTTCGCGGACTACTACCAGAAGCCCATCGAACGGGATGCGAACGAGGAACGGCTCACCCAGCTGCGCCGCCGCATCCGCCCGTTCATGCTGCGCCGGACCAAGGAGGAGGTCGCCGGTGACCTGCCGAGCAAGCAGGAGCAGGTGCTCGAGCTCACCCTGAACCCCCGGCACCGGGCTGTCTACGACACCCACCTGGCTCGGGAACGGCAGAAGGTGCTCGGCCTGATCGAGAACCTGAACGCGAACCGTTTCGAAATCTTCCGCTCCCTCACGATGCTCCGCCAGCTCAGCCTCGACGCGGGGCTCTACGACGCCAAGTACGACGGAATCCCCTCCACCAAGCTCGACGCGCTCCTCGAACTACTCGAGGACGTCGTCGCCGGCGGGCACCGCACCCTCATCTTCAGCCAGTTCACCCAGTACCTCGGCCGGGCCCGCAACCGGCTCGAAGCCGCCGGCATAAGCTACTCCTACCTCGACGGCAAGACCCGCAACCGGGCTGCGGTGATCGACGAGTTCAAGACCGGCACCAATTCGGTCTTCCTGATCAGCCTCAAGGCCGGAGGCTTCGGGCTCAACCTGACCGAGGCGGACTACGCCATCCTGCTCGACCCCTGGTGGAACCCCGCGACCGAGGCGCAGGCCGTCGACCGGATGCACCGGATCGGCCAGACCAAGAACGTGTTCGTCTACCGGCTCGTCGCGAAGAACACGATCGAGGAGAAGGTCATGGCGCTCAAGGCCACCAAGGCACGCCTCTTCGACAGCGTGCTCTCCGCCGACGGCGCCAGGGGAACCGCGCTCACGGCCGCGGACATCCGCGAACTGCTCTCCTGACCGCCATCAGGCTGTGAGCTCTCTCAGCAGGAAGGGCCGGTAACAGGGCAGAACCGTCTTGCAACCCAGCGCACAAACCTATAATTTGGATGAAGTCTGCCCTCCCGGGCTCTTGGCCGTCTGCAGAGGTGAGTGAAATGTCCTACATTCTTGACCAGGTCGACCACCGAGTCCGACGCGTTCTCACGCCCGCCCGCCGCCTGTGGCTGGAAACCCCGCGCACCCTCGTGATCGGCTTCATCGCCATCCACGTCGTGTTCCTCCTGGCCCTCCTGCCCGCGATCCTGACCGGCAACGTCCTCGGCGACCTGCCCCTGTACCGCACATGGGCCCAGCAGGGCCTCGTGCACCACGTCTGGATGGGCATCAACGTCGAGTGGGTCTACCCGATCGGCGCCCTGTTCCCGATCGTGTTCGCCGGCCTCGGCGGTCCGCTGTTATACCAGCTGATGTGGTTCCTGATGACGGCCGCACTGAACGCCCTGGCCGTCATGGTGCTCACGGATGCCGGCCGCAAGATCAGCGGCTACCGTTCCGCCTGGTTCTTCCTCCTGATCAGTTTCGTCCTGAGCCCCGTCGGCCTGCTCCGGCTCGAGGGCCTCACCGCCCCGCTCGTGATCATGGGTCTTGTCCTCCTCGCCCGTCGCCCGGTCGTGGCCACCGCACTGCTCACCATCGCCACCTGGGTGAAGGTCTGGCCGGCGGCCGTCGTCGTCGCCGTCGTCGTCGCGTCCCGGCGTCGCATCACGGTGATCCTCACGGGCATCGCGGTCACAGCCGGCGTCGTCGCCACGGTCTTCGCTCTCGGCGGACTCAAGTACATCACCGGCTTCGTCACGATGCAGTCCGACCGGGCCATGCAGCTCGAAGCGCCGATCACGACCCCCTGGGTCTGGCTCGCCGCCCTCGGCCACCCGAACACGTTCATTTACCAGAACTACGCAATCGCCACCCGCGAGGTCAGCGGACCCGGCACAACGCTCGTCGCCTCCCTGATGAACCCGCTGATGTTCATCGCCATGGGGGCGATCGTCACGCTCATGCTGGTCGCGTTGCGCCGTCACCACGACGTCTCGCAGCTCCTGCTCGTCGGGTCGCTCGCGCTCGTCGGCGCCTTCATCATCTTCAACAAGGTCGGGTCCCCGCAGTACATGCTGTGGCTCGCGCCCGTCGTCATCGTCGGAGTCAGCCACAGCTGGCACGCCTGGCGTGCGCCGGCGTACATGATGGTCGCCATCGGCGTTCTGACCACGCTGATCTTCCCGGTGTTCTACATGCCGCTCGTCAACGGTGACCTGTCGGCGCTCGTGCTGCTGACGGCGCGCAACGGCCTCCTGATCGTGATGTTCGGCTGGTCTCTCGTCACCCTGTGGCGCATGGTCGTGGCTCCCGTCACCTCGCCCGCACTGCTGTCCCGCCGCCTGGCCGCCGGCAACTCGCGTAGCGTCGCCGCCTGACCCGTCGGCAACCCGCGCAGTCTCCACCCGGACACAGCCCGGCGCAGCGCTGCCGTGCGTCGCTGACGGTCCGGAACGGTCCGGGCCGCCTGGGCGATTCCCGGTTGGGTCCCCGGCCGGGGGACAATGGAGTAGTGACTTCACCAACGACCTTCGCCCTTATCCGCCACGGCCAGACCGACTGGAATGCCGCCATGCGGATCCAGGGTCTGTCGGACATCCCGCTGAACGACACCGGGCGCGCGCAGGCCGCCGAGGCTGTCGGCCACCTGGCGGACTACGACTGGGACTTCATCGTCTCCTCGACCCTGTCCCGGGCCGCGGAGACCGCCGACCTCATTGCCGACGGCCTCGGCCTCACGGTGACCCGCCGCATCCCGGAGATCGTGGAACGCAACTACGGTCCCGCAGAGGGCCTGAGCGCCGGCCCTGAGCTCGACGCCCTGCGCATCGATGGCGGTCCGACCGGCAACGGCGGCTTCATCGGCGCGGAGCCCGAAGCGGATGTCGCCGCGCGCGGCCTCGAGGCCTTGCGTGAGCTCGCCGCAGCGCACCCCGGGGCCCGGATCATCGTCGTCTCCCACGGCACGCTGATCCGCCTGACCCTGATGAAGGCCCTCGGCGAGTTCGTCGGCACCATCGCAAACGCGGCCCTGACCGTGGCCAGCCTGGACGACACCGACTGGTCGCTCCAGGTACTCAACGGCGAGGTGCTGACGGCCACAGACGACCTCGACAACGACCGCGACGCCCTCGACGCCGTCCCCGCCCGCTGACCCCTCCCGCTGACCTCCGCGGGTTGGGCGCCAGTTGCGCCGTTACGCGCCAGGCGTGCCTGGTGCGTAGCGGCGTAAGTGTCGCGCGGGGCCGACGGGTGGCCTGCGGATGTCGGCTGCGTTTCGCGGGTTAAAGCAGAAAAGCCACCCCGTGGGGTGGCTTTTCTGGTGTTTCTAAGTTAAGTCCGGCGGTGTCCTACTCTCCCACAGGGTCCCCCCTGCAGTACCATCGGCGCTGAGAGTCTTAGCTTCCGGGTTCGGAATGTGACCGGGCGTTTCCCTCTCGCTATAGCCGCCGAAACATCTTTCGATGGATCGATTCTATATTTTTCAGTTATAGATCCCGGCTGTTATGCCGGGGTTGTTCTCGACCGTACGTCGAGAACCACATAGTGGACGCTTGCAGCTTATTCAAACTGGTGTGTTATCAAATTATTGGCTTATTAGTACCGGTCAGCTCCAAGGGTCTTTAGTCCCCTCTTCCACATCCGGCCTATCAACGCAGTAGTCTAGCTGCGAGCCTCTCCCCCGAAGGGATGGAAATCTCATCTCGAAGCCGGCTTCCCGCTTAGATGCTTTCAGCGGTTATCCGTTCCGAACGTAGCTAATCAGCGGTGCTCCTGGCGGAACAACTGACACACCAGAGGTTCGTCCATCCCGGTCCTCTCGTACTAGGGATAGATCTTCTCAAATTTCCTGCGCGCGCAGCGGATAGGGACCGAACTGTCTCACGACGTTCTAAACCCAGCTCGCGTACCGCTTTAATGGGCGAACAGCCCAACCCTTGGGACCTACTCCAGCCCCAGGATGCGACGAGCCGACATCGAGGTGCCAAACCATGCCGTCGATATGGACTCTTGGGCAAGATCAGCCTGTTATCCCCGAGGTACCTTTTATCCGTTGAGCGACAGCGCTTCCACAAGCCACTGCCGGATCACTAGTCCCGACTTTCGTCCCTGCTCGACTTGTCAGTCTCACAGTCAAGCTCCCTTGTGCACTTACACTCGACACCTGATTGCCAACCAGGTTGAGGGAACCTTTGGGCGCCTCCGTTACTTTTTAGGAGGCAACCGCCCCAGTTAAACTACCCACCAGGCACTGTCCCTGAACCGGATCACGGTTCGAAGTTAGATATCCAATATGACCAGAGTGGTATTTCAACGTTGACTCCACCTGAACTAGCGTCCAAGCTTCACAGTCTCCCACCTATCCTACACAAGCCACACCGAACACCAATACCAAGCTGTAGTAAAGGTCACGGGGTCTTTCCGTCCTGCTGCGCGTAACGAGCATCTTTACTCGTAATGCAATTTCGCCGAGTTCGCGGTTGAGACAGCTGGGAAGTCGTTACGCCATTCGTGCAGGTCGGAACTTACCCGACAAGGAATTTCGCTACCTTAGGATGGTTATAGTTACCACCGCCGTTTACTGGGGCTTAAATTCTCAGCTTCGCCTTGCGGCTAACCGTTCCTCTTAACCTTCCAGCACCGGGCAGGCGTCAGTCCGTATACATCGTCTTGCGACTTGGCACGGACCTGTGTTTTTAGTAAACAGTCGCTTCCCACTGGTCTCTGCGGCCTTCGAACGCTCCAGGAGTAAATCCCTTCACGCCTCCGGCCCCCCTTCTCCCGAAGTTACGGGGGCATTTTGCCGAGTTCCTTAACCACGATTCTCTCGATCTCCTTAGTATTCTCTACCTGATCACCTGAGTCGGTTTGGGGTACGGGTGACTAAAACCTCGCGTCGATGCTTTTCTTGGCAGCATAGGATCACTGATTTCGCCCTTACGGGCTACCCATCGGGTCTCAGCCTTATATGAGAGACGGATTTGCCTATCTCTCGGCCTACATCCTTAGACCGGGACAACCATCGCCCGGCTCAGCTACCTTCCTGCGTCACACCTGTTAATACGCTAACCGCACCAGCATAGGGTCGCACGCTAGGCCTCACGCTTCACCCCGAAGGGATCCATCTAGAGGATTCAGATGCTTAGCATTACTGGATTAGCTTGGACGGTTTTTCGCCAGTACGGGAATATAAACCCGTTGTCCATCGACTACGCCTGTCGGCCTCGCCTTAGGTCCCGACTTACCCAGGGCGGATTAGCCTGGCCCTGGAAACCTTGATCTTTCGGAGGACGGGTTTCTCACCCGTCTTTCGCTACTCATGCCTGCATTCTCACTCGTGTAGCCTCCACGGCTGGTTTACACCGCCGCTTCGCTGGCCACACGACGCTCTCCTACCCATCAACACGGCTGAACCAACACAACAAGTGTGCGGCTTACCAAAAATATCAATGCCACAACTTCGGTGGCGTGCTTGAGCCCCGTTACATTGTCGGCGCGGAATCACTTGACCAGTGAGCTATTACGCACTCTTTCAAGGGTGGCTGCTTCTAAGCCAACCTCCTGGTTGTCTGTGCAACTCCACATCCTTTCCCACTTAGCACGCGCTTTGGGACCTTAGTTGGTGGTCTGGGTTGTTTCCCTCTCGACGATGAAGCTTATCCCCCACCGTCTCACTGCTGCGCTCTCACTTACCGGCATTCGGAGTTTGGCTGACGTCAGTAAGCTTTTAGGCCCCATCGGCCATCCAGTAGCTCTACCTCCGGCAAGAAACACGCAACGCTGCACCTAAATGCATTTCGGAGAGAACCAGCTATCACGAAGTTTGATTGGCCTTTCACCCCTATCCACAGCTCATCCCCTCCATTTTCAACTGAAGTGGGTTCGGTCCTCCACGACGTCTTACCGTCGCTTCAACCTGGCCATGGATAGATCACTTCGCTTCGGGTCTAGGACATGCGACTGAATCGCCCTATTCAGACTCGCTTTCGCTACGCATTCCCCTCTCGGGTTAAGCTCGCCACATATCACTAACTCGCAGGCTCATTCTTCAAAAGGCACGCTGTCACCAGAATCAGACTGGCTCCAACGGTTTGTAAGCAAACGGTTTCAGGTACTATTTCACTCCCCTCCCGGGGTACTTTTCACCTTTCCCTCACGGTACTTGTTCACTATCGGTCATGTAGGAGTATTTAGGCTTATCAGGTGGTCCTGACAGATTCACACGGGATTTCTCGGGCCCCGTGCTACTTGGGATACTCTTCGGGCGATTACTGCATTTCGACTACGGGGTTCGCACCCTCTATGACCAGGCTTTCAATCCTGTTCGTCTATACAACGCTCTAACCCTCACTGTTCGGCAGAATCAGCAGAAAAGTCCCGCAACCCCGACCATGCAACGCCTGCCGGCTATCACACATGATCGGTTTAGCCTCATCCGGGTTCGCTCGCCACTACTAACGGAATCACTATTGTTTTCTCTTCCTGTGGGTACTGAGATGTTTCACTTCCCCACGTTCCCTCTACCCGCCCTATATATTCAGGCGGGAGTCACCAGGTCACCTCACGGGCCTGGCGGGGTTTCCCCATTCGGACATCCTCGGATCACAGTTCGTTTATCAACTCCCCGAGGCTTATCGCAGATTACTACGTCCTTCTTCGGCTCTACATGCCAAGGCATTCACCGTTTGCTCTTAGAAATTTGAAATCACATGAGTTTGAATCGATTAAGAATCGTAAAACTTTCGTCTCACGATCGAAATTGACCAATGATCTATAAATAGATCTTTGTAATTTGCAGTCCGAAGACTGTCAAATTTAAGATGCTCGCGTCCACTGTGTAGTTCTCAAAGTACGGGCGGTACCCTCACCCAGCCACGATTGATGTGACTGAGAAAAGGTCCAGAGAAACAGTCCAACCAGGCAAAACCCAGTCGTTCCGGTCCCTCAGGACCCAACAGCGTGCATATACGTCTCCTTACGCAACCCGACCTTTCCAACGAGGCACCGCAAGCGGTACCAGGCGTACTGGATCAAGAAGCGAACTCCTCGTATCAATGTCAATGTTCCACCCATGAGCGCCATCGAAGAACATTCGTCTTCGTATGGCTTGGCAGTGTTACTCCGCTGTATACAGACGGCACTGCTGTGCTCCTTAGAAAGGAGGTGATCCAGCCGCACCTTCCGGTACGGCTACCTTGTTACGACTTAGTCCTAATCACCGATCCCACCTTCGACAGCTCCTTCCCGTGAGGGTTAGGCCACCGGCTTCGGGTGTTACCGACTTTCATGACTTGACGGGCGGTGTGTACAAGGCCCGGGAACGTATTCACCGCAGCGTTGCTGATCTGCGATTACTAGCGACTCCGACTTCATGAGGTCGAGTTGCAGACCTCAATCCGAACTGAGACCGGCTTTTTGGGATTCGCTCCACCTTGCGGTATTGCAGCCCTTTGTACCGGCCATTGTAGCATGCGTGAAGCCCAAGACATAAGGGGCATGATGATTTGACGTCATCCCCACCTTCCTCCGAGTTGACCCCGGCAGTATCCCATGAGTTCCCACCATTACGTGCTGGCAACATAGGACGAGGGTTGCGCTCGTTGCGGGACTTAACCCAACATCTCACGACACGAGCTGACGACAACCATGCACCACCTGTATAGAGACCTTGCGGGGCGACTGTTTCCAGCCGTTTCCTCTATATGTCAAGCCTTGGTAAGGTTCTTCGCGTTGCATCGAATTAATCCGCATGCTCCGCCGCTTGTGCGGGCCCCCGTCAATTCCTTTGAGTTTTAGCCTTGCGGCCGTACTCCCCAGGCGGGGAACTTAATGCGTTAGCTGCGACACGGAGACCGTGGAATGGTCCCCACATCTAGTTCCCAACGTTTACGGCATGGACTACCAGGGTATCTAATCCTGTTCGCTCCCCATGCTTTCGCTCCTCAGCGTCAGTTACGGCCCAGAGATCTGCCTTCGCCATTGGTGTTCCTCCTGATATCTGCGCATTCCACCGCTACACCAGGAATTCCAATCTCCCCTACCGCACTCTAGTCTGCCCGTACCCACTGCAGGCCCGAGGTTGAGCCTCGGGTTTTCACAGCAGACGCGACAAACCGCCTACGAGCTCTTTACGCCCAATAATTCCGGACAACGCTTGCACCCTACGTATTACCGCGGCTGCTGGCACGTAGTTAGCCGGTGCTTTTTCTGCAGGTACCGTCACTTTCGCTTCTTCCCTACTAAAAGAGGTTTACAACCCGAAGGCCGTCGTCCCTCACGCGGCGTTGCTGCATCAGGCTTTCGCCCATTGTGCAATATTCCCCACTGCTGCCTCCCGTAGGAGTCTGGGCCGTGTCTCAGTCCCAGTGTGGCCGGTCACCCTCTCAGGCCGGCTACCCGTCGTCGCCTTGGTGAGCCATTACCTCACCAACTAGCTGATAGGCCGCGAGCTCATCCCTGACCAAAATTCTTTCCACCCCCAGAGATGCCTCCAAGGGTCGTATCCGGTATTAGACGTCGTTTCCAACGCTTATCCCAGAGTCAAGGGCAGATTGCTCACGTGTTACTCACCCGTTCGCCACTAATCCGAAGAGCAAGCTCTCCATCATCGTTCGACTTGCATGTGTTAAGCACGCCGCCAGCGTTCGTCCTGAGCCAGGATCAAACTCTCCGTAAATGTTTGATTGCACAAGACCCGAAAGCCCCGGCACATCTAGTGTGACTGACCGCCGGAATAGGCGAACCAGACACAAGTTTGAAACTGACAGAACAAATCATTACTGACTTGCTTTGTTGTTATAAATGTTTTCCAAAGGAATCTCTTGATTCTTCACCGCTAGAAACGGATCCAAACCACGAGGTTTTTGGCATTTGACATTGTGCACGCTGTTGAGTTCTCAAGGATCGGACACCTCGGCTTCAGGCCCTTGCAGGCTGTCGCTCCGAGGCAATTCCTTATTCTTCTTTCGTGTCGTTTCGCTCGGTCCCCCGCTAAGGGAATCTGGTGAAACGCCATCAATCTCGATCATCGAATTTACGCGCTGATCGGGATTGGAAGTGGTCCCGCTTGAGGCCGGTAAGCGCTTCGGCTTTCCGAACCTGTGGGGTGACTTAGATGACTTTACGGTGAACCGTGGGGGGCCGCAACTCCCGGTCACATCCCGGGCGTGTCGGAAAGATTGCACCCCTGTTTCGGGAAGGTTTCGCGCCCCTGAATGCCTTCCGAAACCCTGCGGCTGCCTACCGGCGCACGGAAACCGTGACCGTGAACTTGGCGTTCCGACCGACCTGGTGCGTCGGCCCGACCAGGCGGGTGAGCGCCGGCCGGTAGCCGAGGTGTGTGTTCCACACCGTCCAGAGCTCACCGCCGGGCCGGAGCACCCGCGCGGCGTCGGCGAAGAGCTTGAGCGCGATGCCGGCGTGCACGGAGGATCCGATGTGGAACGGCGGATTCAACAGGATCAACTCACTGGAAGCATCCGCCTGGGATCCGAGCGCATCATCGCGCACGACCGTGACCCGATCGGCGACCCCGTTGGCGATCATTGTGGCCCCGGCGGATGCGACGGCGGCGGCCGACTGGTCGCTCGCGATCATCGTGAGTCCGGTTCGGCGTAGCGCGAGCGCGGCCGCGAGCACACCCGTGCCGCAGCCGAGGTCGATCGCGCGGACGGCATCCGGTTTCATGCGGTCAAGGAATTCGAGCAGGTACCGGGTGCCGATGTCGATCGTGGTGCCGGCGAACGCGGCGCCGTGCGCGCACACGGTCAGACCCAGGTCGTCGTGCCTGCTGACGTGCGGCCAGGCCTGGCTCGCCGATTCCGTCGCCCGGAGGGGACCGGAGGCATGCAAGACCCGGGACTTCTGCCGGGCCGGGGAGACCTGGAGCCGCTCGAAGTGCCGCGCGAGGACCTCGTTCATGGCCGGGGTCATGTGCTTGAGCCGCCCGCCGGCGACAACGACGACCGCGGGATCGGCGTACCGGGCGATCGCCTCGGCGATCTCGTCGAGCGCGGCGAGGCTGCGGGGCAGCTGGAGGAGGACAAGGGTCGCGCCGGTCAGGAGCTCGTGGCCCAGTGGGAACGAGCGGTAGCGGTCGGTGAGACCGAACTCGTGGGCATTCCGGGCCAGGGCCGCCTCGCCCGAGAGTGCGTCCTGGTGCACGCGGATGCCGGTGGCCCCGAAGAGCGCAGCGGCGCCGAGGGTGAGGGCGCCATACCGGTCGTCGACGACAACGAGCCGTTCGGCGGGAAGGCTCGCCGCCGCCTCGTCGAGGATCAGCCGGTCGCTCGCGTCGACGGCAAAAAGGTTGGAGGCCTCGACGTCGGGGAAACGCCGGAGCGCGGCGAAGTCGAACGCAGTGGGGTCGAAAGCAGTGGGGTCGGGCACCACGGGATCAGCGGCCGTCAAGCGGGCGCCAGATGACCATCTGGTTCGCGCGGCGGGTTCGGGTGCCCGCGCGCATCGAGATGACCTCACCGGCCGAGCCGGCCGCGAAGACGCGGCGACCCGACCGGTTCAGCAGTTCATCGGCGAGGGCCGCTTCGAGTTCGCGCAAACGCGATTCGAGACGGCGCACGTGGTCCTCGAGCGCGATGATCCGCCGGATGCCCTCGAGGCTCACGCCTTCGGCACCCAGCTCCGCGATTTCACGCAGTTTCACCACATCACGCATCGAATACCGGCGAGACCGGCCCGGGGTGCGGTCCGGACTCACCAGTCCCAGGCGATCGTACTGTCGCAGCGTCTGCGGGTGCATGCCCGCAAGCTCTGCGGCCGTCGAAATGACGAACACCCGGGAGTTCTCGTCCACCGTCAGTCTCTCGCTCTCGCCAGCAGTTCGTCGCGCGGGTTCTCGTCGGAAAGGGCCGCCGCGAAAGCAGCGAGCTTCTCCTCGGCGTCCTTCGACAGGTGCGACGGCACCGCGACCTGGACCTCGGCGAGCAAGTCGCCGGTGCCCTTCGGAGTCACAACGCCGCGTCCCTTGACCCGCAGGACCCGCCCGCTCGGTGTGCCGGGGGCGATGCGCAGTTTGACCGGCGCTCCGCCCAGGGTCGGCACTTCGATCGTCGCGCCGAGAGCTGCCTCGACGAACGTCACGGGCACGTGCAGCCTGAGGTTCAGGCCGTCACGCTCGAAGACGGGGTGCTTGCGCACCGTCACGGTGAGGACGATGTCACCGGCCTCGCCGCCGTCCGGGCTGTGCTGGCCCTGGCCGCGGAGCTTGATCTTCTGCCCGTCGGCGACGCCGGCGGGAATCCTGACCTTGATGGCCCGGCCATCCTGCGTCTGCAGGGTGATCTGGTCGCCGTGGGTCGCGGTGATGAAGTCGACCGTCGTCGACGCGATCACGTCCCGCCCGCGGGTCGGTCCGCCGTAACCGCGGAACCCTCCCGTGGACGTTCCGAAACCGCCGCCTCCGGCGCCGCCCCGGCCGAACATGCCGCCGAGCAGGTCGTCAAACCCGCCCTGCTGCTGGTAGGAGTAGCCCTGTTGCCGGGCACCCCCACCGAACATGCCGCCGAAGACGTCGTCGAAACCGCCACCCTGTTGGGCGCCTCCGCCACCGGGGGCGGTGAAGCGTGCTCCACCGCCCATGGCCCGCACAGCGTCGTATTCCTTCCGCTGTGCGGGGTCGCCGATCACCGAGTGAGCCTCGCTGATTTCCTTGAACTTCGCTTCGGCCGCAGGATTGCCCGGATTGGAGTCCGGGTGATACTTGCGGGCGAGCTTGCGATAGGCCTTCTTGAGGTCGGCCGGCGTCACGTCTTTCGAGACGCCGAGGACCTTGTAAAAGTCTTTGTCGAACCAGTCCTGGCTAGCCATCGCTCGGTACCTGGACTACGACCTTGGCAACACGCAGCAGCGTCGAGCCCAGGAAATAGCCGGTCTCGACCACCTCGCCGACCGTGTCGACCGTCACATCGGGCGTGGGCATCTGGAAGATGGCCTCGTGCACGGTGGGGTCGAACGGTTCGCCGACCGTGCCGAACGGCTTCACGCCGAGGCGCTCCACGCTCGTGCGCAGTTTGGCTGCGATGGTGCTGAATGCGGTGTCTGCGACGAGGTCGCCGTGCTTCTCGGCACGGTCCAGGTCGTCGAGCACCGGGATCAGGCCCTTGACGACGTCCACCGTCACGCGCTCACGCTCGATCTCGCGGTTCGCCTCGGTGCGCTTGCGGTAGTTCGCATACTCGGCGGTGACCCGCTTGAGGTCGGCGAGATGTTCGCTCGTCGGCTCTGCGACCTCGCGCGTGGCGGCGTCCAGGATGTCCTGGACCGTCAGCTCGTCTTCCTCAATGCCCTCAGCGGATGCAGCGGCCTCGGAGTCGGCGGATGCCTCGGCTGCCGCAGATTCCTCCGCGGCGACCGGCTCCACCTCCTCGTCGGACGGCCCGTTGACCGGACCCTTGTCCTTGGCCATTACTTCTTGGTTTCTTCCTCGTCGTCGACAACCTCGGCGTCAACCACGTCTTCGTCGGACTTGCCCGCGTCAGCGGTCGGTTCGCCGGATTCGGTGGGGGGCGTCGCGGCATCCGCCTGGCTCGACTTGTAGATGGCCTCGCCGATCTTGCCCTGGCTCTCGTTGAGCTTGTCGTACGCGGTCTTCACCGCGGCCTCGTCGTCCCCGGCGAGCGCCGACTTGAGTGCGTCCACGTCGGCCTGGACCTCGGTCTTGACCTCGGCCGGCAGCTTCTCGTCGTTTTCCTTGAGGAGCTTCTCGATCGAGTACGCGAGCTGCTCAGCGGTGTTGCGGGTCTCGGCGGTTTCGCGACGACGCTTGTCTTCTGCGGCGTGCTCTTCGCCCTCGCGCACCATGCGCTCGATGTCTTCCTTCGCGAGCGAGGAACCGCCCGTGATGGTCATGGACTGCTCCTTGCCGGTGCCCTTGTCCTTGGCGGACACGTGCACGATGCCGTTGGCGTCGAGGTCGAAGGTGACCTCGACCTGCGGGATGCCGCGCGGGGCCGGCGCGATGCCGGTCAGCTCGAAGGTGCCGAGGTTCTTGTTGTCGCGCGTGAACTCGCGCTCGCCCTGGAAGACCTGGATCGCGACGGACGGCTGGTTGTCGTCTGCCGTGGTGAAGGTCTCGCTGCGCTTGGTCGGGATGGCCGTGTTGCGCTCGATGAGGCGCGTCATGATGCCGCCCTTGGTCTCGATGCCGAGGCTCAGCGGGGTGACGTCGATCAGGAGGACGTCCTTGCGCTCGCCCTTCAGCACGCCGGCCTGGAGTGCGGCGCCGACGGCGACGACCTCGTCCGGGTTGACGCCCTTGTTCGGGTCCTTGCCGCCGGTCTCGCTCTTGACGAGTTCGTAGACGGCGGGCATCCGCGTCGAACCACCGACGAGCACGACGTGGGCGATATCGCCCACCTTGACGCCGGCTTCACGGATGACGTCCTGGAACGGCTTCTTGGTGCGGTCGAGGAGGTCTTCGGTCATCTTCTCGAACTGGGCGCGGGTCAGCGTCTCGTCGAGGTTGGCCGGGCCGTTCTCGGTCAGGGAGAGGTACGGCAGCTGGATGCTCGTGGACATGCTGCTGGAGAGTTCCTTCTTGGCCTGCTCCGCGGCTTCCTTGAGGCGCTGCTTGGCGATCTTGTCCTTGGAGACGTCGACGCCGGTGGTTTCCTTGAACTTCTTGATCAGGTAGTCGACGATGCGCTGGTCCCAGTCGTCGCCGCCGAGGCGGTTGTCACCGGCGGTCGAACGCACCTGGATGGTCGAGAAGTCGTCGTCCTTGCCCACCTCGAGGAGGGAGACGTCGAACGTTCCGCCGCCGAGGTCGAAGACCAGGATGAGCTCGTCTTCCTTGCCCTTGTCCAGGCCGTAGGCGAGTGCTGCTGCGGTCGGCTCGTTGATGATGCGAAGCACGTTGAGGCCCGAGATCTCTCCGGCCTCCTTCGTGGCCTGGCGCTCGGCGTCGTTGAAGTACGCGGGGACGGTGATGACAGCATCCGTCACCTTGTCGCCGAGGTACTGCTCGGCGTCGCGCTTCAGCTTGGCGAGGATGCGGGCGGAGATCTCCTGCGGGGTGTACTTCTTGTCGTCGATGCCGACGGTCCAGTCGGTTCCCATGTGGCGCTTGACGGAAGAAATGGTGCGGTCGACGTTGGTGACGGCCTGGCGCTTGGCGGTCTCACCGACGAGAACCTCGCCGTCCTTGGTGAATGCGACGACGGACGGGGTGGTGCGGAAGCCTTCGGCGTTCGCGATAACGGTGGGTTCTCCACCCTCGAGGACGGCCACCACCGAGTTGGTGGTTCCGAGGTCGATGCCTACTGCACGGGCCATGTGTGCGTTCTCCTTCAAAGTGTGAGCTCAACGGGACAATCGGTATGATCGACCAGAGTTGAGCGGTATTGACTCAAGTGTGGCACCGCCCGAAATCGGAGTCAAGCCAGCCAGCTGAAAGTTGAGTGTGAGTGACTCAACTTTGAATTCCCGATCAATTTCCCCACTGTTCCCCGGCGGCCACTACTCTGAGCGCATGACTGGGACAGCGGAACAGCGAGGCACGGCAGAACACCCCACCCCGGCCGGGCGCGGCGTGATCGCCTGGAGCCTCTGGGACGGCGGTTCGGCCGCGTTCAACGCCGTCGTCACGACCTTCGTCTTCACGGTGTACCTCACCGGGCCGTCGTTCGGCGACAAGGACGTCATCTCGGCCCAGCTCGGCTGGGCGCTCGCGATCGCCGGCCTGCTCGTGGCCCTGCTCGCGCCGATCACGGGGCAGCGCTCCGACGCCTCCGGTCGCCGCAAACTCTGGCTCGGCGTCAATACCTTCATCGTCGTCGGCCTCACCGCCGCGATGTTCTTCGTGCAGGCCTCGCCCGACTTCCTGCTGCTCGGACTGATCCTCCTCTCCGCCGGGACCGTGTTCTACGAATTCGCGACCGTCAACTACAACGCGATGCTCGGCCAGGTCTCCACGCCGAAGACGATCGGCAGGGTCAGCGGCTTCGGCTGGTCGATGGGCTACTTCGGCGGCATCGTGCTGCTGCTCATCCTCTTCTTCGGCTTCATCCACCCCGACGTCGGTCTCTTCGGCGTCACCGACGCCAACGGGCTGTCGGTGCGGGTGTCGATGCTCATCGCGGCAGCCTGGTTCGGCCTGTTCGCCCTGCCGCTTCTCTTCCGGGTGCCCGAGTACGCGGCTCCCACCACCGCCCGGCGTGAGCGGGTCGGCTTCTTCCGTTCCTATGTCCTGCTCGGGCGCGATATCGCCGCGCTCTGGCGCAACAACCGCCAGCTGGCCCTCTTCCTGATCGCGAGCGCGGTCTTCCGCGACGGGCTGACCGGGGTGTTCCAGTTCGGCGGCATCCTCGCGGCAGGCACCTTCGGATTCTCGAGCGGCGACGTGATCATCTTCGCCATCGTCGCCAATATCATCGCCGGAATCTCTACGGTGCTCGTCGGACGCCTCGATGACCGCCTCGGGGCCAAGAACGTGATGGTGGTCGCCCTGTCCGGCACCATCGTCGCCGGACTCGCCGTCTTCTTCTTCGCGACCGGCGGCGCGACGATGTTCTGGATCTTCGGCCTGCTGATGTGCGTGTTCGTCGGCCCGGCCCAGTCCGCGAGCCGCAGCTTCCTCGCCCGCGGCATCCCGGCCGGGCGCGAGGGCGAGATCTTCGGCCTCTACGCGACGACCGGCAAGGCGGCGACGTTCCTCGCGCCGACGCTCTTCGCCCTTTTCGTCAGCCTCTCGGGCAGCCAGGTCTGGGGCATCCTCGGCATTGCCCTCGTTCTCCTCGTGGGCCTGCTGATGCTTATCCCGGTGAAATCGGCGCAGCACCACATCGGTTAGCTGAACGGCCTCTGTTCATCGTCTGGACATCCGCTGTGATCTCGCCGACGGCCGGGTTTTTTGTCAGGCTGAAGTCATGACAACTCAGCAGATTCAGAAGGCCGAACTTCTCAACGCGCTCCACGTCCCGGGCACACCGCTCATCGTGACGAACGTCTGGGACGCCATCACCGCGAAGATCGTGTCGGAGGCTCCCGGCGTGAAGGCCCTTGCCACGGCTTCGCACTCCGTGTCCAATGTGCGCGGCCTCGAAGACGGCGGCGGCCTCACGGTCGACGAGGCGATCGCGGCGGCCCGCATCATCATCGGCGCGGTCGACCTGCCCGTTTCGGTCGACTTCGAGAAGGGCTACGCAGCGGATGCCGCGGGAGTCGCCCGCAATGTCCGTCGCCTGATCGAGGAGGCCGGCGCCTCGGGCATCAACCTCGAGGACTCGATCGGCGCCGCGAAGGCCCCGCAGTACGACATCCAGACCGCGGCCGCCCGGGTGGCCGCCGCGCGCACCGGGGCCGACGCCGCCGGCGTGCCGCTCGTGATCAACGCCAGGGTGGACACCCTGGCGGGCGGCGGCGAGTGGAGCGAGGCCGTCGCCCGCGCCAACGCATACCTCGACGCCGGTGCCGACGTGATCTTCTTCCTCGGTCTCGGCGACGAAGACAAGGTCAAGCGAGCACTCGACGAGGTCAACGGACGCGTGTCTGTGATCGGGCACCCGGGCGCCGTTCCCCTGGCCCGCCTCGCCGAACTCGGGGTCTCCCGGGTGAGCTTCGGGCCCGGCACGCTCGGCCTCACGCTCGCCGCACTCCAGCGCTCGGCAACCCAGCTCACCTCTCTCGGGGAATACCCGGACGATCTGGGATTTCCCTTCTCGCTCTAGCGTCAGCGCGTGGTCGTCGGCGCGGCGGGATGAGGAATATGCTCGGGAGAAAGTGAGAGGTCTCCCGACATGAAATTCAGTGTCTCCGCCGTGCTAGTCCGCGGCTTCCTGATCGGTCTGCTCATGTTCGGAGCGGTGTCGTCGTTTGCCGGCATGATCCTGCTGTCGGTGGCGAACGGGGGAGGCATCCCGCTCGCGTACCTCGACGGCACCCCGTTCTCGTCGTACGTCGTGCCCGGGCTCGTCCTCGGCGTGATCGGCGGAGGCACGCAGCTCCTCGCCGCGGTCGGACTGCTGCGCCGCAACAGCTGGGCGCTGATCGCCGCGGTCGTCGCCGGGTTCGGCATGATGATCTGGATCTTCGTCGAGATCGCCGTGATCAGGCAGTACTCGGACCTGCAGCCGGTGTACTTCGCCCTCGGCGCACTCGAACTCATCCTCGTCTACGCCCTGCTCGGCCTGGCACCCCGCATGGTGCGCGGGCTCACGCCGGCCCGCGAGCGCGTCTCGCGGTAGCGGTCCCGTAGCCGCATTTGCGGGTGTCAGCGGATGCGGGTGGCCTCGTTGTGCTCGACGAGCACCCAGGTCGCGCCCTCGTCGTTGGAGACCCAGCCCTCCCACGAGTAGGCGTCCTCGGTGATGGACACGAAGTTCCAACGGATCGGCCGGCCGTCGGTGCCGGTGCCGTCCTGGCGCAGGCCATTGCGGTGCGGGGTCGCGACGAGGTGGCAGTACTCGCCGATGGCTGGGGCGAAGTAGCTGACCCGCCACGCGCCGGCGTGCGGGTCGTAGACGCGCACGGCCATGGCCACGGTTTCCCGGCCGTACGGATGCGTGTCGCTCACGGGGACGTCGACGACCTCGACGTCCTGCACCGCACGCCCATCGAGCACGAATTCGACGATCCAGGTGAACTGGCGCTCGTGCCAGTCGCCGGTGGCCTCGTCGAGGCGTGAGCCCTTCGCGGCCCAGCTGCCGACGAGCCGGCCGAAGCGACGCATCCGGCCCGGGTATTCGGGCGTCGGGCCGGGCGCGATGAGCGCCTGGGCAAAACCGGGTACGGATGTCGTCGTCATGCTTGCGATTTTACCGGCCGCGTGTTGCGCCCGTGTGAACGCGTCCTCTCGCTCTGGATCAGGTCTTTTCCGGCGAGATCGGAACGGGAGCTGCGGCTACTCGACGTCCGCGGTCGGGGCGATGGAGACATCCGTGCGGTGGAAGTTCTGGAACGAGCGCGACGCCGTCGGCCCGCGCTGGCCCTGGTAGCGCGAGCTGTACTGGCTGGAGCCGTACGGGCGTTCGGCGGCGGAGCTCAGCTGGAAGAAGCAGAGCTGGCCGATCTTCATGCCGGGCCAGAGTTTGATCGGCAGGGTGGCGACGTTGCTGAGTTCGAGGGTCACGTGGCCGGTGAAGCCCGGGTCGATGAATCCGGCCGTCGAATGGGTGAGGAGGCCGAGGCGGCCGAGCGAGCTCTTGCCCTCGAGGCGGGCCGCGATCGTGTCGGCGAGGCTGACCTTTTCATAGGTGGAGCCGAGCACGAATTCACCGGGGTGCAGGATGAACGGTTCGTCGTGGGGGATCTCGATCAGCCGGGTGAGTTCGGGCTGGTCCTCCGCCGGATCGATATAAGGGTACTTGTGGTTGTCGAACAACCGGAAGTACCGATCGATGCGCACGTCGACGCTCGAGGGCTGGATCATCTCCGGAGCGTAGGGCTCGAGCCCGATTCGTCCCGCGTTGATTTCGGCCTTGATATCACGATCGGAGAGCAGCACGGGTCCAGCCTAACGGCGAGGACTTGATATGCTGGCACGGTTCCGGTGCAGGCACTGCCCGCGACCGGACGCGCGGATGTAGTTCAATGGTAGAACTTCAGCTTCCCAAGCTGATAGCGCGGGTTCGATTCCCGTCATCCGCTCCGTGTCACTTCCCGACGCCTCGTTTCCGGTATTCTCGACGCGGACTGAGGAGTACCTGTGACTGACCCCACCTTGCGAATGCCGGACACTGTTTTGCGGGCGGTGCTGGACCTGGGCGACCTGCCGTTGGAGGCTCCGCCGCTGCCGACCCGGTTCCGGAACCCGGTGCTGAACGCCGACTGGTTCGTCGACGGTGAAGGCGAGAACGACGAAGAAGAAGTGGCCGTGTTCTCCCTCGGGTTTGAGGGCGGTGAGCTGCACCTGGAAACGACGCCTGACGGTGTCGAGCACCACTTCCATGGCGCCGACGGGGAAGAGAGTGATCGCAGCCCGTGGCCGAAGCGGGAGACGAGGGAACTGGTGGCGTGGGCCCTGGCGCTCGTGAAGCACACTCTCCCTCTGCTCGAAGATCTCGCGGAGGACGCCGAAGAGGCCGCCGACTGGCACCACGAGGGGCTTCGGGTCTACGCCCGCGACTTTGGCGCGGTGCCCCTGGAGATCGTGGACGTTGCCATTCCCGGCGAGCAGATGATGCTGCCCTGGCTGGGGTCCGGGCGCACAGACCACCTGCACACGGACGACGAGGCACGCAGCCTGATCCTCACCTGGAACCCGGAGGACGCGGACCCCGAGACGCCGATTGTGCGGGCGTGGCTCGATGCCGGTACGGGGGAACCGGTCTCCGAAGCGGTCGCCGGGGTCGACTGGGTTGCGGTCGGGCTCCCCGAGGAGGAAGTGCGCGCGTGGTTCGAAGCGTTTTACCTCAACCACGAGGTCCTCGACGACCCCGCCGAGCTCATCATGCGTGCCGCCCTGAACCGGATCGCGGGCCTGGGCTAGGCCTGGGCTCGGCCTCGCCAAAGCCCAAGCCCAGTGCCGGCGTTCAGGGCCGCAGGCCGGCGGCCTGGCGGGCCAGCCCTTCGATGCGCGTCCAGTCGCCGAGTTCAATGGCATCCAGCGGAGTGATCCATGTGCCGCCGATGTACCCAACGTTGGGCAGCGCGAGGTAGACGGCGCGCTCGCGAGCGTGATCCCGCCCGTCGGACAGAACCGCGCTTCCGGCAGGGGCGCCGCGAGTGAGCGCAGCACGGCGTGGCCGCCGGAAGCCTCTGCGGAGAAGAACTTCATCTCCGGGTGTCCGCGCTCGATCAGCCGCAGGAGCTCCGGCGCGATCGCGGCGCCCGGCAGGTAGGGCAGACCGGATGCGTCCATCGCGTCGAGCAGGGCATCGGTCGACCCGGGAGAAATCAGGAACCGAGCCCTGGCTTCGACGGCCCGACTCACGAGGTGCGGATTGTTGACCGTTCCGGCGCCGACGACGGCGTCGGGCACCTGGTCGGCGATGGCGCTGACCGCACGCAGTGCAGCCGGGGTGCGCAGCGTCACCTCGATGACCGGAAGGCCACCCGCGACGAGTGCCCGAGCCAGTGCCACCGCGCGGTCGGCATCCTCGATGACGACGACGGGGATCACGGGGTTCCGTAGAAGGTGCAGGTGCCTGCGGAGTGGTACGACGCCGTCTCGGCCTCGAGAAGTTGCTCGCGGTCGGCTAGGCCTTCGGCGTAGAGCTGGCGGATCCGGCTCTTTTCCTTCCTGGCGGCCTCCTCGGCGGGCGGCCTGGCGACATCGATGAGGATGCCTCGTTCGTCGGAATCCAGAGGCTCCAGCGTGTCGAGCTGCGAATCAAGGAGGGTCGTCGGCATGAAGAGGTCGAGCCGAGCGGACATCCGTGCGCCGAGCAGGTGATGATGCCGGGAACATCGGCCATCGTGTGCTCGATGATCCATGACGACACGGTGTCGAGCCATGGCCAGCGGTCGTCGTCGGTGAGCGGGGTACCCGACGCCATCTTGTTGACGTTCGCCTCGGGATGCAGATCGTCACCCTCGGCGAAGTCCCACCCGAGCCGGCCGGCGAGCAGAGCAGCCACCGTCGACGTGCCCGACCCGCAGACACCCATCACGACCAGGACGGGTTGCCGACCGGAGGCAACGACCGGGAGTTGCGGGTCGCCGCTGGCGCTGGCTGGTGGGGTGGCGTCGGTCACCGCGGGTGCTGTGGATGAGTACATCGTCGTCCTCTCGCGAGGGCGCATCGGCGCGACCTCATTGTCAGGCCAGCGGCACCAACCCGGCGAGCGCGGCGCTCGACCTCGGCCCGGCGCGCTTCCCTGCTATCGTGCGTGGATGATGACCGAGGGGTTCACGATTCGCCGCACGACGGCGGCAGACTGGCGCGAGATCCGGGAACTTCGACTGGAGATGCTCCGCGACACGCCCCTCGGCTTCGGGGAGACCTTCGACGCCGCGCTCGCCCACGACGAGGCCGAATGGACCATGCGCGGAGCACGCGGCACCGATGAGCATTCGATCGTCGTCGTGGCGATCGCGCCCTCTGGGCGCTGGGTCGGGACGATGGGCGGCTACGTTCCCGACGAGGCGACGGGTGCGCTGCTCGTCGGTGTCTACGTTGCGCCGGACTACCGCGGCGGGGCGGCCGGCGTGACGGATGCCCTCCTGTCGCGCATCGAGTACTGGGCGCTCACGGAATCGGGTCGGCTCACGTTGCACGTGCACGAGCACAACGACCGCGCCCGCGCCGCCTACGAGCATCGCGGCTTCACGGCAACCGGCATGACCGCGCCCTACGACCTCGACCCGACGACCCGGGAACTCGAGATGGTCAAGCAACTCACGGCGTTATAGGCGGGGGTCGCATCATGAGGATCGTCGTAGCCGGGGCGACCGGCACCGTCGGAAGGCACGTCGTCCTTGCCGCCGAGCGCCGTGGTTATGAGGTCGTCCCGCTGTCACGCTCGACCGGGCAGGACGTCAGCACCGGCGTCGGACTCGACGCGGCGCTCACGGGAGCGGATGCCGTGATCGACGTCATGAGCGTGGCGAGCACCTCAGCCGCAGCATCCGCCGAGTTCTTCAGCGCGGCGACCAGGCACCTGCTCGCCGCGGAAGTGCGCCAGTCGGTGGGACACCACGTGGCGCTATCGATCGTCGGAATCGACTACCTTCCACTCGGGTACTACGCAGGGAAGGTCGAGCAGGAGCGCCTCGTCACCGCCGGGCCGGTGCCGTTCAGCATCCTGCGAACCACCCAGTTCCATGAGTTCGTGCGGCAGGTGCTCGGACGCGCGTCGTTCGGCCCGATCGCTCTGGTCCCCGCCGGACTGCTGCGTCCGATTGCGGCGGCCGACGTGGCCGACGCCCTCATTGCGATCGCCGAGGGCACCGAGCGGGGACGTCACCGCGACCTGCGCGGGCCGCGCGACGAGAACCTCCTCGACATGGCGCGCACGGTCATCCGGGCCGACGGGCGACGGATGCCGGCACTCGGGGTGTCCCTGCCCGGCGCGTACTGGCGCGGCCTGCGTTCCGGGGTGCTGCGCGGCACCGGGGACGAGGCCGAGGCTCCCACGACATTCGACGAGTGGCTGGCCGCCGGGCCGTCGTCTTAGTCCTGGCTGGCGCGCGGCTACTCGAGCAGGGCGCGAAGGCCGACGAGCGCGGTGAGCTGGTGCTCATAGATGGGCGCGTTCCCTGAGGAGGTGTCATCGCCGCGGCCGACGTGGAACGGGTTGATGCGCACGATCGGGATGTCGTACCGAGAGTGCAGGTCCCAGGTCAGGTTGCGCAGGTTCATCACGGTGAGGCCGACCCCGATCTCGAGGATGACCGAGCTGCCGAGGTCCTCCGCTGCAAGGGGGCGCTGATAGTCGAGGAAGTCGTCCTCCTGGAGTTCGTTTGCGGCGTTGTTGAACCAGTAGTCGTCGAAGAAGAGCACGTTCGGCCGGGCCAGGCTCCCGCAGGTGGGACAGAAGGTGGTGGCAAGCGTCGGGTCGACGGTCGGGAAGACGCCGTGTGCCTCCGGTTCGGCCAGGCACTGGGAGCGATCGTAGGCGCCGTGGATCTCGAGGAGCTTCTCGGCAGGGAAGCCGTGGTCGGTGAACGCGGTGTCGACATTGGAGGTGAGTACGAAGTAGTCCTTCGCGGCGGCATCCAGCCAGTCCTGGACCACGAAGTACGGGTCTGCGGGCCGGGAGGGCTTCTCCGATTCGCGCATGTCCCGCCAGGTCTCCCGGAAGAACGCAGCCTGCTGGTCGGGTTCCTCGAGCCAGAGCGGCGCGCAGGAGTGCTCGAGGTTGGTGTGGCCATAGTGCGAGACGGTGTCACCGTATGCCGCGTTGTCCCCGGTCCAGTAGACCGGCGTTCCGATGTCGGCGCTCATCCCGGCGCCGGCGATCACGATGACGCGATGCGCCCGCGCGAGTAGTGCGCGACTCGGGGCGAGCGGGGTGTGCAGAACGGATGCTGCCGGTTGGGCGGACGGGACGGGCACGGAATATCTCCAGCTGCGGCCCGATTCGACGGCCGCCCTTCCATTGTGCGCCTCAGGACAGCGGCCGGATGAGCGCCGGGTCCTGCCGTTCGGCGCTGGGCACCCGCACGCTGTTCACCCGCCGGGACACCGGGTAGCTCTCGATGTGGGCTGCGACGGAGATAGACGTTCGGTCAAGGAGGTCAAGCAGGTGATTAGGGTCGGTGAGCTTTCCCGGCTTGAGCCACTCGTCCCATACGTTCCGTTCGAGGAATGCAGGCATCCGGTCGTGGATCTCGCCCGAAGCGTCGCGGGCCTCCCTCGTGATGATCGTCATGTTGTGGGACCAGGAGTCGTTACGCTCCTTGCGCGCCGCGTAGAGTCCGGCCGCGGCGAGGAGCCCGTCGCCGTGGATGAAGTGCGGCTGCTTGCCGTCTGGGAGGTCCTCCCACTCGTAGTAACCCGTCATCGGGACGATGCAGCGGCGGGAATCGAAGGCCGTGCGGAACATCCCGTTGGTGGCAACGGTCTCGAGGCGTGCGTTGATCGGCGCGGGTCGTTTGCCACCGGTCGACCAGGCCGGCGTGAGCCCCCAGGTCGCCGCGTCCACCTCGCGGGTGATCGTGCCGTCGTGTTCCCACTCGCGGACCACCGGAACCCGGTCGGTCGGCGCGATGTTGTACGACGGCCGCCAGTCCCGAAAGTCGCCGCCGGTCGCGACGAACTCCTGGATCAGATCGTCGGTGTCCTTGTCCATCGCGAAGCGTCCGCACATGACCTCAGGGTATTCCGTCAGGTGCGTCCTGACAATCGCGCCGCTAGGCTGTGCGCAACCGGCTTTCGCATCTCTGGAGGAGTCACCATGGGTCTCTTTTCGCCCGGTTTCCTGGGCCGTCGCCGCGAACCCGTCCCCGGGCTGCCGCCGGGACAGCACCTCGTCACGGACTTCCCGGTGCTCTCGATCGGACCCACCCCGCGGGTGTCCACCCAGGAATGGCGCTTCAGCATCACGAGCGAGTCCGGGCTGATGACCACCTGGACCTGGGACGAATTCCAGGCGCTGCCGCAGGAAGACGTGACCGTCGACATCCACTGTGTGACGAGCTGGTCGAAGTTCGGCACCGGCTGGCGCGGCGTCTCCCTCGACACGCTGCTCGACGGCGTCGACACCCGGGCCGGGTTCGCGATGGCCCGCAGTTACGGCGGGTACACGACCAACGTGCCGCTCGACGAGCTGCGCGGCGGCAAGGCCTGGGTGGCGCTCCAGTTCGACGGCGCCCCGCTCGCTCCGGAGCACGGCGGCCCTGCCCGGCTGCTCGTGCCCGCGCTGTACTTCTGGAAGAGCGCGAAGTGGGTGCGGAGCATTGAGCTGTCGACCCGCAACGATCCCGGTTTCTGGGAACAGAACGGGTACCACATGCACGGCGACCCCTGGCGTGAAGAACGGTACTGGTGAGTGACTTCCCGGCGAGTGCCGCCCGTTCCACGTGGAACGCGTCGGACTGGCACGACGCCCTGGTCGTCGAGGCCTACGCCGAAACCCCGACGGCACGCACGATCCAGATGCGACCGCCCGCCTCAACTGCCCTGCCGCCACTGCCCGGGCTCGTCGCGGGCCAGCACATCGACGTTCGCCTGACCGCACCGGACGGCTACACCGCAGTACGCTCGTACTCGCTCGCCTCTGCCGCACCGGGTGGGCTCCTCGAGATCACCGTTGAGGAACTCGACGATGGCGAGGTATCGCCGTATCTCGTGCGCGGCCTCGATGTCGGCGACCGGCTCGAGATCCGCGGACCGATCGGCGGCTGGTTCGTCTGGCGCGAGGAGGAACCCGCGCCGGTGCACCTCATCGCAGGCGGCTCCGGCATCGTTCCGCTGATGGCCATGATCCGCGCCCATGAGGCGGCCGCGCACCCGGCTCCGTTCCGCCTGCTCTACTCGGTGCGCTCACCGGAGATGGTGTACTACCGCGCAGAACTCGAGGAGCTCACCCGGGTCTCCCCGCGCTTCGACCTCGACTGGGTGTACACCCGGCGTGCCCCGAGCGGATGGCCCCACGCACCCGGCCGCCTCGACGTCACCCGCCTCGCGGCGAGCGTCCAGCCCCTCGGCAACGACGCGCTCACGTTCGTGTGCGGCGCGACCCCCTTCGTCGAGTTCGTGGCGGACGCCCTCGTGCGGGCTGGCCGGGATCCCGCCCGGATTCGGACCGAGCGGTACGGCGGCGCGGACGGCGGCACGGACGGGGGCGCGGAGGGCGCCGCCTGAGCCAGCCGGCTCAGCCGACGGCACTCGAGACGAACAGCACGGCCTCGCTCGCGACGAGGTCGTCGAGCTCCAGCACCCGGTCGAGGTCGTGCCCGGCTGCGAGCGCCGCGGCGTGCTGCTCAGGCGTCTGGGGCGCGAGGCGACCCTGCATGAATCCGCCGAGTGCCCGCACGGCGCAGGCCGCGATGATGCCCTCGGGTGTCCCGCCGATGCCGACGACGACGTCGACGTCGGTCCCTGAGGTCGCGGCCGCGACGGCGGCGACGATATCGCCCTCTCCGACGAGCCGGAGCTCGGCGCCGGTCGCGAGGATCTCGGCGATGAGCGCCCCGTGGCGGGGCTTGTCGAGCACGACGACGACGAGGTCGCTCACGGCGACCCCGGTGACGGCGGCGAGCCTGGCCAGGTTCTCGGCGATCGGGCGGCGGATGTCGACGACCCCGTGGCCGGCCGCGCCGCAGATGAGCTTGTCCATATAGAAGACGTGGACGGGATCGAACATCGTGCCGCGCGGGGCGAGCGCGATCACGCAGATCGAGCCGGGGAGACCGGAGGCC
This sequence comes from Cryobacterium sp. GrIS_2_6, assembly GCF_035984545.1. Lineage (NCBI taxonomy): Bacteria > Bacillati > Actinomycetota > Actinomycetes > Micrococcales > Microbacteriaceae > Cryobacterium > Cryobacterium sp. GrIS_2_6. The sequence goes on from NZ_JAXCHP010000001.1 coordinate 3,269,081, forward strand.
GCGAGGCGGGTGCCGTCGAGCGGGTCGACGGCGACGTCGCAGAGCGGGGCGCCGCCCTGGCCGAGCGCCTCGCCGTTGGCCAGCATCGGGGCCGCATCCTTTTCGCCCTCGCCGATGACGACGGTGCCCTGGAACGGAGCATCGGCGAGCACGGCCCGCATGGCCGTGACGGCGGCGTCGTCGATGGCGATCTTGTCGCCCCGGCCGAGCCAGGGCAGGCAGGCCGCCGCAGCGGCATCCGTCGCCTCACGCACGCGGGCGACGAGGGCGGCGGGATAGGAGTGCGCGCCGAGCACGACGGCGCCGGAACCGGAGCCACGGGGGATGCCCGTTGGCTCGATTTGCGGCTCGGCGGAGGGACGGACGGGAACGGGTGTACCGGAGACTGGAATGGCGTCAGCCTAACTCTTCCATGTTACGAACGAGGGTCACGAGTGCGCCAGAGCCCTGCCGTCGGCGTCGAGGTAGTCCCGCCAGGACCGCTTCGGCGCCCAGCCGAGCAGGCGCTGCGCCTTCGCGCTCGAGATGCCAGAGGCATCCGGGCGGGAGAGGGGCCGCAGCGGGATCGTGTCACCAAAGTGCGCGTGCAGGATCGCGGCGAAGTCGCGCCCGCCGGCAGTGTCCGGCGCGGCGATGTAGAACACCTCATGGCCGGGCAGCTCCGATTCGGCGGCGAGCACGATCGCGTCCGCGAGGTCGGATGCATCGGTGTAGCTCCACAGGTTGCCGCTGGCCAGCGCGGCGTCGCGCACGAGCGGCCCGAGGTTCTGCTCGTAGTTGTCCTCGTTCTGCACCCAGCTCGGCCGCAGGGAGATGCACCGGATGTCCGAACGTGCGACGGCGGCATCCATCAGCTGCTCCCCGAAGAGTTTGGTGAGCGCGTACGGGTCCTGCGGGTGCGCCGGGTGGTCCTCGTCGACGGGAGCGTACTCAGGCAGGAAGCCGCGCTCGGCGAACAGGAATCCCGGCACCGTCTCGCTCGAGATATTCACGAAGCGTGGGACACCGAAGCGGACGGCGGCCTCGAGAACGTTGAAGGTCGCCATCAGGTTGGTGCGGAACACGACGTGGGCGGGGTTCGCGGTCGGGTCCGGGATCGCGGCGGTGTGCACGACAGCGTCGGCGCCGCGGATCACCGCGAAGGCCTCACCGGCATCCGTCAGGTCGGCCATCTGGTAGCGCGCCGCGCCCTCCACCGCCCGCTCGAAGACCGGGCGGGCGAGGTCGACCCCCGTCACGTCGTGACCTGCTGCGAGCAGCGCCTGGACGGCGGCCCGACCGACTTTTCCGTTGGCACCGGTGACGACGACCTTCATGAGCGCTCCCTTGCTGAACGTGGTGAAAGCCTCACGCTACCGCGCCCGGGCCTACTTACTCCGCTCAGACTCCGATGTCGCGCTGGCGCAGCACGAGGGCCGTCACCGCCGCGACGAGCAGGGAACCGCCGTAGAACGCAAGGAGCGCAAGCGGCTGGGCCCCGTTCGTCATCGGGTAGTTTCCGAACGCCCAGTAATAGGGCGAGAGCCCGTGCAACCACTCGAGGTCGGCGCTCTGGTTGCCGAGGGCGTTGAAGACGTAGCCGACGACCGCGACGAACGCGCCGGCGCCGATGCCCCACACCCTGCGGCCCGTGAGCGCGCCGCCGAGCATCGCGACACTGCCGCAGAGCAGCACGAGGCCCGCGAAGAGCAGGCAGGTCTGGGCCAGGTACCCGACGTCGATGCCGAGCTGGCTCGGGCCGTCGAGGAGCGCGATGAGCACGAACATCAGGGCGGTGATCAACAGAACCTTCAGCATGATCGCCGCGAACCGCTCCACGACCACCTGCACCCGGGTGACGCCGTGGGCGAGGGTCAGCTCGAGCTGGCCGGACTCCTCGTCGCCGCCGAGCATGGCCGCGCCCCAGCCGATCGAGGCGATGCTGATCAGAAGGAACCCGATCAGGCCGAAGACCGTCGCCTGGGTGTAGCCGGCGCCGGTACTGATCTGGTCGTAGTTGAGGGTGCGGATCAGGGCGCGCGGCAGCGAGTCGATGAGCTTCTGCATCTCGGACGTGCCGATCATGCTCGGGTAGAGCGGCAGGTAGAGGAAGATCGCCGCCGCAATGCCGATTCCCCAGCCGAGCAGGGCACGCCGACCGTCTGCGAACGCCTTGCCGAAGATCGGCAGGGGCGCGCGGCGGACATCCGTCTTCGCGGACGCGGTCATTTCGGTTCCTTCCTTTCCGCGCGGGTCCCGCGGGCGGTTCGGCTCGCCCGGGAGGGCCGGTGCGACTCTGCGGAATCCTCCGGCGCGGTGTACAGCGCGAGCACGGATTCCTCGAGGTCGGGTTCCTCGAGAACGAGGTCCGTGAGGTCGAGCGTGGAGACGGCCTGGATGAAGGGCTGGATCGCACCCTCGAGGGTCGCGGTCGCCTCGATGGCTGCGGCCCCAGCGGGGCTCGTGACGGCCGTGCAGACGAGCCCGGCCATGCCGTCGAGCCGGCCCAGCCGCTCGGAGAGGTCGGCGGGGCGGATGCCGGTGGCCGTCATCCGCAAGTGACGCACGGCCGTCTGGCGCAGGGCCTCGACGCTCGCGACGGTGATGATGCGCCCGTCCCGGAGGATCGCGACCTCGTCGGCGGCCTGCTGGATCTCGCTGATCACATGCGAGGACAGGAATACGGTCTGGCCGGCGTCGCGGGCCTCCTTGACGAGCAGCAGGAACTCCTGCTGCATCAGGGGGTCGAGACCGCTCGTCGGTTCGTCGAGCACGAGAAGTTCCGGCTCGTGCATGAACGCCTGCACGATCCCGAGCTTCTGCTTGTTGCCGCGGGAGAGCTTGCGCACCGGCTGTGCGAGGTCGAGGTGGAACCGTTCGGCGAGTTCTTCAATGTGCCCGGTGCGGACGGGACCGGAGATGTCGGCGTAGTGCTGCAGGAGCTTCCGTCCGGTGATGCGGCCCTCGAGGATGAGCTCCCCGGGCAGGAAGCCGATCCGCCGGCGCAACTCGGGGCCGGCGTTGCGCGAGTCGGTGCCGAGAACGGTCGCGTGCCCGGAGCTCGGCCGGATGATGTCGAGCAGGGCGCGCATGGTCGTGGTCTTGCCCGCTCCGTTGGGGCCGATCACCCCGAAGACGCTGCCCCGGGGAACCGTGAAGGTCACCCTATGGAGGGCCTGGGTGCTGCCGAAGCGCTTGGTGATCTCGAAAGCCTGGATCGCGGCATCCGTGGGCGGGGACGACGCGCCGGGATGTGGCCAGCTCGCTGTTTCGACGTGACTCATCGGGTGTCCTCTCGACTGGGGTATTCCTGGGCCGGCATGGTCTCTGCTGCGGGTGCCGCCCCGGGCTCAGCAGCGGGCTCCGGAGTGGCCGCGAGCGCGTTCCGGGTGACGTTCAGCACGGTCTCGTCGGTGTAGAGCCCGTGGGTGTACAGCTCGACCGACGGCAGCGCGAGCCGCCGCATCGTCACCTGGCCGAGGCCCCGGCCCTCGAAGCCGAGCGACCGGGCGAGGTGTGTGCTCATCGTCATCATCGCCAGGCTCGTCATCGCGACCAGGACCGCCACAGCGCGCGGGTCAGAGGAGGGGTTCATGCTTCCGTCCGCGATTCCGGCCCGGACGATCGCCTCGGTCTCGTCGACGATGGTGTCCACGAAGTTCCGGCCGGCCGCCGTCTCCTCCGCGATCGCCCGCGACAGGTAGGCGACGTCGACCTCGTACTCCGCGGGGTTCGCGAGGTATCCCTGGATCACGGCCTGGAGTCCCGCCGGGCTCGCCTTGTCGCGCGCCGCGGCCAGCATAGTACCGATCACGAATTCATCGCACTCCCCGCGGAGGCGCTCCTTACTGCCGAAGTGATGCACGACAAGGCTCGCGCTCACGCCGGCGGTGGCGGCGATCGCCCGCAGGCTCGATTTGCGGAAGCCGTCCTGAGCGAAATGAACGATCGCGGCATCCCGGATCAAGGCCCGCGCCGTGAGATCCTCCGGTGGAGAGGGACGAGCTGTACGCATGTTCAACATGCTAAACACTTGTTCAGTGCGGGTCAAGGCCCTGACCGGCTGTCAGGCAGGTGTGGGAAAATCGGGTGAACCCTGGAGGTTTCCCATGTCAACCGTTCCCACAGCGCTTCCCGTCCTGCCGGCGTCCGTCCACCTCGCCCCCGGCGTCGGCGGCCTCCCCATCGTCCGTGTCACCGGCCGCGCCGGGTCGGCCGAGGTGTACCTGCACGGCGCGCACGTCGCCTCCTGGGTTCCGGCCGGCGGCGCCCCCGTGCTCTGGATGAGCGCGGCGAGCCGCTTCACCCCGGGCACCGCCATCCGCGGCGGCATCCCGATCTGCTTCCCCTGGTTCGGTCCGAACGCAGCGGATGCGACGGCACCGGCCCATGGGTTCGCCCGCTTGACCGAGTGGCAGCTGTCCGGCGCCGCCGAGGTCGCTGACGATGTGGTGCTGACCTTCCACCTGACGGACTCGCCCGCGACGCGCGCGTCGGCGTGGCCGCATCCGTTCGAGGCCCGCTACACCGTTACCGTCGGTGCGACGCTGCGCCTCGAACTGACCGTGACCAACCGGGACACGGTGGCCGTGACCGTGGAGGAGGCGCTGCACAGCTACTTTGCGATCGACGACATCCACCGGACGACGATCGCCGGGCTCGAGGGCGCCCCGCTCCTCGACAAGGTCGCGGGCGGCACGCTCGAGCAAGGGTCCGACGGCCCCATGGGCTTCGTGGCGGAGACCGACCGGGTCTACCCCGGCACCACGGCCACCACGGTCATCAAGGACGGAACGCGCAGCATCGCCATCGCGAAGACCGGCTCCGAGAGCACCGTCGTCTGGAACCCGTGGATCGACAAGGCTGCGGCGATGGCGGACTTCGGCTCGCAGGAATGGACCGGCATGGTCTGCGTCGAGACCTGCAACGTGGGCGCCGACGCGATCACCCTGGCCCCCGGCGCGAGCCACACGATGACGGCGGAGTTCACGGTCACGGCCTGATTCAGGCGGTCGGGGAGACCGGGGCGTCGCGGAGCAGCCAGCCGATGGCGTCCGCGGCGCTCCACCCTTCCGGATGTGCAGCGAGGAGCACGGCGGCCCCGTCGGTGTCGTTGCCGAGCGTCAGAAGCGGCGCCTCGACGTAGCCGGTCTTGCGGGTCTGGCCGAGGCCGACGGTCGCGGTGAGCGCGTTGCAGAGGCAGGCGCGGCCGGCGGCATCCGCGGCGGTGCCGCCCTTGCGCACGTACATGTGCACGGGTTCGCTCGGGCAGCGGAACCCGACCGTGCCGTCCTTCTTCGCATAGGGCTCGCGCAGGTAGCTGAGGTCGCAGAGACGCACCCGGTCGGCGTAGACCGCCGGTTCGGACAACGTGCCCGGCAGCTGGGCGACCTTGAACGGGAATCCCGTCGGCGAGGCGGCGGCGTCGGTGCGGATCGAGAGCTCCGTCGCGTCGAGGCGGCCGAGCACCTGGTCGCGCAGTTCGGGGGCGAGGCCGGACTCCTGGCTGAGCGCGAACAGGGTGCCGACCTGCACGCCCTGTGCTCCCGCGGCGAGCGCGACGGCGAGGCGTTCCGGCTGGCCGTAGCCGCCGGCGAGCCAGAACGGCAGGCCGAGTTCGGCGATCTTGACGATGTTCGCGTCGTCGCGCGGGCCATAAATCGGCTGGTCGTCGTCGTCAAGGGTGAGCCGGCCGCGCGGGGGTGCGTTGTGCCCGCCGGCCGTCGGGCCCTCGATGATGAACCCGTCCGGGCGGATGTCCGCATCGCGCGCGAGGTAGAACGCGAGCACGTGCGCCGAGACGATGGCGAGGAAGAACGGGCGGAGTAACGGCGGGAAGGTCTCCGGCGTCAGCCCGAGGACGTCGACGGGATCCACGCTCACGGTGTGGACGGCATCCGCTTCGGCCCCGTGCACGTCGATGTCGATCGTGCCGACCCGGCCGGCGGCGAGCTCATCGAGGAGGTGCGGGATCTGGCGCGGGATGCCGGCGCCCATCAGGACGTAGTCGGCCCCGGCGAGCATGGCGCCGAGTGCGGCCGGCGGGGTCGCCATCTGCACCTTCTCCATGTAGTTGATCCCGACGATCCCGGTGTGGCCCTCCTTGGCCAGCCAGACCTCGGTGAAGTTGCCGAGCACGCTGAGCTCCTGCTGCTCGCGGGTCGGCTTCAGGGACAGTTTGGGCACAGGAAGGTACGGCTCGCCCTCCGCGCGGCCCTCGGCCTGGAAGTAGCGCTCGAGGACGGGCGCGACCAGGGCGGGAACCGGGAACGCGGCGAGCGCACGGCGGATGTGTCCGCCGGCGTCGCCGTCCTGAAGCCTGCGCGTGAGGACGGAGTCGAGGGCGACGCCGGAGACGACGCCGAGCTGGCCGGTGCGGGCCACCGCATTGGCGAGCCGCCAGGACGAGACGGCCATGCCCATGCCGCCCTGGATGACCACGGGCAGTGTTCTGTCGGACAAGAGGGCCTCCGTCGATCTGCGCCGGGGCGTCCGCCGCGAGAACGGGGGTGCCACTGCAGTCGCTGAGACCGGGGGTGATCAGTTGCAGGGCGCAGGGCAATCGTAACTCACGGCATATTCCCGAATCGGGTTGCATTCGGGCCGCGACCCCGTGACCGGGATACCGAATCGTGGCAGACTCGATGAGTAAGACGGAGATGGAGGCTGGCCTGCATCCGCGCCAGAGTCTGCGGGCAGGCATGTGATGACACACCATGTGAGACAACGCTTGTAAGCGAAAGGACGCTTGACATGAGTTTCATCGGATTTCTACTTCTCGGCCTGATCGCCGGCGCGATCGCCAAGGCCATCCTGCCCGGCACCCAGGGCGGCGGCTGGTTCGTGACCCTGCTCCTCGGAGTGGTCGGCGCGGTCCTCGGCGGCTGGCTCGGGTCCCTCCTCTTCGGCGTCGGCATCGGCGATTTCTTCCAGCTGTCCAGCTGGTTGCTCGCCATCGCAGGGTCGATCATCGTGCTGCTGATCTATGGCGCCGTCGTCAACCGGAGGCACACCGCGTAGCGGCGGCCGGAAACGCCCGGTGCATCACCACCGTCACCTGCGCTGCCCGCCTCAGAAACGGTAGCCGCCACCCTAGAGGTGCTCTGACATCGCGGTGACGTCGTGCAGGTGATGCACCGGGTCATGCACGAAGTACTGTCCCATCGTCGTCACCGTGAACCGGGCGCCGTCGCTGCGCCTGCCGACGCGGCCAAGGTCGGCGGCGGGAACCGCGGCAAACGCAACGGCCGCGGATGACGCGGCCTCGGCCAGTTCGACGGCGACCCGTTCCGGGGCCTGCTCGCCGTACCGTTCCGCCACCGCCGTCGCGTCCTGGTCCCAGTTCGGGAACAGGGGGTCGTCCTCGATGCGCATCAGCGCGAGCCGGACGGTGAAGATGCGGAACACATCGCGAACGTGGGCGGCGTACTCCAGGGCGGACCAGGCGTGCTCGTTCGGCCGCACCGCGACATCCGCTCGCTCGAGCACGGGCAGCCAGGCCGCGGCGTTCTCGCGGATCAGCCGCGGGATGTCCTCGAAGACGACTTCGGCGGCGACGAAACCGCACTCGGGGCAGGGGTGCTTGAGCACCCAGGTCCAGTCCTTGGTGTCCGGGGGAATATTCATGCCGCGAGCCTACCAATCCGCTGTGAGGTTCATTCCGAACTACTGGCAACCGCACCCCCGCGGTCTCTACCAGGAGGAAATCTCATGCGCACTTCACCGAACCGCCTCGTCGCCACCGTCTTCGGAGCCGTCTACCTGCTCGTCGGCCTGCTCGGCTTCGCCGTCACGGGCGGGGTCAGCTTCATCGCCACCCAGGGCGGGCTCCTGCTCGGCCTCTTCGCCGTCAACCCGCTGCACAATGTCGCCCACCTGCTGATCGGCGCCGCACTGCTCATCGCCGGACTCTCGGGCGTCACCGCGGCCAAGTCCGTCAACACCACGATCGGTGCGGTCTACCTGCTCCTCGGCATCGTCGGGTTCTTCATCGCGAGCTCAGCGCTCAACATCCTGGCCCTGAACACGGCAGACCACTTCCTGCACCTCGCGAGCGCGATCGTGCTGCTCGGGGCGGGCCTCGCCGCCGACAAGGTCGTTCGCCACTCCGCGGTCGCCTGAACCGCCGGCCCCTCTACACCGGCATTCGCCACGAAGCACGCCGCACCCCGAACCCCGCATCCACGAACAGGAGCTTCGATGACCCCGATCAGCCGCCTCTGGCTCTCCTCTGCCGCCATCGGCGCGGGAACGATCCACCTCGCCGTGGGTGCGAGCGCCCCGGTGCTCCTCATGATCACCCTGGTCGGGCTCGGCGCTGCCGAGCTCGGCTGGGGCGCCGTAACGTTGGTCCGGGGGCGGGCACTCGCCCCAGGGGCAGCGCTCTTCGGAGCCCTGATCCCCGTCTTCGTCTGGGGCGCCGTCGCAACCCTCGGCAGCGGCCTCGGCGTGCCGGCGACCGCGACCGGTCTCCCGCTCCAGCCGATGGCCACCGCCACCCTCTTCGACCTCTTTCTGGCGGGCGGCCTCGCCGTAGCCGCGCGTCGAGCCGCCGCAGTACCCGAACCAGGGGCGGCCGCCACCGCGGAACCGGGCGGGTGGCGCTTTCTCGCGGCCCTCATGCTCGCCGCCATCGTCGTCTCCGGGCTCACTACCCCGGCGCTTGCCGCAACGGATGCCGGCGCGCACGCCGTCCCGCACGGCTCCCACGGTCTTCCCTCGGCCCCGACCCCCGAGACCCCGGCCAGCCACCACCACTAGACGCGGGTCAGGACGCGGGCAGGGCGCCCTGGCTGCCCATGAACCGCTGCACGTCCTCGTCGACGATGATGTCGCTCGGCCGCAGCGGCCGGGTGAGGTAGAGGCCGTCGAGGCCGGTCAGCCGGCTGAGGGCAACGTAGGTCTGGCCGGGGCTGAAGGCCCGGGTGCCGAGGTCGACGATCGCCCGTTCGTACGTCGCGCCCTGGGACTTGTGGATGGTGACCGCCCAGGCCAGCCGCAGCGGGAACTGGGTGAACTCGGCGACGACGTCCCTGCTGAGCTTCTTCGTCGCCTGGTTGTAGCTGTACTTGTACTTCTCCCACACGGCCGGCTCGACCTCGTGCGTCGTCCCGTCGATCTCGACGTAAACCGTCGAATCCACCTTCGTGACCGTGCCGATGCTGCCGTTGACCCAGCGCGGGCCGCCGTCGAGCGGGGAGTCGTTGCGCAGGAACATCACCTGGGCGCCCACCTTGAGCTCGAGCACCGCGTCCGCTGGATAGGTGCGGCCGCCGAAGTCACCGGTGACCTCTGCCTTCGCGGTGAGCGCCTTGCCCGGCAGTCGCTTGAGCGCGGCCGCGTTGATCCGGTTGACCGCGTCGTTGCGGGTGGCGAGGGTGATCACGCCCTCTGCAGGCGGGGTGCGGGCGCCCGCCGCGTTGAGCGCGCCGCCGATCTCCGCGGTCACCTGCCCGTAGCGCACGGCGTTCAGCATGTGCCGGAAGTCGGCGTCCCGCTGCCGGTGCACCTCGGTGAGTTCGAAGATGCGCAGTTCAGCGCCCTTCCAGACCTTCGCGTCGAAGAACCACATCGACCGGTAGGTGTCGGTGAAGTACGCCCGCTCGTCGGAATCGCCGGGGACGGGCGCGAGCTGGTACGGGTCGCCGAACAGCACGATCTGAACACCGCCGAAGCTGTCGTTCGGGCGCTGCCTGGCCTGCCGGAGGCTGCGGTCGATCGCGTCCATCAGGTCGGCGTTGACCATCGAGACCTCGTCGATCACGACGGTGTCGATCGTGTTGAGCAGCTTCTTGACCTGGTCGTTCTGGTCGATCGCGTGGTCGGCGATGACGCCGATCGGCAGCCGGAAGAGCGAATGGATCGTCTGCCCGCCCACGTTGAGCGCCGCGACACCGGTCGGGGCGGCGATCACGATCTGCTTGCTGGTGTTCCACGACAGGTGGTTCAGCAGCGTCGACTTGCCGGTGCCGGCGCGCCCGGTCACGAAGACATTCTGGCGCGTGTTCTCGATGGCCTGATAGACCTCGGCCTGCTCACGCGACAACGAAATCGGGGACACGGGTCGCTTTCAGTAGGAATGGAGGGAGCATTCCACTGTATCCGCCCTGGCCGGTGCCGGGGGCGGATGCCGGGCATCCGTGGACGACGCAGCTCCCGGCCCGCACTCACGCACGCCGGCACCTCAGAATCGCGCCCGTAGAATGTGGACGTGAGCAACCGCGACCGCACGGCCCTGCGCGACCGGGGTCGAACCCTCGTCGCCATCGTCGTGGTTGTCGTCCTCCTCGTCGCCGCGCTGTTCGCGGCGATCGGCTCGCTCAACCGCGAGGTATACAGCGCGGGTGGTTTTGTGCGCCAGTACCTCGACGCCCTGGCCAGGCACGACACCGCGAGCGCACTGAGCCTGCCGGGGGTGACCCCGACAACGGCAGAGCTCACGGCGGCCGGCCTGCCGACGGAACTTGCCGACACGCTGCTTCGGGCATCCGTGCTCAGTTCGATCACTGCGATCAGGCTCGTCAGCGACACGGTGAAGCCGGACGCAGCCGACACAGGCACCGGCACCGGCACCGCCGAGGTGCACACCGTGACCTACGCCTTCGACCTCGACGGCGCGCCGCAGACGATGGAGTTCCGGGTGGCCAGGGCTGGAACGTACGCGGCGGTCTTCGACTCGTGGCGCTTCGACACCAGCCCCCTCGCGGTGCTCGGCGTCACGGTCTTGCACGAGGCGAGTTTCTCGGTCAACGGCCTCACCCTCGATACGCGCGCGCACGCGGCGGCCGACGCCCCGGTGACGTTCTCGAACCAGGCCGCGTACCTCGCGTTCGCCCCGGCCCGGTACACGATCGCGCACGAGTCGGCCCTGCTGAGCGCGGCGCCGCAGTCGGTTCCCGTGACGCAGTCCGGGGCGACGGATGTCTCGGTCGACGCCGAACCGAACGCGTCCTTCGTCGGGCAGGTCCAGTCTGAGCTCAACGCCTTCCTCGATTCCTGCGCGACGCAGACGGTCCTGCAGCCCTCGGATTGCCCCTTCGGGATCGAGATCAACGACAGGGTCAAGTCGGTGCCGACCTGGTCGATTCCCGAATACCCGGCCGTGACGCTCGCCGCCGGGGACACCGCCTTCGACATGCCGGCGACGGCAGGCAGGGCGCACATCAAGGTCGCCGTGCAGTCGCTCTTCGACGGGGACCTCAGCACCCGGGACGAGGACGTTCCGTTCGCGGTCGCGATCCAGGTCGTGGTCGGGGCCGACGGGGCGCTCGCGATCCAGCTCCGCTGACCGGTTCCAGCAGGGACTAGGGCTGGCGGGTGTCGCGCGAGGCGAGCCGCTTGAGCTGGGCGTTGTAGCGGATGAGCTCGGCCTCGCCGGTCCGGTCGGCGTTGCGGTCCTTGCGCCGGGTTTCCTTCTCGTCGCTGCGGGACCACTGGATCGCGACGGCGATCGCGAGTGCGATCGTCGGGATCTCGCCGACGCTCCAGGCGATGCCGCCGCCCAGCTGTTGGTCGGCGATCGCACTGACCCCCCAGGTGCGGCCCATCGCGCCGTACCAGTCGGCGAGGAGCAGGCCCGTCCCTGTCATCAGGGCGACCCCGAAGAAGGCGTGGAATGCCATCGTGCCGAGGAGCAGCAGCAGCCGGAAGGCGTAGGGCAGCCGGTACGGCACCGGGTCGATGCCGATCAGGGACTGCACGAACAGATACCCGGTGATCAGGAAGTGCACGACCATCCACTCGTGCCCGATGTGGTCGGTCGTCGCCCAGCTGAACAGGTTCGAGTAGTAGAACACCCAGAGGGACCCGGCCCAGAGCACCGCGGCGACGATCGGGTTCGTCAGGACGCCGGCGTACCGGGAGTGCACCGCGAGGAGGATCCACTCGCGGGCTCCGCGGCTCTCGTCTGTGCGCTTGTGGATGGCCCGGGCGGCGAGGGTGATCGGGGCGCCGGGCACGAGGAACACCGGCACGAGCATGGTGAGCGCCATGTGCATCAGCATGTGCGACGAGAACAGGTACTTCGCGTACAGGTTGGCGCCGCCGTTGGTGATGTAGAAGAGGATGAGCATCCCGACCACCCAGGAGACGGTCCGGTAGACAGGCCAGGAGTCGCCGCGCCCCCGCAGCCGGTACACCCCGGCCAGGTAGAAGAAGAGCCCGAAGGCGCAGAACAGCACCCAGGCCAGGTCGAAGTCCCACTCGGTGAAGTACCGGGCGAAGGTCAGCTCTGGCGGCAGCAGCTCGCCGGTGAGGATCTGCGCGGGGGTCGAGGTGGCGACCTGGGTCGCCACGACCTGGGCGACCGGGGTCGCGGTACGGGCGAGCGCCGCAGCAACCCCTGAGGCGAGTCCCATGAAAGCGAGCTCGCCGACCACGAGCCACCAGAACCAGGTGCCAGCGCTGCGGCCGGCGGCGCCCGGTCCCGCGAGCGTGGCCCGGCGCATCCGCTCGACGAGGAACCGGCGTTGCAGCACGCCGAAACCGCCGAGCGTGATGAGGGCGACGACCTTCACGAGCACGAGGATGCCGTACGGCGTCAGAAGCCGGTCGATACTGCCGATCCGCAGTTCGGCGCTGACGTAACCGGAGGCCGCGACGACGATGAAACTCACGAGGGCGAGCGTCGAATACCGGCCGATGACGGCGTTGATGCGCGTGCCGTCGAGCTGTTTGCGGAGCACGACGACCGTCAGGAGCCCGCCGAGCCAGATCGCCGCGAACACGAGGTGCAGGCCGAGTGCCGTGATCGCGACGTCGTGGCCCTGGCTGCCCGCTGCGTGGCCCTGGAGCGCCATCGGAACGAGGGCGCCGATCGCGAGGGCCGTGACGAAAACGAGCCCGGTCTGGCTGCGCACCGCGAAGCACAGCACCGTGACGCCCGCGGCGATGAGCGTGGTCGCGAGCCAGGCCTGGCCGAGTTCGATCTGGCTGAAGAACTGGCCGGCGGTCGCGCTGAAGCGGTCGTCGAAGGCCAACGGGACATCCGTCACCTGCAGGAACGTCAGGAACCCGGTGAGCGCGGAGGCGGCGGTGAAGAGTGCCGCGGCTCCCGCGGCGAAGTCGAGCGAGGTGCCGTATGCGCTCTCGCGGGGGCTGAGCGCGAAGCAGGCGAGCACGAGGGCGCCGATCGTGCCCGCGGCACCCAGGTTGACGAGCAGCTTCGCCACCGGGAGTCCCCAGCGCACGAGCGGCCCCGGGTCGGCGAGCAGTTGCGCAGCAGCGCCGCCGCCGTAGGCGAGGGCCAGCAGGGTCGAGAGCACGGCCACCAGGAGGAGGGCTGCAGGACCGGAGATCCGCACGAGACGAGACACGGCTCCAGCTTAACCGGCCAGCCGGGTGGGTATGCCGAGAGCGGATGCCGCGGACCGGACGCAGAGGAGGGCGCCGGCCGAAGCCGACGCCCTCCTCTGTATGAAGCAGGTGAAGCAGGTGAAGCAGGTGAAGCAGGTGAAGCAGGTGAAGCAGGTGAAGCAGGTGGAACGGGTGGAACGGGTGCCGATGTTACTTGGCGGCGGCCTTCAGCTTGCTGCCGGCGGTCAGCTTGACGCGGTGGCCTGCTGCGATGGCGATTTCTTCGCCGGTCTGCGGGTTGCGGCCGGTGCGCGCCGCGGTGGCGGTGCGCTCGACGCCGAGCCAGCCCGGGATGGTGACCTTGCCGTCGCTCGCGACGGTTTCGGCGAGTGCGGCAAAGAAAGCGTTGAGCACGCTGTCGACGGCAACCTGGCTCTGGCCAGAGTCTGCGGCAACCTTGGCAACGAGCTCGGTCTTGTTCAGCGACTTGTCAGCCATTGAGTGTCCTCCTCGGACCTTCGTCTGTAAAAAACAGGTATGCGGGTAATGCGGGCGACGCCAGAAGGCGCATCCGTTGGTCGGTTGGACCGCGTTGAATCTAACAGAGTTCCGGGAACTTCCGCGTATTTCCGGCGTTTTTCGGCATCTTGGGGCGCTTTTTGCCCTTCCGGGAGTGCCATTTCCGCTGTACGCGGAATCCGGGGTCCCTCGACGAGACATCCGCCCGGGTACGAGAAAGGGGATGTCGACCGAAGTCGACATCCCCTCATTCGCGTAACCGGAGTTCAGCGAAGCGATTCAGCGGGTGTTACCAGCTGGACTTGGTGATGCCGGGCAGCTCGCCGCGGTGCGCCATGTCGCGGAAACGCACGCGCGAGATGCCGAACTTGGAGAGGTGGCCACGGGGGCGACCGTCGACGGCGTCGCGGTTGCGCACGCGCACCGGCGAAGCGTTGCGGGGAAGCTTCTGGAGGCCGAGGCGGGCTGCCTCGCGCGACTCGTCCGTACCGGACTCGTCGACGAGGGCCTTCTTCAGCTCCAGGCGCTTGACGGCGTAACGGGCAACAACGATCTTGCGCTGTTCGTTACGGGCGATCTTGCTCTTCTTGGCCATGTGTTAGCGCTCCTCTCGGAAGTCAACGTGCTTGCGCACTACGGGGTCGTACTTCTTGAGCACGAGACGGTCGGGGTCGTTACGACGGTTCTTGCGGGTCACATATGTGTAACCGGTGCCGGCCGTCGAGCGGAGCTTGATGATCGGGCGGACGTCATGCTGCTTGGCCATTAGATTTTCTCCCCACGGGCGAGCAGGTCCTTGACGACCGACTCAATGCCACGAGCATCGATAACCTTGATTCCCTTGACCGAGAGGGTCAGGGTGACGTTACGGCGCAACGAAGGCACGTAGTACTTTTTGGTCTGTACGTTCGGGTCGAAACGACGCTTGGTGCGTCGGTGCGAGTGCGAAACGTTGTGTCCAAAGCCGGGAACGGCTCCGGTCACCTGGCAGGTTGCTGCCATGGTTCTCCTCCAATACCGAAGGGCGAATGCCCTTCCCAAGATCTCTTGTCGGCCGTACGCAGCAGTTTCACTTCACTGGTTCAGGAAGCGAAGCCGATGCATTCCGGCAGTGCACGCAAAGATATGCGCAGCAACCGCCAACTCTACGGGTCGACGGGTGTCCGCGCAACTCGGCTCAGGCGATAACGGCGGCGGATGCCGCGGTGCACGCCGCGCACAGGCCGAATACGTCGACGACGTGGGCGGCCTGGGTGAAGCCGTGCTCGGCGGCGACGTTTTTCGCCCAGGTTTCGACGGCATCCGCTTCGATTTCAACGGTGAGGCCGCAGTGCCGGCAGATCAGGTGGTGGTGGTGCTCTGTCGTGCTGCAGGCCCGGTAGAGGCTTTCGCCGTCGGGCGACTGCAGGCAGTCGGCCTCGCCTTCGCCCGCGAGGTCGGCGAGGGCGCGGTAGACCGTCGCGAGCCCGATCGGGGATCCGGTGGCGTGCAGGCGGGTGTGCAGGCCTTGCACGCTCACGAATCCGACCGTGTCGCTGAGGGCGGTGCGCACGGCCTCGCGCTGCCAGGTGTTGCGCTTCATGACTCCCACCCTAGGCTCGCCCGGGCGGCGGCACGACCGGAAGCCGGCCGGGTGGGCAGGGCGGCGGTCCGGGAACGGCCGGCCCGGGAGCGGAGCTGACGCACGGCGAGAGCCAGGAGGAAGAACGCTGCTGCGGTGAGCGCGATCGCGGGCCCGGCGGCGACGTCGAGGGCGCGCGAGAGCAGTACCCCGCTGATCCCGGCCGTCGCCCCGAGGACGGGTGCCGCGATGAGGATCTGACCCGCGGTGCGGGCGAGCAGGCGCGCGGCGGCCGCGGGGGCTGCGATCAGGGCGATCGCGAGGATTGCGCCGACCGCGGGCATCGCGGTGACGACGGTCGCGGTGATGAGGCCCAGGGTCAGAAGTTCCATCGGCCATTCCCGGTATCCGGCCGCGCGGTATCCACTCGCATCGAAGGTCGAGAACAGCAGTTCCTTGCCGAAGAAGACGATCACCAGAACGGCGACCACGAGGACGCCGCCGGCGAGGCCGATGTCGGAACCGGTCGTGGTCAGGATGGATCCGACGAGGAACGAATCGACGTGAACGGGTAGCGACGGGTTGAGCGCCTGCAGGAGCACCCCGAGCGCGAAGCCCGCCGTGAGGACGATGCCAGAGGCCACCTGGCTGCCCTGGCGGCGCACCCGGCCGATCACGGTCATGATTCCGACGATGGCGATGCTCGCGACGAAGGCCCCGAGCGGAATGCTCAGCCCGAGCATCGCCGCGGCGACCGCGCCGGGGAAGGTGGCGTGGGTGAGGGCCTGGGCGAAGAAGGTGCGCCGGCGCAGCACGACGAGGGAGCCGACGAGGCCGCACAGTGCGCCGATCACGGTCGCGGCGATGAGGGCGGTGCTGAAGTAGTCCATCAGCGCACCGCCGCAGGCCGAGGCTGCGGCGCGCGCAGCCGGTCATGCCGGAGCCTGCCGTGCCGGAGCCGGTCGAGCAGGAGTCGGCCGACGAGGGCGAAGGCATAGCCGGCGACGAGCACGAGCACGACGGTCGCGCCGCTCGGCAGGTTGATGCCGGCCCCCACCGATGCCATGTAACCGAGGGAGAGGCCGAGCCACGCCGCGACGGCGGCGAACACCGCCGCGACCGGGAACAGCAGCCACAGGCGCACGGTCACGAGCCGTGCGACCGCACCGGGAACGATCAGCACCGCGAGCACGAGCAGGGTTCCGACGGCGCTCGACGCGGCGACGACGACGAGCGCGATCGCCACGTTGAGCACGAGGTCGAGCACGAAGGGCCGGTAGCCGACGGCGGAGAACCCGGTGCGGTCGAAGGCGCGGAAGAGTTGCTCCTTGAGTGTGACTCCCACGAGGAGGAGGGCGATCGCGCAGATCACGACCGTCTGGACGACCTCGACCACGCTGATCGTGAGCAGCCGCCCGAACAGGAGCTGTTCGAGCTGGCCGACATAGTTGGTCTGCCGGGACACGACGATCACGCCGATGCTGAACATGGCCGTGAACACGATCGCGATCGCGGCGTCGACCGGCACTGCCTTGCGCATCAGCACCGCCAACACGATCGCGGTGAGCACGGCCGCGACGATCGCCCCGGCGAAGAGGCCCTCACGGCCGCCCCAGACGAACCCGATCGCGATGCCGGGAAACACCGCGTGCGTGAGCCCGTCGCTGATGAATTCGAGCCCGCGCAGGTTGACGAGCACGCCGACGATGCCCGCGACGAGGCTCAGCACGAGGAGCACTACGAGGGCGCGGGACATGAACGGCAGGGAGAAGGCGTCGAGAAGCGCGCCCCAGGCATCCACTCAGTGCCCCGTGTGGCTGGGCACGACGACGGTGTGCTCGTCGAGTTCGACCCCGACGGACCGGAAGGTGCGCTGGACGTTCTCGAGGCTGAGCACCTCGTCGAGCGGGCCGAAGGCGACCTGGCCGCCGTTCAGCAGGAGGACCGATTCGCAGACGTCGCGGGCGAGTTCGAGGTCGTGCGTCGAGATGAGCACGGCAACGCCATCGGTCTTGAGTCGCTTCACGGTGTCCACGAGCGCGTTGCGGTTCTCCTGATCGAGTCCGTTGAACGGTTCGTCGAGCAGGAGCAGGCGGGGCCCGGATGCGAGGGCGCGGGCGAGGAGGCCGCGCTGCTGCTGGCCCCCGGAGAGTTCGCCGAACCGGGTCCTGGCGCGTTCGGAGAGCCCGACGGCCTCGAGGGCCGCGGCGACGTGCGCGCGGTCGCGTTTGCCGGGCAGGCGCAGCCAGCCGAGGGAACGGTACCGCCCCATCATCACCACCTGCTCGAGGGTGACCGGGAATTCCGGGTCGAGCTCGTCGGCCTGGGGCACGTACCCGACCGCGCCTGCGGGGGCAGGGGATTCACCGAGCACCTCGACCGTGCCTGCTGTGCGATGGATCAGGCCGAGCACTCCCTTGAGCAGGGTCGACTTTCCCGAACCGTTCGGCCCGATCAGGGCGACGGCCTCGCCCGCGCGCAGGTCGAAGGTGACGTCTTCGAGCGCGGGCGCCTGGGCGTATGCGAAGGATGCCCCGGCCACGTGGAGGGCGAGCGGCGCGGTGGTCCGCGGTTGAGAATCGTTCTCGTTCACGTGTTCACTCTCGCAGGTCTGCCGGGACGGCGGTGGGGGCTCTGCCCCAGGACTCGAGGATCAGGCGCACATTGTGCAGCTGGGAGGCGACGTAGGTGGCACCGTCGCTGCCGGCCGGGCCGAGGGAATCGCCATACAGGGCGTCGTCGCCGGAGTACACGGTGACGCCGGCCTGCCGGGCGATCGTGTCGGCGGCCTTGGGGCTGATCGAGGCCTCGGAGAACACGGCCTTGACGCCGGTGGCCTTGATCTTCGTGACGAGCTGGTCAATTTCGGTTGCGCTCGGTTCGGCGTTGTCGTCGAAGCTCGGGATCACACTGCCGACGTAGGTGATGCCGTATGCGGCCGTGAAATAGCCGAAGGCGTCGTGGTTGCTGACGAGAAGCCGCTCCGCGGCGGGGACGGGGTCGATGTTCGCGCGGATCCAGCCGTCGAGCGCGGCGAGCGTGCTTCCGTAGCCGGTGGCGTCGGCCGTGAAGGCAGCTGCCCGGTCGGCGTCGGAGGCACTCGCGGACGCGAGACCGGCGGCGATGGTGCGGGTCATGGCTTCCGCGTTGGCGACGTCGGTCCAGATGTGCGGGTTGCCGCCCGCGTGGTCGTGTGCGGCATCCGCCGTGTGGGGGGCCTCGTCGTTTCCGGCGCCGCTCTCTGCGATCGTGATGCCCGCGTCGGAGTCGATCGTGACGCCGTGGAAGCCGGAGGCGTCGATCGCGTCGGTGAGCCATTCCTCAAGGCCGACGCCGTTGATCACGAGCACGTCGGCGCGGCCGAGGGCGGTCAGGTCGGCCGCGGACGGGTCGTAGCTGTGCGCGCTCTGGTTCGGCTGGATGAGCTGGGTCAGCGTGACGCCCGGGGCGTCGCCGATCACGTTGCGGGCGAGGTCGGCAACCTGGGTGGTCGTCGCGACGACCCGGAGGTCGCCCGATGCTCCTCCGGAGCCTCCGGCCGAACCGGGCGTCGTGGCCGAGCATCCGCTGAGGGTGAGCGCGGCCGCGGCCAGGAGTGCGGGTACGAGGAGTTTCGAGGGGGTCACGTAAGCGACGCTATCCCTATTGATAATGATTGTCAAAACCATTAGGTGGGCTCGCCACCACTCGGTGACTGGCGGGCTAGACGACGCCGGAGGTGCCGAGCAGGGATCCGATCAGGAAGGTGACCACGAGCGCGGCGGAGCCGCCGAGCACGACGCGGATGATCGCCCGCAGCTTGGGGCTGCCGCCGAGGTGGGCGCCGGTCGCCCCGAGGGCGGCGAGGGCGACGAGCACGGCGCCGAAGGTGATCGGGATGCGCACGCTCGCGGGCAGGAGCAGGATCGCCAGGAACGGGAGCAGCGCGCCGAGGGTGAACGCCGCGGCGGAGACCCAGGCGGCATGCCAGGCGCTGACGACGTCGTCTTCCGTGATGCTGTGCTCGGCGAGCAGGTGGGCGCGCACGGGGTCGATCGCGGTGAATTCCGTGGCGACCTGGCGGGCCGTCGCGGGCGCGAGGCCCTGCTTTTCGTAGAGTTTCGCGAGTTCCTCGAGCTCGCCCTGCGGGTCGACGCTCAGTTCCTGCTTCTCGCGCGCGATCAGGGTGCGCTGGCTGTCGCTCTGGCTGCTGACGGAGACGTATTCACCGAGGGCCATCGAGATCGCCCCGCCGACGAGACCGGCTGTGCCGGCCGCGGCGATGACTGCTGTCGAGCCGCTCGCGCCGGCGACGCCGACGACGAGGGCCGCGACGGAGACGATGCCGTCGTTGGCGCCGAGCACCCCGGCGCGGAGCCAGTTCAGGCGGCCGGCGTGGCTCTCGGTGCGCTTCCGGTCGTCGGCTGCGGCTTCGACTGCAGGAGCGACGGGGGCGATTCTGGCGGGGGCGATGGAGGTCATTGGAACATCAGACCACAGGGAATCCGCGTCCGCCAGCGTGGAAAGCCTTACCTCACCAGCGCGTTAAAGAGCTGGTGAGGTAAGGCTTCCCAAAGTTTGTGCGCTGTTCGGGACGCCTATTCGAGGAGGAGGGCCGGTTCCTCGATGATGCTCGCGACATCCGCCAGGAAGCGGCTCGCCACGTCACCGTCGACGACCCGGTGGTCGAAGCTCGCGCCGATCGTCGTGACCTGGCGCACGCGCACCTCACCGTCGACGACCCAGGGCTTGGGCTTGATCGTGCCGAGTGCGACGATCCCGGCTTCGCCGGAGTTGAGGATCGGGGTGCCGGTGTCCATGCCGAAGACGCCGATGTTCGTGATCGTGATCGTGCCCCCGGCCTGGTCTGCCGGCGTCGTCTTGCCGTCGCGGGCCGTGAGGGTGAGCGTCTCGAGGGCGCGAGCGAGTTCGAGCAGGCTCATGTCCTGGGCCTCTTTGACGTTCGGCACGATCAGCCCGCGCGGGGTGGCCGCGGCGATGCCGAGGTTCACGTAGTGCTTGATGATGATCTCGTCGTCGGTGAAGACCGAGTTGACGGTCGGGTTGCGGCGCACGGCCCAGATCATCGCCTTGGCCATGATCAGCATCGGCGAGACCCGCACCCCGGCGAAGTCGGTCGAGGCCTTGAGGCGCTTGACGAACTCCATCGTGCGCGTGGCGTCGACATCGACGAACAGGCTGACATGCGGCGCGGTGAAGGCGCTGCCGACCATGGCCTGCGCGATCGCCTTGCGCACGCCCTTGACCGGGATGTGCTCCTCACGGTCGCTCGGCCACTCGGGCGTCTGGATGTTGCGGAACACGCTGGCCTGGGTCGCCCCGCGCAGCACGTCCTCGCGGGTGACGTCGCCGACGGGGCCGGTCGCCTCGACGAGGGCGAGATCGACGCCGAGGTCCTTCGCGAGCTTGCGAATCGGGGGCTTGGCAATGACGGGCCCGGCGGATGCCGCGCGCGGCGCCCGCGCCTGGGCTGCGGCCGCCGGCCGGGGCGTTTCGATCGCGGGAGGGGCGATCGAGGCGTGCGGCGCGGCACCGTCGGATCCCCGACGGCGTCGGGTCGGCACGCTCGGAGCGGCTCCCCGGCCGACGAGCACCTTCGGCTCCTCAGCGGTGATGGTCGACCCGGTGTCGAGGGCTGCGCCGGCCAGCTCGGTGACGTTTACGGCGGGTACCTTCCCTGCTCCGGCATCCGCCGGCACGGCAGCGGCTGCAGCGGCAGGAGCCGCACTGACGGCGGCGGGCTCCTCGGCAGGGACGATGGTGATGATCACCGTTCCGACGTCCACGGTCGTTCCGACCTCGACGAGGATGTCGCCGACGACGCCGACGAAGGGGGACGGCAGTTCGACGAGCGACTTGGCCGTCTCGATCTCGACGAGCACCTGGTTGATCGACACGGTGTCGCCGGGGGCGACCCGCCACTCGACGATTTCAGCCTCGGTGAGGCCCTCACCGACATCGGGAAGGGTGAAGTTCAGGACGCTCATCTGGGTTCCTTGCTGTGGGTCATGCGAGGTGCGGGGCGGTGCATGTCAGTAGGCGAGGGAACGATCGACCGCTTCGAGGACCCGGTCGGGGGACGGCAGGAAATGGGTCTCGACGGCCGCGGGCGGGAAGGGGGTGTCGAAGCCGGAAACCCGCAGCACAGGAGCCTCGAGGTGGTAGAACGAGCGCTCCGTGACGGTCGCGGCGATTTCCGAGCCGACGCTCACGAAGCCGTATGCTTCCTGAGCGACGACCAGGTGGCCGGTCTTCTCCACGGAGGTGAGGATGGGACCGTAGTCGATCGGGGAGATCGAGCGCAGGTCGATGACCTCGATGCTGATGCCCTCGACCGCGGCGAGTTCGGCGGCCTGCAGCAGGACCGTGACCATGGCGCCGTGGCCGACGAGGGTGACGTCGGCGCCGGCGCGGACAACCCGGCTCGCGTGCAGGGGAATCCCGCTCGCGCCAAAACGGACCTCGCCCTTGGGCCAGTAGCGGCTCTTCGGCTCGAAGAAGATGATCGGGTCGTCGGAGGCGATCGCCTCCTGCATCATCCAATAGGCGTCGTGCGGGTTCGAGGGGCTCACAACGCGCAGGCCGGGGGTGTGCGCGAAGTACGCCTCCGGGCTCTCCTGGTGGTGCTCGATCGAGCCGATGTGTCCGCCGTAGGGAATCCGGATCACGACGGGCATCGTGACCTGGCCCTCGTGCCGGTTGCGCATCCGGGAGAGCTGGCTGGTGATCTGGTCGAAGCCGGGGAAGACGAAGCCGTCGAACTGGATCTCGCAGACGGGACGGTAGCCGCGGAGGGCGAGGCCGATTGCGGTGCCGACGATGCCGGACTCTGCGAGCGGGGTGTCGAGCACGCGCTTGTCGCCGAATTCGGCGTGCAGGCCCTCGGTGACGCGGAACACGCCGCCGAGCGGTCCGATGTCCTCGCCCATCATCAGGACCTTCGGATTGTCGAGCATCGCCTGGCGGAGGCCGGCGTTCAGGGCCTTGGCCATCGGGAGGTTAGCCGAGGTGGCCGGAACGGCGGATGCTGCCGCGGGCACTGCAGACGCGGCCGGCTCCCGGACCGGGGTCTCGGTCACGATCGTGTCGCTCACGCGTCGCCTCCTTCGAAGGATGCTTCGTATCGGTCGAGCCAGGCCTTCTGTTCCTGGATCAGCGGGTGGGGTTCGGCGTAGACGTTGTCGAAGATGACGGAACGCTCCGGCGAGCGGATCTCGAGGGCGCGGCGGCGGACATCCGCTGCGTGGTCCTCGGCCTCCTCGTCGACGGCGTCGAGGAAGTCCTGCTCGACGCCGAGGCCCTGCAGGTAGGCGCGGAACCGGACGATCGGGTCTTTCGCGACCCAGGCGGCGAGTTCCTCCGGGTCCCGGTACTTGGTGGGGTCGTCTGCGGTGGTGTGCGCACCGACCCGGTAGGTCATCGCCTCGATCAGGGCGGGGCCCTTGCCCGCGCGCGCGTCGTCGAGGTGCTTGGCGGTGACGGCGTAGCTCGCGAGCACGTCATTGCCGTCGACCTGGGTGCCGGGCATGCCGAAGCCGCCGGCGCGGAGGTAGAGCGGGGTGCGCGACTGCCGGGTGACCGGCACCGAGATCGCCCAGTGGTTGTTCTGCAGGAAGAAGACCTGCGGGGTCTGGTAACTCGCCGCGAAGACGAGGGCCTCGTTCGCGTCGCCCTGGGAGGAGGCCCCGTCACCGTAGTAGACGATGACCGCCTCATCGGTTTCGGGGTTGCCGGTCGCGGTCGTGCCGTCGAGCTGCATGCCCATCGCGTATCCGGTCGCGTGCAGGGTCTGCGAGGCGAGAACGAGAGTGTAGAGATGGAAGTTGCCGTGGTCCTCGGGGGTCCAGCCGCCGAGGGTGACGCCGCGCAGCATCCGCAGGATGTCGACGAGGTCAAGCCCGCGGATCATGCCGACGACGTGCTCACGGTAGGAGGGGAAGACGTGGTCCTGGGGGCGGGTGGCGTACGCGCTTCCGACCTGGGCGGCCTCCTGGCCGTGGCTCGGCACCCAGAGGGCGAGCTGGCCCTGCCGCTGCAGGTTCGCCGCCTCCTTATCGAAACGACGGACGACGACCATGTCGCGGTAGAACCTGCGGAGGTCGTCTTCGGTCAGTCGGTCGAGGTAGGGCATGAACTCAGCCGCCGCCTCGCTCGGCTCGACGAGCCCGCTCGTGGAGAGCACCTGAACCAGGGGTGAGTCGTTCTCGCGCGCTGCCATCGTACTAACCTAGCCGCCGGGCCGAATGCCCTATTGGTAGATTTTGTACAAGTTCCGCGCAGGTTCGCAGTAGTTCTTCCACAGATTCTTCCTCGCCGATTGAGATCCGGATCCCCTCGGGGAAGGGCCGCACCACGAGTCCGGCCGCACCGAGCGCCTCGGCGGCGACACCGGTTTCCGCGCCCGTCGGCAACCAGATGAAGTTGCCCTGGGGTGCGGGAGTGTTCCAGCCCTGCTCGGTGAGCGCTCTCCAGATCGTGTCACGACGGATGCCGATGGTGCGCACCCGTTCCATGAGTTCGTCATCGACATCGAGCGATGCGATCGCGGCAGCACTGGCGACCCCCGTGACCGACAGCGGAATCGCCGTCGCACGGGCAGCATCGAGGATCGCGACCGGCCCGAGACCGTAGCCGACCCGGAGCCCGGCGAGGCCGTAGGCCTTGGAGAAGGTGCGGAGCACGACGAGGTTCGGGTAGCGGCCCAGCAGGGAGATGCCCCTGACGGCGTCGGGGTCGGTCACGAACTCGGCGTACGCCTCGTCGAGGATGACGAGCAGCGTCGAGGGGACGACCGCCATGAAGGCCTCGAACTCCGCAGCGCGCACGATCGTGCCGGTCGGGTTGTTCGGGCTGCAGACGATGAGCACGCGGGTGCGCTCGGTGATCGCGGCGGCCAGGGCAGTGAGGTCGTGGCCGTGATCCGGCCGGTTGGGCACCTGCACGCTCGTCGCGCCTGCGACGGTGACGAGGCTCGGGTATGCCTCGAAGGAGCGCCAGGAATAGACGACTTCGTCCCCTGGGCCCGCCGCGGCGAGGATGAGCTGGGAGAGCAGGGCGACGGAACCGCTGCCCACGTGCACCTCGTCCGGCGAAAGCCCGTAGCGTGCGGCGAGGCGTTCCCGGAGTTCGGACGCGGAGGCATCCGGATAGCGATTGTACGTCGTCTCGGCGCCGACGGCAGCGATCACACCGGGCAGCGGCCCGAACGGGTTCTCGTTGCTCGAGAGCTTGAAGGCACTCGCGGCTGCCGCCTTTCCCTGCCTGTAGGCCGGGAGGGCGATGATTTCGGGGCGCAGTCGCACCGCTGACTGGTCTGTGGGGCTCACTCGGCGATTCTACGCCGGGGCGTATTCGCGCGGCCGCATGGGCTGCGCGGAGACCGGCCGTGCAACCGGCAGCGCAACCGTCAGCGCGACGAGTGCGCAGCGGCTGGCCAGGTGCCATAGTGGTCGCATGGCCCGATTTCTGATCAAGCTGATCCTCAATGCCGTCGCCCTGTGGCTCACCACCCTCCTCGTGTCGGGGGTGAGCGTCGAACCCTATGCGCCGGACACCGGCGCCATCGTCGTGACCTATCTCCTCATCGCCCTCATCTTCGGTCTCGTCAACGGCGTGATCGGCGGTTTTGTACGTGTCATCGCCTTCCCGCTCTACGTGCTGACCCTCGGCCTCCTCGCGCTGATCGTCAACGGACTGCTCCTCATGCTCGTGGCCCTGATCTCCGACGGCCTCGGCTTCGGGTTGCAGGTCGACGGCTTCTGGACCGGGGTGCTCGGGGCACTCGTTCTCGGCATCATCAGCTGGCTGCTCGGTGTGCTCGCGCGTCCCGCCACCGGCCGCCAGTAACCCGCCCCCCGTACCGGGTTCACGTACGGGGTTCACGGCCCGGGTTAACGGCCCCGTCACGCGGATGCCGCGCCACCGGGTGACCTCGGCCGGTCCCGTTGCGCCGACCCCGGCCAGGGTGTCCCGGAAGCGCAGCAGGTTCGGCTCCGCCGACCCGTCCATCAGGCGAGCGGTGGCCTGGTAGCTCGTGAGGGAATGCGCAGGCAACGCCTGCCCCGTCGGCGCCTCACCGGCGGCGAACGCCCGGCTGCGCACGAGGACCCGGTCGTCGACCCCTGGCGGCATGCCGCCGAACGCCGGAACGATGTCGTCGGTGTGCTCGACGGTGACGGCCTCCACCCCGGCCGGAATGGCGAGCGCTGCCGTCGGGCCGCCGAAGGAGGCGACGCCGACGGTGTTGAATTCTCCGGACTCCGCGAGCTGGACCGCGATCTGGCCGCCGAGGGAGTGCCCGACCGGGAGCACCGGGTCCTGCGGCTGGATCCCGGCCGCGTGCATCGCCTCGACGGCGGCGCGATACGAACCGGAGGGGCCGAGGTTGCCGGTGCCCGAACCCGCGTCGCCCGCCGCCGCGCCGGCGACATCGCTGGTCAGGTCGAACGGCTGCACGGTGCCGGTCGGGTCCCACTCCGCGGTGCCGCCGACATAGACGATCCAGGACGGCGGGGAGCCTGCGGCGCCGGCGTAGCGCTCGATCCGGATCTGCGGACCGTCGGCCCTCGCGTCGGGGATTCGCCGGGCGAGCTCCCCGAACCCGTCAGGGGCCAGGGCCGCGAGGACGGCCGGATGCAGCGGGCTTCCGGTCTCGGTCACCCGGTGCACGCTCACCGGCGTCTCCGCGAGGAGGCCGAACGGGCGGACCAGGAGCAGCGCCGCCCCCGCGACGGACGAGACACCGAGCAGGCCGAGCCCCTCGTCGCCCAGTTCGAGTGCGGCGGGAAACGGCAACCCGAGCGCGCCGACGGCTGCGTCGTCGGCGGAGGACACGAGCACGCGCACCGCGGCGACGACGGCCGGGTCGCTCAACACTCCCGGGTTTGCCTGGAACCAGGCCGCGACCTCCGCCAGGCTCCCTCCGGCCACGGCGCCGCCGAAGAGCGCCCTGCTCACGAGTCCGCCGAGGACGAAGGCCGCGAGGTTCGGCAGCGCACCGAGGATCATCAGCGGGGCTGCACGCCCCACGAGGTAGCCGAGCCACGCTCCCGCGACGCCACTCGCCCGCTCCACCACCCGCTCGACGCGCCCGTATCCTTCCGCGGCCGTCACGAGGGCGTCTGCGAGCGTCCTGCTCCGCTCACTGATGTCGGCGAGCACCGTGTCGGTCCGCAGGATGCCGAGGCCCGGGTCGGCGTCCGTCCAGCGCACGGCGGGGGTCGGCGAGGAGTCGAGCGCCCGGATCCGGGCGAGCCGGGCGCGCCAGGACTCGGATTCCGTCTGAAGCGCCCGGAGCACGGCCGCCTCGGCGAGAACGGCGTCCGTCGCGACGAGGGTCCCGCCACCACTGGAGATCAGCAGTCCCTCGCCCGACCCCGGCCCGCTCACTCAGACCATCCTCCGGAGGTCGCCCGGGTTCCGCCAGGTGCCTGCGGCACCGACGTCGTCGCAGCGGCCGCTGCCGCCACCTCCTCGGCCGCGAGTTGCGCCTTCACACCGTCGATTCGCGCCAGCACCGCGGTGAGCGTCTCCTCGATGCTCCGCTCCGCCCCGGCCAGGAGCGCGGCGAGTTCCCAGCGGCGTTCGAGATAGGCGCGCTGCGCCTCGGAGCGCCACTCTGCCGGGGCTCCGGCGGGGAGAAGCCGGCGCGCCGCGAGGGCGATGTCGTCGGCCAGGGTGCGCAGCAGCATCCGCTGGTGCCGCAGTTCGGTCAACCGGTCGGTTTCCGGCGGATACTGCCACCACTGCATCGGCCTGCCCTTCCGCGAGGCCGACCCGGCGGGCCCCGACAGACCGATCCTGTGCGCCCGTGACCTCCGGAGCACCGGCCGACGGGAACCTGGGGAAAGCGAGGTCCCCCGAGCAGGTGTGGAGGAGGCGAAAGTGACGGACAATGGAGCCATGACCTTCTCGGCGATCCGCCCCGACGAGGCGACGCCCTTTCGGATCATCTTCGTCTGCACCGGCAACATCTGCCGCTCGCCGATGGCGGAGATCACCCTGCGCGACCTGGTCACCCGGTCCGGGCTGGGCCGGCTGATCTTCACGAGCTCTGCGGGCACCGGCGACTGGCACGTCGGCGAGCAGGCGGATGCCCGCACGGTCACCGCCCTCAAACGGCAGGGGTATGACGGCAGCCACCATCGCGCCCGCCAGTTCGACCCGGTCTGGTTCAGCGACTACGACCTCGTCGTCGTGCTCGACCGCACCCAGGAGCGCATCCTGCGCAACTGGGCGGTGAGCGACCGGGACAGGAGCAAGGTACGCCTGTTGCTCAGCTTCGACCAGGAACAGGCGTCCCTGCACGACGTGCCGGACCCGTACTATTCCGACGATGCGTTGTTTGACTCGGTATTGGGCATGATTGAGAAGGCAAACCTCGCGCTCTTCGCGCAACTAGAGCCCGCAATTCGACAGGGAGTCCGATGAGTCCACTACCCCCCCAGGTCCTCAGCCCGCTAGACGGCCGCTACCGGACCGCCGTCACCGAACTCGGGGAGTACCTGTCGGAGGCCGGACTCAACCGCGCGCGGGTGCACGTCGAGGTCGAGTGGCTGATCACCCTCACCGATCGCAGCCTGTTCGGTTCGACTCCGCTCGACGCCGGACACAAGGCCTCGCTGCGCGCCCTCGTCACCGACTTCGGCCAGGCCGAGATCGACGAACTCGCCGTTCTCGAGGCCACTACCCGCCACGACGTCAAGGCGGTCGAGTACCTCGTGCGCCGCCGCCTGACCACGCTCGGTCTCGACCGGATCAGCGAGCTCACCCACTTCGCCGCGACGAGCGAGGACATCAACAACCTCGCGTACGCCCTCACCGTGAGCTCCGCCGTGCGCGAGGTCTGGCTGCCCAAGCTCCGCGCGACCATCGGACTGCTCCGGCTGCGCGCCCTCGAATACCGGGCGGACGCGATGCTCGCCCGCACCCACGGCCAGCCGGCAACGCCGACGACCGTCGGCAAGGAGATCGCGGTCTTCGTGTACCGGCTCGAGCGCCTGGCCGCGCAGGTCGAGGCCAACGACTATCTCGGCAAATTCAGCGGTGCGACCGGAACGTTCGCGGCGCACGTCGCTGCGGATCCTACGATCGACTGGCCGGCAGTGTCCCGCACCTTCGTCGAGGGCCTCGGGCTGACCTGGAATCCGCTCACGACCCAGATCGAATCGCACGACTGGCAGGCCGAGCTGTACTCGAAGGTGTCCCACGTCAACCGGGTGCTGCACAACCTCGCAACGGACGTCTGGACCTACATCTCCCTCGGCTACTTCCGGCAGATCCCGCAGGCCGGCGCGACCGGCTCATCGACGATGCCGCACAAGATCAACCCGATCCGCTTCGAGAACGCCGAGGCGAACCTCGAACTGTCCTCGGCGATCCTCGACTCGCTCGCCGCGACCCTGGTCACCTCGCGCATGCAGCGGGACCTGACCGATTCGACGACCCAGCGCAACATCGGCGTCGGCTTCGGCCACTCCCTGCTCGCCCTCGACAACATCGTGCGCGGGCTCGGCGAGATCGACATCGACAGGGCCCTGCTCGCTCACGATCTCGACGTCAACTGGGAGATCCTCGGCGAGGCCATCCAGACCGTGATCCGGGCGGAGGTCTCGGCCGGCCGGTCGACGATCGCAGACCCCTACGCGCTGCTCAAGGAGCTCACCCGTGGCAAGCGGATCAACCAGGCAGACCTCGTCGCCTTCGTCTCCGGGCTCGAGATCGGGGAGGATGCCCGGGCCCGCCTGCTCGCGCTGACTCCCGCGGCATACGTCGGCCTCGCCGACAGCCTCGTCGACTACCTCGGCTGACCGGCTTAGGGCTGCTGGCCCTTGTCCTGCTCGTCGATGTCGGTCTTCTCGGCGTCGTTGGGCTTGATGTTGAGCACGAGCATCGCGATCACGACGAGCACCACGATGAACGTGATGCCGAACCCGACCAGGGCGAGCAGCGGCTCCCTGGTGCTCATCAGCACGACGAGCCCGAGGAAGAGGGCCATCACGCCGGCGAGGCCGACCAGTTCGAGCGGCTTCAGTACTTCGGAGCGGCTGGGCTTGCGCGGCGTGTTCTGGGTCACTGAGTGTCCGAATCGTTGGGTGCTGCGGGGTGAATCGAGTCGAGGGGTGCCTGGGCGGCGCCGGCCGCCACGGCCCACTTGAGCGAGAACGCTGCGATGCCGAGGTAGACCGCGAGCATCACGAGATAGGCGCCGAGCAGGCCGACGGAGACGACGACGTTCGGCGGTAGCACCAGCACAACGATCGCGAACAGCACGGTCGCCGCGCCCATCACGAGCCAGTCACGGTCTGCAGGGTCCCTGCGCCGGGCGCGGATGCCGCTCGACAGTTCCAGGAAGCCGGTCACGACGCCCCAGACCGTGACGAGGTAGAGGAAGAAGCCGAGCCCACCGCCGTGGAAGCCGAGCGCGAGCACCCCGGCTACCACACCGGCGACGCCCTGCACGAGGAAGGCGCCGCGTTCACGGGAGTCTGCGAGAGTGCGGCGGCTCAGCACGGCGACGGCGACGCCGCTCACGAAGGCGAACGCGCCGAACACCAGGAGCCCGAATTCCGGAGAGTGGTTCGCGGTGAAGGTGATCAGGACGGCCGGGACGACGGCGATCGCAGCGCGCACGAGGGGCACTGTCCAATAGCCCGCGGTGCGGTGGTCCGTGCGGGCATTGTCCGGTGCGTCGGCCATGCGAAGACCCCTTTCCTGCCTGCGGCTTCCTGCCGGTAGCGGATGCTCGTTATCGGGTGGCGAGACTGGCCAAGTCTACGCGGGCCGGCTCGGAGCATCCGCTCGGGGACAGAGCCTAGAGCGCGTTGACCGCGCCGAGGATCTTGGTGAGGGAATCCTTGGCGTCGCCGAAGAGCAGCGTCGTCTTCGGGTCGTAGAGCAGCTCGTTCTCGATGCCCGCGAAACCGGGGCGCATCGAGCGTTTAAGGAAGACGACCTGGCGGGCATCGCCGACGTCGAGGATCGGCATCCCGTAGATCGGCGAGCCGGGCGAGGTCTTGGCCGCGGGGTTGACCACGTCGTTCGCGCCGACGACGAGGGCGACGTCGGTGTTCTTGAACTCGGGGTTGACCTCGGCCATTTCCTTGAGCGACTCGTACGGAACGTTCGCCTCGGCAAGGAGCACGTTCATGTGTCCCGGCATCCGCCCGGCGACCGGGTGGATCGCGAAGACGACCTCGACACCCCTGGCCTGCAGGGTCGTTGCGAGTTCGGCGATCGTGTGCTGGCCCTGGGCGACGGCAAGACCGTAGCCAGGAACGATGACGACCCGCTGGGCGTAGTTGAGCAGCACGGCGACGTCTTCGGGGCTGGAGGACCGGACAGGACGGTCGCTCTGCGTGGTCGAGCCCGCGGTCGAGCCACCCTTGAAGGCGCCGAACATGATACCGCTGACTCCGCGGCCCATTGCCGCGGCCATCGCGCGGGTCAGGATCGTGCCGCTTGCACCGACGAGGGTGCCGGCGACGACGAGCAGGAGGTTGCCGATCACGATGCCCGAGGCCGCGACGGCGAGCCCGGTGAATGCGTTCAGCAGGGAGATGACGATGGGCACGTCCGCGCCGCCGACCGGCAGCACGAGCAGCGCGCCGACGACGAGGCCGAGAACGAGCAGCACGACCGCCCAGCCGGCGGCACCGGTGCCGACGACGAAGCCGCCGGTGACGAGCGCCAGGAGGACGATGCCGCCCATGACCCAGGCCAGCCCGGGGAACACGAGCGGGCGGGAGCTGATCAGGCCCTGGAGCTTGCCGACCGTGACGGCGGAGCCGGCGAAGGACACCGCGCCGACGAGCATCGTGAAGACGACGGCGACCCTGGTCCAGCCATTGGCGCTTTCACCGAGCTCGAGCATGGCCACCAGGGCGGCTGCGCCGCCGCCGACGCCGTTGAAGAGGGCGACGAGCTGGGGCATCTGCGTCATCTGCACGCGGCGGGAGATCGGGGCGGCGATGGCCGAACCGACGGCGATGGCCACGATGATGGCGGGGATGTTGTCCATCCGGACCGAGAAGAACACCGTAATGACGGCGAGGAGCGCTCCGGCGGCGCCGATCAGGTTGCCGCGCCTGGCGGTCTTGGGCGAGGACAGCCCGCGCAGGGCGAGGATGAAGCAGACGGCGGAGACCAGGTAGAGAAGCCCGGTCCATTCGGGGCTGAGCAGGCTCATTTGGCGGTGTCCTTCGCGTCGGTGCCGGCCGGTTTGCGGGGGGCGAACATTTTGAGCATCCGGTCGGTGACGACGAAGCCGCCGACGAGGTTCGCTGTCGCGAGGAGCACGGCGAGCAGCGCCACGACCAGCAGCCAGATGTTGGTCGTCTGGCCAGCGACGGTGATCGCGCCGATCAGGATGATGCCGTGAATGGCGTTCGCGCCGCTCATCAGCGGGGTGTGCAGGGTGCTCGAGACCTTCGAGACCACTTCAAAGCCGACGAAGACCGCCAGCACCACCACGGTCAACAGGGTGATCGGATCCATCAGTCTTCTCCTTGCAGCGCGGCCTGGGCCGCGAGGGCGGCCTTGGTCGGTTCGTGCGTCACTTCGCCCGAGTGGGTGAGGCATGCGCCGGCGATGACCTCGTCGGTGAAATCGGGGGCGACCGTGCCCTCGCTCGTCATGAGAGCGAGGAGGTTCGCGACGTTCTTCGCGTACAGGCGTGAGGAGTCTGCGGGCATCGTGGATGCCGCGTCCTTCATCCCGACGAGGGTGACGGTCCCGTCCCCGCTCGCGACCGGCACGAGGGTGTCGACGCCGGCGACGACGCCTTCGACGTTTCCGCCGGTTTCGGC
Source organism: Cryobacterium sp. GrIS_2_6 (assembly GCF_035984545.1). NCBI lineage: Bacteria > Bacillati > Actinomycetota > Actinomycetes > Micrococcales > Microbacteriaceae > Cryobacterium > Cryobacterium sp. GrIS_2_6. The sequence goes on from NZ_JAXCHP010000001.1 coordinate 3,301,238, forward strand.
GGCGAGGTCGACGATGACGGAGCCGGGCCGCATGCCGGCGACCATGTCGTGCGTCACGAGCAGGGGTGCGGGGCGGCCGGGAATCGCGGCCGTGGTGATGAGGACATCCGCCGCGGCGACGTGGGGGGCGAGGAGCTCGCGCTGGCGGACCGCGCGGTCTTCGCTGAGCTCGCGGGCGTACCCGCCCGCGCCCTCGACGGCATCCAGGTCGAGCGTCACGAAGGTTCCGCCCATCGAGGTGACCTCGTTGGCGGATGCCGGGCGCACGTCGTACGCGGAGACGCGCGCGCCGAGGCGCTTGGCCGTCGCGATCGCCTGCAGGCCCGCGACGCCGGCGCCGAGGACGAGGACACGGGCGGGCGGGATGGTGCCGGCAGCGGTCATGTACATCGGGAAGAACCGCGGGAAGCGGATGGCCGCCTCGAGAACGACCCGGTAGCCGGCGACGAGGGCCTGCGAGGTCAGCGCGTCCATCGACTGGGCGCGGCTGATGCGCGGCACGAGTTCGAGGGCAAAGGCGGTGACGCCGGCCGCGGCGAGAGCCGTGACGGTCGGAAGTTCGTTTGCGGGGGCCGCGAGTCCGACCGTGACGAGGCCGGAGTGGAGCTTGGCGGCACGGGAGGGGGTGAGCGGGCGCACGTGGCAGTAGACGTCGAGGTCATCGAGCGCGAGCTCGGGGACGACGGTGGCACCGGCATCCGTGTATGAGCGATCGGAGAATCCTGCAGCGATTCCGGCGCCGGCCTCGATCAGGACCTCGACACCGAGGCCCCGTAGTTGCTGCACAGTCTCCGGTGTCGCGGCGACCCGCCGCTCTCCCTCGATGCGCTCTCGCCCAATGCCAACCTTCACGCGGGTATCTCCTTCGCGGCGGCCAGCCACGAGCAAATCCGGACAACCCGAAAGCTTGCGCGGTTTTACCGCCCTTCCGCTAGCGTACCGGGGATGCGGGGGTCGCTTTAACGCGGAATCTACGAACCGGGCGCGAGATCGGCGAAGCGCGAATAGTGCCCGTGGAAGGCGACGGTGACGGTTCGCGTCGGCCCGTTACGGTGCTTGGCCACGATCAGGTCGGCCTCGCCCGCCCGGGGGTTGTCCTTCTCATATGCGCTCTCGCGATGCAACAGGATGACCATGTCGGCGTCCTGCTCGAGCGAACCGGACTCCCGGAGGTCGGAGATCGCCGGCATCTTGTCCGCACGCTGTTCCGGTCCACGGTTGAGCTGAGAGAGGGCGATCACGGGCACCTGCAGCTCCTTGGCCATGAGCTTGAGCGCCCGGGAGAACTCGCTGACTTCCTGCTGGCGGGACTCGACCTTCTTGCCGGAGGTCATCAGCTGCAGGTAATCGATGATGACCATTTTGAGTCCGACGCGCTGCTTGAGCCTGCGGCACTTGGCCCTGATCTCGACGAGGGTCATGTTGGGGCTGTCGTCGATGTAGAGCGGGGCGTCGTTGATGCGTCCGCGGGTCGCCGCGATTGTGGTCCAGTCGCGCGCGTCGACCGTGCCCTTTCGCATGCTCTGCAGGGGCACGGATGCCTCGGCAGAGAGCAGGCGCATCGCGATTTCGCTGCGACCCATTTCCAGTGAGAAGAAGATGCTCGGCATGTTGTGCTTGATCGAGGCCGAGCGCGCGAAGTCGAGCGCTAGCGTCGACTTTCCGAGGGCCGGACGTGCCGCGACGATGATGAGCTGGCCGGGGTGGAACCCGTTGGTGAGCTCGTCCATGTCCGCGAAGCCGGTCGGCACGCCGGTCATCTGGCCGTCTTTGCCCTTGGCGGCCTCGATCTCGTCGATTGCCGCAGTCACGGCGTCGGTGAGGGGCACGTAGTCTTCGGTCTCGGTGCTGCCCGTGACGGCGTAGATCTCGGCCTGGGCGTTGTTGACGAGGTCGAGCACCTCGCCTTCGCCCGAGTACCCCATCTGCGCGATGCGGGTACCGGCCTCGACGAGGCGGCGCAGCAGGGCCCGCTCGGCGACGATGGAGGAGTAGAAGCCCGCGTTGGCGGCGGTCGGGACGAGGCTCGTGAGGGTGTGCAGGTAGTCTGCGCCGCCGGCTCGGGAGAGTTCGCCGAGTTTCGTGAGTTCGTCGGTGACGGCGATGACGTCCGTCGGCTCACCCTGCGCGTAAAGCGACAGGATCGCATCGAAGATCAGCTCGTGCTTTGGGATGTAGAAGTCCGCGGCGCGAACGGTCTCGACGACGTCTGCGACGGCGTCCTTGCTCAGCATCATGCCGCCGAGCGCGCTCTGTTCGGCGAGGAGGTCGTGGGGGAGCGTTCGTTCGGTGTGCCGGGTCTCTGTGCCGTTGCGCAGATCGGTACCGCGTTTGTCCGCCAGACCCAGGTGTGCGATCGACAACCGTGCCTCCTCTGTCCGTGGTGATGTTCTATCAGGGACCGCCGACACCATCGGACGATTCCGGCACACCTCGAAATCCGGCCGCGTGCCCACCATACGGACCGCTTTCCGCATGAAACAAACCACCCTGTGGATAACACTGTGCAGAATGAGGGCGAAACGCCGCGAGGCTTGTGCACAACCTGTGGACTCGGCTGTGGACAACTATTCTGCTTTGAAAATTTAATGCCTTTTGATCAGGCATAAATTCTATTCACAGCTGTGAGGAAAAAGCTGGTTCAAGTACACCTTGAACGTTGGTGCCCAGAAGAAATCCTGTGTACAAATGTGGGGATTCGTCAACTGAAATCACCCTCGAAAGGGGTGGTTGGAGCCTTAAACGAGCCTAGCGGCGGACTCCGGTGGGAGTCCGCCGCTAGGCCGGCAGTGTGACTGCTTACTTGGCAGCAACCACCACGAGGGTGATGGTGGCGCTCAGTTCGTCGCGAAGACGAACCGTTGCCTGGTGCTCGCCGACGGACTTGATCGGGCTGAGCTCGATCTTGCGCTTGTCGATGGCACCGAGGCCTGCAGCGGCGACGGCTTCGGCAACATCCGTGGTCTTGACGGAGCCGAAGAGGCGTCCGCCCGTTCCGGCCTTGACGACCAGACGGACCTTGGTGTTCTCGATGGTTGCCTTCAGGGCCTGGGCCTCTTCGAGCGTGGCGTGCTCACGGGCGACACGAGCAGCCTTGATCTGTTCGATCTGCTTCTCGCCTCCGCGGGTCCAGGAAACGGCCCAACCCTGCGGGAAGAGGTAGTTACGGGCGAACCCGTTCTTGACCTCGACGATGTCGCCGGGTGCACCGAGGCCGGAGACCTCGTGCGTCAGAATGATTTTCGACATTTGGCTACCTACCTGCCTGAGCCGGCGTAGGGCAACAACGCCATTTCGCGGGCGTTCTTGACGGCACGGGCGATGAGGCGCTGTTCCTGGACGGAGACACCGGTGATACGACGGGCGCGGATCTTTCCACGCTCGGAGATGAACTTGCGCAGGGTGGGGACATCTTTGTAATCGATGACACCAACCCGGATCGACTTCGCGGGAGCGGCGTTCTTGCCACCCTTAGCTCCGCGGAGCGGCTTGCGGCGGTCGCCGCTCGACTTTCCAGCCATGATTTCCTTACTTTCTTAAGAAGTGCGTTTCAGCCTGGCGGCGCCGGAGCGCCGCGAGCGGCTAGAAGGGTGTCTCGTCGCTGAAGTTGCCCGGGGTGTTCCACACGTCGCCACCGGTATTCACGGCGGCGGGAGGAGTGGCTGCCCAGGGCTCGTCGTTCCCGGCCGCTGCGGAGTTACCGCCGCGTGGGGAGGACGACGATGCAGCACGAGTGAGCGAAGCAGTGGCGTACTTGAGCGAAGGACCGATATCGTCGATTTCGAGCTCGAAGCTTGTGCGCTTCTCGCCTTCCTTCGTTTCATAGGAACGCTGCTTGAGCCGCCCAGTAGCGACGACACGAGAACCCTTGGTCAGTGAACCGGCGACGTGCTCGGCGAATTCACGCCAAACGCTCGCGCGCAGGAACAATGCGTCGCCATCTTTCCACTCGTTGGCTGCGCGATCGAAATTGCGCGGAGTGGATGCGATGGTGAAGTTGGCAACCGCAAGCCCGCCCTGCGTATAACGCAGTTCCGGATCGCTGGTCAGGTTGCCCACCACGGTGATTACGGTCTCGCCGGCCATGGGCTACTTGTCGCTTGCCTTGTCGGCGGTGTCGACGGCTGCTGCGGATGCCGGTGTGGCAACCGCTGCGGGCTTGGCGACTGCTGCCGGGGTGGCGACTGCTGCAGGAGCTGCCGGGGCTGCCGGGGCTGCGGCCTTGACGGCTGCTGCGGCGGGAGCCGATGCGGGCTTGACAGATGCGGCGACCTTGGCGGTCGGGGCGGCTGCTGCTTCTGCCTTCGCGGCAATGACCTTCGGGTTGGCTGCCTTGCGGGCGGCCTTCTCGGCGGCGAGCTTGCTCGCGACGGCGACCTGGGCGATGCCTTCTTCTGCGCGGAGAACCTTGGTGCGCATGACGGCTTCCGACAGCTTCAGCTGGCGGTCGAGCTCGGCCGTGGCAGAAGCATTCGCGGTGAAGTCGACGACTGCGTAGATGCCTTCGGACTTCTTGTTGATCTCGTAAGCGAGACGGCGGCGACCCCAAACGTCAACCTTGTCAATCGTTCCACCATCGTTGCGAACAACGTTGAGGAACTTGTCAAGGCTGGGAGCTACGGTGCGCTCATCGATCTCGGGATCGAGGATAACCATCAACTCGTACTGATGCATGACTAACCCACCTCCTTCGGACTAAACGGCTGCAGAATCTCTGCAACAGGAGGGTTGTGCATGTGCTGAAGGCGGAGGCCGGGAATCCGGCGCGCAGACAACCTGCCCAGACTACTCGATGAGACGGCCAAAAGCCACCACAGCGCCGCGGCGCCCTCCACGCCGTCTGTGTTTACGTCAGTCCGAGCATGCCGGGACGCGCGTGGACCGTGCAGCCGGAAGCAGCGCTTGTGGAGAAGTGCGCGCATCCGCCCCTGTTGGGGAGTGGCTACTGGCCGTGGCCCGCCCACCACGCCTGAAGGCGGCGCGTTGCCTCCTCGACACCGAGGGGCCCGTCGTCGAGGCGCTGTTCGAGTAGGAAACGGTAGGCCTCGCCGACCTCCCTCCCCGGTTTCACGCCGAGGATCGCCATGATCTGCTCTCCGTCGAGGTCTGGCCGCACCGCGGCCATCTCCTCCTGCTCGGCGAGTTCGCGAATGCGCTGCTCGAGGTCGTCGTATGCGAAGCCCAGCCGGTCGGCCTTGCGCCGGTTACGGGTGGTCACGTCGGCCCTGGTGAGGATATGCAGCCGTTCGAGCTGGTCGCCGGCGTCGCGCACGTAGCGGCGGACGGCAGAATCCGTCCAGGCTCCCTCGGTGTACCCGAAGAAGCGCAGGTGCAGCTCGATCAGCCGGGAGACGGCCGCGATCGTGTCGTTGTCGAAGCGCAGCGCACGCAGGCGCTTCTTCGCGAGCTTGGCGCCCACCACGTCATGGTGGTAGAAACTCACGATTCCGCCCGGCTCGAGCTTCCGGGTCGCCGGCTTTCCGATGTCGTGGAACAGGGCGGCGAGCCGCACGATCAGGTCCGGTCCGCCCGGGAAGCTCTCCCGGGACTTCTCGTAGCCGATCGCCTGGTCGAGCACGGTGAGGGTGTGCTGATAGACGTCCTTGTGGTGGTGGTGCTCGTCGACCTCGAGGCGCAGCGCCGGAATCTCCGGCAGGACGATGTCGAGCAGGCCGGAGTCCACCAGCAGCTCGAGGCCGCCGTGCGGGTTGTCCGAGAGGAGCAGCTTGCAGAGCTCTTCGCAGACCCGTTCCGCCGAGATATTGCGGATGCTCGACGCGATCGCGTCCATCGCGATCGCGGTGTCGAGGTCGAGGGTGAAACCGAGTTGGGCGGTGAACCTGGCGGCACGCATCATCCGCAGCGGGTCGTCGCCGAAGGAAATCTCCGGCGAGATCGGCGTCCGCAGGACCCCGGCCATGAGGTCGCCGATGCCGTTCGCCGGGTCGACCAGGGTCAGCCCGGGAAGGCGCAACGCCATCGCGTTGACCGTGAAGTCCCGGCGGAGAAGGTCGTCCTCCAGGCTCAGCCCGAATACGACCTCCGGCTTCCTGGTCACCCCGTCGTAGCTGTCCGCCCGGTAGGTGGTGATCTCCACGGTCTCGCCCGCGACCTTCGCCCCGATGGTCCCGAAGGCCCGGCCGATGTCCCACTGCGCCTCGGAGATCGGGGTGACGATCTCGAGGATCTGCTCCGGGGTCGCGTCCGTCGTGAAATCGAGGTCGTGCAGGGTCCGGCCCAGGAACGCGTCGCGCACCGGACCGCCAACGAGGGCAAGCTCGTGGCCCGCAGCCTCGAAGGCCAGGGCCAGGCGGGATACGGAAGGAGTGGCAGCCAGGTCGCCCAGCCGCGTGAGGGCTGTCGCGACGCTCTGCATGCCCCCCATGTTAGTTCCTGGTCGCCGGCGCGGCAGCCGCAGACCGGTTACTCAGGGCGCACGCCGTAGAATCCCCTATATGGTGGCCGAGTCAAGTACTGCGCGTCGGCCCGCGCACCCGACGGCGGCGAGCGGCCGCTGGTCGCACCTCAGGGTCCCCGTCTCCGCGCTCCTGATCGGCATCCTCGCCGGACTGCTTCCCCTGGCTTCGTCTGGCTTCATTCCCGGCGCCCCCACCAGCGCGGCCGCCGCCGCGACGGCGACTCCGACGCCGACGCCGACGCCGACGCCGACAGCGGATGCTGCGACGACGGACCAGGTCACGGTCACGGTCGCCCCCGTCTCGCTGGCACCCCTGCGGTCAGGACAGGACCTCGCGGTCACCGTAAGGATCACCAACGACAGTGCCGAAACCATCACCCCCGGCACGATCGAGCTCTACCTCGCCGAACGGGCACTGACCAGTCGCAGCGCACTCACCGCCTGGCTGCATCCCACCAAGACAGGCAAGCCCGGCGACCTGATGCTGCGCTCGGCACTTCCGGCCGCCATCCCGCCCGCGGGAACGGCGACAGTGGCCGTCTCGGTCCCCTCCGCGGACGTCGGCCTCACCTCGGGCAACGCGTGGGGCGCCCGCGGCATCTCGGCCACGATCACCGAGGACGGGTCCGTCCTCGCCCAGGGGCGGGGCACCTTCGTCTGGTATTCCAACGAGGTCGTCACCCCGGTGGCTCTCACTGTCGTGATGCCGATCACGGTGCCGGAGCAGACCGAGGGTCTCATCCCGGCGAAATCACTCGAAACCTACACCGCACCGGGCGGCAGGCTGAGCCGGCAGCTCGACGGCGTGATCAACCGCGACGTGACGATTGGGATCGATCCGATGATCATCGCGTCGATCCGTATCCTCGGCAACACGGCACCGGCGAGTGCCGTGGTCTGGCTCAGTCGCCTCGGTCAGGCGAAGAACGATATATTCCCGCTCGGCTATGCGGATGCCGACCTCACGCTTCAGGCCCAGGCCGGTGCGGGCACCCTTCTGGTTCCCCTCTCGTTCGACCAGTCGATCAACGCCTCGGATTTCACCTCCCCGACACCGGCGCCGACACCGACACCATCAACATCAACGCCGACCCCGACTCCGACGGCAACCGGCAGCACCCCTGCCGGCCTGACCAACACGACGACCGACACGGCGACTGACACCGCCACTCCGACTCCACCCCCGACCTCAACACCGGTGATCACTCCGGGCACAGTCCCCACGAGCGAGCAACTCCTGGCCTGGAACTACACGGCCACGGGCATCGGCTGGCCGCTGACGGGCACGGTCTCGGCCGCCGACCTCGATGTGTTCACGGCGGGCGGCCTCTCGAGCCTCATCCTCGGCGGAGCCAACACCGCGCAGTCTGACCTCACCGAGACCCCCAACGCGAACGTGGTCCTGGCCGGCGGGCACGGAAACGCCCTGGTCACCGACGAACCCATCTCTGCAGCGCTCCGCATGGCGGCCACCGCGACGACGGATAGCGACTGGCAGGTGGCGATGGCCGAGCTGAGCTCCCAGATCGCGGTGGTCTCCGCCGAACGCCCCGCGACCGTGCGCACACTCCTCGCCACCTTCGACCGTGACACCGCGCCGGGCGGAGTCCGGCTGAGCGAAACCCTCGCGGCCCTTTCGGGCCTGGGCTGGCGTCTACCGGCGACCCTGGCCGCCGCACGTGCGGCGTCGCCGGCCACGGATGTCAGCTTCCAGTCCCAGGCGGTGTCCGATGCCCGCATCGTCACGGCGCGCACTCTGCTGCACCGTGAAGGTGAGGTGACGGCGTTCTCGACGGCGCTCTCCAAACCGCTCGCCATCACCGCCACCCAGCGACTGACGACGCTCGCGCTGCTGTCGACGAGCTGGGCGCAGGACGCGGGTGCCTGGAGCGAGGCCGTCGATTCGAGTCTCGTGGACTCCTCTGTACTGCTCTCCTCGATCAGCGTGTCCACGAAGGGTCCGATCAACGTCGTCGGCAGTCAGGTCGACATCCCAATCACCCTCGATAACGCCCTCGGGCAGTCCGTGACGGTGAAAGTCCAGGTCGTCCCGTCCAACGGCCGACTCATCGTCGGCGGAGATGTCATCGAGGCGACGATCGAGGCATCCTCGGCCAGGACCGTCAAGGTCCCCGTGACCGCGGCTGTCGGGAACGGTGCGGTCACGCTGCGGATCACCCTCTTCACCCCGGACGGTTCCGTCGTCGGGCAGCCCAGTCAGATTCCGATCAACGTGCGTGCGGACTGGGAGGGCCTCGGTTCGCTTATCTTCGCCGCCCTGCTCGTGCTCTTCTTCGGATTCGGGATCTGGAGAAACGTGCAGCGCCGCCGTCGGGAACGTACTGCGGTCGCGCAGGCGACAGACGCCCCTGTCGATCCCCTGGCAGAGCTCACCCCGGAGCCCCCCGTCGATCCCCCGGTCGTGCCGCGTGGCTAGCATCGGGCGTGCGAGCGCTTTCCTCGCCTCGGGCACGATCGTCTCCCGCATTCTGGGATTCCTGAAGGTCATCGTCCTCGCCGGCGTGATCGGCCTGTACGGCACGAGTGCCGATGCGTTCGCGCTCGCCAATCAGCTCCCGAACACGGTGTACACGATCGTGGCAGGCGGAGTCCTCACCGCGGTCCTCGTTCCGCAGATCGTCAGGGCCGGACTCCACGTCGACGGCGGCACCGCGTACATCAACAAGCTGTTGACCCTGGCGCTCACCATCCTCGCGGTCACGACGCTGGCCGCAACACTCCTCACCCCGGTCATCACGCCCTTCATCGGCCTGCACCTGCCCCCCGCGCAATTGAACCTCGCCATCGCATTCGCTTATTGGTGCATGCCGCAGATCTTCTTCTACGGCCTGTACACGGTTCTGGGTGAAGTGCTCAATGCGCGCAAGTCGTTCGGCCCGTTCACCTGGGTTCCGGTTCTCAACAACGTGGTCGCCCTGGCCGGAATCGTCGTTTTCGCACTCGTGGCCGGAGCCGATCCCACCGGTGATCGCACGGCGAGCGACTTCACCCCGGGCATGGTCGCACTGCTGGGAGGCACCGCCACGCTCGGCGTCGTCGCCCAGGCTGTCGTGCTCTTCTATTTCTGGCGTCGGATCGGACTCCACTTCCGCCCTGACTTCCACTTCCGCGGGGTCGGGCTCGGCGCCGCAGGCAAGACCGCGAGTTGGACGTTCGGCATGCTCTTGCTGAGCACGGCCGCGGGGATCATTGAAACCCAGGTCGTCACCCAGGCCACGGGCAAGGCGTCCGTCGCCGTGCTCGCGACGGCCTGGCTCATCTTCATGCTCCCGCACTCGGTCATCACCGTTTCCGTGGCCACCGCCTACTTCACCGGCATGAGCGAGCATGCCTCCCGCGGCGACGTTGCGAAGCTCAGAACGGATGCTTCTTCGGCTATACGAGGGACGTCACTCCTGATCGTGCTCGCGTCGATGGTCATCCTGGTCTGCGCCTACCCGTTCGCGGCGGTTTTCACCCAGGGGAAGTTCGAGCAGGTGCAGGGCACCGGGAACGTCATCATCGCCTACATTCTCGGTCTCGTCGCCTTCTGCGTGCTGTTCGTCCTGCAACGCACGTTCTATGCGCTCGGCGACACCCGCACCCCGTTCTTCTTCACCCTGTTCCAGGTCATCCTCGTCGTGGCCGGAGTGCTCGCGTGCTCCCTGTTGCCCCCGGCCTGGATCGCCGTCGGCATCGCGCTTGTCGTGACGGTGTCCGGAATCCTGCAAACGGTCCTGGCCGGCCACCTGTTGCGGCGTCGTCTGGGCGGTCTCGACGGCCGTCGTATCCTGCGGAGCCTGGTGCGGTATCTGGTCGCCGCGATTCTTCCCCTCCTCATCGGCCTCGGAATACTCCTGCTCCTCGGCGGTGCTCACGAGGGCGGCTTCGCCGTCTCCGGTCGGTTCGAGGCCATCGTTTCGATGATCATCATCGGCGGCGTGATGTCGCTCGCCTACTTCGGAATGCTGCTGCTCATGCGCAGCGAGGAACTCAGGGTTTTCCTGGTGCCGCTGATCAACCGGTTCCGCCCGCGCGGCACGAACTAGTCCGGTACGCCACCAGCGAGGTGATGACCGGGCCAGGCACACTGGCAACCGGCCGTGAACGGAGGCCCCCGGCTGGGAGGCGCGGAATAGCATCCGATTAGGATGTGTTGTACCCGGCAGTGAGGCAGCCACACCTGCCCTGCCCCCCACTGCGAAGGAGTCTACGCGTGCGTCAGATCATCATCATCGGCTCCGGCCCTGCCGGATTCACGGCCGCCATTTACGCCGCGCGCGCCAACCTCAAGCCGCTCCTCATCGCGAGTTCGGTCGAGGCCGGCGGCGAGCTGATGAACACGACCGAGGTGGAGAACTTCCCCGGCTTCCCCGAGGGTGTCCAGGGCCCCGACCTCATGCAGAAGATGCAGGAGCAGGCCGAACGCTTCGGCACCGAGGTCGTCTACGACGACGTCACCGAACTCGACCTCACCGGTGCGGTCAAGCGGGTCACTCTCGGTTCCGGCGAGACCCACGAGGCCCTGACCGTGATCTTCGCGACCGGTTCCGCCTACCGCAAACTCGGTCTCGAAGACGAGGAGCGCCTCTCGGGGCGCGGCGTCTCCTGGTGTGCGACCTGCGACGGCTTCTTCTTCAAGGAGAAGGCGATTGCCGTGATCGGCGGCGGCGACTCCGCCATGGAGGAAGCCACCTTCCTCACCCGGTTCGCGAGCAAGGTCTACGTTGTGCACCGCAAGGACACCCTGCGCGCCTCCAAGATCATGCAGGATCGCGCCTTCGCCAACCCGAAGATCGAGTTCGTCTGGAACTCGACGGTCGCCGGCATCACGGGCACGGATGCCGTCGACGGCCTGGTGCTGCGCGACACGGTTTCCGGCGCCGAGAGCATCCTTCCCGTCGGAGGGGTCTTCATCGCGATCGGCAACGACCCGCGCACCCACCTCGTCCACAAGCAGCTCGATCTCACGACGGACGGCACGATCGCCGTCGCTGGACGATCGTCCCTGACCAGCCAGGCGGGCGTCTTCGCCGCCGGCGACGTCATCGACCCGCACTACCGCCAGGCCGTGACCGCGGCCGCCTCCGGCACCGTCGCTGCGCTCGACGCGGAGCACTACCTCGCTTCCCTCCCCGCGGAACTGCTGGCCAGCGCCGGCGATTCCGCATTCGCAACAGCCACCAACTAAGGAGCACACATGTCCGCACGCGCCGTTACCGACGCGACTTTCGACCAGGAAGTCATCAACAACGAGAAGACCGTCCTCGTGGACTTCTGGGCGGAATGGTGTGGCCCCTGCCGCGCCGTCAGCCCCATCCTGGACCAGATCGCCGCAGAGCACGCCGACAAGCTCGACATCGTCAAGCTCAACGTCGACGACTTCCCCGCCCTCGCCGCGAAATACCAGATCACGTCGATTCCCGCCATGAAGGTGTTCCAGAAGGGCGAGGTCGTCAAGACCGTCATCGGCGCCAAGCCGAAGGTCGTCCTCGTTTCCGACCTGGCCGCGTACCTGGCCTAGAGGTCCTGTCCCGCTCGGTCGGTTTCACGTGAAACACCGAACGTAGAGATGGATGAAGCCCGCCCGGCACCGCCGGGCGGGCTTTGTCGTATCCGGGTGGGCCTACGATTGAACCCTCACCAGAACGGATGTGACGTGACTGCACAGGGCTCTTCCCAGGCCGGTAACAACCTCGACCCGTGGTACCACCACTACGCCGAGCGAGCCGCCGGGCTGCGGGCCTCCGAGGTGCGGGCCCTCTTCTCCGTCGCCTCTCGCCCCGAGGTCGTCTCACTGGCCGGCGGAATGCCGTTCGTGGCAGCCCTACCCCCCGACCTTGTGGTCAATGCCATGGAGCGGGTCATGCGCGAGCAGGGTCCCGTCGCCCTGCAATACGGCTCTGGCCAGGGAGTACCGGCGCTCCGCGAACAGATCCTCGAGGTCATGGCCCTCGAAGGCATCCGTGCCCACGCCGACGATGTCGTCGTGACGACCGGCTCGCAGCACGCCGTCGAACTCGTCAGTAAACTCTTCCTCGATCCCGATGACGTTGTGATCTCGGAGGGACCGAGTTATGTGACGGCCATGGTCATCTTCAAGTCGTACCAGGCCGAGGTCGACCATGTCCCCATGGACGAACACGGTCTCATCCCTGAAGCCCTGCGTGAGCACATCCAGCAGCTCCGGACTGCAGGCAAGACCATCAAGTTCCTGTACACGATCCCGAACTTCCACAACCCGGCCGGCGTCACGCTGAGCTGGCAACGGCGTATCGAAATTCTCGAGATCTGCCGCGCAAACAACATCCTCGTCCTCGAGGACAACCCGTACGGCCTGCTCTACTTCGACAAGCCGGCACCGGCTGCGATGCGCTCCCTCGAACAGGACGGCGTCGTCTACCTCGGCACCTTCTCCAAGACCCTCGCTCCGGGCTTCCGAGTCGGTTGGGCCCTCGCACCCCACGCGATCAGGGAAAAACTGGTGCTCGCGAACGAGGCCGCCGTTCTGTCGCCGAGCTCGTTCAGCCAACTCGTGATCTCGGAGTACCTGGCCACTGCCGACTGGAAAGGGCAGATCAACACCTTCCGAGGCGTGTACCACGAACGCAAGGATGCCCTGCTGAATGCACTCGACGAGTACCTGCCCGAACTCATCTGGACGAATCCCAATGGCGGATTCTACGTCTGGGTCACTCTTCCGCAGCTGCTCAATTCCAAGGCGATGCTCCCGCGCGCCGTCAAGGAGCTCGTCGCGTACACGCCGGGGACCGCTTTCTTCGCCGACGGCGACGGCCAGCAGAACATCCGCCTGTCGTTCTGCTATCCGACCCCTGCCGAGATCCGGGTCGGCGTTCGTCGCCTCGCGACCGTAGTCCGCGATGAGCTCGACCTACTCGAAACGTTCGCCGGAACCGGCTCGCTTGATCCGCTCCGCACACCCGGTCGCTTTAACCCGCTGCCGACCGACATCTCCTAGCCCACGAACCACTCCCAAGCTATTAGCAAGGAATCCCTGATCATGACCGATATTTCTCCCCTTGCGATCATCGTTCTCGCCGGCGGAATCTCGCATGAGCGCGATATCTCGCTCCGTTCGGGGCGTCGGGTCGCGGACGCGCTCACCGGTCTCGGCCACACGGTCACCCTCCTCGACCCGCAGGCGGGGCTCCTGCTCGACCTCACCACTCGGGCCCCGGATGTCATCTTCCCGGTCGTGCACGGAGCCACGGGGGAAGACGGCGCGCTCCTCTCGCTCCTGGAGACGACGGGTATCCCCCACGTCGGCTCCCGCGGCGGTCCGGCGAGCCTCGCCTGGACGAAGCCCACCGCCAAGGAACTCGTCCGACGCGCCGGGTTCGCGACGCCGAACTGGATTGCCCTCTCCAAAGAGACCTTCCGGGACCTCGGAGCGGCGAGTGTTCTCGAGCATCTCCTGACGGCACTTCCCACTCCCCTTGTCGTGAAGCCCTCCCAGGGCGGATCCGCGCAGGGTGTCACCATCGTCGAGACCGCGGCCGAGCTTCCGCGGGCCATGGTCGAGGCCTACACCTACAACTCGGTGGCCCTCGTCGAAGAAAAGGTCCGCGGCACCGAACTCGCCGTCACGGTGATCGACTCCGGACTCGGCCCGGTCGCCCTCCCCGCCGTCGAAATCGTGCCCATCAATGGTGTCTACAGCTTCGAGGCCCGCTACAACGCCGGCGAGACCCTCTTCTATGCACCAGCGCGCATCACCGCGGAGATCGCCACGCTCGTCACCCAGACGGCGGTCGACATTCACACGCTGCTCGGCCTCCGGCACATCTCCCGGATCGACCTTATCGTCGACGAAGACGGCGTGGTCTGGTTCCTCGAAGCCAACGTGCTCCCCGGGCTCACAGAGACCTCTCTGGTCCCGCAGTCCATCGAAGCTTCAGGTGCGACGCTCGGCGAAGTCTACGAGTCACTCGCGCGAGCCGCGGTCGCGACCGTGGACTGACTTCGATCCGACCAGATCGCCCATTTCACAGCAAATTCAGCCCATTCGGGGCGCGCTTCGGACATGCCCGCAGCGCCAGAGTCGGCTTAGGATGCCTTCTGATGACCTGAAATCAGGCAGAACTGGCGTTTCCGCTCGTCTCTCAGGACAACGTTTCACGTGAAACACTCGCTCCAGGATTGACGTGCGGCAGACAGTCCGTGAAAGAGCGCGTTTCACGTGAAACATACCTGGAGTTCGCGTCGCGCGTCACCGTTTCACGTGAAACATGGGCAGAACATCGCGTCGACACGGTGCCCCGTTGATGAAGCGCGCCAACTGCGTCGTTTCGCATCAGGCACGCCGCCAGCGAACCGGCCCAACTGACGCGCGTGCGTGCGTGATGTTTCACATGAAACGCCGCAGGGGAGTTGGCCTGTTCGACCCAGGGATCTAGTTCGACCCGAACCCGGGCTCACCCAACACCGAAAGAATCCGATTCAGGTCGCCGATCGTGGCAAAATCGATATTGATCTGTCCCTTGCGCGCGCCCAGGTTGATCTTCACCCGGGTGTCCAGGCGATCGCCGAGGTGTAACGCGATCTCATCGAGGTGACCCTGGCGTTTGCCTGCCGACGGTCGCGGAGCCTGCACCTTCGGCACCGCCGTCGCCGCGGCTTCCGCCGCGCGCACAGAAAGATCCTCGTTGACGATCTTGTCCGCGAGACGAAGCATCCCTTCCGGATTGCCCACGGAGAGGATCGCACGGGCATGACCGGCGGACAGGACACCCGCGGCGACCCGCACCTGCACGGCTTCCGGAAGCTTCAGCAGACGGATCGTGTTAGTGATTTGTGGCCGTGACCGGCCAATTCGCTGGGCGAGTTCGTCCTGGGTGATTCCAAAGTCCGCGAGCAACTGCTGATACGCCGACGCCTCTTCGAGCGGATTGAGCTGGGCACGATGCAGGTTCTCGAGAAGTGCGTCACGGAGCATGTCGATGTCCGCGGTCTCCCGGACAACGGCGGGGATGGAATCGAGGCCCGCTTCCTTGGTCGCCCGCAACCGGCGCTCACCCATGACGAGCTCGTATTTTCCGGGCTGATCGGGGAGGGGGCGCACCACGATCGGCTGCAGCACACCGACCTCGCGGATGCTGTGCACGAGTTCCGCAAGATCGGATTCGTCAAACACGCTGCGGGGCTGCACGGCATTCGGGACGATATCGAATGGATTGAGCTGCGCGAGCCGGGCACCGGGAACCGGTACGAGGACGGGCGCGTCCGCATCCGCCCGCTCGACCACAGCAGAACCGCCCTCGAGCGGGCCGTCCTCAGCGGGAGCACCCGAGTCCGGCACCACCGCGAGACCAACAGCGTCGATCCCGGCCGAGTCACTCGCCGCCGTGTGTGCGGCGGCAGCGCTCGCCTTCGCCGCCGGGGAGTACGGAAAGAAGACGTCCACGGGACGGGCGAGAGTCGGGTCGTCCTGAATCGGAATCAGGGCGCCGATACCGCGGCCGAGGCCTGTTCTCTTCGCCATTACTGTCGTTCTCCTGTCTGGGGGGCACCGCGTCTGGCGATTTCCGCTGCTGCTTCAAGGTAGGAGAGCGATCCTGCCGAGTTCAGGTCGTAACTGATCACGCTCTGACCGTAACTCGGCGCCTCAGAAACCCGCACAGAGCGCGGAATGAGGGTGCTCAACACCTGGTCGGGGAAGTGATCGCGCACATCCTGCGCCACCTGGTTGGCCAGGTTGGTGCGGCTGTCGTACATCGTCAGCAGAATGGTCGACACGGTGAGTTCGGGGTTCAGGTGCTTCTCGATCAACTCGATGTTCTTGAGCAGCTGGCTCAGGCCCTCGAGCGCGTAGTACTCGCACTGAATCGGGATGAGGACTTCCTTCGCGGCCACAAAGGCGTTGATCGTGAGGAGCCCAAGGGATGGGGGACAGTCGATGAAAACGTAGTCGTAGGGATCAGTCATCGCGGCGAGGTGCACGATGAGGGCACGGCTCAGCCGCTGTTCACGTGCGACGAGGGAGACGAGCTCGATCTCGGCCCCCGCAAGGTGGATCGTTGCCGGCACGCAGAAGAGTGAGCCGAATTCGGGGCTGCTCTGCACAACAGAGGCGAGTTCCACGTCATTGATGATCACGTCATAAACGCTCGGGGTGTCGGCGCGGTGCTCGACACCGAGGGCAGTTGAGGCGTTTCCCTGCGGATCGAGGTCAATCACGAGCACCCGGGCACCCTGTCTGGCCAGTGCCGCTGCCAGGTTCACGGCGGTCGTGGTCTTTCCCACGCCGCCCTTCTGGTTGGACACCGTGATGATCCGGGTGCGCTCGGGCTTGGGCAGCTTCTCCGCTGCGATCACCTGACGCCTGCGCGTCAGCTCGGTGATTTCCCTGGCGAGGGGAGTGCTGCTGTCAAAACCGCGTGCGGCCGTGGTCTCGTGCTGTTCCTGGCCGGGTTGTTTCACGTGAAACCTTTACGTTCGACGGTTGAAGAGCCATCCGAGGGTGATGCACGATCCGTGTTCGCGTGTGCGAAACGCCGATCGGGGACTAATCAACTGTAGCCCTTATGACCCGCGTCACGTCCTGCAGCACGCCCTCACCGAGGGTGATCACCTCGACATTGCTGAGGTGGAAGCGACGAATTTCCTTCGCAGCCGCCGAAATCTCGCCCTGCGCACCGGCGCCCTTCATGAGCACAAGCTCGCCCCCTGCCCTGAGGAGCGGCGCCGTCAGGGGAATCAGTGTTCGGAAAGCGCTTACTGCGCGTGCGGTGACCTGGTCGAGCGGATGCGAAAGGTGCAGCTCCTCAGCACGGGCGCGCGTCACGGTCGTGTTGGTTAAACCGAGCTCCGCAACCTGCTCGGTCAGCCACGCCACTCGGCGCTCCATCGGTTCGATAAGTACGAAGTCGACGTCGGGCCGCATGATCGCGAGCACGAGACCGGGTAGTCCGGCGCCGGACCCGACGTCGCCGACCAGTCCGGGCCGGAGCAGCGGGGCCACGATCGCACAGTTCAGGATGTGCCGGCTCCAGAGTCTGGGCAACTCGAGCGGACCGATCAGGCCGCGCTCCTCGCCCTGCGTCGCGAGGTTGGCCGCGAAGGTCCGTGCGACGTCGATGCGGTCCCCGAAGAGCCCGGCCGTGACGACCGGTTCGATCTCGAGCGTGTCGTTCACGGGTTCCACGTGAAACTACGCCGCGGTGATGACCGTGTGACGGTCGCGGCCTTCGCCCGTCGACTCCGACACGTAACCGTGCTCGGAGACGAGGTCGTGTACGAGCTTGCGCTCATAGGACGACATCGGCGGCAGGGAGGCTTCCGTCGCGCCTGCGGCGATGCGCTCGATCGCCCGGGTCACGAGGACGCCGAGCTCCGCCTGGCGGGCCTCACGGGAGCCGCCGATGTCGAGGATCAACCGGGAGAAGGACCCCGTCTTGTTCTGCACCGCGAGGCGGGTCAGTTCCTGCAGGGCGTTCACAGTGTCCGGTCGGGAGAGCAGGCGCAGGCTTCCGGCATCCGTCGAATTGACCGACACGTAGGCGCGGCCGTTGCGGGCATCGATGTCGATGTCCCCGTCGAGGTCGCAGATGTCCAGGAATTCCTCGATGTAGTCCGCGGCGACGTCGCCCTCCTTCTCGAGCTGATCGAGGGTGGGGGAGTCGTCTTCCGCGGGGGAATCCGCGGCGATCACGTCGGTGTTCTCAGTCACGATGTCCATCTCTTCTGTGTTCTGCTCAGTCGTTCTGTTCAGGAGCTTCGGCCTGTTCAGTCGCTTCGGACCAGTCTATTTCTTCGGGCCGGTCTGCTTCTTGGCGCGGGACTTGCCAACGGGCTGCTGACGCTGCGGCTGCTGCTTCTTCGGCTCTTCGACCACGATGATGTCGCCATCCTTCGCGATGAGCTTTCCCTTGCGCGCGAGACGCTCCTCGCGGGCCTTGGCCGCTTCACTGCCCGGTGTCGGCATGTTGCGGATGACCAGGAACTGCTGGGCCATGGTCCAGATGTTCGAGGTCAGCCAGTAGAACATGACGCCGAGCGGGAAGGCGATACCGGAGAAGGCGAAGACGAGCGGGAGTAAATACAACATCATGCGCTGCTGCTTGAACATCGGGCTCGCTTTGGTTTCCGGCGACATGTTCTTGGAGACGATCTGAAGCTGCGTGATGAACTGCGAAGCAGTCATCAGAACGACCATGGTGGCCGCGATGAGCATCACGGCGAGGTTGTACGGGCTGCCGGCCACGAGCAGGGCCCACTGGGTGGAGAACGATTCGTGCAGCGGTGCAACCCCGAACAGGGTCGCGCTCCCGAAGCTCTCCGCAAGCTGGGAGTTGAGCGGACCGACGCCGGCCTTGGCGTGCTGCGCGTCGTTGAGGACGGAGAAGAGCGCGAAGAAGATCGGCATCTGCAGCAGGAGGGGAAGGCACGAGCTCAGCGGGTTCGTACCCGTGCGCTTGTACAGTTCCATGGTCTCGCGGGACATTGCTTCGCGGGAGAACTGGTCCTTCTTGCCCTTGTACTTGTCCTGGATCTTCTTGAGCTGGGGAGCCACCTCAAGCATCTTGCGCTGGCTGCGAATCTGCCGTACAAAGATGGGGATGAGCGCGGCGCGCACGACGAGCACGAGTCCCACGATCGCGAGCACCCAGGTGATGCCATCGTTGTAGCCGAGGCCGACGGTCGTGAACAACCAGTGGAAGGCGACGAGCAGGAGCTCGACGGCCCATTTCAAAGGCCAGAGAATCGTACCTAGGAGGTCCATACTTTGGGTCAGCCCTTTCCGTGGCTCACTGGGACTACAAATCCAAACGACGTCACGGCGTAGCGACGCTTGCGCTTCAGCGGAACGTCATCGACTCCGCCTTCGGCCCACGGATGACACCGGGCCAGGCGGCGTGCAGCCAGACCGGACCCGATAACAAGGCCATGTTCCTGAACGGCGCCGAGTGCGTACGCCGAACAAGAGGGATAGTACCTGCAAACGTCGCCATACAGCGGTGAGATCACCGCGCGGTAGACGCGCAGGAGCACAACCCCCAGATTGCGTGGGAACAGAAGGACCCACGCCAACACCGTCTTCACGAGGTCGACCATCGCGGGCTATTCATCGGGAGGGCAGTCGTTCCGGCCGGGGATGGCCGGATCCGGTCGTGCCCGCCGCACTTCGGCGCTGGAAACTCAGGAGGGCCTGGCTGACTTCGGCCTGCAAAACCGGCCACTCCACTTCGTGCGCCGCAGGAAGTGCGCGAATCACAACATCCGTGCCGGGGTGCACCGTGGGGAGCAGACCGAAGCACGCCGCCTTCAGGCGACGTCTCATTCGGTTGCGCCGGACGGCGTTCCCCACGTTTTTGGCAACGATGAAACCAAACCGAGGGGGTAACCCCTCGGAATTGTCACGCAGGTACGTCACGAAGTGCGGACCAACAACACGCACGCCACGGCGAACGACCATCTTGTAGTCGTTGCCGCTCGTGATGCGATTGGTCCCCGCGAGCACGTGAGTGCTTAGGCGGAAAGCTCGGTGCGACCCTTGCGACGGCGGGCACCGAGGATCGCGCGGCCGGCACGGGTACGCATGCGAAGACGGAAGCCGTGCACCTTGGCGCGACGACGGTTGTTCGGCTGGAAAGTTCTCTTGCTCATTGTGTGGTCTCCACGTATTGAATCTCCGCAGGCCAAAAAATGTAGAACGGCCGGGAAAGAGTGAGGTAGCCCGCGGGCTGGGGTCAACTGATTAAAACTACGGCCTCAATCGGTGCTGGTCAAACCCGACGGCGGTAAACGGCAGATTCTGCAGATGATTTCTCGGTTTCCGGTGAACGACACGTACCGAATCCACAACAGAGTTGGCCGCCGCGGCAGACAGTGACTACCGTGAGGACAAGTTATCCACAGGCAGCCCGCAATGGCTGTAAAACACAGCCCGAATTGCGCACAGGCGGTGGATAACCTTGTGGATGCTTTTGCTGAGGCCGTCGATTCGGCCCACACTGGTGTCGACTCTCCCGGCCGTGCCGGGTGCATTCAAGAAATCATCGACAGTACCGACACGCAGTTTCAACACACAGCGTTTCACCAGACAGTATCGACAGAGGGAACAATGGCAGCCGAAGAACAACCGATCGCGGACACCTGGCGGGCAGTGCTCACCAGCCTCGAATCGGATGACACCATCACCCCGATGCTCTACGGCTTCCTGAACCTGGTCGAACCCAAGGGGATCGCGGCCGGCACGTTCTATCTCGAAGTACCGAACGAGTTCACCGCGAGCATGCTGAACCAGCGGATGCGGGTGCCGCTGCTCGCCGCGATGGGTCAACTGTCCGAGGCGAGCGCAGTCTCGACCTTCTACGTCGTCGTCAATCCCGAACTCGAGCAGGAGTCGCTCCGGCCGGTCCAGGAGTCCGCACTGCCCAGGGACGTCGAGACACCCGCGACGCCCCAATCGGTTTTCGAGAGCGCGCCGCCCGTCGAGAGCCCGCACGACACCCGGCTCAATTCCAAGTACAGCTTCGACAACTTCGTGATCGGGCAGTCGAACCGGTTCGCGCACGCCGCCGCGGTCGCCGTTGCCGAGGCACCGGCCAAGGCGTACAACCCGCTCTTCGTCTACGGCTCCTCCGGATTGGGCAAGACCCACCTGCTCCACGCCATCGGCCACTACGCCATGAGCCTCTATCCCGGTATCCGAGTGCGTTATGTCAGTTCAGAAGAATTCACCAACGACTTCATCAACTCGATCGCCAACAACCGCGGCTCGGCATTCCAGTCCCGGTATCGCAATATCGACATCCTGATGATCGACGACATCCAGTTCCTGCAGGGCAAGGCGGAGACCCAGGAGGCGTTCTTCCACACCTTCAACACTCTGCACGACCACAACAAGCAGGTCGTCATCACGAGCGACTTGCCGCCGAAAGCCCTGACCGGTTTCGAAGACCGCATGAGGTCCCGTTTCGAGTGGGGCCTCATCACGGATGTCCAGGCCCCTGACCTCGAGACCCGCATCGCCATCCTGCGTAAGAAGGCCCAGAGCGAGAAGCTCCAGGTTCCCCACGATATCCTCGAATTCATGGCCTCCAAGGTCTCGTCCAACATCCGCGAGCTCGAGGGAACCCTGATCAGGGTCACGGCCTTCGCGAGCCTCAACCGAACGCCCGTCGACATGGACCTCGTCCAGACGGTGCTCAAGGACCTGATCACCCTCGACGAAGACAACGTCATCGCGCCGGTCGACATCATCACCAACACGGCGGACTACTTCAAGCTCACCGTCGAGGACCTTTATGGCTCCTCACGCTCGCAAGCGGTTGCCACGGCCCGCCAGATCGCGATGTACCTCTGCCGCGAGCTCACCAATCTCTCCCTCCCGAAGATCGGCCAGCTGTTCGGCAACCGGGACCATACGACCGTGATGTACGCGAACAAGAAGATCAGCGAGCTCATGAAGGAACGCCGCTCGATATACAACCAGGTCACCGAGCTCACGAACCGCATCAAACAGGACCACCGCTACAAATAAGCCGCAGAATCCCTCAGTTTTCACAGTTGTGGATAACCCTGTGGAAACTCGTCGAACAACTTGTCCGAATTTGTGGAAACTACCGTCCGGCTTGTGCAAACTCCGCTGGTGGCAAGGCTCGCGCTGAACCGGGGTCCGATTAACGCTCACAGGCTGCCCACAAGTTACATGTTTGTAGTTCCCAGTGAATGAGACGCATCCACAGAGTTATCCACAGTTTCCACAAAGGTTAAGAAGATTAACAAAAACTTAAACTTCTCCCTGGCCGACAACCTTTCCTCCGAGGCCGGAGGAAATCGAGCGACGCCGGGGCCGTTGTGAGAACGACTACCATTGAGGCCAAACAGGTCTCCGACCGACAGGAGTGACTTCGTGAGATTTCAGGCCAACCGGGACGTTTTCAGCGAAGCCGTTTCTTTTGCTGTCAAACTCCTTCCCCAGCGCACCACGCTGCCCATTTTGAGCGGTGTGCTGATCGAAGCAACAGCGACCGGCCTGATCCTCTCGTCATTCGACTATGAGGTATCTGCGCAAACCGAAATCGCCGCAGAGGTCGAAGAAACCGGTCGGGTTCTCGTGTCCGGTCGCCTCCTCGCCGAGATCGCCAGCCGGATGCCGAACGCCCCCGTCACCTTCGTCACCAAGGACTCCCGCATCACGGTCAGCTGTGGAACCGCGAGCTTCACGCTCCTGTCCATGCCTGTCGAGGAATATCCAAGCATCCCGGTCGTCAGCGGCCAGGCCGGTCTGGTTCCCGCCGAAGATTTCGCCACTGCCGTCGCCCAGGTCGCCGTCGCCGCATCGCGTGACGACGTCACGCCGGTCATCACGGGTGTCCAGCTGCAGATCTCCGAAAACAGCCTGAGCCTCGTCGCGACAGACCGCTACCGTGTCGCCGTGCGAGAAATCGACTGGGACCCCGGAACGATGGTCGCGACAGACACGATCACCGCGCTCGTACCCGCTCGTACCCTGCAGGAAGTCGGCAAGACCTTCGGACACAGCGGAACGATCGCCATCGCGATCACCAACACCGACGATCGCGAACTGATCGCATTCACCGCCGATAAGAAGACCGTCACGAGCCTGTTGATCAAGGGAAACTACCCGCCGGTTCGCCGGTTGTTCCCCGACCAGGTCGACAACTACGCTGTGATGAATACCGCGGAACTCATCGAGGCAACCCGCCGTGTCGCTCTCGTGCTCGAACGCGAGGCTGCGCTGCGTTTCTCGTTCACGACCGACGGACTCACGCTCGAAGCGGTCGGCTCCGAACAGGCACAGGCCAAGGAATCCGTCGACGCGATCCTGTCCGGCGTCGAAACCGTTGTTTCCCTCAAGCCGCAATTCCTGCTGGACGGCCTCACGGCCGTGCATTCCGAATTCGTGCGTATTTCCTTTACGAAGACGGAAAACCCGAATAAGCCGGGCCCCGTCCTGATCACGAGCCAGAGTTCGCGCGACCAGCCGGGAGCTGACAGCTACAAGTACCTGCTCCAGCCGAACCTGCTGTTGCGCTAAGAACTCCGGTGCGGGTAACTCACCTGTCCCTGACCGACTTCCGCAACTACGCGCAGGTCGAGGTTCCGTTCCATCCTGGACCGAACCTCATCGTCGGGAGCAACGGCCAGGGTAAAACCAACCTGGTTGAGGCCCTCGGCTTCCTGAGCACACTGGGTTCGCACCGAGTGTCGACGACGGCCGCGATGATCAGGTCGGGTGAGGAATCCGCGATCATCCGGGCCAAACTCGAGTACAACGGCCGGGACCTCCTCGCCGAAGTGCAGATCAACCGCTCGGGACTGAACCGGGCGCAGATCAACCGTTCGGTGATCAAGACGAGGGAACTGCCGCGGTATTTCTCGAGCATCCTGTTCGCTCCGGAAGACCTCGCGCTCGTCCGCGGCGACCCGTCTGGACGACGCAGGTTTCTCGACCAGTTGCTCATTCTCCGGTCTCCGCGTCTCACCGGCGTGCTCGCCGACTACGACAGGGTGCTCCGGCAGCGCAATTCCCTGTTGAAATCGGCGAGGGCGTCCGGATTGCGCACAACCCAGCTCGGAACCCTCGAAGTGTGGGACGACCGTCTTGTGGAATTCGGTTCGGAGATCATCGACGAGCGGGCGAAGCTCGTCGAAGAGCTCGGCACACCCCTCCGCACTGCGTATGAGGCCGTCGTCGGCGCCGATCACGGGCCGGCCCTACTCGGCGCCCTCAGCATCCTCGGACTGGATGACACCCTCGGCAGCGAGGAGAGCACTCCCTCCGGAGCATCGGTCGCCACGAATGACGCCGGGGCGAAGGAGGCCGGGGCGACGGCCGACCTGTTCCGTGCGTCCCTGGCCGGCGTGCGCAGGAAGGAACTCGACCGTGGGATGACCCTCGTCGGACCGCATCGCGACGATGTGGTCTTCATGCTCAATGCCCTGCCAGCGCGTGGGTATGCGAGCCACGGCGAATCCTGGTCGTTCGCCCTCGCGCTCAAGCTCGCGGCCGCCGAACTCCTGCGCAGGGACTCCTCGAGTGGGGATCCGGTCCTCATCCTCGACGACGTCTTCGCCGAACTCGACCAATCGCGCCGCAGCCGCCTCGCAGCCGCGGTCCTGGGATTCGACCAGGTGCTCATCACGGCGGCCGTGTTCGAGGATGTCCCCAAGCAACTGGCCGCGCACACGATTCACATCCACGCCGGAGAGGTCATCGATGGCTGAGCAGAGCGAGGCCGCACGGGTCTACCTGCGCTTCAAGGACGTGTTCGGCGACCCGAACGCGAAGCGCGTCAAGGCGAGGCGCCGGGTGCGAGACGACACCGGCTCGAGTGTCCCGTTCGGCATCGGCCGCGATCCGCGTGGCCTCGGGGACACGATCGACTCCCTGACCCTGCAACTGGGCTGGAATTCACCCCTCGCGCAGTCGGAACTGCTCGCATCCTGGATCGAACTCGCCGGTGAGGAAACCTCGAAACACTCCACTCCCGCTGGCATCGACGAGGGCGTCCTGACCGTGCACTGCGAGTCGACGGCGTGGGCGACCCAGCTGCGCATGATGCGTGTCGAAATCATGACGCACATCTCGGTCCGGTATCCGGACGCGGGCATCCTGTCAATCCGTTTTCAGGGACCCAACGCTCCCTCCTGGAAAAAGGGTCCCAGATCAATTCCAGGGCGCGGTCCACGCGATACCTACGGCTAGGGAGCCAAAACAGGTCAACCGACTAGGCAAAACGCGTCAGATCCCCGTTTATGGCCGGGAGACCATGCCCTGTTTGGTAGACTCAAGGGTCGCCCGCGCGACGGTCAGGAGCTCCATAACAGATGTCAGTCGAACCATTGATCGAGCCGGAGCATGGATACGGCGCCGACGATATCCAGGTCCTCGAAGGACTTGAAGCCGTTCGGAAGCGCCCCGGTATGTATATCGGGTCGACCGGTCCCCGAGGTCTGCACCACCTGGTCTACGAGATTGTGGACAACTCGGTGGACGAGGCCCTCGCGGGACACTGCGACACGATCGGCATCGAGATCCTCGCCGACGGAGCCGTGCGCGTCGCCGACAACGGGCGAGGCATCCCCGTCGACATCCACAAGGCGGAGGGCCGTTCGACGGTCGAGGTCGTCCTGACCGTGCTCCACGCCGGTGGAAAATTCGGCGGCGGCGGTTATTCGGTCTCCGGTGGCCTCCACGGCGTCGGAAGCTCCGTGGTCAACGCGCTGTCCTCCCGGCTCGACGTCGCGGTTCGCCGTCAGGGCCACGTGTGGCGGCAGAGCTTCCACGACGGTGTCCCGGTCGCCCCGCTGAGCCAGGACGAAGCCTCCGAGGAAACCGGAACGACGATCACGTTCTGGCCGAGCGCCGAGACCTTCGAGACCACGGACTTCGACTTCGAAACCCTGCGGGCGCGCTTCCAGCAGATGGCGTTCCTTAATAAGGGACTCACCATCACGCTCACCGACGAACGGCCGGAGCACCTCGACGCAGAGGGCGCCCCGATGCACAAGACCTTCATGTACGAGAAGGGACTCGTCGACTACGTCGAGTATCTCAACCGTGCGAAGAAGGCCGAACTCGTCAACGAGGAGATCATCTCATTCGACTTCGAAGACCACGAACGCAAGATGGCGCTCGAAGTGGCCATGCAGTGGACCACCGCGTATACGGAGAGCGTCCACACCTACGCGAACACCATCAACACCCATGAGGGCGGCACCCACGAAGAGGGTTTCCGCGCAGCGCTCACGACCCTCGTCAACAAGTACGCGAGGGAAAAGGGCATCCTCAAGGAAAAGGATGACAACCTCACCGGCGACGATGTGCGTGAAGGCCTGACCGCGGTCGTGTCGATCAAACTCGCCGAACCGCAGTTCGAGGGCCAGACCAAGACGAAGCTCGGCAACACCGAGGCGAAGTCCTTCGTGCAGAAGGTCGCCAACGACCAGCTCTCCGACTGGTTCAACCGCAACCCGATCCCGGCCAGGGAGATCATCCGTAAGGCTCTCCAGGCCTCGAATGCCCGGATGGCTGCCCGCAAGGCCCGCGAAACCGCCCGGCGCAAGGGCCTCCTCGAGGGTGGCGGCATGCCGGGCAAGCTCAAGGACTGCCAGAGCAAGGACCCCTCGCTCTCGGAGATCTTCATCGTCGAGGGTGACTCGGCCGGCGGCTCCGCCGTGCAGGGTCGTAACCCGGAATACCAGGCGATTCTGCCCCTTCGCGGAAAGATCCTGAACGTGGAGAAGGCCCGTCTCGACCGTGCCCTCGGAAACGCCGAGGTCCAGGCCATGATCACGGCCTTCGGCGCCGGCATGGGCGAGGAATTCAACCCGGATAAAGTGCGATATCACAAGATCGTCCTGATGGCCGATGCGGATGTCGACGGCCAGCACATCACGACCCTCCTGCTGACCCTGTTGTTCCGGTATATGCGGCCGCTCATCGACCTCGGCTACGTGTACCTCGCGCAGCCGCCGCTGTACCGGCTCAAATGGACGAATGCCCCGCACGAATACGTCTACTCCGACAAGGAGCGCGACGCGCTGCTCGCCGACGGCGCTGCTGCGGGCAAGCGGATCCCCAAGGACAACGGCATCCAGCGCTACAAGGGCCTCGGCGAGATGGACTACAAGGAGCTGTGGGAAACCACGATGGCGCCTGAGACCCGCACGCTGCTCCAGGTCACGCTCGACGACGCAGCGGCTGCGGACGAGATTTTCTCCACACTGATGGGCGAGGACGTCGAGTCCCGCCGCAACTTCATCCAGAAGAACGCGAAGGACGTGCGTTTCCTTGACATCTGACGAGACCACCAACAATACGACCAACGAAGAGACTGCAGCGGAGGCCGCCGCGAAGGCGGCTCATCTGGAGCAGCACGGCAAGATCGACCAGGTCGACCTGCAGCTCGAGATGCAGCGTTCCTATCTCGACTACGCCATGAGCGTCATCGTCGGGCGTGCGCTTCCCGACGTGCGCGACGGCATGAAGCCCGTGCACCGCCGCGTGATCTACGCCATGTTCGACGGCGGCTACCGCCCGGACAAGGCTTTCAGCAAGTGCGCGCGCGTCGTCGGCGACGTGATGGGCCAGTTCCACCCCCACGGTGACTCCTCCATCTACGATGCCCTCGTCCGTCTGGTGCAGCCTTGGAGCCTGCGGTACCCGCTCGCCCTGGGGCAGGGAAACTTCGGCTCCCCCGGAAACGACGGCGCTGCCGCCCCGCGGTACACCGAGACGAAGATGGCCCCGCTCGCCCTCGAAATGGTGCGCGACATCGACGAGGACACCGTCGACTTCCAGGACAACTACGACGGCCGCACGCTCGAACCCACCGTGCTCCCCTCGCGCTTCCCGAACCTGCTCGTCAACGGTTCGGTCGGCATCGCGGTCGGCATGGCCACCAACATCCCGCCGCACAACCTGCGCGAGGTGTCCGCCGGCGCCCTCTGGTACCTGCAGAACCCGGACGCGACCCGCGAGGAGCTTCTGGAAGCCCTCATCCAGCGGATCAAGGGACCAGACTTCCCCACCGGCGCCCAGATCCTCGGGATCAAGGGCATCCAGGATGCCTATCGCACCGGTCGCGGGTCCATCACGATGCGGGCCGTCGTCAGCATCGAAGAGCTCCAGGGTCGCACCTGCCTCGTGATCACCGAGCTGCCGTACCAGGTCAACCCGGACAACCTCGCGATCAAGATCGCCGACCTCGTCAAGGACGGCAAGATCGGCGGCATCGCCGACATCCGCGATGAGACCTCCGGCCGCACCGGCCAGCGCCTCGTGATCGTGCTCAAGCGCGACGCGGTCGCGAAGGTCGTCCTGAACAACCTCTACAAGCACACCCCGCTGCAGGAGAACTTCGGCGCGAACATGCTCGCGATCGTCGACGGTGTACCCCGCACGCTGCCCCTCGATGGTTTCGTCTCCGCCTGGGTCGACCACCAGGTCGACGTCATCGTGCGGCGCACGCAGTTCCGGCTCAACAAGGCCGAAGCGGATGCTCACATCCTTCGCGGGTATCTCAAGGCCCTCGACGCCCTCGACGAGGTGATCGCGCTCATCCGACGGTCTCCGACCGTCGACGACGCCCGCACCGGCCTGATGGACCTCCTGGACGTGGACAAGCTCCAGGCCGACGCCATCCTGACCATGCAGCTGCGCCGCCTCGCGGCCCTGGAACGTCAGAGGATCATCGACCAGGCCGCCGAACTCGAGCTGCAGATCGTCGAGTTCCAGTCGATCCTCGCGAGCCCGGAGCGCCAGCGCACGATCATCAGCGACGAACTCACCGAGATCACCACGAAATTCGGCGACGACCGGCGGACTGAGATCATGTTCGGCTTCGACGGCGACATGTCGGTCGAAGACCTCATCCCCGAAGAGGAGATGGTGGTCACCGTCACGCGGGGCGGCTACATCAAGCGCACTCGCAGCGACAACTACCGTAACCAGCACCGTGGCGGCAAGGGCGTCAAGGGCGCCCAGCTGCGCGCGGACGACGTCGTGGAACACTTCTTCGTCACGACCACCCACCACTGGCTGCTGTTCTTCACGAACACCGGCCGGGTCTATCGCGCGAAGGCGTACGAGGCCCAGGAATCCGGTCGCGACGCGAAGGGCCAGCACGTTGCCAACCTGCTCGCACTTCAGCCGGGCGAGGAGATCGCGCAGATCCTCGACATCCGCGACTATGGGGCGGCCCAGTACCTCACGCTCGCCACTCGCGACGGCCTGATCAAGAAGACGGCCCTGAGCGAGTACGACACGAACCGTACCGGCGGAATCATCGCGATCAAGCTGCGCGAGGGCGACGAGCTCGTCTCCGCGCTGCTCGTCGAGGAAGACTCGGACCTGCTGCTCGTCTCCAGGAAGGGCATGTCGATCCGGTTCACAGCGAGCGATGAAGCCCTCCGGCCGATGGGCCGCAGCACCTCCGGCGTGATCGGGATGCACTTCCGCGGTGATGACCGGCTTCTCGACGCCTCCGTTGTCTCCGACGACGGCTACGTGTTCGTCGTGACGGAGGGCGGATACGCCAAGCGCACCGCGGCCGATCAATACCGCCTGCAGAACCGTGGCGGACTCGGTATCAAGGTCGCCAAACTCAACGATGATCGCGGGGACCTCGTCGGGTCCCTTATCGTGGATGATGAGGACGAAGTACTCGTGGTCCTTGCCAGTGGCAAGGTGGTACGCTCTGACGTCGCAGAAGTCCCTGCCAAGGGACGGGACACGATGGGCGTCGTCTTCGCTAAGTTTGCGGAAGAAGACCGGATCATCGCCATTGCGAAGAACTCCGAACGTAACCTGATCGTCGAGGAAACTGCGGACGAGCCGGAGAGCGATTCGGGAGAGGAAGAACCGTTAGATGAGTAGTGTTGCTGAGAAACTTGCCAAGAAGTCCGGCCGGAGGCCCACTGTGACAACCAAGCAGGTGCGGCTCAAGCTGGTGTACATCGACTTCTGGTCGGCGGTGAAGCTGTCGTTCCTAATCGCCCTGTGCCTCGGCATCGTGACCATCGTCGCGACCTTCCTGATTTTCACGGTGCTCAACGGCACCGGGATCTTCGGCAAGATCGACGCACTGTACGCCGATATCGCGGGGTCTTCCTCCGATCTGGCCAGCATCCTGTCCATCGGCAATGTCATGGGCTTCGCTGTCGTCGTGGCGGTGCTGAACACGGTCGTCATCACGGCCCTGGGTGCCGTTTACGCCGTGCTGTACAACCTGAGCGTGAAGATCACCGGCGGACTGCTCGTCGGCTTCACGAATAACTAGCTCGACCTTCTCCACCCGCGTCACCCGCGTCACCGCCGCTCCCAATCGGGCAGCATCCGAATCGAATCGGCTGCTCGATTGGGAGAAACCGGAGGTTTCCGGTAGTCTCAAATCTGCCCAATAAGGGGGA
This sequence comes from Cryobacterium sp. GrIS_2_6, assembly GCF_035984545.1. Taxonomy (NCBI): domain Bacteria; kingdom Bacillati; phylum Actinomycetota; class Actinomycetes; order Micrococcales; family Microbacteriaceae; genus Cryobacterium; species Cryobacterium sp. GrIS_2_6. The sequence goes on from NZ_JAXCHP010000001.1 coordinate 3,331,560, forward strand.
TATAGCTCAGTTGGTTAGAGCGCTTCACTGATAATGAAGAGGTCCCAGGTTCAAATCCCGGTATCCCCACGCAGTTACAGTTTCACGCAGTCGCAGTTCTATGCAGTAGCAGTTATAAGACGTACCGGCCGTTCCGGCCATCACCCCCGTGAATGTACGGGGCCATAGCTCAATTGGTAGAGCGCCTGCTTTGCAAGCAGGAGGTCCGGGGTTCGATTCCCCGTGGCTCCACAATCTGCACGAGAATGACTACTGCACGAGAATGACAGAAGGCCCGCATCCAGTGGATGCGGGCCTTCTGTGTGTCTCTGTCTGTTACGACTCGACGGACGTTTCGTTCTTGGGCTCGTCGTCGGCGACCCAGAGCTCGTCATCGGCGCGGAACGTCTGCCAGACGGCGTACGCGACTCCTGCGGCGGCGGCCAGGGCGACACCGAGCGCGATGTATGCGCCGGCCCCCGGGCCCTTCTTCTCGATCACAACGGGCTGCTGGAAGTGCAGGCGGCTGAGGGCCGCACGAACGCGGGCATCCCTGGCGACGTCTCCGACGCTCATGACGGTGCCGATAGCAGTGCCGATGCCGGGAAGCACCTTCGTGACGACCTGGCTGCGCACATCCTCTGCGAGATCCTGGGTTGCCTGGATCTTCGGGCGTACCAACTGGTCGTAGCTGTCGCGGACACGGGGAACGACTTCCTCGCGGGTGAGCACCCCCGCCTGGTGTGCGGCATCACGTGCGAGCACGTTTGCCCGATCGAGAACCTCCTGCTGGTGGTTCCACAACTCGTCTGCGCTCTTGCGCAGCTTCGTAAGTTCCTTGCGGCGCTTGCGTGACAGGCTCATCTGGACCCTCCATCGATGTCATGTGGCGAACACCATCCATCTTGCCACGCAATACCGCAAGAGGGCTTCGGATGGCGTGGACGGTCAGGATCTGTCTTCGCGCCTGTGCAAGAATTGACCCCATGTCAAAGCACACCGCCGTCGCAACGCTCAATACATCGCTCGGACCGATCAAGGTCAACCTCTTCGGCAACCACGCGCCGAAGACGGTGAAGAACTTCGTGGGCCTCGCCACCGGCGAGATCGAATGGAAGCACCCCGGCACTGGCAAGGTCTCGAAGACCCCCCTCTATGACGGCACCGTCTTCCACCGCATCATCAAGGACTTCATGATCCAGGCCGGCGACCCGCTCGGCCAGGGCACCGGTGGCCCCGGCTTCCAGTTCGACGACGAGATCAGCCCCGACCTCGACTTCACCCAGCCGTACGTCTTCGCGATGGCCAACGCCGGCATCCAGGGTGGCCGCGGCACCAACGGGTCGCAGTTCTTCATCACGGTCGTCCCGACCACGTGGCTGCAGGGCAAGCACACCATCTTCGGCGCCGTCGAGGACGAAGCCTCCCGCGCCATCGTCGCGAAGCTTGCCACCGTGCCGACCGATGGCCGTGACCGTCCCCTCACCGAGGTCGTCATCGAGTCCGTCACCGTCGAGCAGGTCTAGGCCCACTTCGAATGACTGACCTGCCCGGATCCGCAGCCAATTTCTGCTATCGGCATCCGGGCAGGCAAAGTTTCATTCTCTGTCAGCGTTGCGGGCGCACCATCTGCCCGGAGTGCCAGACACAGGCCGCCGTCGGCGTAATCTGCCCCGAGTGCATGAAGGAGCAGCGGCAGAACGCCCCGCGCACCCGCCCGGCCCTGCTGACCCGCATCTCCTCAAGCCGTGGGCCGGTCGTCACGTACGGCATCATCGGGGTCACCTTCGCGGTGTTCCTGCTGCAGCTCGTCCCCGGATTCGACGTGACGAGCGCATTGCTCTATGCGGGCATCTATTCGTACCCCGGCAGTTTCGAGCCCTGGCGAATGCTCACCAGTGTCTTCGTCCACTCGACCAGCTTCATCTTCCACGTGCTTCTCAACATGTACACACTGTGGATATTCGGCCAGATCCTCGAGGGGATGCTCGGCCGCGGTCGATTCCTCGTCCTGTACCTTCTGAGTGGTCTCGCGGGTTCGCTCGGGGTGCTGTTCCTCGCTGGTCCGCTCACACCGGTCGTCGGGGCGTCCGGTGCCATCTTCGGCCTGATGGGCGCGTTCCTGGTGATCCAGAGGCGCCTCGGGGGCAACTCAACACAATTGCTGATCCTGGTCGGAATCAACCTCGTGATCGGCTTCCTGCCGAACCTCAATGTTGCCTGGCAGGCGCATGTCGGCGGCCTGATCGGCGGGGCGATCCTCGGCCTGATCTACGTGCAGACCCGGCGCAGCAAGCACCAGTCGCTGCAGAACTTGCTTGTCGCTGGCTTCGCGATCGTGCTCGTCGCCCTGAGTTTCGTCAAGTTCCTGGGCTGAAAGTTATCCACAGGTCTGTCCACAACTGGGGATAATTACACCGGTGTAATTGGCCCCTAAAAGGGGGTAGCCGAGAGGTTAACGCCAGCGGGTCGTCATCAGGAAGCCGACGAAGGCGATCCCGAATCCAACGAGGATGTTCCAGGAGCCGAGGCCGGCGATCGGCAGGGTGCCCTGGCTCACGTAGAAGACGATGATCCACGCCAGTCCGATGAGCATGAAGCCGAACATGACTGGTTTGAACCAGACGGCGTTCGGGGCGTCCTCGCCAGAGCGAACGACCTCGGTGCGGGCGGGCTTGGTGCGGGGATTCGTTCGTGCCATGCCTGCGATTCTAGCGCCATTGCCCATCAGGCGACCTCTCCAGGGCCTGCCGGCCACCACTGCCGATTAGAATCGGAACCATGTCCGACGCCACCCCGCCCGCTGCGCAAACGGAGAGTCGCCGCGAGCGGCGCGCTTCCCGGCGCCGCAGGCCGGTGAGCGTGATCGGTGTCATCGGTGAAGTGCTCATCACGGGAGGCGTGCTCGTCTTCCTTTTCATCGCCTGGCAACTGTGGTGGAACGACCTCGTCGTTGCCGGGGAACAAGCGAGCGCGGCCAACCAGATCAGCCAGCAGTGGATCGGCGACGCGCAGGCGGCCAGCGCGACGCCAACGCCGACCGCCACGAACACGCCGAGGGCCGTTCCCGTCCAGACGCCGGGCTTCGGGACTCCCGTCGTCAGCGTCGCCCCCGCGGAGGCGCAGCCGTTCGCCGTGCTGTACGTGCCCCGCTATGGCTCCGCGTACTCGCGCACCATCGCTGAGGGCGTCGGCCACAACGTGCTCAACAGCCCACGCCTCGGTATCGGGCACTACCCCGGCACTCAGATGCCCGGCGAGGTCGGGAACTTCGTCGTGGCGGCACACCGCAGCGCCAACGGCGGCGGCATGCACCTGATCAACGAGCTGCAGCTCGGCGACCCCATTTTCGTGCAGACGGCCGACGGGTACTACACATATCGGTTCCGTGACCTGGAATACGTGCAACCGACCGACGTCGGCGTGCTCGCCGCCGTCCCGCACGCACCGGGGGCGACCGCGACCGATCGCATCATTACCCTCACGAGTTGCAATCCGCTCTATTCGACGGCGGAACGCATCATCGCCTACGGCGTCTTCGATTCCTGGCAGCCCATCACGGCCGGCCCGCCCGCGGAACTCGCCGCCATCATCGCAGCCCAGGCCGCGGGCTAGGAGGCTCATATGTACGCAGCACTGTGGCGGGTCCTCCCCGGCCCGCTCTGGCTCCGCATCCTCCAGGTGCTGGTGCTCATCGCTCTTGTCCTCTTCGTCCTCGCCACGTGGGTTTTCCCGTGGGTGGACACCATCGTCAACAGCCAGGAATCGACGGTCGGCACCCCATGACCCGCATACTCGTCATCGACAACTACGACAGCTTCGTCTACACCCTCAACGGCTACCTGATGGAGCTCGGAGCTGAGACCGAGGTCGTGCGAAACGACGCGTTCGCGCCGGAGGATGCCGCAGCGCGCATCGCCGAGTTCGACGGTGTGCTGCTCTCGCCGGGGCCGGGGAAGCCTGCCGACGCGGGAGTGTCCATTGCAGTCGTGCTGGCCGCGTTCGAGGCCGGCTCGCCGCTCTTCGGCGTGTGCCTGGGGCACCAGGCGATCGCTGAAGCCTTCGGGGCCACGGTGACGAACGCCGAGGAGCTCATGCACGGCAAGACGAGCCAGGTCACGCACGACGACAGCGCTTTCTACGCGGGCGTTCCGCAGCCCTTCACGGCGACCCGGTACCACTCGCTCGCCGTCGTCGATTCCACCGTTCCGAGCGACCTCGTCGTGACCTCGCGCACGGCCGGCGGCGTGATCATGGGGCTGCGGCACTCATCCGCTCCGATTCTCGGCGTGCAGTTCCACCCGGAATCGGTCCTGACCGAGGGCGGCTACCTCATGCTTGCCAACTGGCTGGCCCTCACCGGCCTGCCAGAGGCTCAGGAGACCGCGCGAGGACTCCACCCCATACTCAAGCTTTCCTAGGGTTAGTCCGCACGGCTGTGCTCCGAAGCGAGGGGCCACGGTCGCTCCGTTAGAGTGTTCGTTTCGACGGTTCAACGTTTCGACGCTGGGTGGTCGCGCCCGGTCAGTCGCGGTTGGGTGGTCCGGTGAGGACCTGGTGGGCGCGGTGTCGGTTCGGTGGCCGCCAGAGCCGGTGCGGGTCGATCAACCCGGGGGCCCGCACTTGCGGTGAGCCTTTCACCATCCGGATCTCCCACCCCGAGGTGTCGATGGTGTGGTGGTGGAACCAGCACAGGAGCACCCCGTTGTCCACGTTCGTTGGGCCGCCGGTGGCCCACGGCTTCACGTGGTGCACTTCGGCCCAGTGCGCCGGGGCTTTGCAGCCGGGGATGATGCAGCCGCCGTCCCGGGCGGTGATGGCCCGGCGTTGGGCCCGGTTGAAGTAGCGCCGTTCCGGACCAAGCTTGAGGACTTGGTTGTTCGCCCCGAACAGGACCCCTTGGAAGCCACCGTCACAGATCCGCTGACGCACCGTCTTGAGCGACACCGGCGCTTCGACCCCGTCGATCCACCCGACCCCGACCCCGGAGGCGAGGTCGGCCGCGTTCACGTGCACCATCACCGTCGGCGCCGACCCGCCCATGCTGGGCGTGTCCGTGTCGCGGGCCGCGTGTTCGAACAAGGCCCGGAGGATGTCGGCGCGTTTCTCCCCGCCCGTGCGGGTGTCCGCGCGCCGCTCCCGCAGCGCCGCTTCGATCACGTCAAGCTCCGGGCCCGTGTCGGTGCCGGTGCCCGCTGACTCGGCGCCGGGAATCAACTGCCCCGAATCCATGAGCGCCTGTTCCTCGGCGGTAGGGAACGCCGGGCGGGCGTGGAAGCTCAGGAAGGCGTCGAAGAGGGTGTTCATCACCCCGAACAGTTCCGGTGTCACCCCACCCTTCACCGGATACAAGCCGTTCTTGAGTTGTCCGAAGCCGATGTTGGACTTCGCCTCGAACACGTCCTCCTGCGGGAGCACCCCGTCGGGGTCCAGGGCCGCCTGCCACTGCGCGACCATGCCCCGGACCAGGTCCGTCGCCGCAGGCACCCCGGCGCCGGCGAGGATCTCGGTCTCCGGGGTGATCCACCCGGCCGCCGTGGCGACCAGGGCACGCTCGGCGACCTCGACCTCCGCCGGGACCGCCCGGTGACTGACCGACCCGAGCCCCGTCGTGATCAGCTCGGCCGCTTCCACCCCGATGTCCCCCGCGGTCAACGCGGCCCCCACCACCGGGAACAACGGCGGCAACACCGCCAACCCCGCCCGGCGGGGCAACACCGCGTCCCCGAGCTTGATGCGCCGCTTCACTTCCCGCCCCGACACCCGCGTCACCCGGGTCAACACATCCCACGGGCCCCGGCAACCCATCTTCCACGCCAGGCCTTCCCGGCCCAGCACCCGCGCCCGCCGGTCCACATCCGTCGCCGTATTCACCCGGGCCGCATCCACCGTCCGCCCGATGGCCTCCACTTCTTTCAGTGTCGTGACCGCTTCCGCATCGCTGAGCAAGCCCACCGGGATGGCCGCCAGTGCGTCTGCGAGAGCCGAACGCGCCTCGGCGAGCCGGGCGACAGCATCCGCATGAACCGACGGCACCGACCCGGCCAGACCGTCAGCGCCCTCGAAACCCACGGCAACCGCAACCGCATGGGCCGACTCAACGCTCACGGTGGGCTGATCCCCATCGGCCCCGGAACGGGGTGTCTGCGGGGTGTGTGACTGGGGATCTGAAGCTCCTGCCATACCCCGATTCTACCGCGAATCGGACAGGAATTCGAGACTTACTCACATAATTTTGGGCTTCTCATCGTGAGTTTCAGACCTGAAGCGGCCTTACGATTTCGGTGAGATGCGCATAGCCTGTTCCGGTGATTGAAACCGGCCGGCCGTGAGCGCGAAGGCCGTCATTTGTCCCCGCGGCCACGAAAGCGTCCGTATCGTCCGAGATGGAATCCAACGTGAGGGCGGACGGCCCAAGCAGCGTTGGCGCTGCGTGCTCCCGGACGGGTCCTATCACCGATTTCTCGGAGTAATGAGTCGAACGATCACGGTTGACTCAACCTGCGTGGAGTGCGAGAACCATATCGCACCTCATGTTGGGCCCGTCGCTCCGGCCGAGGGCGAGTACCTGGTGCGGGAGATCGCCGGTGCGCTCGTGGACATCGGCCGCGGCCAGACCTATACCGACGCCGCACTGCGGGTCCGGGCCCGAGCGAACATCGGGAAGACGGGCGAACGCAAAGATGTCATCAACGGCCAGACCGTCGCGGACTGGATGGCCGACTTCGTTCCGGCCGTCGCCGCCCGCCACGAGCAGACACGGTGGCCTGCAGTGCTAGTGCTGGACTCGTCGACGTTCAGCTGGACCGACCCGTTGACGACCAAGAGCCTGGCGCTCTTCTTCATCCTGGCCGCGTATGGATACGACAAGGACGGGAAAAACGGCCGACTCTGGAAACTCGAAGCCTCACCCTCCAGCGACACCGCAGCGTGGGCGGAATTCCTCAGCTCTTTGCCCGGGAAACCAGACTCAATCGTCTGCGATCAGGACGTCGCCATCATCGGCGCCATCAACGTCCACTGGGGACAATGGGCCGCCGTGAACCTTGTCCACCACTGCGAACACCACCTCAGCGAGCGAGCCCTGGCCGCGTTCAAAAGCGACAAACTCGACTCCGACGACCCCGTCCGGACCCTCTTTCATGGAGCCTTCACCTCGCGAGAGAAGTGGGACGCGTTCGAGGCTGAAATCACCAGCCGGCCACGACTGCTGCTGACGAACAGCTGGCTCGCCAGGAACGTCACCTGGATGCGAGGACAGACACAGGGGCGCTCACGGATCCCACCCGTCTACTCCAACAGCGCCGTCGAACAACCCTTGCGAGAGATCCGGGCGATGATCCGACCCCGCGCATTCGTGTTCAGGAACCGAGCCCGACTGAACAATGTCCTGATTCTCATGCGCTTGGCGCGCCTTCGCGTGGACACCGCCACCGACTACGCCAGCGACATCCGCGACTTCCTCAGCAAGCACGACGGCCACCCACCTCGCACCTACCGAGCTACCTATGACAAAACGGCCAACGCGGACGGTGAGATCCTCCTCAGCAGCCTCTGGGCGCCCAAAGCCCAACTCGCGATGGCCGAAGCACGCGCGAAGAAAGCTCGCGCTCGAGTTCAGGCCCGCGAAATCGCAGAGGCCAAGGAATCCAAACTCAAACTCGACTCCATCTCACCGAAATCGTAAGGCCGATCCGATGACGAGTACGCCGAGTCTTCGGTGGCTAACTCAGGAGATTCGCCAGGGCGGGCCGCACCGGCCCGCGGACCAGTGCTGCCGATTCCACCCAGCCACAACGATTTCCTGAGTTAGCCACACTCACCAGCTTCCGCGCTCCTGCGGGAGGGTGGAACTACTTGGCGCAGTAGGTGAGCGCGACTTCGGATTTCTGTTGCACGTCGCCGGGGGCCTGGGATTGCTTGGTGACCGGAGAGCCCGGCTGACTGGCACAGGTCGTGTCCGGGGTCGGCATGGGCACGAGCTGTACTGACGCGCCCTGCAACAGCTCACTCGCGGCTGTCAGAGACTGGCCGACGAGGTTCGGCAGGGTGACGAGGCCGCTGGAGATGAAGAGATCGACGGTGTCGCCGGTCTGGGTACTGGCCGACAGTGCCGGGTCGGTGCGCAGCACAAGGTTGGGCGCGATCGTCGCAGAGTTCTCCTTGGTGATCGACCCTGGCAGGAGCCCGAGAGCACTGATCGCGGCCTGGGCGTCGGCGATCGGCAGGTTCGTGACATCGGGCACCGTCACGGGCTGCGGACCCGTTGATACGTAGACCTTGATCACATCGGTCGGTTGGGCAATCGTTCCAGCGGGCGGGTCTGTGCGGGTGACCTTGTCCTTGGGGACCGTTGCGCTGGCCTCCTGGGCCATCGTGGCAGCGAGGTCGGACTCGATGAGGGTGTTCTGGGCGGTCTCGTAGCTCTGGCCGACCAACGAGGGCACCTTCCGGGAGTTGTCCGGGAGGTCGCTGCTGGGGGTGAGGCTGAAGGCCCAGATCATCACGGAAAGCACGATCACGATCACGCTGAGGATGCCGGCCCAGATCCAGATGACCGGGGGCCGTCGCTGGGTGCGCACCATTGTGGCGTCCTCGGCGAGTTGTTTGAGCGCGAGCTCCGATCCGGAGGTCGCCGTGGGCGGTGCGCCGAAAAGGCTCGCGGTGGCCTCATCGACGGGGCGGTGCAGCGGGATCACGCCGGAGCCGGCGATCTCGACATCCGTTCGGAATTCGACGGCGCTCTGGTACCGGGCGAAACGGTCCTTCTCAAGGGCGCGCATCACGACGACGTCGAGTGCCGGGGAAACCTTGGGGTTGATCGAGCTGGGGGCGACCGGTGTCTCGCTGACGTGCTGGTAGGCGACGGCGACCGGCGTGTCGCCGCGGAAGGGCGCGCGGCCGGTGAGCATCTCGAAGAGGACGACGCCGGTGGAGTACAGGTCCGTGCGTGCGTCGACGGATTCGCCCTTGGCCTGCTCCGGGGAGAAATACGAGGCCGTGCCGAGGATCGCCGTGGTCTGGGCGACCGTCGTCGAGGAATCCGAGATGGCCCTGGCGATGCCGAAGTCCATCACCTTCACCTGGCCGGTCTTGGTGATCATGATGTTGCCGGGCTTGATGTCGCGGTGCACGACACCCGCGCGGTGCGAGTACTCGAGCGCCGTCAGTACGCCGTCGATGATGCGCACGGCCTCGGTGGCCTGGACCGGGCCTTCGCGGATGATGTCCTTGAGCAGGCGTCCGTCGACGAATTCCATCACGATGAACGGAATCTGCGATTCGAGGCCGCCGGGTTCTCCGACGGTCTCCTCGCCGGCGTCGAAGACACGCACGATCGTGGGGTGCGCCATTCGCGCCGCGGCCTGGGCCTCCTGGCGGAAGCGGGTGCGGAAGGCGGGATCGGCCGCGAGGGACGACTTCAGGAGCTTGATCGCAACCGTGCGGCCGAGCCGCGCGTCGGTGCCGATATGCACGTCGGACATGCCGCCGCGACCAATGAGTGCCCCCACTCGATAGCGACCTGCGAGCAGGCGGCCTTCATCACTCACAGACTCACTCCCACTCTTGTCGACCATTCGGCTCCGGACATCGCCCCGGCTGAGGCAACCCTGGTTGCGCGGATCTTGGCTATTTTAGCTGACGTCCCTGCGTCAGTCTTACGGGGTCGCAGCGGTGATCGGCACCGCGGTAGAGGACGGCGACCAGGCTGAGGCGACCTGTCCGCAGTAGTACAGGTACTTGACGGTCATCGATCCGACCGGGCCGGCGACGACGGTCGCCGTGGTGACATCGGCGCCCGTCGGGTTCGCGGATTGCACCGTGCCGCCCGTGACCTCGAGCTTGTACCCGGCCAGGGTCTGGCCAGTGGGGCACGACTGCGCGACCCAGGTGTAGGTCACCGTCTTACCGCTGGCGACGGTGGTCGTGGTTGTCGTCGGAGCGGCGCTCGGGGCGTCGGGCACGACGGCCGGAGCGTAGACCGTGACCGTGATCTTCTCGCCCTTCTTCACCGGGCCGGTCGGGTTGACCGAGTAGACCGTGTCCGCGACCTGGGTGGCCGGGTCGACCGAGGCCTTGCCCGTTGCGACGTCGGCGACGAAGCCCATGTCAGCGAGCATCTTGCGAGCCTCCGCGCTCGTCTTACCGATGAAATCGGACTCGGTTACCTCCGCTGTGGTGGGCGTCGGGGTCGGGGTTGGCGTCGGCGTGGGCGTCGGAGTGGCTCTCGGCGTCTTCGAGGGAGTCGGCGTCGGAGTGCTCGACGTTGTCGACGTCGTCACGGGGGTGCTTCCGCTGTTCTGCTGGGAAACGAACGCGACAATGCCACCGATGAGAACAAGGGCCAGCAGTGCGATCAGGGCGATGAGAGGCCAGGTCCAGGGGCTCCGCTTCTTCTTCGCGGCCTCCTCGGCCTCCGCCGCTGCCGCTGACGCACGCGTGACGGGCGGCAGCCCGGAGGGAAGCAGCGTGGTTGCCTGCGCGTTCGCGCCGGCACCGGGCATGAGCATGGTCGCCATGGTGGGGGTGACCCCGTTCATAACGGCAGGAACGGAAGCGGCCGCGAGTGCGACATCACCGCGGCGCAGGGCGGTCGCGGCCCTCGCGAGGTGGGCCGCGGATGCCGGGCGATCCGCCGGGTTCTTCGCGAGGCAGGAGATGACGAGGTTGCGGACCGGCTCGGAGACGGTGTCGGGCAGGTCAGGGGCGATCTCGTTGATCTGCGCCATCGCGATGGCCACCTGGGACTCGCCCGTGAACGGGCGGCGTCCGGCGAGGCACTCGTATGCCACGATCCCCAGTGAGTAGATGTCGGTCGTCGGCGACGCCGAGCGACCGCTCGCCTGTTCGGGCGAGAGGTACTGCACGGTGCCCATGACCTGGCCGGTCGCGGTCAGTGGAACCTGGTCCGCGATGCGGGCGATGCCGAAGTCGGTGATCTTGACGCGGCCGTCGGGGGTGATCAGCAGGTTCCCTGGCTTGATGTCCCGGTGCACCAGTCCCGCGGCGTGCGCGGCGTGCAGTGCGGATGCCGTCTGAGCGACGATATCGAGGACCTTGTCGGTCGGCAGGACGTGCTCGCGCTCGAGGATCGTCGACAGGGCTTCGCCTGGTACGAGTTCCATGACGAGGAACGCGCTTCCGTCTTCTTCGCCGTAGTCGAAGACATTGGCGATGCCTTCGTGGTTGACGAGAGCGGCGTGACGGGCCTCGGCGCGGAAGCGCTCGAGGAAGCCCGGGTCACCGAGGTACTCGTCTTTCAAGATCTTGATTGCAACGGTACGACCGATTACGAGGTCGACGGACTGCCAGACCTCGCCCATTCCGCCGATGGCGATCCGGGACTTCAGTTCGTAGCGTCCCCCGAAGGTGAGCCCTGCTGTGGGTCTCATTTGTTCAGCACCGCCTCTAGTACCTGCTTTGCAACGGGTGCGGCGAGCAAATTGCCGTACCCCTTCTGGCCAAGACCTCCGCCATCCTCGACGAGGACGGTGATCGCGTATTTTGGATCTCCTGCGGGAGCAAAACCGGTGAACCAGAGTGTGTATGGCTCGCCAGTTCCGTTCTCGGCCGTACCCGTTTTTCCCGCCACGTTGACCCCGTCTATTCTTGCATTGCTCGCCGCGCCATCCGCGACGTCATTGACCATCATCTGGGTCATCGTGGCCGCGGTTGCGGCGCTGATCACCTGTTTCACTGTCTTTGGCGTAAAGCTTTCGAGAGGGCTGAGATTGGGGGCGATGATTTCCTCCACCAGGTTCGGCGCCATCTGGACACCGCCGTTTGCGATCGTCGCCGACACCATCGCCATCTGCAGGGGGGTTGCGCGCACTTCAAACTGCCCGAATGCCGAGAGTGCTGTCTGCGCGTCGTCGAGGACCGTGGGGTACACGCTCGTCGCGACGTCGAGGGGAACCGAGTAGCTCGTGTTGAACCCGTACTTCTCGGCCATCTCCCGGATGGCCGTCGACCCGAGCTGCAGCCCGAGCTCGGCCATGGGGATGTTGCAGGACAGGCGCAGCGCAGTGGCGATCGTGACCGTGTCTCCGCTGCCGCAGGTGCCGCCACCGGAATTGATCACGATCGACGAGCTGCCCGGCAGCGTGAAGGTCGCCAGGTTCGGGAAAGCGCTGTCGGGGGTGAACTTGCCCGATTCGATGGCAGCGGATGCGACGACGAGCTTGAAGACGGAGCCTGGAGGGTTGAGCGCATCGATGGACCGGTTGATGAGGGGGTTACCCGGGTCGCTCACGAGGCTCTGGTACGTGCCGGCGACGGCCTCGTTGTCGTGCACGGCGAGCAGGTTCGGGTCGTAGCTCGGCTTGGACACCATGGCCAGGATCCGGCCGGTCTTCGGCTCGGTGACGATGACGGCACCGGTGAGGTTCCCGAGGGCATCCCAGGCGGCCTGCTGGGCGCCAGGGTCGATCGTGACCTCGACCGAGGCGCCCTTGGAGACCTGCCCGGTGACGAGGGAGTTCATCTGGTCGAAGAACTGGGAGTCCGAGGTGCCGCTGAGCTCGCCGTTGAGCGCGCGCTCGAGCCCGGTGGCCGCGCCGTTGATGGGCAGGAACCCCGTGACAGGGGCGTAGAGCGCGGCCTTGCTGTACGTGCGCAGGTACTTGTAGTTGTCATCGGTCGGGACCGACTGTGCGATCGGGGTGCCGGCAACAAGGATGGCGCCGCGCTCGACCATGTAGCTGTCGTAGAGCGTGCGGGTATTGCGGGAGTCTGCGGACAGGCTTTCGGCCTGGAATACCTGGATGATCGTCGTCGAGCTGAGCAGGGCGACGAACATCAGCATGACGACAATGCTGACGCGCTTGAGTTCGCGATTCATCAGACCACCAGCCTGGGTTGGTTGCGGATGGTGTCGGACAGGCGAAGCAGGAGCGCGACGATGATCCAGTTGGCGACGAGCGATGACCCGCCGGCCGCGAGGAAGGGTGTCGTGAGCCCCGTGAGCGGAATGACCCTGGTGACACCGCCGATCACGATGAAGCACTGCAGGGCGACGACGAAGGAGAGCCCGACGCCGAGGAGCTTGCCGAAGTCGTCGTTGCCGGCGAAGCCGATGCGGATGCCGCGGGCCACGAAGAGCAGGTACAGGGCCAGGATCGCGAACAGCCCGGCGAGGCCGAGTTCCTCTCCGAGGCTCGCGATGATGTAGTCGCTCTGCGGAACCGGGGTGATTTCAGGGCGTCCCTGGCCGAGGCCGGTGCCGAGAAGCCCGCCCTTGGCAAGCCCGAACAGGCCCTGGACGAGCTGGTAGCTGCCGCCGTCTGCGTTGTAGACGTCGGGGTTGAGCGCATCGAGCCAGTTCTGGAACCGGCCGTGCACGTAGTCGAGGGTCTGGCTGGCGATGATCGCGCCGCCGATGAAGAGGGTCATGCCGAGCAGGACCCAGCTGAGCCGGCCGGTCGCGATGTAGAGCATGACTAAGAAAAGACCGAAGTAGAGGAGCGCCGTTCCGAGGTCGCGCTGGAAGATAATGACCGACATCGAGAGGGCCCAGAGCACCAGGATCGGACCGAGGTCGCGCAGCCGCGGGAACTTCATCCAGAGCACCCGGCGGCCGACCATCGACAGGCTGTCCCGGTTGCGGACCAGATAGCCGGCGAAGAAGATCGCGAGGGCGATCTTTGCAATTTCACCGGGCTGGAAAGTTGCGAAGGAGCCGATGCCGATCCAGACCCTGGCACCGCTGACCTCGCGGCCGAGGCCGGGGACGAGCGGGAGGAGGAGCAGGACGACCGCGACGAACCCGGACACGTAGGTGTAGCGGAAGAGCACCCGGTGGTTGCGGATGACGAGCATCACCGTGATCGCGCAGGCGATCGCCAGGCCGCTCCATACGGTCTGGCGAACCGCGGCACTGTTCCAGCCGGCGTCTCCGTTGGCGATGTCGATGCGGTAGATCATCGCAATGCCGATGCCATTCAGGAGCGTGGCGATCGGCAGGATGAACGGGTCGGCGTCCCGCGCCACGAAGCGCAGGACGATGTGCAGGCAGAGCACGAGGCCGGACAACCCTGCGCCCAGCACGACGAGGGTCGTATCGATGTGCCCGAGCGCCCCGAGCTGGACGAGCACGACGGCCGAGGCGTTGATTCCGCACGCGACGATGAGCAGGAACAGTTCGACGTTCCGCATCTTCTGCGGCAGGTGCAGTCGCCGCTTGCTCCCTGGCTTGGACTTCGGAGCGCGCGTGGGGGCATCCGTTGCCCGCGCGTTACTCATTCTTCGCCTTCGTCAGGCGCTCGATCACGAGGCGGGCCTCATCGAGCGAAGCTGCGCTGATGGTCTGCTCGACCTGCTGCCGGTCGTAGACCCGCAGGTCGGTGACCTGGAGCGGGGTCTCCTCGTAAACGGAGTGGAGGGAGATGGGCCCGAGGTCCTGTTGCACGCCGCGGAAGATCGCGACCGTGCTGCCCTCAACGCCTACGTAGTACCGCGTCTGTGTCCACTGGTAGCCGAGGATTCCGCCGCCGACGAGGGCGACGATGAGCAGGATAACGCCGGCGAGCCAGGTGGCCTTGCGGCGGCGGGCGCGGCGGGCATCCTCCTCGATGAGTTCGGTGAGGTAGTCCTGGGAGTCGGGTTCGAAGTGGGTCTCGCGAACGGGGTGCAGGCGCAGGCTCGACATCCGCAGGGCACGGCTGCGTCCGGGTTCCTCCCCGAAGGCCAGCGGTGCGGAAGCCGACCCGACGACGATGGGGGTGTCGATGCGTTCGCCCGGCGCGCCGATGTCGACGACGACGATCGTGACATTGTCAGGGGCTCCGCCGTCGAGGCTCTCCTTGACGAGTCGATCCGCGACGTCCTGCGGGTCGAGATCGCTCGAGAGTGCGGCCGCGATGCTCGTGTTGGAGACGACGCCACTCAGTCCGTCAGAGCAGATCAGCCAGCGGTCGCCGGCGAAGGTCGCGAGGATCGAGGTGTCGATCTCGGGGGCGGCCTCGACGTCGCCGAGCACGCGCATGAGGACCGAGCGGCGCGGGTGCACCATCGCCTCCTGCTCGGTGATGCGGCCACTGTCGACGAGGCGTTGCACGAAGGTGTGGTCGATCGTGATCTGGGAGAGCTCGCCCTGGCGCAGCAGGTAGATGCGTGAGTCGCCGATGTGGGCGATCGCGACCTCGTCGTTGAGCACGATCAGGGCGCTGACGGTCGTGCCCATTCCGGTCAGCTCAGTGTGCTCGTAGACCGTCTCCGCGAGGAGCGAGTTTGCCGCGATGAGGGCGGCCTGGAGCGCGAATTCGGCGTCCTGCGGGCTCTGGTAGTCCCGGTCGGCCTCGATGATGCGCTTGGTCGCGATCGCGGAGGCAACGTCGCCGCCCGCGTGCCCGCCCATGCCGTCTGCCACGAGGAACAGGTGCTGGCCGGAGTAACCGGAGTCCTGGTTGTTGGACCGGATCTTTCCAACGTGGGACGCGGCCGCGCTGTGACTGACTGTCGCCATGGACCTACCGCCGAAGCTCGAAGCTGGTCGCGCCGATCTTGACGGTGGTGTTCAAGGGGACAGGAGTCGGAACCGCAAGGCGTACGCCCGCGAGGAAGGTGCCGTTTGTCGAATCGAGATCCTGGATCATCCACTTGTCATTCCACAGCATCAGCCGGGCATGGTGGGTCGACGTGTAGTCGTCGCGAATGACGAGGCTTGAATCGGCGGAGCGACCGATCGTGACCGAATCCACGGTCAACGGGAATTCGGTGCCGGCCTTCGGGCCGGAGGTAATCACTAGCCTGGTCGCGTTCTGGGCGGTGGCCTTGTCGCCGGGGCCGAGGTCATTCTTCGCGGCTTGCGCCGAGAACTGTTCCGTCGGTGCTGAAGGGGATGCCGCCGGCGGCTGGACGAAGGCGGGACCGCCCTGCATTACCGGAGCCGCGGCCGGTACGGCCGACGGGAATGAAGCGGCGAGTCCGGCGGACGCCACGGCGGGGGCGCCGTCCTTGGGCTGCTTGCGGACCCTCTGGCCGAAGAGGTCGCTGCGGAGGGCATAGACGATGCCGAAGATGAAGAGCCAGAGCATGAGAAGGAAACCGAGCCGCAGGACGAGCAGGGTCAGCTCGCTGACATTCATGCGGAGGGCCCCCAGAATCCGCCCATGTCGTGGCGCTCGTGCGGTGCGGCCGGCAGGTCGGAGCGCTTGTCGGCAGCGGGGGCATCCGCGTGGGCCTGGGCGAGCACCCGGAAGACGATGCGGGTGCGGCCGATGGTGATGACCGAATCCGGTTCGAGGATCGCCTGCTTGACGGCGACTCCGTTGAGCTGGGATCCATTCGTGGAGCCGAGGTCGCGCACCTGCGCACGGGCGCCATCCCAGGTGATCTCGACGTGGCGGCGGGAGGTGCCGGTGTCGTCGATGGTGATGTCGGCATCCGTGCCACGACCGATGACCGTGGTCGACTTGCGGAGCGGGTACCGCTTGCCGCCGACATCGACGACGGGCGTCCAGGTGACGCTGCCCTTGACGGTGGACGAGTCGATCTGGACCATTCCCTCGCTGAGGCCGCGGTCGTCGGAGAGGCTGATCGCGATGCCGCCGGCGAACTGATAGCGCTGCTCGTTGCCGTGCTGCTGGACCAGGTCGGTGAGCTCGTCGATGAGTGCCGGTCCGAGGTTGGTCATTCGCTGGAAGTCGGTGTGGCTCATGCGGACGGTGAAGCGATTGGGCGCGAGGATGCGGTCGCGGGACACCACCGCTGCCTTGGTGTCCAGTTCGCGACGCAGCGCGGAGGTGATCTCCACCGGCTGTAGTCCCGACTTGAAGGTCTTGGCAAATGCGCCGTTTACGGCGCGCTCAAGGCCCTTTTCAAAGTTATCCAGAATGCCCACAGGTCTCCCGATCCGATCCTTTCGGCTATCAGCATGTTACTTGCCTCGCGTGTTAACTCGCCCGCCGGGCACATGGAACCGGAATTGTCATCCTACGGGAGGCGGCTATGGGCACGGAGGTGGGTCGGTTTCAGTCCGGCCAGGGGGCAGTCTCCCATGCCTCGCGTCCGAGAGGGTCACGAGACGGCAAACGGGGCGGATGCTGCGCGCGTCCTTCCGCCCCGCCCCGCCCGGCGGCTCCACGAATGGCATTCGCACCCTGAATAGTGCTAGCCTCTCTAAGTTCGCGCGAGTGGCGGAATTGGCAGACGCGCTGGCTTCAGGTGCCAGTGTTCGAAAGGACGTGGGGGTTCAAGTCCCCCCTCGCGCACAGCGGGTTGATTGCCAAATAGGTTGAATCTATTTGCGAAACCCGGTCGGACAAGAAAGGCCCCCGAGAAATCGGGGGCCTTTCGTCATTCCTGGCGCTTAGGTTGCCTCACGGCGAAGCCGACTCACCACGCAAAGGCCATTCGGGCACGAAAAAGCGCCCCAGCGGACTCGAAGAGGTGTTTTCGAGCGTGCTGGAGCGCCGTGTATTGCGAGTGAAAGTGTCGGTGGACCCGGGCCGGGCCTAGGTCTTGGCTGGTGACGTCTGGAAGTCGTCCCAGGCGGCGACGCGCTTGTCCTTGCGGTTCTTGCGCCTCTTCCGGAGCAGGAGTTTCCGTGCCTTGCGGTCGGCGCGTTCGTCGTCGGTCTCGGGCCGGAGCATGTCGTCGCGGAACTTTTGCAGTTTCCGGAGGTTGCCGGCGACGACGAGGATGCTCACGAGTAGGTATTGGGCGGTGGAGCCGCGGACGCGTCGCCGGCTGGAGTCGCCGATGGCTTCGTGGGAGCTGTCTTTGAGGAAGCCGTTGGCGCCTTCGATGGTGTTGCGGTCGTGGGAGTAGATTTCCTGCCACTCGTTGCTGCCGTACTGATAGTGCTGGGCGAGCTTCGCGCCGACCTCGAACGGGACGCTCACCGAGGTAGCATTAGTGCAGATTGTGTCGGGCTTGACGGGCGGGTTATAGATGGTCGTCAGTGCGTCGTCGACCTTGGCGCAACCGTTCTCGACGAGCGGGCAGCTGACGGTTGCGCCGGGCCCTCGGGCTGGGCACATCATCGGGACGCGTCCCTTGGCGTCGGGCTTCTCCTTGGGGCGCAGCATGTACTGGCGGCGTTCCACGATACGTTTCCGCCAGGTGGCGGCGTTGATTTCCTTCGCACGGTAGAGGAGGGTCGCGTTGATGAGGCCTTCGGGCATTGACGGGCAGTACAAGGCGCCCTCGACCTGGATGGAACCTGCATAGCCGTTCTTGAGGCCAAGCTGGAGGTCGAGGTAGTCGGTGACGACAAGGTAGCCGAGCTTGCGAAGTGGCATGTGCAGTTCCTCGGTCTTCGCGAAAGCGAAGTACCCGCGGTCGCCGGTGGCGCGGCCCGCGGGGTGCCCTCTCTCGGCGACGCTCTCGAAGATGTGGCGCGCGGTGCGGATGAGCGCTGTCCCCGGGATGTTAAAGCCGATGCCCGCGACGAGGAGCGGGTACCCGGGGAGGGTCTTGGGGTCGTGGTTGGTCTGCACGGCGATGGTCAGGTCCCAGCCGAACACGGACTTCACCGACTTCGTCGAGTCGTTGGTCTCCTTGTGACTGCTGGTACGGCGGTACCAGCCTGCGTCGGACTCAATGGCCACGTGCGTCTTGGACCGTGGAGCGCCGCGCTTCCCGTAGGCGGGAACGACGGTGGCGTCCACGCAGAGATCGCCCTGCCACTGGCTACGGGCCGCTTCGGGCACGAGCTGGAGGGTGGCTTCAATCAAGGCGTTGCACACCCAGTCCAGGCGCGCCTGTTTGACCTCGCTGTTGGCCTCGATACGGTGTCGCAGCGTTTCTTCGTATTGTTCAGGGGTTGAGAACTTCCACTGCTTGCCCGGCTTCGGGTCGATGGCGTCCAGAGCTCGGTGCAGGGCCCGCCAGAGCGGGAAGTACCAGCCCTTGGCGGACTCCCTCTTGCCCCACAGGTCGAGGTGTCGCAGGGACTTCCCGCTCAACCGGTCGGAAGCGATGGTCGCCATCTCCTTGACGAACAGGGCGCTGCGCTCGGTGCTGAGCAGCAGGAAAAGGATGAGCACCGTGCGGGTGCTGGCGACACTCTGACGTCCGCCCGGCGCAGTCTTCACCCGGTCCGCAGCTCGCCAGGCGTCAATTTGCTCGGCGACTTTGGAGTCGTCGACGAGCTTGCCGATGAACTCGACCTGGCTGTGGGATATGCGGCTGGCGTTGCCGGTGAATCCGTGCTTGGGCAGCGTCCGTCGGAGCTGCTCCATGACTGTCGAAGACACCGGCGGCGCGGGTGTCGCCGTCATGGTCGCAGCTCCCCGCGGAAGAGGACCTTCAGGTCGGAGGCCTCGGGCATCCGCACGAACGGCGCGAGCCGTTCGAACGTGCTGAACGTCTTGACGCCGAGCGCTTCGGCGAGGGCGACGATGGGTGTCCTGGCCTCGAGATGCCCCACAATCCACGTGGACCGCAGGCGCTCCACGGTCGGGAACTCGCGGCCCTTCGCCGTGGAGTTCAGAAACTTCTTCACGTAGGCGACCGCGTTGTTGGGGCGCTCGTCCTTCACGAACAGGTAGTCCACGACCAACGGCCCCCGCAGGAGTTGCCGAATGTCGTCCTCCCAGTCGGCCAGGCAGACGACCGTGCGCGGGCTTGCACCCGTCACGGTGACGAGGACGCCGTCCGCTGTGGAGTCCACGTCCTCGACCTTGAGGTGCACGATCTCGGCAGTCGTCAAGGCGCAGCCCGCGGCGAGGGCGAGCAGCACCATCCAGTTATGACGGCGCAGCGCGGTGGACCGCGTGGCGGCCTGACTGCGGAACCGAATCATCGCCGCCGAAGAATACGGGGCAAAGGGATTCGGGCGCGGCTTCTTCCCTGCGTCGCGGCGCACCGGGTCGAACGAGTGGAGCTCGCCGGCGATGCGGAGCAAGCGCAGGCGCTCTGCCCGCGCGACGACAGGAGAGAAGCCTCCCAACTGGCGTGCGGCGAACGTCTCGATGTGTCGTCCGCTGAAGACGATGCTTCGCTCGAGCGGGAGGCAGGCCGTCTCCGTCGTCCAGACGGCGAGCCGGGACACAGCGGTCAGGGCTTTGCTGGCTTCGGCGCTGCTTGTCGGCGCGAAGTCTGCAACGGCGGACCGGGTGAAGTCCGCGACGTCGTCCCAGAGGCGTTTGGGAATCATCGGAGTGAAGTTCTGAATGGTTTGGGCGACATTCGCGTCCAATTGCAGATTACTATATGCGTTATGTATATCGTCGACAAGGGCCAAAGCCTCGGGTGTCATCGGGCACCCCGCGTTCCGTGCTCTACGCTCGTCCTATGTCCAGGCCCGCCCGACCCATTCCGCACGACCTCACGGACAACTGGCCCGAAATGTCCTCGGTAGATCCCGTCGGGGAGGTCGCCCGGCAGTTCGCTCTGAACGTGAAGGCCGCCATCGGAGACCGAAGCATCCGCGGTGCGGCCCGCGACGTGGGCGTGGACCCCTCGACGATGATGTCCGTACTCAACGGCCGCTCCTGGCCCGACCTCGCCACCATCGCCAAGCTCGAAATAGGCTTCGGCGTGGACCTCTGGCCGGGGCGGCTCGACAAGTAGATTCGGGTGCCTCTCTGGGGCGCGCTGAGCGGTCTCGGTGGGGACTGTCGGTCGGATGGTGGAAGTAGTTTGCACGCCGTATCTATGCGCGCACTTTTGGCCAGGTGCTCATTCGCTGATTGACGGCAGCAGACGCGGAACGAATTGATTCAACGTCGTCTCGCCCGGAGACCTGTTGCGGCGATGCTGCTCGGGATGATCTGAGCGTATTCAGGACCACTGACATCCTGTTTTCGTAGTTCGTGGAGCAATCAACTCGCGTTTCAAGAGTCGGACACCGATCCCCCTCTCACGCGTCCCGCAGCCGCGCCCTAACCTCACTCGCATCGCAGTCGCGCACGAACCGCACGTACCGTGTGAGCGCCTCCAGAGACTCAATGCCGGCAGCGCGCATGAGCGGGACGACCGGTGTGGCCGCGTCCAGATGCCGGAGTATCCAGGTTGCGCGCAGTCGCTGGGACTGGGGTTTGACGCCGACGACCTGGCTGCGGTCGATGAAGTTGGCGATGAGGTTCGGGTAGTAGGCGCCGTGGTTCTCTCGGAAGGCGAACTTCTCTGGCTCAAGGGTGAGGGTCCGGTCGACCAAGACCTGCTCCCACTCTCGAAGTACTGGCACGGACCGTGGGCGCTCACCGTTGATTTGCAGGAGCACGCCGCCCTCGTCAACCGCGATGTCGCGCACGCGGAGCTGGCCGATTTCGGATGCGGCCAGTCCAGCGCCGGCACCGGTGGCCAGCAGCACCCAGGCGTTCGCGCGCCGTGCCGGAGTCGACTGCGTGGAGGCCCAACTGCGAAGCGAGATCAGCTCCGCGCTCGAGTACGGGGCTGCCGGCTCTGACGGCTCGAGCGCGGCGAGTCGCCGGGGCACTTCTCCCGGGTCGAGCAGTATCTCGGACATCCGCAGAAGCTGACTCCGGAGGTTGCCCCGTGAGGCAGGCTTCAATGTGGGGCAGCCGACAGCGATGAACCGGGACACCACGTCCCGTCGGAACACGACACTGCGCTCCAACGGGAGCCCTGCCGTCTGCCAGGTCCATGCAGCGAGGCGTGACGCCGCGACCTTCAACTCGGCCGCCGTGTATGGGGTGCTGTCGGACGAATCCGCGACGGCGTCGAGGACGAATTGCTTCACTTCGATCCAGACTGCCAAGTCCAGATTCGGTTCGTAGTCGGAACTTGTCACCGCAACTCCAAATACTCGAATTGCGGATTAGTATATGCATCGAAGGTACCTGAATCCAGAGTGTGTCGGCCACGCGAAATGGTCGACAGGGAGGGTCGGCGAAAATGGAGAACGAACCGCAGGAGGTCACGTCCCTAGCTGGTGACGAGCGCGGCGTCTGGCGCGTTGTCACGCAGGGCAGCTCGCACATCGTGGACTTGGACGCCAAGACGGTCACACGCATTCCAGGACCGGGCAGGCCGGCCACCTTCAACGACGTAACGCGGCCACTCCGCAGCCTAGAGGCGTGCAGTGTCGGCGAATCCGGCCGATGGACGATGATCTCCGACGACGAGATGACGGAATTCTACTGGCATGTCACCAGCCAGATCCGCCGGATTGAGCGCGTCGAGCAGTCAGGTGCCGGCCATGAGGATTGAGACGGTCTGGCGCGAAATAGAGGCGACCTGGGGGCTGCTCAGCCCTGAGGAGGTGTTGGAGGCCCTGAATCTGCCGAAGACCGATGTCGACGTGGTCTCTCGGATGAGAGCGGATGGACAGCTCCTCGCCATCGAGCGAGGACGTGCGTACGCGTATCCGGGCTTCCAATTCGAATCGGGACATGTCGCACCGGTCATTCCCGCCCTGGTGGAGCTCGCGCACGAGGTGGCCTTGTCGCAGAACGAGCTCGTCGTCTGGCTGTGCTTCCCCTCCGGCTACTTCGGCGGCGACCGGCCGGTGGAGCACCTGGATGAGCCGGACGAGCTCCTCGAGAAGGCTAGGGCCGACGCGACGGTGGAGTGGTAGGGCGTGAATGCTAACTGCTGGACGAGCATATGCGGCATTGCTGGTCAGACATGCACAGCCCAGTAATGGTGTCGAGCGAAAAGCGGACTACTAGTCCGGCGCAAGCCGGCACCGGAAATCGCATTTGGGGAACAATGGTCAAGCATCCACAGGGATCGATCATTCTCGAATCATTCGCAGATGCTTTGGTCGCACCAACCGCCGTCCTCCCGTCATTGGAAATCGGGACAGCGGAGCGTCGGTAGCATTGACAAACGGCTCGAGCTTACCCGCTCTATTTCGGGGGCTGAATTTGGTTTGCCGTTCTACCTAAAGGAGCCAGCCCGCGGTGGTTGATTATCTAATTGAAGTCCTTTCCGCCCCAGAATATGTAGCATCGTCGGGCCTGCACCCTCGGAGCATTGTGACCAAGGACGTCGTGGACACTACCAAGCGCATCGGTGAAGCCATAGCGGACACGTGTGGCAGCGTTTTTGGGACGGTGCAAGACGCGCTCGTGGAATCCATGCCAGATGTCTTGGAGATCTCATTTGGGGTCTCGGTGTCCGCAGAGGGCGGTATGCCATTGGTGGGCAGGGCAGGAATGGAATCCACATTCTCAGTAACAGCCACCTGGAATAAGTAGCGCTGTATCGAAAAGCACTCTGATACTTCACCGCCTTACCAAGAGCATTACCTGCTAATGTCGGTGGTTTCACGTAGTGTGTAAAGCGTGATGGCAGAATACAATAATTCTTACCAGGTCCGCCACGGCACGCATCTTGCGATTGCCGACCTTGTCCGAGTGGGCATGAGTGGTGATAAAGCTGCTGCGGAACGGCTGGGACGACGCTTGATGAATGAACCCCCAACCGGAATCCGTGACACGGCCGCGTTCACAGCGGCCGTAGATCTAGCTATTCGAAACTCAAGCAGCCCAGCGCGGGGTCTCCAACGTTCATTTCGGGACGGAACGTCGGCAGGTACGGTTTCTCTACAAGTCCCCGCGCCTTCCGCTCAGCGACTTGAGTTCAACGGCAAGATGGGGGACCATCTAACGATGCTCATTCGCGAGCGTGCCGCACGTGAAGAACTCCGAGTCGCGGGCCTTGCGCCCGTCTCGAAAGTGCTTCTCAGCGGTCCCCCCGGAGTCGGCAAAACCATGTCCGCCCATTGGCTTGCCGGACATCTCGGTTTGCCTCTGATCGTCGTCGATCTTGCGCAGACGATGTCAAGTTTTCTCGGTGAGAGCGGCAGAAACATCAAAGGAGCCTTCTCGGAAGCAGAAGCGACTGAGTGCGTGTTCCTAATCGACGAATTTGACGCTCTCGCCAAACGACGGGATGACTCAAGCGACATTGGTGAGTTGAAAAGGCTCGTCAACGTTCTTCTCTTGGAACTCGATGCCTGGACGGGTCGAAGCCTCCTAGTCGCCGCGACCAATCACTCGCAACTACTAGATCCGGCTGTCCAACGGCGTTTCGATTTGGCAGTCGAAATACCTTTGCCGGATGCACAAGAAATCGAGGCAATGCTGAGTGGCGTCTTCGGCCGTGAAGCGCCGGACGCGCAAATCACCAAAATTACGGCCGACGCGCTATTGGGGACAAGCAATTCTGACGTTGTTCGGTTCTGTCGCGCTGTCTATCGTCACTCAATTGTTGAAGCTCGCCCTCTTCGTCAGGTACTACTGGAACGTCTCCTAGAGATGCACGCTGGTGACCGAGTCGCGCAAGGCGAGATGTGGCGACAGCTCAAGGACGACTACGGAATGTCAAGTCGAGCCATTGCAGAGCATGCTAGCTTGAGCCATCCGACGGTAAACGCCGGTATCCAGCGGGCGAGGGGGCAACGAGATGGCGGATTTGTCGAGCGTTAGCAAGAATCGACCGCTACTGACGGGTGGAGAGGCGCTGCGAACAAGCGTTCTAGGCAAGCCTGGATCACCGCAGAAGGAACCGTTCTTTCCGGTAGACCTCCCTGGGGTCATAGCGAGCCTGGCCCCACAAGCGGAAGCAATCGCGACGTACTTCAGTTTGCTCTCACCCGATCTGCGCGATGAGCGCGTGTACATGGAAGCTCGTCTGCGCCCAAATTTCCTAGCCGCATCCCACCTGCCGAAAACACTATTTGCGGAAATGGGAGCCCGCCAAGTCGGGACTGTCGTGGACCGAAGCGACAAAGTCACCCGCGCAAAGACTTATCCCAATGAAGTCACGAAACGAATTATTCTCAGTGTGCCCATGGACGGGGTCAAACGGCTGTCCTCCATCCTCCTTAGTGCCGTCGGATCAACTAATGTGCTACTGCAATCGGACATCAAAAAACTAGACCAATTTAGTTTGCCAACTAATTCAGGTGATGACTCTGATGTGAACCTCGCAGCCGAGGTGGTTACGTATGAGGCGGTCCTAAACGCAGCAGTGAATGCGCAAGGTGCGCGAGTTGCGGTGTCCCACCAGGTCATCACGAAATTCGCTGACTACATTTCTTTGCTTTCTGGCGGAGAAGTTGTACTCGACTATGTCCGGCCTGTTGGAGACGTTACGTTCATTCCAGTGCGCCTGAGACGCGATCAGCTGGCGCTTGCCTTTCGGTTCAATCCGCTACGGTCGTTGCGACCCATGCCGACATTCCGACCGACCTCCGGACTCAGTATTCGTGGTGTGGAGCGCGCACTTGCCCCCTCGACCCTGATCCCGCAGAGCATTGCTCACTCAGTAGGCGTGTTTGATGGAGGAATAGGTAAAGCGCAGCAGAACTCACTGTTTTTCCCAAGCGCGGATGTCGAGCTCACAGGGAGTCCCGAAGATTCGCAATTCGTTCAACACGGAACTGCAGTCGTCGGGGCCGCAATGTATGGCCTGGTCGAGGACGATGAGCAAGTTCCAATCCCGTACCTCCCGGTCGAAAGCTATCGGATCCTTCCTCCCGTGAACGTACCGAACGACTTGCACTGTTTCTGGGCGCTTGATCAGATCAAAGCTGTTATTGAGAATGGCCTTCATGACGTTTATAACCTGAGCCTCGGCCCTCGACTTCCGGTCGCCGACCACTCAATTCCTAATCGCTGGACGAACGAGCTCGACGAGCTTGCATGGCAGAAGCAAGTTCTCATCGTGGTCGCAGCAGGCAATGACGGGCACTATTCTCCGGGGACCGGACTGCACCGAGTTCAGGTTCCAGCCGATATGGTCAATGGGTTGACTGTTGGAGCCTGCGACATTCCGGCCCCGCAACCAAAATGGTTGCGTTCACCGGAGTCTTCATATGGGCCCGGTCGATACGGCGGCCGCATTAGTCCAGCTGTAGTGCAGTTTGGTGGTACCGCGGTCGATCCGATGTGGGTTCTTACAGCGCATGGACAACTTCGAAAGGACGCTGGGACGAGTTTCGCCGCACCGGTGGTAACACACGCCCTTTCGGGCCTAATCAACCGCCTTGATAGTGCTGACCCGAGCACGCTCCGTGCCTTCGCGGTCCATTTCGCAGAACGCCCCCGCCCGATGAAAATGATTACGGAAGTAGGACACGGTCGCGCGCCGCTATCGTTCAATGCCAGCCTGATTTGCGGTCCAAATAACGTGCATATTCTCTACAGAGACCGAATTTTACGAAAGCAAGACCTATCGTACGAAATCCCTACCCCGAGTGGTTTCAGCTCAAAGCTCGAGCTAAAGATCACTCTCGCGTATGCAAGCCCCACCGACCCATCGGACGCGCTTGAATATACAAAAGCGTCATTGGACCTCACCCTTCGCCCTAATGAGGAGCACTACCGATTCAATGAACCGGGAGATGAGCCGCGCAACGTAACGGCACTGAGAGGCAGCGCTGAAGCCGCGACTGCCGAACTTTTGGGCTGGACGCCCAGCAGGCATCCCCTCTCAAAGACACTCACACCGAGTGAGTCAGCGAACCGCTCAGAGTCTTGGCGGCGGAAGGAAGGCAAATGGGAGACCGTTCGCCACTTCCGCCTGACATTGCCTGCTGGCAGTTACCTTAAGCCACGACTGCACATGAATTACCTGGCCAGGGAATTTGGCGCGCTCACGGATGCTGTGCCACCAATCCCGTTTGCATTGGTTGTCAGCGTTGTCGACACTGATATGTCTGGCGAACTCTACGACCGAATTCAAGCTGAGTATCCGATGCTGCACGGTGTTCCTGCACTGCCAAGCCAGGTCCGCACCTAGCTCTCACGGCATCGCAGCGAAGGCGGCCCCGTCCGGGTTGGGTTTCGCGCACGAAATAGCGCACCAGCTGGCTAAAAGGGCTGTTGTTCGGGTTCCTGCCATTCCATTCCGCCGTATGAGTTGTAGGAGGTGAGCGACTCTGTCTATTGCGCATCACGAGGGTCTGGACGTGGTCGCTCAGTTTCTGAAACGGAGGCCCCGAATTTGAGTGCAGCATGAACCTCCGAGTACCTCGAAAACCCACTCGTTACAGCTGCAATGACCGAGCCAAACGTAACTAGCGGCAGCAGGAAGCGGAGCGGGTCGAGGGAGTCTTTGCCATCAAGCTCGATCCCGACCATGGATGAAAAGACGCTCGCGGCGAAAAGGAGGATCCAGCCCCAAAAGACGCCACGAGCGACCTCGGTCGCCTTGGCATATTCGGCGGTTGTTGCTCCGCGAATTTGAAACGCCCAAACCGTGAGCACAACGGAAACGACCAATGCTGGGACAAAGACCATCACCGTTAGCGGGAAGGAGCTCGCGTCCGTGTGAAGTCCGGTCTCGAATAGGAGTAGGCAGTTGAATCCCACAGGCAGCAGAAATACTTCAGGGTGTTTCTTGTCGCCGGGATAGAGATACCCAAGACCCGAGCCGAGCGCGCAAACTGCCAGACCTAATATAAGAAACCCGAAGGATACCCAACCATCCGTCCACAGACGGAAAACGATAAGGACGCCAAAACTCGTCGCCAGGGCCACAGACGCCGCGATGAGGATCCACCCTAAGTTGGGGTTGGGGTGAGATACCGCCTTCCGAAGTAGGGTCAAAGGATTCAGCTGGAGGCCGCCGCCTATGAATAACCCTGCTGTGGTTGCGCCAACTGCTCGAAGAAACGGGTCAATTCCTGGCACGAACATGGCGACGGACAGTAGGACCCCAGAGACGATGAGCGCTACCCCGATGACCTGAGGCCAATTGGTACGTTCGGGCCCGGTGAGTCGACCCCGCGAAGCCCGCATTAGGCGGTCCGGCCGTCAGGCGCTGACACGGACGAGGTGACCGCGGTCTCTTGCTGTCGGCCTCGAGGTGATGTCCAGGCAATCCGTGCGCCAAAGGGGACTCTCGTCACTACCGGATACTCCTCGGGGACTTGCCGTCTCTGGGCCGCTGAATCCCAAGTTGAGGCCAAGTGGGGAACGGGGAGGTCCAAGACGTCGCCTCTGAGCATCTTGGGTCGTTGGCCTTCCACGCGCACATAGTCCGACGTGAGCTTTATGAGGACATCGTGCGCTCCGTCCGGTCTACCGTTGCGCAGCTCCAGCACATCTCGTTCGGGCCAGCTGAATTCCCAGTCGACGATGTTTCGTTCGCTGGCGGCAAGCCGGGCTTGCCGGTTCCGATATTCCCCAAGCAGCAACGCCGTGCCGCCGAGAAATGCAGCAGCGACTGCAATCCATTCACTTGGTCCCATATCCAGAACCTAGCGGCCACGGGCGACATGGAGGGTCCAGTAGCGCTCGATGGAGTCTCGCCTGTCGGCAAATACCGTTTGCGCCCATTAACTCGAGCCACTTCCTCGCGTCTTCGGAGTCGCGAATCTCTCAGCGACTCTGTGTCGAGATTTCCAAAGACGCCAACGGTCAAGGTGATAGCTGGAACCCACGCCGTGCAGAGCTCGTTCGGTCAAGTCCAAATGTGTGGTGTAACGCGTTTGCCGTGTGATTCTTGGATTTTTAGGCGCTGAGGGCGCCGAGTTCGGTTGTGGGTTCCTCCTTCTCGGTCGGGACGATGGTGAGGCGTGAGCGGCTGAGGACGTCGAGGCCGAGGTAGCGGCGGCCTTCGATCCATTCGTCGTGTTGTTCGGCCAGGACCGCTCCGACGAGCCGGATCAGGGAGCCGCGGTCGGGGAAGATGCCCACGACGTCGGTGCGGCGGCGGATCTCACGGTTGAGGCGTTCCTGTGGGTTGTTGGACCAGAGCTGACGCCAGATCTCCTTCGGGAACCCGGTGAACGCGAGCACGTCGGCCCGGGCTGTCTCGAGGTGGGTGGCGACCGCGGGGAGCTTGTCCTCGAGGGCGTTCAGGACCCGGTCGAACTGGGCGTGCACGGCGTCCTTGTCGGGCTGTTCATAGACGCAAGTGGAGCAGGGTCTTCACCCACGGCCAGCTGGACTTCGGGGTCGCGGACATCAGATTCGCGGCGTAGTGGGTTCGACAGCGCTGCCAGGTGGCGCCGGGCAGGGTGGCCCCGATTGCGGCGACGAGGCCGGCATGGGCGTCGCTGGTGACGAGCTTCACCCCAGTCAGGCCGCGGGCGGTCAGGTCGCGGAAGAAACCGAGCCAGCCGGCACCGTCTTCGGCGCTGGTGACCTGCAAACCCAGGATCTCGCGGTGCCCGTCCTTGTTCACGCCCGTCGCGAGGAGCGCGTGGATGTTGGCGACACGGCCGCCCTCGCGGACCTTCAGCACCAGGGCATCGGCGGCGACGAACGTGTAGGGGCCGGCGTCGAGGGGGCGGGTGCGGAACTGCTCGACCTGCTCGTCGAGGTCCTTGGCCATGATCGACACCTGCGACTTGGAGAGACGAGTGATACCGAGGGACTCGACTAGCTTCTCCATCCGCCTGGTCGACACCCCGAGGAGGTAGCAGGTCGCCACGACGCTGGTCAGGGCGGCCTCGGCGCGGCGACGACGTTCGAGGAGCCAGTCCGGGAAGTAGGTGCCGGTGCGCAACTTCGGGATCGCGACATCGAGGGTGCCGGTGCGGGTGTCAAAGTCCCGGTGTCGGTAACCGTTGCGGGAGTTGGTCCGGTCGGCGGAGATCTGGCCGTATTCGGCGCCGCAGACGGCTTCCGCTTCGGCACTCATCAGCGCGTTGATGAACGTGGTCAGCATCTGCCGCATCAGGTCCGGCGAGGCTTGCTCGAGTTGTTCGGACAGGAAACGGGCAGGGTCAATAAAATGGGGTGCGGTCATCGCGTGTACTCCTTCGGAAAAGACTTGATCGGTCTTTCCAAGAATCACGCGGTGGCCGCCTCACATCGGTGCAACACGCCCATCAGGGCCGGGGTTACACCACGCTATTGGACGCAACCGCTCGTTCGTACGCCCCCATTGTTAACATGCCTACCTTCTCGCCAATGGATACGCGATTAATGCCACCCTGCTGGCAGCGACGGGGCACAGTCTTGAGAGGTTACCCAAGTTCTGGAGAAGGTCGGGCGTCTTTCACGAACTTCCGGTGGGCCTCACCGCTGCGTCGACGAGTTGACAACAGTTGTGGCACCTGTGACACTTATGACATGCGTCACCGAAAATCTTGTTGATAATTCTTCAACCACGTTGCGCCGCCGAGGCTCTAGTCCTTAGCCCATATAAAACTAACTATCCAAAATTCACTTTCCGGAATGAGCATCCGACAATGACAACGGTCTCCGTATCCGACGTTTCCACCGACCAGCTAAGAACTCTCGAAAGCACCCGAGATCAGCTTCCTTCCGGAACGCTAAAGAGTGCGCTCGATTCCATGGCCACTGAATTGCGAAGAGGAGAAAATGTCCTCGTCCTCGCTGAGGGTTCTTCGGTCACGCCATCCGAAGCTGCCCGTTTTCTCGGGCTAAGTCGAACTCATCTATACAAAGTTCTCGATTCGGGCGCGCTTCCTTTTTTCGTCGTGGGCGTGCGAGATAAGAGGATTCTTGGTAGAGATCTAGTGGCCTATCAAAGCCGGATGTTCCACGCGCAAAGCCAGACTGCGCTGGCCTTCGCTGGGGGCAGTGCCTCTGAGGACGCTGCGCTCGACGAAATGTCCTAGCGGGTTTTCTGCTGAGGGTCTCGTAGGCTGAGTTAGTGAGCAGAGCCCGACGCGTTACCCTCCGAAGTATTTGTGACGACCTGAAGCAGGACTGGACTGATCCGTCTGACTTGAGGAACGCGTTGGAGCTTCGTCGAGTCGTTGCACGGCGAATGGCCGGCATGGCCAAGGATTCCGAAATTGGAGACCTGCTTCGGCGACTACCTCCAATATCGCGACTGCGGCATCCCCTTATTCAGGCGTTTGACGACCAGTTCTCAGGTGCGGATGACGCAAGCACGCTCCGCGAAGCCATTAGTGCGGTATCCGACCGCAAGTGGTGGAAGCAGACCTTTTCGTCGCGTTGGCGTGGAGCGGCAACTATTTTGATTGAGGATGGGTCCCAAACCGTATGGCTTGGGGCGGCGGGATATCACAGAGCGGGTTCGCCCGAAGATTTCTACTCGTGGTTCGCAGGTGAATGCACCGGAAATTCCGATGCGTTCCTTCCGCAGGCTGAAGACCGGGCTTTGCAAGTGGTCGACTGCAAGGTCGCACAGCTGGACGCGTGGAAAGCTCAACTTCACCTCTCCGTGCTGATTCTGTTGGCGAATGCTCTGGATACATCCAATGCCGGTCCTCTGAAAATCCTGCGACCAGCAGTAGAGCTAGACGCCCTCATGGAACTGTCCATTTCCATCGAGACCCTTGAAGAGGCAGGCGAGCATTTAACCGAGGCAATTCTGACCATTGTTCCTACGGAAAGGAAATACGCGAACCTGACTGGCATTGCGACTCGGACGATTCTCGCGTCCATTCAGCCCGAAACGCTTGAATGGACAACGGCTCCCCTCGCCGGTGAGGCCACGTCTTATCGAGTCCTCGTGGACCAGGCGATGAGTGCACATGCTCGTCAAACGAGGAGCGAAGGAGTCCTGGCTGCGGAAGATCTTCCCGGCGTAGTGAGAATGGGGACCATCGCCCACTACACCCCAGTCACAGGACTAACCGAAGCGTCCCTTGAGGGAACCGCAGTTCGGGCGGTTTGTGGTCATTGGTTCGTGCCCATGCATGACCACAAGGCGCTCCTTGTGTGTCTGACGTGCGCGAATGTCCGCGATAGCCTCCCGGCATAAGGCGCAAACCACGAAAAATCAGCACCGTAATGGATCTCAAGGGCGTGGACTTCGTCACAGAGAAATCGTCCGGGCGCCTCCGAAACCAGGCGCGCGTTGTAGTCCTGCTTCACCCCAGCCTCAAACTTCTCTCTCGAGCGCTTCCCAGCGACAGCGCCAGCAAAGTCGTCGTCGTCGAGTTCCCCACCGTGCCTCTTCACGGCTGGGCAGCTGCGAGCGGGGCGTTCAACGTGGCCACGCGCGAGGTACCCGCTCAGCTCGGCGAGGCGGAGGTAAAGCTGTATGACCGGATCCTCTGGAACCGAAACAACGGGTGGGCCGACGCAGCCGGCAAGCGCGATGCGCTCCACGACCTTCGTCAGCTCCGTGCGGTAGGCCGACTCGACAAGGACGGGCTCATTGGGTTCATGGTGAGCCGCAAGGGGTTTGAAGCTGTCGTGCGGCTGGGGAAGCTTGTCGACAGGGTGCTCGGGGAGTAGAGATTTGGCGTGGGGAGGTGCGGAGCGACTCGACCTCGCGTTCAGGAAATTGGAGCATTTGCGAGTTGAAACCAGCGAGCCATCGGGTTGAGTAGAGCAATCCTCAGTTTTACCCCTGATGAGAGCCATATAATTGCCCCCGAACTGGGGTGAGCGGAGATTGTCAGTCCGTCTTACGGTCGAGGCGTGCCGCACGGTACGTGCACGGTCGATTCGTGTTCTACGGTGAACACGGAACATTTGGGGGGGCTCATCGTGGCTGTTTCGAGGGTGTTCTTGTCGAGTCTTGTCCTGGTATCGATGGTCGCGGCGGTGGTCAGCGTTCCAGCGACTCGGGCACAAGCCGAGCCGGTGGTCGCCACCGCGCACGTGCGGGCGTCGGCGTCTCATGTTCGCGTTCCGGCGGTGCGCAACGTGTCTTCAACCGCGAAGCAGTTTCTGGTCCCGATGACCTTGCCGCCCGCCTCAGGTCCCGACGGCTCCAAGTCGGGCAATCGGGACGTGTCGATGATGGTGTCCCGGCACCTGACTGACTTCAGCGCCCTGGGCTGGAACCCAACCAACGGGAACATGGTGCTGACCGGGCAGCTGCTCAACGTGCACGGGGTCGGCCGGGATCTCACCGTCGGTTGGCGGTACAACTCTCTAAACGATGCCCGCCCTACACTTTCGGTCGGCGGGGCAGAGACCGCCCTCACCGTAGCTGCTGACAATACCGTCACCTACACCGCGCCGGACGGCGGCACATACGCTTTCGTGCCGGCTGGGACGGGGCAGTGGACAATGCCTCCCGGGCTGAATGCGACCATTACGACGTTCACGACGACGACTGTCACTATCCGATTCAACGACACCGGTTTCACGAACGACTATGTGTACGACGGGTCGAAGTTCGCCCTCAAGTGAGTATTCGAGTCTCTGAGCCCCACCCGATCGTGCGGTTGAGCCCCACTGGTCGTGCGGAAGAGCACCAGTGGTGGTGTGGCTCAGCACCACTGGTGCTCCCCGTCACGGATTACGCGGTTGCGAGGGCGGTTTGTTCCCTCATGTTGTAGGTGCCGGTGTCGACCCAGGTGGTGTTGTGGATGATGCGGTCCATGATGGCGTCGGCGTGGACGCTGGCGCCGAGGCGTTGGTGCCAGTCCTTCTGTTGATACTGGGTGCAGAACACTGTTGATGTCTCGCCGTAGCGGCGCTCCATCAGCTCCAGCAGCATTGTCCGCATCGATTCCGTCGGCTTATCGAGCAGCCACTCGTCGATGACCAGCAGCGTGAACGCGGCATATTTGCGGAGGAACTTGCCCGCCCCGCCCGGGGCGTCTTGCGCGGCGACCCAGGCTTCCTCGAGGTCGGGCATGCGGACGTAGTGGGCGCGGATGCGCTGTTCGCAGGCCCGTTTGGCGATCGCGCATCCCAGATACGACTTCCCCGACCCGGTAAAGCCCTGGAAGACGACGTTCTGCTGCCGGGTGACGAACGAGCAGGTCCCGAGCTGGGTCAGCACCTGCCGGTTGAGGCCGCGCTCGTCGAGCAGGTCGATGCGCCGCAGATCCGCGTTCGGGTAACGCAGTCCCGCCCGCCGGATCAGCCCGTCGACCTTGGAATGCATGAAGCTCGAGTAGGCGTCGTCGACGGCCAGCCGGACCCGTTCCTCGAAGGTCAGGCTGATCGAGAGAATCTCGTCCTGGAGGTCGATGGCCTCCAGCAGCTCGCCGGCGTTCATCTCGCGGAGCTTGCGTTTAGTCTCCCCGTCCAGCGCGCTCAACGGTTCCCTCCGGCGTAGTAGGCGCTGCCGCGGACATACCCGCCATCGTCCGGTTCCGGTTCCGGAACTTGTCCGGTTTTGTCTTGCCCGGTGTCGAGGATCGGCCGCAAATGCGCGTAGCGCGGGGAGCGGACCGGCCCCCGCAGCGCGAGTGCGCAGGCGGCCTCGACCCGGGCCGGAGGGAACCGGCGCGACAGTTTCAGCACGGCCAGCGCGGCGTCGAAGCCGGCCTCGTCGATGAAGACGGTCTCGAAGATCTTGGCCGTCACGGTGACGGTTGCCGGCCCGATCCGCGCGGCCCATTCCTCGATCCGGGCTCGGTCCCAGGCCTGGAAGCTGCGCCCCTCGGGCAAGTCCGCATCGTTCGTCCGATACTGGTTCGTCGTCGTGACCGGCAGCAGCAAATGGCTGGCCAGACGCTCGTCGCGCCGATAGACCTCCAGCATCGTCTCGGTGACACGAAGGTCTACCAGCGCGCCGATGTGGCTGAAAGGGACGGAGTAGAAATTCTTGGCCCAGACCACGTGGGCGTTGGCGTTGACCTTTCGTTTATAGGACCACGTGCTGATCTCGAACGGTGCCGCTGGCAGCGCCTGCAACAGAGGTTTCTCCTCGGTGGTGAACACGCTGAGGCGGGACCCGACGCGTTTCTGGAACGGCTCCCGGTTGTAGGCATCCATCTGTTCCCGGATTCGCAGGCGCAACTGCGCCAGCGAGGTGAACGTCTCCTTCCTCAAACCGGCGATGACCCAGGTCGCGACATGGGCCACCGTGTTCTCAGTGCTACTTTTGTCGCGCGGGTGCCGAACTCTGCCGGGGAGCACCGCGGCCGAGTAGTGCGCAGCCATCTCCCGGTAGGCATCGTTCAAAACGACCTCCCCTTCCTTCGGGTGGGAGATCACCCCTGTCTTCAAGTTGTCGGGCACCAGGCGTGGGACGCTGCCGCCGAAGAACGCGAACATTGCAGTGTGGGCGCGCAGCCACGACTCCTGCCGCATATCCAGGGTGGCTTCCACGAACGCATAGCGGCTGAACGGCAGGCACGCGACGAACAAATACACCTTCGACATCTCGCCCGACGTCGGATCGAGTAGTTGCATTGTGGGCCCGGACCAGTCGACCTCGATGCTACGGCCGGCTTTGTGGCCGACCCGCGACGTCGCCCCCGAGACAGCGGCGTGCTCGCCATAGAGGCGGCAGAAGCGGTCGTAGCTCATCGTCGCCTGCGCCATCGATGAGGCGTCTACATACTCCTGGTGCAACAGCTTCAACGTCACCCCGACCCTGGCCAACTCCGTATGCACCCGCGCCCAGTCCGGCTGCGCGAACACACTCTCGTGGACGCCGCGGCCGGGGAACAACGTCGAATACACCTTGGCCTCCGACAACTCGGCGACGTCGTCCCAGTCGAGCCCGAGCCGCTCTGCTGCATCGAGCACAGCTCGAATGCTGTGCCGGGACATTCCCTGGGCGGACTCGATAGCCCGTCGCGACAAGCCCTGATTACGCAGCTGCAGGATCTGCTTCGCTTTGATCTTCCGTACCATTGCCGGTACTCCTTCCACCGTGTGGCGCTCACACGGTGGAAGGAGCTTTTCAGGTGGGGCTCAACCACGCCGGTAGTGGGGCTGAACGATACAAATCACGCATCTGAACAGTGGGACTCACTCGCACCACAGGTGGTGCCCATCGAAGCCAATATTCACTCAAGTACGCCAACGACCAGAACGCGACGGCTCCGAACCGGATCACGTATACCTACAACGCTTCCGGTTTGCTCGCTCAAATCGACGACACGGTTGGCGGGCGCCCGGTGAAGTTCTTCTACGAGGACCCGGCGAATCCCGGGCAGCCGTCTCGAATCACCGACGATGCGCTGAGCCGCACGATTTCGATTGCCTACGGCGGTCCGAGTGGCGCGATGTCCACGATCACCGACGCAACGGGTGCGACCTTGGACTTCGGATACGGGGCGCCCAGCAACAGGATCACCACGGTGACTGATTCCCGCGGCACCGTGACGACACTCGCGTACGACACGACGACCAAGCAGCTCGTTCAATCCACCTACGCCGCCGGTGCCCCCGAACAGAGCATCTGGCAGTACGGGTACTACACAGTGCCCGTGGAAGGGTCGTTCGCTCAGATCTCGGACCCGAACGGCAAAATCACCACCTACCGCTTGAATCCCCTCGCTTCGAACCAGGTGATTCAAATTCGAGGCCCGGAGGGAACCTCCACGCAGCTGTCTGCGGACGCGCACGACAACCAAACGAGCTTTTCCGCCGCGGGCGGCAACGGTGGGACCTACACATACAACACTGCGAACTCTCTGACCAAGGTGACCTCCTCGGCGGGCACGGGAGGAACCGGTGGCGAGATCTCGTTTGCCTATCCGGCCAATACCGGCAACCCGCTCTCCAACTACCAGCCCAGCTCCACGACCAGCAGCGAGGGCAACGTCACCACCAACACCTACGACAGCAACACGAACAGGCGACACCAGACCCAAGCTCCCGGCGGACTCGGCGGGACGCCTGTCGTCGCCTACCAAGGTGACCTCGCCGGAACGAATTGCGGCGCCAAAAAAGGCGAAACCTGCACATCCACCGACGGCAAAGGCAACGTCACCACGTTCGCCTACGACGCGAAGGGCAACCCGTCGACGATCACCCGCCCTGCGCCCCTGGGCGTCATCACCAACACCTACGATGATGCGTCCCGCCTAGTCATCAGCGTCGACGGCAAAGGCCAGACGACCCACTACGACTATGACGACGACGACCGGCTGATCCAGATTGACCACGGAGTGAATTGCGCCTCCCTGTGCGTCACCTACACCTACGACCAGGCTGGAAACCTCAGCCAACGTGAGGACGACACGGGAATCACGACCTACAGCTTCGACAAGCTCAACCGCGCCACATCGAAAACCGGCGCCGGAACCACGACCAGCGCAACGTACGACGGCGCGTCAAACGTCCTGACGTACGTGGATGCTACAGGCACCGTGACCTATAGATACGACGGCATGAACCGGGTGACCTTCCTCGCCGAGCCCGGCGGTTCGTGCCCGGCGACCCCGTCCTTCCCGAACGCAACCAAGTGCACCGGCTTTGAATACGACACGGCAAGCCGCCGCACCGCGGTGAAGTACCCCAGCGGGGTGAAAAACGCGAGCGTCTACGATGGCGCTTCCCGAACGACGAGCATCACCGCCACCGACACCGCAGGAACCGTGCTGGCCAGCCGGGCCTACACGTACACGACCAATGGGACCAAGAACGGGGGCCTGATAAAGACCACGACCACCGAGACCGGCGCCGTAAGCACCTACAGCTACGACGCGATGAACCGGCTCACGTCCACTGTCGCCGGTCCCACCACGGAGACCTGGGGCTATGACGCCAACAGCAACCGGACCTCCGCAGTCAAGACCGGGGCGGCAACGGTCTACGCCGCTTTCAACGGCGCCGACCAGCTCTGTTGGACAGCCGCCACTGTGGGCACGTGCGCAACGACACCCACCGGCGCGACGGCCTACGCCTACGACGCGAACGGCAACACAACTGCCGCCGGGCCCGACACGAGCACCTACAACAAGTTCGACCAGCTCACCTCGACCACCCGAACGGGAGCCACGACAGCGTTCGGGTACACGGGCCTCGGCAACGACGAGCGACTCACGGCCGGGTCAACAAGCTTCGTCAACGGGTCCCTCGGGGTCACTCGTCAGACAGTTGCTGGCGTGACCACCTCGTTCATCCGCGACCCCAATGGGTCGCTCGTGAGTATGCGGACCAGCGTCGGAAGCTTCTACTACACGACCGACATCCTCGGGTCGACCATTCTGCTTACGGACAGCGCGCAAACGAAAGTGGCCACCTACGCATACGACTCCTGGGGAAATGTGACCTCGTCGGGTGCGCAGGCCGCGAACAATCCGTGGCAGTACGCTGGCGGATACAAGGACGTCAGCACCGGATACACCAAGTTCGGCGCACGCTACTACAACCCGGCCATTGGCCGATTCACGCAGGTCGACCCGAGCGGGCAAGAAGCCAACCGTTATGCGTACGCGGGATGCAACCCGATCAGCGGGAAGGATCCGACGGGTCTATCCTGTGCTCCCGGAGCTGGGATTGCGGGCGCTGTTCTCGGAGGTATAGGGGTGGTTGCGGGCGTAGCTTCCGCCATCGCGGGGACTCTTGCGGTCCCTGTGACGGGAGGACTCAGCCTCGCGGGCACAGTCGGCGGGATCTCCCTCGTCGTGGCCACAGCCACCGGGATCCCCGGCGCTTTGATCGGCGCCCTTTGCATATCGTAACTTTCACGAAAAGGTGAACGCAGGCCGACGGAATCACACAACGACGCTAGACAGGACTTGCAATGCATTCAATATTCGCGCAGTTGTTCGCGTTAGCGGTCGTCTCAGTTGTGGCAGCGGCAATCATTCATTTTTCGCTACTCGCCCGCGGCAAGGATGGTTCTAGTCGCAAAATACGACTGGTCAGACGCTGGCTGTACATCTCAGCCTCCGTAGGGCTAATCACACTCGTGGTGTTCGTGATTACAGGATGAATTGTGGTGACGCTAACGGATGATTCGACGCACTATGACTACGACAGCAACGACCTCATTGAGGCCATGGAGCCGAGCGCGAATGCATAAACCTCGGGTGATGTGTCTGTCGGGCCCGGGTCCAGAGTGTGCTCGGCCTGGTCTTAGGTGTGCGCCCCATCGTCACCGGAGTCCGAAAGACCTATATGCGGCTCCCGCGGCCACAGAATTGAGCATCGACCATCCTGCTTAGAGACAGCGCCCAAGCAGAGGCTGCCTCGTACGCCTACGACTCCTAGGGAAATATAACTTCGGCGGGAGCCTGGGCTGCGAATAACCCCTGGCGGTACGCCGGCGGATACAAAGAAGTCAGCACCGGATACACCAAGTTCGGCGCCCGCAACTACAACCCGGCAATTGGTCGATTCACCCAGACCGACCCCAGCAGACAGGAAGCCAACCGGTACGCGTACGCGGGATGCAACCCCATCAGCGGGAAAGACCCCACCGGTAAGTCCGCAGCATTGTTGCCCTGGCCGCATTAGCGGGCGGGACCATAATCGGCGATGCTACAGCCAAAGCGCTTTCCCCTGTACGCAGCCCGCCCATACCCAAGACGCAAGGACGACTCAAGGAGCAGACCATGTCAAGCCCCCACAAGCACGCCAAGTCTCGCCGGACAAATAGCATGCGAAAAATTGCGGTTGGGCTCTGGGCTATAGCTTTGATTGCCCTGATTCTGTCGATTCTGGTTCCAGGATCCTACATGGCATTTGCTTCTTGGTCAGCAAGATTAGTCGGTCTGGGTGCGTTTGTTGCCGGCGGGCTGTTTTGGTATCGGTCCGACCCCGTATATGACAAGGCACGATTGCGGCAGAAGCTCAATGAGGACGATCAACAAGACAGCCCGTCCGGCGGCGCTGGCTCGTAGCGTCATAGAGCGAACGGAGCCTGATCGAAGGAACGGCGCAACGTGATCCTAGAGAGCACTTGTGATGCATCAAATTTCTTCATCGGTGCTCGCGTCAGCGGTCACCTACGTCAAGGTTGCCACTTTCGCCTACGACTCTTGGGGAGATACGACTTCGCCGGGTGCGCAGGCTGCTAATAATCCCTGGCAGTACGCCGGCGGATACAAAGACGTCAGCACCGGATACACCAAGTTCGGCGCACTCTACTACAACCCGGCAATTGGCCGATTCACGCAGGTCGACCCCAGCGGGCAGGATGCCAACCGGTACGCGTACGCGGGCTGCAACCCGATCAGCGGGAAGGATCCGACGGGTCTAGCGCCGACCGGTTGCAGCGCTGGGCTATTGATAGTGGGGACGATTGTAGGAGTCACCTGGACTGCTGCGGGAGTGCTTTCGCCAACCGTGGCTGGCGGAATTGTCGCGGCCGTTGCCGGCACCGTGTTCACGTTATTCTTAGGGATCTTGTCCCTATATTGCGACTAGAGAGGTTCACCAATGACTACGCGTGGGACTCAACCTCGGGTCGGGCTGATCGGTGGAGCGCTGATCTTTCTCGTCGGTAGTATCGCGCCCGCAGTTCTGTACTTCGGCGCACTAAACAAAGACGAAAGGCCGACCGTGGTCTCAGTTGCTGGGATCGTCTTGGGGCTCACGAGTTCCGCAATCCTCGCCTATTGGGCAGCCCGGTTCGACAAATCAAAGACTGGATTCAGCAAACGCGATGGCATTCTGACGGTGGTGCTTGCTTGTGTCAGTGGGGCCGCCCTTTCGCTTGCGCTCTGGTGGGCTGCCGGGATGTCCCTCTCATAGGGCCCGACGTTGCTTGCTGGTAAACGTTGGGCCTCTTGCTCGTCCTGGGTTGGTGTATCGAATCGGAGACGCGAGTAATCAGTGATGAAAATTCATCGGTCAGTCTCAGTAAGTTCAACCCTGACGTGCCGCGGTTTCACGATTTCAAGTGTCAGTGCCGGTGCCATTTCACTAGTCCGCGGATACGCTGCTATCGGCGCCGTGGGCACTATCGTCGGGCTGCTTGCAGGTGCAGTACTTGGTGTCCTCAGCGGGGCCGCAGGAGCTCTCGGTCTTGTGTGAGGCATCATCGCCGCCACTATTTGCTGATTGGATAATGATGAGGCTTGTGGTCTTTTTGACAATTGCTGGCGTACTCATGGGCGTGCCAACAATTGTCTATGCAATCCGTCACCCTCGCGTCAAAGGGGGAAAACACACAAAAGGGCGGATTGGTGTTCAAGTACTTTCGGCAGTTGGAGTCTGCTTCCTTGTAGCGGCGCTGATTGCATTTTCCCGGCTCAGCTGACAACCGCTTGAGGGGAAAGGAGAGCCAAACGTGACTAGGAAGCAACTGTTTCGATTCTCCATCGCAGTCGGTGGTGTTGTCCTCGCGGTATTTATGTCATCCCTCCTGAGCAGGATTCGCGGCTTCCAAGGGCCCGGAGCGGACTGGTCTCTTGTGCTCGGTGCCGCCGTCGTCTTGCTCGCTGTCGTGATGATCATCGTCAACCGACCGTCGAAATGGTGATATCGGAACCGTCACGAGGTTATGTCGAGTGCGAAGTTGACGGAATTCAAAAGTAGAGGATTTTCGAGGGGATGGCGGAGGATCCGCGCAGATGCGGGCTGAAAGCGGCACGGGAACGTCGGGGATACAAGGCCCTTCTCGAGAAAGGCAATCAACCCACAGCGGGTTGATTGCCAAATAGGTTGAATCTATTTGCGAAACCCGGTCGGACAAGAACGGCCCCCGAGAAATCGGGGGCCTTTCGTCATTCCCGGCGCTTACGTCGCCTCACAGCGAGGCCGATCTCGCCCGGGTCGGCTCCATGGGTGCGAAAAAGCGCCCCAGCTGCCTCGAGGAGTTGTTTTCGAGCGTGCTGGAGCGCCGTGTATTGCGGGTGAAAGTGTCGGTGGACCCGGGCCGGGCCTAGGTCTTGGTCGGCGACGCCTGGAAGTCGTCCCAGGCCGCGACGCGCTTGTCCTTGCGGTTCTTGCGCCTCTTCCTGAGCAGGAGCTTCCGTGCCTTGCGGTCGGCGCGTTCGTCGTCAGTCTCGGGCCGGAGCATGTCGTCGCGGAACTTCTGCAGCTTCCGGAGGTTGCCGGCGACGACGAGGATGCTCACGAGCAGGTACTGGGCGGTGGAACCGCGGACGCGTCGGCGGCTGGAGTCGCCGATGGCTTCGTGGGAGCTGTCTTTGAGGAAGCCGTTGGCTCCTTCGATGGTGTTGCGGTCGTGGGAGTAGATTTCCTGCCACTCGTTGCTGCCGTACTGGTAGTGCTGCGCGAGCTTCGCGCCTGCGTCGAGTGGG
Organism: Cryobacterium sp. GrIS_2_6; assembly: GCF_035984545.1. NCBI lineage: Bacteria > Bacillati > Actinomycetota > Actinomycetes > Micrococcales > Microbacteriaceae > Cryobacterium > Cryobacterium sp. GrIS_2_6. The sequence continues at coordinate 3,373,213 of NZ_JAXCHP010000001.1, forward strand.
ACGCTCACCGAGGAGGCGTTGGTGCAGATTGTGTCGGGCTTGACGGGCGGGTTGTAGATGGTCGTCAGGGCGTCGTCGACCTTGGTACAGCCGTTCTCGACGAGTGGGCAGCTGACGGTGGCTCCGGGTCCGCGGGCGGGACACATCATCGGGACGCGCCCCTTGGCGTCGGGCTTCTCCTTGGGGCGCAGCATGTATTGGCGGCGTTCGACGATGCGTTTTCGCCAAGTGTCGGCGTCGATGTCCTTGGCTCGGTAGAGGACAGTCGCGTTGACGAGGCCTTCGGGCATCGACGGGCAGTACAGTGCGCCTTCGACCTGGATGGCGCCGGCATAGCCGTCCTTGAGGCCCAGTTGGATGTCGAGGTAGTCGGTGACGACGGTGTAGCCGAGCATGCGGAGGGGGATCTGGAATTCTTTGGCTACAGCGGCGACGTGGTACCCGCGGTCACCGGTGGCGCGGCCGGCGGGGTGCCCTCTTTCGGCGACGCTTTCGAAGATGTGGCGTGCGGTGTGGATGAGCGCTGTGCCGGGGATGTTGAAGCCGATGCCCGCGACCAGGAGCGGGTATCCGGGCAGGGACTTGGGGTCGTGGTTGGTCTGCACGGCGATGGTCAGGTCCCAGCCGAACACAGACTTCACCGACTTCGTCGAGTCGTTGGTCTCCTTGTGGCTGCTGGTGCGGCGGTACCAGCCGGCGTCGGACTCGATGGCCACGTGCGTCTTGGACCGCGGGGCACCGCGCTTGCCGTAGGCGGGGACGACGGTCGCGTCCACGCAGAGGTCACCCTGCCACTGGCTTCGGGCCGCTTCGGGCACGAGCTGAAGGGTCGCTTCAATCAAGGCGTTGCACACCCAGTCCAGGCGCGCCTGTTTGACCTCGCTGTTTGCCTCGACACGGCGCCGCAGCGTCTCTTCGTATTGTTCAGGGGTGGAGAACTTCCACTGCTTGCCGGGCTTGGGGTCGATGGCATCCAGGGCTCGGTGCAGGGCGCGCCAGAGCGGGAAGTACCAGCCCGTTATGGTCTCCCGCTTGCCCCACAAGTCAAGGTGTCGCAGGGACTTTCCGCTCAACCGGTCGGAAGCGATGGTCGCCATCTCCTTGACGAACAGGGCGCTGTGCTCGGTGCTGAGAAGCAGGAACAGGATGAGCACCGTGCGGGTACTGGCGACACTGTGGCGTCCGCCAGGCGCGGTCTTCACCCGGTCCTCCACCCGCCAGGCGTCAATTCGGTCGGCGACCTTGGAGTCGTCGACGAGTTGCCGATGAACTCGACCTGGCTGTGGGAGATACGGCTGGAGTTGCCGGTGAACCGTGCTTGGGCAGCGTTCGCTGGAGCTGCTCCATGACCGCTGCGGACGCCGGAGGCGCAAGTGCCGTCGTCATGGGGGCGGCTCCCCGCGGAAGAGTACCTGCAGCTCGGCCGCTTCGGGCATCCTCACGAAGGGTGCGAGTCGTTTGAACATGCTGAACGTCTTGACGCCGAGCGCCTCGACGAGGGCGACGATGGGCGTCCTGGCCTCGAGATGCCCCACAATCCACGTCGACCGAAGGCGCTCCACGGTCGGGAACTCGCGGCCCTTCGCCGTGGAGTTCAAGAACTTATTCACGTACGCGACCGCGTTGCTGGGGCGCTCGTCCTTGACGAAGACGTAGTCCAAAACGGGCGGCCCGTCCAGGAGCCGCCTGACGTCGTCTTCCCAATCGGCGAGGCAGACGACCGTCCGCGGGCTTGCACCAGTCACGGTGATGGTGACGCCGCCGGCGGTGGAGTCCACGTCCTCGACCTTGAGGTGCATGATCTCGGCAGTCGTCCGGGCGCAGCCAGCGGCCAGCGTGGGTCGAATGATCCAGTCGGACAAGAAAAGCCCCCGGTTACCCGGGGGCTTTTCGTCATTTTCGAGCGGATGCACGCGACTCTGGATGCGCTGTTAGAGCGCGAAGACTTGCTCGTGCGGACGGGCAGGTGGATGTACGGCGTCCTTAAGCGCCGATCGGACGGCCCTGGACAGGCCGCGCGATGCGCACACGCAGACGTCGCGGGCAGCGACGTCGGGGACGTCATCGTCCCGTGAGGCCCGGTAGAGGAGGGTCAGCGAGCCGTCGCCGACGTCGATTTCTTCGAAGAGTGCGCGCATGGGAGTGATTCCCACGCCGCCGGCGATGAGCAGAACGGATTCACGCGTGCGTTTCCGGTGCGTCATGGCCCCGTACGGCCCCTCGGCGAGCACGCGCGTGCCCGGCCGGAGGGAGTGAAGTGTGTGGCTGCCGTCGTCGAGCGCCTTCACGGTGATTCGAAGCAGGTCGTCGCCGGGGGGCGCAGACAGCGAAAAGGGATGCGCGGTGCGCCAGACCCCCGGCGCAAAAAAATCGCCAACGGAAGAACTGGCCGGCTTCGACGCGCAGCTCATCGATGTGCCGCCCGCGCAGAACGTCGTCGTTTCTCTCGATGACCCGTGCTCCGCCGGTGCCGCTTCCAGGCGTCCACATTCCGTCTGCGGAACCGCAGAACGAATTCGAAGGACCGTCCGGCAGTTTTGCGACCATCAGCCAGAAGCCCGGGGTGCCTCGTTGCGGATCCGTGTACTTGGAGACGAAATAGCTCACATCTCTGGTGCTGCCGACGAACCGACTGGAAGCAGCGTCGAGGCCGTCACTCGCAGCCTTGAGCGCCGAGGGAAGCGCGTCTTCGGGACCGGGTTTCTGCGCAAGGAACAGCCGGATCTCCGTGGTGGAGTCGTTGGCGACACAACTCGTCAGGCCGAGGCACGATGCACAGACCAATGCTGTCGCGATCCAGACCCTGCTGGTCACTCTGAGACGAATCATGGCTAGCGCCCCGCTCGCATTCGTGGCGAAGTTGAACCCATTGAGCCGAGACGGCTGTGGTGGCGGATGACGGCACGCCCCAACATCCGGCTGCTTGCCTGGACGGGAGTAGCGCGAGCGTAGTGAATCCGTAGGGAAACTCCGTTTCGGCGCATGGATTCCGTAAGGATGGCGCGGCACCCCTGCGCCCGGGATGACGCTGGATTGGTGAACAGCGCTCGAATGGACCTCTCGGAACTCACGCTCAGTCGATGGCTCTCGCCACTCCTCGACGGACGCTGCCGGTGGGGCAGCTACACGGTTTCGGCCGGTCGCTACGGCAGCACGAGTCAGCGGCTCGTGTTGTATCCGGCGGGGATCTCCGCACGGCAGCGCCGACGGGTTCGCGTGTGGCGCGGCTGGACGGTGCTCGGCCTGGTGGCCGTGTTCGGAGAGTTCGTAACGCTTGTTGAGGCGGGCGCACCGAGACTCCTGGTGATCACGGCCTGCATCGCGTTTTACGTCGCGAGCACCCTTGCCGTCGCCCAGGCAGCCGGATCGATTCGTCGAGGCGTCCTCGAGCTGACCGTCGTGAGCTCCAGCCTCGCCCCTGACACGCGAATCTCGGCAGAGTCCCGCTATCTGGCGGGGCTCGCCTTGACGCTGTTGATCGCCGAGGAGTCACTCGCCTGCGGAGCGTCATCGCCTGCTGATCACGAACTGGTGTGGTCGTCCGCGTACTCCGACGCCCAGCATCACCTCGGTGCCGGGCGGTGACATCGGCCGGGACTTCGACAGCTCCCTAGGGCAGGGGTCCTCGGCGGGCGACGGTGCCGGCGAGGGTGGCGTGGAGCAGCGGAAGAACGGACACGGCCATGAGCACCGTTCCGAAGACGACGTCGTCGGCACGGAGGAGGATGCCGCCGATCAGCAGGGCGGTGAAGAGGACCGCAGAGATGATCCTCCGTCCCGTTCGCTCGAGACTGTCCAGGCGGCGCTCGAGCCGTGGGGTCTGCACCGTGAGGTTGCCGTCTTCGACCCGCGTGATCAGGGTATCGAGCCGCTGGGGCAGCCGGGCGATGAGTCCCGCGGCCGCCACCGTTCGCTTCGCGAGATCCTGCACCAGGTTTCCGCCTTCGGCCCGGATCAGCTGAGCGGAGTAAGGCTCGACGGCGTTCCAGATGTTGAAGGCCGGGTCGAGCGAACTGCACATCCCGCTGGTCAGCGACATCGCGCGCACGATGAGCAGGAAGTTCTCCGGCAGCTGGACCGGCAGGGTGCGCACCACATCACCGAACTCGTTCGCGAAGGCGCGGAACTCGCGCGGATCGACCTCCTGCAGCTCGGCGAAGCCCATCCCGCCGAAACGGGCGAACAGCGCCGTGAGCGCCCTCTCGAGTTCCGCGGTGTCCGCGGAGGGCAGGAGCACGCCCACCTCGCGAATGCCGTCCACCATGCCCTTGCCGTTGCGGGACGCGGCGGCGATGAGCAGGTTCCGGAGACCCCGACGCAGGGCGTCGGGTACTTCGCCCATCATGCCGAAGTCGATGAACGTGAATTTCCAGGCCCGGCCGGGAGCATCCGCTGTTGTGGCGGAGTCGGCGGTGGCCAACGGGGTGACGAAGATATTGCCCGGGTGGGGGTCGGCGTGGAAGTACCCATTGACGAAGAGCTGATCGAACATGACCGCTGCGAACTCGGTGGCGACTTCAGACGGATCGATGCCCGCAGCCCTGAGCCCATCCACGTCGTTGATCTTGATGGCGGTGACGTCCTGCAGGGTCAGCACCCGCCGGGTGGTGCGCTCCCACACGAGTTCGGGAACGCTGACGCGGGCGTCGTCCGCGAAGTCCCCCGCGAATCGTTCCGCACTCGCGGCTTCATGCAGGTAGTCGATCTCCTCGAGGCTGGTCACCGCGAACTCCTCGACGAGGACGGGCATGTCGACCCGGTCCGAGACGAGGCGAATGTGGCTGAGCCAGCCGGCGACGCGGCGCAGCGCACGGAGGTCGACGTCGACGATCTCGCCGATACCCGGACGCTGAATCTTCACGACGACGTCCAGCAGACCCGTTTCGGCAGCATCCATTTCCGAGAGCCGCGCACGGTGAACCTGACCGAGGGATGCCGCGGCGAGAGGGGTCGGGTCGACGAACGAGAACGCGCGCTCGAGTGTCACCCCCAGTTCGGCCTCGGCGAGGGCCCGGATGGCCGGGAACGGCACGGCCGGGACCTCGTCCTGCAGGCCCTCGAGCTCCTTGGTGATCTCGGGCGGCAGCACGTCGAGCCGGGACGACATGAACTGGCCGACCTTGATCATGAGGCCGCCCAGGTCGACCGCGAGCACGTGGAAGCGCTGCGCGATGCGCTGGAGCCGCGCCGACCGGTTGCGCGCCGCGAGTCGGGCGAGTCCGATCCGGGGCAGGAACAGTTCGTACCACCAGGTCTGCACCAGGTACCGCGCGGCGAACCGCAGGATCCGGCGGTAGCGGGCGCGCATGTTCCCGCCGTCGGTCATCGGATCTCCTTGACGCCGGCGTGCTTCGGGCACTCGATCAATCCTGGGCGAGGATGGAGTACAACTGGCGACGCGCCGCGTCGAGCACGGCGACGGCCTTGTCCACCTGCTCCGGGCTGCCGGAGCGCCCGACCTGTGCGGCGGCCTGGGCCAGGCCGATTCCCGCCTTGGGCAGTGCGGTCGCCCGGCCGCTGTCGCGGGCGCTCGGGGCCTCCCAGGGGGCGGAGGTTTCGGCTGCGGCATCCGCTACCGCGCGGCCCTCCTCCGTGAGCGCGTAGGTCTTGCGACCGTTGGCCTCCTCGGCCGTGATGAAACCCTCGTCGGCGAGCAGCTGGAGCGCCGGATACACCGAGCCGGGGCTCGGCTTCCACGCCCCGTTGCTGCGCTCCTCGATCTCGTGGATGATCTGGTAGCCGTGCATCGGCTGCTCCAGGAGGAGCGCGAGCACCGCGGTACGGACGTCGCCGCGCCCGACCCTCGTGCCGACCTTTTGCTCGAACTGGCCGCGCAGCTGCTCCATCGCTTCCCAGATGGCGGTACCGGCCCAACCTTCGCCCGGTCCGCCCTTGCGTCCCGGAAATCCGTCTCCCATAAATGAACCACTCATGATGACCTCCTCAGCGCCGTACCAGAGCTCGACGATACCTAACGATATAACGTTCAGCGAGATCTCGAGCTGGATTTCAGTGCGGCGCGTCCATGCGTCGGGCGGGTTCTCAACTGAAGCGTTCCCGAGCGTAGGCTGAATTCCGTCAGGGCAAACATTATTCCGCCCAATGGAACGATGGTTGATGTGCCCTGCGGTACTTCTCAAGGAAGAGATTCAGTCAATGAGCGAGAAACTCGCATCATCCCGATGGTCGCGGCTTATGCCGGTCATCTTCATCACCTACAGCCTGGCGTACCTGGACCGCTCGAATTACAGCCTGGGTGCCGCCGCCGGGATGGCGAAAGACCTCAACATCACGGCCAGCGCCTCGGCCTTCCTCGCCGCCCTGTTCTTCCTCGGCTACTTCTTCTTCCAGGTGCCGAGCGCGAGTTACGCGCAACGACGGAGCGCGAAGAAGCTGATCTTCTACGCGCTGATCCTGTGGGGGATCCTGGCCAGTTGCATCGGCATCGTCACGAACATCTGGGTGCTGTTCGTCATCCGGTTCGCGATCGGTATCGTCGAGGCGGCCATCATGCCCGCGATGCTCATCCTGCTCAGTAACTGGTTCACCAGCGGCGAACGTTCCAAGGCCAACACCTTCCTGATCCTCGGCAACCCGGTCACCGTGCTGTGGATGTCCGTCGTCTCGGCCTACCTCGTCAGCAGCGTGGGCTGGCGTTGGATGTTCATCATCGAGGGTCTCCCCTCCATCATCTGGGCGTTCGTCTGGCTGCGTTTGATCGACAACTCCCCGAATGACGCGAAGTGGCTGTCCGCAGGCCAGAAGAAGGACATCAACGCCGAATTCGCCCGGGAACAGGTCGGACTGCACGCCGTGCCGAACTACCGCGAGGCATTCAAGCAGAAGGCCGTCATCCAGCTCTGCATCCAGTACTTCTTCTGGAGCATCGGCGTCTACGGCTTCGTCATGTGGCTCCCCTCGATCATCAAGACAGCGTCGTCCTTCGACATTGTGATCATCGGCTGGCTCACCGCCATCCCGTACCTGCTCGCGACCGTGCTGATGGTGGTCGCCTCGTTCTTCTCCGACCGGCTCCTGAAGCGGAAGCTCTTCATCTGGCCGTTCCTCCTGGTGGCGGCGGTCGCGTTCTACGCCTCCTACCTCGTCGGAACGTCCAACTTCTGGCTGTCGTTCATCCTGCTCGTGATCGCCGGCGGCGCGATGTACGCCCCGTACGGGCCGTTCTTCGCGATCGTTCCCGAGATCCTGCCGAAGAACGTCGCGGGCGGCGCGATGGCCCTCGTCAACAGCTTCGGCGCCCTCGGATCCTTCGCAGGGGCCTACTTCGTCGGCTTCCTCAATAACGTCACCGGGTCGAACGATGCGTCCTATATCTTCATGGCCCTGTCACTCATCATCGCCGTCGTGTTCACGATCGTGGTGAAGGCCGTCTCGACGCCGGACTTCAAACTCCAGGGCACGATCCCCGCGGCATCGCCCAGCGCACCGGCACTCCCGTGAGCGGCTCCCGGCCGGTGTTCGTCAACACCATGGTCTACAAAGAGGCCCTCGACGCGTCCACCACGGTCCAGGCCGACCTCGTCGCCGAGGTACTCGCGCTCGGGGCCACCGGAATCGAGATCCGCCGAGAGTACCTCTCGCCCGGGTCTGCGGCCCGGCACGAAGAACTCCTGACGATCGCCGGCCGGGCGACCGAGGCCGGACTCGATGTCTACTACTCCGTTCCCGAGTCGCTCTTCGTGGACGGTGAGGCCTCTCCTCTCCTGACCGGCTACCTTGAAGAAGCGGCGACGCTCGGAGCTCTCAGCGTCAAGCTGAACATCGGCGAGCCCCGGGACGAGCCGACAGGGACTGGGAGCCTTGCCGAGGCCCTGCTGGCGGTATCCGCCCGGGTCACGATCGAGAACGACCAGACCGCGCGGAATGGGCGACTGGATGTCGTGGCTGCGCTCCTCCGCGACCTGCGGGCCCAGAACGTTCCGATCGGGTACACGTTCGATGCCGGGAACTGGCTCTGGGCGGGCGTTGACCCGGTCGCCGCCGCCCGGGAACTCGGACGTTACGCGACAGTCTTCCACTTGAAGGACATCGACCGCCTCAATGGGCTGCACTCCGTACTGCTCGACGAGGGCGACGTCGACTGGCGTTCCGTGCTCGGCGAGATCGGGACCCATGTGCCCGTCGTGCTCGAATACCCGATCCCCGATCGGGCCACCGCGGCGAGCGAACTGGCGAAGGTCCGCCGGGTCCTCGCCGAACCGACCAGCGACTGAACGGAACCACATGCCCAGCACTGTCCAGCGGGACTTCGACGTCGTCACCTTCGGCGAGATCATGGCGATGTTCGTCGCGGAGGAGTCCGGTCCGCTCGCCCGGGTCGACCGCTTCACCCGCAGGCTGGCGGGCGCGGAATTCAACGTCGCCGTCGGTCTGCGGCGGCTCGGCCACAGCGTCGGGTTCATCACGCGTCTCGGCACGGACCCGTTCGGTGAATTCGTCCTGCAGCAGCTCGAGGCGAACGGCATCGATGTCGGCGAGGTCGACCTGCACGCGAACGAACCGACCGGGTTCCAGCTGAAGAACCGGCCGGGCGAGGACGAAGACCCGCTCGTGGTCTACTTCCGGTCGCACTCAGCGGCACGTACGCTCGCGCCCACCGAGGCGACGGCCGCTTACGTGCGCCGTGCCGGGCACGTGCACCTGACCGGGATCCCGCTCGCGCTCGGCTCCGGACCGCGGAACCTCGCCGCCCAGGCCGTCGATGTTGCACGTGAAACCGGCGCGACGGTGAGTTTCGACCCGAACCTGCGCCCCAGCCTCTGGCCCGACACCGCGGAAATGGTGCGCGCGATCAACGAGATCGCCGTGCAGGCGGACTGGGTGCTGCCCGGCACGAGCGAAGGGCACATCCTCACCGGGGAGACCACCCCGGCGGGAATCGCCCGCTGGTACCTCGATCGCGGCGTGAAGGTCGTCGCGGTCAAGGCCGGGTCCCGCGGCGCCGAACTCTTCGCTGCGGACGGGACGCACGCGAGCTGCCCGCCGTTCCCCGTGTCTGTCGTCGACACGGTCGGTGCGGGCGACGGCTTCTCCGCTGGGTTCCTCAGTGCGGCCCTCGACGGGCTCCCGCTCGCCGACTGGGTGCACCGTGCCGGCGCGGTCGGCGCGCTGGCAACGACGTCGCGCGGTGACCAGGAGGGCCTACCTGACCGGGCCGGGCTCGCTACATTCCTCGAGGCGCATGCGCCGGCATCTATTTGATCAGGGAGACTGACAGCATGACCACCACCGCAACGCTCCACGTCATCGTCGCAACACCACTGAGCGAGGAGCTCTGCCTGCTGATCGAGCGGGCGGAACCCCGCATCGAGCTCGTGCGTGACCAGTCCCTCCTGCCGCCGATGCGCCGCCCTGCCGACTACCGCGGCGATCCCGCCTTCCGGCGCACGGCCGGACAGCAGGCCGACTTCGAGCGGATGCTCGACTCGGCCGACGTGCTCTTCGGCATCCCAGACGTGAACCCGGTCGCGCTTCGCCGAACCGTTGAGGCGAATCCGCGACTCCGCTGGGTGCAGGTGATGGCAGCGGGCGGCGGCTCCCAGGTCAAGTCCGCAGGCCTGGGCCAGGCCGATCTCGACCGGGTGGTCTTCACGACCTCTGCCGGGGTGCACGGCGGCCCGCTCGCCGAATTCGCGATCTTCGGCATCATGGCCGGAGGGAAGCAACTGCCCGCGCTCCAACGCGACCAGCGCGCGCACGCGTGGCCGGAGCGCAGGGCCCTCGGCCAGGTGCGCGACCAGACGGTGCTCGTTATCGGGCTCGGCGGAGTGGGGCGCGAGGTCGCCCGGCTCGCGAAGGCGCTCGGGATGCGTGTGATCGGGACGAGCAGGGATGACCTGCCCGTTCCCTTCGTCGACGAGCTGATCCGAACGGAGGACCTCGCGGCCGGAGCCGCACGCGCGGACGCGATCGTCGTCGCCCTGCCGGGAACGGCCGCGACCCTGAGACTCGTCGGCGAGAACGTCTTCGGCGCGGTCCGGCCGGGAACGACCTTCGTCAGCATCGGGCGCGGCACCGTCGTGGACGAGGACGCCCTCATCCGTGCCCTCGAGTCCGGCCGGATCGGCTTCGCCGCCCTCGACGTGTTCGCGAAGGAACCGCTCGACACCGCGAGCGCGCTCTGGGACTTCCCGAACGTCGTGATCAGTCCCCATACCGCCGCCCTCGACGCCGACGAGGAACGCCGGATCGCCGAACTCTTCGCCGACAACGCGACCCGGTTCCTCGACGGCCTCCCTCTCCGCAACATCGTCAACACGGTCGAGTTCTACTGAGTCGATCGTTCCCAGGCCTGGCCTGCTGTCCGAATCGGCGCGCAGTCAGGTGCGGTGACTAGGGTCGGACAGATGCATACTGCGATCCCGTCTCTCCCGTCCGTCTCTGCCACCCCCGGTTTCGTGCGGGTGCGGGGAGCCAGGGAGAACAACCTGAGGGATGTCGACGTCGACGTGCCCCGCGACGCGATCGTCGCCTTCACCGGCGTCTCCGGTTCCGGCAAGTCGTCGCTCGCCTTCGGCACGATCTTCGCCGAGGCCCAGCGCCGGTTCCTCGAATCGGTCGCCCCGTACGCCCGCCGGTTGATCCAGCAGGGCCACACTCCGCAGGTGGACGAGATCACGGGCCTCCCTCCCGCGGTCGCCCTGCGGCAGCGACGTGGTACGCCGAGTTCGCGGTCGACGGTCGGCACCCTAACGACTCTGTCGAATTCCCTGCGCATGATGTACTCCCGTGCGGGCACATACCCGGCGGATGCGCCCAGGCTCGAATCGGACTCCTTCTCCCCGAATACCGTGGCCGGGGCGTGCCCACGCTGCCACGGGCTCGGAATCGCGCACCTCCCGACACGCGCGAGCCTCGTGCCCGACGGGACCCTCAGCATCCGCGAGGGCGCCGTCGCGGCGTGGCCGGGCGCCTGGCAGGGCAAGAACCTCCGCGACATCCTGATCACCCTCGGCTACGACGTCGACGTGCCGTGGAACGACCTCCCCGCTGAGAGCAGGGACTGGATCCTCTTCACGGAGGAGCAGCCCGTCGTGGAGATCACGCCGCAGCGCGACCGGGTCGCCAAGCCGTACCAGGGCCGGTTCTGGAGTGCGCGCAGCTACGTTCTGCACACCCTCGCCGACTCGCAGAGCCAGGGTCAGCGGGAGCGTGCGCTCCGGTTCGTGGAGTCCGGACCGTGCCCGCTCTGCGGCGGGAGCGGCCTCACCCCGGCCGCCCTCGCCGTGACGGTGGCTGGGCTCTCCATCTCCCAGCTGGCCGGGCTGCCGCTCACCACCCTCGCCGAGACCCTCCGCCCGCTCACGCAGGCCGGGTCCGCCGGGCGCGGCGAGGCATCCGGAGGGGTCGAAGCCACGATCAGCCGCGACCTGCTCGCGCGCATCGAGGTGCTGGTCGATCTCGGCCTCGGCTACCTCAGCCTCTCGCGCTCCACCCCGACGCTCTCGCCCGGTGAGATGCAGCGCCTCCGAATCGCGACCCAGTTGAGGTCGGGTCTCTTCGGCGTGGTCTACGTGCTCGACGAGCCCTCCGCGGGTCTGCACCCCGCCGACGCCGAACCCCTCCTCGTCGTGCTCGAGCAGCTCAAGTCCTCCGGCAACTCCGTCTTCGTCGTCGAACACAACATGGACGTCGTGCGCGCCGCCGACTGGGTCATCGACGTCGGTCCGCACGCAGGAACCGGCGGCGGCGAGGTGCTCTACAGCGGTCCGGTCGGCGGGCTCGCCGGGGTCCCGGAGTCGGTGACCCGGCGATTCCTGTTCCCCGCTTCCGACACGACGGATGCCGCGGTCCCTGTGCCGGCGCGGAGGGAACCACACGCCTGGCTCGGCCTGCGCGGGGTCAACGTGCACAACCTTCAGGATCTCGACGCCGAGTTCCCGCTCGGGCTCCTCTCCGCGGTCACTGGCGTCTCCGGATCGGGAAAATCATCTCTGATCAGCCAAATCGTTGCCGATGGCCCCGTTGACCGCCTTGTCACCGTCGACCAGAAGCCGATCGGCCGCACCCCCCGCTCGAACCTCGCCACCTACACCGGCCTGTTCGACGCGGTCCGCGCGGCCTTCGCGGCCACCCCCGCTGCCCGCAGCCGCGGCTTCGGGGCCGGGCGCTTCTCCTTCAACGTCACCGGCGGCCGCTGCGAGACCTGCCTCGGTGAGGGCTCCGTCACCGTTGAACTCCTCTTCCTCCCCGGCAGCTACGCCCTGTGCCCGGCGTGCCACGGATCCCGCTACAACCCGGAGACCCTCGAGGTCGACTACCGCGGCAAGACCATCGCCGACGTCCTCGGCCTCAGCGTCGACGCCGCCGCCGGGTTCCTCGCGGACGTGCCTGCCGCCGCCCGCAGCCTGGAGACCCTCCGCGAGGTCGGCCTCGGCTACCTCCGCCTCGGCCAGCCCGCTACGGAGCTCTCCGGTGGCGAGGCCCAGCGCATCAAGCTCGCCTCCGAGCTCCAGCGCGCCCGCCGCGGCCATACCCTGTACCTGCTCGACGAACCGACAACGGGCCTGCACCCGGCGGATGTCCAGCTCCTGCTCGCCCAGCTGAACCGGCTGGTCGACGCGGGCAACACCGTCGTCGTGGTCGAACACAATCTCGATGTCATCGCGGCGGCCGACTGGGTGATCGATCTTGGCCCGTCCGGAGGCTCGGCTGGCGGGCGCATCCTTGTGGCCGGTCCGCCGGAGGTCGTCGCCGCCCATACGGGTAGCAAGACGGCGCCGTATCTCGCACGCCGCCTCAGCCAGGGAGTGGTGCAGTAACTTCAAGGCATGGGAATGCTGAGATGAGTGGTGAGCTGGTTCTGGTGACCGGAGGGTCCGGCTTCGTGGGTGCGCACTGCATCGTGCGGCTCCTCACCGCGGGCTACCGGGTGCGCACGACGGTGCGCACCCTCACCCGGGAGCCGGAGGTACGCGCGATGGTCGCCGCGGGCGGGGCGGATGCCGGCAGCGCGCTCTCCTTCACCGTCGCCGACCTGCTCTCCGACGTCGGCTGGGCGGAAGCGGTGAACGGCTGCGCCTTCGTCCTGCACGTCGCCTCGCCGTTCCCCGTGCGCGAGCCGGCGGACCAGGACGAGCTCATCGTCCCCGCCCGCGACGGCGCGTTGCGGGTGCTCCGGGCCGCGCGGGACGGCGGCGTGAAGCGGGTCGTGCTGACCTCTTCGTTCGCCGCCGTCGGGTATGGCGCCCAGCATCCGGACCGCCCGTTCACCGAGGACGACTGGACGGACCCGACCGCCTCTGTGAGCGCATACGTCAGGTCGAAGACCATCGCCGAACGTGCCGCCTGGGACTTCGTCGACCGCGAGGGCGGCACCCTCGAGCTCACGGTTATCAACCCGGTCGGGATCTTCGGGCCCGTTCTCGGGACGGACCTCTCCAGTTCCGTCGAACTCCTCCGCGGGCTCCTGACGGGTGCGGTGCCCGCGGTGCCGCGGATCGAGACCAACATCATCGACGTGCGCGATGTCGCCGACCTGCACGTGCGCGCCATGACGAGCCCGCTCGCGCCCGGCGAACGGTTCCTCGCCGTCGCCGGACCCCCGACGACCTTTCCCGAGATCGCAGCCCTGCTGAGGTCGAACCTCGGCGACGTCGCGCGTCGGGTGCCCCGCCGGGTGCTGCCGACCTGGCTCGTCCGGGTCCTCGCCCCGTTCAGCGCCCCGCTCCGGCAGGTCGCCCCGCAACTCGGCAGGACGCGGAACGCCTCGCACGAAAAGGCCAGGTGGATGCTCGGCTGGGAGCCACGGTCCAACGAGGAGGCCATCCTCGCCACGGCGGAGAGCCTCGTGCGCCTCCGGCTCCTCTGACCGGCGGCGCACGAGAGGCGGGATCAGTCGACCTGGTCCATGAAGTCGGTCAGGTGCGCGATCGTCGGGATCGACGAGGTGATCACGGTGCCGTCGTCGCGACGTCCGCCCTCGATCGCAGCCGGCGACGGAGCCCCGGGAGTGCGGGCGCCCTGGTGTTCGAGCGGGACGATGACGGGCTGGCCGAGACGCACCGTGAAAGCGGGCGCCCCGCGCACGGCGAGCTTCGCCTCGACTCCGGCTTCGACGGTCACCTCGACCTCGGCCTGCCTGAGGTCGATTCGGAGCCGCGTGCCCTTGAGCGTGATCCGGAAGGTGAGCCCCTCCCAGCCTTCCGGCAGCCGCGGGTCGAGGGTGACCCGGCCGTTGTGATCGCGCATGCCGCCGAATCCGTAGACGAGGGCGCTCCAGACTCCGCCGGCGGATGCGACGTGAACGCCGTCCGCCGCGTTGTGGTGCAAGTCCGCGAGGTCGACGAACAGGCCGGAGGTGAAATACCGGAGCGCGAGCTCGTGGTACCCGACTTCGGCCGCGATGATCGACTGGACCACGTCGGACAGGGTCGAGTCGCCGGTCGTGAGCGGGTCGTAGTAGTCGAAGTCGGCCAGCTTCTCCTCCGGCGTGAACTGGTCCCCCTGCAGGAGCAGCGCGAGGACGACATCCGCTTGCTTGAGGACCTGGAAGCGGTAGATCACGAGCGGGTGGTAGTGCAGCAGCAACGGCCGGTTCTGCGGAGGCGTCTGCGACAGGTCCCAGCGTTCCTTCTCGAGGAACTGAGCGTCCTGAGGGTGGATGGCGAGGCCCTTGTCGAAGGGAATGTGCATCGCCTCGGCGGCGAATGCCCACTCGGCGACCTCGGTGTCCTGGAGGTTCAACCGGGCGACCATGGCGTCGTAGGCGTCGCGGTCGATGTACCGCAGCCGGCGGACCGCGGTCACGGCGTTCCGCAGGTTCGAGCGCGCCATGATGTTCGTGTACAGGTTGTCGTTGACGACGGTCGTGTACTCGTCCGGCCCGGTGACACCGTGGATGTGGAACACGTCGTTGCCGTGACCGTTGCCTCGCCAGAAGCCGAGGTCCGCCCACATTCGGCTCGTCTCGACGAGGATGTCGATGGCCTCGCGGGCGAGGAAGTCCTCGTCGCCGGTTGCGGCGACGTACTGGCTGAGCGCATAGGCGATGTCGGCGTCGATGTGGTATTGGGCAGTGCCCGCCGCGTAATAGGCGGAGGACTCGAGCCCGTTGATCGTGCGCCACGGGAACAGGGCGCCGAGCTGGTTGAGCTCCGTCGCGCGGTCTCTGGCCTGGTCGAGCATCCCGTGCCGGAAGCGGAGCGCGTTGCGGGCCGCGTTCGGCGAGGTGTAGGTCAGGAACGGCAGGACGTAGACCTCCGTGTCCCAGAAATAGTGGCCGCCATAGCCGGAGCCGGACACGCCCTTCGCGGAGACGCCCTGGCCGTCGGCGCGCATCGAAGCCTGGGCGAGCTGGAACAGGTTCCAGCGCACGGCCTGCTGCAGCACGGGCTGCCCGGGAAGCTGCACGTCGGTGCGCGCCCAGAAATCGGTGAGCCATTCCTGTTGGCGGGCGATGAACGATTCGATGCCCTCGTCCCGCGCGCGGTCCAGAGTGCGTTCGCACCGGTCGGCGAGCTCGTGAGTGGGCACGCCCGCGGAGGTGTGGTAGCTGAGCGTCTTCGTGATGTGGATTGAATTGCCCTGCTTGGCCTTGATCGTGTACACGTGCTTGGCGAGGTCGTCGCCGATCGCGGAGGACTCGACGAACTCGTTGGCGGTCTCGATCTGGTGGTCGGCGGCGCAGGCGATCGTCATCGCGGAATTCGTGCAGCGGAAGCCGAGGATGTACCGGCCGCCGGAGGCGCGCTTGAAGCGTGGCTGCAGCACCCGGTCGGTGAAGGACTCCGCCTTGCGCGGGTCCCAGTCTGTCGTCATCGAGGCCTTGGGCCGGTCGTATTCGCTGATGCCGTCCTGGCGGTTCAGGATCTGGCTCGAGATCACGACGGACGCATCCGCGTCGAGCATGGTGACCTCGTAGTCGATGATCGCGAGGTGCCGGTCGGTGAACGACACCATCCGGCGCGACCGGATCAGAACCCGCTTGCCCGAGGGCGTGCGCCAGACGAGTGAGCGAGAGAGGACGCCGGTGGTGAAGTCGAGCCGGCGCTCGTAACTGAGCAACTCGGCGAGGGTCAGCACGAGGGGTTCGTCGTCGACGTAGACGCGGATCATCTTGGCGTCGGGAGCGTTGACGATCGTCTGGCCGACGCGGGCGAAACCGAATGCCTCTTCCGCGTGCCTGATCGGCCAGGTCTCGTGGAAACCGTTGATGTAGGTGCCCTGGACGTGGCCGTCCCTGCCCTCGTCGACGTTGCCGCGCAGGCCGAGGTAGCCGTTGCCGACCGCGAAGAGGGTCTCGGTGCGACCGATGTCGGCTCCGGTGAACGCCGTCTCGACGAGGGCCCATTCGTCGACCGGGAAACGATTGCGGTCGAGAGGGTCCAGGATGACCTCTTCGGTCAGGTTCATGCGGTGGCCTCCTGCGTTGCGGTTTCGGGTGACGTGCTGGGCTCGGACGGGCGGGGCACCAGTTCATCGAGGTCTGAGACGACAATATCGGCTCCGGCGTCCAGAAGAGTCTGCGGGCCGACGCCGCGGTCGACGCCGAGGACCAGCCCGAAATCACCGGCGCGGCCGGCCTGCACTCCCGACTCGGCGTCTTCGACCACGACGCACTCTGCTGGAGTGAGACCGAGCAGCTCGGCGCCGAGTTCATAGGTGTCCGGCGCGGGCTTCCCGGCGAGCTGGCGCTCGGCGGCGAGGTTGCCGTCGACGACGATACCGAAGCGATCACGGATGCCCGCTGCCCCGAGGGTGAGTTCGCCGTTGCGGGAACTCGTGACGACGGCGACCTTCAGCCCGGCGTTGACCACGTAGTCGAGGAAGTCGAGGGAACCCTGGTAGGGCGTCACGCCGTCTTCCGCGAGGGTCTCGTTGAAGGCCGCGTTCTTGCGGTTGCCGAGGCCGCACACGGTGTCCTGCGTCGGGGCATCCGTGGGGTCGCCGTCTGGCAGCGTGATCCCGCGCGAGGCGAGGAGGCTGCGCACGCCGTCGTAGCGGGGCTTGCCGTCGATATACCTGAAGTAGTCGGCATCACTATAGGAGGGACTCACCCCCTGGTCTTCGAGGAAGGGGGTGAAGAGCCGGGACCACGCGACCATGTGCACGTCGGCGGTGGGAGTCAGCACGCCGTCGAGGTCGAAGAGCACGCCACGCAAACCGAGGATGCGGTCGCGGGCCTGGGCTGGCGAAAGGGGAAATGTCGGAGAAGTCATAGACGGGAGCTCTTCTCGATAGATGCCTGAAAATGGAGGCGCCGGGGAATGGTGGGGGATGTATTCGCCCGGGTGCCGACATCTCGGCGGCGGTGACGAGGATCGCGAGCGACGCGTGTCCACCGGGTCCGGGGTGGGCCTGCGCCTGAGTACAAAACAAGCCTATGCCCTGTGCATTCGGCGAGTACACTTTCTCTAAGTGAAACGATTCAACGTTGAACGCGCACAGAGAGAAGTCAGACAATGATCACTCGCATGATCTGGAACCAAACGGCACACTTCGGCGCAGGGGCCATTAGCGTCATCCCCGGTGAAATAGCCTCCCGCGGCTTCACCAGGGCCTTTGTGGTCTCGGACGAAGTGCTCGTCACGACCGGCGTCACCGGCAAGGTCACGTCACTCCTCGACGATGCCGGAATCCCGTATGAGGTTTATTCGGATGTCACCCCGAACCCGCCGATCGAAGCGGTCAAGCGCGGCGTCGCGGCCTTCGCGGCTTCGGGCGCAGACGTATTGATCGGCATCGGCGGCGGCTCGCCGCAGGACACCTGTAAGGCCATCGGCATCATCACGAACAACCCCGAGTTCGCGGACGTGCGCTCGCTCGAGGGCGTCGCGGCCACGAAGCGGGCCTCCGTTCCGATCATCGCCGTTCCGACGACGGCGGGAACCGCATCAGAGACCACGATCAACTACGTGATCACTGACGTCGAACGCTCCCGCAAGTTCGTCTGCGTCGACCCGCACGCGATCCCGGTCGTCGCCGTCGTCGACTCCGAAATGATGTCCTCCGCGCCACGTTCGCTCAAGGTCGCCACCGGACTGGACGCGCTCACCCACGCGATCGAGGGCTACACGACCAAGGGCGCCTGGGAACTCTCCGACCTCTTCCACCTCAAGGCGATCACGATGATCGCCGAGTCGCTCGCCGCCGCCGCCGACGGCGATCCGGTTGCCGCGGACCGGATGGCCCTCGCCCAGTACATCGCGGGCATGGGCTACTCCAACGTCGGCCTCGGCCTCGTGCACGGGATGGCCCACCCGCTCGGCGCCTTCTACAACGCCCCGCATGGCGTGGCCAACGGCATCCTGCTCGCCCCCGTGATGGCGTTCAACGCCGACGCGACCGGCGACCGCTTCCGCGACATCGCGGTGGCCTTCAAGGTCGCCGGTGCCGCAGACCTGTCGGTGGAGGATGCCCGCACCGCGGCAGTCACGGCCGTCACGGCGTTCGCCCGCGACCTCGGCAACCCGACGGCACTGCGCGAAATCGGTGCGAAGGAGGAAGACCTCCCGGCACTCGCCCAGGCCGCCTTCGACGATGTCTGCACAGGCGGCAACCCGCGCGACGTGACCGTCGAGCAGATCCTCGCGCTGTACACCTCGATCTACTGATCCCAGAGTCACCTTTCCGGTCGAGAGTGACCCGTATGCCGGGCGCTCTCGACCGGAAAGGTAGACCTCGGGTTGGTGGATTGAGAACAGGAGCGGCCGGCGCGTGTGCGCCGGCCGCTCCTTTCTGTTTCCCCGTGCCGGCTATCGGCTGACGAGAGTCCGGACCGGCGTATACCGCTCGGGTACGAAGCTGCGGGCGACGAGCGCGCGCAGCCCCTCGAGCGAACCGGTGACGAGGCCCTGGGCCCGCGCCTGCACGAGCACATTGCCGATCGCGGTGGCCTCGACGGGGCCGGCGAGCACGGGCAGCCCGATCCGGTCTGCCGTGAGCTGGCAGAGCAGGCGGTTCTGCGAGCCGCCGCCGACGATGTGCACGACGCTGACGTTCGCGCCCGAGAGCAGGCTCGCCTGCTCGACGCCGCGGGCGAAGGCATCCGCGAGGCTCTCGAGGATGCTGCGCACCAGTTCGGCGTTCGAGCGCGGAACGCGCAGGTCGTGCTCGAGGCAGTAGTCGCGGATGCGGCCCGGCATGTCCCCGGGGGCGAGGAAGCGCTGGTCGTCGGCGTCGAACACGGCGACGGGCCCGGTGACCTCGCCGGCCGCACACAGCAGGTCGGCGAGAACGATCGTCTCGCCGGCGTGCTCCCAGGTGCGGATCGACTCGCTGAGCAGCCAGAGGCCCATCACGTTGTGCAGGTAGCGCACCCGGCCGTCGACGCCGCCCTCGTTAGTGAAGTTGGCCGCGTGGCCGGCCGCGCTGAGCACGGGGGCTTCGAGCTCGACGCCGACGAGCCCCCAGGTGCCGCACGAGATGTAGGCGAAGTCGTCGCTGAGGGCAGGCACCGCGACGACGGCGGATGCCGTGTCGTGCGAGCCGATGGCCGTCACGTCGATCGGGGCGCGGGCCCCGATCTCGCCGGCGACGTCAGGGAGCAGGGAACCGATCCGGGTCCCTGCATCGACGAGGCGCGGGAAGATCCGGCGGTCGAAGCCGAGCCGGTCGATGAGCGGTTCGTCCCACTCGCGGCTGCCGACGCCGAGGAGGCCAGTCGTCGATGCGTTGGTGCGTTCGGCGACAGCAACGCCGGTGAGCCAGTAGTTGAGAAGGTCGGGCACGAGCAGCACCTGGTCGGCCTGGTCGAGCGAGCCGGCGGTCAGGTCTGCGGTGAGCTGGTAGAGCGTATTGAACGGCAGGAACTGGAGTCCGTTGGCCGCATAGAGTTCGGCGGGGGCGGCGACCCGGTGGACGAGATCGACAGCGGGCTGGGTGCGCGCGTCGCGATAGTGGTACGGGAGTTGCAGCATCCGCCCCTGCCGCAGCAGCGCGTAGTCGACGGCCCAGGAGTCGACGCCGATGCTCACGAGGGAGGGCTCTTCCGCGGCGGCGGTCGTCAGGCCGGCGAGCACGTTGCGGTAGAGCTCGACGATGTTCCAGTGCAGCGACGGATGCCCGTCCTCATTGAGGCGGATCGGCCCGTTCGCGAAGCGGGCCACCGGGCGGAGGCGCAGCTCGTTCGGCCCGACGTGGCCGAGCATGACCCGGCCGCTCGTGGCGCCGAGGTCGACGGCCGCGACGACTGCGGCATCCGTGGTGGTGGTCATCTTCGTACCCTCTGTTGTCGACGTGTGTATGGGTGGTGCAGCGAAAGTCGCCGTTGTCGCCGAGATCGCCGGGTGTAACGGGTGACCTGGGCGTGAACGGCGACTCTCGGCGGTGTTGCGCGGGCGGGCGGGGTCAGGCGCCCCAGCCGGCCTGGGTGCCGCCGACGCGTTCTGCGCAGATCTTCTCCTGGTAACCGGATGCCTTGAACGCGGCGATCGGGTCGGCGGCGAGTCCGCGGGACTCGCGCCACGCGGCGAGGTCGGTGCGGACGTCGGAGTAGAAGGCGTCCATCATGATGCCGTTGGCGCCGAGGACGTCGCCGGCCTCCTGGGCGGCAGCGAGGGCGACGGTGTCGACGGAGAGGGCGCGGGCGGTCATTTCCTGCACGTTGAGCACGGAACGGATCTGGCCGGGGATCTTCTCCTCGACGTTGTGGCACTGGTCGAGCATGAACGCGACGGTGGAGTCAGGTCCGTAGCCGCCGCCGCGGATGACTTCGTAGAGGATCCGGAACAGCTGGAACGGGTCCGCGGCGCCCACGATGAGGTCGTCGTCGGCGTAGAAGCGGGAGTTGAAGTCGAAGGAGCCGAGCTTTCCGAGGCGGAGCAGCTGCGCGACGATGAACTCGATGTTCGTGCCGGGTGCGTGGTGGCCGGTGTCCAGGCAGACCATGGCGCGGTCGCCGAGGGCGGCGACCTGCGCGTAGCTGGTTCCCCAGTCGGGCACGTCGGTGTGATAAAAAGCGGGCTCGAAGAACTTGTACTCGAGGACGAGGCGCTGGTTCTCGCCGATCCGGGCGTAGATCTGGGCGAGGGAGTCCGCGAGGCGGTCCTGCCGGCCGCGGATGTCGCCCTGGCCCGGGTAGTTGGTGCCGTCCGCGAGCCAGATCTTCAGGTCTTCCGATCCGGTCTGGTTCATCACGTCGATGCAGTCGAAGTGGTGATCGATCGCCATCTGGCGCACTGTGGGATCGATGTGCGTCAGGCTGCCGAACTTGTAGGCGTCGTCCTGGAACGTGTTCGAGTTGACCGTGCCGAGCGCGACGCCGAGGTCTTCGGCGTACTTTCCGAGCGCCGCATAGTCGTCGACCTTGTCCCACGGAATGTGGATCGCGACGCTCGGGGAAAGCGCGGTGAACTTGTTGACCGTTGCGGCATCGGCGATCTTCTCCTGGGGGGTGCGCGGCGTGCCGGGGGTCGAGAAGACCTTGAACCGGGTGCCCGAGTTGCCGAACGCCCACGACGGGAGCTCGATGGCCTGGCTTTCCAGGAGGCGAAGGGTTTCTGCGGATACCGTCATGTGGTCACTTCTCTGTGGGTCTGTCTGTGGATACTGCTGAGGTTGAGCGCGGCGGCGGCCCGCTCGGGTCCGCCGCACATCGGGTGCCGAATGCCGCTTAGGGCAGGCGCGCACCCTCGGGGATGACGATCTTCTCGAGCTCGAGGATGTTCGGGGTGCCGAGCTGCAGGGCCCCGTAGAGCACCTGCGCGTTGGCCTCGACCGCGACGGCGACCTTGAATGCGCCGGCGACGTCTTCGCCGACCGAGATCATGCCGTGGTTGCCCCAGACGACGGCGTTCGTGTCGTCGCCCATGAGCGCGGCGCTGAGCTCGCCGAAGTCCTTGTTGGTGGAGAACTCGAACGGCATGATGCGCACGGCACCCTTGGCGTAGAGCACCATGTTCAGCAGCACGGGGTCGATGGTCTTGCCGACGGCGCCGAACATGTTCGCGTACGGTGACTCGGTGTGCACGATCGCGTTGATGTCGGGGCGGCGGCGGTAATGGGCGAGGTGGACATCCGTCTCGGTCGACGGGAACAGGTCCCCCTCGATGACGACGCCGTCATAGCCGACGACGACCATCTCGTCGACCGTCAGCACGTCGTAGCGGATGCCGGAGGGCGTAATGACGATCGCGTCATGCTCGGGCAGGCGAATCGAGATGTTGCCCTGGGTGTTGAAGTTGAGTCCGGTGCGCACCGACTCCTTGCACCAGTACAGGATTTCTTCGCGGAGTTCGCGACTGGCAAAGCTCATGGGATGTCCTCGTCTTCGTGGTAATTGAATCGTTTCAACTATCTTGACTATAACTCCGGAAACCGCAGCGCGTCAACTCCCCGGTTCCCAGGAGCGTCGCCCCCGGTCACGGCGCACCCGAAATGGTTAGGCAGGCACACGATTGTGACGTAGTCTGCTGGAACACCTTATTGAATCGTTTCATTCAATGAAGGGTGCGGCGCCACCGGCGCCACCGCATCGCGTCCTCGAAGCCGAGGCCACGAGCCTCTGCATCAATGACGAGAGCAAAGGAGGACCATTCGTGGTCCGAATTGGAAACAAAAGCACAACCGGAATGAAAGCCACCATCTCGGTGGCGATGTCGAATTACATCGAAGCGGGATCGATCATCGCGATCGCAACCAGCCTGTCGCTCTGGCAGAAGGAATTCGGGATCGACGACTTCGCGGTCGGATTGCTCGCGGCCCTGAGCGCGAACGCGTTCGGTGCGGCGGCGGGTGCGCTCATCGGCGGCCCGTTGTGCGACAAGTACGGTCGCAAGTTCATTTATACCTACGACCTCATCGTCTATATGTTCGGCGTCGCCCTCGCCGTGTTCGCGATGAGCTACGGGATGCTGCTGCTCGCCTTCATCATCACCGGTATCGCCGTCGGGGCCGGCGTTCCGGCCTCGTGGACGTACCTCTCCGAGCAGGCGCCGGCCGGGCAGCGCGCTAAGCACGTCGGCGCCGCCCAGCTCGCCTGGTCCTGCGGCCCGCTGATCGGCTTCCTCCTCGCCGTCGCCGTCGAGCCCCTCGGCCTCCTCGGCAGCCGGCTCATCTTCGCCGAGCTCTTCGTCGTGGCCTTCATTACCTGGTACATGCGGCAGGGACTGCCGGAGACGGCGATCTGGAAGGAATCCAACGCGAAGGCGACATCCACCAACGTCTTCCATGGGGTCAAGGCGCTCTTCAGCAAGAAGGCGAACATCACCGCGATCTTCTTCCTGATCGGCGTGTACTCGTTCTGGAATATAGTCGCCGGACAGGCAGGAATCTTCATGCCACGGGTGTACGCCGCCGCGGGCGTCGAGAGCGCCACGGAACAGTACCTGCTGCAGGCGCTCGTCTGGGGTCTCACCGTGGCCACGACCTACTTCGGCTTCATGCGCCTCGCGGACAGGTTCAACCGTCGCATCCTCTACATCGTCGGTTCACTTCTGGGCATTGCGGCCTGGGCCGTCCTCGTCTTCGCCGAACCCACCATGCCGGCCCTGCTCTCCTTCGCCGTGCTCTGGGGCGTCGCAGCCGGCATCGGCGCGCAGGCGTTCTACGGCCTCTGGGCCAGCGAGCTCTTCGCGACCGAGTACCGGGCCAGCGCGCAGGGCATCCTGTTCTTCGTCGCCCGGATCATGGTCGGCCTGCTCAGCATGGTCTTCCCGATCCTGCTGACCTCGATCGGGCTGTCCTGGCTCGGACTCATCCTGATCGGCTTCCTCGCCGTCTCGCTCGTGGTCGGAGCCGTCTGGGCGCCGCACACCCAGGGCAAGAGCCTCCAGCAGATCGAAGCCGAACGATACCCGGAAGACGTCGTCTCCGAGCAGCCCGTCGTCGAAGCGCCCGTCGTCGGGGAACCGGTCGCGATGAACATGCACTTCTAGCCGGATCCAGCGCCCCGGTCTTCGCCGCCGCGCCGGTTTGCGCAGGCCGCACCCGAAAGAGCGGGCGCGGCCTGCGCAAACCGGCGCGGTTTCCGTCGAAAAGGGGGCGGGCTGCGGAAGCCGGCGCGGGCGCGGGCTGCGTGGGCGGTCGGATGCCGCGGGCTCAGCCCGCGGTCGACTCGCGGATGATGAGCTCGGGCTGGAACTGGATCTGCTCGTGCTCGAAGTCCTCGCCGCCCTCGGCCTCGCGCATCAGCAGGTCGACGGCGGTGTACCCGATCAGGGCGCTCGGCTGGCGGATCGACGAAAGCGGCACAACGGCAGCGGACGCGAAGGCGATGTCGTCGTATCCGATCAGGGCGATGTCGCGGGGGACCCGTACGTCGCCGAGCATATTCAACGCCTGGAGCACGCCCATCGCGAGCAGGTCGTTGGCCGCGAAGACGGCGTCCGGGCGTTCGCCCGCGGCCCGGGCGAGCAGCTGCTCGCCGACGGATCGCCCCTGCAACACCGAGAGCGAGTCCGTGTCGATCGTCTCGAGGACGACCCCCGGGTGCTCGGCAACGGCCTTGCGGGCGCCCTCGAGCCGGTCGACGACCTGGCGGATGCTCTGGGGGCCGCCGACGAAGGCGATCCGGGTGCGTCCGATGGCGGCGAGGTGGCTCACGGCGAGGTATCCGCCGGCCACGTCATCGACGGCGACGGACGAGAAGCTCCGGTCGGCGATCTCGCGGTCCACGAGCACGGTCGGTGTGCCGCGGGCGCGGAGCCGCGAGAGGCGGTCGCCGACGTCCCCGAGGGGTGAGATGAGCACGCCGTGCACCCTCTGTTCCTCGAAGAGGTCGAGATAGGCGCTCTGGCGCCCCGGGTTCTCGTCGCTGTTGCCGAGGAGCACCGTGAGGCCGTCCTCGGCCGCGCGGTCTTCGGCGCCGCGCGCGACATCCGTGAAAAAGGGGTTGGCGACGTCGAGGACGACGAGGCCGATGCTCCGGCTGCGACCGGCACGCAATTGGCGGGCTGCGTCGTTGCGCACGAAACCGAGTTGGCTGATCGCCGCCTGGACGCGTTCGACGGTGCTCGGGGAAACCTTGTCCGGGCGATTGAGCACATTCGACACCGTGCCGACGGACACGCCGGCGGTCGCGGCCACCTCACGCACGCTTACGGACATCGGGTCTTCTCCAGATCGGGCCGCACGGGGCCACGATGAATCGTGTCAGATCGGGGCACGGATATCCAGCCACCGGCATCCGCGCGGTGTTTTCGCGGCGGGTCGGGGTTTGTTCCGCCCACTGCCACCATGCTCCGAGAATAGCTCGTCGTTACGCAGTTGTTACTTGACAGCTGCGGTGGCATCGAAATAGATTTCCCTGTGTTCGCAGAATTAAAACGATTCAACGCCCGCTCGCGCGTTTCCCCAGCGTTCCTCAATGTGGAGGTCAGGACCCGTCAATGTCGATCAGCCCCAGTAATTCCGGCCCGCCGGCCCTCGAACTGCGTGGAGTGGCCAAGGCCTTCGGATCGGTCGTCGCGCTCACGTCCGCCGACCTCACCGTGCACATGAACTCCATCCACGCCCTCGTGGGGGAGAACGGCGCGGGCAAGTCGACCCTCGTCAAGATCGTCGCCGGTCTCTACCAGCGCGACGCGGGGGACTTCCTGCTCCGCGGCGAAAGCGTCGACTTCCGCTCGACGGCCGAGGCCAAGGCGGCCGGCATCGCGGTCATCTACCAGGAGCCCACCCTCTTCCCCGACCTCTCGGTCACGGAGAACATCTTCATGGGTCGCCAGCCGACCCAGCGCTTCGGCCGGATCGACCGCAAGGCCATGCGCGCTGAGGCCGAGGAACTGTTCACCCGCCTCGCGGTGCGCATCGACCCCGACCGCCCGGCCGAGGGGCTGTCGATCGCCGACCAGCAGATCATCGAGATCGCCAAGGCCATTTCGGTGGATGCCCGGGTGCTGATCATGGACGAACCCACCGCAGCCCTCAGCGGCGTCGAGGTCGACCGGCTCTTCGCCGTCGCCCGCAGCCTGCGTGACGAGGGCCGCGCCCTGGTCTTCATTTCGCACCGCTTCGACGAGGTCTTCGCCCTCTGCGACACCATCACGGTCATGCGCGACGGGCAATACATCTCGACCGATGCGATCCAGTCCACGAGCGTCGACGAGATCGTGCGCAGGATGGTCGGCCGCGAGGTCACCGACCTGTTCCCGAAGGAGGTCGCCCCTGTCGGCGACGTGCTGCTCGAAGTCGAGGGGCTGACCTCCGCCGGTGTCTTCCACGATGTGTCCTTCACGGTGCGGTCCGGCGAGATCGTCGGGCTCTCGGGCCTCGTCGGCGCCGGTCGCAGCGAGATCGTGCGCGCCGTTTTCGGCGTCGACCGCTACGACTCCGGAGCCGTGCGGATGCACGGGAAGTCCGTTCCGAAGCTCAACCCGACCGCGGCCATGGCTGCCGGAATGGCCCTCGTGCCCGAGGACCGCCGGAAGCAGGGCCTCGTGCTCGAGTCATCCGTCGCCCGCAACCTGACCCTCTCGACCCGTACCCGGCTCAGTCGCTTCGGGTTCATCGACTCGAGCCTCGAGAACCGGGCCGCCAAGGACTGGGCCGGCCGCCTCGAGGTCAAGACGAACGCCCTCGACACCGAGGTCGGAACGCTCTCCGGCGGAAACCAGCAGAAGGTCGTGCTCGGCAAGTGGCTGTCGACGCACCCCGAGGTGCTCATCATCGACGAACCCACCCGCGGGATCGACGTCGGAACCAAGGCCGAGGTGCATCGCCTGCTCTCGCAGCTCGCGGGGGAGGGCCTCGGAATCGTGATGATCTCCTCGGAACTGCCGGAAATCCTGGGTATGGCCGACCGTGTACTCGTCGTACGAGAAGGCCGCATCACCGCGGAGGTCTCTCGGGCGGATGCCACGGCCGAGTCCATCATGTTCGCTGCCACCCACTCAACGGAGTCCATCCAGTGACCACGACAACCAGCACCCAGACGCCCACCGGAGCGGGCGGCGGAGGGTTCCAGCGTGGTCTGCGCACCTTCCTGCGTTCCCGCGAGACCGGCATCCTCGCCGCCCTCGTGATCGTGGTGCTCATCACCACGATCAAGAACCCGAGTTTCCTCTTCAGCCAGGACGGATTCCGGGACCTGCTCCTCACCCCGTCGATCCTCGTGCTCGTGGCCGTCGGCCAGGCGATCGTGATCATCACCCGATCGGTCGACCTGTCGGTCGGCTCTGTCGTCGGACTGACGGCCTACCTGACCGGGCGCCTCTTCATCGACGTGCCCGGCATCCCGATCATCGTCGTCTTCGCCGCAGGCATGGCACTCGGTGCCGCACTCGGCCTGCTCAACGGCGCCCTCGTCGCGTTCGGCAAGGTGCCGGCTCTCGTGATCACGCTCGGAACCCTGTATGCCTACCGGGGCATCAACGTGCTCTGGGCCGGCAGCAACCGGGTGAACGCGTCCGACCTGCCCAAGGACTTCCTCGCCCTCGGTACGAGTGCGCTGCTCTTCGTGCCGTACCTCACGATCATCGCGCTGATCGTGGTGCTCGTCGCAGGCTGGTACCTGCGCAACCAGCGTGGCGGTCGGGAGCTCTACGCGATCGGTTCGGATCCCGATGCCGCGCAGCTGTACGGACTCGGCGTCACCCGTCGCATCCTCGTCGCCTTCCTTCTCTGCGGCGCCCTCGCCGGGCTCGCCGGCGTGCTCTTCGCTGCCCGCTATGGAACGACAAACTCGCAGACGGGCACCGGGCTCGAGCTGCAGGCCGTCGGTGCTGCCGTGATCGGCGGCGTCGCGATCTTCGGCGGCAGCGGCACCGTCTACGGCGCGGCCATCGGTGCGGTCCTGCTGCTCACCATCAACCGTGCCCTGCCCATCCTGGGCATCCCCGACTTCTGGCAGCAGGCGGTCGTGGGCACACTCATCATCGGCGCTATCGTGCTCGACCGGGTCCTCTCCCTCCGACTCTCCCGCCAACTCATTTCAGAACGGGAGGTCTCCGCATGACCATCTCCGCCCCGGCCGACAGCCGGACCGGCACGCGCGTCTACGCCGACTACGGTCGTCCCTTCTGGATGCGACTGCTCCTCACCCGCGAGATGGCGGTCATCGTCGCCCTCATCCTCGTGATCGTGATCGCCTCGCTCGAGGTGCGACGCTTCGGCACCACCACAACCCTCGGCTTCCTGCTCCTCGACGTCGCGCCGATCCTGATGATCGCCCTGCCGATGACCCTCGTGATCATGATGGGCGAGATCGACCTCTCCGTCGCAAGCACACTCGGCCTGAGCAGCGTCCTGCTCGGCATCCTGACCCAGGCCGGCTGGCCGGTCCCGGTCGCCATCGTCGCCTGCCTGGTGATGGGCCTCGTCGCGGGCCTGATCAATGGGCTCCTGGTCACCGTGGTCGGCCTGCCCTCGCTCGCGGTCACCATCGGCACGCTCGCCCTCTATCGCGGCATCGCCGTCGGCCTGCTCGGGACGACCGCCGTCACGAGCTTCCCGGCGTTCTGGACCGGCCTCGCCCAGTCGAAGTTCGGCAGCACCGGCATCCCCGTCGCCATGGTGCTGGTCGTCGCGTTGATCGTGGTCTTCGTCGCTCTCCTGCACTTCACCCCCTTCGGCCGCGGAATCGTGGCGATCGGCTTCAGCACCGAGACCGCGCACTTCTCCGGAGTGCACGTCAATCGCACCAAGGTCGTCGCCTTCATGCTCACGGGGCTGATCGCCGCGCTCGCCGGAATCTACTGGACCTTCCGCTACGGCAGCGCCCGCGGTGACAATGCGATGGGACTCGAGCTGTCGGTCATCGCCGCGGTCCTCCTGGGTGGAGTGTCCATTTTCGGCGGCAAGGGCGCCATCCACGGCGTCATCGCCGGCGTCCTCCTGATCGGCGTGCTGCAGAGCGCGCTCCGCCTCGCCAATGTCAGCTCGGACGTCATCAACATCATCACCGGCGCCCTGCTGATCCTGTCCGTGCTCTCCCCCCGATTTCTGTCGTGGTTCCGCAGCCTGCGTTTCCGTCGTGCCACGCCAGAGAAACAGAAGCAGTAACCGCTCCGCTCCCTCTCCCGACCACCAACATCCGCTTCACCCCACCTGAAAGGCACAACGATGTCTCCTTCCACCCCCACCCGGCGCCACGGCGCCCGCGCTGTCGCGCTCGTCGCCGGCGTCGCAGCCATCGCCATCCTCGCCACCGGATGCTCCAGTTCTGCCTCGACCGACACCTCCACCGGTGCAGCAGCGTCCGGCTCCGGCGACAAGAACTACGCGATCACGTTCCTGCCGAAGAACCTCGGCAACGCCTACTTCGACACCTCCGACAAGGGCGGATCCAAGGCGATCACCGAATTCGGCGGAACCTACGCCGAGGTCGGCCCGGCGACCGCCGCGGCCGATGCCCAGGTCAGCTTCATCAACACGCTCACCCAGCAGGGAGTCGGCGCGATCATCATCTCCGCCGACGACCCCACGGCGATCGGCAGCGCCCTCAACGAGGCCCGAGCGGCCGGCACCAAGGTCGTCACCTTCGACTCGGACACCGACCCGCAGTACCGCGACCTGTACATCAACCAGGCCACGGCCGACGGCATCGCCAAAATCGAGGTCGACCTGATCACCAAGCAGATCGGCGACACCGGCGAGGTCGCCATCCTCTCCGCCTCAGCTAACGCGACCAACCAGAACGCCTGGATCGAGACGATGAAGAAGGAACTCGCCGCGAACCACCCGAACGTCACGCTCGTCGACACCGTCTACGGCAACGACGATGACCAGACCTCCTTCGACAAGACGGCGGCCCTGCTCCAGTCGCACCCGAACCTGAAGGGCATCATCTCGCCCACAACGGTCGGCATCGCAGCGGCGGCCCGCTACCTGCAGACCTCGCAGTACAAGGGCAAGGTCGCGCTCACCGGTCTCGGCACGCCGAACCAGATGCGTGACTACGTCAACGACGGCACGGTCACGGCATTCGCGCTCTGGAACCCGGCCGACCTCGGCTACCTCGCCGCCTTCGGCGCCAAGGCCCTGATCGACGGGACCATCACCGGCAAGGAAGGCGACAAGTTCACCGCAGGCGCCCTCGGCGAATTCACCGTCGGCAAGGATGCCACCGTGCTCCTCGGCGAGCCGTTCACGTTCACCAAGGAGAACATCGCGGACTTCAACTTCTAGGTCGTTCCACCCGCACAACCCCGTATCACCCGCACTATCGCAGTGCCCGCGCGAGTCGGCTGCGGGGCGGATGCCGGTTGCATCCGTCCCGCGGCCTTGCGGGAATGCGCTCCGCACGGCAAGCTTGAATCGATTCATTTTCGGAATCCGAACCAGCAAGGAACCTCAATGTCGAGCAGCGATACCCAGCACCGCGTGTGCTTTCAGCTCCAGGTCAAGCCGGAGCTGATCCCCGAATACCGTCGCCGCCACGCCGCAGTCTGGCCCGACATGCTGCTGGCCCTCAAGAGCACGGGCTGGAACAACTACTCCATTTTCCTGCGCGACGACGGGCTGCTGATCGGCTACTTCGAGACCGCGAGCCTCGCCGCCGCCCAGGCGGGCATGGCCGCAACCGAGGTCAACGCCCGCTGGCAGGCCGAGATGGGCGACTTCTTCGTCGCCCTCGACGGTGCTCCCGACACCGGTTTCCTCCCACTGACCGAGATCTTCAATCTGGAAGACCAACTCGACTCCCTCGCCGCCGCATCCGCTGCCCCGACCGAAAGAAGCACAACGTGAGCATCAGCCCCGACACCCTGGCCCAGCTCGAGGGGCAGGTCATCGAACTGCCGTCCTGGGCGTTCGGCAACTCCGGCACCCGGTTCAAGGTGTTCGGCACGCCCGGCACCCCGCGCACCATCCAGGAGAAGATCTCCGACGCCGCGCAGGTGCACCAGGTCACCGGCCTCTCGCCGAAGGTGGCCCTGCACATCCCGTGGGACAAGGTCGACGACTACACCGGTCTGCGCGAGTTCGCCGCGGAGAAGGGTCTCACGCTCGGCACGGTCAACTCGAACACCTTCCAGGACGACGCCTACAAGTTCGGCAGCCTGACCCACCTCGATCCCAAGGTGCGCCAGATGGCGATCGACCACCACTTCGACTGCATCGACATCATGCACGCCACCGGCTCGGCCGACCTGAAGATCTGGCTCGCGGACGGCACCAACTACCCGGGCCAGGGCGACATCCGCGGCCGGCAGGACCGCCTCGCGGACTCCCTCGCCCAGATCTACGCCCGGATCGGCGAGAACCAGCGCCTCGTCCTCGAGTACAAGTTCTTCGAGCCCGCTTTTTATCACACCGACGTGCCCGACTGGGGAACCAGCTACGCGCAGGTCGCCGCCCTCGGCGACCGCGCCATGGTCTGCCTGGACACCGGCCACCACGCACCCGGCACGAACATCGAGTTCATCGTCGCGCAGCTGCTCCGCCTCGGAAAGCTCGGCTCCTTCGACTTCAACTCCCGCTTCTACGCCGACGACGACCTCATCGTGGGCGCCGCGGACCCGTTCCAGCTGTTCCGGATCCTCTACGAAGTCATCCGCGGCGGCGGCTACGGACCTGACTCCACCGTCGCGTTCATGCTCGACCAGTGCCACAACGTCGAGGAGAAGATCCCCGGCCAGATCCGTTCCGTGCTCAACGTGCAGGAAATGACCGCCCGCGCCCTCTCCGTCGACACCGTCGCCCTCGCTGCCGCCCAGGAGGCCGGCGACGTCCTCGGCGCCAACGGCATCATGATGGACGCCTTCTACTCCGACGTCCGCACCGACCTCGCCGCGTGGCGCGAGTCCCGCGGACTCGCCGCCGACCCGATCGCCGCGTTCAAGGCATCCGGTTACCAGGAGAAGATCTGCGCAGAACGCGTCGGCGGCACCCAGGCCGGCTGGGGCGCCTAGACCACCCTCCCCGCCGCAACAGTCGGGGCCCGACACCCCGCACCGCCCGTGCTTGCCCCCGCTCGTCCTGTGCCCTCTAGCTCCTCTCCCAGCCCCTGGAAAGCAGATCATGACCACCAATCCCACGGCCGCGGCGCTCGTCGCCCGCTCCAACCGCCTCGGCGCGAACCCCAAGAACACGAACTACGCCGGGGGCAACACCTCCGCAAAGGGCACCGAGATCGACCCCGTCACCGGCACCACCATCGAGCTGCTCTGGGTCAAGGGTTCCGGCGGAGACCTCGGCACCCTCACCGAGTCCGGCCTCGCCGTGCTCCGCCTCGACCGGCTGCGCGCGATGGTGGATGTCTACCCCGGCCTCGATCGTGAAGACGAGATGGTCGGCGCCCTCGACTACGCCCTGCACGGGCGCGGCGGCGCCGTCCCCTCGATCGACACGGCGATGCACGGCCTGGTCGACGCGGCCCACGTCGACCACCTGCACCCGGACGCCGGCATCGCGATCGCGACGGCCGTCGACGGGGAAGAACTCACCGACTCGATCTTCGGCCACCGGGTGATCTGGGTGCCCTGGCGCCGCCCCGGCTTCCAGCTCGGCCTCGACATCGCCGCGATCAAGGACGCCCACCCCGGCGCGATCGGCGCGATCCTCGGCGGCCACGGCATCACCGCCTGGGGTGACACGAGCGAGGAGGCCGAGGCGAACTCGCTCTGGATCATCGAGACCGCCACCTCCTACATCGAGGAGCACTCCAAGTCGGAGCCCTTCGGCGCCCCGCTCGAGGGCTTCGGCGCGCTCTCGGCGGCCGAGCGCCGCGCCAAGGCCGCCGCGCTTGCGCCGACCCTCCGCGGCCTCGTCTCCACCGACAGCGCCAAGGTCGGCCACTTCACCGACGCGCCCGAGGTCCTCGACTTCCTCGCCAGCGCCGAACACCCGAGGCTCGCCGGCCTCGGCACGAGCTGCCCCGACCACTTCCTGCGCACCAAGGTCACGCCGCTCCTGCTCGACCTCCCGGCGGACGCCTCGGTCGAGGAGTCCCTCGCCCGGCTCCACGAACTCCACGAGCAGTACCGCCTCGACTACCAGGCCTACTACGACCGGCACGCGACCCCGGAGTCGCCCGCCATCCGGGGTGCCGACCCGCTCATCGTGCTGATCCCGGGCGTCGGCATGTTCAGCTACGGCGCGAACAAGCAGACCGCGCGCGTCGCCGGCGAGTTCTACATCAACGCCATCCACGTGATGCGCGGAGCCGAGGGGCTCTCCCGCTACTCCCCGATCGACGAGGCCGAGAAGTTCGCCATCGAATACTGGGCGCTCGAAGAGGCCAAGCTCCAGCGGATGCCGAAGCCCAAGCCGCTCGCCGGACGGATCGCGCTCGTGACCGGCGCCGCGAGCGGCATCGGCAAGGCGATCGCCACCCGGCTCGCGGCCGAGGGCGCCTGCGTCGTGATCGCCGACCTCGATCTGGCCAAGGCGCAGGAGGCCGCAGCGGCGATCGGCGGCACGGATATCGCGATCGGCGTTCAGGCGAACGTCACGGACGAGAACCAGGTTCAGGCCGGCATCGACGCCGCCGTGCTCGCCTTCGGCGGCCTCGACCTCGTCGTGAACAACGCCGGGCTCTCGCTCTCCAAGTCCCTGCTCGAGACCACGGTCGCCGACTGGGACCTGCAGCACAACGTGATGGCGAAGGGTTCCTTCCTTGTCTCGCGCGCCGCGGCCCGGGTGCTGATCGACCAGAAGCTCGGCGGCGACATCATCTACATCTCCAGCAAGAACTCGGTCTTCGCGGGCCCGAACAACATCGCGTACTCGGCGACGAAGGCCGACCAGGCCCACCAGGTGCGCCTGCTGGCCGCCGAACTCGGCGAGTACGGCGTCAAGGTCAACGGCATCAACCCCGACGGTGTCGTGCGCGGCTCCGGCATCTTCGCCGGCGGCTGGGGAGCCAAGCGCGCCGCGGTCTACGGCGTCGACGAGCAGGACCTCGGCAAGTACTACGCCCAGCGCACCCTGCTCAAGCGCGAGGTGCTTCCCGAGAACGTCGCCAACGCGGTCTTCGTGCTGTGCACGAGCGACCTCAGCCACACCACCGGGCTGCACATCCCGGTCGACGCCGGCGTCGCCGCCGCCTTCCTGCGATGAGCGGGGGCATCCGCTCGCGCACGGCAGCGTTCTCGCACAAGCGAGCGGATGCCGCTGGCCGCCCTGGTACCGAGGCTCGCCATTCCGGTCGAGAGTTGCCGTTCCACCGGGCACTCTCGACCGGAACGGCGACTCTCGCGGGGGTGCCGTCGTGGTGAGCAGCGCGGGGACCGTCGCCGCGATCGACCTCGGCGCATCGAGCGGACGGGTCATGCTCGGGCACGTCGGCCACAACGAGCTGCGACTCCGGCCGGTCGCCCGGTTCCCGAACCTGCCGGTGCGCACGATCGACGGGCTGCACTGGGACATCCTCGACCTCTACCGCAACGTCCTCGCCGGCCTGCACTCCGCCGTGCGGGAGGAACCGGGGCTGCGGAGCGCCGCCGTCGACTCCTGGGCCGTCGACTACGCGCTCCTCTCCGGGCAGCGGATGCTCGGCAACCCGTTCCACTACCGGGACGAGCGCACGGCTGCGGGAGTCGAGTCGATCCACGCCCTGGTGTCGCACGCCGAGCTCTACGCCGGGAACGGGCTCCAGTTCCTGCCGTTCAACACGCTGTACCAGTTGGCCGCAGAACGGCAGGCCGGCGGCCTCGACGGCGCGGACACGATGCTGCTGATTCCCGACCTGCTCGGCTTCTGGCTGACCGGGGAGCGCGTCGCCGAGCGCACCAACGCGTCGACGACCGGGCTGCTCGCGGTGTCGACAGGGCACGGGCACGGCCACGGTTCCGGTCATGGTTCCGGTCACGGTTCCGGTCACGGGGACTGGGACGATGCGCTCATCGCACGCCTCGGCCTGCCGCGCTCGATCTTCCCGCGGCTCGTCGACCCGGGCTCCCGGATCGGATCCCTGCTGCCCGGGGTGGCCCACGAGCTCGGGGCCGTTTCGCGACTGGACCTCGTCGCCGTCGGGTCGCACGACACGGCATCCGCTGTCGTCGCCGTGCCGATGAGGGACGAGAACGCCGCATACATCTCGTCGGGGACCTGGTCGCTCGTCGGCGTCGAGCTGAACTCCCCGGTGCTGAGCGAGGAAAGCCGGGCCGCGAACTTCACCAACGAGGGCGGCGTCGACGGGCGGGTGCGCTACCTGCGCAACGTGATGGGACTCTGGCTGCTGAGCGAGTCGATGCGCAGCTGGGACCTGGAGGGCATCGCGTTCGAGCTGCCGTTCCTGCTCGCCCAGGCTGCGCAGGTGACCGGGCCGGTGACGGTCTTCGACGTCGACGACCCGGCTTTCCTTGCACCGGGGGACATGCCCGCGCGGATCCGCGAGCACTGCGCCGCACACGGGCTCGCCGCACCCGCGACCCCCGTCGACCTCGTGCGCAGCATCATCGAGAGCCTCGCAACGAAGTACGCCAGCACCCTGCGCGCTGCGAGCGAACTCTCGGGCACGAGCATCCGCACGGTGCACATCGTCGGCGGCGGCTCGCAGAACGAGCTGCTCTGCCAGCTGACCGCGAACCTCACCGGCCTGCCCGTGCTCGCGGGACCCGTCGAGGCGACCGCGATCGGGAACGTGCTGATCCAGGCGCGGGCGCAGGGCCTCGCCCACGGCAGCCTCGAGGCGCTCCGGACGCTCGTCGCCCAGGCATACTCGCCCCGCCACTACGAACCCCACGCCTGACCCCGCCCCGCCCTTCGCCTCCCCGCCCCGCAGGCCCCGCTCACCCTGCCGCGAGAGAGCGACGGGTGGGGGTGGGGTCAGGTTGCGGCGACGACCCCGGTGACGAGCAGGCCGGCGATCAGGAGGCCGAGCGCGACCCGGTACCCGATGAACACCGCGATGCTGTGCTTCGCGACGAGCCGCAGCAGCCACGCGATCGTGGCATAGGCGACGAGGAAACTGACGACGGTGGCGACGATCGTGGGCACCCAGCCGACAGAGGCCGAGATATCGCTCGCCGAGGAGAGGCCCTCATAGGCACCCGCAGCGGTCAGTGCCGGGATGGCGAGGAAGAAGGACAGCCGGGTCGCGGCGACCCGGTCGAGGTTGCGGAACAGGCCGGCGCTGATGGTCGCACCGGAGCGGGACACGCCGGGGATCAGCGCGACACACTGCATGACGCCGATGACGAGCGCGTCCTTGAGGGTCGTCGATTCCTCCGGGCGGTTGCGCTTGCCGACACGCTCGGCGATGAACATCACGACACTCCAGCCGATCAGCCCGGCCGCGACGACCCACAGGTTGCGCAGCGGTCCCCCGATCAGGCCCTTGCCGAGAAAGCCGACGATGCCGATCGGCACCGAACCGGCGATGACGTACCAGGCGAAGCGGTAGTCGTGCGTGAGTCGCGCCTCACGGTGGAAGAGGCCCTGCCACCACGCCACGGCCAGGCGGATTATGTCGGCCCGGAAATACAGGATCACCGCGACGATCGCGCCGAACTGGATGATCGCCGTGAACGCGGTCACCCCCGGGTCGTCGAGCTTCAGCCCCAGGAGCTTCTCGGTGAGGGTCAGGTGTCCCGTGCTCGAGACCGGGAGGAATTCGGTGATTCCCTCGACGATGCCGAGAATCAGCGCTTGGATCAGGTTCATGCTGGTGCCTTTGCGTGGAGTGCGGACAGGAAATCGGCGCCGGGCGGCGGTGGACGGGCCGAAGACCTCGTGCAGCAGAAGGTTAGGCCGCCGAACCTGCCCGCCGCCTGACCGGCACGCCCGTCACCCCTGTTGACCTGCACCGTTCACACGGGCGGCACGCGGGCACTGCGTACGATTGCCCCATGCCCACCGTCGGAGTCTGCGAAGACGACCCCCTCATCCGCCGGGTGCTCGCCGAGGCCCTCGGCGGCGCCGGCTACAGCCTGCTGCTCGCGCACACCGGCGCGGAGGCGGTCGCTCTGTTCGGCCCTGGACAGCCCGTCGACGTGATCGTGCTCGACATCGGCCTGCCCGACTCCGACGGTCGCGACGTCTGCCAGGCCCTCCGGGCCGCCGGACAGCTCGCACCCGTGCTCTTCCTCACTGCGCGAACGGGCGTGCAGGACATCGTCACCGGCTTCCACGCCGGAGGGGACGACTACCTCGGCAAGCCGTTCGCGCTCGCCGAGGTGCTCGTGCGGGTCGGCGCCCTGGCTCGCCGGGGCAGGCCGGAGCCGTACCGGCAGCCGGCGGGCCTCCGCCTCGACCCCCAGCGGTTCACGGTGGCCAGGGCCGACCTCGAGATCGCCGTCACGCCGACCGAGTTCCGGATGCTCGCAGCCCTGCTCGCCCGCCCTGGCGAGGTCGTCCGCCGGCGCGACCTGGTCGCGGCCGCGTGGCCGCACGGCGCCATCGTCGCCGAGAACACCGTCGATTCCTATGTGCGCAGGCTGCGCCGCAAGCTCGAACTGCTCGACGGCGAGAGCGACGGCGACGGCGACGGCGACCGCGACAGTGAAGGCAGCGACCGCGGCGACCACGAAGGCGGCGGTGCCGTTGCGCTCGCCGGGCCAGGGGCGGATGCCGCCCGCGAGTCTCCGCCGTCGCGACGGATCGAGACCGTGCGCGGCGTCGGGTACGCCCTCCGATGACCGGGACCAGGGACTCGTCCGGGCGCCGCCAGGGACGATCGCGGCTGCCGGCCCTGCCGCGCGTGAGGTCGCTGCGCCGCCGCCTCGTCTTCGCCACGGCGCTGCTCACGACCGTCGGCATGGCGGCATTGCTCTCCCTGACCGTCGCCGTGCTGACGCACGTCGTGAGCGAGGACATCGACGGCCTCCTCGCCGAGCGCGCGGCATCCGCCCTCGCGACGGTCGCGCGCCAGGGTGACGGCATCGGGGTCACCCGGAACGCGGCCGGCGGCCTCGGCGACGTCACCTGGATCTACGACGCATCCGGCCGGCTCGTCAGCGCGACCGCGACCGGGACGGGCTCGACGCCGACCGGCGGGGAATCGGACCCGGCGCCGGTCGCGGGACCGTCCGAACTCACGGCCGGACTCGCGGCGCTGAGCTCGGTCACTGAGCCGACGGAGCGCGAGAGCGGCGGCTGGAGACTCCGCGCGGTGCCCATCGTCCTGCCGGGCGAGACGGAACGGATCGGCGTCGCCGTGGTCGGCCTGTCCCTCGCGCCGTACCAGCGGACCGAGACACGTACCATGCTCGTGGGCATCGGCCCCGCCGTTCTCGTCGTGCTCGGAGTCAGCGGGATGGCGGCCTGGATCGTGCGCCGCGCGTTGCGGCCCGTCGAGGTGATGGCCAGGCGGGCGTCCGCATGGAGCGCGGATGACCTCACCGGGAGGTTCGACCTCGGCGAGCCCCATGACGAACTCACCCGCCTCGGCCAGGTGCTCGACGGCCTGCTCGCGCGGGTCTCGCGCACGATCATCGCGGAGCAGCGCCTGACCGCGGAACTCGCCCATGAGCTCCGCAGCCCGCTGACGGTGATCCGGGCTGAGGCGGAGCTCGCGGGACTCGATCCGACGCTCTCGCCGGCGCAAGCGGAGCGGTTCGGCCGAATCGGCGCATCCGTCGACCAGCTCACCGAGGTGATCGGCACCCTGCTCTCGGTGTCCCGCGGCCAGGTGAACCGTGACGAGCGGGCGCCGGTAGACGCCGTGCTGCACGCTGCTGTCGCGGCAGCGGCCGGGGCGCCGGCTGACGCGGCGCCGGAGATCGTCGTCGCCCCCGCTCCCGGTCTCGAGCTCGGGGTTCCGCAGGCCGTCGCGCTGCGTGCCCTCGCGCCGCTGCTCGAGAACGCCGTGCGGTACGGCCGCACGCGGGTCACGGTCGCGGCGGTCGCGCAGGGCGGTTCGATCCGGATCAGCGTGAGAGACGACGGTCCGGGAATCGGAGACCTCGACCCGGAGCTGCTGTTCACGCCTGGATACCGGGCGGCAGAGAGCCCCGGTGCCGGGCTCGGCCTGGCGCTTGCGCGCAGGGTCGCGGTCGCCGCGGGCGGCACGGTGGAAGCGGTCCCCGGCGATCGTCACGGCAGGTTCGTGCTGGTCCTCCCCGCTGTCCCCGCAGAAGAGACGGGCCTCGCGCCGGCACACTGACGCGCGTTCCGGGCATCCGGGAGTCCTGTCCCGGCCGCCTTGTGCGCCGGCATCGTCGCCACGGCAGCCGTCCCGCCCCGGTTCCTTCCGCCTGGAACGGGCCATGCACCCCACGGACTTCCCACGGATTTCCCTCGTTTTTCGGCTCTCCTGACGTTACCGTGGGTGGTTTCCGAGCGCCTTAACGAGTGCACGCCGCTCTCCGTCTAGGTTTCTAACTGACAAAGGCAAGAAACACAGGGACGAGAAAACGGCGTGCAAAACTCAACACTATGGCGGACTCTGCTCGGAGTCGACAAAACCATCGTCGAAGCGGTCGATCTCGACGCGGATACGGGCATGCTGGTCGCGTCGGTGCGCCCAACGGCATCGATGCGGAACCGGTGCGGGGCCTGCCGGAAGCGCTGCCCGCGCTACGACGCCGGTGACGGGCGGCGCCGCTGGCGATCCCTGGACGCCGGCTCGGTGCAAATCCACTTAGAAGCTGCGGCGCCGCGGGTGAGCTGCCGGGTGCATGGCGTGACGGTCGCCGCCGTGCCGTGGGCCCGGCATCAGAGCGGGCACACTTTGTTCTTCGATGACCAGGTCGCGTGGCTGGCCACGCAAACATCCAAGTCCGCCATCACCGTGCTGATGCGCATCGCGTGGCGCACCGTGGGCGCGATCATCACCCGGGTTTGGGCAGATACGGAGAAGCAGTTCGACCAGTTCGCGGGCCTCACCCGGATCGGGATTGACGAGATCAGTTACAAGCGCGGCCACAAGTACTTGACCTGCGTCGTGGACCACGATTCTGGCCGTCTCGTCTGGGCGGCACCAGGCCAGGACAAGGCCACCCTCGAGACGTTTTTTGATGCGTTGGGGCCGGAGCGTTCGGCACTGATCACGCATGTTTCCGCGGACGGTGCGGCCTGGATCGCCAGTGTTGTCGCGGAACGAGCGCCGAACGCTGTTCGCTGCGCTGATCCGTTCCACGTCGTGAAATGGGCCACCGAGGCCCTCGATGAAGTCCGCCGGGGCGCGTGGAACGAGGCCCGCAAAGCCGCCCGGCACAACGATGCCCGACGCACTCGCGGCCGGCCCCCAGCCGACGCCCCGGCACGCCCAGACAGCGCCCGGGCGACGGGCATCAAGAACTGCCGATACGCGCTTTGGAAGAACCCGGAAAACCTGACCGAGAAGCAACAAACGAAGCTCGCCTGGATCGTGCAGACCGACCCCCGGCTGGCTCGGGCGTACTACCTGAAGGAAGGCCTCCGTGTGATCTTCAAACTGCCTCTCGAGGAAGCGACCGAAGCTCTCGACAAATGGGTTGGTTGGGCTCGCCGCTGCCGCATCCCGTCCTTCGTGAAACTGCAGAAGAGCATCGTGAAACACCGCACCGCGATCCTGGCCTCCATCGAGCACAGCCTCTCCAACGGCCGCGTCGAATCCATGAACACCAAGATCCGCCTCATGACCCGCATCGCGTTCGGCTTCAAATCACCCGAGGCCCTCATCGCCCTCGCAATGCTCAGCCTCGGCGGGCACAAACCCGTGCTTCCCGGCCGGGACTAACCCACGGAAGAGTCAGGAGAGCCCGTTTTTCCCTCGGATTTGCGCCGGATCAGCGCAGCCTCACCCGATGCGGCCACTTCCGGTGCAGGAAACCGCTGAGTTGTACGGATGTTCATCCATGACAAATACCTGATTGAGCGCTATTTCGCTGGCACGGTTCCGCGACGGGCGCACTCACCTCTCGAGACAGATGCCGACGAGCCGCCGCATCGGGCACCGGTTGCGATCCCCGGGCGTACGTCCTACGTTTTCAAAAGATCAACGAACTGCCGCCTTCGACGCAGACGCTGGTCAGCACCAGAAACGAACCGGTCAACGGCCGCCCGAGGCCTCACCGGAGATCGATGCCCTGCGTGGTCCGGATCACTGATCGTCCCGAAAGCTCGGTGATCCGAACCCGCGGTTTCCTCCTGTGCCCGCGGGCCTCCGGACCCGCCGGCCCGCACGCCGTCGACTGTCGCCGCCGGCGCCGCCGTCGCCCGGTGGGACAGCGACTCCCGGCACCCGGAGCGACGCTCGCCGTGCCGTCCGCATCCGCGCGACACCCGCGCACTGGGGTGGGGACCCGTCGAGGGCCGTGCGGTACTCTGCTGGTTCAGCACGCGCACGCCGCAGGCTCGGGCCGTCCGGCCGTCCGGCCGGGCGCGCGGGCCGCACGAGCCACCGGCAGCAATCAAGGGAGATTGATGACCTCGACCGAACCGACCGCCGTCAACGAACGTCCCGCCGACGAGCTCTCCGCGGCAGTCCGCGCGGCCCTCGACACGGTCGTCTCCGGCCTCGACGCCGGCGTTGCCCGCTGGGCGGACATGCCCCTGGCCGCGCGCTCCGCATTGCTCGCTGCCGTCGCCGCAACGGTCGCGGCCCAGGCCGAGCGCTGGGTGCGGGTCGCGGCCCTCGCAAAGGGGCTCGACCAGGACTCCCCGCTCGTCGGCGAGGAGTGGCTGTCCGGCCCCTACGTCGTGCTGACGAACCTCGCGACCCTGCAGAACTCGATCAGAGCCCTCGATCGCGGTGAGAGCCCACTCCGGGCCACCCGCTTCGGGCGCGCCCCCGGTGGCCGGATCACCGTTCCCGTGCTCCCGGGCACCCCCTTCGAGGCACTCCTGCTGCACGGTTTCTCCGCTGAGGCCTGGCTCAGGCCTGGCGTGACCGAGGAGGAGGCGCGGTCGCGTGCCGGGCTCGGCCAGCGGCATCCGTCACGCACCGGGGGAGTCGGTCTCGTGCTGGGAGCTGGCAACATCACGTCGATCCCGCCGCTCGACGTGCTCTACGAACTGATCGCGCACAACCGAGTCTCGGTGCTCAAGGTCAATCCCGTGCTCGACGCCCTCTCTCCGGTCTACGCGGATGCCTTCGCCCCCCTCATCGAGGCGGGACTGCTCTCGATCGTCTCCGGCGGCGCGGCGGTCGGCGGGTACCTCGCCCACCACGAGGGTGTAAGCCACGTGCACATCACCGGAAGTGCGGCGACCCACGATGTCGTCGTCTTCGGCCCGGGTGCCGAGGGACGCGCCCGGCGCGCCGCCGGCACCCCCCTGCTGCAGAAGCCCATCACGAGCGAGCTCGGCGGGGTAGCGCCGATCATCGTCCTCCCCGGGACCTGGAGTCGCCGGGACGTGATCTTCCAGGCCGAGCACGTGGCCACCCAGCGCCTGCACAACGGCGGCTACAACTGCATCGCCGGTCAGGTGGTCGTGCTCAGCCGCGACTGGCCGCAGAAGGCAGACTTCCTCGCGGCGCTGCGGGCGGCCCTCGCCGCAGCGCCCGCACGGCCGCCCTGGTACCCGGGAAGCGACGCCCGGGTACGCGCCGCGCTCGCCGCCTACCCCGAGGCCACCCGGCTCGGCCCGGCCGGCGGTCGTCTCCTGGTCGAGGCGGGTACGGCAGACCCCGCCGCGCTCACCGGCGTCGAGGCCTTCGCTCCCGTGCTCGGCGTCATCGAACTCGAAGGGACCGGACAGGCCTTCCTCGACGCGGCGGTCACCGCGGCCAACGAGGACTTCCTCGGCACTCTCGGCGCGAACATCCTCGGCACCCCGGCCACGATCCGCGGGCTCGGCAGGGGGTTCACCGCGGCGCTTGAGCGCCTGCGCTACGGCACGATCGCCGTCAACGCCTGGACGGCCATGGGCTTCCTCACGGCAGCGGCGCCGTGGGGTGCGTTCCCCGGCCACTCGCTGGCCGACGTCCAAAGCGGCATCGGCGTCGTGCACAACGCGCTCCTGCTCGCCGACACCGAGCGCACCATCGTCCGCGGGCCGTTCCGGCCCTTCCCCCGGTCGGTCTGGCACGGCGAATTCGCGCTCTTCCCGAAGCCGCCGTGGTTCGTCAGCGCGCGGAGCGCGGC
This sequence comes from Cryobacterium sp. GrIS_2_6, assembly GCF_035984545.1. Lineage (NCBI taxonomy): Bacteria > Bacillati > Actinomycetota > Actinomycetes > Micrococcales > Microbacteriaceae > Cryobacterium > Cryobacterium sp. GrIS_2_6. The sequence continues at coordinate 3,416,007 of NZ_JAXCHP010000001.1, forward strand.
GAAGACCACCCGGCTCTTCACCGAATTCGTCGGCCGGCCGTCCTGGTGGAAGACGCCCGCGATCTTCCTCTCGGCCTTCCGGGCGTGACTCTCGAACGGGTAAATGCCTGGCTTCGATATGCCTGAGTCCCTCCATGCCAATCCCGATATACACCTGCCCCGCACCCGGCCCCGCTCGCACACCGTATCGAAGGAGATACCGATGATCATCGCCAGCACGCACCCCGACGTCGAGATTCCCGACCTCAGCGTCTACGACTACCTGTTCGGCTCGATCACCGAGGAGGACAGGGACCGCACCGCCATGATCGACGCGGCCACCGGTGTGCCGACGAGCTACCGCGAGCTCGTGGCCGGCATCGACGCCGTTGCCGGTGCCCTCTCTGCCCGGGGGATCGGCCTCGGAGACGTCGTCGCTCTGCACGCCCCGAACTCGACAGCTTTCGCGATCATGTTCCACGGCATCCTCCGCTCCGGCGCGACCGCGACGACCATCAACTCGCTCTACGGCGCCGCCGAGATCGCCTCCCAGCTGCGCGACTCGCAGGCACGGCTGCTTTTCACCGTCACGCCGTTCCTGCCCCAGGCGAGCGAGGCGGCCGCGCTTGCCGGCCTGGCAGCGGATGCCGTCGCCCTGCTCGACCACGACGGCACGCGACTGTCCCTCGCCGACCTCATCCTCGAGGGTCACCCCGCACCGGTCGTCGTCTTCGACCCGGCCACCCACGTCGCCGTGCTTCCCTATTCCTCCGGAACCACCGGCAGGCCGAAGGGTGTCATCCTCACCCACCGCAACCTCGTGGCCAACGTCGCCCAGGCGATTCCGGTGCTCGAGGGCACCCCGGACGACCGCGTTCTCGCCGTGCTGCCGTTCTTCCACATCTACGGGATGACGGTGCTGCTCAACATCGCCCTCGCGGCCCGCGCGACGGTCATCACGATGGCCCGCTTCGAGCTCCCGGAATTCCTCCGGCTGATCCAGGACTACCGGGCCACCTACGTGTTCATCGCGCCGCCGATCGCCGTGGCCCTCGCGAAGCATCCGCTCGTGGACGACTACGACCTGTCGAGCCTGCGCACCCTGTTCTCCGGCGCCGCGCCACTCGACGCCTCGCTCGCCCATGCCGTCGCCGACCGCCTCGGCTGCCAGGTGCGCCAGGGCTACGGCATGAGCGAGCTGAGCCCGATCTCGCACGCGATGCCCCGGGGCCGCGATGACATCCCGCACGGCGTCGTCGGCCTCGCCCTCCCGAACATCGAGTGCAAGCTCGTCGACCCGGAGACCGGCCTCGCCATCGTCATTCCCGATATCGGAGTGAGCGAACCGGGCGAACTGCTCGTGCGCGGCCCGAACGTGATGCTCGGCTACCTCGGCAACGAGCAGGCGACCCGGGAGATCCTCGAGGCGGACGGTTTCCTGCACACCGGCGACATCGCGACCATCAGCGCGGAGGGCTACGTGAGGATCATCGACCGCCTCAAGGAGCTGATCAAGTACAAGGGCTACCAGGTCGCGCCGGCCGAACTCGAGGCCCTGTTGCTCAGCCACCCGGCGATCGCCGACGCCGCGGTCGTCGGCGCACCGGATGCCGACGGCCAGGAGGTGCCCAAGGCCTTCGTCGTCGTGCTTCCCGGCCACGTGCTCCTGCCGGGGGACGTGATGGCCTTCGTCGCCGAGCGGGTGGCGCCCCATAAGAAGGTGCGGCAGGTGGCCTTCATCGACGTCATTCCCAAGTCCACGTCCGGCAAGATCCTGCGGAAGGACCTGCGCGCGCTCGCCCCCACGCCGTGAGCGGACCCGGCGTGCTGGGAGTTCGCCCAGCGCGCCCGGATTGCCTGCCCGCGGCCGTGCGAGCCGTCCCGGACGGACGTAGGATCTGACTATGAATCGCGACACTCAGGGGTCGTTCTCATGACTCCCCGAAACCTCATGAAGTGGCTTCCGGCCATCGTCATCCCCGCCGTCATCGCCGTCGGCGCGCTCGCCGTCCCCCTCACCGCGGGTGCAGCCGTCGACCTGCCAGACAAGACGCCTGCGCAGGTGCTCGCCCTCGTCGGCACCAGCACCGTCGACGCGCTCTCCGGAACCATCGCACAGACCTCGGAGCTCGGCCTGCCCGAGCTGCCGACGACCGGGCCGACCGCGAGCGGGAACGCCGGCGCCGCCTCCCCGCTCGAACTCCTGACCGGCTCGCACACCGGGCGGGTCTACCTCAACGGGCCGGACAACATCCGCCTGCAGGTGCTCGACAACCTCGCCGAACGCGACCTCGTGCGCAACGGCAGTGACGTCTGGCTCTACAACTCGAAGGACAACTCTGCAACGCACGTGACCCTGCCGGCGACGGACGCCGCGGACACGGACGCGACCACCCACGGCGGCATGGCCACGCCGGAGCAGCTCGCCGCGAAGTTCCTCGCCGCGGTCGACCCGAGCACGACGGTATCGGTCGGCACGGACGGCAGCGTCGCGGGTCGGAGCGTCTACGACCTCGTGCTCACCCCGAAGACCGCCGGCACCCTCGTCGGAACCGTGTCGATCTCGGTCGACTCGGAGACCGGGCTGCCACTCGCCGTCGAGGTCACCGCCCGCGGGCAGGAGAAGCCGGCGTTCCGGATCGCCTTCACCGAACTCACGCTGGGGGCACCGGATGCCTCGCTCTTCACGTTCTCGCCGCCCGCCGGCGCGAGCGTGACCGAGCAGGCCCTCCCGGATGCCGCGTCCCTCGGCCAGAAGGATGCCGCTGACCAGCACGCGGCCGCGCAGGCGGAGGCGAAGAAGTTCCTCGAGGGCGTCAGTGTTCACTCGAGCGGTGTGGACGGCACGGGCTGGGACGCCGTCGTCGAACTCCCGGCCGGATCCGTTCCCGCCGAACTCTCCTCCTCGCCGCTGCTCGGCGAGCTCACAACCGCCGTGACCGGCGGGCGCGTGATCTCGACCGCTCTCGTGAGCGTGCTGCTCACCGATGACGGGCGGGTCTTCGCCGGCGCCGTGCCGACTGAGCGGCTCCAGGCCGTCGCCGAGGGAGGGTGAGCCCCGCCATCGCATCCGTCGAACTGGCCATCGAAACCCACGGTCTCACCAAACAGTTCGGCCGCCAGGCCGCCGTCGCCGGCATCGACCTGGCCGTGCCCACGGGCTCCGTCTTCGGCTTCCTCGGACCCAACGGCTCGGGGAAGACGACGACCATCCGCATGCTCCTCGGCCTCGCGAGCGCGACGAGCGGGGAGATCAGCCTGCTCGGCCGGACGATGCCCGGGTCGCTGCGCGCGGTGCTCCCGCGCGTCGGCGCCCTCGTCGAGGGGCCCGCGTTCTACCCGTTCCTCTCCGGCGCCGCCAACCTGCGTCGGCTCGATACCGCGGATCCGGGCGCGCCAGCGGCCACCCGCGCCGGACGGGTGCAGCACGCCCTCGAGCGCGTCGGCCTGACCCACGCCGCAGGCAAGAAAGTGCACGCGTACTCACTCGGCATGAAGCAACGGCTCGGCATCGCCAACGCGCTCCTGATGCCGCGCGAACTGCTCGTGCTCGACGAACCCACCAACGGGCTCGACCCCCAGGGCACCCGCGAGGTGCGCAGCCTCGTGCGCTCGCTCGCCGCGGAGGGCACGACCGTCTTCGTGTCGAGTCACCTGCTCGCCGAGGTCGAGCAGATGTGCAGCCACGTCGCCGTGATGCGCGCGGGCACTCTCGTGGCCCAGGGCACCCTCGACGAGCTGCGCGGCGCCGGCGAGGCGCACGCGCGCCTCGACACACCGGATGCCGCGGCGGCCAGGCGGGTGCTCGAACGGCTGGGACTCACTCCCGTGACGCTCGTCTCGGCTGCGGGAGCTCCCGGTCACCTGAGCGCGGCCCTGACCGCTGCCGCACCGGCACCGGAAGACATCGTCGCTGCCCTCGTCGCCGCCGGAGTGCGCGTGCGCGGCTTCACCGTCGCGGCTGCGAGCCTCGAAGAACGTTTTGTCGCACTCACCGGGGAGGGCTTCGATGTCGCCCAGTGATCCCAGGGAACCGGCAGCGACCGGGCCGGCCGTGACCGGGCCCGACTCGACCGGGCCGGCCGCATCGGTGCCGGCCGCATCAGTGCCGGAGTCGACCGGGCACGCGGCGATCGCGACCGCCGTCGCCAGGCCGCGTGGGGCCTCCGGTGCCACGCTCCTCGGCTCAGAACTCACCGTGCTCTTCCGCCGCCGCCGCACCTGGGCGATGCTCGCGGCGCTCGCCGCGATCCCGGTGCTCATCGCCATCGCCGTCCGGCTGACATCCAGCCCCGTCACGCCGGGACGCGGCCCGGCCTTCCTCGACCGGATCACCCAGAATGGTCTCTTCGTCGCGATCACCGCCCTGATCGTGTCGATCCCGCTGTTCCTGCCGCTGACCGTCGGGGTGGTCGCCGGCGACACCGTGGCGGGCGAGGCGAACCTCGGCACCCTGCGCTACCTGCTCGTCGCCCCGGCAGGGCGGGTACGCCTGTTGCTCGTCAAGTACGCCGGCGCCGCGGCCTTCTGCATAGCAGCGACCCTGACCGTCGCGGTCTCCGGCGCACTGATCGGCGCGGCCCTGTTCCCGGTCGGCCCGGTCACCCTGCTCTCCGGCGACACCATCGGGGTCGGCGAGTCCGTACTTCGGTCGCTGCTCATCGCGGCATACGTCACGGTGTCCCTGCTCGGCCTTTCGGCGATCGGGCTGTTCATCTCGACCCTGACAGAGGTGCCCGTCGGGGCCATGGCCGCGACGATCGTGCTCTCGGTGACCGCCCAGGTGCTCGACGCGCTCCCGCAACTGGACTGGCTGCATCCATGGCTGTTCAGCCACTACTGGCTCGACTTCGCCGACCTGTTGCGGCAGCCGATCGACTGGACGTCGTTCGGGGCCAATGCGCTGCTTCAGGGCGGCTACATCCTCGCGTTCGGGGCACTCGCCTACGGCCGATTCGTGACCAAGGACATCCTCTCGTGACCCACTCGTATCCCCTGTACGTGCCCGTGCTCGCCCAGTGCTTCTGCTGCCGGTCGCTGCAGCCGTTCACCTTCGGTTCGGCGAGCGACCAGGTGGTCTGCGCGCTGTGCCTGCACCACCTCGGCGCAGAGAAGGCAGAGCGGCGCGACGCCGAGCACATCGAGCTCTGGCTCGGCCGGTTCGCCGAGCAGCAGGACAAGCACAGGCGCTTCGCCGAGAAGGCGCAGGCGAGCGACACCGAGAAGGATGCCGCCATCGCCCGGCTGACCGGCCAGGTCGACGACCTTCGCCGGATCACGGCCCGTGACTTCGAGCACGCGCCGGGCACGGAACTCCGCGGCATCCTCGAGACCGACCTCGTCAAGCGCGCCGAGCGGCGGGCCGAGCTCGCCCAGCACCAGATCGACTGGGCGATGGCCGTGCTCTGGCGCCTCGGCACGCTGCACCACGCCGACGAGGCGACGCCGCGGCTCTGCTCCTGCGGCCGCCAGGTCACGGCCTGCGCCGAGCTGCGCGCGCTCGAGCCGCAACACCAGGCCGTGCACGATTGGCAGACGAAGAACCTGCGGATGCTGCACGCAGGAAAGCGCCATGGCCTCCCCGCGGACCACCCCGGCGTTGTGCACTCCTCCTGACCCGAACGGTTCTACCCTGTAGGCATGCATATTCTGATCAACGTCCTGCACATCGTCGCCGCCGTTTTCATCGTCGGGCCGATGGCCATCCTCCCGATGACCGCAATGCGCTCCATCCGGGCGGGGCAGGCTGGTCCCGTTGCGACCCTCGCGAAGTCGGTCAACATCTTCACGTTGCTTTCGATCGTGGTCGCGATCTTCGGTTTCGGGGCGCTCGGCCTCAAGGAGGCCGATGACGCCTGGACCTTCGGATCGACCTGGGTGTGGCTGTCCCTCGTGCTCTACGTGATCGCGCTGGCAATCAACCTGTTCCTCGTCGTGCCGGCGCTCAAGGCCGCAGCAGAGTCTCTCGCGACGGATGCCGCCGGCGCCAAGGCCGCCGGCTACCCGCGGATCGCCGCCGGCTCCGGTGTCGCAAGCCTGCTGCTCGTGGCGATCGTCGTGCTGATGGTCTGGAAGCCGTAGCCCCGGCATCCGCTGGCTGAAAAACGGAAAAAGCACCCTCCCGCGCGCGGTGAGGGTGCTTTTTTCGTAACTGAGTGGAACGATCGGGCCGGGTCAGCCCAGGTCGCCGACGGAGACGAGGCCGTCGTGGCGACGGCCGTCGAAGATGATCGTCGGGATCTTCACGGTGTGGATACTCTCCTCGACCGTCTTCTTGTTGGCTGCGATGATCTGCGTGACCTGGTCGGATGCCGCGACCTGGTCGACGTGGTCGGCCTGTGCCTGGCTGAGCCCGAACTCGAGCTCCCAGCCCTGGAGAAGCGCACTCGCGTCCGCGGACTCCATGCTGTTGATCGAGACCTGCCAGGAGACCCCGGCGTCGTTCTTCTCGGTGTAGATGCGCTTCAGGATCTCCCAGTCGACCGGAGTCGTTGCGCCCTCAAGCGGGTTCAGGCGCAGGGCCTCGAGCTGCTCGGTGACGAGGAGGGAGTTCTTGAACTTGTAGCCGGTCGCCGACTGGATCGGGTATGCGATGTAGCTGAGGTTCTGCTTCTCGCCGAAGCCGGCTTTCTCGATGTTGTTGAAGAGCTGCAGGCAGTAGGTGCAGCCGGGGTCGATGACCTCGATCGCGGTCTTCTTGCTCGCGTCGTAGGGGTTCAGGTAGGTCGCGTCCGCGGGCAGGTATGCCGCGGCGTCCCAGTTCTGCATCCGGCTCGGGATGGCGGAGAAGGTCTCGCCGAGGCTCGCGAACTCGTTGCCGAAGGCGCCGACGATGTCCCACGCGGCGAGGGAATCGCCGAAGCCCGGGGTCTGGTCCGGAATGGAGCATGCCTCGGCGCCGAGGCTGCAGGACGCTGAGTCTTGCTTGTTGCAGGTTCCGTAGACGTAGAGGTTGACGCCGCTCTTGACGACCTCGTACCCGCTCCAGATGGTCGTCAGGATGATCAGGACGGCGACGACCTCGAGGCCGATGCTCGCGGGCTTGACCAGGCCGGGCCTGCGCGCGGCGATCGGGGCGAGCATGTGGTCCTTCATGTCCTGTTTGAAGGTGGTGTCACACGGGCGGAAGGTGATTCTGCGGAATGTACAGTTCCACGCCTTCGCGAGGTATTTGCGATAGCGGGCCGAGATGGCCGCCATGAACAGGAGAACGATGAATGCTGCGATGCAGAACACTTAGGAAAGGCCTTTCAGGAGGCGGGCGAGGGCGTCGTGTGCGCGGTCGATGTCCGCCGAAGTGGAATGGAGTCCGAGGGAGAAGCGCAGGAGCGGGGGAAGCCCGAGCTGTTCCTTGAGCTCGTGGTGGGCGCAGAAGTAGCCGCTGCGCACCATGATCTGCTGCTGGGAGAGGAACACCGCGAGTCGGTGCGAATCCTGCTTCGGGGCGTAGACGCTGATGACCGGGCTCGCGGCGTGATTGAGCACGACGAGGCCGGGGATCGCGCTGAGGCCGTCGAACAGGCGGCCGGAGAGGCTCTCGATGTGTTCGTGCGGTGCCAGACCGCCAGGGCGGACGTGTCCGAGCCAGTCGAGCGCGCGGCCGAGCGCGATGATCTCGCCCCAGGCCTGCAGGCCTGGTTCGAGGAGTGCACCAAGGTCGTCCGTGACGAGGTCGAAGGAGTCTGTGCGGACATCCGTCACCATGCCGCCGCCGACGAATCCGATCTCGAGGGAGCGCAGCAGCTCGATCCGTGTCACGACGACGCCGAGGCTCGCCCCGTACATCTTGTGCGCCGAGAAGCAGATGGCGTCGGCGTCGGTCCCCCGGAGCAGCGTGTGCTCGTGGGCCATCGCCTGGGCGGCGTCGAGGATGACGATGCCGCCGCGGGCGTGGGTGTCGCGGACGAGGTCCGCGAGGTTCGTCAGGGTGCTGCCGTCGATGTTCGAGGCGGCGTTCACGACGACGACGGCGCGTTCGAGCTGCGCGGGGTCGTAAACGAGGGCGCCGTCGGGGGCCCTGTCGAGCACGAGCCTCGGCAGGCCGAGCCGTTTCGCGACGGTCATCGTCGGAAGGAAGACCGAGTTGTGTTCGGCGTGGCTCGTCACGACCCGGCCGAAGCGGCCCTGGGGGAGCTGTTGGAGCAGCAGGTTGATGCCGTAGGTCGTGTTGAGGGTGAACGAGACCGCATGGCTGCGCGCCGAGAGGCCGATCCTGGCGAGTACGGCGGTCCGCGTTGCCGCGACTTCCTCGTCGACCCGCTTGCCCCACGCGTACTTGACCCGGCCGCCGCAGGCGTTGTAGCTGGTGTAGTACTCGTTCAGGGCGTCGATCACCGGCTGCGGGCGCAGGCTCTGGCAGGCCGCGTCGAGGTAGACCTCTCGAGGCTCGAGGTAGCCGAAGTCGCCGAGACGGCCCGCCGCAGCGGATGCGGTCGGAGCGGCAGGGGCCGCGCCCCTGCCGAAGAGTCCGGTGCGTTTCACGACGCCGTCCCCGTCCGCTCCAGGATCGTCGGGCAGGAAGATGTGCACATGTTCAGTAGTCCATTCAGGTCACAGGGTCGAAATCCGCGGGTGCCGGTGAAAACGGCAGGGGAACGCATCCGTTCGGCGGGAGGGCCGGAGAAGCGCGGGAGCGGGATTCGGCCTAAACGCGGCTGATGGAAAGCAGCGTGAGGCTCGGGCGGTGCAGGTGCAGCGCGATGGTGCGGAAGGTGCCGACCACGAAAGTGCCCGCCGCGAACAGGAGTCCGAGGGCCGACGGGCCGCCCGCGATCAGCAGGAGGCTACCGAGGACGAGGAATACAGAACAGGACATCGCGGCCATGGCGCCGCCGCCGAGGGAGTTGCCCTCGAAGCACAGCACGCGCTGGCCGACGGATGCCGCGATCGTGCGGGCCATCCCGGTCGCCGCTGCCGTGGCGGTCACGGCGACGGAAGCGGAGAGCGCCACGGCCTGCGCGACGGTGCCGGAGAGGACGGTGTCGGAGAGGACGGTGCCGGGGACGACGGTGCCGGAGGAGACGGTGGATGCCGACGGGGAGGTGGTCGCTGAGGTGGACGTCGCCATCGGGCTGACCGCTGCAGGCACGTTCACATCCTGGCCGTCGGCGCCGACATGGGCGAAGAGCACGCAGGCGAGGACCGCGATGAGGGCGAGGGCCGCGAGGATCGCAGTACGGAGACCAGCGGTGCGGGGAGCAGGGTGCGGGTGCAACGAGACGGAGAAGCCTGCCAGCCTCATCTCGTCTCCCGCTGCCGGCATCCGGTCGAAGCGGATGCGATGAATCGCTCCGTCCGAAGCGACACACGCATACCGTACCGGAATCGGGGGTGAATAACCTGACAAACGTGGCCCGCACGCACAAACGACCCCCGGCTGAGCGGGGGTCGTTTGCGTGGATGCGTCGCGCGGTCGGCGCAAGCCCGTCAGGGCCTGGCCTTCCGGGCCACCGCGGCGACCGGGTGCACGGACGACTGCCCTGGGTCGGGAGCGCCGAGACTCGATGATCCGGGACGCGGGGTCAGGCCGAGGCGTCGCACGATCTCCGCGGCTTCCGCGGCAGGCGCACGCCCCGCATCGATCGTGATGGCGCGTTCGTCGTCGCCGGGCGCCTCGAGGGTCGCGACCTGGGAGTCGAGAAGCGACACCGGCATGTAGTGGTCCTGCCGGGTGGCGAGGCGTCGCAGGATCAGCTCCGTCGGCAGGGTCAGGTGCACGAAGATCACGTTGTGCTCGCGAAGCACGTCGCGGTACTTGCGCTTGAGCGCGGAGCACGTGATGATCCCGGGCACGCCGGCCATGGTGTGCTCGATGATCCAGGAGGAGATCGTCTCGAGCCAGGGAGCACGGTCGTCGTCGTCGAGCGGATGCCCGGCCGACATCTTGTCGATGTTCTCCTGCGGGTGCAGGTCGTCGCCCTCCTCCAGGTCCCAGCCGAGCTGGCCGGCGAGGAGCCCGGCGACGGTGGACTTTCCGGAGCCGGAGACGCCCATGATGACAAGAACGGGCTGCTGGTTCTCGAAGAGCTGTTCTGTGCCGGTCACGCTAGATCACGATGTTCAGCAGGAGCACGCCGGCGAGGCCCGTGACGGAGATGAGGCACTCCATGATCGTCCAGGTCTTCAGGGTCTGCCCGACGGTGGTGCCCAGGTATTCCTTCACGAGCCAGAATCCGGCGTCGTTGACGTGCGAGAGGAACAGCGAACCGGCTCCGATGGCGAGAACCATCAGCGAGACATCCGTTGCGCCGAGGGTCGCTGCGACCGGGGCGAGGATACCGGCGGCGGTCACCGTTGCAACCGTGGCAGAACCCGTAGCGACGCGGATGAGCGCAGCGACGAACCAGGCCAGGAGCAGAATCGAGACGCTGCTGCCGGCGACGGCGTTCGCGATGACGGTTCCGATCCCGGTGTCGATCAGGACCTGCTTGAAGCCGCCGCCCGCGCCGACGATGAGCAGGATCCCGGCGATCGGGGGCAGGGAGGCTGAGAGCGATGTGGAGACTGCGGTACGGGTCATGCCGCCGCCACGGGCGAAGAAGATCATGGCGTAGATCACGGCGAGGCCGAGGGCGATCATCGGGGTGCCGAGGAAGTCGAGCGCAGCGTTCAGCGGCGCGGTCGACCCCGGCGCGAGGGCGTCGGCGATCGAGCGGGCGAGCATCAGCACGACGGGCAGCAGGATGCCGCACAGGGTCACGAAGAAGCTCGGGCGCTTGCTGTGGGTCACTTCACCGGTGTCGGCTGTGGTGAGGAACAGTGCGGGTACGGGCACGTCGACCCAGCGGGCCGCGAACTTGCTGAAGACCGGGCCGGCGATGATGACGGTCGGGATGGCGATGAGCACGCCGATCGCGAGGGTCAGGCCGAGGTTGGCGCCCAGGGTCGTCACGGCGACGAGGGGGCCGGGGTGCGGCGGCACAAGGCCGTGCATGACCGAGAGGCCGGCGAGGGCCGGGATCGCGATACGGATCAGGGAGAGGCCGCTGCGGCGGGCGACGAGGATGATCACGGGGATCAGGAGCACGAGGCCGACCTCGAAGAACATCGGCAGGCCGATCAGGCCGCCGATGAGCGCCATCACCCAGGGCAGGGTGCGGGTCGTCGACCGGCTCACGAGGGAGTCGACGATCCGGTCGGCTCCGCCGGAGTCGGCGAGCAGCTTTCCGAACATGGCGCCGAAGCCGACGAGGATGCCGACGCTCGCCATCGTCGAGCCGAAGCCGGTGCTGAAGCTCGTCACGGCTGCGCTCGGGGCGAGTCCCGCGCCGACGCCGACGCCGACGGCGCCGATCGCGAGGGCGAGGAACGGGTGCACGCGCAGCCAGGTGATGAGGGTGATGATGACGGCGATGCCGACGACGGCCGCGATGATCAGCTGGGCGTCACCGCTGGCCGGTTTGATCGGGTCGGCCGCGTGCACGACCAACTGGACCGCCGACTGTGTGGCCGTCTGAACCGCAAGGGCGAGATTCATCTCAGATTCCATTCCGAGGCCGCGTCTCTGCGACCCCATCGTCAAAAAATTAGCAATAGTCTGATAAATCAGATAATTGAGTGTTGCACAGGATGTGCGAGCGCGCCACCCCCCGAATCGCGTCGACGCCCGCGTGGTGGGTACGATCTCGGTGGGGCCCCCGAGACCTCCCGGCTACGCCAAAGGAAAGAAGTGCAGATGCAGAGCGGCACCGTCACGGATTCCCAGCGTGTGGGTGGCCTGCACGCGCGGGTGGTCAATGCCGTCGGCCAGTCGATCGTGGATGCGCGCTACGCACCCGGCGACATCCTGAACCTCGACGAACTCAGTGAGACCTTTGCGGTCTCCCGGTCGGTGCTGCGTGAGGCGATGCGGGTTCTGCAGTCACTGGGAATGATCGAGCCGCGGCAGCGGGTCGGAACGCAGGTGCTGCCCCGCACCTCTTGGGAACTGATGAACCCGCAGATCATCGTCTGGCGTGGCCGCGGGTCCGAGTACTTCACCCAGATGCGCGAGATGCTTGAAATGCGCCTCGGAATCGAGCCCGTCGCCGCCCGGCTCAGCGCGCATGCCATGACGGACGAGCAACTCGCGGCGGTCAAGGCGGCCGCGAACGCAATGGTCATCGCCGACCGCGACGGTGACGGTCGCGGCTTCCTCGAGGCCGACATCGACTTCCACACCCTGATCCTGCGCGGCTCCGGAAATGCCGTGATGGGGCACTTCGCGAGCACTGTTGCCGCACTGCTCCGTACCCGCGAAGAGGAAAAACGGTTCACGATCACCTCGTACACGCCGCCGTCGGCGCACCGCCACCACGAGCTCGCGCACGCGCTCGCCGTGCGCGACGGGGAGGCCGCCTTCCGCTGGTCGTTCGCCACGATCGAGGCGACACTCGCCGAGTTCATGGCGGAGTCTCCCCGTCAGGCCTGAGGCCGGGTACCCCGCCCCGCGGATCACGGACGTTTCTGATCCAGCGGATTCTCCTCACCAGGCGCCTGATCAGGAGGGGTTTCCACAGACCTGAGCCTTGCTCAAAGAATGTCGGTGGTCGGTCGTAATGTGGGGGCATGACCAACCTCCCGGAGTCGCCCGCTTCACCCGATCAGCCGCCTGGCGACCCGGTGCAGGACGACCCGGTGCAGGACGACCCGGTGCAGGACGACCCGGTGCGGGACGGTGTGCTAGGGGGGGGTTGCGGTCAATGGCGGATGTCGTCACCGGGCTGGGCGGTTCGTCCGCCGCTGTCGACACGCTCAGTGACGAGGCGGTGCTTGAAGGGCACGTGTTGATCGCGGGGGCCCGGCGGGCCTTGGACACCCAGGCGGCGTGGTTCGCGGCGACCCTTGCAAGGCGGTCCCGGCCGGAACTCGGGGGGCAAGGCCTCGCGGCCCGGCAGGGGTTCCGGACCCCGGAAGACCTGCTGCAGGCAATTTCCGGGTCGAGCAAGGGTGACGTGGGCAAGCTTCTCGCGGTCGGCCGGTGGCTCGCGGAGACCGACGCCGCCGAGAAGGCCGCCCGGGAAGCCGCCGACGCTCAGAAGCTGCTCGATGAGACTCCGCCCCTGGACGGGACGGCCTCGGACCCACCGCCTGCCGACCTGCCGGTTCCTGCGGCCGCGGTGCCGCCGTGGCACGCCCCGATCGGCCGGGCCCTCCGTGAGGGTTGGCTCAGTGTCGAGAAGGCGGACTCACTCCGCAAAGGCCTCGGCGACCTGGACCGGGCGATCACCGCGGAGAAACTCGCGACAGCGCTCGCCCGGCTCCTCGGCGAGGCGCGAACGTTGAACGCTGACCAGTTGTTCAAGCGGGCCCGCCGGGTGCGGGACGTGCTCGATGAGGCCGGCATCGCCGCCCGGGAGAAAGCCGTCTACGACGACCGGTCCCTGCGGTTCTGGCGCCTCTCCACCGGTCAGGTGCGCATGGTCGGCCTGTTCGCCCCGGAAGACGGCGAGTACCTGATCAGCACCTACGACGCCATCACCAGTCCTCGCCGGGGTGGGGTTCGGTTCGTGGACAAGGTCCAGGCGGCGTGGGCGAGGCGGGTGCAGGACGACCCGCGCAGCACCGAGCAGCTCACCGCCGACGGATTCCTTGCCTTGATCAAACTCGGCGTGAAGGCCGACCCGAAACGCATCGCCGGCGGACGAAGCCCCGCAGTCCGCATGGTCACCATCCGCCCCACCGGCACCACAGCCATTGGGACCGCACCGACCGGGACCTGGCCGACCGGCACCACGCCGACTGGAATAGCACCGCAGGGCACAGCATCGGCCGGCCCCGAGCCGATCGTGTCCGGCCGGACCGGGCCCGTTCCCGAAGCCGCGGCCCCATCCGCAACCGGGCCCACAGCCGAACCCACCGATGATGCCGGGGCGGAGCGTGGAGCCGAGGCGCCCGCGCTCCAGCCGGGCGTGATCGAGGGGACCGCGGTCACGGTCTCCCCCGAAACCCTCGAACGCACCCTCTGCAACACCGGGATCCTCGACGTCACCTTCGACGACCACGGCAGCGGTATCGACCTCGGCCGCGAACAACGCACCTTCAGCCCCGCCCAACGCACGGCCCTCGCCATTCGTGACGGCGGCTGCATGTGGCCCGGCTGCGACCGACCACCCTCCTGGACGGAAACCCACCACATCCAACACTGGAAGGACGACACCGGGCAGACCAACCTCGACGACGGCATCCTGCTCTGCCGGGCCGACCACCTCAGGCTCCACAACGAACACTGGCGCATCACCCGCGACCACAACAGCCGATACTGGCTGACCCCGCCACCCGGACTCGACCCCGAGCAGCAACCCATCCTGCTCACCAGCAAGAACACGATCCTCCGCGACAACGACTGAAGCAGGGCAGATGGGCATCGGCCCGGTGGCGGGGCGAGCGCCGGTGGAGGCTCAGCCGTCAGCCGTCAGCCGTCAGCCGTCAGCCGTGAGTCGTTGGCAACCGGGAGCCACCGGTGGCCCGGGCCGCATAGAAGTGCCGGGGCCAGAACGCAGCGCCGGGCCCGCGAGCAGGAGGGGCGGCTGCCGGGCGTCGCTCATGCGGTCAGAGCCGGGCGAGCCGCTCGATGTCCTCGAGGAACTCGGCTGCGACCTGCGGCGAGACCGTGGTACGGGTGGCACGGATCGCAGCGAGGTAGTCCTCGGTCCGGGGGCCGCTCGGCGCATCCGCTGGGACATCGTCCGCGGTGAAGAGTGCCCGTTCGAGTGCCTCCTGCGAAGCGCGGCGGGCCGCGTACTCGATATCGGCGGGCGAGAAGCCCTCGCTCGCGGTGACGAGGGCCCGGAAGTCGACCGTGCCGGCGACGAGCGCCGGCACGTAGCCGGCCCAGATGGCCGCGCGCGCCGCGGCATCCGGAAGCCCGATCGGGATGACGTAGTCGAAGCGTCCGTGCCGGAGCAGTGCGGAGTCGAGGGCGCGGATGAAGTTGGTCGCGCAGACCAGGAGGCGCCCCGGCCGCTCACGGAATGCCGGGATGATCTTGAGCAACTCGTTGGTGACGCCCTGAAGCGGCGACGGCGGTTCGCCGCCGCGCTGGGCCGCGATCTCCTCGACCTCGTCGATGAAAACCACGGCGTGCTCGAGTTCGGAGATCTTGAGGAAGGTCTCCCGCAGCGCGCCGGCAAGTCCCTTCGGGTCGCCGGCCAGCCGGGAGGGGAAGACCTCCACGAAGGGCCACTCGAGCCGGGACGCGATCGCCTTGGCGAAGGTGGTCTTGCCCGTTCCGGGAGGGCCGAAGAGCACGACGGCCTTGGGCGGAACGACCCCGTACTGTTCGGCGAGGTCCGGTTCGGCGAGCGGCATCACGAGCCGGCGCTCGAGGAGTTCCTTCTCGGCGCGCATGCCGCCGACGGCCGCCCAGAGGTCGCGCGGCAGGATGCGCCCGCCGAGCTCGCCGAGCGCCTTCAGTCCCTCGCGCTGCACCGGGATCTCGCGCTCGAAGTAGCTCAGCTGCTTCTTGACGACGAAGCCGCGGTTGAGGAAGGCGTCGACCCGGCTCTCGGTCTCCGGCATCAGCGCCGAGAGCTTTGTCAGGCCGTGCGGGGCCATCTTCGATTCGAGTGCCGCGAGCATGGCCGTGCCGATGCCCTGGCTTTGCCAGGACTGCGCGGTCGCGAGGAACACGATCCAGCCCTGGGCATGCGCAGCACGGCCGACGGCGGCCCCGATGACGTCGTCGCCGTGCATGGCGACGACGGCGTGGTCCTTCTGGCAGGAGGCGAGCACTTCGGCCAGGCCGTAGACCGGTTCGGTCTTGGTCGCGGTGACCTCCTGCCAGAGCCGGAGGATCCCATCGAGGTCGTCAGCGTGGAAATCGCGGATCCGCCAGCCGGTCATGGTGCTCCTTCGCACGGGAATGTCTGTTCCCACAATCTAGGGCACTCGCCCCTTGAGGGCGCGTGACCGCGCAGCGTAACATTTCGTAACGTGGACGCCACGGTCATCAGCCGGCATGGACCGACGCCGGGCTTCCGGAGCGGGATGACTGAAATGATGAGCATGACAGCACGGATGATGGACTCTTCGACGGCGATGAAGAGCATGAGCGGCCTCGACATGGCGGCGATGCAGGACATGATCGAGTGTTGCAGCGCGTGCGAGCAGGCCTGTACGGTCTGCGCCGACGACATGATGGCCATGGGCATGACCGGCATGTCGAAGTGCATGAGCATGTGCCTCGACTGCGCCGATATGACCCACGCGATGATGCGAATGATGCTGCGCCCCTCCGGCTACGACATGCAGGTCATGTTGGCCCAGATGGATGCCTGCATGAAGATGTGCATGGCCTGCGCCGACGAGTGCATGATGCACGCCGAAACGAGCGAAGAGTGCAAGATGTGCGCTGAGGCCTGCCGTCAGTGCGCGGCCGCGTGCGAACGGATGATGTCGGCGATGAAGTCCATGATGCCGATGGCGTAAAGCAGAGGTCCCTTAGGACAGCCCGACGAGGTCGGAGAAAGCCAACAGCTCGACCGGCGCCAGGAGCACGTTCACGCGCTCGGCTCCGATCGCGAGCACGTGATAGACGTCGTGAAGTGCGACTGGTTCACCGACGGAGGCCGAGGCGCCGAGGTCCGCGTGGTTCCACACCCAGACCTTGGCGTGATCGTCGAGGGTCGTCAACGAGATCCAGCCCGAGTGGGTGACGGCGGTCACGATCGCGTCGCGCCACTTGCTCGGCGTCGCCGCAGACACGCGCTGCTGGATCAGCGGAAGGGCATGACCCGGTGCACTGCCGGTGCACGTGTGACCCTGTGAGCAGTCGGGACGCGGGATCTTCCGGAGAGTGGGGTGCTGCGGGGTCATTGCGGTCTCTGTCCCTTCGTGTCGCGGTGTCGCTCTCGGTTGTCAGCCAGCCTAGGTCGGCGACCGGCGGATGTCCCGGCATCCGTCACGCAAGGAAACAATGCGGCCCCGCCGTTCAGGCCTCCCTCGATGACCGGATTCCGATCGGCAGATGTACCATGAATGTGCGATCCCGTCCACCGATAGTGATGGGTCGGGTTTCCATCCACGGATGCGAAACCGTGTCAATCTCGATCGCTCACACATTGAACCAGGCTCAGCGGCGCGCCGTTCATCAACCGTTTGAGACTGAGAGAACCCATGGCCGACGTGACGAAGAACTCCACCATCCACTACGTATCCACCGTGCGCTGGTCGGCGCTCAAGCGCGAGTTCGCTGCCCGCCGCGGTCCGGTCGCGACGACGCGTGACGACGACGAGGACTGAGACCACCGTGTCCGAAGCGCAATCGTCAGGCGAACCCAACGCGGCCTCGCCGGCCAACCAGGTCTCGCTGCCGCGCTGGAATGAACTCAAGCGCGAGTACAACCTGCGGCACAAGTCACTGATGCGGTACTCCGCTCCCGCTGCGGATACCGCGACGTCCGCGGCGACGAGCCCGGATGACCCCGCCAGCTGACCGACCGCTGTACCCTCAGCCCGCTGAGCAGCCGGCTCCAGACCGCCTCGTGTGCGGGTCCAGTCGATAGTATGCAACCAGGGGGCGATGATGACGCTGGAGCCACGGGAGACGTCGAGCACGACAGTTTCCCTTCTCCTCGGCCATGTGCGCGCACACGGCGGAGTCGCTGCCGTTGCCGAGGTCCTCGCCCGGGCCGGGGTCACGGAGTCGATCGACTGGCTTGAGGACACAGCAAACTGGGTGAGCTACGACACCAGGATCCGGCTCTTCGAGGCAGCGACGACCGTGCTCGACGACCCGCGCACGATGTACAAGGTGGGCTCGACGGTCGTCACCGACGGGCTGCATCCGGTGCTTGTGCAGCTCCTGAGCGCCTTCGCGTCACCCGCAGCGGTGTACCGCCAATTGCCGCGGTTCATTCCCAAGTTCACGACCACATCGACAATGGACTCCGTTTCCGTGCGGGGAACGTCGGCAAGCCTTCGCTACCGGCTGCACGAGGGCTATCGTCCGTCGCGTCTCGACTGCCAGTACGCCCAGGGCCTGTTCGCCGCCCTGCCGTCCATGTTCGGGCTCAATGCCGCGATCGTGGTCCACCCGGAGTGCCAGTGCGACGGATATGAGTGTTGCGTCTACGAAGTGACGTGGTCGACCCGGCGCCGCTGGTGGTCGTTGCGGTCATGGGCCCTTCCCACCAACCGGTCCCTTGTGCTCCTGCGTGAGAAGGTCAAGGAGGTTCAGCTCGCCGCAGCAGACCTCGTCGGAAGCGACGATGTCGACGACGTTCTCGCCCGCATCGTCGCCCGTGCGTCGTCTGCAGTGCTTGCGCCGGCGTACCTGCTCATCCTGACTTCCGACCATGGCGAGCCCGTGCTTCGCTTCCAGGGGCTCGATGCCCCCAAGGCGGCCAGGGTCGCCGCGCGAATCCTCGACGGCGACGCGCTCGGCGACCGGGCGGTGATCGTGGACGTGGCTTCGAGCCGTCGCAGCTACGGACGCCTTGCCGCACTCTATTCCCTTGGCCACACCACGATAGAGGGGGACAGGACCCTGCTCGAGGCCTACGCCGGCCACGCCGCCGCGGCGCTCGACCTGTTCACGGCCCTCGACGACAGCAGGCGCGAGGAGAGCAGGGCGGCGGCCATGCTGGTGCTCGCCCATGAGCTCGCGACGAGCAATGGCAGCGAGGCCGTCGCCGACGCGGTCGCCCTCGCGGTACCCGCGATCGCCGGCTGTGATGCCGCCGCGGTGCTGCTCTGGGACGCCGGCCCCGGCGTGATGCACGCGGTCGCAACCGCCGGGCTCGATACGCCCCAGAGGGATCGGGTGCTCGCGTCGCCGATCGCCGCCGCGCAGACGCCCGAACTGGTCGAACTCCTCGCCCACCAGCGGCCGGTCCCGCTGTCGGCGACCACCGCGAGCCCGCAACTGGCCGGCCTCCTCGCGGAATGCGGAATGACCACGGCGATCATCGTGCCGCTGCTCGCCGGCGATGTGCTGATGGGCGTCGTCGTCGCCGGCGGGTGGCGTTCCGCTCCTGCCTCGGGCATCTCGCCGAGCACGCTCGCGCGGATCGAGGGCGTCAGCCATCAAGGCGCCATCGCGTTGCAGAACGCCCGGCTCCTCGCCACGGTTCGTCACCAGTCCCTGCACGACCCGCTGACCGGCCTCGCCAACCGGATGCTGTTCGCGAGTGAGCTCGATGCTGCAGTGTCGACGTGCGCGGAGGGCTCGTGCACCGCCGTGATGTTCTGTGACCTGGACAACTTCAAACAGGTCAATGACGTGCTCGGTCACGGCGCCGGCGACGAACTGCTCCGCCAGATCGCGGTTCGGCTTCGCGGGTGCCTGGGTGCCGAGGCGACCATCGGACGTCTCGGGGGCGATGAATTCGCGGTCCTCGCCCACGAACTTCCCGGTCACGAGCAGGCAGTCCACCTCGCTCATCGCGTCGTCGACAGCCTCAACCGGCCCTTCCATGTCTCCGGCCACGATCTGCGCATCACCGCGAGCATCGGGGTCGCGGTGCACAACGGCCCGGGGGATGGCGGAGAACGGCTGCTCGCCGCCGCGGACACCGCGATGTACGACGCGAAACGGACCGGCCGGAACCAGGTCGCCCTCGCGGACGACAGCAACCGGACAGACCCGGTGGCCTCGCTCCAGGGCGAGCTCGTCGAGGCACTCGGGCGGGCCGAGATGCGGTTGCACTATCAACCCGTCGTCGCGCTCGCCTCCCCTGACCGGGTCGTGGGGGCCGAAGCCCTGATCCGCTGGGACCATCCTCGCCTGGGCCTGCTGGCCCCCGCTGCCTTCCTGCCGCTCGCGGAGGAGACCGGCCTCGTCGCCGACCTGGACCTGTGGGTGCTCGGGGAGGCCCTCGCCGACCTCGCGGCCCTCGGCGACGCCGCTGCCCTCGCCGCTGCCGGGGAGGCGCCACTGCACGTCGCGGTGAACCTCGCGAGTGCCACCCTCGTCGACCCGCGGCTGATCCCGACCGTGCGCGCGGCCCTCAACCGCAACCGGCTCCGTCCGGAGCGGCTGGTCCTCGAGATCGTCGAGAGCAGGGCCCTCATCGATCTTCCTGGCGTCGTGGAACGCCTCACCGAACTGCGCCGGCTCGGCGTGAGCATTTCGCTCGACGATTTCGGGACCGGATTCTCGACCCTGGCCTGGCTCAACACCCTCCCCGTCGACCAGATCAAGATCGACAGGACCTTCACCGCGAATCTGCCGGAGGCCGCATCCGTCGCCCTGGTCGAGGGGATCATCGCGCTCGCGCAGAAACTCGACATCGACGTGGTGGCCGAAGGGGTGGAGACCGAAGACCAGCTCGTCGCGCTTCGGGACGCCGGCTGCGCTTTCGCCCAGGGCTACCTGCTCGGCCGGCCGATGCCCGCGTTCGCGTCCGTCGCGCGGGCGTTGGTCAGCCGCGGGTGAGGTGGTGCGCCTGGTGCGCCGCGAGCGCCTCGACGACGAGGTCGTGATCGAGCTGCTGGGCGAGTCCGGACACCCCGACAACGCCCATCAGCGCCCCGCGCACGCGCAGCGGGAATGCGCCGCCGTGGGCTGCATGCGTGCGCGGGTCGAGCCGGGATGACGTGTCGAAGTCGCGGCCCGCGGCGCGGAAACGGGTGCCGACGGCGAGCGAGGAACTCGCAAACCTGCGGACAACCCGGAACTTGTTCTCGAGCCAGCCGTCGTTGTCGGCGCAGGCTCCCGGCAGGGACGCGTGGAACACCCGCTGGTCTCCGAACATGATCGCGATCGCGATGGGGTGGTCACGTTCGAGCCCGAGCTCCACGAGCAGGGAGCCGACCGCCCAGGCGTCCGCGAAACCGAAGGAATCGAACTGGATGCTGCGCTCCTGCTCGAGGAGAATCTCCAGCAGGTGTTCCTCTGCGGACAGTTGCGGTGCGTCGGTCATCTCGAGCCTTTCCCAGGGAATGCGGCATTCGCCGCCTCAGACAGTCTTCCACTGTCGCGTCGTCGTGCGGGTGGATCCTGACAGAGCGGCAATCCGGTCTGAGTCGTTTCCAGCGTTTGACCCTGCGCCGCTGCAGGCAGAGACTGAAGGAGTGAATCGAAAAGAGGAAGACCGCGCGGTCGAGCAGATCATTGTGCGACTGGAAAAGAAGTTTCCCAACGAACCGCCGACGAGTATTGAGAAGACCGTGCACGCGCAGCAACTCGCGCTCGCCCGGAATCCGTTGCGGGACTACATCCCCGTGTTGATCGAACACGCGGTCAAGGACCGGTTGCGCCGGGCCGCACTGCACCTGCCTGCCGCGGCCTGATCTCCCTCAGGCGAGCAGGGGCGCGAGTTCCCGTGCGCCCATCCTGAGCAGGGCGAGGAATTCGGCAGGCTCGCCGATCCGTGCAGCCGGGGCCGACAGGCAGAGCCCCGCGACAAGCGTTCCCTCCCGGTTCCGGATCGGGATCGCGAGACAGCCGGTCCCCGGCGCCCATGGGCTCGGGAAGTACGCGTAGCCGTCGGTCCGGACCGTTGCGAGCTGCCCGGCCAGTTCCGGGTCCTCGCCGAGCACCCCCGACTCTGCCCCCCGACGTTCTGCGAGCAGCAGCCGGCCCATCGCACTCGTTTCGAGCGCCCGCGCGCTCCTGACGGACACGCTCGGCGGGTAGTCTGGGTCCGGATCGATCACCCGGACCCCATCGCTGTCGTACCGCACGAGGTGAATGCCGCCACGGATGCGGGACCGCAGCCGGTCGACGACCTCGCGCACCGCCTCCGGTGGCTGGGCGGGCGCGACCAGGCGGGCGAGTTCGACGACCTTGCGGCCGAGGGCGAACCCGCGCAGGTCCGGCATCCGCACGAGGTACTCGTCCTGGACCAGCAGGTTGAGCAGCCGGTACGCCGTCGCCTTCGGGAGCCCGAGGCTGTCCGAGATCTCCCGCGCCGTGACCCCCGACCCGCAGCGGGCCACCTCCTCGAGCACCGTCAGGGCGCTCTGGATGGCCTTCGGCTGGCGGGCACCGAGGTGCGCGGCGCCCGTCACGGCCCGGCCCGGCCCGATTCCCGCGCCGCGGCATCCGCCGGGCCCGGGCCGCCGAGGACGTCGCCTGTCACGGGCACGTCGTAGACCCCGATGGTGTCCCGAAGCCAGGGGCGCCTCCGCAATCGCAGGCCGCACCAGGCGAGGCCGAGCGCCATCACGCCGAGGAAGACCCAGACCCCGAGCGCCCTGGCCGAGCCGCTCTCGACGGCGAGGTAGGTGAGGAGCACGGCGCCCAGCAGCACGGCGGCGAGCACCGCGAACAACACCGGCCAGAAGGTGGCCTCGCCGATCCGCCGGAGGAACACGGGCGCGGCGACGCAGACGAGCAGGTACGCGGTCATGTAGCCGCCCGCGGCCCCGACGATGAGCACCTCCATGGTCTGCCAGATGCTGCCGGACAGCGCGATCGTCGTGAGCAACACCGCCGTGATCACCGTCATCGCGACGAGTGCCGCGCCGAACGGCGTGCGATAGCGCGGGTGGGTGCGCCCGAACCTGCTCGGCAGCAGGCCCTCGCGGCCCATGGAGAAGAGCACCCGCACGAGCGCGGTCGTCGACGCGATCGCACAGGCGAGGAACGAGGTCGCGATGCTGACGTCGAGGAGCAGGCCGGCCGCGTCGATTCCGTATGCGGCGGCGAGATCGTTGACCGGGGACGCGCTCGCCGCGATCGCGCGACCGAGGGCGGAGAACCCGACGAGCTGGCTGAACGAGGCGAGCAGGTAGAGCAGCCCGGACCCGAGCACCGTGAACACGATCGCCCGCGGGATGCTTGCATACGGGCGTTTCGCCTCGACGCCGAGGGTCGAGGCGCTCTCGAAGCCGACGAAGGCCGTGAGGGCGAGGGCGGACCCGACCGCGAAGTTGGCGGGGTCGATTGCGCCGGGTGCGAGCTGCGACCAGTCGAGCACCGGCCAGAGTCGCACGAGCAGCGCGACAACGAGCACGACGATGATGAGCACCGAGACCGCCTCGACGAGCAGGGTGATCCTGGTCGAGAGACGGATGCCGCGGGCCAGCACGAGCAGGCACAGTGCCGCCATGACGACGATCAGCAGGCTCGCGACGAGGACGGACCCGGTGAGCGCCGGCCAGAACCTGCCGACCACGATCGTGAGGTAGTACCCGGCGCCACCGAGCGCGAACATCGAAATGAATCCGTAGCCGACGAGCAGGCCGACGCCGGCGACGAACGCCGCCATGGTGCCGAGCCCGCGGGAGACGAAGGTGTAGATCGACCCGGCCGCGGCGATGCGCCGGGTGAACTGGTTGATCGTCGTCGCGACAAGGAACGCGAGCAGCATCGCGGTCGCGAGCGACCACACCGTCGCGCCGCCGGCGACGACGGCGACGAGGAGGGGGATCGTGGTCGCGGCGGCCGATGGGGCGACGGCGGACACGGACTGCGCGAGCACGTCGAGGAATCCCACACTGCGCCGGTCGAGCCCGTCGACGGGCGAGCGGGTTCCGATGCCGTCGACCGGCTGCGGATCGTTGATGGCCCTGGCCAGTGCGGTCATCGGTCCGGCCTCGTTCTTTCTCGTTCACAAGCTCACGGTCGGGGGCGGCGGTGCGGAGCCTCAGGCTAACCATCCGGCGTTGCGGCCGCGCTTCGGGAGTGTTTCGGTCGCGTGACCGCCGAGTGGGACAACGGGCGGCCCGTGTCTCATTCGGGCCGCCCGGACGTTTACCCCGGCGAGACCGGTCGGCAACAGGGGTCCGACAGGCTGGCCGCAGACCTTCCGCACCGCCTCCCCGACTTTCCCTGACGAACCCGCTCGAGCTGGAGATGACATGAC
Source organism: Cryobacterium sp. GrIS_2_6 (assembly GCF_035984545.1). Classification (NCBI taxonomy): domain Bacteria; kingdom Bacillati; phylum Actinomycetota; class Actinomycetes; order Micrococcales; family Microbacteriaceae; genus Cryobacterium; species Cryobacterium sp. GrIS_2_6. Next base: position 3,439,718 of record NZ_JAXCHP010000001.1, read on the forward strand.
CCTCACGAAAGATCCAACGGCATCCGTGGGCACACTGCCCGCCGAACGTTCCCTGACCGGTTCCCTCGGCGTCACGTCGATCGTGCTGATGGTCGTGGCCGCCGCAGCGCCGCTCACCGTCATCGGCGGCTCGGCTCCGCTCGGCATCCTGCTCGGCAACGGGGTCGGATTCCCCTCGATGTTCGCCATCGCGGCGATCGTCCTGCTCTTCTTCTCCGTCGGCCTCGCCGCGATGACCAGGCACGTGCCGAAGCCCGGCGCGTTCTTCACCTTCGTGAACTACGGCCTCGGCAAGCCGGCCGGCCTCGCGACGGCCTTCCTCGCGCTTCTCACATACACGACCATCCAGGTCTCGGTCTACGGGTACGTCGGCTACATTCTGAGCGTCACGCTCACGGGCCTCGGCGCACCGGACCTGCCCTGGTACCTCTACTCGCTCGCGGCCGTCGCCCTCGTCGGGTTCCTCGGCTACCGGCACATCGACCTGAGCTCGAAGGTGCTCGGGGTGCTCCTGCTCGGCGAGGTCGGCGTCGTGCTCGCGCTCGTCGTCGCGGTGGTCGTCAACGGCGGCCCTGAGGGCCTGTCGATGGCGCCCTTCGAGCCGAACAACGTGCTCACCGGCTCCCCGGCGATCGGCCTGATGTTCGCGATCGCCGCCTTCATCGGCTTCGAGTCCACCGCGATCTTCCGCGATGAGGCGAAGGACCCCGGCCGCACCATCCCGCGGGCCACCTACGTCGCCGTGATCGGCATCGGCGTCTTCTACACACTCGCGTCCTGGGCGCTCGTGATGGCGTGGGGACCGAGCGGCGTCGTCGCCCAGGCCGCGGAGAACCCGGGCGCGATGATCCTGATCACGACCCTCGCCTACCTCGGACCGATCGGGCAGGTCGTGATGAACGTGCTGCTCATCACGAGCATGTTCGCGTGCGTGCTGTCCTTCCACAACGTGATCACCCGCTACCAGCACTCGATGTCCAACGCCCGGGTCCTTCCCGACTTCCTCGGCCGGGTGCACACGAAGCACTCCGCACCCCACCTCTCCTCGATCGTGCAGACCGCGACAGCCGCGATCCTGACGATCCTGTTCGCGGTGCTCGGCCTCGACCCGGTGCTCCAGGTCTTCACCTGGTTCTCCGGCGTCGCGACCCTCGCGATCGCCGTCCTGATGGCCGTCACGAGCGTCGCGGTCGTCGTCTACTTCGCCCGCACCAAGAAGGACAGGCGGCTCTGGAACACGGTGATCGCCCCGGTGCTCGGCCTGCTCGGCCTGCTCGGCGCCGCCGTGCTCATCGCCACGAACTTCCCCTTCCTCGTCGGTGACGTCGACGCGGACGGAGCCCCCGTGTTCGGCGTCGTGAGCGCGGTCCTGCTCGGCCTCGTCGTGCTCTTCCCGCTCGGCGGACTCGTGCAGGCGCTCATCCTCAAGCGCACCAACCGGGTCGCATACGACCAGATCACGGATGCCATCGGCGGGTGACCCGCTGACCCCGCCCGCAGCATCCGCTCACCTCTCACCACCCTTCGACTGGAGAACCATGACCATCACCGATCTCGACACCCCGCACGGCCACCACGAACACGGCGGCCACGATCACGACCACGACCAGCACGACGCCGGGACCGTGCCGAGCCACCCGGTCGGCAGCCTCACCGCTGCAGAGTTCGAGACCGTGCGCGACGTCGTCACGGCGGGCGCCGACTGGAACGCGACCACCCGCTTCGCCTATGTCGGGCTGTGGGAACCGCACAAGCGTGAGGTCCTCGCCTGGCAGGACGGCACCGGGCCGCTTCCCGACCGGCAGGCCCGGGTGATGCTTCTCGACATGGAGACCGGCCGGTCGACGGACAACATCGTCTCCATCCCCGGTCGCGCGGTGCTCACGACGAGCGTGCTCGACGGGTCGGCCGGCCAGTTGCCCGTGCTGCTCGCCGAGTTCGACGCGATCGCCGGGATCGTCGCCGAGGACCCGCGCTGGGTCGCCGCACTCGCCGCGCGGGGCACCACGATCGACGAGGTCGTTGTCGTGCCGCTCTCTGCCGGGCACTACGACTACCCGGAAGAGGTCGGCCGCCGGATCGTCCGGGTGCTCGCGTTCCGCCAGGACTACCCGGAGGACCACCCCTGGGCGCACCCGGTCGACGGGCTCTCCGCCTACGTCGACACCGCCTCCCGCACTATCACGCGCCTCATCGACGTCGGCACCCTCGACATCCCGGCGGAGAGCGGCAACTTCGACGACCCGGCCGTGCAGGGCGCCCCGCTCACGACCCTCAAGCCGATCGTGATCTCCCAGCCGGAAGGACCGAGCTTCACGGTCGACGGCGAGTGGGTGAGCTGGGCGAACTGGAAGTTCCAGGTCGGCTTTGATACCCGCGAGGGCCTCGTGCTGCGCCAGCTCTCCTTCACGGACGCGGGGGAGGAGCGCCCGGTCATCTACCGGGCCTCGATCAACGAGATGCTCGTGCCCTACGGGGACCCGTCCCCGGTGCGGTTCTGGCAGAACTATTTCGACACCGGAGAGTACCTCTTCGGCCGGTTCACCAACTCCCTCGCGCTCGGCTGCGACTGCGTCGGCGAGATCAAGTACTTCGACGCCGTCCTCGCCGACGAACTCGGCAACCCGTTCACGATCAAGAACGGCATCTGCATGCACGAGGAGGACGTCGGAACGCTCTGGAAGCACGGCGACATGTTCACCGGCTCCAACGAGGTGCGCCGGCAGCGGCGACTCGTGATCAGTTTCTTCACCACCGTCGGCAACTACGACTACGGGTTCTACTGGTACCTGTCGCTCGACGGCACCATCGAGTGCGAGGCCAAGCTCACCGGCATCCTCTTCACATCGGCATACCCGGGGATCGGGGAGCCTATCGGAGAGACCGCGATCGAGGGAGACTACGCGTATGCCAGCGAGGTCGCTCCCGGGCTCGGCGCCCCGTACCACCAGCACCTCTTCAGCGCGCGGCTCGACATGATGGTCGACGGGCTGTCCAACGCCGTCGACGAGATCGACGGCGTGCGCTTGCCGATGGGGCCGGGCAACCCGCACGGCAACGCCTTCACCAAGAAGACGACCCGGCTCTCGAGTGAGGCGGGCTCCGGGCGGGTCGCCGACGCATCCGTCGCCAGGGCCTGGCACATCGTCAACACCGAGAAGACCAACCGGCTCGGGCGCCCGACCGGCTATGTTCTGCAGCCGGAGCAGTCTCCGACGCTGATGGCCGACCCGGGGTCTTCGATCGCGAAGCGCGCCGAGTTCGCAACGAAGCACCTCTTCGTGACCCAGTACGACCCGGCTGAGCAGTTCGCGGCCGGTGACTTCGTGCACCAGAACCCGGGCGGAGACGGCATCACGAAGTACATCGCGGGCGACAGGTCGATCGACGGCGAGGACATCGTGCTCTGGCACACCTTCGGGCCGACGCACTTCCCCCGGATCGAGGACTGGCCGGTGATGCCGGTCGACTACGCGAAGTTCACGCTCAAGCCATACGGCTTCTTCGGTGCGAACCCCGCGATGAACGTGCCGGCCAACGAACCGGTGTCGCACTGCTCGCACGGCCACGACGGCGCGGCGCACGAGCACACGCACCACTAGGACGAGAGGAGAGCGCTGGTGACCTGGGCACTGCACGGAATCATGATCGGCGGCGCGTCGCTCAACCTCTGCTGCGTGCTCGGTAGCCGGCGCTCCCGGTCGGGCCTCGCGGTCGTCTCCACCCTCGTGATGCTCGCGGCGATGACGGATTCCGCCTTCGGTGTCTTCGGCCTCGGGCCCGTGCCGTGGGCGGCGATCCTGATCGCCTGGGGACTGACCTGTTCGGCGCTGCTCCGCCGCAGCACCGCCACGGGCGCGCCTCAGAATGCGCTACCTCACGGAGGTGCGGGGCAGACGATGCTGCTGCACCACCCGCTCGGCCTCGTGGTCACGGCCGGCCAGATGATGGCACACACGGTGATGTCCCCGGGTGCGGCCGCCGCGGCGGGGCACACCCACTCGGATTCGCTCCTGCTGCCCCTGGTCTGCGTGGCCGGCGGCGCGTTCGTGGTGTGGTCCCTCATGCTGCTCGTGACCGAGAGCCGCACCCGGCTCGAACGCGGCAACCTCCTCGGGATGTCGGCCATGACGGCGGCGATGGCCGTGATGCCCTTCGCCTGAGCCGCTACGCAGGACTCCTGGTGAGAATCAGGCGGGCTCCCACGGCAGGCGCTGTTCGAAGGGGACCGGCGCGAGCGGGATCATCACGACCGGCCGGTGCTGGCGATGCGCGAGGCGCACCGCGATCGAACCGCTGAAGAAGGCCTGAAGGCCCGCTCGGACGCTCGACTCCCGGGTACCCACGACGATCATGGCAGCGCCGAGGGTGTCGGCGAGTGTGCCGATCGCGAGGGCGGGATCCCCGGCGAGTGCCCGGGTGCTCCACGCGACCGGGCGGCCTTCGAGCGCAGCCGCGAGCCGTGCGGCGAGCCGGGGAGGAAGCGCCTCGTCGGCGAGGTCGACGACATCGGGATCGAAGGAGAGCGAGGTCACGCTGCCGTCCGGGTGTTCCTCGATCACGTAGCGTCCGGTGTCGACCCACGCGCAGACGAGCTCCGCACCGAAGTGCTCCGCGAAGACGGCGGCCTGCTGCACGACGGCATCCGGCTGTCCGGTGTCTACCCCGACGACGATCCTCGCGGTCTGCCGGCGATCATTCGGCTGTGCGGCGGTCACGGGGCCTCCTTCGACCCCACCCTAGCCCTGTCGGGCAGCACAGGCACCTCACAGGTCTTCCTTTCCGCACTCATAACGCGGCCAGTGCTCCGGCATAGCCTCTGGGCGGAGAGTGGCCACCATGACCCGATCAGCAGCTCTCGCCCTCGACGTCGTCGTGCCCGTGTACAACGAACAGCAGACCCTCGCGCGCAGCATCCGTGTGCTGCACGCGTACCTGACCGACCAGTTCGACGAACCCTGGCGCATCACCATTGCGAACAACGCCAGCACCGACAACACCGCCGCGATCGCCGACTCGCTCACGGCCGAACTGCCGGGCGTCCACGCCGTGCACCTCGTCGAGAAGGGCAGGGGCCGGGCGCTCAAGCGGGTCTGGCTCGCCTCGCCCGCCGCAGTCGTCGCATACGTCGACGTGGACCTCTCCACCGACCTCCGCGCGCTCCCGCCGCTCGTCGCCCCGCTGCTCTCCGGCCACTCCGATGTCGCCATCGGCAGCCGGCTGTCGCGCGGGTCCCGCGTCACCCGCGGCGGCAAGCGCGAGTTCATCTCCCGAAGCTACAACGCCCTCGTCCGCACGACGATGGGCGTCGAATTCAGCGACGCCCAGTGCGGCTTCAAGGCGATGCGCCGCGACGTCGCCCAGCGGGTGCTCCCCCTCGTGGAGGACAACGGCTGGTTCTTCGACACCGAGATGCTCATCATCGCCGAGCGCGCCGGGCTCCGGATCCACGAGGTGCCCGTCGACTGGATCGACGACCCCGACAGCCGGGTCGACGTCGTCGGTACCGCCGCCGACGACCTCAAGGGCCTGGTCCGGGTGGCGCACTCGCTCGTCACCGGCAGGATCCCCGTCGACGAGATCTACGCCGAGCTCGGCCGACCGCCGTTCGAGCCGCCGACCCCGCCGACCCCGCCGACCTTCCTCGGCCAGGTGCTTCGGTTCGGCGTGATCGGCGTGCTGTCGACCATCGCGTTCGCGCTTCTCTACCTCGTGCTCCAGTACGTGATGCCGGCCCAGCTGGCCAATTTCCTGTCCCTGCTCATCACCGCGATCGCGAACACCTGGGCCAACCGACGCCTCACCTTCGGCGTGCGCGGGCGGCGAAGCGCGGTCAAGCACCAGGCGCAGGGCCTCGTGATCTTCGGCCTGGCCTGGCTCGTGACGAGCGGATCCCTCCTCGTGCTGCACCTTGTCCGAGCGGATGCCGGGCCCCAGACCGAGATCATCGTGCTCACGGCGGCCAATCTCCTCGCGACCGTGATGCGGTTCGTGCTGCTGCGGCTCTGGGTCTTCCGGAGCCAGCGGACGCCGGCCCCGACCCGGACGAAACCACGCACCTCCCGCGACGAAGTGACCTCCCGCGACGAGCCCTCCCGGAGGGACGCTCCCGCCCGACAGGAAGTGACCAGTTCATGACGACCCAGGTTTCCCCGCGCCCCGCCGTCTCTCCGCTCGACGCCCGCTTCGGCGCCCGCTTCGTGACCCGCCTCGCGGCCCTTCCGCGCACCCTCGTGCGGGGCAGGGCCGGCTCCGCGCGCTGGGAACGGCCGGCCCTGCTGGGTCTCCTGCTCGCGACAGCGGTGCTCTACATCTGGAACCTCGGCGCGAGCGGCTGGGCGAACTCGTTCTACTCCGCCGCTGTGCAGGCCGGCTCTGTCGACTGGACCGCGTTCTTCTACGGGTCCTCCGACGCCGCCAACGCGATCACCGTCGACAAGCCGCCGGCGAGCCTGTGGCTGATGGCCCTCTCGGTGCGCCTGTTCGGACTCAGTTCGTGGAGCATCCTCGTGCCGGAGGCCCTGATGGGCGTCGCATCGGTCGGCGTGCTCTTCGCCACCGTGCGCCGCCGCTTCTCGGCAGGCACGGCCCTGCTCGCCGGCGCCGTACTCGCCGTGACCCCCGTCGCCGCGCTGATGTTCCGGTTCAACAATCCGGATGCCCTGCTCGTTCTCCTCCTCAGCCTCGCCACCTACTTCACCCTGCGCGGCATCGAGACCGGCGCCCTGAAATGGGTGCTCTGGGCGGGCGCGATGGTGGGCTTCGGATTCCTGACCAAGCAGCTGCAGGCATTCCTGATCCTGCCTCCGCTCGCGGCCGTCTACCTGTACGCGGCGCCGCACCGGTTCCGCACCCGCCTCTGGCACTCGTTCGCGGCCCTTGGGGCCGTGATCGTCTCGGCAGGCTGGTGGGTCGCCATCGTCGAACTCGTCCCGGCGAACTGGCGTCCGTACATCGGTGGCTCGCAGACGAACAGTTTCCTCGAGCTGACGTTCGGGTACAACGGATTCGGCCGGCTCACCGGGAGCGAGACCGGGAGCGTCACGGGAGGCGCCGGCGGCACGGGTGCGGTGACGGGCGGCATGTGGGGTGAAACCGGGATCTTCCGGCTCTTCCTCGGCGAATTCGGCGGCCAGATCACCTGGCTGTTGCCCGCCGCGCTGTTGTTGTGCGTCGCGGCGCTCGTCGTGCTCCGCCGCGCCCCGCGGATCTCGCTCCGCCGGGCCACCCTCCTCCTCTTCGCCGGGCACCTGATCCTGACCGCGCTGGCCTTCAGCTTCATGGCCGGGATCTTCCACGCCTATTACACGGTCGCCCTTGCGCCCGCGCTCGCCGGAACTTTCGCGATCGGCGCGAGCCTCGCCTGGATGAAACGCACGGCGCTCTGGGCCCGGATCACGGCGGCCGTCGCGATGCTCGCGACAAGCGCCTGGGCGTGGGTGCTGCTCGACCGCGCCACCGACTGGCTGCCGTGGCTGAAGTTCGTCGTAGCCGCGCTCGGCCTGGTCGCCGCCGGACTGCTGATGGTGCCGCCGCTGGCGGCCTGGCTCAGGAGGCTGCCGGGGAAGTGGTGGGGCCGAGCGACGGTCGCGATCGCCCTCACCGGCGCACTGCTGGCACCCGTTGCCTACACGCTCGACACCGTGTCGACGGCCCACACCGGGTCGATCGTCACGGCCGGCCCGACCGTTTCCGGCGGCATGGGCGGGATGGGCGGCGGTGGAATGCCCGGCGGACGGGCCGGGTTCCCCGGCGGCAACGCCGGCGGATTCGCCGGGGGCGGCACTCCGCCGGCCGGCCCGCCTGGCGGGAACGGCACCGTCCCGAACGGCACTGTCCCGAACGGCACGACAGGGACGCTGCCGACCGGAGGGCGCCCCGGCGGTGCCGGAGGAATCATGGGATCAGCGAGCGTCAGTGCAAGCCTCGCCGCGCTGCTCTCGGTGGATTCCGACAGCTACACCTGGATCGCCGCGGCGATCGGGTCGGACTCGGCCGCCGGCTACCAACTCGCGACCCAACTGCCGGTGATGGCGATCGGCGGCTTCAACGGGAGCGACCCCGCCCCCACCCTCGCCGAGTTCCAGGCCGATGTGGCCGCGGGGAAGATCCACTACTTCATCAGTGGAACGACCGGCCAGGCCAACGGCGGATCGAGTGCCTCGAGCGAGATCGCCGCCTGGGTCGCGGAGAACTTCACCGCCCAGACCGTCGACAGCGTCGCGCTCTACGACCTGTCGGCGGGTGCAACGGCGGCGGCTTCTGCCTCGTAGCACAAGGCGGCGGCGCCCACGTCCGAGTACACGATCGCTGCGGATGCCGGAGCGGAGCGTCGGGCGCGCGCCGCGGCATCCGCTGCGGGTCAGCCGAGGAGGAGCTTGGCGAGCTGGTCGACGGAGTAGACGGTCGCGGTCGCTGCGGCGGCCTCTGCGGGAGAGCCGTAGCCCCACTCGACGAGGATCGTCGGCACGCCATGGGCTGCGGCGCCCTCCGCGTCGTAGCTGCGGTCGCCGACCATGACGGGGGTGCTGAGGCTCGTGCCGACGGCGGCAAGGCGGTTCAGGGCCTCTTCGACGATGTCGGCCTTGGCGCTGCGGGTCTCCGCGTCACTCGCCCCGACGATGACCGTGAAGAACCGGGCCAGGTCGAAGTGCTCGAGGATCGTGATCGCGGCGTGCTCCGGCTTGCTCGTGGCGAGGGCGAGGGGGATTCCGGCCTCGTGCACGCGCTGGAGCAGGCCGGCGACGCCCGGGTAGACGGCGGTGTCGAGCATGGCTTCGCCGTGATAGTCGGCGCGGTAGACCGCGACGGCCTCAGTGGCCTCCTCTGCCGTCATGCCGGCGTACTCACGGAAGGCGGCGAAGAGGGGCGGGCCGACATAGGCGAGCAACTCGGCGTCGGTCGGAACCGGTCGGCCGAGAAGGGCGAAGGTCCGGGCGAGGGAGTTGGTGATGGCCGGGGCGGAATCGGTGATGGTTCCGTCGAGGTCAAAAAGTATTGCACTCCAGGTGCGAGTCAAAGTCGAATTCACTCGCTAATCCTAGAGGCCAGAGCCCCGATTTCCCACGAAATGGGTAATTTTCCACTGTATGCCGGAATCCGATGGGCTGCTACCCCTGCCGCCATGAGAGCGCTCCCTCGAAAGAAAACGCCCGTCAGGGCCCTCCCTTGCAGGTCAGAACAGGCGGGATTGCGTGTCGTCGAGGCCGCGCATCGCGTCGTAGTCGAGCACGAGGCAGCGGATGCCGCGATCCTCTGCGAGCATCCGGGCCTGCGGCTTGATGACCTGTGCGGCGAAAACCCCGGCCACCGGGGCCAGGTGCGGGTCGCGGTTCATCAGCTCGAGGTACCGGGTGAGCTGCTCGACCCCGTCGATGTCGCCGCGGCGCTTGAGCTCGACCGCGACCGAGTGGCCGGCGGCGTCCCTGGCGAGGATGTCGACAGGGCCGATCGCCGTCATGTACTCGCGGCGGACGAGAGTGTGGCCGTCCCCGAGGAGATGGATGTGCTCGGCCAGCAGTTTCTGCAGGTGCGCTTCGACGCCGTCCTTGATCAGGCCGGGGTCGATGCCGAGTTCGTGGGCGGAGTCGTGCAGGACCTCGTGGATGCTGACGATGAGCTGGTCTGCGGTCTTCGCGTGGGTGACGGTCCAGACCTGGGTGATGCCGGCATCCGTCTGTTCGTCATCGGGAACCTGCTCGACGAGGGAGCACGGCGGGCTCATCCAGTTGAGCGGCTTGTACGAGCCGCCGTCGGAGTGCACGAGCACGCTGCCGTCCGACTTGAGCAGGAGGAGGCGGGTGGCGAGCGGCAGGTGTGCGTTCAGCCTTCCGGCATAGTCGACGGAGCAGTTGGCAATTACGAGGCGCACGCATCGAGCTTAACCGGTCTGAAGCAACCGCTCGACAGGGAGGGGTCAGCGCCGGTGGCGCTCGCGGGCGGCCGGCGCGGCGAGGCCGGCGAGGGCCATCAGAGCGACGATGAGGTACAGGGCGTTCAGGATGCCCCAGTTCTGGCCGAGCAGGCCGAGAACGGGCGGCCCGACGAGGAAGGCGAAGTAGCCGATCATGGCGACGGCGCTGACCCGGGCCGCGGAATTCCTCGTGTCGTCCGCGGCGGCCGACATGCCCACAGGGAAGCCGAGTGAGGCTCCGACGCCCCACAGCACGGTTCCCGCGTAGAGTGCCCAGTCGTTCGGTGCGAGGATGAATAGGAGCAGCCCGAGCACCCCGATGACGGCGCAGGCCCGCAGCACGGGAACGCGGCCGAACCGGTCGATCACCGGCCCGCCGATCACCCGGCCGACGGTCATCGCTGCGACGAACACCCCGAAGACGATCGCGCCCGCGGTATTACTGAAGCCGTGGCCGTCGACGGAAGCGAGCGCGATCCAGTCGTTCGCCGAGCCCTCCGCGAATGTCATCCCGAGCACGATCGCCCCGATCAGCAGGACGCCCGGGTCTGCCCACACCGACAGGCTCACTCGCAGCCGGCTGCGCCAGGTGCTGGCCGGCTCGCCAGGCGCCCTCGTCTCGGCAGCGTTCTCGAGCTCAGGAATCGACCGAACGGCCACGACCGCGATCAGGAACACCAGCGCCGCAATCGCCGTCAGGTGCCAGAACACCGAGACGGAGAGTGCGGATGCCGCGGCACCGAGCAGCGCCCCGACGACGGTTCCGAGGCTGAAGCAGGCATGCATCAGCGGCATCAACGTCTTGCGTATCGCCCGTTCGGCCGCAGCGCCCTCGACGTTCATCATCACGTCGAGCGAACCCATCCCGAGGCCGACGGCGGCCAGGCCGGCGAAGACGACAGGGGCGGATCCGAGCAGTGTCGCACCGGTACCGACCACGACCAGTCCGATCGAGGACGTTGCGACGCTGATCGTCATGGCCCGAGGGGCGCCGAAACGGGTGAGGAGCCGCACCGCGACGACCAGGCCGAGCACAGAGCCTGCCGAGAGGCCGAAGATGAGGACGCCGACGAGCGCGGTGTCCAGCCGCAGGCTGTCGCGAACCGCGGGGATGCGTGCGACCCAGCTGGCGAGGCCGAGTCCGCTGATGAAGAAGACCGCGAAGACGGCGTTGCGCCAGGCGAGGGTGCCAGGGCCGTTCGGTGATCCGGGATGCGGAGCGGACGCATCCGACGGTTCGGAGGGCGCGGTCATGGTCGTTTCCTTAACAGGCTCGGTCGGGGGGGGGTATCCCGTCAACGCTATCCGATCTCCGGCGACGTACGATGGGGCTGGAGTCGAGCGCAGCGGGGCGCGAGGGGGGATCGTGGCAGGACGCACCACCTCACCGGGGCAGACGGTGACCTCGCGCGTGCTCAGCATCCTTGCCGTCTTCGAGTCCAGCCCGTCCGCGCGGACGCTCTCCGAGATCTGCGCCGAGAGCGGCCTGCCCCAGAGCACGGTGCACCGCCTGCTCGGCGAGCTCGAGGAATGGGGCGCCGTGCAGCGGGATGCCCGCGGCCGTTACCAGATCGGCCTCCGGCTCTGGGAACTCGGCCAGCATGCCGGACGGCAGCTGCGCGACGTCGTGCGCCCGTACCTGCAGGACCTGTTCGGCCTCACACAGGAGACCGCCCACTTCGCCATCCGCGACGGCGCGGACGTGCTCTACATCGACCGGGTCTACGGGAGCAGGAGAGTCCCGCAGGCCTCCCGGGTGGGCGGGCGGCTGCCGATGCACGCGACCGCTGTCGGCCGGGCGATCCTCGCCTTCGAGGCGGGCTGGGTGCGTGATGCAGTGCTGGGCGCGGCGCTCGTGCAGCGCACCCCGTTCACCAAGGCCGACCCGGAGCAACTCCGCAAGGAACTCGACAAGGTACGCGGCCAGGGCTTCGCCGTTGCCTCCGAGGAGGTGCGGCTCGGATCGTGCTCGCTCGCCGTGCCGGTGTTCCAGGCCGACGGGCGCATCTTCGGCGGGCTCGGGATCGTGCTGCCCACCTCGCGGGCGCACCAGCTCGAACGCAACCTGCCCATCCTGCTCGGCACGGCCGAGCGCATCCAGGCGGGGATCGCCCACCTGCCGAAGGCTGCACTGCAACCGGCGGCGCGTGTCCGCAAACCGCAGCAGTCCTGAACCGGCCTGAACGGGCGCCTCCCCAACCCCACTTCCGCCCAGTGGGACAAGCCCGGCGCTTCCCAGCTCCGGGAGCATTAGATGGAGCCAGATCCCCGCAGAAGTGGACAGTCCCCGCAGAAGTGGACAGAAGGAGCACTCGTGAACGCTCAGCCCGTGACGGCACAGCCCGCCACCACGCACCCGGCCGCAGCCCAGCCGGCCCCCGGCCAGCCCGAAGCGGCCCAGCCCGCAGCAGGGCAGTGCCCCGTCGACCACCGCGCGCTCGCCGCGGCCGCCAGCGGCCACCACGGCTATTCCCCGTTCGACATGAACGACCCGTTCCCGGCATACGCCGAGCTTCGCGACGAGCAGCCCGTCATGTTCGACGAGCGCATCGGCTACTACGTCGTCTCCCGCTACGCGGACGTCAAGGCCGTCTTCGACAACTGGGTCACCTTCAGCAGCGAGAACGCCCAGGCCCCCGTGCGGCCGCGCGGAGCCGCCGCGACGAAGATCATGGACGACGGCGGCTTCACCGCATACTCCGGCCTCTCGGCCCGTGTTCCTCCAGAGCACACCCGGATGCGCACGATCGTGCAGCAGGAGTTCAGCCCACGCCGGTACAAGGCCCTCGAGCCGACCATCCGCGAGAACACCGCACGGCTCCTCACGCAGATGCTCGCGCATCCGGATGCCCGGGGCGATTTCCTGAAGGACGTCGCCGTCGACATCCCCACGATCACGATCCTCGGCCTGCTCGGCGTCGGGCCGGAGATGGTCCCGACCTACAAGAAATGGTCGGACTCGCGGGCCGCGATGACCTGGGGAGACCTGAGCGACGAGGAGCAGATCCCGCACGCGCACAACCTCGTCGACTACTGGACCGAATGCCGGCGCCTGGTCTCCGCCGCCCACGAGGCCATCGACGCCGGAACTGCCGGAACCGACCTCGTCACCGACCTCGTGCGCGCCCAGCTGGCCGGCGGCGAGATCTCCGACCACGAGATCGCGTCGGTCTGCTACAGCCTGCTCTTCGCCGGCCACGAGACCACGACGACGCTCATCTCCAACACGATCCGGATGCTGCTCTGCAACCCCGGCGAGTGGCAGAAGCTCGTCGAGGACCCCAAACGCGCCGCAGGGGCGATCGACGAGACGCTGCGCTACAGCCCCTCGATCGTCGGCTGGCGGCGCAAGGCCCTCGTCGACACCGAGATCGCCGGCACCCCGATACCGAAGGGCGCGAACATCCTGCTGCTGATGGGATCGGCCAACCGGGACCCCAGCGTCTTCGAGGAGCCCGAGGTCTTCGACATCGAACGGGCCAACGCCCGCACCCACCTCTCCTTCGGCTTCGGCATCCACTACTGCCTCGGCAACATGCTCGCCAAGCTGCAGGACAAGATCGTCGTCGAAGAGACCATCCGGGCCGTCCCCGGCCTGAGGATCGTCGATCCCGAAGCGATCGTCTTCGGAGAAAACCTGTCGTTCAGGGCGCCGACGTCGGTTCCCGTCACCTGGGAGGCCAACGCCTGATGGAAACCCCAACCCCCGCTGTCACCGCAACACCGGCATCCCACGCCGCATACATCCAGTTCTTCGACGCCGGGCTTCCGCCGCTGCACGAGCAGCTCGGCGGCAAGTGTGCGTCCCTCGTCGCGCTCACCGCGGCCGGGATGCCGGTTCCCCCCGGCTTCGCCATCACGACGGCCGCATACGACGCGTTCATCCGCGAGGCCGGCATCGAGAAGGACATCTACGAGATGCTCGCGAACCTCGATCCCGACGACGTGACCGCCGTCGACCGGGTGTCGGCCCAGCTGCGCCTCGAGATCACCTCGCGGCCGGTGCCCGCCGAGCTGCACGCCACGACCATCGAGGCATACGAGGCACTGCAGTCGCGCTTCGAGTCCCCTGTCCCTGTCGCCGTGCGGTCCTCGGCGACGGCAGAGGACCTGCCGGATGCGAGCTTCGCCGGCCAGCAGGACACCTACCTCTGGCTCCTCGGCGTCAAAGACGTCACCGAGCACATCCGCGCGTGCTGGGCCTCGCTCTACACCTCCCGCGCCATCATCTACCGGCTGAAGAACAAGATCCCCAACGAAGGCCTCTCGATGGCCGTCGCGGTGCAGAAGATGGTCAACGCCCGGGTCGCCGGCGTCGCGATCACCATGGACCCGACCAATGGCGACCGCTCCAAGATCGTGATGGAGGCCTCGTACGGGCTCGGCGAGCTCGTCGTGTCCGGGCAGGTGACGCCGGACAACATCACCGTCGACAAGGTCATGCTCATGGTGGTGAAGCACTCGATCGGCGACAAGCACGCCGAACTCGTGCCCGACCCCGCCAGCAAGTCCCTCGTCGAACGCGAGGTCACGGCCGAGCGCCGCGGGCGCCTCTGCATCAGCGACACGGAGATCACCGCGATCGCCGCGATCGCCAAGCGGGCCGAGAAGCACTTCCGGTGCCCCCAGGACATCGAATGGGCCCTCGACCGCGACCTGCCGGACGGGGAGAACCTTTTGTTGCTGCAGTCTCGCCCCGAGACGGTGTTCTCCGGGGCGGCGTCCGGCTCGATTCCGACGCAGTCCGCCGGGTTCGGCATCGAGAGCATCACCCGCTCGCTCATGACGCAGGCCGGCAAGGCCTGATCTCCCGCGCATCCGCTGCGCCTCAGCTTCCCCGCTCGTCCCCTCCACCCGCGTTTACCCACACAGAACGGTTGACCCATGACAGAGAAGTCATTCCCCAGCCCGTACGACCAGAAGCCCGCGGCCGCCGCAGAAGGCTGGAAGGACCTCTACGCCTACAACCTGGTCTTCCAGGAGAACCGGCGTGAGGTCGAGGAGGCCAAATTCTGGTTCTGCGACAGCCAGCACTGGCCGACGGTGACCAAGCCCTTCGAAACCATCGGCTTCGAGTTCGCCGTCTCCTGCCTCGGCCAGTACAACTCCCGCCACCTGCTCATCCCGCCGGCCAACGGCATCGAGTTCCGTATCCACAACGGCTACGTGTTCATGTCGCCCGTCGGCGTCCCCGAGACGGAGATCGCCGCCCGGGTTCCCGAGTTCATGGCACGCGCCGGTCACTACTTCCAGAACTGGGACGGACTGCTCGCGAAGTGGCAGGGCAAGATCCGCGGAACGATCGACGAGCTGGGCGCGCTGTCCTTCGATGCGCTGCCGGACGCTGTTCCCCTCGAAGACGTCACGAGCGGAAAGGGCACCGGCCCGAACGACACGCTCCTCGGCAACTTCGACAAGCTCGTCTCCCTCACGTACCGGGCCTGGCAGTACCACTTCGAGTTCCTCAACCTCGGCTACGTTGCCTACCTCGACTTCTTCAGCTTCTGCAAGGAGGTCTTCCCCGGTATCCCGGACCAGGCCGTCGCGAAGATGGTGCAGGGCGTCGACATGGAACTCTTCCGACCGGATGACGAACTCAAGAAGCTCGCCAAGCTCGCCGTCGAACTCGGCGTCGACGGTCACTTCGGCGACACCGAGAACCCGGAGGAGACCCTCGCCGCGATCAGCGCGGCCGCAGGCGGAGCGGAGTGGCTCGCGGCCTGGACCGAGGCACAGGATCCCTGGTTCAACTTCACTGTCGGCAACGGCTTCTACGCCCACGACAAGTACTGGATGGACCACCTCGAGCTACCGCTCGGCTACATCGCCGACTACATCGTGCGCGTGCAGAACGGTGTCGGCATCGACCGTCCCGTCGCAGAACTCGTCGCCGAGCGGGACCGCATCACCGAGGAGTACTCCGAACTGCTCAGCCCCGAACAGCTCGCCGCATTCCAGGGCAAGCTCGGCCTCGCGCGGCAGGTCTACCCCTACGTGGAGAACCACAACTTCTACATCGAGCACTGGACCATGGGCGTCTTCTGGCGGAAGGCCCGCCAGCTCTCGAAGATGCTCTCCGAGGCCGGGTTCTGGCCGGAGGCGAACGACATGTTCTACCTCCGCCGCGACGAGGTGCGCGAGACGCTCTTCGACTACGTCACCGGTTGGGCCGTCGGGGCTCCCGCGATCGGCCCGGACTACTGGCCGGCCGAGGTCGCCCGGCGCAGGGTCATCGTCGACGCGCTCTCCGAGGAGCGCCCGCAGCCGGCGCTGAACACGCCGCCCGCGGTGATCACTGAGCCCTTCACCCTGATGCTCTGGGGCATCACGAGCGACCAGATCAAGAACTGGCTCGGCGACTCCGACGCGCCGGAAGGCGAGTTCCGCGGAATGGCCGCCTCGAGCGGCGTCGCTGAGGGCCCGGCCAGGGTCATCCGCAGCTCCGACCAGCTCTCCGAGGTGCAGGAGGGCGACATCCTCGTCGCTCCCGTCACGGCGCCGTCGTGGGGCCCGATCTTCGGGAAGATCCGCGCGACCGTCACCGACATCGGCGGCATGATGAGCCACGCGGCCATCGTCTGCCGTGAGTACGGCATGCCGGCCGTCACCGGAACCGGAACCGCATCCGCCCAGATCAGGACGGGACAGTGGCTGCGGGTCGACGGCAACAACGGGACCGTGACGATCGTGACTGATCACGACGCCGATCAGGACGTGGCAGGCCCGGCCCACGAGCACGAGCACGAGCACGAGCACGAGCACGACCTCGCCCTGGTCCCTGCCGCGGCCGCCCAGCTCGACGCCGTCCTCGCCGAGAGCAGCCATGCCTGAGCACGGCGCGGCCGGGGTCTCGCAGAGGACGGTGCTGATCACCGGCGCCGCCGGCGGCCTGGGCCGTGCCTTCGCCCTGGGCTTCGCTGCCCAGGGCGACCGGGTGGTCGTCGCCGACGTCAACCTCGAAGGCGCGCGGGAGACCGTCGCTCTCGTCGAGGAGGCCGGCGGAACCGCCCTCGCCCTCCCGGTCGACGTCACCGACCTCGCCTCGGTCACCCGGCTGGCCGCGGATGCCGCCGGCTGGGTCCCCGAGGCCCTGCCCGGCGCATCCGCCCCCGGCGCGGTGACACTGGCCCACGCCGGCGTGATCGACGTCGTCATCAACAACGCCGCGATCTACGCCACCGTGACCCGTGCCCCCTTCACCGAACTCGACCCCGACGAGTGGGACCGGGTGATGGCCGTCAATCTCAAGGGGCCGTGGCTCGTCACCCGGGCCTGCACGCCATACCTGCCGGACGGCGGAAAGGTGATCAACCTCTCCTCCGCCACGGTGATGAGCGGATCGACCCAGTGGGCCCACTACGTGGCCTCGAAGGGCGGCGTCATAGCGCTGACCCGGGTGCTCGCCAAGGAACTCGGCGACCGCAACGTGACGGTCAACGCGATCGCTCCCGGCTTCACCCTGACCGAGGCCAGCTACGGGCTCATCGCGGGCGCGGAGAGCTACGGCGTCGACCGCGGCTCGCTCAAGCGGGCCTGCGAACCGGAGGACATCGTCGGGACCGCCCTGTTCCTCGCCGCACCCGGCAGCGCATACATCACCGGCCAGACCCTCGTGGTCGACGGCGGCCGGCAGTTCCTCTGACCCACCCGTATCCCAGAGAACCGAACCAGGAGACCGAGAAATGCCAACCGTGAGCTACGTCGCCTTCGACGGCACAGAGACCATCGTCACCGGATTCGCGGGCGATTCCGTGATGGAGACCGCGGTGCGCAACGGCGTTCCCGGGATCGTCGCCGAGTGCGGCGGCAGCCTGTCCTGCGCGACCTGCCACGTCTTCCTCTGCGCAGACAGCGCCGGGCTGTTCCCGCCGAAGCTCGACCTCGAGGACGACATGCTCGACGGGACGGCCATCGATCGGGAGGACAATTCCCGGCTCTCCTGCCAGCTGAAACTGACCGACGACGTGTCCGTGCACGTGCAGACCCCCGAAACGCAGGTGTGACCGGCATGGGCGACACGACCGCAGCACCCCGGCTGGGCACCCTCATCATCGGCAACTGCCAGGCCGGGGTGCAGCTCGCCTCGACCCTGCGCGAACTCGGCGACACCGACCCGATCACCCTCGTCGGCGAGGAGCCCCACGCCCCGTACCAGCGGCCGCCGCTCTCCAAGGCGTTCCTCAAGGGCGAGGCGACCGCTGACTCCCTGGCCTTCCGCACCCACGATTTCTACCGCGAGCATTCCATCGACCTCGTGCCGCGGGAGCGGATCTTCCGCATCATCCGGAACGCGGACGGCGGCGTCGCGACGGCAGAGTCCGGCCGCACCTTCGCATTCGCCCGGCTCGCTCTCACCACCGGAGCCGTACCGCGGACGATCCCGTTCGAGGGCTCCGAGCTCGAGGGCGTCAGCTACCTGCGCACCGCGACGGAAGCGACCGTGCTCGAGCAGCAACTGCGGGAGGCGCGGAACGTCGTAGTCGTCGGCGGCGGCTTCATCGGCCTCGAGGTCGCAGCGGGGGCCAGGGCCGCCGGCAAGAACGTCACCGTGCTCGAGGCGGCTCCCCGCCTCGTCGGGAGGGCGGTCTCCGAGCAGACCAGCGAGTTCTACCTTCAGGCGCACCGGCGCCGCGGCATCCGCGTGGTGCTGAACGCGCAGGTCGTGCGGTTCGTCGGCGAGCACGACCGGGTCACCGGCGTCGAGCTCGGTCCGCGCGACGGCGACGGCTCCGGCGAGATCGTGGCGGCGGACGTCGTGCTGATCGGCGTCGGGGTCGTGCCGCGCACCGAGCTCGCCGTGCAACTGGGCATCGAGGTCGAGAACGGCATCGTGGTGGACGCCAGGGCCCTCGCCTCCGACGGACTCACCGTGGCCGCCGGGGACTGCGCGAACATGCCGAACCCGTCGATCGGGGACTTCGGTGTCGGCCGCATCCGCCTCGAAAGCGTGCAGAACGCGGTCGAGCAGGCCAAGGTGGCCGCGGCCACCCTGCTCGGACTCCCCGCAGAGCACCGGACGGTGCCGTGGTTCTGGTCGGACCAGGCCGACCTCAAACTGCAGATCGCCGGGCTGAGCGGCGGGCACGACCGGGTCGTTCTGCGCGGCGAGCCGGACTCGGAGAAGTTCTCGGTGCTCTACTACCGGGATGGCCGGCTCATCGCCGCTGACTGCATCAACAGCCCGCTCGACTTCATGGCCGTGAAGAACGCCCTCCACAGGGGCCTCTCGGTGCCGGCGGATGTCGCGACCGACACCACCGTTCCGCTCAAGAAACTCTTCGTGGCCGTCGAGACGGCGGATGCCGGGCGTGCGGTGGCTGCGCCGGTGGCCGTTGACCTTGCTCCCCCTGCAGTCCCCGTTCCCGCCGGCAGTCCGGCCGCTTAGCCCCAGCCTCCGCGCTCCGGCGCCCCAACCTCGAAGTGAGAACGCCATGACACTGCAGACCGACCAGTCCATCGACACCTCGCCCATCGCCGTCGCCGCGGACGGCCCGAGCGACCTCGACCCGCTCTGGCGCGCCGTCGAGACCGAGATGCGCACGCGCAGCAATGACATCCACGTGCCGATCTCCTTCGCATTCGCCGAGCGGCTCTGCGAGGCCTACCCGGAGGCCGACGCCCTCGTCGTTCGGGTGGCCATCCTGCTGCACGACAGCGGCTGGGCCAGGGTGGACGAGACCAAGATCATCTCGGAGGGCTTCGGCGCGAACTGGCGCCAGGCCCAGATCCGCTACGAGCACGAGCTCAAGGGCTGCATGATCGCGAGGGAGGTGCTGCCGGGCCTCGGCTACGACGAGGCCTTCATCACTCGGGTCACCGACATCATCGACGGCCACGACACCCGCGTCGAGTCGTACTCGATCGAGGACTCGCTCGTGCGCGACGCTGACCGGCTCTGGCGCTTCACCCCGGCCGGCATCGCCCTGGCCTCGAGCTGGTTCGGCCAGACGCCGTCGTTCTACTGCAGGCGCCTGCGGGCCGAGATCCTGCCGGAGCTCATCACCGCTGCCGGACTCGAGATGGCAACGATCGAACTCGACCGGGCAGAGGCGCTGCTGAAGATCGCGGTGCTCTGATGACAGGGCAGACGACCGACGCGGCACCGACGTCGGCGGCCACGGCCACGGCCGCCTGGCTCGCCCAGCCGGCGAGGTTCCCGGCCATGCTGCCCTATCGGCACACCGACGACCTCTTCATCGACGGCGCCTGGCGTGCGGCGAGCGGAACCGGTCGAACCACCGTGACCAACCCGGCGACGGAAGCGGAGTGGGGCAGCGTGCCGGTGGCGTCCGCCGCCGACGTCGACCTCGCCCTCGCGGCCGCCCGCCGCGCGTTCGCGCGTGCGGGCGCAGGCGCTGACGGATGGCGCGGGCTGGCCCCCTCAGTGCGCGCCGGCTACCTGGAACGCCTGGCCGGCGAGATCGAGAAGCGGGCGGTGGCGATCTCGCACACCAACACGTGGGAGAACGGCTCGCCAGTCGCAGAGACCGGGCGCGCGGCTTCGAATGCTGCAGCGATCTTCCGCTACTTCGCCGGACTGGCCGGCTACGTGGAGACCCCCGACGTGCGCCCGTTCCCCGACGGATCCGCCGAAACCATCGTGCGGCAGGACCCGGTCGGCGTCTGCGCGCTCATCGCGCCGTGGAACTTCCCGATCAACCTCGTCGTGGCGAAGCTCGCGCCGGCGCTGATGGCCGGGTGCACCGTCGTGATCAAGCCGGCATCGCCGACGCCGCTGTCGATCCGATTCATCGCGGATGCCGTGGCAGCGGCAGGCATCCCGGCGGGCGTCGTGAACATCGTCACGGGGGACAGCGCCGTCGGCGACGCCCTCGTGCGGCACCCCGGCGTCGACAAGGTCGCCTTCACCGGCTCGACCCCGGTCGGGCGGCGAATCGCCGCGGCGTGCGGCGAGCTGCTGCGGCCGGTCACCCTCGAACTCGGCGGCAAGTCCTCCGCGCTCGTTCTGCCGGACGTCGACCTCACGGCGATGCAGCAGGTCCTGATTCGCAGCTGCATGCGCAACACCGGGCAGACCTGTTACATCTCCACGCGCATCCTCGCGCCGGCCGGTCGCTACGACGAACTCGTCGACATGGTCACGGCCACGATCCAGGCCGCGCAGCAGGGCGATCCGATGGACCCGGACACCGTCTTCGGGCCCGCCGCGACACGGGCGCAGCGCGAAACGGTGCGCGGGTACATCCGCTCCGGCATCGCAGAGGGCGCCAGGGCGACTACGGGCGGTGACGTGCCGAGCGGCTTCGACCGCGGCTTCTTCGTGAAACCGACCGTGTTCGCCGACGTGACGCCCGGGATGCGGATCGCGCGCGAGGAGATCTTCGGGCCGGTGCTGTCGATCCTGCGCTATGACACGCTCGACGAGGCGATCGGCATCGCGAACAACACCGCGTTCGGCCTCGGCGGCACGGTGTTCGGAGCGGATGCCGACGCCGCGTTCGATGCGGCCGCCCGGATGGACACCGGTTCCGTCGGCCTTGGCTTCTTCGCGTCCAACCACAACGCACCCTTCGCCGGGCGGCACGATTCCGGCCTCGGCGCCGAGTTCGGACGCGAGGGCCTGCACGCCTACCTGCGCCCGCAGTCCGTGCACCGCCGCATCCGCTAGCCGGGACTCTCCGGCACCGTCTGGCGCGCCACGTGCGCCGGTGCGCGCCCGGTGTGCCTGGCGCACAGGGCGCGCGACGGGTGAATCGGGAGCGGTGGTGTCGGTGCGGGCGCGTCGGTGCGGGCGCGTCAGCGGGCGCCGACGACCAGCCAGCGCGCGGCGCGGGCGCGCAGGCCGAGGGTGAGGCCGCGCGCGCCGAGGTAGCCGAATGCGAACGCCGCCATCAGCCAGGCGAGCCCGACGGCGCCCTGCGGCGCCCAGGCGAGCACCGCCCAGGCCAGCGGCACGAAGACGAGCAGGTTGACCGCCCCGGTCACGGCGAGGTAGCGGACATCGCCCGCGCCGATCAGCACGCCGTCGAGCACGAAGACGAGGCCGCAGAGCGGCCCGGACAGGCCGAGGACCACGAGTGTCAGGGGGAGGAGCGAGCTCACCTCTGCCGCCGTCGTGAACAGTCCGCCGAGCAGGGGGCTCGTCACGACGAGGAGCGCGCCGATGGCGGCACCGCCGAGCACACCCCACTCGAGGCAGCGCCGCAGCACCGCGCGCACCCCAGGGAGATCGCCGGCCCCGAGGCCGCGCCCGACGAGGGCCTGGGCGGCGATCGCGAGGGCGTCGAGGGCGAACGCCATCGCCGCGAACAGGGTCATCGCGATCTGGAACGCCGCGAGCTGGGGCGAGCCGAGGCTCGTGGCGACGAACACCGCGAGCAGCATCGCCGTACGCAGGCTCACCGTGCGCAGGAACAGCCAGCCGCCGCTCGACGCCCCCCGCAGCATCCCGCCGCGGTGCGGCCGCAGCCGGGCACCCTCACGCCGGGCGTGCCGCACGACCACGACGAGATATACCGCGACCATCGCCCACTGCGCGACGACCGTGCCGAGCGCCGAGCCGACCAGACCGAGTCCGAGACCGTAGATGAACCACAGATTGAGCGCGATGTTGGCCGCGAAGCCGAGCCCCGCCACCCAGAGCGGCGTGCGGGTGTCCTGCAGTCCGCGGAGGAGTCCTGTCGCCGCGAACACGAGCAGCATCGCCGGTAGTCCCAGCATCGACACGGTGAGGTACCGGGCGGATGCCGCGGCGACGGCAGGCTCCGCGCCGAAGGCTCCCACGAGCTGCGGGCTCAGCGCCGCGCCGAGCAGCGCGAGCACCAGACCGAGGCCGAGCGCGAGCCAGAGGCCGTCGATCCCGACGGACACGGCCCTGCCGCGGTCGCCCGCGCCGAGCCAGCGGGCGACGGCAGGGGTCGTGCTGTACGCGAGGAACACCATCAGCCCGACGACGGTCTGCAACACCGCGCTCGCGAGGCCGAGTCCGGCCAGGTCGACCGCGCCGAGATGCCCGACCATCGCCGAGTCGGCGAGCAGGAACAAAGGCTCGGCGACGAGGGCGCCGAACGCCGGGAGGGCGAGGCGCAGGATCTCGCGGTCGATGGGCCGCTGGCGGAAGATGGCGATGCTCCCGACTCTAGCGTCGCTCGCCGACACCGCACGGTTCGGCTTCGTCCGGCGTCGCACCCCGGCTCGAATTCCCGGGCACAGCGAATAGCATGGACGCATGACTGAGCTGGGGACCGCATCCGGAATCGACCGCGACGAACTCGACCCGGGCATCCGCCCACAGGACGATCTCTTCCGCCACGTGAACGGGAAATGGATCGACCGCACCGAGATCCCAGCGGACAAGGCCCGCTGGGGATCGTTCTACCTCCTCGCCGAGGAGTCCGAGAAGGCCGTGCGCGAGATCATCCTCGAGGCGCAGACCGCTGAACCGGGAACAGAAGCCCGCAAATTCGGCGACCTCTACTCGAGTTTCATGGACGAAGCGCGGGTGAATGCGCTCGGCGCCACCCCGCTCGCGGCCGACCTCGCGACCGTCGACCGGATCGACTCCATCGCCTCCCTGCTCGGCACCCTCGGCCGCCTCGAGCGTGCCGGCGTCGCAGGCGCCTTCCAGCTCTATGTCGACAACGACCCGGGCGACCCGGAGCGTTACCTCGTCTTCATGGAGCAGGGCGGGCTCGGCCTGCCGGACGAGTCCTACTATCGCGAGGAGAAGTTCGCGGCCGTCCGCGAGGCCTACCGCTCCTTCCTCGAGCGGATGTTCGGCCTCGCCGGCCTCGACGACGCCGCGGCCAGGGCGCAGCGCGTCTTCGACCTCGAAACCGAACTCGCCGGTCACCACTGGGACAACGTGCGCTCCCGCGACAGCGAGAAGACCTACAACCTCAAGACCTGGGGCCAGGTCACGGCCCTGGCCGCCGGAGCGGACCTGCACCTCTGGCTCGCGGGCCTCGATGCACCGGCGGGAGCCCTCGACGAGATCGTCGTCCGCCAGCCGAGCTTCGTGACCGGCCTGGCCGAGATGCTGACCGAGGACGGGATCGTCGGGTGGAAGGACTGGCTGCGCTGGCAGATCATCCGCTCGAGCGCCTCGTACCTCTCCGACGACTTCGTCGAGGCGAGCTTCGACTTCTATGGCCGCACCCTCACCGGGACACCTCAGCTGCGGGACCGCTGGAAGCGCGGCGTCTCCATCGTCGAGGGATCCCTCGGCGAGGCCGTCGGCCGGATCTACGTCGAACGGCACTTCAAGCCGAGCGCGAAAGCGAGCATGGACGTGCTCGTCGGCCACCTCGTCGAGGCATACCGCCAGAGCGTCGCCGAGCTCGACTGGATGACCCCGGAGACCCGGGCGCGTGCCCAGGACAAGCTCGAGAAGTTCACGCCCAAGATCGGCTACCCCGACAAGTGGCGCGACTACTCGACCCTGTCGATGGTGGCGGGCGACCTGATCAAGAACGTGCGTGCCGCGAACGAGTTCGAGTTCCAGCGCGAGCTGGGCAAGATCGGCAAGTCCCTCGACCGCGACGAGTGGTTCATGACCCCACAGACCATCAACGCCTATTACAACCCCGGCTTCAACGAGATCGTCTTCCCCGCGGCCATCCTGCAGTTCCCGTTCTTCTCAGACGAGCGGGATGCCGCGGCGAACTACGGCGCCATCGGTGCCGTCATCGGGCACGAGATCGGGCACGGCTTCGACGACCAGGGTTCGAAGTACGACGGCGATGGGCTCCTGACCGACTGGTGGACCGCTGACGACCGTGCGGCATTCGAAGAGCGCACGAGCTCGCTCATCGAGCAGTTCAATGCCCTGGCGCCGAAGCAGATCCCCGAGCACCACGTGAACGGCGCGCTCACGATCGGCGAGAACATCGGCGACCTCGGCGGCCTCTCGATCGCCTGGAAGGCCTACCTGATCTCCCTCGACGGCGCAGAGCCGCCCGTGATCGACGGTCTCACCGGCGCCCAGCGCTTCTTCCTGTCCTGGGCCCAGGCCTGGCAGTTGAAGATGCGCGACGAGGAGGCCATCCGCCTGATCTCGATCGACCCGCACTCGCCGAATGAGTTCCGCTGCAACCAGATCGTGCGGAACATCGACGAGTTCTACGCGGCCTTCGGCGTCGCGGCAGGCGACGAACTCTGGCTCGACCCGGACAAACGCGTCACCATCTGGTAGCCCCGAGGGTCCGGCCCCGGCGCATGTCGGGCGTCTGGGCTATGGTGCTGAGGGGAACACGGAGCCGGAAATCGGAGCCGGAACACGGAGGGACCCGAAAAAGTGTCCACGCCAGCGCGGGAATCGGAGCGACGGTCGCGTCGCGGTGCCCCGAGCAGGGGACGGCACGGCGTTTCGGAGTCGATGGCGAACTTCGGCCGCGGGTTCCAGGCCCTCGGCACCCTCGCCGGCGCCGAAGTGCAGGTCTCGGCCCGCGCCACCGACCTCGCGACCGGTAAGGTCCTCTTCTCCGTCGACGACCACGTCGTGATGCCGACAGCGGGGATCGGAACCGTCCTCCTCCTCATCGAGGTCGCCGCCCGGCTCCCGAACGCCGAATTCGGCGCCCTCACCATCCTCGACCGCACCCCGGCGGACTCGGTCGGAGGGTCAGGCGTCTGGCAGCACCTGCAGGCCCCGTCGCTTCCCGTCGCTGACCTCGCGGCCCTCGTCGGCGGTCTCGGCGACAACCTCGCCGCGAACGTGCTCCTGCGCGCGGTCGGTCTCGCGGCCGTCCAGGCCCGCACCGAACAGCTCGGCATCTCCCACACCGCTCTGCTCGACCTCGTCCGCGACGAACGCGGCCCCGATCACGCACCCCAGCTCTCCGTCGGCAGCGCCCAGGAACTCACGGGGCTCTTCACGTCCCTCGCCCGCGGGGAGGTCGTGGATGCCGCGACGAGCGAACGCGTGATCGGCTGGCTGTCCCTCGGTGCAGACCTCTCCCTCGTCGCGAGCGCCTTCGGGCTCGATCCCTTCGCGCACCGCGGCGGCGACCACGGGCTGCTCCTCGTCAACAAGACCGGAACGGGGCCCGGCGTCCGGAGCGAGGCCGGCGTACTCCGCGGCCCGCGGGCCGGCGTCGCCTATGCCGTCTCGATGTCCTTCGCCGACACCCGCCTGCCCCTGCGCCTCGCGGTCCTCGACGGGATGCGGGCCGTCGGCCTCGACCTGCTCGAGTACGTGCACTGAACCTGATTTCCTGAGCTCCTGAGTTCCTGAGTTCCTGAGTTCCTGAGTTCCTGAGTTTCTGAATAACCGAACCGCCTGCACACCCCAAGAGACCCGCCGACGAAAGGGGCAGCGGATGTCCGCGAACGACCGGAAGCACACGGAGACGGACACCGGCCTGCCGGGGGCGAGTCCCGGCATCCGCCCGGTCTTCGAGGTCGAACTCAATGGCATCAACGCCGTCGACCGCACAGAGCACCGCGGCCGCCCGGGCGAGTTGTTCTGGCCGTGGTTCGCGGCGAACGTCTCGGTGCTCGGCATCAGCTACGGCTCGTTCCTGCTTGGTTTCGGCATCTCGTTCTGGCAGGCGACGATCGTCGGCCTCGTCGGGATCGTGCTCTCCTTCGCGCTCTGCGGGTTCGTGGCGCTCGCGGGCAAGCGCGGCCACGCGCCGACGATGACCCTGAGCCGGGCGACGTTCGGCGTCGACGGCAACCGGGTGCCGTCAGTGTTGTCGTGGCTGCTCACCGTCGGTTGGGAGACCGTGCTCGCCTCGCTCGCTGTGCTCGCGACGGCGACGGTCTTCACCGAGCTCGGCTGGGACGGCGGGGCGCTCACCCAGGTGGTGGCCCTCGTTGTCGTGGCCGGCCTGGTTGTGCTCGGTGGCGTCTTCGGCTTCGACCTGATCATGCGGCTGCAGAAGTGGATCACGATCGTCACGGGCCTGCTCACGGTCGTCTACGTGTTCCTCGTCGTCGACCACATCGACTTCCCGGCCATCGCGGCGATCCCCGCCGGGGACACCCCCCACGTGATCGGCGCGCTCGTCTTCATGATGACGGGCTTCGGCCTCGGTTGGGTGCAGGCCGCCGCCGACTACTCCCGGTACCTGCCCCGCTCGGCCTCGAGCCGCGGCGTCGTCGGCTGGACGACGGCGGGCGCCTCGCTCGCCCCCGCCGTGCTTCTCCTCTTCGGGCTCCTGCTCGCCGGGTCATCGAGCGACCTCAGCGCCGCCATCGCCGTTGACCCGATCGGCGCACTCACGACGATCCTGCCGGCCTGGTTCCTGGTTCCGTTCGCCCTCGTCGCGGTGCTCGGCCTGATCGGCGGCGCCGTGCTCGACATCTACTCCTCAGGGCTGGCGCTCCTCGCGGCGGGGCTGAGGGTGCCGCGCTTCGCGGCCGCCGGGATAGACGGGGTGATCATGGTGCTCGGCGCGATCTACGTCGTGTTCTTCGCCGGGAGCTTTCTCGGTCCTTTCCAGGGTTTCCTGATCACCCTCGGCGTGCCCGTTGCGGCCTGGTGCGGCATCTTCCTCGCCGATTTCGCGCTCCGCCGCTCCGACTACGACGCCGCGGGCCTCCTCGACCCGCGCGGGCGCTACGGGAGCGTGCGGGTCGGCGCGCTCGCACTCCTCCTGCTCGGGTCCGTCGTGGGCTGGGGCCTCGTCACCAACGGCTTCGCGGACTGGCTCGCCTGGCAGGGGTACCTGCTCGATCCCCTCGGCCTCGGGGGCCGAACGGGCGACTGGGCGTTCGCGAATCTCGGCGTGCTCGTCGCCCTCGCAATCGGCTTCTGCGGCATGCTGCTCGTCGGCCGCGGCGCCGTCCGCGCACAGGAGTGGCAGCCCGTCTGATCCACCCGCGTCGGCAGGCAGCGGGGCGCGGGAGCGCGGACGGGGCCGCGGTCAGTCGGGCGCGGGTGCGGGTGCGGGTGCGGCCGGGGGTTTCGGCTTCCACTGATTGGCCCGCTCGCCCCGGGCGGCAGCATCCGCCCCTCGCACCTGAGCAGTTCGATGCGCAGCTTGTTCGGCCTCGCCCAGGCGCTGCCGCGCTTCCGCGGTGAGAAGTGGAGCCTCGTCCGTTGCTCGTCCAGCCGGGCCGGTTTGCTGTCGATCCCGCCGACGGAGAGCGCCTCGAGAACGGCGTCCTCGTAGGCGAGAATCGGCCGGCCGGCGGTCTTCCGCCAGAAGACGAGCCAGACCGCGTTTCATACCGCATGGTTCTCCACGAGCCAGGCGCGCCACTCCTCGACCGACTCCGGGTGGACGCGCGATACCTGGCCCCCGCCCGCGTCCCGTTCACTCATGCGACGACCCTACCCGCGTCCCGCGCCGCGGGGAGGGGTCAGGAGGGCGGAGCGAGGCCGAGACGCGGGTAGAGCGCGTCGAAGCCGGCGTCGAGTCCTCCGTTCAGCGCCCCCACTTCGTGCCCGACGCCGGGGATCTCGGCGTACGACGCGGTCATCCCCGCGGCCTGGGCTGCGCCGACGAGCATCCGTTGCCCGGCGGCGACGCCCGGGTCCGCTGCGCCGGCAGTGAAGATCGCGAATGTCCCCGGGTAGCGGTGCCCCGCGAGAAGGTTCACCGGCTTCTGCGCGTCATAGGCCGCCTGGCTGCCGCCGAACACGTCGTTCAGGGTCTGGTCCTGGATCTCGGAGCCGGGGAATGACTCGCCGGAGATGTCGATCACGTTCGACCAGATGTCGGGGTGCTTGGCCGCGAGCGAGATCGCGCACTGGCCGCCATTGGAGAACCCGGCGATCGTCCAGTACCGGTGGTCGTGCGTCACGTTGAGGTTCGCCGCAGCCCAGCCGACGACGTCCCTGGTGAGGAACGTCTCCGCGTTCCCATACTTGGCGGTGTCGAGGCACAGCGGGTCGACGGAGGGGTCGCCCAGCTGGTCGGCGACGACGACGATCGGCGCGAGACCTCCGTGCTGGGAGGCCTCACGGTCGAGGCTCGCCGCGACGTATTCCGGGTCGGGGTTGCCGGGCTGGCCCAGCAGCATGATCACGAGCGGCAATGCCGGCGCGTCCGGGACGAGGGCCGCAGGTGGCAGGTAGATTCCGGCCGGCCGGGAGAGGAATCCGGAGACGGTGTTCGGGATCACCTGGCTCCCGGTGTTTCCCGCGGCGGGGATGTCGGCGGGTGGATTCCACGTCTGCCAGAGGGCGCGGCCCGTCCGGTCAGGGTTGGGGTCGCCTCTCGAGCCAGGGTTGGAGCCGGTGCCGGCGACGGGGGTCGACCGTGGCGCTGCCGGATTCAGTGCGATCGGCGGCAGCACGTTCACCCCGAGAAGCGCGCCGAGGGTGCGGTCAAGGCCGTAGCCCGCATTGATCCCGAGCGCCCCCGTTGCGACGAAGAGCAACACCGATGCGGCGGCGAGGATCCGGCGTGCCGGCCGCGTCTTCCACAGGTTCACGAGGGCGATCCCGACCGCGGCGCAGGCCGCGCCGAGCCACGCGTACGCCACGGGCACGAGGCCCATCCCGAACACGTTGAAGACCCGCACCAGGAAGAACCAGAGGAGAACCGCGACAACGCCTCCGGAGGCGACCACGACCGCGACGGTCATGAGCCAGCGCGCGGTCGGTCGTCGGGCGAGCAGGAAGACCACGGCCGCGCCGGACAGGGTGTACGCGCCGACGATGACGGGGCCGTGCAGGATATCCGTGCGCAGGAGCGTCTGGAGAGCGTCCACGCCTAGCCGAGCCCGAGCCGGCTCGCGAGCACGCTGAAGGCGCCGGTGAGTCCGGCGTCCAGCGCCTCGAAGGAATGGCCCTCGCCGGGCACCTCGTAATATGTCACCGACACCCCCGCAGCCCTGGCCATTCCACTCAGATCTTTCAGCCCCGGTTCCATCACCGAGTCCTCCGAGCCGACCGTGAACACGGCCGTGGTGTCAGGGTAGCGGCTCTTGCCCAGCAGCCTCGCCGGTTTTGTCGCGTCGTAGGCCGCCTGGTCACCCCCGAACACGTCAGCCAGGACCTCCGGCTCCGTCTCGAGTCCCGCAAACACGGTGCCGGAGGCGTCGATGAGGCTGCCCCAGACCTCCGGGTGCCGGAGCGCGAGCGACAAGGCGCACTGGCCGCCGTTCGAGAACCCGGCGACGGTCCACGATTCGCGGCCGGCCTCAATGTTGAGGTTGCCGCGAGCCCAGTGGAGAACGTCATCCTCGAGGTACGTCTCGACCCGGCCGTATTCCGCCGTGTCGAGGCACAGCGAGTCGACGTCCGGGTCGCCCAGCTGGTCGGCGACGAGCACGATCGGGGCGAGGCCGTTGTGGGCTGCGGCGAAGGCGTCGAGCACAGATGCGATCGGGCCGGCGTCCGGGTCTCCCGGCTGTCCCATCATCATCAGGACGAACGGCAGGGCAGGGGCGTCGGGGACGAGCGCGGCCGGCGGGAGGTAGACCTCGGCGTCGCGCGCGCTGAAACCCGAAGCGGTCGCCGGGATCCGGACGCTGCCGATGGTGCCCTGGGTGGGCAGGTCGGCCGGTGGCCGCCAGGTCGCGGACAGTGGGGACGACGCATCCGCCGCCGGCGCGGGCGGTGCTTGCCCGTCGGGCAGGGACAGCTCGGGGACCGCCTGGTCCGGCTGCGCGAGTCCCGTAGCGACGTTGACCGTGACGACGACGGTGGCGACGAGCAGCACTATGCTGGCGGCGCCTGCGGCGCCTGCGGCGATCCAGCGACGCCGCGGGGTGGACCGGTTGCCCATCCGACCGCCCTCTCCCGAAGCCGACGCGAGCCCTGTCACTCCGTCATTGCCGACGTTAGGAAGACAAGCTGGACATTCGGTGCGAGCGGCCGAATACAGGGCCGCGAAAGCGTGTGAGTCGTCGGTTTGCCCCAGTCATGACGACGGCTCACCCGCTTTCGCGACCGGTCGGGGGATCGTCAGCAGCAACGGCCCTGCGGGTTAGCGTCCTGGCGGTCGGTCTGGTCCCGCCAGAACTCGCGTTCGGTCATCATCCGCTCGCTGGGGCGAGCCGGGTCCGCGGTCCCGTGCGCGGCCTCGTGGTGCGCCCGGTACTTGTCCCAGGCGTCCTCTCCCATCACCCCTCTGACGTACCAGGCCACGCTCCGCGCTGCCCGGCGGATGCCGGCGAGGAGCGCAGCGAGCGCGGTCCTGTCGGCCAGGAGCATCCGTTGCCCCCGGAGTGCCCCGGGTCCCATCACCGGGCCCTCACCGGCCGGGTGTTCCCGCGCCGGCGGACGTCGCCGCCCTGGCACTCTTCTCGGCGGCTGCCTGGGCCTCCCAGCGGCCTTGCAGTTCCTTTTCTGCCGCGGTCGGCAGGAAGCCGGACGGCGCGAACATCTGCGACGGGAGCGCGGGGTCCTCGTTGGTGCCGAAATCGCGGCTCTTCCAGGACTTCCAGGTCGCAACGACCGAGGAGACGATCACGATGATCGCGAGGGTGACGAAGAGGATCGACAGGAGACCCTGCACCATCGTGTTCCGCACCACGGCCTCCATGGCCGCGACGCTCGGCGCCGTGCCGAACGAGGTCTTCCCCGCCGCGAGGGCGTCGGAGAATGCCTTGTTCTGGGCGAAGTAACCGACCGCGGGGACGGTTGAGAAGATCTTCAGCATCGAGGCGTAGATCGTGATGATCGCGGCGAACGCGAGGGGCACGGCGACGATCCAGATGTACGTGAATTTGCCCTGCTTCGCGACGATCGCCATGCACACCGCGAGTGCGATTGCGGCGAGCAGCTGGTTCGCGATCCCGAAGAGCGGGAACAGGGTGTTGATGCCGCCGAGCGGGTCCGTGACGCCCATGATCAGCACGGCGCCCCAGAGGAGAACCATGATGCCCGTGGTCAGCCAGGCCCCCGTGCGCCAGGAGGTGTTCTTGAACTTCGGGAAGAAGTTGCCGAGGCTGTCCTGGAGCATGAAGCGCGCGACGCGGGTGCCCGCGTCGACGGCGGTGAGGATGAACAGCGCCTCGAACATGATCGCGAAGTGGTACCAGAACGCCATCATGCCCGAGCCGCCTGCGACCTGCTGCATGATGTGCGCGAGCCCGACAGAGAGCGTTGGGGCGCCGCCGGAGCGGGAAACGATGGTGGCCTCTCCTACGTCCTTCGCCGTCTGGGTGAGCATCTCGGGGGTGAGGTTGACCCCGGTTAGCCCGAGGCTGTTCACGAACGCGACAGCGCCTTCGACGGTGCCCCCGGTGAGGGCCGCTGAGGAGTTCATCGCGAAGTAAATGCCGCGGTCGATCGAGACGGCGGCGACCAGGGCCATGATCGCGACGAAGCTCTCCATGAGCATGCCGCCATAGCCGATGAAGCGGGTCTGGCGTTCCTTCTCGATGAGCTTCGGGGTCGTGCCCGAGGCGATGAGGGCGTGGAAGCCGGAGAGGGCGCCGCAGGCGATCGTGACGAAGAGGAACGGGAAGAGCGACCCGCTCACGACCGGTCCGCCGTTGGCGACGAACTCGCTGAATGCGGGGACCGTGATCTCCGGGCGCACGATGATGATCGCGATCGCGAGCATCCCGATCGTTCCGATCTTCATGAAGGTCGAGAGGTAGTCGCGCGGGGCGAGCAGCAGCCAGACCGGGAGGATCGCGGCGACGAAGCCGTAAATGATGATGCCGATAGCGAGCGGCACCGGGTCCACGTGGAAGAACGATGCTCCCCACGCCGTGTTTGAGATGGCGCCGCCGCCGATGATGGCGGCCAGGAGCAGCACGAACCCGATGATCGACACCTCGCTGACCTTGCCCGGCCGGAAGAAGCGCAGGTAGCAGCCCATGAAGAGCGCGATCGGGATGGTCATGCCGACCGAGAAGACGCCCCAGGGGCTCGCGGCGAGGGCGTTGACAACGACGAGGGCGAGAATCGCGACGATGATGACCATGATCGCCATCGTGGCGATCAGGGCGGCGGTGCCGCCGATCTTGCCGAGCTCGTCGCGGGCCATCTGGCCGAGGGAACGTCCGCCTCTGCGCATCGAGTAGAACAGCACGATGTAGTCCTGCACCGCACCGGCGAGAACGACGCCGACGATGATCCAGATCGTGCCGGGCAGGTAGCCCATCTGCGCGGCGAGCACCGGGCCGACGAGCGGGCCTGCCCCGGCGATCGCGGCGAAGTGGTGGCCGAACAGCACCCTGCGGTCCGTCGCCGCGAAGTCCCTGCCGTCCGCCTTGTACTCGGCGGGGGTCGCCCTGCGGTCATCGGGCTTCAGCAGGTGCTTCTGAATGTAGTTCGAGTAGAAGCGGTAGCCGATCAGGTAGGTGCACACCGCCGCGAAAACGAACCAGATGGCGTTCACGGTTTCGCCGCGGACGACCGCGAGCATGACCCAGCTCAGTCCGCCGAGGAGGGAGATGCCGGCCCAGAGGGCGATCTTGGCCGGGGTCCAGCGTCGCTCCTGGGCGTCGTGCTCTGTCTGGTCGAGTGCGACAGGGAGCAGGGACGGATCGCGATCGAGCGGACCGGCCCCCGTGAAAGCGTCGTGCGGCGTGCGGGGTCTGGTGCCCATGATCTCTCCTTTGAGGGTGGTGCAGATGGTGCTGAGGTGCGGTTCACGGTCGTGCCGAATCCAAGCTGAGAACAAGCTAAATTCGAGATGATTCCTTAGCAAGGCTAACAGCCAGAGGGGCGCACCGGGACGAGAGCCTAAAATGAGTACGCCTGACCGGGATTTTCCGCACGGCACGCCCCACATCCACCCTCGACCATTGGAGCCACCGTGGCCGCACCCTCCCGCCTCGATTCAGTCATCGCCCTCGCCCGCCACCGCGGGTTCGTCTTCCAGGCGGGTGAAATCTACGGCGGATCCCGGTCCGCGTGGGATTACGGGCCCCTCGGCGTTGAGCTCAAGGAGAACATCAAGAAGCAGTGGTGGCGCTTCATGGTCACGAGCCGCGACGACGTCGTCGGGCTCGACTCCTCGGTTATCCTGCCCAGGAAGGTGTGGGAGGCATCCGGTCATGTCGAGGTCTTCAGCGACCCGCTTGTCGAGTGCACGAGCTGTCACAAGCGTTTCCGCGCCGACCACCTCGAGGAGGAGTTCGAGGAGAAGAAGGGGCGCCCCGCAGAGGGCGGCCTCGACGGCATCCCCTGCCCGAACTGCGGCAACCGGCACATCTGGACGGAGCCGCGCGCCTTCTCCGGCCTGCTCAAGACTTACCTCGGCCCCGTCGACGACGAGGCGGGCATGCACTACCTGCGTCCAGAGACCGCGCAGGGCATCTTCGTGAACTTCGCCAACGTTCTCCAGGCGGCCAGGATGAAGCCCCCGTTCGGCATCGGCCAGATCGGCAAGAGCTTCCGCAACGAGATCACACCGGGCAACTTCATCTTCCGCACCCGCGAGTTCGAGCAGATGGAGATGGAATTCTTCGTCGAGCCCGGCACAGATGAGACCTGGCACGAGTACTGGCTCGAGCAGCGCATGAACTGGTACACCGGCCTCGGCATCGAGCCGGAGAACCTGCGCTTCTTCGAACACCCCGCCGAGAAGCTCTCGCACTACTCCAAGCGCACCGTCGACATCGAGTACCGCTTCGGGTTCAGCGGGAGTGAGTTCGGCGAGCTCGAAGGAGTGGCGAACCGCACGGACTTCGACCTCAAGACGCACGCTGCGGCATCAGGAAAGGACCTCTCGTACTTCGACCAGACCAAGAACGAGCGCTGGGTGCCCTACGTGATCGAGCCTGCGGCCGGGCTCACCCGCTCGCTGATGGCGTTCCTCGTTGACGCGTACCACGAGGAGGAAGTGCCGAATGCGAAGGGCGGCGTCGACAAGCGCACCGTGCTCAAGCTCGACCCGCGCCTCGCGCCGATCAAGGCCGCCGTGCTGCCGCTGTCCCGCAACGAGGCGCTCTCGCCGATGGCGCGCTCCCTCGCTTCCCGCTTGCGCGAGTCGTGGAACGTCGACTTCGACGACGCCGGCGCGATCGGGCGCCGCTACCGCCGCCAGGACGAGATCGGTACCCCGTATTGCATCACGGTCGATTTCGACTCTCTCGAAGACCAGGCCGTCACCGTGCGGGACCGCGACACCATGCAGCAGGAGCGGGTGCCGCTCGACAAGCTCGACGCGTACCTCGCCGAGCGCCTCCGCGGAGCCTGACCCGCCGCCGAACCACTTCGACGGAGTTTTTGAGTTTTTCGCACGTGCGAGCGCGAATTAAGCGCTTTCCGGGCAAAAACTCCGTCGAATTGGTGAGGTGTTTGCCGGTCAGTGAGCGTGCCTCGGCGGATGTCCGCCGCGATCACGGTCGCGCTGCGTGCCGATCGCTCAGGAGGCGCGGTGTGCGGTCCCGGACGCCGATCCGGGGAACGGATTCAGGAGCGCAGCGGACTCGGCCGCGGAGCCGGCGCCGGACTCGACCCGGATGCCGAAGAGGGCGTCGAGGCCGCCGGTGAACGCGGCCTGCTCGCCGGCCCTGGCGAGTTCGCGTGAGCGCACCATCGGCGTGTGCAGCAGGACGCTCGCGAGATGCCGCAACGCCCGCTCGGTCTGTTCGGTATCGTCGCCGTGCGCGCGAGCCCGTTCGATCTCTGAATCGAGCAGGTCGAAGACATGGCTGCGCAACGCGACGACCGCTGGGGTGAGGCTCTGCTCTTCCGCGACCGCCGAGAATTTGCGTGCGGCGCGGTCGACGAGCAGGCGGGCCTCGCTCGTTGCGTTGAGCTCTTCGAGCGGGGCGTGGATGCGGATGGTCTCGAGGTCGAGCAGCTCGACTCCCGGGACCTCGGTGACGTCAGGGGCGACGTTGCGCGGCAGGCCGAGGTCGATGATGAGCCGTCGGGCGGCCGGAGCGGCGGACTCTGCTCCGGCGTCGACACCCGTGGTTGCTGCCGCGCCCGCCCGGAGCAGTGCGGCCGTGACGACGTGGTGTTCGACGGTCGTGCAGGTCAGGATCAGGTCGGCACGATCGGCCTCGACGGCGAATGCCGACTCGGTGACCGCGGTGATGCCATGCGAGCCCGCGAACTTGGCGGCGCGCCCGGTGGGCGAGTAGACCCGCACGTCCGTGACGCCGAGGTCGCGGAGCGCGGCGAGGGCGGCGCCGGCGTAACGGCCGGTGCCGACGAGCAACACGCGGGTGCTCGCCCAGTCCACGATGCGGGTCTCGGCGAGCTGCAGGGCGAGGCGCACGAGTGACCGCCCGGCCGCGCCGATTCCGGTGCGGTTCTTGATACCGCGGGAGGTCTGCGATGCGCGCTGGAACAGCCGCTCGAGTTCGGGGGTCGTCGTGCCGCGCTCGCGGGCCTGCTCGAGGGAGCGGCGCACCTGGCCTGCGATCTCGCCCTCGCCGACGACGACGGATTCCAGGCCGCTCGTCACCGCGAACAGGTGCTCGGCCACGCCGTTGCCGTGCACGAAGTCGAGGGTCTCGCGGAGGACGTCCGCGGTGACGCCGGTGCCGGCACTGACGCCCGCGATCGCGGCCTGTACGGCCTCGAGGGGGGAGGTGCCGTCGGGCTCGTCGAGGTCGAGGTAGGCCTCGAAGCGGTTGCAGGTTGCGACGATGACCGCTCCGGACAGGCTCGGGTATCGCTCGAGGATGCCGCCTGCCGTGCCGGGCGCGCCGACGGACAGCTTCTCGAGTACTTCGAAACTCGAGTTCTTGTGGTTCGCGGACAGGCAGATCAGCACTCCGTGAGTCTACTTTGTCAATCTGGGCGTGGATGATATCCGGAAAGCGCTTGGCTCCTGAAAGTTTGACAGAATTGACACAAATGAACCTCGACGCACAACACCCCCTCGCCTCCGGACTCACCGCCGATTCCCGCCTCATCCGCGCATACCAGGGCGCCCGCCCGGAGGCCACCCCCGTGTGGTTCATGCGCCAGGCCGGGCGTTCCCTTCCCGAGTACCGGTCGCTGCGGGTCGGAACCAGGATGCTCGACGCGTGCCTCGACCCGGAGATGGCCAGTGAGATCACCCTCCAGCCCGTGCTCCGGCATCAGGTGGACGCGGGAATCCTGTTCAGCGACATCGTGATCCCGCTCAAGCTCGTCGGTGTCGACGTCGAGATCGTCGCCGGAATGGGGCCGGTGCTCGGCAAGGCCGTCCGCACCGCCCGCGACGTCGCTGAGCTTGTCTCCCTCGACCCTGCCGTGCTCGAGACCACCCTCGACCCGATCCGGAAGGCCGTCGCCCGAACGGTCGCCCAGCTCGGCGGGACCCCGCTGATCGGGTTCGCCGGGGCGCCGTTCACCCTCGCGGCCTACCTCGTCGAGGGCGGCCCGTCCAAGGACCACATCCACGCGCGCACCCTGATGCACGCCGACCCTGCGGCCTGGGCCTCCCTGATGGACTGGACTGCAGAGGTGACCGGCCGCTTCCTGCGCGCCCAGGTGCTCGCAGGAGCGAGCGCGGCACAGCTCTTCGATTCCTGGGCGGGTGCGCTCTCCCTCGCCGACTACAGCCGGTTCGTCGCCCCGGCATCGGCTGCTGCGATCGCCCACGTGCGCGACCTCAGCTATGCCGAGACCGCGCCCGGTGCGGGCGCACCGATCCGCCGCAACGTCCCCGTCGTGCACTTCGGCGTCGGCACCGGCGAACTTCTCCACGAGATGCACGCCGTCGGTGCGGACGTCGTCGGCGTCGACTACCGGGTGCCGCTCGACGAGGCCAATCGCCGCCTCGGCGGTAACGTCCCCCTGCAGGGCAACCTCGACCCCGCGCTCCTCGCCGCGCCGTGGCCCGTCCTCGAGGCGCACGTCCTCGACGTGCTCGAGCGCGGGCGTACCGCTCCTGCCCACGTGCTCAACCTCGGCCACGGCGTCCCGCCGCTGACCGACCCGACCGTGCTCACCCGCCTCGTCGCGTTCGTGCACGAGGTCACGGACGGCGCTCACGGGGAGACCGGAGCACACGGGGCATCCGCGACCGTACCGAGCGAGCCGGCGAGCGATGAGCGAAGCGCTGCGGGGCGGGCGGATGAGCGGCGTGCGTGACGTCGTCGTCGTCGGCGGCGGGTTGGCCGGCCTCGTGGCCGCTCGCGAGTGCGCCAGGGTCGGGCTGAGCGTCACCGTGCTCGAGGCGGGCAGCGACCTCGGCGGGGCGCTCGCGAGCCACGAGGTCGCCGGGCTCACCCTGGACAGCGGGGCGGAGAGCTTCGCGGTGCGCCGCAACGCCGTCGCCGAATTCATCGAAGGACTCGGTCTCGCCGACCGGGTCGTGCAGCCGAACGCCGCCGGTGCGTGGCTCTGCCTGCCGTCCGATCGTCCGGGCGGAGCCGCGGTGAGCGTTCCGATGCCCCGGGCAGGCGTCCTCGGCATCCCCGGCTCCCCGCTCGCAGAGGACGTGCGCCGCGTGATCGGCTGGCCGGGCGCCCTGCGGGCCTGGCTCGACCGGCTCATGCCCGTGCTCACGATCGGCAGGGAGCACAGCCTCGGCGAACTCGTTCGCAAGCGGATGGGCCGCCGCGTCCTTGAACGTCTCGTCGAGCCGGTCACCGCGGGCGTATACACCTCCTCCGCAGACGATCTCGAAGTCGACGTCGTCGCTCCCGGCCTCAACGCCGCCCTCACCGTGACCGGGTCGCTGTCCGGCGCCGTGCTCTCCCTCCGCAGCGCCGCTCCCGCCGGCTCCGCGGTCTCCGGGCTTCGCGGCGGCATGGCCGGCCTCGTGACCGCGCTCCGCGCCGAACTCGACCGCTTCGACGTCGACGTGTTCACGGAGGCCGCCGTCACCCGCATCCGCCCCGTTACGGCCGAACCCTGGCAGGTCACGATCGCGCCCCGGACGGAAGCCCCCGAAGAATCCGGTGCCCCCGATACCCCCGAAGCGACCGCCGCGCCAGGGGGCCGCGAATCCGGCGACCTTCCGGAGACCATTCCGGAGACCCTGTCGGCGCGATTCGTCATCCTCGCGACGCCCGGCGCCCAGGCCCTCGCCCTCATCGCGCCCCTCGGGCCGCAGCAGAAGGCGCTCAGCGCCCTGCACTGGCCGAAGCCGACCCCGATCGAGCTCGCCACCCTCGTGCTCGCCGCCCCCGAGCTCGACGCGCATCCGCGCGGCACCGGGGTCCTCGTCGCCGCTGGCGCACCCGGCATTACCGCAAAAGCACTGACCCACGTCACCGCGAAATGGGACTGGGTCGCCGAGACTGCTGGTCCCGGCGTGCACGTGCTCCGGTTGTCCTACGGCCGTGCGGGGCAGAAGAGCCCGAGCGCCCGCCTCACCGACGACGAACTCCTCTCCCTCGCCCTCGCGGATGCCTCCGCCATCCTCGGTACCCTGCTCTCGGCGGACCAGGTGCTCGGCTTCGACCGCACCCGGTGGGGCGACGCACTCTCGCCGGCGACCGTCGGCGCCCGCGACCGCGTCGACCAGGTGCGTCGGGCCGTCGCGGCCCTCGAAGGGCTCGAGGTCACCGGGGCCTGGCTTTCCGGAACCGGGCTTGCCTCCGTCATCCCCGATGCCCTCGCGACCGCCGGCCGGACCCGTCGCGATGCGCTGGTTCTCTGAGCCGTTCTCCCCAGCAGTCCGGCAGTTTGCCCTTCACCGTTTCCGCAGGCGGGATACTCTGAGACGTACGTGAACGACGAAGAATGGAGTGACAGATGCGGGGAAAGCTTCTTTTTATCACCGGTGGACTCGTCGGTTACGTCCTGGGCGCCCGTGCCGGACGTAAGCGCTACGACCAGATCGTGGCCTCGGCCGAGAGCCTCTGGAACGCCGACCCCGTGCAGCGCCGCGTGACCGAGGTCCGCGACTTCGCCCTCGAGCGGGTCGGCGATGTGCCGGCCGCGCTCATCAACGTCGCCAAGAAGCTCGTCGGCACCCTCGCGGACAAGACCGCGAAGGCCACGGATGCCGCTGGCCCAGGCCCCCGGTACGGCACGTCCTGGCCTACGAAACGCCCGGCGGCGTCAGCGGCGTCAGCACCGTCGGCCACCTCGACGGCGACCCCTGACCACGGCACCCCCGACCCGGGCGCGCCCACATCGGAAGCACCCTCGCTGTGACCGGGTCGCCGGTCGTGACCGGACCACCGACCGAGGGTGTCCGCGCAGGCGGGTTCGGCCCGCGCCCGCGCAAGACCCTGATCACCCTCGTCTCCGAGCTGCCCGGGCAGCTCGCCGCGCTCATCCACGCCGAGATCGAGGCCTTCAAGTCCGAGATGGCGGGCAAGGCGAAGAACATCGGCGTCGGCATCGGCCTCTTCGTCGTGGCCGGGGTGTTCGCATTCCTCGCGGTCATCGTCTTCGTCGCGCTCGCCGTGATCGCCCTCGCGCTCGTGCTGCCGCTCTGGCTCGCGACGCTCATCGTCGCGGTGGCCCTGCTCCTCATTGCCGCGATCCTCGTGCTGATCGGGGTCAACCGGGTGAAGGCCGGAACGCGCGCCGACCCGGACGGCCTCGCGGCAAGCATCCGCCGGGACGAGGACGCGATCAAGGGAGTCGGAGACTATGAGCACTGAACAGGACAAAACGACCGGTGCAGCAGCGACTCCATCGAAGTCCACGCATGCGTTGCGCGCCGAGGCGACCGCCGCGCGCGCGCAGCTCGCGCTGACCCTCGACGCAATCGAGTACAAGCTCAACGTCCCGAAGCGCTTGCGTGACCAGGAACGCCTTGCCAGGCGCCGCCTGCACAAGCTCGGCGAGGAGAACCCCACGGCACTGCTCGGGGTCGCCATCGGCAGCGCGCTGGCGGTCGGCGCCGCCGTCTGGTTCGCGCTCAGGGCAGTCCTCGACGACTGAATCGGAAACGCCCCAGCCGGGCACCGGCTGAGTCTTTTGGCTCTCGTCACAAAAAAGTAGAGACTGTACTCATGACTCAGCCGGCTGCCGGAGAGGCAGTAACCTCTTCCCACCCCGCCCCCGACGCCGACACCCTCACCGGTGACGCAACGAGTGCGGCGTCGCCCCAGGGCTTCACCCTTTTCGCCGTGCTTCGCAAGGACCCGACGAATCCGGACGACCTTGACGGCCGCGACGTGCCGCACGCCGTCCTCGAGCTTGACGACATCGTCGAACTCGTCGAGGCAGAGGGCGTCACCGTCCGCGGCTTCTACGACGTGTCCGGCCTCCGCGCCGACGCCGACCTGATGATCTGGACCCATGCCCCCGAGGCGGAGACCCTGCAGTGGGCGAACCGGGAGCTGCGCCGCAGCCGGCTCCTCAAGAGCCTGCTTCCGACCTGGAACGCGATGGGCGTGCACCGCGACGCCGAATTCAACA
Source organism: Cryobacterium sp. GrIS_2_6 (assembly GCF_035984545.1). Taxonomy (NCBI): domain Bacteria; kingdom Bacillati; phylum Actinomycetota; class Actinomycetes; order Micrococcales; family Microbacteriaceae; genus Cryobacterium; species Cryobacterium sp. GrIS_2_6. Next base: position 3,480,724 of record NZ_JAXCHP010000001.1, read on the forward strand.
AGAGCCACGTGCCCGGCTTCCTCCGCGGCGTCGAACCCAAGGCCTGGCTGACCGTCTACCCGTTCGTCCGCAGCTACGAGTGGTACCTGCTCCCGGAGGCCGAGCGCAGCGCCATGCTCGCTGACCACGGCCGCAAGGGCGCCGCCTTCCGCGGTGCGATCGCCAACACCGTCTCCGCCTTCGCCCTCGGCGACTACGAATGGCTCCTCCCGATCGAGAGCGACGAGCTCACCGAGCTCGTCGACCTCATGCGGGAGCTCCGCAACACCGAGGCCCGCCGCCACGTGCGCGAAGAGGTCCCGTTCTACACCGGACGCCGCATCTCCACCGCGGAACTCGTCGAGGTGCTTCAGTAGTGAGCGCGTACGACGCCATCCTCCTGGCCGGCTTCGGGGGACCGGAGGGCCAGGCCGACGTGATCCCCTTCCTCCGCAACGTCACGGGCGGCCGCGGCATCCCGGAGGAACGCCTCGAAGAGGTCGCGACCCACTACCGCCACTTCGGCGGCATCAGCCCGATCAACGCCCAGAACCGAGTGCTCCGCGCCGCGCTCGAAGCCGAACTCGACCGCCGCGGCATCGACATCCCCGTGCTCTGGGGCAACCGCAACTGGGACCCCTACCTCCGCGACGTCGTCGCCGAGGCCCACACCAACGGCCAGGACCGCCTGCTCGCGATCGTGACAAGCGCATACAGTTCGTACTCCGGCTGCCGCCAGTACCGGGAAGACCTCGCGGCGGCGCTCGAGGTCACCGGCCTGACCGGCGTGGTGCACATCGACAAGGTCCGCCAGTTCTTCGACCACCCCGGCTTCGTCACCCCCTTCATCGCCGGCGTCAGCAAGGGCCTCGCGGATGTCGCCGCCCAGATCCCCGGCATCGACCTCGCCACCGAGGTGGAGATCCTGTTCTCGACGCACTCGATCCCGTCGACGGACGCCGCGAAGAGCGGACCCGCCGAGCGCGGCTTCGGTGAGGGCGGCGCATACGAGGCCCAGCACCTCGCCGTCGCGCACGCGGTGATGACCGCCGTCGCCGCAGTGGATGCCGCGGCGAGCGAGACCCCGTGGCAGCTCGTCTTCCAGTCCCGGAGCGGGCCGCCAAGCATGCCGTGGCTCGAGCCCGATATCAACGACGCCATCCGGCTGCTCCCGGCCAGGGGCATCCGCGCCGTCGTGATCGTGCCGCTCGGTTTCGTGAGCGACCACATGGAGGTCATGTGGGACCTCGACAACGAGGCGACGGAGACCGCGCGCGAGCAGGGACTGTACTCGGTGCGCGTACCCACGCCCGGGGTCGACCCTGCATACGTGAGCGGGCTGATCGACCTCGTGGTCGAGCGCCTCGAGGACACGCCGGCAGCCGAACGCCCCGCGATGACCCCGCTCGGACCCTGGTACGACGTCTGCCGGCCGGGCTGTTGCGAGAACGTGCGCCTCGGCTTCAAGCCCGCCCTCGCCGGGATCGCGCCGTGAGCACGATCAGGATCGGCACCCGGGGGAGCGCCCTCGCCCTCGCCCAGACCCAGGCGGTCGCCAACCGGATCGCAGCAACAGCGGGCACCGACGTCGAGCTCGTCGTGATCACGACCCACGGCGACACTTCGAAGGAACCCCTCTCCGGCCTCGGCGGGACGGGCGTGTTCGCTAGCGCCCTCCGCGAGGCCCTGCTGAACGGCGACTGCGACGCGATCGTGCACTCCTTCAAGGACCTGCCGACCGCACTGTACCCCGGCCTCGTCGTCGGCGCCACGCCGCGCCGCGCCGACGCGCGTGACGTGCTCTGCGCCCGCGACGGACTGACCCTCGAGACCCTCCCAGAGGGCGCCAGGGTCGGCACCGGCTCCCCGCGCCGGGTCGCCCAGCTCCTGAAGGCCCGGCCGGACCTGTTCGTCGTCGACATCCGCGGCAACGTGGACACCCGGCTCGGCAGGGTCGCCGCAGGCGACCTCGACGCCGTTGTGCTCGCCGCGGCCGGCCTCAGCAGGCTCGGCCTCCTGAGCGCGGTCGAGGGCGAGTACCTCGAGCTCTCCGACTGGCCGACCGCGCCCGGCCAGGGTTCCCTCGCGATCGAGGTGCGGGAGGGCAGGCTTGATCGCCCGCTCGGAACCGCGCTCGCCGCGATCAACCATGCGACGAGCCAGGCCACCACGACCGCGGAGCGTCTCGTGCTCGCGCGACTCGAGGCCGGATGCGCCGCCCCGATCGGCGCGATGGCGGCGATCGACGACGGCCTGTTGTTCCTGACTGCCACGGTGTACAGTCCTGATGGTGCCCGAAGTATCGTGAGTTCGCACGCCGCGACGCCCGATTCACATTCCGTCATCCACCTGGTCGAGGCCGCCCAGGACGTCTCCGAGCGTGTGGCCCGTGATCTGATCCAAGGCGGGGCTGCCGATTTTGCCCCCATGAAGGTGACTTCTTAAGAAATGACCTGGCGCTACAAAACCCTCTCCAATCCCACCAAGCCGCTTGCCGGCTGGCGCGTCCTCGTCCCGCGCGGCGGCCCGTGGGGCGACCACGTCGCCGCGGACCTCCGCTCGCGCGGTGCGCAGCCGATCGTGGCCCCGATGATCAATTTCGCCGCAACCGACAACGCCCCTGCGCTCGACGCGGCGCTCGCCCACCTCGCGGACGGCGACTTCGACTGGATGACGATCACGAGCGCGACGACCGTCGATGTGCTTTCCTCGCACCGCGCCGTCGTGGCTCCCGGCACCCGGATCGCCGCCGTCGGCGAGACCACCGCCGCGGCTCTCGTCGCTGCCGGTTATCGCGTCGACCTCGTCCCCGCCGAGGACAACTCCGCCCGTGGCCTGCTCGCCGAGTGGGAAGCCGCCACCCAGGGTGTCGTGCCCCTGCGCATCCTCACCCTGCGCTCCGAGATCGCCAAGCCCCTGCTCACCGAGGGCCTGCGCCGGATCGGCCACGAGGTCGAGTCCGTCGTCGCCTATCGCACGATCGGGGTTCCCGTGGACCCGCGGGTCGTTGCGGACGTCGCGGCCGGCAAGGTGCAGGCGCTCCTGGTCACCTCGGGGAGCGTCGCAGAACAGGTGCAGGAGCAGTTCGGACCGGTCCCCGAGACAACCCTCGTCGCCTGCATCGGTCCGCGCACCGCCAAGGACGCCGCGGCCGTCGGACTCCGCGTCGACCTCGTCGCGGAGGCGCCCAGCGCCGAGGCGCTCATCGAGGCCCTCTCGCACTTCGCCGAACTCCGCTAGAGCTTCAACCTTCCCCTCCCTCCCGCTCTCGCGGGGGCTCGAGTGGTGTCTCGGCTGGCGTGGGTAGGGTAGACAGGTGATTAGTCCTGTTATTCGGCCGCGGCGGATGCGTTCCACTCCCGCACTTCGCCGGCTCGCCAGTGAAACCCGTCTGCACCCCGCCGAACTCGTGTTGCCGATGTTCGTCCGCGAAGGGCGGGAGTCGGTGAACATCACCTCCATGCCCGGCGTGGTGCAGCACTCGATCGACAGTGCCCGCCGGGCCGCAGCCGAGGCCGCCGCCGCAGGCATCGGCGGCGTGATGCTCTTCGGGGTGCCGGATGTGCGCGACGCCATCGGTTCCGGCGCGACCGACCCGCTGGGGATCCTCAATGTCGCGACCCGGTCCATCGCCGACGAGGTCGGCGACGCGCTCGTCGTGCAGACCGACCTGTGCCTCGACGAATTCACCGACCACGGCCACTGCGGGGTGCTCGCGCTCGACGGCAGTGTCGACAACGACGCGACCCTCGAGCGGTACAACGAGATGGCGCTGGTCCAGGCCGCCTCCGGTTCCCGGCTGCTCGGGCTCAGCGGGATGATGGACGGCCAGGTCGCCTCCGTGCGCGCGGCCCTCGACGGTTCGGGATTCCTGGACACCGCCGTCCTCGCATACTCGGCGAAGTACGCCTCCGCGTTCTACGGTCCGTTCCGCGAGGCCGTGCAGTCGACGCTCACGGGCGACCGGCGCAGCTACCAGCTCGACCCGGCCAACCGCAGGGAGGGCGTGCGCGAGGCCCTGCTCGACATCGAACAGGGCGCGGACGTCGTGATGGTCAAGCCGGCAGGCAGCTATCTCGATGTGCTCGCAGACGTCGCGGCCGTGAGTGACGTCCCGGTCTGGGCATACCAGGTGTCCGGCGAGTACGCGATGATCGAGGCGGCCGCTGCCCAGGGCTGGATCGACCGCCGCCGTTCGATCGAGGAATCGGTGCTCAGCATCCGCCGGGCAGGCGCAGACGCCGTGCTCACATACTGGGCCGTCGAACTCGCCGCCTGGCTCACCGAAGGAAACCGCACGTGATGACCCGCAACGACGAGCTGTTCGCCCGCGCCCAGCGCGCCATTCCCGGCGGCGTGAACTCGCCGGTCCGGGCCTTCCGCTCGGTCGGCGGCACCCCGCTGTTCCTCGTGAAGGCCTCAGGAGCCTACGTCACCGATTCCGACGGCCGCGACTACGTCGACCTCGTCAGCTCCTGGGGGCCCGCGATCCTGGGCCACGCGCACCCTGAGGTCGTCCACGCGGTCCAGGCCGCGGCAGCACTCGGCTTGTCCTTCGGTGCGTCCACTCCGGACGAGACCGAACTTGCCGAGCTGATCGAGGACCGCGTCTCCGCCGTGGACAAGCTGCGCCTCGTCTCGACCGGCACGGAGGCCACGATGACGGCCATTCGCCTCGCCCGCGGCTTCACCGGTCGCGAACTCCTGATCAAGTTCGCCGGCCACTACCACGGCCACTCCGACGGACTCCTGGCCCAGGCCGGTTCCGGGCTCGCGACCCTCGCCCTGCCCGGTTCCGCCGGTGTGACCGCTGCGACTGCGGCGCAGACTCTCGTGCTCCCGTACAACGACCTCGAGGCCGTGCGCGCCGCGTTCGAAGCCCACCCGGGGAGGATTGCCGCCGTCATCACCGAGGCCGCCGCCGCGAACATGGGCGTCGTCGCGCCAGACCCCGGCTTCAACGCAGCCCTCACCGAGCTCGCGCACTCCTACGGGGCGATGCTCATCATCGACGAGGTGCTCACCGGCTTCCGGGTCGGGCCGGCCGGGTACTGGGGCCTCGACAACGCGGGAGAGACTCCCGCTGCGCCGTACAGCCCCGACCTCTTCACGTTCGGCAAGGTCATCGGTGGCGGCCTGCCCGTCGCGGCCCTCGGTGGACGCGCCGACGTCATGGACTACCTCGCCCCTGCAGGCCCGGTCTACCAGGCCGGCACCCTGTCCGGGAACCCGGTCGCCGTCGCAGCGGGCATCGCGACCCTGCGCGCCCTCGACGACACCGTCTATCCGCGGCTCGATGCGACGGCGCTGCTGCTCTCGAACGCGGTCTCCGCCGCCTTCGCCGCAGAGGGTGTCGCTCACAGCGTGCAGCGGGCGGGCAACCTGTTCAGCTTCGCGTTCGGGGCGGATGCCGCAGCGCACCCCCCACGGGACTACGCCGCCGTGCAGCGCCAGGAGTCCTTCCGGTACGGCCCGTTCTTCCACGCGATGCTCGACGCCGGAGTGTCCCTGCCGCCCTCGGTGTTCGAGGCCTGGTTCGTCTCTGCGGCCCACGACGGACAGGCGATCGAGTGGATTCTCGACGCGTTGCCCGCGGCGGCGAAGGCGGCAGCGGCCGCCGTCGTCCCTGACTGACGGAGCGCACAGTTCCGCGTTACTGCATTGTGAGGTTTCGACAGCGGGAATACCTTCCGAACGGGGCAGACTAGGCCTATGGCTTCCTTGCGCGTTCATCCCGATCGGCTCGAGGTACACCTGACGAAGGCGGAGAAGACGCTCGCCTTCCGCCGCGAGGACATCGTCGTCGCACGGGACAACATCCGCTCGGTGACGATCACGGACGACCCGTGGATCTGGATCCGCGGGATCCGCGCCCCCGGCCTCGAGGTTCCGCTCGTGCTCGCGGTCGGCACCTGGAAGTTCCACGGGGGCAAGGACTTCCTCGCGATCAAGCGCCGCCGCCAGGCCGTCGTGATCGACCTCATCGACGAGGACTTCTCGCGCGTGATCCTCACCACCAACCACGCCCCCGACCTGATCGCCTCGCTCAAGCTGTAGCCCGTCGCAGGTCGTGGGCTACGGGCGCACGCCGCTCGTGGTGACGATCTTCGTCCAGGGCCCCGGCGGCACGTCAGCCGCCTCGACGAACTGCCAGTCGACCGTGTCGTTCTCCCCGTTGATGTCGCTGAAGCGCAGGCAGCCGTTCAGGGCTGGGGAGATGTCCATGCCCGCTCCGTTGAACTTCTTGTTGGCCGGCCGGGCATCGTCCGCACCGAACACGTAGGCGGCATCATGGTACTGGCCGGGCCCGGCGTCCTCGATCTGGCCGTAACAGGTCTGGCCGTTCGAGCGGATGCGCACCCACCGGTTCTTCATCAGGCTGACGGTGTCATCGCCCGCCGAGCCCGCGTAGGCCGAATGGCCGGCCCACGGTACGACCTGCTCGCGGGTCGCGAACGCCTGGGCGTCGTTTAGGTCGTCGAACGGGAGATCGAGGTAGAACGGGTTCTCCTTCGGTGCCAGCTGGGTCGGGAAGTAGTCGTTGGCCGCCGTCCGCACCTCGGTCTGGCAGTCGGCCGCCGTTCGGACGCCGTCGCAGCCGCCATAGCTCGCCATCCACTCCGAGTCATACGTCGAATAGACCTGGCTGCCGTCCGCGGCGTTCGGGTCGAAGATCTCGCCGACCCAGAACGTCGTCGAAACGATCCCGGTGTGCCAGGGGTACCCGCCCGCGACGGGGGACTGACTGGCCGAGGGGGGAGCTGTGCTCTGGCCGGGTCGCGGAGCGGTCGACACCACGATCGTGAGCACGGCCAGGACCGTCAAGCCGATCGCGAGGAGACTGATCAGGAGCGCGCGCCGGCGAGGGGTCCCGCCCGCTGGCTCATCGTCTTCCGGCATTCACCCTCCTCCACCACACAGAATGTCCACACCGGGTCGGCAGCCGATGGCGTTGAGATGCTACCCGGCCTCTCGTGCGCTCACGGGTCATCTTCACCACCTTCCCAGCGGAACGTCGGCCGGCTCGCACCGGCCACCCCCGCCCCGCTCAGTCCACGGTGACCGACTTGGCGAGGTTGCGGGGCTTGTCCGCGTCAAAGCCGAGCTCGACGGCGAGGCCGAGTGCGAGCATCTGCAGCGGAACGACGGCCGCGAGCGGCCCGCACGGTGCTCCGAGCGACAACGGGACTTCGACGCTGCTGCCCGGCCGGCCGATCGTGATGATGCGCCCGCCGCGCGCGCGCACCTCGGCGATATTCCCGGCCAGCCGGGGATCGTCGTCGTCGATCACTACGACAGGGGTGCCCTCCTCGACGAGCGCGAGCGGACCGTGCTTGAGTTCGCCGGCCGGGTAGGCCTCCGCCCAACGGTACGTGATCTCCTTGAGCTTGAGTGCGCCCTCCGCGGCGTATGCGACACCGGCGCCCCGCCCGAGGAAGAGGAAACCCTTGGCGCCCCGCACCTCCTCGACGAGGGGAGGAATCAGCGCCCGCGCGGCGGCAGCGGCCTCCGCGAGTTGTTCCGGAATCAGGTACAGGTCGTTGACGAGCCGGTGGGCCCTGGCCACGTCCATCCTGCCGCTCGCGACGAGCGACGAGATCACGAGCCCGGTGCCGACCATGACCTGGCAGACGAACGTCTTCGTGGCGGCGACACCGATTTCCGGCCCGGCCGCGCAGCTGAGGACTGCGTCGACCTTGCGGCCGAGCGTCGAGTGCACGTTGTTGACGAGGGCGAGCACCGGAGAGCCCTCCGGTCCCTCTTCGAGGGCGCGGAGCACGTCCGCGGTCTCGCCAGACTGGCTGATCATCACCGTGAGCGTTCCCGGTTCGACGACAGAGCCTGCCGCTTCGCTCGCGACGACGGAGGAGTGGCCGAGCCCGCCGAGCCGGCTGAGTGTGGAACCGATGACCTCTCCGGCGTTGAGGGAGGTCCCGCACGCGACCACCCGCATCCGGTCGAACCGGGGCAGACCGAGGTCGTTCCAGAGCTCGCCGGTCGCGATCCGGCCGCCGACCTCGTCGAGCAGGCGGGCCGCGGCCTCCGGCTGCTCCCGGATCTCGGTGGCCATGTGGTCGTCGGCTTCGACGGTCAGCGAGAACTGCGGCCGCGGCGGTCGCGGGATGGCCATGGGAAGCGGGGTCGGGATCCCGGAGTTGGTCCAGACCAGGTCGTTCGTGACCTCGACGACGTCACCGTCCGCGAGGATGTGGAAGTCGTCGACCCAGTCGCCGATCGCCGAAATGTCGCTCGCGAGGAAGATTCCCGCTGCGGAACGGGCAGCGAGCAACGGCGAGCGGTGTGCGGCGGCGACCATGCGCCCTGTCCGCGCGTCGAGGACGACGAGGGCCCACGAACCGGTCAGCTGGGCGACCGCGGCGCTCACCGCTCCGAGCAGATCGTCGGAGTCGAGCAGGCGGTCCTCGACGAGGTGGCAGATGACCTCACTGTCGACCTCGGAGGTGAACCGGTGCCCGGCATGCACGAGCTCTGCGCGCAGCCGGTCCGCGTTGTCGAGGATGCCGTTGTGCACGACGCTCAGGCGGCCCTCGCAGTCCTGGTGAGGGTGCGCGTTCTGCACGCTCACCCCGCCGTGCGTGGCCCAGCGGGTGTGGCCGATGCCGGTGCCTGCGAGCAAGGGGCCGCCCCAGTCCTCGACGAGCCCGGTCAGGGAGTCGACGCGCGAGACCGTGCGGAACACGGCCGTCGTGCCGTCTTCTGCGGACACGGCGATGCCCGCAGAGTCGTAGCCGCGGTACTCGAGGCGTTTGAGTCCCGCGACGAGATAGCCGGGCGCAGGTTCGATGGCGCGACAGGCGATGATCCCGCACATCAGAGCCCCCCGGGGATCTGGCTGCCGGCGGCGACGAGGCCGGGGTCGTGCGGATGCAGCGGCGAACCCGCGAGGGCCATGGCCTCGTTGGCGTTTCCGCCGGCCGCCGCGGCGCCGGCCACGTTCCGGATCACATCGTCGAGAGGGGTACTCGGTTCGAAGTCGACGAGCTTCCGCGCGAGGCCGTTGTTGGGGACCCGGCGACGCATGTCCTCGTAGCCGGGGGCGTACGCCTGCTCGTAGGGAATCAGGCTGATGTCGCTCGTCGAGCCGAGGACGTCGATCACGCGCTCGGCGAGGCCGAGGATCGAGATCTCCTGGGCGCCGCCCATGTTGACGGCCAGGCCGTACGCCGCCGGAGTCTCGGCGAGCCGGACGAGGGCGGGCACGATGTCGCCTACGTAGGAGAAGCAGCGGGTCTGTCGTCCGTCGCCGAAGACCGTCAGCGGTTCCCCTCGCTGCGCCTGGCCGACGAGGTTGGGGAAGACCATGCCGTAACGCCCGGTCTGCCGCGGCCCGACCGTGTTGAACAGGCGCACGATGGCAACCGAGAGTCCGAACTCACTCCAGTAGGCGTGCGCGAACGCCTCATCGATTCCCTTCGCGGCGGCGTACGTCCACCGGGATTTGAGGGCGGAGCCGAGGATGCGGTCGGACTCCTCGTCGAGGCTGTCAGCGGTGTTCTTCCCGTAGACCTCGCTCGTCGACGCGAGCAGCAGGGTCACCCCCGCGGCGACGCACGCGTCGAGGACGTTCTCGGTGCCGTGGATGTTTGTGCGCAGGCTCGTCAGGGGCTCCTCAACGATGAGCTTGACGCCGACGGCCGCGGCGAGGTGGAAGACCCGGTCACGCCCGGTGATGAGGTCGGTGACGAGTGCCTTGTCGAGGATGCTGCCCTGGACGAAACGCAACCGGGGGTTGTCACTGACTCTGGCGAGGTTGCGGAGCGAGCCGGTCGAGAGGTTGTCGAGCACGATGACGTCGTCACCCTGCTCCAGCAGGTATTCGGTGAGGTGGCTGCCGATGAAGCCGGCGCCGCCGGTGATCAATGATTTCACGGTGGTTCTCCGATCGAAGGGGTGGGCAGGGCAACGGATGCCGGGGGCCGAGCGGCCCCAGGCATCCGCCCGGGAAAGAAGGGGTCAGAGCTGCACGCGGCGGGGCAGGTCGGTGCGACGGTAGGTCGTGTCGAGCACGAGGACCTCGGGGGACAGCCATTCCCAGTCGACGTTGTCGTGGTCGGTGTGCAGGACCACAAGGTCGGCGCCGAATGCGTCCGGGTCGACCGTCGCGGTGAGCTCGCTGCCGTTCCTGAGCCGGACGGACCCGAAGAACGGGTCGTGGAACCCGACGTCCGCGCCCTGGTCGGCCAGCATGCTGAGGATATCCAGGGCAGGCGACTCGCGGAGGTCGGCGACGTTGGGCTTGTACGAGACTCCGACAACGAGCACGCGTGCGCCGCGGAGCGGCTTGCCCTGGTCGGCGAGGGTTTCGCGCACCCGCTCGAGGACCCGCCGCGGGCGGCCGGCGATCTCGCTCATCGCGTGTTCGATGACCGGCGCGTCGACGTGCGCCTTGCGGAGCTGCCAGAGCAGGTAGTGCGGGTCGCACGGGATGCAGTGTCCGCCGACGCCGGCGCCGGGGAAGAAGGGCATGAACCCGTACGGCTTGGTCGCTGCGGCGTTGATGACCTCGATGACCGACAGTCCGAGGGCGAGGCACGCCTCGGCGAATTCGTTCGCGAGGGCGATGTTCACCGCCCGGAAGGTGTTCTCGAGGAGCTTGCTCATCTCGGCGACCTCGAGGGAGCTGACACCGTGAATGTTGCGGGCATAGCGGCCGAGGAGGGCGGCTCCCGCAGTCTGGCAGGCCGGGGTCGCGCCGCCGACCACCCGCGGCACGTCCTCGTGGGCAAAGCGGTCGTTGCCGGGGTCGATGCGTTCGGGGCTGAAGGAAACGAAGATGTCCTTGCCCGCGGTCAGGCCGCGCACGAGCAGCGGGGTGACGAGGAGGTCCCTGGTGCAGCCGGGGTACGTCGTGGATGTGAGCATCAGGAGCTGGCCGGGAACGGCGGCGTCGACGACCATCGTGCACGCGCTCGCGAGGATCTCGAGGTCGGGCGTGAGGTGTTCGTCGATCGGCGTGGGGACGCAGATGATGACCGCTGCCGCGTCTCCGAGCAGGTAGGTGTCGCCCGTGATCTGGAAGTCGTCGCCCTCCAGTGCCGTCTCGAGGCGATCGCGGTCTGACTCGAGGAGGTCGGCTTCACCGCTGCGGATCACGGCGAGCCGGCGTTCGCTCACGTCGACGCCGAGAACGCGGAGACCGGCGGCGTGCAGGGACAGCGCCGTCGGCAGTCCGACGTATCCCAGGCCCACGATGGCGACGTCGAAGTCGAACTGGGTGCGGGGGATGACCGGGATGAGCCGGGCGTCCGCGTTCGTGCGCTGGCGGCCCTGGTGCGTGAGCGGCAGGGAAGAGTCGTCGACGATTTCGATTGACATTCCAGGTCCTTTGTTCGGGTAAGTCTGTGTGTTTAGGTGCGGTTCGCGGATGCGCCGCCGGCAAGCGAGGAGTTTCGGGACTCGGCGAGGTACGGCGTGTGGTGTTCCCGCGGCCAGTCTCTGCAGATGTTGCGATCCGGGCAAGCCATGGTCGGGACTCTGCGGGATCGTGTGGGCATCCCGCACCCGGATGTGGTTAACCGCACCTGCGTGCCGTCGCGGGCGCCCTGTCCCGCGTGTACGGTCGGACCACCGGAGCGACCCCGCGTCCGGCAGGTCGACGGAGAGTCATATGCTGAGCCTGGTCGTGGTGCTCGTCCTCGTGGTGGGGGTGAACACCGCCCTATGGGGCACGGTCGGTCTGGGCCGGGTCGTCGCGCAGGCATTCCGGAAGCGGCCGCGGAGTGCGCGCCACCGGCTCGCACAGCAGGCCGCTGGCGGGGCGGCCGCCGGAGCAGGCGGCCGCGTCACCCCGAAGGACGTTGCCGTGCTGATCGCGGCGCACAATGAAGAACTCGTGATCCGGAACACGATCCGCTCGGCCGCCAGGCTCGTGCCCGTCGGCAACATCTTCATCGCCTCGGACGCTTCGAAGGACACGACGGCGATGATCGCGGAGGAGAGCGGGGCGAACGTCGTCGAGCTCCTGCCCAACCGCGGCAAGGCCGGTGCGCTCGTCGCCGCGATCATGCACTTCCGGCTTGACGAACGCTTTGAGATCGTGATGCTGCTCGACGCGGACACGCAGCTCGCGGACGACTACATGGAGACGGGCCTGCCGTACTTCGACGATCCCGGGGTCGTCGCCGTCGCCGGCCGCGCCGCGACGGTGACGGACCCGCCATCGCCGACCCGCCTCGGCCGTTTTCTCGTGGCGTACCGCGAACGGTTCTATGTGGTCGTGCAGTTCCTCCTCAAGTACGGCCAGGCCGCCCGCTTCGCGAACGTGGTGTCGATCGTCCCCGGCTTCGCGAGCATGTATCGCAGCCGGATCCTCGCCGACATCGACATTTCAGCTCCGGGGCTCGCGATCGAGGACTTCAACATGACATTCGAGGTGCATGCCAAGCGGCTCGGCCGCATCGCCTTCCACCCCCTTGCGGCGATCGCGTATACCCAGGACCCCGACACCTTCCGGGATTACACGAAACAGCTGCGCCGGTGGACGCTCGGCTTCTGGCAGACGGTCCGCCGGCACGGTTTCCGGTTCGGGACCTTCTGGGGAGCCCTCGCCCTCTACGTCTTCGAACTCGTGACGAGCAGCATCATGATGCTGATCTTCCTGCCGCTGCTCCTGATGTCGCTTGCGGCCGCGGCCTGGGGCGAGGTCTCGGCAGACCCGGTGTCGATCGCGGTCGCGCAGGCGGTCCCTCCGGCCTCCATCGTCATCGGGGTGCTGGTGCCGGACTACCTGCTCACGATCCTGGTCGTGATCGTGACCGGGCGGGTGCACTACCTGGTGCTCGGGATCGGCTTCCCGCTCGTGCGCATCGTCGACGCGTTCATCTGTCTCCGGACCATCCCGCAGGCTTTATTCGGCCGGTCGAGCGGCACGTGGAAGAGCCCGGAACGACGGAGCAACACTGCGGCGAGCCCCGGGATTGCGGTCGGCGACGCCCTGCCGGGGTAGCGCGACCCGACTGGTCCCTGTATATCAGACCATCCCGCTTGCCGCGCCGTCTGAGAGTACCGTGCCGGTGCCGGAGAGCAGCGCGATCAGGTGCGAACGGGACTTGGCACCGAGCTTGTTGTATGTCCGGGTGAGGCGCACCTCCACTGTGCGCAGGGACACGAAGAGCTCGGCGGCGATCTCCTTGTTGCGTTTGCCCTGTTGCACGAGTTCGGCGACGAGTCGTTCGTCGGGGGCAAGGGTCGCGAGGAGGGGATTGACGCTCGGGGCGTGGGTGCCCAGGCGGACGGCATCCGCTTTTCTGGCCCACGGGATGGCGCCGAGTTGGGTGAAGATCATCCGTGCGGCCAGGTACTGGTCTGCGCCTTCCCTGCCGTGCCCGAGGCTCACGAGCCGGTCGGCGAAGCTCAGGAGGGTGCGGCCCTGCTCGAATTGCGAATCGCCCGGCTGCCAGAGGCCAGCGGCCTGTTCAAAGACGGCGATGGATGCCTCGCCGGGTGTCAGGAGGGCCTCGGCCCGCGCAGTGGCGAGCACCGTCCACCGGGTGTGGAAGAGCCGGGCCCTGGCCCGGAACTCACGGAACTGGATCACGGCCTCCCGCAGTCGGCCGGACAGCACGTATGCCTCGATCAGGTCGACGTGGCTCCGGAGCAGCGAGGGGTTGCGGAACGCTGACCCGATTGCGCCGGCCCGGTGCAGGAATGCGATCGCATCGTCGAACCGGCCCTCCATGAGGGCGAACCGGCCCTGGTCGGCAACGAGCCGGGCGGCGAGAGCCGGATGGTCGCTCGTCGCGAAGCTGCGGTTGCAGAGCTCGATCGCCGCGTCCGCGCGCACTCGGTCTCCGCGGGCCTGCCAGTACCAGGCCGTCAGCAGCTGGAGCGGGCGGCGATGCACCTGTTCCGTCCCGGATCCTGTGAGCGATTCGATGATGGCCATGGCCTCGAATTGGTTTCCGGCGAGAATTTCGTTCTCCGCGAGGTAGTATCTGGCCGTCTGCAGGACGATCGGGTCCGGCGGGGGCTCGAGGCCGACGACGGTGCGCAGTACCCGCCTGGCGTCGCCGTATCGGTCGATGAACGTGAGGCTGCGGCCGAGGACGGACAGGGCCCTGGCGCTCGTCTCCTCGGTCCAGCCGTGCCGGGACAGCCGCTCGAACATCCGGGTCGAGGGTCCAGGGTCACCCTCGAGAGCGGACAGCAGCAGTGCGGACAGCTCGTGGAGTTCGACGGACTCCGGGGTTGCGCTTTCGAGGAGATGACGGCCCCTGGCGAGGGCTTCCCGCGCGGCGTCGACCTCCCAGCGCTCGGCGTGACTGAGGGCGCTCATGCCGAGCATGCGGGCGAGGTCTTCCGTCCTGCCGCTCGCGCCGCGCGGCCCTACCCAGTCGTCGAGGTCGGTCGTGAGCAGCTGGTGGGTCGACATGAATTCGATTCCGCTGCGCAGGGTCGCGAGCTTTGTGACCGTGGCGAGCGAGCCGGTCCTGCGCTGGCCGAGCCTGGCATAGCGGGCCGCATAGGAGAGTTCGCCCTGCAGGTACAGCGCCTCCGCGACCTCGAGCAGGGCCTCGGGGCTTCCGGTGGCGTCGAGCGCGAGGGCGAGGGCGCGTTCGGCGAGTTCGACGGACTGCCAGATCAGGCCCCTGCGGCCGAATTCGGCAGCGGAAGCGAGCAGTTCGTCCGAGGAGAGGCTGCCGGCGTCCGCCCAGCTGCGGTGCCACGCGGCGAGGCCGGGATCCCCGCCGGGTGCGTCCTCGCTGCGGGCGGCACGGGCATGGAATTCGGCGCGGGTACCGGCGTCGATTGACCAATAGAGATGGGAACGCAGCGCTGAGTCCGAAATCCGGAGGTACCGGCCGTCGCGGATGACGGTTCCCGCGGACAGGAGTTCTTCCAGGGCGCCTCGGATGGGGTCGCCGCTCTGCCGGATCGGATCCTGGCTGCTCAGGTAGGAGCAGGACAGCATCGCCAGCAGGAGGTGCTGGTCGTCCGGTTCCTGCGAGGTCCGCGTCGAGGGAGCGCGGGAGGCGCGGAACGGCAGGGCGACAGGGGCGGCGTTCCCGAGGTGCCTGCTGGTCAGGAGCCGGGCGTTCCTGGCGATTTCGGACGGACTTCCCGATGAGGAGGATGCCAGCATCCGCCGGAGCGCCTCGTCGGACTGGGACCCGAGAAGTTCGGTCGCGAGGAGCATCGATTCGGCGAAGGTGAGGCGGTCGAGGGTGATGCGCGGGAGCGAAGCGAGCGGGCCGACGGGGGGCTCTGCACACACGGTGCCCACGAGGCGCAGCCCCGTGCCGCCGAGGCGCGCCGCGACCATCGCGAACACGGTCTGGCTCGGGAGGTCCATCAGGTCGAGGTCGTCGATCAGGAGGAGGGTTGTCGCGGGGGTGAAGTCGCGGATCAGGGCGAGGAGTTCCGCCGCGCGGGCGGCGAGCCGGGCATCCGCTTCGCCGGGGATGAGGAGTTCGCTCGAGAGCGCCGCGGCGGCCGGGGTCTGGAACGAGGCGACGAAGGCCGAGAGGCCGGAGAGCGGGAAGCCGGCTTCCGCAGGATTGATCCTGACCCGGAAGATCTCGATCCCTGCGATCGGTTCGACGGAGGCGAGTAGGCGCGATTTGCCGGATCCGGGCTCCCCGACGACCAGCATGGCTGACTCATGAGGGGCGGTTGCGAGTTCGAGGATCGCGCCCAGCGTGTCGCGGTGGATGCTGGACTTCATGCGACGGCCCCAGGAATCATTCCGGACCATTCCGGGGGTCGGTGAAAGAGTTCATTCATGAGACGGCGCTTCGTTTCGGGTAACGAGTGCGTGCGGATCACTCTATTGGGGGAGTACAGCAGCCGCCTCGGGGATGAGTCGGTGCTCTGCATTACTACCTGTATGCGGTTCCGGAATGGGTGGCCCGGGACCTGTCACCCCCGGTGAAGGGGGTTCCTGTTATGCAAGGTACGCTCATTTTCTTCCAAAGTATCCCCCACTAGTGGGGGATTACGGCGCGCCGAAAGCCTGGGGGTGCGCCGTGGGGCATCCGCTGTGATAGCGGTACTGGGCGGTTCTGCCGCGATTGAATCGCGTTTGACCGAGCTATTCGTGGATCGCGACGACTGTGCGCCCGTGCAGCCGACCCGCGAGGATGTCATCGGCCGCCGGGATCGCTTCCTCGAGCGTGATGCCCGACGTCAGGCCGTCGAGGAGCGCCAGGTCGAGGTCGGATTCGAGCCGCGACCATGCCTGTTCCCGGAGGGCCGGTGGGGCCTCGACGGAATTGATGCCCACAAGGCTGACCCCGCGCAGGATGAAGGGCATCACCGTCGTCGGGAGGTCGGCGCCCTGGGCGAGGCCGCACGCGGTGATCACGGCCCCGTAGTTCGCCTGGGCGAGGACATTGGCGAGGGTGGCGCTTCCGACGGAGTCGACGGCCGCGGCCCAGCGCTGGGCCTGAAGCGGTTTTCCGGGCTCGGAGAGGGTGCTCCGGTCCAGGATCGCCTCGGCCCCGAGGCCGCGGAGGTAGTCGCCGAGTTCGTCGACGCGGCCGGTCGATGCCGTCACCCGGTAGCCCCTGGCCGAGAGCAGGGCCACCGCGATCGAGCCGACGCCGCCGGCGGCGCCGGTGACGAGCACAGGGCCGGAGTCCGGCGTTGTCCCGGCGCGTTCGAGCGCGAGCACGGCGAGCATGGCGGTGAATCCGGCCGTGCCGATCGCGGCGGCCCGAAGGGCACTGATCCCGGCGGGCAGGCGTACCAAAGATGCGCCGGAGACCCTCGCGCGTTCGGCGAGGCCGCCGTGGTGGGTCTCGCCCAGGCCGGAGCCGTTCAGGATGACCCGGTCTCCTGGTGCCCAGCGCGGGTCCTCGCTCGACTCGACGGTGCCGACGAGGTCGATCCCGGCGATGAGGGGCCAGGAGCGGATGACCCCGGGGCGGCCGGCGAGCGCGAGCCCGTCCTTGTAGTTGAGGCTCGAGTAGTCGACGGTGATGGTCACGTCACCCGGCATCAGGAAGGAATCGTCGACGAGCGTGAGCGTCGCGTGCTGCGACTTCGTGCCGTCCTCCGCAACAGTTCGTTCGACGACGATGGCGCGGAACTGAGTCTCACTAGTCATGCTCCGAGCCTACTTCCCGCCCCTCACCCGCGTTCCGCCTACTCGGTAGCATGAACGCTTTGACCGCCGCCCTCGTGCCAGAGAACGTGCGGGTCGTGCCGTGCCGGCTCTCGGTGAGCGCGGGAATGGACGCCTTTCGGGCGGACGACATCACGCCAGGCACAACCTGGAGGATGGTCTCGGCGACGCTCGCGAGGCGCAGCTATGACGAGGCGCCGGTCAGTGCGCTGTTCCTGTTCGACCGGATGCAGGACTTCGCCTACCAGCAGGAGGTCGCCGAGAATCCGGCCAAGCGGCACCACGCGCGGTTCTGGCGCTGCTCGGACGGCTGGCTACTCCCCGGTGGGACGAGGGTCGACTGGCTCGCGTCGGGGACCTTCGATCGTGCCGTCCGCGCCCGGCGTCCACCGGCGGCGGCCGGCATCGATCAGCGTCGGAGCCCTGATGCTCGGCGCGCGGGTCCTGTCCGGTCTCGGTGTCATCGTCCTCACAGCGCTCGACTGGCCAGGATTCGTCGCGGCCATCGCCCTCGACGGCAAGCCGGCTGGCACCGTCGACCCCGCGACGGCAGGGGTCACCCTCGGGATCCTGCTGGCCGGCTACGGGGTCGTCCTCGCCCTCAACCTCGGGTTCGCCGCACTCGTGTACTTCGGCCGGAACTGGGCGCGGGTCGTCGCGATGTCATTCGCGACGGTGAGCATCATCCTGAGCTTCGTCGACTATGCCGCCAACGGGGCGGCGATCACCCTGCGAACCTCGCTCGTGAGCGTCACCTTCGACATCCTGATCCTGCTCGCCCTCTCGGCCGGGGACGCCAGTGAGCTCGCCCGCGCGCGGCCGGTTAGGAGTGCGCGGGGCAGGCGGGCGCCGGAGCGGCGCAGCCAGGGCAGACGACGAGCTGTGCGCGGCAGGACGGCTCGCGGCAGTTCTGCATCTGGTTCGTCGCTGCCGCGCAACAGGCGCAGCGACCGAGGACCGCGGTGTCCCCGGCGAAGTCGACGGACATCCGCTGGTCGAAGACATAAAGCGAACCGTCCCAGAGACCGGCATTCCCGTATGCCTCGCCGTACCCCACGATGCCGCCATCGAGCTGGTAGACCTCGCCGAATCCGCGGTCCTTCATCAGTGAGCTGAGCACCTCGCAGCGGATGCCGCCGGTGCAGTACGTCACGACCGGCCGGTTCTTGAGGTGGTCGAACCGGCCGCTGTCGAGCTCGGCGGCGAAGTCGCGGGTCGTCGCGACGTCGGGAACGACGGCGCCCCGGAAGCGTCCGATCTTCGCTTCGAAGGAATTGCGGCCGTCGAAGAAGACCAGGTCGTCGCCGCGCTCGGCGGCGAGTTCGTGCAGCGCGGCGGGGGAGAGCCGGGTGCCGCCGCCTTGCACTCCTGCCGCGGTGACCGTGAGGTCGGCGGGAGCGCCGAAGCTCACGATCTCCTCGCGCACTTTCACCACGAGGCGCGGGAAGTCGAGGCTCAGGCCGGTCTCGTCGAGCCCGGTGCCTTCGCTCCACCGGAAGTCTATGTCGTGGAACGCCGGGTACTCGCGCGTCTTCCGCACGTAACGTTTCACGGCCGGGAGGTCGCCGCCGATCGTGCCGTTGAGCCCGTCCTTCGAGATCAGGATGCGACCGCGGAGGGCGAGGGCTTCGCACAGGTCACGCTGCCAGAGTCGCACGGCCTCGGGGTCGGCGATCGGCGTGAAGACGTAGTAAAGCAGGATCTTCGGAATGGCCACCGCGCCATGTTACCCGTCCTGGTTCGGCATAACTCCTGCACATTCCCGGGGTTGGCGGCGGGCGCCCCGGAATCACGCGGCAGGAAGTCCACCGTCGGGGAATGTGCAGGAGTTATGCCCAGGGGTTGGAGGTCAGCCGGGTTTCCTCGAGGTCGAGCATGCGCTGGGCCCTCTCGATGAGGTGCGAGCCGTAGACCCCGGTATCACGGGCGTCGAGCAGGGCGGCGCGCTCACGTGCGAGCACGCGCAGCCGGAGCGCACGGTTCTGGTGGTGTGGGGCGCCGGTGGCCGGGGTCGCCGTCTCGTCGAGCGCCTGTGCACGGCGGATGCTGTCCGCACGCACCCGGGACAGCGCCTCCGCAGTGAACGGTTCGCCATCGTCCTGCGCGAGCGCAGGGTTGCCGAGACTCTCGAGACCGGCCGCGCTGACCTGGCCGACCAGGGCTGCGAAGCCACGCTGGTCATCCGCCTCGGCGCTTCCGGTGAGCCCGAGCCTGCGGATCAGCAGCGGCAGGGTGCCGCCCTGCACGAGCAGTGTCACGAGGGCAACGGTGAACGCGATGAAGATCAGCTGCGGCCGGTAGGGGATGCCGGTCGGCAGCGACTGCGCGGCGGCGAGCGCGACGACGCCTCGCATCCCCGACCAGTCGAGCACAGCGCCGTCCCGCCAGCCGAGGCTCTCGACCGTCTGGAAGTCGAGGTCCGCCCGCTTCCTGGTCAGCCTCCTGTGGGCCCTGGCCTGGGCGACATCCTCGTGCCTGGCCGTGCGCAACCGCCGCAGTGCGGAGTCGACCTCCCGGCCGCCGGCGCGGGCCCTTCGCTCGTGTCGTGTGAGCTGGGCGATAAGGGGGACGACGAAGGCGCCCCGGACGCCGACGAGGACGACGGTCGCGAGAAGCCCGATACCGACGGCCTCGATGACGCTGACATGGTCCTCGTGCACCTCGCCGACCAGGTACTTCAGTTCGAGGCCCATCAGGAGGAAGACGCCGTTCTCGAGCACGAACTGGATCGTCCGCCAGTTCACCCGTTCGCTGATCCGCACCTCCGCCGTGAAGACCAGCGGTCCCCGATGCCCGGTCACGAGCCCGGCGACGACGACGGCGAGCACCCCGGACGCGTGGACGTGGTCGGTCGGGATGAACGCGAGGAACGGCACCGCGAATGAGATCGTCGTGTTGAGTACGACGTTCCCCACGCGCGACCTCAGCCACACGGTCAGGTGCCCCACGACGAGACCGATCCCGATCGCGACTCCGACCGCGAACACGAAGTCCCCGGCCACGCCGATCAGGGACACCCCGCCTGCCGTCGCCGCGATCGCACAGCGGAGCAGTACGAGGGCCGAGGCGTCGTTGAGCAGTCCCTCACCCTCCAGCAGGGTCACCAACCGGGGTGGCAGCCCAAGCCGGCGCCCCATCGAGGTCGCGGCGACCGCATCCGTCGGACTCACGACCGCACCGAGCGCGAGGGCGGCGGGAGCGCTGAGGCGGGGCAGTAACCAGTGGAACAGCGCTCCGCTCGCGACGGCGCTCACGATCACGAGCAGCACCGAGAGCCCGGTGATCGCCGTTGCGTTGCGGCGGAAGTCGTGCAACGGCACGGTGACCGCCGCCGAATAGAGGAGCGGAGGGAGGACGACCGCGAGGATGAGCTCGGGCGGGAAGTCGAAGGCCGGTACGCCGGGGACAAGGCTCGCCGCGATCCCGATGAGTACGAGGAGGAGCGGGGCGGCGAACCCGAGCCGCGGCGCGATGACGGCAACCGACACGATGGTCAGGATGCCGAAGACGCCGGGAAGGGGATAGTCCATTGCTGGACCGTTGCGAGCCGGGCTGGACCCGACCGCTGTGCGACCTTGGCAGCGCCTGAGGATCTTCGAAGCGTCGACGCCCGGAGCCTAAACTGGTGGCAACCCGCACAAGAACCCCCGTCGCCAGGAGGACCATGACCACCGCAGATCCGCTCGCCGTCTACGGCGATGTGCCGCTCTTCACGCTCTCGAGCACGGATGTGACCGATGGGTCACCGCTTTCGGCCGCCCAGTTCGCTGCGGGAGCCGGTGGCCTCGAGCGGTCGCCGCAGCTGTCCTGGAGCGGGTTCCCGGCCGACACGAAGAGCTTCGCGGTCACTCTCTACGACCCGGATGCCCCGACCGGTTCTGGCTTCTGGCACTGGGCGGTCTTCAACATCCCGGCCGCCGTGACGTCCCTGCCCGCCGGAGCCGGCGCCCCCGGCGGTGCCCAGTTGCCCGCCGGCGCGGTCACCCTCCCCAACGAGCTGAGGCTCACCTCCTTCATCGGCGCCAGCCCGCCGCCCGGAACCGGTACCCACCGCTACCAGTTCATCGCGCACGCTGTGGATGTCCCCGCCCTCGACCTCGACCCCGGGTCGACTCCCGCCGTGCTCGGCTTCACCCTCCGGTTCCACACCCTCGGCCGCGCGGTCATCGAGGCGACCGGAGCCTTCGGCGGGGCGGCGCTGCACCCCTAGAAAGCCTGCCCCCGACAAGAACATGAGGTCCTCTCAGGTTGCTCACACGCGCGGGACCTAGGTTCGTGCTGTGAACCAGATCCGCAGCACCCTCGCATGACCGCAGGCATCACCCTGAAACCCCGAGAAACCAGCCTCCGCCGTGTTCCCGTCTGGGTCTGGCGGGCCCTGATGATCCGGCTCTCCCCCGGCGAACTGCACAAGTTCAACCTCGAGCCGATTTCCACCGTCGACTACCACCTCGACGTCGACTACGTCGGGGACGGGAGCCGCGACCACCTGCTCGACGTGATGGTGCCGCACGACCCTGCCGGGCCTCTCCCGGTGTACGTGTATTTCCACGGCGGAGGCTGGACCTCCGGCGACAAGGCGCCGCTCACGAAGTACTGTGCGAGCCAGGCCGCTGACGGCATGATCGTCGTCAACGCCAACTACCGGATGGCCACCCGGTTCCAGCTCAGGCACATGCTCGAGGACGGCAATGCGGTGCTCGACTGGGTGGCCCGCAACGTTGCCGACTTCGGCGGGGACCCCACCCGGATCGTCCTCGGTGGGGATTCGGCAGGCGGCCACATCGCGGCGCTCCTGGCGGCATCCGCTTTCGAACCGGAACTCGCGGCCCACTACGGCATCGAACCCCGCGTGGATCCGGGCTACCTCCGCGGCCTCGTGCAGCACTGCAGCATCGCCGACCTCTCGGTGATGTTTGAGCGCGGCTTCGTGCTGAGCCTCAACTTCCTGCGGATGCTGCTGCCCGAGCGGGGGCGCGGAGTCGTGCTGCGGACCGCGGCGCGGTTCATGAACCCGATCGAATGGCTCGACAGCGGCTTCCCGCCGGTCTTCGTCACGACGAGCGAACGGGACTACTTCTACCGGGCGAACCTGAACTTCATCGCAGCGCTCAAGCGCAGGTCGATCCAGGTGGACAGCCTGATCTACGACCGGCGGCAGGCGAACACCCATCACACCTGGCAGCAGGACGCTCGGCATCCGGAATCGCAGGAGGTGTACCGCCGTCTCGGCGCCTTCGTCCGTCGCGTCGCGGCCCTGCCCGTTGCGGTCCCCGTCCCCGGTTAGGGACGGCAGGTCAGCTCTGGGCGCCGGTCGCGGCGAGGACGCCGCCGAGGCCGATCATCATGACCCCGCCGCCCGCTGAAAGCTTTTCGAGCCGTTTCGGCGACTTCGCGAACCAGTCCCGCGCCGAGCCGGCGGCGATGGCCCAGACGCTGTCGCCGGCGAGGGCGAGCACGACGAAGATCGTGCCGAGGGTGAGGAGTTGCAGCGGCACCGCGCCCGCACGGTAGTCGACGAACTGGGGAAGCACGGCGACGAAGAACACGATGGACTTGGGGTTGGTGGCGCCGACGACCGACCCTTCGGCGAGTAGCCGCCACCACGGCCGGGCGACGAGCGTGACACCGCGGGTCCGGGTGACCGCGCCGCGGTACCGGATCGCGTGGATTCCGAGGTAGACGATGTAGGCGGCCCCGACGACCTTGACGATCGTGAAGACCACGATCGACTGGGTGACGATCGCGCCGAGGCCGAGCGCGACGGCCGCGATGAGGGGCAGCATGCCGAGGGCGTTTCCGAGCACGCTCAGGAAACCGCCGAGACGCCCGAGCGCCAGGGAGCGTCCGATCACGAACAGCACGGTCGGCCCCGGCAGCGCGATGAGGGCGACGGAAGCGAGCGCGAAGGTGAGCAGGTGATCGATCGGGACCATACCGGAATGCTACCCAATCACCCGAGGTGTTAACATCGCAGGATGCATATGCTGATGCGCACCCTCTTCCACGGCTGGCTGTCGAAGCGGGGCCCCCGCGTCGGGTCATACGACGTCGTCAGAACCCGGTTCGTGACCCTCCCGACCGACCAGGACATCCTGCGGCACATGAATAACGGCGTGTACCTGTCGATCATGGACATCGCCAGGCTCGACCTGCTGCACCGCACCGGCATCTGGCCGATCTTCACCGCACGAGGCTGGTACCCCGTCGTCGTGAGCGAGACCATCAGCTTCCGTAAATCGCTCACCGTCGGTCAGCGGTTCGCCGTCGAATCGCGCATCCTCGGCTTCGACGAGAAGGCCGTCTACGTGGAGCAGCGCTTCGTGCGACCGGATGCCGATGGGAACCCCGAGATCCTCGCCCTCGGCTTCATCCGGGGCCGCTTCCTCAAGCGCGGCGGAGGCGTCGTCGGCATCGAGGAATTGCTCGCCGCCGTAGGACAGGCGCCCGCCGGTCTCACCGTCCCGACGTGGCTGCTCGAGTGGAGCGCCGACGTCGCCCTGCCCGCGACCCGCGCGGCCGCCCCGAGTCTCTGGGAATAGCCGGCGGCAGCGGCCGTTTCGGCAGCGGGCGCAGCAGCATTGGCGGGCCCACGTCCGGGAGGGCTCGCACCCTCGGGGACGGTCGGCAGGACTATGCGCGCGGCGGTGCGGGGACGGGAACGACCGGGGGCTTGTCCGGGACGATGAGCTCGGAGTAGTAGAGCTCGTGCGCGCCCGCGTAGTGCTCGTGGCCGGGCACGGGCTGCCCGGTGCGCATCGCGACGAGGCGATCCAGGTAGTAGTCCCAGAACGGCCCGACCCGTGCCGCATCCGCGGCGGAGTGCAGGCGCTGCCCGAGGGTGAGCGTGGTCATGCCCGCGCCTTCGACGAGGTGCAGGATCAGGTGCCGCGCAGCGTCCCCTTCGCCGAGGTTGACGGTGAACCGCTTCGGCGGGATGCACTTGAGGATCGTCACGTACGTCCACTCGGCATCCGTTTCGGAGAGCTTGAAGCGCACGGCGCCGGTCTCCGGCGCACCGGTGTACGTCCCGATCCACCCGGCGAGGCCGCCTGGCCGGCTGACGCTCGCCCAGACGTCGTCGATGGGTGCGGTGAAGAGCCGATCGAGCATGAGGTACAGCCCGTCCTCGCGATGGGCAAGGCGACCGGTGGGTTTGGCTGACATGGGGACCTCCGCGATGAGTGAAACACGAGCCGTGTCTTCAGGCTAAACCCGTTGGGCGTCCCCGTGCCACAGCATCGCCCGACGGCTCCGTCAGCGAGCCCCGGCCGCGGGTTCAGCCGCCGGTTCAGTCGTCGAGCTCTGCCTCGAGGACCGCCATTGCGGCGTTGTGCCCGCCGATGCCGCTGACCCCGCCGCCGCGCCGGGCGCCTGCGCCGCAGACCAGGATGCGCGGGTGCCGGGTCGCGACGCCCCAGCGCTCCGCCGCGGTGTCCCTCGGGGCGTCGTCGTCGAGAAACGGCCACTCGAGGGGACCGTGGAAGATGTTCCCGCCCGGCATGCAGAGGGCGTGCTCGAGGTCGAGGGTCGTTTTCGTCTCGATGCAGGGCCCGCCGGCGGCATCCGTCAGCAGCAGGTCCTCGATCGGCTCGGCGAGCACCGAGTTGAGCGAGGCGAGCACGGCGTCCTGCAGCCTCGCCCGAGTGGCGTCGTTGTTCTCGTCGCTCAGCCAGCGGTTCGGCGCGTGCAGGCCGAAGACGGTGAGGGTGTGTGCGCCGGACGCCGCGAGTTCCGGCGAGAGGATGCTCGGGTCGCTCAGGGAATGGCAATAGATCTCGCAGGGCAGCCGGTCCGGGATGATCCCCCGGACGGCCTCGTCGTACGCGCCCTCGAGCTGGGTGTACGTCTCGTTGATGTGGAAGGTGCCGCCGAACGCAGCCTCGGGGGAGACCGTCGTGTCGCGGAGCCGTGGCAGCCGGCGCAGCAGCAGGTTGACCTTGACCTGGGCGCCCTCTGGCTTCGGCCCGGGCTCTGGCGCGTCCGCACGCGCGGCCTCTGGTGTGCCCCGGCCGCCGGCATCCGCTTCGAGGAGCTGCTCGAGCACCCAGGGGGCGACCCCCGAGAGAACGACCGTCCCGGCGGCCTCGCGGATGCTGCCGCCGCGCCGGTAGCGCACGGTTCCGTCCGGGCTGACGCTCGTCACCTCGGCGTCGGTCACTATCCGGGCGCCCGCCTCGCGTGCCGCCTTCTCGAGTTCGCCCGTCACGGCGCCCATCCCGCCGATCGGAACGTCCCAGTCCCCGGTCCCGTTGCCGATCACGTGGTAGAGGAAGCAGCGGTTCGCGGCGAGGTCGCCCGCCTCCGCAGATGTGAAGGTGCCGATCAGGCCGTCGGTCGCGACGACGCCGCGCACGAGGTCGTTCGTGAAGGCCTCGGTGATCGTCCGTCCGAGGGGATGCTCGACGAAGCGCTCCCACAGGGCGTCGTCGCCGAGCAGGAGCCGGGCCTCGGAGCGGGTCGGCAGGGGTTCGCAGACCGTGGGGAAGAGCGCTCGGGCGACCCGTCCGGTGTCGGCGTAGAAGGCGGCCCAGGCGTCGGAATCGGCTCCGGCGCCGATCCGGTCGAAGCTCGCCCGGGTGGCTTCGGCGTCGCCGTTGTCGACGAGGAGGCCGCCGGCCGGATCGGCCGGGTTCGGCGTGTAGGAGGAGAAGCGCCTGCGGGCGAGGCCGATCTCGAGGCCGAGGTCCTCGATGATCCGCTGCGGCAGCAGGCTGACGAGGTAGGAGTAGCGCGAGAGGCGGGCGTCGACGCCCGCGAACGCCTCGGCAGAGACCGCGGCACCGCCGACGTGTTCTGCGCGCTCGAGCACGATCACGCTGCGGCCGGCGAGGGCGAGGTACGCGGCGGCGGTCAATCCGTTGTGGCCGCCGCCGACGATGACAACGTCATGAGTGGGTTCCGTCACGCCTCGAGACTAGCAACCGCGCCCGGACCGCGCCCAGCCGCTTCACGACCGGCTTCGCCCGCAGCGGACCGGCTGCGCTACGGTCATGGAACGATGTGCCCGGCGGCGCGGAACAGCTCGTACCACTCGGCCCTGGTGAGGGTCACGTCGGATCCCTGGGCCGCCCCGGCGACGCGTTCGGGGGTGGTGGTGCCGAGAACGACCTGCATCCTGGCCGGGTGACGCACGATCCAGGCGGTCGCGATGGCGATCGGCGGGACGCCATAGTGGGCGGAGAGCCTGTCGATGACGGCGTTGAGTTCGGGGTACTCGGGAGAGCCGAGGAACACCCCCGTGAAGAAGCCGGCCTGGAACGGCGACCACGCCTGGATGGTGATGTCGTTCAGGCGGCAGTAATCGACGATTCCGCCCCCGTCGCGGGTGACGGCCTGCTCCTGCCCGCTCATGTTAGCGGCGACCCCCTGCGCGATGATCGGCGCATGGGTGAGCGAGAGCTGCAGCTGGTTGACGACGATCGGCTGGCGCACGTACTTCCGGAGCAGGTCGATCTGGCGCGGTGTGTGGTTCGAGACGCCGAATGCCCGGACCTTGCCCGTGGATTCGAGTTCGTCGAACGCGCGGGCGACCTCCTCGGGTTCGACGAGGGCGTCGGGGCGGTGCAGCAGCAGGATGTCGATGTGGTCGGTGCGCAGGGCGGCGAGGGACCCCTCGACGGATTCGATGATGTGCTCGTACGAGAAATCGAAGTACGGCCCGTCCCCGACGATTCCCGTCTTGGTCTGGATCGTGATCTCGTCACGCTGGGAGGGGCTGAGCTGCAGGGCCTCCCCGAAGCGGCGTTCGCAGCCGTGCAGTTCTGAGCCGTAGATGTCAGCGTGGTCGAGGAAGTCGATCCCGGCGTCGCGGGCGGTGCGCACGAGTTCGCGGACCTCTTCGTCGCTCTTCTCCTGGATGCGCATCAGGCCGAGGATGACGTTCGGAGCGACGATATCGGTGCCGGGCAGGGTGAAAGTCTTCATGTGGATTCACGCTAGGCGAGGCGGGTGCAGAAGTAAAACAACTGACGGTGATGCGATTGAGAAGGGCGAACGATCAATGTGTCAGCCGGGGCTGCGCGGTCGCCAGCGCCGTTCCCCGGGGTCGCTTCTCCTTGCCGGCGTTGCCGATCAGCTCGGGCTGCTCGTCGGTTGGCGTCGGAGGGTGCCGATCTCTTTCCCGCCCTGGTCCTTGAGGGTCATCGCGGATGTTCCCATTCCGCACGCTGTTGCGGGCTGGCTCACCCCATTGAAGGCCCGCCCGTGACCCCGATCAAGGCGTGACCGCGGTCAAGGCGAGACCGCCGTCAAGGCGTGACCGCGCGGGCGAGCGCGTCGCGCACGGCGACGACGCCCGGCCGCTTCGTGCTCGAGCGGCGTGCCGCAGAGAAGAGGGTGCGGCGAGGGTGGCCGGGCAGGTCGACGAGGCGCACCGTGGGTTCGGCACCCGCCCAGACCAGGTCGGGCAGGATACCGACGGCGTTCCCGGATTCGATCAGGCGGATGTGCGCGATCAGGTCCGCGGTCTCGAACCGGACATCGGGTTCGAACCCGGCTTCGCGGCAGAGCTGGCTCGCCCACGACCGGGAGACGGTACCTTCCGGTTCCATGACCCACGGCATCCGCGCCAGGCCTGCGAGATCAGCGCTCGCGCTCGCGGACGGCAGCGCGAGTCGCAGCGCATCCGTCGCCAGGTTGACCCGGTCGAGGTCCGCCCTGTGGGCACGCCCGTGCCCCGGGTACTGCTCGGCGAGGACGAGGTCGAAGTCCCTGGCACTCACTTCGAACAGGCCGCGCTCCGGCTCGCGCTCGGTCACCTCGACACGCAGCTGGGGGAATTCGGCGGCCAGGAGGGTCAACGCCCGGGGGATCACGGCGTGGGACGCGGACTGGAAGACCGCCACCCGCACGGTGCCCGAGACGGTCGTGAGCGAGGCCATCATCTCGGCCTCGGCGATCTCGAGCCGTTCGAGCAGGTGGGTGGTGTGGTCGACGAGGATCTCGGCCTGCGCGGTGAGCTGCACGCGGCGACCCACCTTGTGCAGGAGCTCGACGCCCGCCTCCTTCTCGAGCAGGGCGAGTTGCTGGGAGACCGCGGACGGGCTGTACGAGAGCGCCTCGGCGACCCCGGCGAGGGTCCCGCGGATCTTCAGTTCACGAAGCAGGCGCAACCTCCGGACGTCCAGCATCCCGTGCACCTTCCGCTCGGCTCCATTGCACACAAATACTAACCACTACTCTGCACAAACGGTCGCTTTTACTTATCGGACGTTGCCGCGACACTGGACTCAGATTCCGTCCCCCCCGGAACGGCTCCCGGCCGTTGCGCGAGCGAAAGACTACCCTCGTGACCATGAGCAACTCACCGTCCGTCGTGCACCAGGCCCAGAGCGCGGAGGTCGTCACGCTCGTCAGGAAGTGGCTCGCGGAGAGCACCGCCATTCCGGCGGACGTCTCCGCCGAACGCCTCGCCGGCGTGCTCAAGGACCCGAACGGCCTCGACTTCACGGTCGGCTTCGTCGACGGCGTCATGCGCCCCCAGGACCTCATGGTCGCCGGCTACAACCTGCAGGCCGTCGCGAAGAAGGCCCCCGGGTTCCTGCCCGGGTACCTGCGCGGCGCCATCGGCCTCGGCGGCGTGCTCGGCCCCGTGCTGCCGTGGGTCGTCATCCCGGCCGCCCGCAAGGTGCTGCGGCAGATGGTCGGCCACCTCGTCGTCGACGCGACGCCGGACAAGCTCGGGCCCGCGATCGCGAGCCTGCGCGAATCCGGCAACCGGCTCAACATCAACCTGCTCGGCGAGGCCGTGCTCGGAGAGAAGGAAGCCCTGCGCAGGCTCGAGGGCACGAGGGAACTGCTCGCCCGCCCCGACGTCGACTACGTCTCGATCAAGGTGTCTTCGATCGCGAGCCAGCTCTCGATGTGGTCGTTCGACGAGGCTGTGACCCGGGTCGTCGAGAGGCTGACCCCGCTCTACGAGCTCGCCGCGGCATCCGCTGTGCCCAAGTTCATCAACCTCGACATGGAGGAGTACCGCGACCTCGACCTCACGATCGCGGTCTTCGAACGCATCCTGGACCAGCCCCGCCTGCTCGGCCTCGAGGCCGGCATCGTGTTGCAGGCCTACCTGCCCGACGCGCTCGGCGCCCTGCAGGGCCTGACTCACTGGGCGCAGAACCGGCGCGCGGCCGGGGGAGCCCCGATCAAGGTGCGCGTCGTCAAGGGCGCCAACCTCGCCATGGAACACGTCGATGCGATCGTGCACGACTGGCCGCTCGCAACCTACGGCACCAAGCAGGACGCGGACACGAACTACAAGCGGGTGCTCAACTGGGCGCTGACCCCGCAGAACACGGATGCCGTCCGCATCGGCGTCGCCGGGCACAACCTCTTCGACGTGGCGTGGGCCCACCTCCTCGCCAAGCGGCGCGGCGTCGACGACCGGGTCGAGTTCGAGATGCTGCTGGGTATGGCGACGAGCCAGGCCGAGGCCGTGAGCCGGGACGTCGGCAGGCTGCTGCTCTACACGCCCGTCGTCAACCCGGCCGAGTTCGACGTGGCGATCAGCTACCTGATCCGCCGCCTCGAGGAGAATGCGAGCCAGGACAACTTCATGTCCGCCGTTTTCGAACTCACGACCTCGCCCCCGCTCTTCGAACGCGAGAAGGAGCGCTTCCTCGCCTCACTCCGGGCCCTCGAATCATCGGTCGGCCCTGAGGCCTTCGTGCCCGCGC
This sequence comes from Cryobacterium sp. GrIS_2_6, assembly GCF_035984545.1. Lineage (NCBI taxonomy): Bacteria > Bacillati > Actinomycetota > Actinomycetes > Micrococcales > Microbacteriaceae > Cryobacterium > Cryobacterium sp. GrIS_2_6. The sequence continues at coordinate 3,510,466 of NZ_JAXCHP010000001.1, forward strand.
CGAACCGAAGCCAGGACCGTTCGGCGGTCACCCAGCTCGAGGCGACCGAGTCGGCGGCCGAAGCGGCGCAGCACACCGACGATGACCTCGGCCTCACCAATGCCGTGCTCGGCTTCACCCGCGGCTCGCTCAGCGACACGGCCGCGGTCCTGACCCACGCGGGCGCGGGGAACGCGGCCGCCGGCATCGGCCGTTTCCACAACGAGCCGGACACAGACCCCTCGCTGCCCGCGAACCGCGCGTGGGGGCGCCGGATCCTCGCCCAGGTCGAGGGGTCACGCCTCGGCATGGACACGATCCTCGCCGCCCGCGTCGACACCGAGGAACAGCTCGACGTCATCATCGACACCGTCGCAGCGAGCGGCAACGAATGGGGCCAGCGCCCCGGCGGGGAGCGGGCCGCGATCCTGCACCGGGCCGGTCTCGCGCTCGCAGCGAACCGCGACCGCCTGATCGAGGTGATGGCCGCAGAGACCGGCAAGACCATCGCAGAGGGCGACCCCGAGGTGAGCGAGGCCATCGACTTCGCGCACTACTACGCCGAGAGCGCCCGGGCGCTCGATGCCGTGCAGGGCGCGATCTTCGTGCCCCCGCGCCTCACCGTCGTGACCCCGCCGTGGAACTTCCCCGTCGCGATCTCCGCAGGCGGGGTGCTCGCCGCGCTCGCGGCAGGCTCCGGCGTCATCGTCAAGCCCGCGAAGCTCGCCCAGCGCTCCGGAGCGGTCATGGTCGAGGCGCTCTGGGAGGCCGGGGTGCCCCGCGAACTCCTCTCGCTCGTCGACCTCGCCGACCGGGAGCTCGGCACCCGGCTGATCGGGCACCCCGCGGTCGACCGGGTCATCCTCACCGGAGCCTACGAAACCGCGCAGCTGTTCCGGAGCTTCCGCGAGGACCTGCCCCTTCTCGCAGAGACGAGCGGCAAGAACGCGATCATCGTGACCCCGTCCGCCGACCTCGACCTCGCCGCCGCCGACGTCGTCAAGAGCGCGTTCGGGCACGCGGGACAGAAGTGTTCCGCAGCGAGCCTCGTCATCCTCGTCGGTTCCGTCGCCAGGTCCGAGCGTTTCCTCGGCCAGCTCGTCGATGCCGCGACGAGCCTGCGGGTCGGGCGTCCCTCCGACCCGGTCACCCAGATGGGCCCGCTCATCGAACCCGCCAACGGCAAGCTCCTGCACGCCCTCACCGAGCTCGGCGTCGGCGAGAGCTGGCTCGTCGAACCGAAACAGCTCGACGAGGACGGCGCGCTGTGGTCGCCGGGCATCCGCACTGGAGTCGCTCCCGGTTCCTACTTCCACCTCACCGAGTTCTTCGGGCCCGTGCTGGGAGTGATGCATGCGCGCACACTCGAGGAAGCCATCCGCTTTCAGAACGCGGTCGACTACGGGCTCACCTCCGGGCTGCACTCGCTCGACCCCGAGGAACTCGCGACCTGGCTCGAGACGATCGAGGCGGGCAACCTGTACGTCAACCGGGGGATCACGGGCGCGATCGTGCAGCGCCAGCCGTTCGGCGGCTGGAAGCGCTCGTCAGTGGGAGCAGGTACGAAGGCCGGTGGCCCGAACTATCTCTACGGCCTCGGCAGCTGGGTGACCAACCCGGGCAGGAACAGTTCGACCCTGCACCTGCGCGGCCTCGAACCGAGCGTCACGCAGCTCATCGAGGGCTCGCAGCCCGTGCTCGACTATGCCGACTTCGACGTACTGCGCCGCTCGGCCCTCAGCGACGCGCTCGCCTGGCGCGAGGAGTTCGCGGCAGTCAGGGACGTCTCCGGGCTCGGTGTCGAACGCAACCTGTTCCGCTACCGGACGTTGCCCGTCACGGTGCGCCTCGCCGAGGACGGCACACTGTCGAACCTGCTGCGGGTGCTCATCGCCGCGACCCTCTCGAAGTCGCGTTTCACGGTGTCGAGCACGCTGCCCATACCGCCGATCGTACGGGGTGCCCTCGCCGAGCGTGAGATCCCGGTCACGGTCGAGAGCGACGCAGAATGGCTCGCCCGCGCCGCAGCCGGCGACATCACGACGAGCCGGGTGCGGCTGATCGGCGGTGACCCGCTGACCGGGGCGACGGATGCGGCGGCCCAGCTCGCGCACGCCCTCCGCGGCAGCCCCGACGTGGCCGTCTACGCCCACCCGGTCACCCAGGCAGGCAGGGTCGAGCTGCTGCCGTTCCTGCGGGAGCAGGCGATCTCGATCACGGCCCACCGCTTCGGCAACCCGAGCACCCTCTCCGCCGGCATCATCTGACCGCCCCGCCGGGCCCGCAGGGACCCCGCGGGCGTGAAATTTTGGTCCTCAAACCACGGTGTTAAGGGCCAAAAGTGCTCTCTCGCGGATGGGGCGGGCGGTCAGGGGGGCGCGGCACACAGCCTGCGTATGAGGAACGATCAGTTGAGTGGGGGATAATACCGGGGACCGTGGCGTGCCAGCGGCGCCACAATTCGACAGGGGAACAGCACTTGGACGGAAACGCAACGACGTCGCACACAAACGTCGCGCTCTTGGCGGTCGCGAGCACCCTCGCACCGATCGTCACTACCTCGATCGAGATCGACCGTCGACTGCAGCCGGCCCTGAAACGCCTGCGTCTCCCGAGCGGCCTGCTCCAGCGCGTCGCCGGAGTCTACGAACGCCGCAACTGGGGCAGCGACCTCGCCTTCGACGACGCGGCCGTGTCAGCGGGCAAGCGTGCCCTGAGCGACGCAGGCGTCGAGCCGAGCCAGGTCGGTCTCCTGATCAACACCTCGGTCACGCGCAAGCACCTCGAGCCCTCCGTCGCCGTGCGCATCCACCACGGCCTCGGCCTGCCGTCGTCGGCCACCAACTTCGACATCGCCAACGCGTGCCTCGGGTTCGTGAACGGGATGACCCTCGCCGCGCAACTGATCGACTCCGGCCAGGTCGACTACGCGGTGGTGATCGACGGCGAGGACGCCGACGAGATCCAGTCCAACACAATCGACCGGCTCGGACGGCCCGACATCGGCCGCAAGGACTTCATGAGCGAATTCGCGAGCCTGACCCTCGGGTCAGGGGCTGCCGCGGCCGTCCTCGGACGTGCAGACCGGCATCCGGAAGGCCATCGCATGCTCGGCGGCGTCACCCGCGCCGCGACCCAGTTCAACGGACTCTGCGTCGGCAGCGTCGACGGCATGTTCACCGACGCCAAGGCGCTGCTCAAGGGCGGCATGGAACTGGTCGTCTCGGCCTGGACGGAGGCGAAGCGCGACTGGAACTGGTCGAGCATGGACCGCTACATTCTGCACCAGGTCTCTGACGTGCACACCAACGCGATCGTGAAGGCCACCGGGCTCGACCGGGCGAGGGTGCCCCTCACCTACCCGCTGTTCGGCAACGTCGGGCCGGCGTCGATCCCGATCACCCTGGCCGAAGAGGCCAAGACCTTGCGTCGCGGCGACCGGGTGCTGCTCATGGGGGTCGGCTCCGGCCTCAACACCGCAATGATGGAACTGGCCTGGTGACCGGCCGCACCATGACCCACCCCCGGCAACAGCACCAGTACCGCCTGCCGCGCGCCGCGGCGACGCCCGCGCCGGCGTCCCTGCCGCCAGAGGGGCTGCCGGGGCTCGACCCTGCGTTCTCGAGGCTGGTCGAGGCTGAGGAGCCGGGCGCCGGCATCCGCACCTGGCACCTGCTCGACAACGGGCCCGTGCTCGCGTCCCGCGGCATCACCCCGGTCGGTACGGTGTTGTGCGTGCACGGCAACCCGACCTGGTCGTACCTGTGGCGGTCGCTCGTGACGCAGGCGACGGATGCCGCCACGCGCGGCGCTGAGGCCTGGCGCGTGATCGCCGTCGACCAGCTCGAAATGGGCTTCTCCGAGCGCACCGGGACGGTGCGCCCGCTCGCACGCCGGGTCGCAGACCTGGGCGACCTCACGGACGCGCTCGGCGCGGAACCGCTGGGACTCACCGGCCCGGTCCTCACCTTCGGCCATGACTGGGGCGGAGTCGTCTCTCTCGGCTGGGCGATCGACCACCCGGACCTGCTCGCGGGCGTGCTGCTGCTCAACACCGGCGTGCACCAGCCGGAGGACGCCGCGATCCCTGCGCCCCTGCGGCTGGCCCTGCAGGGTGGTGTGCTCGGCGCCGCGACCGTCACGACGCCCGCGTTCCTCGATACGACGCTCGCGCTCGCGCATCCGCCCTTGTCCGCCGCCGTCAAACGCGCCTACCGGGCGCCGTACCGGGGAGCGGCCCGGCGGGGCGGGATCGGCGCGTTCGTCGCCGACATCCCGGTCGGTCCCGGATCCGTCAGCACGCCGGAACTCGACCGCATCGCCTCGGGACTCCGCGGCCTCGGCGTGCCGGCCCTGCTGCTCTGGGGTCCCGCCGACCCGATCTTCAGCGACCGGTACCTCGACGACCTCCTCGACCGGCTCCCCGACGCCGACGTGCACCGCTTCGAGGGGGCAGGGCACCTGGTGGCCGAGGACGTCGACTACGCCGCGGCCGCACTGATCTGGCTCGCCGACCGCGCCCTGCTCGCCGCCGTGCCCGCCCCCCTGACCGCCGCCAAGCCCGTTCCGGTCGAGAGCGCCCGATCCGCCGGTCACTCTCGACCGGAACAGGACATCTCGGACGGGGAAACCGCGCCCGAATCCGGTGTCGACTACCAGCCGCTCTGGCACTACCTCGATGAATTCCGGGAGAGCGACGACATCGCCCTCGTGGACATGGCGCCCGATCACGGTGCCGCTCAGCTCAGCGTCAGCTGGCGCGAGCTGTCCGCGCGCGTGCGCCGGCTGGCCGCAGGGCTCCACCAGATCGGCGTCCGCAAGGGCGACCGGGTCTCGCTTCTCGTTCCTCCAGGCGCCGACCTCACGGCCGTGTTGTATGCCTGCGTGCGCATCGGCGCCGTCGTCGTGGTCGCGGATGCCGGCCTCGGCCTCCGCGGCCTGACCCGGGCCGTCCGGGGCGCGCGTCCCGACCACGTCATTGGAGCGACCCCCGGTTTGGTCGCCGCCCGGGCGCTCGGCTGGCCCGGCCAGAAGATCGCCGCGGTCACCCTCGCCAGGCCGCTTGCCCGGCTCCTCGACGTCTCCTTCACTCTCGCCGAGTTGGAGTCGCTCGGCGCGGAAGAGGGCCTGCCACCAGAGCCCACCGCGGCAGACACGGCAGCCGTGCTCTTCACGTCCGGGTCGACGGGGCCGGCCAAGGGCGTCGTCTACACGAACGGCCAGCTCGCCGCGGTCAGCTGGGCGCTCCGCGAGCAGTACGGCGTCGGCCCAGGGACGGGCCTCGTCGCCGGCTTCGCGCCGTTCGCCCTCCTCGGCCCCGCCCTCGGCGCCCGCTCGGTGACCCCCGACATGGACGTCACCTCGCCGAAGACGCTCACCGCGACCGCGGTGGCCGCCGCTGTCGCCGCGATCGACGCATCCGTCGTGTTCCTGTCGCCGGCAGCCTTGACGAACGTCGTCGCGACGGCGGCAAGCCTCACCGCCGCCGACCGGGCGTCCCTCGCCGGGGTGCGCAGCTTCCTCTCCGCAGGCGCGCCGGTCGCAGAGCCGCTCCTCGCGGCCGCAGCGCGGCTGATGCCGGACGCGACAGCGCATACCCCGTACGGCATGACCGAGGGCCTCCTGATGACAGACATCACCCTCGAGGGCATCCGGGCCGCGACCGCGGCCACCGCTGGCGGCGTCTGCGTCGGTTACCCGACCGGGACCACCCGGATCCGGATCAGCGCTCTCGACGACCGGGGCGCAGCCACCGGAGCACTGTCCGATGAGACCGGTGTCACGGGTGAGATCGTCGTCTCCGCGCCCCACGTCGAAGACCACTACGACCGGCTCTGGCTCACCGACCGGGCCGCCAGGCGCGGCGCGATCGCGGGAGAACGCTGGCACCGCACCGGCGACGTCGGCCACCTCGACGCAGACGGTCGGCTCTGGGTCGAGGGTCGGCTGCCGCACGTCATCGTCACGGCGGAGGGGGTCGTCACGCCGGTCGGCCCCGAGCAGGCCATCGAACGCGTCCGTCTGACGCCGCGCGATGCGGTCACCGCGGGCATGTCCGGCAGGCCGAACCCCGGACACCCCGGTGTCGCCCGTGCAGCCCTCGTCGGGGTCGGACCGGTGGGTACCCAACAGCTGGTCGCCGTCGTCGAAACGAGACCGCCCGCCCGCCGGGTCGGACTCGCGACGGAGGCACTCGCTGCCGCTGTCCGAACGGCATCGCCGGCACCCCTCGCTGCGGTCCTCGTGGTTCCCCAGCTGCCGACGGACATCCGGCACAATTCCAAGATCGACCGCAGCCGGCTCGCCCGGTGGGCGGGCGGCATCCTCTCCGGCGGGCGGATGACGCGACCGTGACCCCCCTGCGGGTGCTCGTCACCGGGGCGAGCGGTTTCCTCGGTCGCGCGGTCGCGGCAGAGCTGGTCGCGGCCGGATACGAGGTGAGCTGCTTCCAGCGGCGACCGTCTGGCGTCGCAGGGGCCCGTGACCTGCTCGGATCCGTGACCACGGCCCAGGACGTGGATCATGCCGTCATCGGCATGGACGCCGTCGTTCACCTCGCGGCCAAGGTCTCCCTCGCGGGCGACCCGCGCGACTTCGAGGCCGTCAACGTCGGCGGCACCCGCTCCCTGCTCGCCGCGGCAGCGGATGCCGGGGTCTCGCGCTTCGTCTTCGTCTCGTCTCCCTCTGTGGCCCACGCCGGGACATCCATCGTCGGCAGCGATGCCGGCCCGGCAGATCCCGCTCGTGCCCGCGGCGACTACGCCCGCACCAAGGCCCGCGCCGAATTGCTCGCGCTCGACGCCGACTCTGCACTCATGCGGGTCGTGGTCGTGCGACCGCACCTGGTTTGGGGCCCCGGGGACACCCAGCTCGTCGCCCGGATCGTCGAGCGGGCCAGGGCGGGGCGCCTTCCCCTGCTCGGGCACGGCGCAGCTCTCATCGACACGACCTACGTGGACAATGCGGCCACGGCGATCAGAGCCGCCCTCGACCGGGTGCGCGAGGTGCACGGCAACGCCTACGTGATCACCAATGGCGAGCCCCGACCGGTCGCCGAGCTCCTCGCCGGCATGTGCCGGGCGGCCGGGGTTCGCCCACCGGCCTGGTCGGTTCCCGCCGCGCTCGCACGCGGCGGCGGCTCCGTGATCGAGGCCGCCTGGCGAGTACGCCCCGGAGCCGACGAGCCCCCGATGACCCGCTTCCTCGCCGAACAGCTCTCGACCGCGCACTGGTTCGACCAACGCCGCACGCGCGCCGACCTGCACTGGACCCCACAGGTGACCCTCGACGATGGCTTCCGCCGCCTCGCCGCCTCCTACGCCCAGCTCCCCGCTCCCGGTGGCCGCGAAAGCGGGTGAATCGTCGGTGTGAAGGGTTCGAACCGACTATTCACCCGCTTTCGCGGCTAGGCGGGGCGCGTGCGGATTGATCAGGGGCGGATGCCGAGCGCGGCCGAGACGAGCGCGAGCGCGTCGTCCGCGTCGAGGCCGAGCACGCGCATCCGTTCGGCGAAGTCGGCAGCGGCGCGTTGCGCCTGGCGCAGGGTCGGGTCGCCCGTTGCGGCGATGAAGGAACCCTGGCGGCCGCGGGTCTCGATCACCTCGCCCTGCTCGAGCTCGCGGTAGGCCCGGGCCACCGTGTTCGGGGCGAATCCGAGTTCGTCGGCGAGCCGGCGCACGGTCGGCAGCTTGTCTCCGGGCGCCACGGCACCGGTCCGAACGGCCTCGAGCACCTGAAGTCGCAGTTGCTCGAACGGCGGCGTGGGGGAGTGCTCGTCGATGGTCAGCTTCATGGTGCCCGCACCCGGTTTCCTTGTGTTGGTTATGTACCAAGCTAGCCCGCAGGGACCCGTGCGCGGAACCGCTCGGTGCGGCATACTCGGTTCCATGAGATTCACGACCGTCCTCGAACTTTCCGGCAAATCGGCAACGGGCATCCGCGTTCCCGAGGAGGTCGTCGCGGGTCTCGGCCCCGGCAAGCGCCACGCCATCACGGTCACGATCGGCGGTCATACCTACCGCAGCTCCGTCGCCCCCTACCGCGGCGCATTCATGATCGCGCTCAGCGCCGAGAACCGAGAACAGGCACGCGTCGCCGCAGGGGACGAGATCGAGGTCGACGTCGAGCTCGACACCGAACCCCGGGTGGTCGAGGTGCCGGCAGACTTCGCCGCAGCGCTCGACGAGCAACCGGATGCCCGGGCCGCCTTCACTGCTCTGTCCTACAGCAACCAGCGCGCCCACGTCCTCGCGATCGAGAGCGCGAAGACGCCGGAGACCCGCCGGCGCCGGATCGAGGCGGCCCGGTCCGCACTCGCGCCGGCCGCACCGACTCCCTAGCCTCGGGCGCGCCGTCGATTCCCGGTTCGGAGAAGTGCTTTCCACTCAGAGGGCATGACTGACCCCGTGTGGAGCGAGGTCGAACCGGATGGCTCGCTAGGCTCAGAAGGTGACCTGGCCCGCCGACCTCCCCGCCGAACTGGGCGGACTCCTGCCCAGCCTCATCGGGGTGCTGCTACTGATCGCGGTCGTCACCGCCCTGCTCCGGGGCTTCCACGTGCCCCGGCCGTACGCCCCCGCACTCGCGATCCTCCGGGGCACGCTCCAGCTCGCGGCGATCAGCCTCATCCTGAGCGGAATCATCTCCGATCCGCTCTGGGTCGGAGTCGGACTCAGCGTGATGTTCATCGCCGCGGTGAGCACGGTCAACCGGCGCCTCGGGGCGACCCGGCAGCACTTCGGCTGGATCGCTGCAGCGATGGGCCTCGGCATCCTTGCGACACTCATCGTGGTGTTCTCGGTCGGCGCCATCGAATTCTCGCCGCGGTATGTGCTCTCCTACGGCGGAATCATCATCGGCAATGCGATGTCGATTGCGACCCTGACCGGCCGGCGCTTCGGCGAGGCCGTCACCGAGCACTGGGACGAGGTCGAGGGCTGGATGGCGCTCGGGGCGACCCCGCGGCAGTCGACGCTCGACCTGGCGCGCCGCGCCGTCTACTTTGCGATCATCCCCACAACCGACCAGACCAAGACCACGGGCCTCGTCACCCTGCCCGGAGCGTTCGTCGGCGCGATCTTCGGCGGAGCCTCGCCCCTCGAGGCCGGGCGCTTCCAGATCGTCGTGCTCGCCGGCATCCTCTGCGCCGGTGCGATCACGGCCGTCACCCTGATCCAGTTCCTCGCGCCGATCCGCATGAAGCCCGCCACGATCCCCACCTAGTCACCACCGACGAAGACCACTCTCGCGGGCAGCGGCGCGGCTACTCGGCTGCGCGGTGGATGAGCCGGGAGAGCACGATCGCACTGCGGGTGTGGTCGACGTTGGGTGCGAGGCGCACCTTCTCGAGTGCCGCCTCGAGCCCGGGAATGTCCCGCGCCCTGATGTGCACGATCGCGTCGGCGCTTCCCGTGACGGTGCCTGCGTCGACGACCTCCGGCACGCCGGAGAGGATGCGCAGGAGTTCGTCGGGGGCGACCGTCCCCCGGCAGAAGAGCTCGACATATGCCTCGGTGCTCATGCCATCGATCGCGGGGTCGACCTGGATCGTGAACCCGCGGATGATCCCGTCGGCGACGAGCCGGTCGACCCGGCGCTTGACCGCGGAGGCGGACAGCCCGACGACCGAGCCGATGTCCCCGTAGCCCGCGCGCGCATTCTGTCTCAGAAGGTCGAGTATGCCGCGGTCGAGGTTGTCCATTCCGAGAGTCTAGGGGGAATTCCGCGCACCGGCGTGGAATTCCTGCGCATATGTCGACGATCACGCCGGTTATGCGCGCATTTTGGCGTGCAACGTTGATTCACGCTGTGTGAGAATAAGCACGGCGTCTTTGCGCGGTGCCGTTCACCCGTTCGTTGTTCACTGTTCGACGTTCACGTTCGACCGCGCGGAGCTCTCATGAGTGACCTGGTCCGCCATCCACCCCGCGTTCCGATTCCGTCAGTAGCAGACGGAGCGCAGCCGAAGGAGACCTCATGACCATCGATCTCGACCCCACAACCCAGCAGCTCGCCCCGGTGCGCACGGCCGTCAAGCGCACGGTGCTGATGTGCAAGCCCGACTACTTCACCGTCGTCTACCGGATCAATCCGTGGATGGACCCGGCAATCCCGACCGACACGAGCCTCGCCGTCGCCCAGTGGCAGACCCTCTACGACACCTACGTCGGCCTCGGCTTCGACGTGCACCTGATCGACCCGATCGACGGCCTGCCCGACATGGTCTACGCCGCCAACGGCGGTTTCGTAATCGACAACATCGCCTATGGCGCCGCGTTCACGTACCCGGAGCGCCAGCCGGAGGGCCCCGCCTACATGGACTGGTTCCGCGCCAGCGGCTTCGACGTGCGGGTGCCCGTCGAGATCAACGAGGGCGAGGGCGACTTCCTTCTCGTCGGAGATGTCATCCTCGCCGGCACCGGCTTCCGCAGCGCCTCGAACAGCCACGAAGAGGTGTCGGCGATCTACGGCCGCCCGGTGATCACGCTCAACCTCGTCAACCCGAGCTTCTACCACCTCGACACCGCGATCGCCGTCCTCGACGACACCAACATCGCCTACCTGCCGAGCGCCTTCGACGAGCAGAGCCTCGCTGTGCTGCGCGAACGCTACCCCGACGCCATCATCGTCACAGAGGAGGATGCGGCGATCCTCGGCCTCAACTCCTACTCAGACGGCTACAACGTCGTCATCGCCTCCCGCGCGAAGGACTTCGAGCGCCAGCTCCGCGAACGCGGCTACAACCCGATCGGCGTCGACCTCTCCGAGCTCCTGCTCGGCGGCGGCGGCGTCAAGTGCTGCACCCTGGAGCTGCGCCGATGAGCACCCACACGAACACCCGACCGGACGCGAACCGGGCCGACCAGACGAAGGATGCCGCACTCGGCACGCCGGGACAGGCATCGACAACGCCCGCCGCCTTCATCGCCCTCGAAGAGGAGCACGCGGCCCACAACTACCACCCGCTTCCCGTCGTCGTCGCGACCGGCGACGGCGCCTGGGTGACGGATGTCGATGGCAAGCGCTACCTGGACTGCCTCGCGGCGTACTCCGCGGTCAACTTCGGCCACTCGAACCCCGTGCTTCTCGATGCCGCCCGAGCCCAGCTGGGCCGGATCACGCTCACGAGCCGCGCGTTCCACAACGACCAGCTCGGCCCGTTCGTCACGGCTCTCGCCGAGCTCGCCCACAAGGACATGGTGCTCCCGATGAACACGGGCGCCGAGGCCGTCGAGTCCGGGATCAAGGTCGCCCGCGCCTGGGGTTACCGTGTGAAGGGCGTAGCACCGGACCAGGCGAACATCATCGTCGCCGGGGGCAACTTCCACGGCCGCACCACCACCATCATCAGCTTCTCCGACGACGAGTCGGCCCGCGCGGGCTTCGGCCCGTTCACGCCCGGGTTCCGCACCGTGCCGTTCGGCGACGCCGAGGCCCTCGAGGCCGCCATCGATGAGAACACGGTCGCCGTGCTGCTCGAACCCATCCAGGGCGAGGCCGGCATCGTCGTGCCGCCCGCCGGGTACCTCCCTGCTGTGCGCGAGATCACCACGCGCCGCAACGTGCTCTTCATCGCCGATGAGATCCAGTCCGGTCTCGGCCGCACCGGAGCGACCTTCGCGTGCGACCTCGTCGGCGTCGTGCCCGACCTGTACCTCCTGGGCAAGGCCCTCGGCGGCGGGATCGTGCCCGTCTCGGCGGTCGTCGGCAACCGGGACGTCCTTGGCGTCCTGCACCCCGGCGAGCACGGCTCGACCTTCGGTGGCAACCCGCTCGCCGCCGCCGTCGGCAGCGCCGTCGTGCGGATGCTGGCCACGGGCGAGTACCAGGAACGCGCCCGCGTGCTCGGTGCCCACCTGCACGAAGCCCTCAATGGCCTCGTCGGGCGAGGAGTTGTCGCGGTCCGTGGCGCCGGGCTCTGGGCCGGAATCGACATCGACCCTTCGCTCGCGAGCGGCCGCGCCGTGTGCGAGGCACTGATGGTCCGCGGCGTCCTGGCCAAGGACACCCACGGCTCCACGATCCGGCTCGCCCCGCCGCTCTGCGTGTCCGAGGCCGACCTCGACTGGGCCGTCGCCCAGCTCGCGACCGTCCTCGACGAGTTCGCCGCCGCGTAGCGTCCGCGTCGGGTCTGCGCGAACCTCGACGAGTCGGCTCGGTGGAAACGGGCCATCTCGGCCTCGCTAGCTCTGCGTCGCGGGCACGCCCTCCGGCCGGGCGATGCGGCTCAGCCGGGCGAGCTGGGTGACGTGCCTGGGCTCGAGCTCTTCGAGCGACGTCACGCCGAGCAGTCGCATCGTGCGGGTGATCTGCTCCGACAGGATCGCGATCGCCCGGTCGACGCCGGCCTCGCCGCCGGCCATCAGCCCGTAGAGGTAGGCGCGGCCGACGAGGGTGAACCGTGCGCCGAGGGCCACGGCCGCGACGATGTCCGCGCCGCTCATGATGCCGGTGTCGAGGTGCACCTCGAGGTCGTTGCCCACCTCGCGGGCCACCTCGGGCAGCAAATGGAACGGGATCGGCGCTCGGTCGAGCTGGCGACCGCCGTGGTTGGAGAGGATGATCGCGTCGATGCCCATTTCGGCGAGCCTGGCGGCATCCGCCACGTTCTGCACGCCCTTGACGACGACCTTGCCCGGCCACTGCGCCTTGATCCAGGCGAGGTCGTCGAAGGTGACGGTCGGGTCGAACATGGTGTCGAGCAGTTCCCCGACGGTGCCGCTCCAGCGGTCGAGGGAGGCGAAGGCGAGGGGCTCGGTCGTGAGGAAGTTGATCCACCACTCCGGGCGCGGCAGGGCGTTGACCACGGTGGCAACGGTGAGCTGCGGTGGGATGGAGAAGCCGTTGCGCTTGTCGCGGAGGCGCGCTCCGGCAACGGGCACGTCGACCGTCACGAGCAGCGTGTCGAAACCGGCCTTGGCGGCCCGGTCGACCAGGGCCATCGAACGGTCCCTGTCCTTCCACATGTAGAGCTGGAACCAGTTGCGTCCGGCCGGGTTGGCGGCCTTGACGTCCTCGATAGCGGTCGTGCCCATCGTGGAGAGCGAGAACGGGATGCCGGCCTTCGCTGCCGCGTGCGCGCCGGCGATCTCGCCTTCGGTCTGCATCATCCGGGTGAACCCAGTCGGTGCGATCCCGAACGGTAGTGCGACCGGCGCCCCGAGCACGTCCCAGCCGGTCGAGACCGTCGAGACGTCGCGGAGGATGGCGGGGTGGAACTCGATGTCCTCGAAGGCCTGGCGGGCGCGAGCGAGCGAGATCTCCGCCTCCGCTGCGCCCTCGGTGTAGTCGAAGGCCGCCTTCGGAGTGCGCCGCTTGGCGATCGCGCGCAGGTCATGGATGGTGAGGGCGCTCTCGAGGCGGCGCTTCTTCGCGTTGAGCTCCGGCACCTTGAACTGCATGAGTGGGGCGAGGTCTTTGATCTTGGGGATGCGTCGTTGAACCATGGTCAGGATTTCCGTTCTGGGGTTGGGGCAGGGCGGGTCGGGGGCTACGGAGGTCGGGCGATCGGGTGATCGGCGGGTCAGGTCAGGTCAGGTCAGGTCAGGTCAGGTCAGGTCAGGCCGGCTCGGGAGGGAGCGGCGCCCCGACGAGGTCGGGATCGTCTGGTCTCTCCGTGAGCCGGGTCTCGGCGTAGTACCCGGCGATGTGGGCCTGGACGGCCCGGCGGGCTGCGGCGGGGTCGGCCGCGCGAATGCACGCGACGATCTCGCGGTGTTCGAGCCTGAGGCGGGCGGATGTCTCCGCCCACGACCCGAGCGCAGCAACGCCCGCGCGCGCGTACGCTTCGATCGCACTGCGGAGTCCGGCCATGGTCGCGGTGATGACCTGGTTCCCGGTTGCTTCGGCGAGGGCGAGGTGGAACTGGGCGTCGAGTGCGAGGAACTCGGACTCGGTCCGGCCCGGCGCATCCATCGCGTCGAGGAGCTGTTCGGCCGGTTCGAGCAACGCCGGTTCGAGCAACGCCGGTTCGAGCGACGCCGGGTCGTGCGCCTCGGCGAGTTCGGTGACGACGGCGGCCTCGAGCACGAGCCGGGTCTTCACGACGTCCTCGACCGGGAAGCCCTGGGCCGCGACCTGAAGCCGCATCAGCGCGGACATGCCGCCGCCGGGAAGCGCCACGATGATCGCCCCCGATGTCGGCCCTGAGCCGGTCGCGGTGCGGACGAGTCCAAGCACCTCGAGCACCCGGATGGCCTCGCGCACGCTCGACCGGCCGACGCCGAGGGAGGCGGCGAGGGCTCGCTCGGGTGCGAGCCGGTCGCCGGGACGCAGCCGGCCGGAGAGCAATTCGCGCTCGATCGACTCGAGCACGAGTTGCCAGGCTCTGCGCTCGTCCGGGAGTGCGCCCTGCGTGGGCACGGCGTCAACGGTCACGGGCTCCTCCTCGGCAGTGGGGTGGTGTTGGTCGTCGTGGCGGCTGTGAAATGAAGCCGCTGTGGTCTGACCACACACTACACGGCGGTGGACGCCCGTGGCCAGCACTGGTTGACCCGTGCTTTTCCGGTCGAGGGCGCCTGATGCGCCGGTGACTCTCGACCGGAAAGGACGGATTGGGTCCGGGCCCGGGCCGTTCAGCGACGGGCGGTTTCGGTGCGATAAGGTTCCTCCAACCCGAGCACGTCCAGGCCAGGAGGCCCCATGACCGCGAACCCAGCACCCCAGCTGATCGACTTCGAACTTCCGGCCGCGAACGGCGGAAGCGCCGGACTCCGCGCGGTGCTCGGGGTGCCTGCCGGCTCCGGTCCCTGGCCGGGGGTTGTGCTCGTCCACGAGGCCTTCGGCATCAGTGACGTGATGCGCCGGCAGGTCGAACGACTCGCGGCGGCCGGCTACCTCGCACTGATGCCCGACCTCTTCACGGAGGGCGGCGCCCGGAAGTGCCTCGTCGCGACCTTCCGCGCCCTGACCGCGGGCGAGGGGCGCGCGTTCGTCGACATCGAGAACGCGCGGCAGGCGCTCATCGCCCGGGCGGACTGCACGGGTGAGGTGGGTGTGCTCGGCTTCTGCATGGGCGGCGGCTTCGCGCTCGCGGCCGCCACGCGGGGGTTCGCCGCGGCATCCGTCAACTATGGCCGGCTGCCGAAAGACCTCGACGCGGCCCTGGAGGGTGCGTGCCCGATCGTCGGCAGCTATGGCGGCAGGGACCGCTCTCTCGTCGGCGCCGCTGCCCGGCTCGAGGGCGCGCTCGAGAGTGCCGGCGTGCCACACGACGTCAAGGAATACCCGACGGCCGGGCACTCCTTCCTCAACGATGCCGAAACAGGTCCGGCCGCCGTCCGCTTCCTCACGCAGCGCATCCTCGGCGCCGGCCCCGACCCGGAGGCCGCCGCCGACGCCTGGACCCGCATCGAGGCGTTCTTCGCCGAACACCTCGCTTCCGCCCCGCCTCTCACGGACCACAACGCCGCCCGCCCCTAACCGATTGGACGGAGTTTTTGGGTTTTCAGGACTCTGGGTATGAACGCGATCTAAGCGCTTTCCGGGCAGAATCTCCGTCGAATCGGTTCGGGTGCCGGCGACGGCGTTGCGTGCCGGTCTCAGCGGGCCGAGGCGAGGGCGGGTTCGGCGGGAGTGACACCGGATGCCGCGAGCAGCTTCATGAATTCGCGCATCCAGCTGGGGTGGTCTGGCCACGCCCTGCCCGAGACGAGGTTGCCGTCGACGACGCCCGCGCCGTTCTCGAACACGCCCCCGCCGAGTTCGACGTCGATCTGCAGGGCCGGGTACGCCGAGCTCGTGCGGCCGTGAAGCACCCCGGCAGCGGCGAGCAGCATCGGGCCGTGGCAGAGTGCGGCGACGGGAGCGTTCCGCTCGAAGAAGTTCCGGACGATCCGCTTCGCGTCCTCGTCGTTGCGGATGTACTCCGGTGCGCGGCCGCCGGGGACGACGATGGCCGCGTAGTCGGCCGGGTCGACGTCCTTGAACGCCACGTCGGCGTCCCAGGTGTGGCCGAGCTTCTCGGTGTATGTGTCGAAGCCGTCCACGAAGTCATGAACGACGAACTGGAGCTTCCTCTTCTCCGGGGCGCCGATATGCACCTCGAAGCCCTCCTCGAGCAGCCGCTGGTAGGGGTAGAACACCTCGAGGGTCTCGGCGGCGTCGCCGGTGAGAATGAGGATCTTGGTCATGACGTTCCTCTCTGAACTGTGTGAATCTGAACGCTGCTGAACTCAGTGGACGGGTCGTCCGTTGACGCCTTCAGTGTTCCCCCGACCGGCGCGCCGGGCAAGTGCCACCGGCGCAGGCCGGTGCGGAACAGCTGGGAAAGGCTCCAGGCCGGCTCAGACGAACATCAGCACGACGCCGAGGACCGCCGATGCGAGCCCGGTGCCGAGCAGGATCAGCCCGGTCAGGCGCAGGGCCTTGCCCTCCGATTCCGGGGCATGCGTGACCCCGCGGGATGCGTCACGGGAGTGGTACCAGACCGGCACGTCGTCGCCCGGTGCGAGCCGGTGGCTCTCGTGCGTGTTCGCGGCCCGCTCGTGCACGTCCCCCGAGCGGTCGAACCAGCGGATGACCGTGTGCGATCCCGAGGACGCGATCACGCCATCCGTGGCGACCCAGCCGCCCTTGACACCGCGGATCCCAAGCCCGAGGACATAGAGGACGGCGCCGCCGACGAACCCGACGAGGGTCAGGACCTCGCTGATGAGCCCGATGAGGTCGTGCGCGTCCATTCGCCCCCCTCTCGCCCGCACGTCTCGTGCTCGTTCGCCCTGTGACCACGATCGTATCGTGCCCCGGCGCGGCGCCCTGAGGGTCCCCGATGCCCCTGATCCGGGGGCCAGCGGATACAGTCGAGAGATGACCACGGTCGAAAAACCCGTCCCCGCCCACAAAGACCGCAGCTTCTTCGGGCAGCCGCGAGCTCTCGCCAATATCTTCGGCGTTGAGATGTGGGAGCGGTTCTCCTTCTATGGGATGCAGGGCATCCTGCTCCTGTACCTGTACTACTCCGCCGCCGAAGGCGGCCTGGGGATCGAGCAGGCGACCGCCGCCGGCATCGTCGGCGCGTACGGCGGAGGGGTCTATCTCTCGACGATCCTGGGCGCCTGGATCGCCGACCGGGTGCTCGGCAGTGAGAGGGTGCTGTTCTACAGCGCCATCGTGATCATGCTCGGGCATCTCGCCCTCGCCCTCGTGCCCGGCGTCGCCGGCGTAACCGTCGGACTGTTGCTGATCGCGCTCGGCAGCGGTGGCCTGAAGGCCAATGCGACGAGCGTCGTCGGTTCGCTCTACACACGGGACGACCCTCGCCTCGACGCAGGCTTCTCGCTCTTCTACCTCGGGATCAACCTCGGCGCGTTCTTCGGCCCGATCCTGACCGGGCTCCTGCAGACGACGGCCGGCTTCCACTTCGGCTTCGGCCTCGCCGCCGTCGGCATGGCGATCGGGCTCACTCAGTACTCCTTCGGACGCAGGAGCCTGCCCGAGATCGTGCACCAGGTCCCGAACCCGCTCCCGCGCTCGCGCTGGACGCCCTACCTCGTCGGCGCGGTTACCGCCGCCGTGCTCGTCGTGGTGCTCGTGCTTGTCGGCGTGATCACGGCGGACGGCCTCGTCACCCTCGTGATCGCCCTGACGATCATCGCGACGATCAGCTACTTCGTCGTCATCCTGCGCAACCGACAGATCAGCATCGTCGAGCGCAAGCGGGTCTACGCCTTCATCCCGCTCTTCCTCGCGAGCGCCGTGTTCTGGTCGCTCTCCCAGCAGCAGTTCACCGTCGTCACGATCTACACGGACGAGCGCCTCGACCGGCACCTGTTCGGCTGGGAAATCCCGGTGTCCTGGATCCAGTCCTTCAACCCGGTCTTCATCATCCTGCTCTCCGGTGTCTTCGCCGCGCTCTGGACCCGCTGGGGTAGCCGCCAGCCGTCGACTCCGGTCAAGTTCGCGCTCGGCACCGCGGTGATGGGCGTGGCCTTCCTCGGCTTCCTGCCGTTCGTGGGCGGCGGTGCCAACTCGACGCCGATGCTCGCGATGATCGGCATCCTCTTCGTGCTCACGGTCGCCGAGCTCCTGATCGGCCCGGTCGGCCTCGCGCTCACCACGAAGCTCGCGCCTGCGCCGTTCCGAACCCAGATGGTCGCCCTGTTCTTCCTGTCGATCGCCCTGGGCACGGCCGTGTCCGGTTCGCTTGCCCAGTGGTACACCGAGGTCCCCGAGACGCTCTACTTCAGCGTGATCGGCGGCGTCGCGATCCTGTTCGGCATCGGGCTCGCGGTCTTCGCCCGGCCGGTGCTCCGCCTCATGGGCGGCGTGCGCTAGCGAGGTTCCTGCGCCAGACCTGCGACCCGGCGAGCGGATGTTGCTGGCAGGCCCCCCCGGCATCCGTCGCCCCGCCGTTGCGGTCGCCGCCGCGCCGCTTTCGGCAGCCCGCTCCCGAAAGGGCGGGCGCGCGCTGCCGAAACCGGCGCGGGCGCGGCTCGGACAGGGCGCGGCCTGTCCGAAACGGGCGCGGGAGCGACCTAGCGGGTCGCCTCGATGATCGCGATCTCGCGGGTGGCGGTCTCCACGTCGATCGGGTCGCGGTCGCGTCCGTCGCCGTCGTGGTGCACTTGCACGTGAGGCACGACCCCGCGGCGGTACCGTACGCGCAGGCTGCGGTACCTGATCAGCCAGAACAGCATGGCCCCCGCGGCCAGGATGCCCGAAAGCGCCGCGACACCCAGTGCCCAGCGCGGGCCGAAGCGGTCGGCGACCCAGCCCACGAACGGCGCGCCGAGCGGGGTGCCGCCGGCGAAGATGGCCATGTAGAGCGCCATCACCCGTCCGCGCATCGCGGGCTTCGTGGTGGTCTGCACATAGGCGTTCGCGGTCGTCATGAGCGTGAGCGAGAACAGCCCGACAAAGACGAGCGAGACGGCGAAACTGAGATACGTCGGCATCACCGCGGCGATTCCGCACGCCACGCCGAAGAGCGCGGCGCCGGCGACGACGAGGCGCAGGCGCGGGCGGCTGCGACGGGCCGACAGCAGTGCGCCCGCGACAGAGCCGACGGCCATGATGGAACTCAGCAACCCGAATTCGCCTGCGCCCATGTGGAATTCGACCGTCGCCATGGTTGCGGTGAAGATCGCGAAGTTGAGCCCGAAGGTTCCGATCAGGAAGACCGCGATCAGCACGACGATGATGTCGGGCCGATGCGCGACGTAGCGGAACCCGGCCATCAGCTGGCCCCGCTTCCGCGGCGCCCGCGGCTGGGGGCGCAGCTCGCTCGTGTGCAGCAGGGCCATCGCGAAGACCGTCGCGGCGAAGGTGACGGCGTTGATCAGGAACACCCAGCCGGCACCGACCGCGACCGTCAACAGGCCGGCGACGGCCGGGCCGATCAGGCGGGCGCCGTTGAACGAGGCCGAATTCAGTGCGACCGCGTTGGACAGGTTGCTGTCGGGGACGAGCTCCGAGACGAAGGTCTGCCGTGCGGGAGAGTCGATCGCGGCGACGATCCCGAGTCCGAACGCAAAGACGTAGACGTGCCAGAGCTGGGCGACGCCGGTCACGACGATCAGGCCGAGCCCGAGGGCCAGGACGCCCATCAGGCTCTGGGTGATGATCAGGAGCCTGCGCCGGTTGAACCGGTCCGCGATCAGGCCGGACCACGGCATCAGCAGGAGTTGCGGCCCGAACTGCAGGGCCATCACGACCCCGACCGCCGTTGCGTTGTGGTCGGTGAGCATCGTCAGGACGATCCAGTCCTGGGCGGTGCGCTGCATCCACGTACCGATGTTCGACACGAGGGCGCCTGCGAACCAGATTCGGTAGTTCGCGACGCGCAGGGAGCGGAACATGGTACTCAACTGTCGGTGAGCTCCTTCATGACGGTGATGGCCTCGGTGAGCACGCTGCGCTGCTCCGGGCTCAGCTTGGCGATGCGCAGGGCGAGCCAGGCATCCCGTCGGTTGCGGGTCTCGTGCATGAGGGTGCGACCGGAGTCGGTCACGGTCAGGATGATTTTGCGGCCGTCGTCCGTGGAGCCCGCCCGGTGGACGAGGCCGGCCGATACGAGCACCCCGACGGTGCGGCTCATCGAGGGCGGAGTGACGCGCTCGTGCTCGCTGAGTTCGCGCAGGGTGAATGGGCCGTTGAAGAAGAGGGAGCCGAGCGCGGAGAACTGGCTCGCGCTCAGCTCGTTGTCGGCCTTTTCCTGGCGCAGGCGGCGGGCGAGGCGACCGTTTGCGACGCGGAAGTCATGGCTGAGCTCTGCAACGCTCGGTCGGTGTCCGGCGTGGGTGTCCGGCGGGGTCACGGCCGGTTTGAGCATGGATTCCATAACTCATAACTGTAACCTTTTAGCGAGGCTAAGTATTCCCGTGAATTCTCTCGTTCTGACAGACTGGCCCCGTGCCTACCTATACGGATGACTATGGCGTCACCTTCGAGTACTACGTCTGGCCGGTGCCGCGCCCGAGGGCGGTCGTTCAGGTGGTGCACGGCGTCGGTGAACACGCCAATCGCTATACCGAGCTCGTCGGCCGGTTGAACGAGGCCGGCTACACCGTGTACGCGGACGACCATCGCGGCCACGGGCAGACCGGGCTGCGACAGTATGCGGGCGATTCGACCAGGCTCGGACGGCTCGGCCCTGGCGGGTTGCGGGCCGCGGTCGCCGGCGTGTATCAGCTGAGCGGCATCATCCGCTCGGCGCACCCGCACCTGCCGCTCGTTCTGCTGGGGCACAGCTGGGGTTCGTTCATGGCGCAGATGATCCTCAACGAGCACGCGGATGCCTATGCCGCGGTGGTCCTGACCGGTACCGCCTATCGCTGGCCGGGGTACCTCAATGGCGGGGACCTCAATGCGCGGCACAAGCACCTCGGAACGACGGGCGTCGAATGGCTCAGCCGTGATCCCGCGGTCGCGGACGCCTTTGTCGCCGATCCGCTGACGACACTGACCCCGCTCGCGGAGCTCTTCGGCCTCCGGGAGGCCGCGCGTCTCTTCGGTCGCCCGGCGCGCGGACTGCCGGCCGACCTCCCGCTCCTGATTCTCGTCGGCGGGGACGACACCGTTGGCGGGGAGCGCAGCGCAACCATGCTCAAGAACGCATACGCGCGACGCTCAGGGCTGCGGGACATTCGCCTGGTGGTATATCCCGGTGCCCGGCATGAAGTCTTCAACGAAACGAACCGCGCCGAGGTCTTCGACGAGCTGATCGGCTGGCTCGACAGGCAGTTACCCCCTGGGGTCGGCGGGATCGACGGTTAGGCTGGCCTCATGCATGGTGAATACAAGGTCCCTGGTGGCAAGCTCGTGGTCGTCGACCTGGACGTCGTCGACGACACGATCGTCAATTTCCGGCTGGCGGGGGACTTCTTCCTCGAGCCAGACGATGCCCTCGAGGCGATCAATGCGGCCGTGACCGGCCTGGCGGCCGGCACGGATGCTGCCGGGCTCGCCGCCGCGGTGCGCGCGGCCCTGCCGGCCCAGGCCACCCTGCTCGGGTTCTCCCCCGAGTCGGTGGCGGTTGCGATCCGAAGGTCCCTCGCGCAGGCGAGTGGCTGGCGGGACTACGACTGGCAGCTCGTGCACTCCAAGGCCGTGCCCCCGGTGATGCAGATGGCGCTCGACGAGGTGCTCGCGATCGAGGTCGGCGAGGGCAGGCGCAAGCCCACGCTGCGGATCTGGGAGTGGACGCAGCCCGCCGTCGTCATCGGCAGCTTCCAGTCGCTCCGAAACGAGGTCGACGCCGAGCAGGCGGAGGCCCACGGCTTCACCGTCGTCCGCCGGATCAGCGGCGGCGGCGCCATGTTCATGGAGGCCGGCTCGGTCATCACCTACTCGATCTACGCTCCCACCGCGCTCGTGCAGGGAATGACCTTCGCCGACTCCTACGCCTTCCTCGACGAATGGGTGCTCACGGCGTTGCGCTCGCTGGGCATCGACGCGCATTACCAGCCGCTCAACGACATCACGAGCCCGACCGGCAAGATCGGCGGCGCCGCGCAGAAGCGTCTCGGCAGCGGTGCCGTGCTGCACCACGTGACTATGAGCTACGACATGGACGGCGAGAAGATGGTGCAGGTGCTGCGCATCGGTCGCGAAAAGCTCAGCGACAAGGGCATCACGAGTGCCGTCAAACGGGTCGATCCGCTCCGCAGCCAGACCGGCCTCAGCCGTGCCGAGATCATCGACCGGATGAAGCAGACCTTCACGACCATGTACGGCGCGGCCGAGGGAGACATCACCGAGGCGGAATACGCTGCCGCCGCGGCTCTCGTGGCGAGCAAGTTCGGCACCGACGAGTGGATCGCCCGCGTCCCCTAAGCGACGGTCGAGGTCTGCTCGACCGGGGGACAGCGGCTACCGGCCGCGGGTCAGCAGGTCCTGGTATTCGGCGTGCTTGTCGATCCACGCGACGACATAGGGGCAGACGGCGACGACCGTCAGGTCAGTGCGCTCTCGCATGTCGTCGAGGGCCTGCTCGACGAGGATGCTCGCGAGTCCTTCGCCCCGGTGCCGGGGGTCGACCTCGACGTGGGTGAAGAGCACCCGGGAGCCGTCGATCTCATAGTCGGCGAAACCCGCGGTCGTTTCCCCGAAGAGCAGGCTGTACCGGGACAGGGCCGGCTCATGCCGGAAGGTGGGCCGCGCGGTATCCTGCGTCTTCGCATCCGCCGGAGTCGTCGATTCGGTCGTCGGGGAGTCAGTAGTCATCCCCATAGAGTAAGCCGACTGACACAATGAGGGAATGCCAACCGCGTGGTCCCCGTCCTCCCCCAACCGTGTCATCCGTGCAGACAACCTCGAAATCCTGCCGGACCTTCCCGACGGGGCGTTCACACTGATCTACCTCGACCCGCCCTTTAACACCGGTCGCAAGCAGAATCGGCGCACGACCACTTCGGTGCGAGTGGCTGCGGTCACCGGGCCTGCCTCTGACCCGGCATCGGCGGATGTCCCCCGGACTGGGGTCGCTGTGTCTCCGTCGCGAGCGGGCGGTTTGGCGGCCGCCGGCACCATCACCGGCTTCAAGGGGCAGCTCTACGCGCGGATCAAGGGCGACCTGCTCGGCTACGACGACCAGTTCGAGGACTATTGGGCCTTCCTCGAACCGAGGCTTATCGAGGCCTGGCGCCTCCTCGCCGAAGACGGCACGCTCTACCTGCACCTCGACTACCGCGAGGCTCACTACGCCAAGGTGCTCCTCGACGCGCTCTTCGGACGCGACTGCTTCCTCAACGAACTGATCTGGGCCTACGACTACGGCGCGAAGTCCAAGAACCGCTGGCCGACCAAGCACGACACGATCCTCGTCTACGTGAAGAACCCGCAGCACTACTACTTCGACTCGGCGACGGTCGACCGCGAGCCGTACATGGCCCCCGGCCTCGTCACTCCCGAGAAGGTCGCCCGTGGCAAGCTGCCCACGGACGTCTGGTGGCACACGATCGTGTCGCCGACGGGCAAGGAGAAGACCGGCTACCCCACACAGAAACCGGTCGGCATCCTACGGCGGATGATCCAGGCCTCGAGCCGCGAGGGAGACTGGGTGCTCGACTTCTTCGCGGGCAGCGGCACGACGGGTGCCGTCGCCGAGTCCCTCGGCCGCCGCTTCCTGCTCGTCGACCAGAACCCGGAGTCGATCCAGGTGATGCGCACCCGGTTCGCAACCCTGACAGAGGTCGAATTCCTCGACGCTTCCTAGCGGGGCAGCACCCTACGAGCCGCCGACCGTCGCCGTTCCTGCCGGGCGTCGCCGGTGTGCCGTCGATTCTCGGCGGGAACGGCGATTCCGGGCAATCTGGAAGACTGGACGGATGAGACTCCGCATCTTCACAGAACCCCAGCAGGGCGCCAGCTACGACGACATCCTCGCGGTCGCGCAGGCCACAGAGGCGCTCGGGTTCGATGGGTTCTTCCGCTCAGACCACTACCTGGTCATGGGCGACGGCGGCGGGCTGCCCGGACCGACGGATGCCTGGACGACGCTCGCCGGACTTGCCCGCGAGACCAGCCGCATCCGCCTGGGCACCCTCGTCTCCTCGGTGACCTACCGGGCGCCGGGAATCCTCGCGATCCAGGTCGCCCAGGTCGACCAGATGTCGGGCGGCCGGGTCGAGCTCGGGCTCGGCACAGGCTGGTTCGAGAAGGAGCACCTCGCCTACGGGATCCCGTTCCCGGCCAAACGCTTCGGCATGCTCGAGGAGCAGCTCGAAATCGTCACCGGGCTCTGGGAGACCCCGATCGATGACCGGTACAACTTCACCGGCGAGCATTACGCCCTCGTCGATTCTCCCGCCCTCCCGAAACCCGCCCAGCGGCGGGTTCCCGTGATCGTCGGCGGCGGCGGGGCGAAACGCACCCCTGCCCTCGCGGCCCGCTTCGCGACCGAGTTCAACCTGCCGTTCCCCGAGTTCGCCGATATCTCCGGCAAGTTCGCCGGCGTGCGGGCGGCATGTGCGACGATCGGGCGGGACCCGGGGGAGTTGCACTATTCCGTGGCGCTCATCGCGGTGACCGGGCGCGATGAGACCGAGTTCGCACGCCGGGCCGCTGCGGTCGGCCGGGAGCCCGCCGAGCTGCGCGAGCACGGCCTCGCCGGTACCGCCGCGGAGGTCGTCGACCGTCTCGGCGCCCTCGCCGACGCGGGCGTCGACACGGTCTACCTCCAGATCATGGACCTCGCCGACCTGGACCACCTCGACTTCATCGCCCGCGAGGTCGCACCCCAGCTTCCCTGAGCGGTCGAGCGCGCGCAGGCGCGGCGGGGCGGATGCCGCGGAGCGGGTCAGGCGGACTCGCGCAGCACCAGGCTGGTCGGCATGATGTTGCGGTGCGGCACGGTCTCGTCATCCGCGAGCAGGCGCAGGAGCAGGTCCGCCATCGCGAAGCCCATCTCCTTCGACGGCTGGCTCACGGTGGTCATCCCGATCGGCCCCGAGGTGGCCGCCGGGCTGTCGTCGTATGCGACCACCGCGATGTCCCTGGGTACGGCCCGGCCCTGCTCGGCGAGGACGCCGAGCGCGCCGGTCGCCATCAGGTCGCTCGCAACGAAGAGGGCGTCGATGTCCGGGCAGCGCTCGAGCAGGCGGCGGGTGGCCCCCGCGGCCCCGGAGGCCGTGAAGTCGGCGTGCTCGACGGCATCCGTCGCGATGCCCGCGTTCTCGAGCACCCGGCGGAACCCGGTGAGGCGGTCGATGCCTGCCGGCATGTCGACGGGCCCGGTGATCGTGCCGATCCGGCGCCTGCCGATGTCGACAAGGTGCTGGACGCCGCTCATGGAGCCCGCGATGTTGTCGACGTCGACGAAGTAGTTGTTCGCGCCGGAGTCGTTGGTGGGGCGCCCACCGAAGACGACCGGCATCGTGGATTCGAGGTCGGCGACGAAGTTGTCCCCGGTGTGGTGCGAGATGACGAGTGCCCCGTCGACGTTTCCTGCGCGCAGGTAGCGCATGGTCTTGTGACGCGGGTCGGTCGAGGCGACCAGAAGGTTGAGCGTGTAGTCGCTCTCGTCGAGGCGCTGGGTGATGCCCTGCACGACGGCGGCGAAGTAGGGATCGCCGAAGAACTTCGTCATGTCTTCCGGTACGACGAGGGCGACCGACTGGGTCTGCCGACTGGCAAGCGAGCGGGCAGCGCGGTTGGGCACGTAATTGAGCCGTTCGATCGCGGCCGTGACCGACACGACGACCTCCGGCCGTACCTTGGGCGACCCGTTGACGACGCGGCTCACGGTGGCGCGGGATACCCCGGCCTCGGCCGCCACCATTTCGAGCGTCGGCTGCGGCGGACGCGCGTTGCGGACTCCCGATGTCATGGGGTCATTCTATTTGGATGCGCGCGGCGCGCTGGCACACCGGAGCCGGAGCGCCTTCCCGAGGCGTGCGCGGGGCGCTCCGCAGGGTCGCGACCGAATGGGTTTCGTGTCGCCTTGACAAGGGATCGGTGGGTGACTTAGTGTTGCGTTGATCAGTGAGAGCGCTCTCATATCAAAATGAGAGCGCTCTCACAACCCGTTGGGTTGGTGCCTCTCCCTGAGAGCCACCCGCCAGGCGCCGGTCGCTTGCAGCACACATTTCTGGCATTACACACACGCACAAACACGCACACAAAGGAGTGACAGTGAAGTTCTCACGACGCACCAAGGTTGGGGCAGCAGTAGCCTGCGCCGCATCCTTCGCCCTCATTGCGACGGGCTGTTCATCGGCAGGAACCGGCACCTCAGCCAGTGCCGCACCGGTCGAACTGACCGTCACGACGTTCGGCACCATGGGCATGGATGCTCTCTACGCCCAGTACGAGGCCTCGCACCCCGGCATCACCATCAAGGCCAACAACATCGACACCGGTGGCAATGCCCAGACGGATGCCTTCACCAAGATCGCGGCAGGCAGCGGCCTCTCCGACGTCCTCGCCGTCGAGGAAGGCTGGCTGGGCGCGATTCAGAACGTCTCGAGCCAGTTCACCGACCTCAAGGCTTACGGTGCAGATGCGGTCAAGGACCGTTGGGTTTCGTGGAAGGTCGACCAGGCCACCGACAAGGACGGCCGCATCATCGGATACGGCACGGACATCGGCCCGGAGGGTATCTGCTACAACAGCAAGGCCTTCGCAGCAGCCGGTCTCCCGACCGACCGCGCCGCGGTCGCCACCCTGCTCGGAGGCAGCGGCTCCACCTGGGACAAGTACTTCGCGGTGGGCGAGCAGTACCAGAAGGCAACCGGCAAGGCGTGGTTCGACCAGTCCGGCTTCATCTGGAACTCGATGGTCAACCAGCTCCCCGAGGGCTATTACACCAAGGACGGCAAGCTCAACGTCGAGAACAACGCAGACCTGAAGTCCGCGTGGACGAAGCTCGCCGCCGCCAACGCGGCCGGCCTCTCCGCCAAGCAGACCCAGTGGGACTGGAACAAGGGCACGTCGTTCACCGACGGCACCTTCGCGACCTTCATGTGCCCGGGCTGGATGCTCGGAGTCGTCCAGGGCCAGGTCAAGACCGCAGGCGGCGACGCCACCGGCGCGACGGCCGGCTGGGACTTCGCCGACGTCTTCCCCGGAGGAGCGGCCAACTGGGGCGGTTCGTTCCTGACCGTTCCGACGCAGTCGAAGCACCCGAAGGAAGCCGCTGAACTGGCCACCTGGCTGACCGACGCCAAGCAGGAAGTCACTGAATTCCAGGCGGCAGGTGCGTTCCCGAGCGTCACGGCCGCCCAGACCGATCCTGCACTCGCTGCGGGGACCGGCATCTCGGCCTTCTTCAACGACGCGCCGATCGCATCCATCCTGAGCAAGCGCGCCGACGGCGTGAAGGCCCAGTACAAGGGACCGGATGACTCCACGATCCAGGAGAAGGTCTTCGGACCGTCCACGATCTCCCTCGATCAGGGCGTGTCAGGCGACAAGGCCTGGACCGACGCCATGACGCTGTTCAACCAGCTGATCGTCAACAAGTAGGCACGTAGCCAGCATCCGCTTGCCGGGCCCTCCCACGCCGTACTCCGGCGCAGGAGGGCCCGGCTTGAATGCAGAAAGCCACCATGACACTCACACGTGAACCAGAACTCAGCAGCCCGCCGCGGCCCGATCGCCCCGGCCGCAAGAGCGCCCTCACCTACAAGCACCGGCTCAGCCGCCTGGACGTGAAGCTCTCGCCCTACCTGTACATCTCGCCGTTCTTCGTGCTCTTCGGCCTCGTCGGTCTGTTCCCGCTGGTGTACACCTTCGTGGTGTCGCTCAACCACTGGAACCTGCTGAGCGGCCCGGGGGAGTGGATCGGGTTCGACAACTACGTCGCCGAGCTGAACGACCCGCTGTTCTGGAACTCGCTGTTCAACACGATGAGCATCTTCCTGCTCTCGAGCATCCCGCAGCTGATCGCCGCGACCTTCATCGCCGCGGTTCTGGACCAGAACCTGCGGGCCAAGACCTTCTGGCGCATGAGCGTCCTGATCCCGTACGTGGTGACTCCGGTCGCCGTCGCCCTGATCTTCTCGAACATGTTCAGCGAGCAGAACGGCATGATCAACCACCTCCTCAGCTTCGTCGGCGTCGATCCGGTCATGTGGAAGACGGATGTCTTCCCCAGTCACATCGCGATCGCCAGCATGGTGAACTGGCGCTGGACCGGGTACAACGCCCTCATCCTCCTCGCCGCCATGCAGTCGGTTCCGCGCGACATTCACGAATCGGCAGCCCTCGACGGGGCCGGATTCTTCCGCCGGTTCTTCTCCATCACGCTGCCGAGCATCCGCCCGACCATGATCTTCGTGATCATCACCGCCACCATCGGCGGCCTGCAGATCTTCACGGAGCCTCGCCTTTACGACGCGACGAGCTCAACGCCGGGCGGTGCCCACCGGCAATTCCAGACCACCGTTCTGTATCTGTGGGAGATGGCCTTCCAGCGGCAGAACTTCGGTAAGGCCTCGGCCGTCGCTTTCATCCTGTTCATCATCATCGTGGCGTTCGGCGTCCTGAACTTCCTGATTTCGCAGCGCATCGCCACCACTGATTCCCGCACGGACGTCAAGACCGCGAAACGGGTGCTGCGGCGCAAGGCCGCGGCCGACCGGGAGGCTGCCCCGGCGGCATCCGCGGCGGGCGAGCCCGTTGATTCCCCTCCATCCAGCACGCTCCCCACCGGCGCGAAGGAGCCCAGATCATGACCGGCACACTCACCCCAACTCCCACCGAGCCGGTTCGGCCGGCCCGGCCCGTCAAGCCCCGCGCCGATAAGAACCCCGCCGGGCGGATGAAGGGCCACAAGGGCCTGGGGATCGACCGACGACCCGGTTTCCTCACGTACGGCATTCTGTTCGCCCTGTTCCTTGGCGGGGCCTATCCGCTCTGGTGGTCCGTCGTCGTGGGGTCCAGCCCGTCTTCCGTGCTGAGCCAGGAATGGCCGCCGCTCCTTCCCGGTGGTCAGTTCTGGATCAACGTGGCTGCCGTCTTCGACACGATCCCGTTCTGGCAGGCCCTGCTCAACAGCGTCGTGGTGTCGACGATCATCACGGTCTCGGTGGTCTCGTTCTCCACGCTCGCCGGCTACGCCTTTGCGAAGCTGCGCTTCCGCGGCAGCAACGGACTGATGGTCTTCGTCGTCGCGACCATGGCGATCCCCACCCAGCTCGGGATCATTCCGCTGTTCATCCTGATGCGACAGTTCGGCTGGACCGGTACCGTCGGTGCCATCATCATCCCGACCCTCGTCACCGCGTTCGGCGTGTTCTTCATGCGGCAGTACCTCGTCGACGTCATCCCCGACGAGCTCATCGAGGCAGCCCGTGTCGACGGTGCGAACATGATCACCACCTTCTGGAACGTCGCGGTGCCCGCGGCACGACCGGCGATGGCGATCCTCTCGCTGTTCACCTTCATGATGGCCTGGACGGACTTCCTCTGGCCGATGATCGTGTCCCCGCAGAACCCGACACTCCAGGTCGCGCTCAGCCAGCTCCAGTCCGCCAAGTACGTGGACTACTCCGTCGTGCTCGCCGGCGCCGTGCTCGCGACTCTGCCCCTGCTGATCCTGTTCGTGCTGGCGGGCAGGCAGCTCATCTCCGGCATCATGGCGGGCGCCGTCAAGGGCTGATCGCTCCTCGATCTGAAACGCGAAAGCGGGTGAATCGTCGTTCTCGAACATTGAGAACGACGATTCACCCGCTTTCGCGGCCAGTGGCGGGCGTCAGGCGAGGGCGGCGACCGCGGAAGGAACAGGCGTGCGGCCGGAGACCAGGTAGAGGGTTTCGAGGGCGCCGGAGCCCGAGACGATGAGCGCGGCGAGCACCGCCGCGACGTCCGCACGCGGAATTGTGCCGCGTACCTCCGGGATCCCCGGACCGGTGTGCTCGAGGGTCACGAGCCCGGTCGCAGGATCGTCGGTGAGACCGGCCGGGCGCACGATCGTCCAGGCGAGGTCCCGGCGCACGAGGTCCTCTTCCGCGGCGAGCTTGGCGCGGAGGTAGGCCACGAAGTCCGCGGGCACTCCGGCCGGCTCGGCGTCGTCGCGCACGAGGTCGGCCCCGGTCGAGGAGACCTGCACGAACCGGCGCACACCCGCGGTCTCCGCCGCATCGGCCAGCAGAACTGATGCCCCCAGGTCGACGCTCGTCTTGCGTGCGTCGCCGCTGCCCCCGCCTGCGCCCGCGGCGAAGACGGCCACGTCGGCCCCGGACAGAACCTCCGCGAGGTCGGCGGGAGTCGTCGACTCGAGATCGAGCACGACCGGGGTCGCGCCGTCGGTGCGGAGGTCGTCCGCCTGGTTCGGGTTCCGGATCAGTCCGATCACCTCATGGCCATCAGCCGTGAGGTCCCGGGTCAGAAGCCGGGCGATCTTTCCGTGTCCACCTGCAATTACAATACGCATCTCAAGGACAACGCCGCCGGGCGCTCCCGAATTCCCCCGCCCGGCATCCGCCCGTCGAACGACCGTGTCAGGCGCGGCCGGGGCGCTCGAATTCGTCGGTGTCGAGCCCCGGCTCGACGAGGGCGCCCATCGTGTCGGCGGCGTGCTGCGCGATCATGGCCTCGGAGGCCCGCTCGGTTGCCTTCGCCGCGGCGTGCTCGTCGGCCGCTTCCTGCATGGCGCTCGTCTTGCGGAGCGGATCGACCTTGAGGAAGAGGCTCAGCACGAAGGCGATCAGCACAACGACGAGGCTCACCCAGAACACCGTGACGGTGGCGTCGTTGAAGCCGACGAGGAACGGTTGCGAGAGCCGCGGATCCGCCGCGTTCAGGAACGAGGTGTCCCCGTCGAGGGCCGTTCCGAGCCCGGCCGGGTTCTGCAACAGCGCCAGGATGCCGGCGTTGGCGGGGTCGGCGAGCACAGCGGGATCGGCGGCGGCCGCCTTGACGCCTGCGACGATCGTCGGATTGCCGAATGCCGCGCCGAGGGTGTCCGGGATGCGGGTGAAGAGCACCGAAAACAGCACGGCGGTGCCGAGCGTGCCACCGATCTGACGGAAGAACGTCGAAGCGGATGTCGCAACGCCGATGTCCCGCGGTCCCACCGAGTTCTGGCTCGCGATGGTCAGCGTTTGCATGAGCTGGCCCAGACCGAGACCCACGAGGAGCATGCCCGACATCATGAACCAGACCGGCTTGTCCGCGGTCGCAAAGGTGAAGAGGAAGAATCCGCCGGCCATGAACGCGGTGCCGAGCGTGGGAAAGACGCGGTACTTGCCGGTGCGTGCGATGACCTGGCCGCTCACGATCGAAGAGATCATCAGGCCGAGGATCATCGGGAGCATCATGAAGCCGCTCTCGGTCGGGGTGGCACCGTTGACGAGCTGCAGGTAGAGCGGGACGGTCATCATCGCGCCGAACATTCCGAAGCCGACGAAAACTCCGAGCACGGTCGCCATCGAGAACGTCGCCGACCGGAAGAGCTTGAGCGGAATGAGCGCGTCGTCCCCCATCAACCGCTCGGCCACGATGAACAGGATGATGCCGAGCACGCCGGTCACGTAGCAGGCGACCGAGGTGAATGCCCACCAGCCCCAGGTGCGGCCCTGTTCGGCGACGAGCAGCAGCGGCACGGCTGCGACGATGACCGTGACCGCACCCCACCAGTCGATCCGTACGGGACGCTTGAAGTGCGGGATGTGCAGGAAGCGGATCACGATGATGAGCGCGACGATGCCGATCGGGATGTTGATCAGGAACACCCACCGCCAGCCGGTGATGCCGAGGATCGTCGTCGCCCCCGAGAGGACGCCGCCGATGAGCGGGCCGATCACGCTCGAAATGCCGAAGACGGCGAGGAAATAGCCCTGGTACTTGGCGCGCTCCCGCGGTGCGAGCATGTCGCCCATGATCGTGAGCGGCAGGGCCATCAGGCCGCCGGCGCCGAGGCCCTGGATGGCCCGGAACACCGCGAGCTCATACATCGAGTGCGACATCCCGGCAAGCAGGGACCCGATCAGGAACACGGTGATCGCGATCAGGAACAGCGGCCGGCGCCCGAAGATGTCACTGAGTTTTCCGTAGATCGGCGTGCTGATGCACGAGACGATGAGGTACGCGGTCGTCACCCAGGCCTGCAGCGACATTCCGTCGAGGTCGTCGGCAATGGTGCGCATCGACGTCCCGACGATGGTCTGGTCGAGAGCCGACAGGAACATCCCCGCCATCAGGCCGAAGATGACGAACAGGATCTGCCGGTGCGACATCAGGGGGGCGGAGGCGGGCGAGGAGGCGGGAGCGGGAGGAGTTTGCATCGTCTGCAAAGTTACACGACGGGCAGGGAATCATCAACAGATTCTCGGACACCGGTCCCGGCCGTTGGGGGTGTTGCGGCACGCTCGTGGGACGAGTCCCGGGACTAGGCTCATGAGCGTGCGTACAGAAGGTCAAGCGGGGGGTTCACACGGGATGGGTTGGCGACGGATCACGGCTACCTCCCTCGCTGCCGTTCTCGTGGCCGGCGGGGCCGTTACGCTCGGTTTTTTCGCAACGCACGCCCCGGCATCCGTCGCAACGGCGCTCCCCGGTGCGACGCCAGACCCCGGGTCTCCCGCGACGCACACGCCCGGCGACCGGCAGACACCCACGGATGCCGCGCGCCCGGCCCCGACCGCATCGCCGACCCCGATAGCGCTGGTTCCGCGCTTCGACAAGGCGGCGCGTTCGCACGACGACCCGGCCAGCATCTGGGTCGTCGTCGACAAGGACCGCCCCCTGCAGCCGGCCGATTTCACCCCACCGGATCTCGTGGTCGTACCCGTGCCGCACGTCTGGGAACCGCAGCTCCGCCGGGAGGCATCCGACGCCGTCGTGGCCCTTTTCGCCGCCTTCACGGCCGAGACCGGGCTGCAACTCCAGTCGCAGAGCTCCTACCGCAGTTATCCCACCCAGGTCTCGGTGTACAACGACGACGTCTCAGCCCACGGGCAGGCCGTCGCGGACACGAGCACGGCCCGGCCGGGCACGAGCGAACACCAGACCGGCCTCGCGATCGACATCAGCGCGCTTCCGGCGAGTTGCTCCCTCGATGCGTGCTTCGGGGCGACTTCCCAGGGCATCTGGCTCGCGCACAACGCATGGAAGTACGGATTCCTGCTCCGTTATCCGGAGGACAAGGTCGCCGTGACCGGCTATGCATATGAACCCTGGCATTTCCGCTACATCGGCATCGACCTCGCGACCGAAATGCACACGGATGGCGTGACCACTCTCGAGGAATTCTTCGGTCTCCCGGCGGCCCCGACCTACCACTAGGTCCGGCTCACGCATCGGTTTCGGAGGTCCCGCACAGGGTTCTGGCATGTGCGCGTGTTCGCATGTCGGGTCCCCGTTCGCCGTCCAGAAACGATTTTGTGCGCCCCCATACACGTCCTGAAGGTCCCGCCCGCTCCCGCCATCGCCGGGAAGATCCACTGCAACTCCGCCCCATCAGCCCTACCCGACCGACCGATTCGCCGTCCTCGGACTCCCTGTCGACAGGCTCCCGGGCGACCGCCTCCCGCTCCTCCGATTCCCTCGGCGTCGTCCGTTCCCGGCACCGCCTCGAGAAGGCGCCGTCCGGCCACCGCCCGCTGATCTGGCTGGCCGGCTCGGCCGCCGCCGCCAGCCTGTGCTTCGGTCTCTTCGTGCCGCTCTCGAGCCAGGCGTCCGCCGGAGCCGCGAACGCGGCATCCGCCCCACTCGCCGCCTCGCGCCCGGTGCCGGCGAGCGTCGTGGCCGCCGTGCCCGTCGTGGCCGGCAGCCCCGTCATCTACAGCGCGGTGAGCGCCGGCGATGGAGGGTCCGCGGGCCCGGTCACCGGTGGAACGGTCGTCCGCGTCACCGGCTCCGGGCTCGCGGGAGTGTCGGGCGTGAGCTTCGGCGGCAACGCCGGCAGCGTGCTCTCGGCGACCGACACGATGGTCACCATCTCGACGCCCGCATCGACCGACTACGGCACGGGTTCCGTGCCGGTCTCGCTCGTCGACAGCACCGGGGCGGTTGTTCCCGTCGCGAGCACTCCGGCGGATGCCGCGAACGCCGCTACGTCGGCCGCTACAGCAGCCGCCGCGTCGAAGGCATCTTCGGTCGCGTCGCTCTCGCAGGCGATCACGCCCCTCGTGGATGCCGCGGCACCCCTCGCCGCCGCGACCCCGGCCCCGAGCGGCGCACCGAGCACCCTCGCGAGCACCGGCGCCGCAGCCGACACCTCACCCGCAGTGGCCGCCGCCGGCGTGAGCCCGCTCACCTTCCAGTACGTCCCCGACCCGCGCATCACGGCTCAGATCGACTACGTGCGCGCCCACTGGAACTCCTACAATTCCGCCGTCTACGGCTCTATCGGCGGCAATGACTGCGTCAACTTCACGAGCCAGTCGCTGATCGCGCGCGGCTGGACGATGGACGCCGAGTGGTCCTATAGCGCAGCAGGCGCCGGATACAGCTCTGCCTGGTCGAGCTCGACCGCGTTCGCCGCGTACCTGTCCGCCCACCCCGAGCGTGCCACGCCGCTCACCGCCGGCGAAAGCAGCCGGGTCAAGGTGGGCGACATCGTGCAATTCGACTGGGACCGCTCCGGCGACAAAGACCACACCGGAATCGTCACCCGCGTCGTCAAGGACTCCTCGGGAACGCACCTCTATTACGCAGGTCACACCGAAGATAGCCGCGACAAGTCCGTCGAGGAATCCCTCGCGAACACCGGGGGAACGGTGAGCTACTGGAGCGTCGCCTAGCCCGGCGATTCAGCGACACTTCATAGCTTGGCGGGCAGTTTTCCCATTGAAGTGTGATTATCTGGATATATCCCCCCCAAATGAGACGAGGAATTCGTGCAGTTCACCCGACGCTTTCGCATCAGCGCAGCCGCGCTCGCGTTCGCTGCTCTCGTGATCGGCACCGCCGCCGTCGCATCGTGGGGCAACGACGATTCAGACTCGGCGCGAGCGGAGACCGCCGCCTCGGCGACCCCGACAGACACCGCGACCCCCCGGGCGACACCGGCGGATGCCGGTGCTCCCGTCGCCGTCGACACCGCGCCTGTCGCCACCGCAACGCCGACACCCGCCCCGGCGCCCGTGACGACCGCTGCGCCTGCCCCCGTCGCGGCGGCCTCGACCGGTGGAGTGCAGGCCCAGGTCGACTACATGATCGCGCACTGGACCGAGTACAACACGGCGGACTACGGCATCATCACCGACAACGACTGCGTCAACTTCACGAGCCAGTCCCTGATCCAGCGCGGCTGGGCCATGGACGGCAGCTGGTGGTCCAAGGGCACTGGCTCGTCCTTCACCCACTCGAACGCCTGGGTCAGCTCGACCGCGTTCCGCAACTACCTCGCGAGCTCGGGACGAGCGACCGCACTCACCGACCAGCAGCGCGACCAGGTCAAGGTCGGCGACGTCGTGCAGTTCGACTGGGACAACTCGGGCGACCGCGACCACACCGGCGTCGTGACCCGCATCGAGGGCAGCGGCGACGACATCGTCATCTACTACGCTGGCCACACCGACGACACCGACTACCGTTCCGTCGACTACGCGATCACCGTGAAGCACCCGGGCGCCACCGCGTACTACTGGAGCATCCCCTAACCACCGGTCGCGTCACACGACGGATGCCGCCGCCCACGTGTTCGGGGCATCGCGCCCGCGCCGGTTTCGGCAGGCCGCGCCCTCTCTCGTTCGCGCCCGCGCCGGTTTCGGCAGGCCGCGCCCGCCGTTTCGGTAGCGGCGCGCCGAAGTGGGTGCGACGGTGGGCCGGTCCGCCGAAACGGGCGCGACGGCGAGACGAACCGGTCGACCGCAACCCCGAGCGTGACACAGACGGATGCCGCCGCCCGCGCCCGCCGACCGGCGAACGTGCGCGACGGCATCCGTCTACGAAAGCGTCTACGCGATGGCGGCGTCGACGATCGCCTTCGCCTCGAGCTGCACCTGGCGGAGGTGCTCCGGGCCCTTGAAGGACTCGGCGTAGATCTTGTAGACGTCCTCAGTGCCGCTCGGCCGGGCCGCGAACCAGGCGTTCTCGGTTACGACCTTGAGACCGCCGATCGCGGCCCCGTTGCCGGGGGCGTTGCTGAGCTTCGCGAGGATCTTCTCGCCCGCGAGCTCGGTCGCGGTGATCGCGTCGCCGTCGAGCTTGCCGAGCTGGGCTTTCTGAGCGGGCGTCGCCGCGGCATCCACCCGGGCGTATGCCGGGTCGCCGAAGTGCTCGACGAGTTCGGCGTAGCGCTGGCTCGGGCTCTTGCCGGTGACGGCGAGGATCTCGGAGGCGAGCAGGGCCAGCAGGATGCCGTCCTTGTCCGTCGTCCAGACCGTGCCGTCGAAGCGCACGAAGCTCGCACCGGCGCTCTCCTCGCCTCCGAACGCGACCGAGCCGTCGATGAGGCCGGGCACGAACCACTTGAACCCGACCGGCACCTCCCAGAGGTCGCGGCCGAGGAAGCCGGCGACCCGGTCGATCATCGTCGAGGAGACGAGCGTCTTGCCGATCGCGGCGTCCGCGCGCCAGCCCTCACGGTGGCTGTAGAGGTAGTCGATCGCGACAGCGAGGAAGTGGTTCGGGTTCATCAGACCGCCGTCCGGCGTGACGATGCCGTGCCGGTCGGCGTCGGCGTCGTTGCCGGTGAGGATATCGAAGTCGTCCTTGTGGGCGATGACCGAGGCCATCGCGGAGGGGCTCGACGGGTCCATCCGGATCTTGGAGTCCCAGTCCAGGGTCATGAAGCGCCAGGTCGGGTCGACCTTGGGGTTCGTGACGGTGAGGTTGAGCTCGTAGCGGTCGCGGATCGCTCCCCAGTAGCCGACGCTCGCGCCGCCGAGGGGGTCTGCGCCGATGCGGATGCCGCTCGCCTTGATCGCGGCCATGTCGATGATGTTCTCGAGGTCGTTCACGTACGCGCCGCGGAAGTCGTAGGTCTCGACCGCGCTCGGTTCGCTCATCTTCACGTCGAGGAGTCCGCCGGCGATGAGCTCGTTGGCGCGCGCGGCGATCCAGGAGGTGGCGTCGCTGTCGGCCGGTCCGCCGTGCGGGGGGTTGTACTTGAAGCCGCCGTCGGTCGGCGGGTTGTGGCTCGGGGTGACGACGATGCCGTCGGCCTCATCGGTGTTCCCGGCCCGGTTGTACGCGAGGATCGCGTGCGAGAGCGACGGAGTGGGCACGTAGTCGTCGAACTCGTCGACGAGCACGCGCACACCGTTGCCGACGAGCACTTCGAGGGCCGTCGTATATGCCGGAGCGCTCAGCGCGTGCGGGTCCGTCCCGATGAAGAGGGGGCCCGTGATGCCCTGATTGGTGCGGTACTCGACGATGGCCTGCGTCGTTGCGATGATGTGGTTCTCGTTGAAGGCCGTGTTCAGCGAACTACCACGATGCCCGGAGGTGCCGAATGCCACCCGTTGGGCGGGCACGGTCACATCGGGTTTCAGGTCGTAGTACGCCTTGACCAGCGCGTCGACATCGATCAGGTCTGATTCCAGGGCCGGAGTGCCCGCACGTTCATTCATGTCCCCAGTCTGGCACTGCAAGTAGGCTGTGAGCCATGTCCGAGACGCGCAAAGCCAGCTACAGCTTCCTGGGGCCGGCGGGCACCTTCACCGAGGCGGCACTCGCCCAGGTGCCCGAGGCGCGCGGCCAGGCCTGGCGCTCGGTCAACAACGTGGGCGAGGCGCTCGCCGACGTCGTCTCCGGCCGCAGCGTCGCCGCGATGATCGCGATCGAGAATTCCGTCGACGGCGGCGTGTCCGCCACCCAGGACGCGCTCGCGAAGGTGCCGGACCTCCGGATCATCGGCGAGTATCTCGTGCCGGTGAACTTCGTGCTCGTGACCAGACCGGGCACGACGCTTGCCGACGTGAAGGTCGTCGCCGCGCATCCGGTGGCCTATGCCCAGTGCCGCGACTGGCTCGAGACGCACGTTCCGCACCACGGCCATATCCCGTCCTCGAGCAATGTGGCGGCGCCCGCCTCCCTGATCGAGACCGAACAGGCGGATGCCGCGGTCGCCCCTCCGGGGATCGAGAACCATCTCGACCTCACGGTTCTCGCCACAGACATCGGCGACAACCCGAACGCCGTCACCCGGTTCGTGCTGGTCAGCCGAACGACCGTGATCCCGGCCCGCACCGGTGCGGACAAGACGAGCCTCATCGTCGAGCTGCCGGAGGACCGCGCGGGGGCGCTCCTCGAACTGCTCGAGCAGTTCGCGACCCGCGGGGTCAACCTTTCGCTGATCCAGTCGCGTCCGATCGGCGACGCGCTCGGTCGCTACCGGTTCGTGATCGACGCGGACGGGCACATCCACGACGAACGCGTCGCCGACGCCCTGCTGGGCCTGCGCCGGTTCAGCCCAAAGGTGATCTTCCTCGGCTCGTACCCCCGGGCCGACCTGCAGCAGAACGAGTACACCAAGCGCTACGACGATGACGTCTACATCGGCGCGCGCGCCTGGCTCGACGCCCTCCTCCGCGGCGCCTGACTCCGCCTGACCCTCCCCCTCCGCGAAAGCGGGTGAATAGTCGTTATGGCTTATCCAGAACGACGATTCACCCGCTTTCGCGAGAAAGAGGGGAGGTCAGGCGGCGGGCATCCGCACGGTAAGCGCGCCGGGGTCGGTCCGCAGGGAGACGGCGCGCACCGGGCCGAACTCGTCGCCGTCGATCTCGAACTCCTGCGGGTGCTCGAGCACGATCCTGATCCGTGAGCCCCGCAGCGTCGTCATCACGCGTTCGTTGTTCGACTCGCTCTGGGCGATGATCCTGCGCCCGACCGCGGAGCGGCGCAGCACGCCGTTCTCCCAGGTCACCCTGCGCCAGATGGTCAGCCAGCCGAGGACGCCCTTGGGCTGCAGAACGGCGATGTCGAGAATCCCGTCGTCCACCTGGGCATCGGGCAGGAACTGGATGTTGCCCGGCAGGACCCCGCAGTTCGCGACCAGGATCGTGCTCACGTGCGCCGGCCGGTCGGTGCGACCCTCGAGGCTATATCGGATGCGGAATGGCTTCGACTTCGGGATCACCCGCATTCCGGCATCGACATACGCGAGCCAGCCGACCTGTTTCTTGAGGTCGGCGTTCGTGTTGGCGATCATCTGGGCATCGAGCCCGAGGCCGGCCATCACCAGGAAGACGTGCTCTGCCTTCTCGCCCTCGGTGTCGGTGAGCACCGCGACACCCAGGTCGATCGCCCGGTCCACGCCGCCGAACGCGATCTCCACCGCCGCATCGAGGCTCGCGAGCGGCAACGCCAGGTTTCGGGCCAACAGGTTCCCCGTGCCGGCCGGCACGATCGCGAGGGCCACGCCCGTGTCGGACAGGGCCTCGGCGACCGCGCGCACGGTGCCGTCCCCTCCCGCCGCGAGCACCACGGATGCCCCCTGCTCGATCGCCGTCCGGGTCGCCCGCTGCCCGGCATCCGTCTCGGTCGTCGACAGCCACACCGTGCCCGACCACCCGGCGGCGGACTCCGCCGCTGCGACGCTCGCGCGGAGCTTGACCACGTCAACCTTGATCGGGTTGTACACGACGGCCGCTCGACGGACGCTCGGAGTCTCACCGGGAGTATTCACGGGGTAAGGCTAGCAAGGCGTTCCGGCGGGCGCTTGTAGACTGGCACGGTGATTGATCCTGTACTGCTGCGAGAGAATCCCGATCTGATCAAGCGTTCGCAGAAGGCGCGGGGCGCTTCGGTCGAAGCGGTCGGCGCCGCGCTCGCCGCGGACACGGCCAGGCGCACCTCGATCAAGGCTTACGAAGACCTGCGCGCCGCGCAGAACCAGTTCGGCAAGCAGGTCGCGAGCGCGCCCGCCGCCGAGAAGAAGGCCCTCGTCGCCGAGGCCCAGGCCCTCGCCGCCCGGGTCAAGGCCGCTGCGGCGATCGCGGCGGATGCAGAGGCGCACTTCACCGGGATCGTCCGCACCCTCGCCAACCCCATCATCGACGGTGTCCCTGCCGGCGGCGAGGAGAACTTCACCACGCTCCGCACCCACGGCGAGATTCCCACCTTCGACTTCGAGGCGCGCGACCACCTCGAACTGGGCGAAATGCTCGGCGCGATCGACATGGCCCGCGGCGCGAAGGTGTCCGGAGCGCGCTTCTACTTCATGCGCGGCATCGGAGCCCGGCTCGAGATCGCCCTGATGAACATGGCCCTCGACCGCGCGCTCCAGGCCGGGTTCATCCCCCTGATCACGCCCACCCTCGTGCGCCCTGAGATCATGGACGGCACAGGCTTCCTCGGCGAGCACGCCGACGAGATCTACTACCTTCCCGCCGACGACCTCTACCTCACCGGCACGAGCGAGGTCGCGCTCGCCGGGTACCATTCCGACGAGATCCTCGACCTGAATGATGGCCCGCTGCGCTACGCCGGCTGGTCCACCTGTTACCGCCGCGAGGCCGGCTCCGGCGGCAAGGATACGCGCGGCATCATCCGAGTGCACCAGTTCAACAAGCTCGAGATGTTCACTTACGTCCTCCCCGAGAACGCCGAGGCAGAGCACGACCGCCTCGTCGCCCTGCAGGAGGGCATGCTGCAGTCCCTTGGCCTCAGCTACCGCGTGATCGACGTCGCAGCGGGCGACCTCGGGTCGAGCGCGGCCCGCAAGTTCGACATCGAGGCGTGGGTGCCCACCCAGAACGCCTACCGCGAGCTGACCAGCACGAGCAACTGCACCACGTACCAGGCCCGCCGTCTGGACATCCGCTATCGCACCGAATCGGGCAAGACCGCGCCGGTCGCCACCCTCAACGGCACCCTCGCGACGACGCGTTGGATCGTCGCGATTCTCGAGACGCACCAGCGAGCGGATGGCTCGGTGCTCGTCCCCGAGGCGCTTCGGCCCTGGCTCGGCGGCCTCGACGTCCTCGAGCCGATCCGATGACCGCCACCGTCTCGCCCTGGCTCGTCGCCCTCGACATCGACGGAACCACAGTGCACGAAGACGGTTCGATCAGCCCCGCCGTGCTCGAAGAAGTACAGCGGCTCACCCGCTCCGGGCACGAGATCATGCTCGCGACCGGTCGTTCGACGGCGGCCACCCTGCCGGTGCTCGAGCGCCTCGACATCACTCCCCGGTACGTGGTCTGCTCGAATGGCGCGATCACCCTGCGCCGGGACCTGACCGCGCCGACCGGGTATCGCCGCGAATGGGTCGAGACCTTCGACCCGAGCGAGGTGCTGCTTTCGATCCGCTCGCACCTCGGCGACGCACGCTACGCCGTCGAAGACGAGCACGGCTTCTACCGGTACACCGAGCCCTTCCCGGATGCCACCATCGGCCTCGACAGTGAACACGTCGAGTTCGACGAGCTGCTCCGCCACGAGGCCACCCGCGTCGTCGTCATCTCGCCGGACCATGAGATGGAAGACTTCCTGCAGGTCGTCGAGCAGATGGGCCTCAACCGGGTGAGCTACTCGATCGGCTGGACCGCGTGGCTCGACATCGCCCCCGACGGCGTCAACAAAGCCACCGCGATGGAGCGGGTCCGAGCTGAGCTGGACATCCCCCGTTCCCGAGTGATGGCCGTCGGTGACGGACGCAACGACATCGAGATGCTCGAGTGGGCCGGGCTCGAGGGCCGCGGCGTTGCCATGGGCCAGTCCCCCCGTGAAGTGCTCGCGGCGGCCGGCGAGATCACCGGAGCCGTGCTCGAGGACGGCCTCGCCACGGTTCTCGCATCGCTCTGACGACCCTCCGGCACTCCTCCGGCACTCCTCCGGATCGCCTCGCTGCGGGCGTCCCAGTCGGCTGGCAGGGTGAGGAAGGCGCGATCGGCTAGAATCGGTCGGTATTCGTGTGTTGTCGACCGGGCGTTCTTCGCCGGACCGGGCCGCGAACGGGAGGGCTGTCCGAGCGGCCGATGGAGCCAGTCTTGAAAACTGGTGGACAGAAATGTCTCGTGGGTTCGAATCCCACGCCCTCCGCACGAACCCGTTACCCGGCCGGCACCACAGAAGGGATCTGAGTGAGCGACCAACCGAGACTCCGTTCCGCACGATCCCACAAGCTCAGCACCATCGCGCGGCACGGCCGGTTGAAGCACTCGAACCCGGTCGTCACCGTCGTCAAGTTCCTCGCAGCGGCCATGGCCGTCGTGCTCGTCAGCGGCGTCTCCGTCGCTGCCATCGCCACCCTTGACGTCGCATCGAGCGTGCAGCCCGGGGTGCACCTCGCCAACGAGACGAACGGCCCCGTCCCGCAGATCGGCGCCATCACCGGCGGCGTGAACCTCCTCATCGTCGGCAGCGACAGCCGCAAGGGCCAGGACCCGGCTTTCGGCCCGGAAGACTCCACGGGCGACCTCAACGACGTGACCATGCTCCTGCACATCTCGCAGGACCACACCAACGCCTCCGTAATCAGTTTCCCGCGCGACATGTTCGTGCCGATCCCGGCCTGCCCTGACCCGAGCGGTGGCACGTTCAATTCGATGAGCCGCCAGAAGATCAATACGACGCTCACCTACGGCGGGCTCGCCTGCACGGTGCTCACCGTCGAGAAGCTCACCGGCCTCACTATCCCCTTCGCCGCCGAGGTGCAGTTCAGCGGCGTGATGGCGATGTCCACCGCCGTCGGCGGCGTACCGGTCTGTGTCGCCGAGGAGATCCAGGACGAGTACACCGGCACCTTCCTCAAGCCCGGCATGCACACCCTCGAGGGTGTTGCGGCCTTGCAGTTCCTCCGTACCCGCCACGGTGTGGGCGACGGCAGCGACCTCACCCGGATCAACAATCAGCAGGTCTTCATGTCGGCCCTGGTTCGCACGATCAAGAGCGCGAGCACGCTGTCGGACCCGCTCAAGGTGTACTCGCTCGCGAAGGCCGTGACCGCCAACATGAAGCTCTCCGACAGCCTCAACAACGTCTCCGTGATCGCGTCGATCGCCGTCGCGCTCAAGGACATCGACCTGAACCAGGTCGTATTCGTGCAGGTGCCCACGGGCGGCA
Source organism: Cryobacterium sp. GrIS_2_6 (assembly GCF_035984545.1). Lineage (NCBI taxonomy): Bacteria > Bacillati > Actinomycetota > Actinomycetes > Micrococcales > Microbacteriaceae > Cryobacterium > Cryobacterium sp. GrIS_2_6. The sequence continues at coordinate 3,553,285 of NZ_JAXCHP010000001.1, forward strand.
CGACCGGCGGAGTCCTGCCGCTCCAGCCCGACTTCAAGGATCTCTTCACCGCGGTCGCGGCCGACAAGGCGCTCAAACTCGGCGGCACGACGGGGCGTGGCGCGACGCTCGACCCGAGCTCGACTGCGACCCCGACGCCCGCCGCGACGACGGATGCTTCCGCGACGCCCGCTCCCACGGCATCCGCCGGTGCCACCCCTGCCCCAACCCCGACGGACGCCACCACCCTGTCGCAGTCGGCGACCGGCCAGACCGCCGGGGAACTGACCTGCTCCGTCGGCCGCACCCTCAACAACCAGTAGGCGCGGGCCTTCGGGTACCAGTGCAAACGGATTCCGCCGGTACGGTTATGATTACACTCGTGTGTTTGCTCGGTGAATTCTGCGCAGGCGCCAAGGAGACGTCGCATAGTACGGCTTAGTGCACCACCCTGCTAAGGTGGAGTACCCTTCACGGGGTACCGTGGGTTCAAATCCCACCGTCTCCGCACGTGTCTTCCCCCTGCATCCCAGTGTTTTCAAGGGATGTGGGGGTTTTTTCTAGGCCAAAATCCTCTCGTGGCAATACTTCGGCACCACTTGAGAACGTGGCGTCCTGATTCGGGAGGCGGCAACGCGTTCAAGCGGGCGTCGGACGTCACGGGCGCGTCAACAGGGCCAGGGGTGAAATTCAGCCCTGGCGCGATATGGATCCCGCGGCGACAATCCCGAGAATTCAGGCGGCAGATTGATGAATCAGCGCGATCCACCTGCGTCGACTCGACGCAGTTGCGTACCCACGATCAGAAAGAAGGCACCGAGCCCGCCGGCGAAGGCGCTAACCCCGTAGGCGAGCACGGACGTCAGCAGCGAGGTGCGCAGCGATGTCCCTGTTGAAAGCGCCGCGCTCCGTTTGCGTAGCTCGACTGCCTCGTCGCTGGTCGCGTCAAGACCTCTCAGGGCCGCACTGATATCGGCGAATGTGCGCCCACCGGCTCCGTGCTCGGCATTGCTCTTAATGACGAGCGCCTCGACGTAGGCCGTCACCGGCCCCTGCACCGGCTTGCCCGCGAGAATGGGCGCATTGCCGGGCACTGTGATCTTTTCATCGCGTAGCTGCTTCGTCACCGTGAGCCACGCACCTGCTCCGACCGCGACGAAAAGCGAACCGGCCGCAATGGTGAGACCTGCGATGCGCCGAAGGGCGAATGCAGTGGGCAATGACGACATCGATCATCCTTTCGTAAAGCGCAACACCCGAGTGTCACACAGTTCTGCACGCCGACTCCAGATGAAACTCGCTTGTGACGTGAGTCGATCCGATTCCACCGAGCCCGCCGCCCGTCCCTGCTGCGTTTTGGTTGAACCGGTTAACGTTCCACGCTCGCCGACCACGGCCATAGGCTGGTAAGCGGTCCGCCTCGCTGAACTGCGGGAGTCGCGGGCGGTTTGCTGATCCATTGTCCAGGAGGAATCCATGACCGAATTCGCCCCCGTTGATCCCACGTCCACCGACGCTTGGAGTCAGCTCGCCGGCATCGCCGAGGGATTCTCGCCTGATCTTCGCGAATGGTTCGACACCGACCCCGGCCGCGCCGGTCGGTACACCTTTCAGGCAGGCGACCTCACCGTCGACCTGTCGAAGAACCTCCTGACCGAAGAGATCCTGGCCCACCTCCTGCAGCTCGCGAAGGACGTCGACGTCTCAGGCCGGTTCAACGCCATGATCACCGGCGAGCACATCAACGTCACCGAAGACCGTGCGGTTCTCCACACGGCGCTCCGCCGCCCGAAGAATGGCGCACACCTCGTGCCGCCAACCGGCTTCCTCGTCGACGGTGCGGATGTCGACGCCGACGTCCACGCCACACTCGACAAGGTCTACGCATTCGCCGACAAGGTGAGGTCCGGTGCGTGGACAGGTATAACGGGCAAGGCAATTAAGACCGTCGTCAACATCGGGATCGGCGGTTCCGATCTCGGTCCCGTCATGGTCTACGAAGCGTTGAAACCGTATGTTCAGGTGGGCCTCGAGTGCCGCTTCGTCTCGAACATCGACCCGACGGATGTCTACGAGAAGACCGCGAACCTGGACCCGGAGACCACCCTTTTCATTGTCGCGTCCAAAACGTTCGGCACCCTCGAGACCCTCACGAACGCCCGGTTGGCACGCGAGTGGCTCTGGAACCGGCTGCTCGACTCCGGCGCCATCGAGGACACTGACGCCGCCCGTGCTGCGGCCGTTGCCAAGCACTTCGTCGCTGTGTCGACCGCCCTCGACAAGGTCGCCGCATTCGGCATCGACCCCGAGAATGCCTTTGGATTCTGGGACTGGGTGGGCGGTCGTTTCTCGATCGACTCCGCTATCGGCACGTCCGTGGTCGTTGCGATCGGCCCGGACAACTGGCGTGGATTCCTGTCCGGTTTCCACGCCATCGACGAGCACATGCGCACGGCGCCCCTCGAGCAGAACGTCCCGGTCCTGATGGGTCTTCTCAACGTCTGGTACTCCAACTTCCTCAAGTCCCAGAGCCACGCGGTGTTGCCCTATGCGCAGTATCTCCACCGCTTCCCGGCGTACCTCCAGCAGCTCACGATGGAATCGAACGGAAAGAGCGTCCGCTGGGACGGGACAAGCGTCACGACCGACACCGGTGAGATCTTCTGGGGCGAACCGGGCACGAACGGACAGCACGCCTTCTACCAGCTCATCCACCAGGGCACGCGCCTGGTCCCCGCGGACTTCATCGCGGTCGCGAATCCCGCCCACCCGTTGAAGGATGAGACGGGCGACGGCGCCGCCGTCGAGCCAGGACAGGACGTCCACGGGCTGTTCATGGCGAACTTCTTCGCCCAGACCAAGGCGCTCGCCTTCGGGAAGACGGCCGCCGAGGTGCGTGCCGAAGGCACCGATGAGTCCGTGGTGCCGGCCCGCTCGTTCCGCGGGAACCGTCCGACCACGTCGATCCTCGCGCCGGCCCTCACGCCGAGCGTCGTCGGCCAGCTCATCGCGCTGTACGAACACATCGTGTTCACCGAAGGCACGATCTGGGGCATCGACTCGTTCGACCAGTGGGGCGTCGAACTGGGAAAGCAGCTTGCGCTTCAGGTCGCTCCCGCCGTCGACGGGGATGCGGACGCACTCGCATCCCAGGACTCCTCGACGAAGGCCCTGATCTCGAAGTACCTCGAGCTGCGCAACTGACGCCGAACGGCGGATCCATCGGTTCCCACTCCGACGGATCCGCCGAGAGGTCCTTAGCGCTGAATCACTGCGGCGACAGCCGCGCTGAGTTCTGCGCGGTGGTCGCGCAGGCGCTGCACTGACCACTGCCCATCCCCGGCCAGAACGCGCAGAGCGGGCGCTGCCATGAACCACGAGGTGACGAGACCCAGGACCAGGGCGAGGGTGTCGGCCGGATGGCCGTCGCCCGCGCTGGCCAGGCTCGCGACCTTCCGTGCGTAGGCGTCGATCTCGGCCCGGCTCGACTCGGCCCTCTCGAGCTGCGCCCACGCGGCAAGGCGCCCGAACAGGGGATTCGCAACGAGGAAGTCGAACAGGGCGCCCGCGTATTCCGTCAGATTCCGGGGATCGAACGGGACCTGGTGCTCGAGTTCCTCGAGCGATCTGGCGATGACGACGTCGAAAAGCTCTTCCTTGGGTCCGAAGTGAACGTAGATCGAGCGCTTGTTCGCGGCCGCCGCAGCGGCGATTCGATCCACTCGCGCACCCGCGAGGCCATACGTGGCGAACTCCGTGTGGGCGGCAGCGAGGATCCGCCGTTTCGTGTCTGTCGCATCGGGGGGCATGGATCCAGTGTAGATCGATAGTAACTATTTAGTTATTGACAATCAGATCGCTGTGTGCGAATCTTTGTAATTATCCAGTTAGTTACCTTAGAGAGGAACACACGCCATGACATCGAAAGTCGCGCTCGTCACCGGGGCATCGTCGGGAATCGGGGAGGCCACGGCTCGTGAGTTTCTCGAAAAGGGCTACATCGTCTACGCCGCGGCGCGACGGACCGAGCGGATGGCCGACCTCGGTCAAGCGGGCGCTCGCACCATCGAGCTGGACGTGACCGACGACGCCTCGCTCACGGCCGCCGTCGATCGCATCATCGGGGAAGCCGGCCGTGTCGACGTCCTCGTCAACAACGCCGGTTACGGGTCGTTCGGCGCTCTCGAAGACGTCTCTCTCGACGAGGCGCGGGCGCAGTTCGACGTGAACATCTTCGGACTCGCGCGCCTGACGCAGCTCGTCCTGCCCCACATGCGTGAGCAGAAGGACGGCTATGTCGTCAATATCTCTTCGGTCGGCGGCAAGATCTGGGAGCCGCTCGGTAGCTGGTACCACGCGACCAAGTTCGCCGTCGAAGGGCTCAGCAACAGCCTGCGGGTCGAGGTGGCCCGTTTCGGCATCAAGGTCGTCATCATCGAACCGGGCGTCATCCGGAGCGAGTGGAGCGACATCTCTGCAGACCACCTTGAGGCGACAAGCACCGGCACCGCATACAGCGACCAGGCCGCCGGCGTTGCACGGGCGCTGCGCGGAGCGAACAACCAGCGACTCGCCTCCGAACCCCAGGTCGTCGCGACGGCGATCGGCAAGGCCGTCAGCAGCAGGCGACCGCGCACCCGTTACGCGGTCGGCGGAGGGGCAGGATTCATCCTCTTCGTGCAGCGCCTGCTCACCGATCGCGGTTTCGACCGCTTCATCGCACGCACCATCGGTGCTGCCTGACTCGATCCCCGGCCGCTCCTCAGGGTTACGTCCCGGTGAGTGGTGTGGTTTCCCACTCTTGAGCGTTGCTTCGTCAACGTAAAGAGCCACCGTGGGATGGTCAGTGAGTACCGACTAAAGCAACTCACAAAGGACACCACACGATGGCTCTAAACCAGTCTGCCCTGCTCGACCTCCTCGGAGAACTCAAACTCACCGACGTCACCGACCGAATCCGCGTCGCGACCGAAACTCTCTACCAAGAACTCATCGACGCGGAAGCGACCGCGTTCATCGGCGCCGCCCCATTCGAACGCTCCGGCGACCGCACCACCCACCGCAACGGCACCCGAGCGCGCACCCTCAGCACGACCGCCGGGGACCTCGACCTGAAGATCCCGAAGCTGCGCGCCGGGTCCTTCTTCCCGGCCCTGCTCGAGCGTCGCCGGCGGGTGGACCAAGCCCTGTTCGCGGTCGTGATGGAGGCCTACGTCCACGGCGTCTCGACCCGGAAAGTCGACGACCTGGTCAAGGCCCTCGGCGCGGACACCGGGATCTCCAAGTCGGAAGTGTCCCGGATCTGCGCGGGCCTGGACGCTGAGGTGGCCGAGTTCCGCGACCGCACCCTCGCCGCGCAGGACTTCCCCTACGTGTTCCTCGACGCCACCTACTGCAAGGCCCGCGTCGGCCACCGGATCGTGTCCCAGGCCATCGTCGTCGCGGTCGGGGTGGCCGCTGACGGACGCCGGGAAGTCCTCGGCTTCGACGTCGGTGACAGCGAGAACGAGGGCTTCTGGACGTCGTTCCTGCGATCGCTCAAGACCCGCGGGCTCGACGGGGTCAAGCTAGTCATGTCTGACGCGCACACCGGCCTGAAGAAGGCCATCGGCACCGTGTTCCAGGGCGCCGGCTGGCAGAGATGCCGGGTGCACTTCATGCGCAACGTGCTCGCGGTGATCCCGAAGGGATCCCAGGACATGGTCGCCTCGATCATCCGCACCATCTTCGCCCAGCCCGACCGTGAGCACATCGAGAAGCAGTTCCTCGAGGTCACGACGATGCTCAGCCGCTCGCACCCGAAGGTCGCGGCGATGCTCGTCGACGCGCAACCCGACCTACTCGCCTTCGCCGCGTTCCCGCGGCGGCACTGGCGCCAGATCTGGTCCACGAACCCGCTCGAACGAGTGAACAAGGAGATCAAACGCCGCACCGACGTCGTCGGAGTGTTCCCCAACGCTGCCGCCCTGCTGCGCCTGGCCGGGTCGGTCTTGATCGAGCAGCATGACGAGTGGGAGGCCGGCGAACGACGCTACTTCTCCGAAGCATCCATGCTCGAGCTGGTTACCATGAACAACCCCATCGAGGTCATCGACGAGGCGGTGATCCTCCCCGAACTCGCCGCCGCCTAAGCTAGAACAACTGACCCGCATGGTGTTGAGAAACTCCACCACTCAGCGGGACGTGACCCTCCTCAGCACTGGACGCTCCTAGATGAGTGAGTCCTAATCGATTGGCTTGGATGGCGCCCGGTTAGTCGAATCTGACTTCCCCCGCGTGGACGCTGTTAATCGAAGGTGGAGGGTGTTAAACCCTGTTTGTGAAGACAGATCTAAACACCCTCCTGACCACACTGTACGTCCATCTAGACGATCGGATCATCCCCGCGCTGGGGTTCTCCAGACAAGGCCGGCCCGGGCGACCACCGGCCCTGACCGACATCGAGCTGCTCTGCCTCGTCGTCGCCCAACACCTGCTCGGCATCGCATCGGACCGCAAATGGATCCGCTACGCGAGTAAGCATCTGAAAGGCATGTTCCCGAACCTGCCCCAACAATCCGGGTGGGGCAAACGCGTCCGCCAAGCCACCGGTCTGCTCTCTGCTGTGATCACCGAACTCGCCCGGGATACCCCGTCCTGGGACGAGATCACCCGGCTGATTGACTCCACCCCGGTGCCCTGCGGCAAGTCCCGCGAGACCGTGAAACGCTCCGACTTGGCCGGACACGCCGGCTACGGATACTGCGCTTCCCACTCCCGCTACTTCTGGGGATTCCGCCTCTACCTCATCTGCACCCCAGGCGGAATGCCCGTCATCTGGGGCCTGGCCAACCCGAAGATCGGCGAACGCGAAGCCGCTCAGGCGATGCTCCGCCACGACCGCCACCTGATCCAATTGGGCCAAATCATCATCGGCGACAAAGGCTTCGCCGGGCGCGAGTTCGAAGGATTCATCACCGACGAACTCGGCGCACACCTAATCCGCCCCGACCGCAAAGACGAGAAGAAACGCTTCGGGAAACTCGGCGGCATCCGCCAATGGGTCGAGTCCGTCTTCGACACCCTCAAAGGCCAACTCACCCTCGAAGAACACGGCGGACGCACCATCCCCGGCGTCTACTCCCGCGTCGCAGGCCGACTACTCGCCCTCGCAGCCGGAATCTGGCACAACTGGCTCCTCGGAACCCCCAACAAACGATCCCTCATCGCCTACGACCATTAGGACTCACTCATCTAGTCGTAGATGACCGCGAGACCCTGGCACTTCAGTTCGGCGAGGCCGTCGCGCATGGCCTGGAGCCGGTCGGGGGAGTGCCCTGTCCAGTCTGCGAGTTCGCCGACGATCGTGACCGGCTCCCTGGTGCGGTATGACAGGGTCGGGTTCCCGGGGAACTTCTTGTCCGTCACGTTGGGGTCGTCTTCGAGGGCACCCGTAGGTTCGACGATGTAGATGCGGCCGCGGCCGTCTCCGGCCGCGAGCTCGGCTCCCCACGTCGCGGCATCCAGGGTTCCCGACACATAGACGTAATTCGTCGTTCGTCCGGCTTCGTAGTTGGATCCACGCCCCGGCACCAGCAGGTCTCCCACTGCCAGGTCCGCTTTCGTGCCGTGAAAGAGGGCCTCTGATTCGTTGATTTCGAATGGTCTGGGTTCCTGGGTCATGCGCACTCCCTGAAAGGTCGATTCACGATCGTACCCGACCGACCCCATGCGAGAACAGGGTGGTCAGGCGAAGGCCCGGATGGCGCTTACCCGCAGCAGGTCGAGCCTGGCAAAATCCGTTGCCTGACTCCGGCCAGCTTCAGCGGTGGTGTTCCGGGCGGTCGGGTGACGACCGGATCGCATCGGACATGACTTTGACGCCCATGGAGGAGGTGAAGCCTCCGTCGACCGGAATCTCGGCTCCGCTGATGTAGGACGCCAGATCCGAGAGAAGGAAGCAGACCACCGCGGCGACTTCCCCGGCCTGGCCGAGGCGCTCAAGCGGGGTGAGCGCGATCTGGGCTTCGGCCATGATGGCAGGAGCGCTCATCATCATCGTCGTCTGGATGTAGCCAGGATGGACGATGTTGGTCCGGATCCCTCGCGAGCCGAACTCGGTGGTCGCCACAGCGCTCAGGCCGCGGAGGCCCCACTTGCTCGCGGTGTATGCCACGGTGTGATGCGGGGTGAGCGCCGCAGAAGAGCCGACATTGACGATCGACGCACCTCGGGGCATGAATGGCAGCATGGCCTGAATTCCGAGCATGGGACCGGTGAGATTGATCGCGATGACCCGATTCCAGTCCTCCAGCTTGATCTCACCCAGCCGGGCGCGAAACGGCACTCCCGCATTGTTGACCAGGCCATCGACCGGCAGCTCGTTTTTGGTCAGACGCCCGGCCAGCCTCTCCCAGTCGTCCGGTGAGGACACGTCCAGCCGATGGTAGCTGATACCTGGGTGCGCCAGCTCGACGGGAGCGGTTTCGGCGAGGTCGGTCGCGACCACGGAGGCACCGCTTGCCACCAGCAAGAGTGCTTCCGCCAGGCCCTGCCCACTTGCCGCACCGGTGATGACCACGGTCTTGCCCGCGAGTCCCGGCAGGGCCATGAGCGGGCCCGGTGTCAGGAGCGGAGCATCAGGCATCCGTCACGACCATGATTTCGGGCGGATGCGCGCCGGCCGGACGGCGGGCAGCCCACTGCCGGCGATGACCCGGTTCTCGATCGCGCCGATGCCTTCGACTTCCATGCGCACGACGTCGCCGTCGGCCAGGGGCGGGGGCGTCTGCGAGCCGTTCCGTCCCCAGAGTTCGGCGAGGCATCCGTGGCCGGACGTTCCGCTGCCGAGCAGGTCGCCGGGAACGACGCGGGAATTGCGCGACGCGTACTGGACGAGTTCGGCAAAGGGCCAGCCCATGTGTGAGAGCAGGTCGCGGCCGAACTCGCGGCCGTTGACGGACACCGAAAGGGCCAGGGGAAGGAAGCCCTGGTCGTCATGGCGGCCCTCGAACTCGTCGGCGGTCACCACCCAGGGGCCGATGGTGTTCGCGAAGTCCTTGCCCTTGCACGGGCCGAGGCCGACCTTCATTTCGCGCCGCTGAAGGTCACGCGCCGACCAGTCGTTGAGGATCGTGTAGCCGAAGATGTGGTTGTGGGCCTGCTCACCGGAAAGGTCGGATCCGTCGCTGCCGGGAAGCGCTCCGATGATCGCAGCCACCTCGAGTTCGAAGTCCATCGCCATGCTGCCGCCTGGCCGGGCGATGTCCTCGCCGGTCGCTTTCAGGGTGTGGGGATTTGTGAAATAGAACGTCGGAGCCTCGTACCATTCCGGCGCAACGGCGACGTCCCCGGTGACGCTCCTGACGACGCCTTCGACGTGCTCCTCGAACGCCACGAAATCACGTATGGCGGGTGGCTGCAGTGGCGGCAGCAGCGTGACGTCGGCAAGGACGAGGGATGAGCTGGCCGATTCGACCGCCCGCTCGCCGGCAGCGAGGGCACTCGCGAGACCGAGACGGGTCAGATCCAGGATGGACATTCCGTGCGGCAGAGCGTGCAGCCTGTCGCCGACAACGACGCCCGAGGAAGTGATTTCATTGCGACGCCAGGTCGCGAATTTCATGATCCCACTCGATCGACGCGGGAAAGCGGCGTGAGACCGAGGAGCGCGGCGTTGCCCGAGGTGATGGCCGTGGTCGCCTTCTCCCCGAGTCTCCCCTGCAGTACCCGGTCTACCGGGTCGGTGACGCCCATGTCGAACGGATAGTCCGATCCCAGCAGCACCCGGTCGGCGCCGACGACGTCGACGAGGGCGCGGAGGGCTGACTCGGAGTGGACGAGCGAGTCGAAGTACAGCCGCTTGAGGTAGCTCGACGGCTTGTGCTCGCAACCCCTGGCTTCGGGGCGGACCGCCCAGGCATGGTCGCTGCGTCCCAGGAAGGTCGGCAGGTATCCGCCGCCGTGCGCGGCGATGACCGTCAGTCCGGGGTGCCGATCGAGCACTCCCGAGAAGATCAGATGCGATAGGGCAACCGCATTCTCCACGGGCTGGCCGACGGTGTTCGAGAGGTAGAAACGGTCCAGGCGGTCGTCGAGGGAGCAGCCGAAAGGATGCAGGAAGAGCACGGCTCCCAATTCCACGGCCCGGGTCCAGAACGGTTCGAGCCTCTCGTCGGAGAGCTCGATGCTGTGGGCATCGGCCTGACCGGGGGCGAAAGACGAGATCTCGACACCGGCCAAACCACAGTCGACAACGGCGTGGTCGAGAAGCTCCACCGCCAGGGCGGGATGTTGCAGCGGAGCGAGACCGAGGCCGATCAGCCGTTCCGGTTCGGCCGCGACGAGGTCGCGAATGCTGGAGTTGGCCTCCCGCGCGATCTCCCTGGCGAGATCCTCGGCGAGGAAGGGGTAGTAGTGCGACGGGGACGGGGAGACGAGCTGCACGTCGATTCCCGCCGCGTCCATGTCGGCCAGGCGGCGGCCAGTGCCCGTCAGCTGCGGAATGCGTGCCCCGACCATCGCTCCGGAGATCCTCAGGGACTCGAGCCCGTTGCGGGATGCCTCGAGCCTCTGGTGGGCGGAGAACCCCTCGGGGTCTGTCTCCGCGACGCGTTTCTGGAGAGCGGGAAACAACGCGTGCGCGTGACAGTCGACGACGGGGGAAGTCATGCCGGAACCCCCACCCGCGCCGAGATGCGGCCCATCAGGCCGGGAACGTCTGCGTCGCGGTTGTGTTCGAGCAGCCACTGGCCGAGTTGAACCGAAGCCTCGACGACCTCGCGGGCCCGGTCGAATCGCCGAGCCCGGAAGGACGCCCACAATTCCGGGGAGAGCTCACCGGCGGAGAGCAGCAGCTCGGCGAGCACCGCGGCATCCTCGAGGGACTGCGCAGCTCCCTGGGCAAGCGTCGGCGGGCAGGAGTGGGCGGCATCGCCGATAATGACGACGCGGCCGTGGTTCCAGGACTCCTCAACTGTGTGCGCTTCGAAGAAGGTGTAGTTCACCTCCCGCTCGTCGGTGATCAGCGGTCGGATGTCATCCCACGGCCCGTGGTATGCCGTACTGAGTTCACGCATTTTCGCGACGCGCTCCGGCCCGGTCAGGGTGAAGTTCGCGGCATCGGCGTCCTCGACGATATAGGCGTAGAGCGAGTCCCGCCCGGTCGGGCAGTATCCCGCGATATAGGACTGGCCGCCGTAGAAGAGGTCTGTACGGGTGATGCTCGCGGGACGGGGAGTGAACACCCGCCAGATGGCCATCCCGGTGGCCGCAGGCCTGACATCGATCCCCATCAGGGAACGCACGTGCGAGTGCAGTCCATCGGCGCCGATCACAAGGTCGTAGCGATCGGTCGTGCCGTCTCCGAGCACGACGTCGACCCCGTCATCGTCCTGCTCGAACGACACCAGACTCGTGCCGAACGACAGGGTGGCCCCGAGCCCCTGGGCGCGTTCGATGAGGATGCGCGCGAGCTCCGGACGCGGCATCCCTACGGTTGCCGGCAAGTCGCGTCCGCCCGTGCGGGCGTCTGGCATCTCGACGATGAGCGTGCCCGCCGGATCCGGGGCACGCAGGCCCAGGGTGTCGAAGCCGTATCCATGGTCCTCCACCTGCTCCCAGACGCCCAACTGGCGAAGCACGCGGAGCGCGTTGCCCTGGAGGGTGATCCCCGAGCCGATCGTGCTGACCTCCGGCTTCTGCTCGACGAGGCGGACTTCGACGCCGCCTTCGGCCAGGAAGATGGCGGCGGCCGTTCCGGCGACTCCACCGCCGACGACAAGCACCTTGTGTACTGCTGGCATGTCAACTCTCCTTCGGGTCAGGTCCTGCTGGTGGTGTTCTCGACCTATTTGATGGCGATCGGGTTCACCGGGGCGCCGACGGCGCCGGTGAAGGGGATGGGCGCCGCGACGAGGAAGAAGTCGAACCGACCGTCGCGCGAGCAGTCGCCGGCAAGGGCGTCGAGATCCCAGAGCTCACCGATCGACAGCCCCATGTTGGGGATGGCGATCTGGTGCAGCGGCTGGAATGCGTCATCGAACTCGTTGGGCCGAACCTCGAAACCCCAGGTGTCTGTGGCGACGCCGGCGACCTCGCGGGAGTGGAGCCAACCCGCGGTCGTGAACGACAGTCCGGCGGACGGCCCGCCCGCATAGTCTTTCCAGCCCTCGCGGCGTGCCCTGGCGAGCCGACCCGTGCGGACAAGCAGCAGGTCTCCCCGTCCGACGGCGGCAGACGGACCCTGTGCCGCGATCGTGGCATCCAGGTCGTCAGGGGTGATAGCGTACCCGTCGGGCAATTCGCCGGGGGTGCCGAGGCTCGCCCCGAGCAGGGCGCCGACGTCGAGGAGAACGCCGCGGCTCACGAAGCTGTCCTTGGTGTGTTCGATGCCCGTGACGAGGTCACCCTCACTCGTGACCACTGTCTCGGCGGGTCGGCCGTTCCAGGCCAGACCGCGGTCGAAGATGTGACCGAGACCATCCCATTGAGTGGATGCCTGCAACGGCATGGACACGACATCGTCAGCACCACCCAGGCCGTGCGGGAAACCCTGGTTGCCGAGAGCGGCATCCGCGCCGGTATCGAGCATGGTGTGCACCGGATTAGTGCGCCGACGCCAGCCGTTCTGCGGTCCGTCGCCGTCGAAGGACTGCGCGAGCGAGAACGAGGTCCCCCGTCGGATCAGCCCGGCGGCCTCCGCGCGCTTGGCGTCGTCGATGAAGTTCAGGGTGCCGAGGACGTCCTCGTCTCTCCAGCGTCCCCAGTTGCGCACCGCGGCCGCGGCCGCCTCGATGGCCGCCAGCGGGTTGGCCCGGTCGAGCGGATGCTCGTGAGCGGTGCTCATTCGCCCGCCACCTCGGCGATGACCCGGGTGCGCTGGGCGCCGAGGCCGGTGATCGTCGACTCCATGACGTCGCCGTCGCGGAGCATCCGACCCCACGCCGCCCCGTTTCCCGCCGGGCTACCGGTCAGGATCAGGTCGCCGGGCTGCAGGCGGACCGTCTGGGACGCTGCCGAAACGAGTTCTGCGACGGTGAAGAGCATGTCGCCGGCCTCCTCATCCTGCATCGTCCTGCCGTTGAGGGTCAGCGTGAGGTGCAGCTGCTGGGGGTCGCTGACAAAGGCACTCGGAACGAGCCAGGGCCCGACGGGAAGAAACCCGGGGGCGTTCTTGCCCCGGAACCAATCCGTGCCGATCTCGGGCATGTCCCGGCGGAACACGAGGTCCCTGGTCGTGAGATCGTTGACGATCGTGTACGCCGCGACATGCGCGAGGGCCGCGTCAGGTGATACACGGAAGGCGGGTTCACCGATGACCGCGGCGAGTTCGAGTTCCCAGTCGTGCTTCTGGGAATAGCCGGGCAAGATGACGTCCTCGGTCGGCCCCGTTATCGCAGAGGGCAAGCCGATGAAGAAATAGGGGATCCCGCTGGCCTTGCGGGCATCCATCATGGCCGCGGTCTCGTTTCGGACCTGTTGCTCGGTGCGACCGTTTGCGAGATCTGCGTGCGACACCGCGAGATCGACAACGTGCTTACGATAGTTCGCGCCGGCCTGCAGCACCTGGCCCGGGGCGATCGGCGACTGCGGAATCACGGAGCCTGTCGGCAGCCAGGAACCGGTTGCCGGAGCCGCGGCAAGGCCGCTGAGGGTGGCGAAGACTGTCGCCCAGCTCTCCAGCAGGGCGCGGGTGCCTGCCGGCGTGCTGAGAACATCCTGCGTCGTACCCAGCTCGGCGGCATCAGGTCGTAGATCGCGAACCCGATCGCCGCTGACCAGGCCGACAAAATGAGCCGGGTGAGAAGCCTTCTGCCCGGCAAAGAAGCCGAGGGCCCACGTGTCAGGGTTGGTCATGGTGCTGGGCTCCTTTGCCGTGCGGTCTTCCTGACGGGCAGCTCCGTGCCGGACGCCCGAGAGCAACTGTGCCAAGGCTCGAAGTATTCGGGAAGGTGATTCTCGCTATAGCTGTTATAGACGTGACTGATATAGCCTCCAGCCATGCACACGATCAACGTCGATCTGAATCTCCTTCTGCCCCTGCGCGCGCTCCTCGAGGAGCGAAGCGTCAGTCGGGCCGCAGAGCGGATGAAGATGAGCCAGCCGTCCCTGTCCGCCGCGCTTGCGAAATTGCGCAGGCACTTCGGCGACGAGCTGTTGCAGCGGAACGGTAACGCCTACGAACTCACGCCCCTGGCGGTGCAACTCCTTGAGCGGTCCTACACCGCCACGCGAAGCGTGGACCGGGTGTTCGCGGCCCAGGCCGAGTTCGACTCCTCGACCAGCCGGCGGGAGTTCTCGATCTACAGTTCGGATTACGGCATGGCGATGCTCGGGGGGGCGCTCGCGACAGTGCTCGGGGAGGCGTCAATGGGCGTGCGGGTTCGATTCGAGAGCATGTCGTCGAGCGTTGTGAACAGCGCACCGGACTCGTTGCGCGAACACGACGGCATGCTCCTGCCCCACGGGTACCTGACCGGCACGAGCAGCCACCTCGACCTCTTCGAGGACAAGTGGGTGTGCGTGGTGGCGCCCACCAACTCCCTCGTCGGCGAGACGCTCTCGCTCAACCAGCTCTCCGACCTGCCCTGGGTCATGTCCTTCGCCGCCCAGACCGAGTTCACCCCCGCGGCCAAGCAGATGCAGATGCTCGGTGTTGACGTCCGGGTCGAAATCGGAGTTCCCGGGTTTCTGGCCGTGCCGGCCGTGCTCGAGGGAACGAACCGCATCGCCCTGATGCAGGAGCGCCTCGCTCGTCGGTTCGAGAAGACGGGGCAGCTCCGGCTCCTGGCGACACCGTTCGATGCGGTGCCATTCCGTGAGGCATTCTGGTGGAACCCCGTGCACGATCGGGAGCCCGAACACGCGTGGCTGCGTTCGGCGCTCGTTGCGGCCGTCGAACGCACCGCACTGACTCCGGCGCCAGCCCACCGAGGGGTATAGCCAGGGCCTATTCCCGCTATCACCGAATAGGCATTCCCAATGTGCTTTCGAGAGTGCAGTGTGATTCCACACAGGCCACGCCATACCTCCCCGGCGGCCGCAACTCGGAGGATCAACGATGATCAAGCTGCTTTCCCACCTGTCCCACGTCCGGCTGGCGACGCCGGACGTTGAAGCATCCGCTCGATTCTATGAAGAGCAGATGGGCGTGCGCGTGGTCCACCGCGACGATGAGAATGTCTATCTGCGCTGTTGGGGCGACTACTACCAGTACAGTCTCGCGCTGACCGAAGGCCCGGAGCCTGCGCTCGTCTGCATGGCATGGCGGACGACGAGCGACGAAGCCCTCGATGAGGCAGCGCGGCGCATCGAGAGCGCCGGAATCGCGGGGACCTGGAAGGATTCCAGCTTTGCGCTCGGTCGCTCCTATACCTTCACCGGCCCGTACGGCCACACCATGGAGCTGTTCTGGGACGTTGAGAAATTCGTGGGGGAGGGCGAGCACAAGTCGATTTATCCGGACCGCCCCGAACGCCGCAGCAAGCACGGCGTCGCCCCCCGCCAGCTCGACCACGTCACCGTCGCGGCATCCGACGTCCTGGGTTTCGCAGCGTGGTACAGCGACGTCCTCGGCTTCCGGATCATGGCCCATACCGTGCTCGAGCACGCTGACATCAATGTCTTCAGCGTGCTGACCACGAACGAGAAATCCCACGACCTCGGCGTGGTGCTGGACAGTTCGAGCCGCCTTGGCCGGGTCAACCACTTCGCGTACTGGGTCGACACCCGTGAGGACCTGCTGCAGGCCGCAGACATCCTGATGGAAAACGGCTTCCCGATGGAATACGGGCCGTCGATCCACGGGATCGGCGAGCAGAACTTCCTCTATTTGCGCGACCCGAGGGGCATGCGCATCGAGGTGAACACTGGCGGCTACCGCAACTACGTGCCGGACTGGGAACCGAACACCTGGCGCCCATCCGAAGGCTCGAACAACTTCTATCGCAACGGTTCGATGCCGATGTCGATGACCGAATCCTTCCCGCCGGATGCCGCGCCCTCGGCCACAGAAGAGGGCATCGTTCCTGGAACGGAGGAGCAGCTCCTGAATCCCTATGCCGTGCAGGGCCAGGGCTGAAGCACCCACCGCACCATCGCCGACGGCTCGCACCCGCGAGCGCGACACAACGACCCGAAAGGCGTTCAATGACGAACATCAGCCCCAACTTCGCGCCACTAACCGTCCAGGATGCGACGATCATCCCGGTGACCAACCGGCCGGCTACCTCACTGCAGGGCATCTTGCTCCTGATCGGAAGCTGTCTGCCCGTGCTGGGGGCGGTGCTGCTCGCACCGATCCTGCCGACCCTCAGCGAGGTGTTCGCCGCGGAACCGGGCGCGGAGGCGCTCGTTCCGCTCGTCCTCACCATCCCGGCTCTCATGATCGCGATCATCGCGCCGTTCGCGGGGGCGATCGTCGATCGTCTTGGCCGAAAGCGACTGCTCGTCGGTGCGCTCATCGCTTACGGAATCCTGGGCACCGCGCCCCTGTACCTGAACGGCCTCGGCGCGATCGTACTGAGCCGGGTCGGGGTGGGCATCACCGAGGCTGCGATCATGACGTGTTGCACGACGCTCCTGGCCGACTACTTCGTGGGCAACCGGCGAAACCGCTACTTCGGGTTGCAGACAGTGGTGACCTCTCTCGCCGCGACCGCATTCTTCGTCATCGGTGGAGCCCTCGGGGCCAGCGGCTGGCGCACACCGTTCTGGCTGTACCTTGCGAGCCTCGTGCTCGTCATTCCGGTGGCCATCTTCATCTGGCAACCTGCCTCCACCCGGGCCGGCGTTGGGAAGGCGAAGCTGCCACCCATTCCGTGGCGCGGCCTCACACTGCCGCTCGTGGTCACTCTTTTCGGCGGCGTCATGTTCTACGCCCTCATTGTGGAACTCCCCTATGTGCTCGACGGCCTGGGAGTGAAAGACGTCGCGATCATCGGGGCAGCTACCGCGACGGCCTCACTGGCCACGGCGATCGGCGCCATCCTGTTCCGCTGGATTGCCCGCCACGGGGCCGCCAGACTACTGCCGCTGGCCCTGGGCCTTGCCGGAGCCGGCCTTGTCGTCGTCTGGTTCGCTCCATCCGTTCCCATTGCCGTTATCGGCGCGGTGATCACGTCCTTCGGCAACGGCATCTTGCTGCCGACGCTGCTCACCTGGGCGGTTTCGGGCCTGGCCTTCGAGCAGCGCGGCCGGGGAACCGGCCTGTGGACCGGCGCTCTCTTCTTCGGGCAATTCGCCTCGCCGCTCCTTCTTCTGGGAATCGGCGCACTTCTGGGTGGCCTCCCCGCCGCGCTGGGGGCTCTCGGTCTCGCCTCTGTCGCTCTGGCCGCAGCGCTGGCCGTCGCGCTTCCCCGGCGCGCGGAGACGGTGCGTTACTCGGCAACTTCCTGATCGACTGTCGCCGGGATTCGCTCAGTCGTAGCTGACAGCGAGTCCCCGGCGAGGAGTGCAGAGAGCGCGGTGTCGTCCGGGTACCGGGTCCAGGCCACGTGCACATCGGCGACGAGGTCGCGATGGAACTCAACGAGGTGCTCCGGGCTGTGCTCGACGAACGACGGGCCCCCGGCGAACCGGTTCCAGAGGAGGTTGGAACCGCGTCCCGCCGCCGGAGCCTCACCGAACAAGGTCAGCCAGAGGTCGTTGACCAGCAGGGTATCCCAGGCGGCAGAGAAGACCGCGACGGGGACTTCACTGAGCCGGTCGACGACGTACTGAACTCCCGGCGTCACGCGCCGGGGGACCATGGTCTTCGTCGGCACCGCTACCCCGCCGATGCGGAACAGGTGGTCCCGTTCGTGGTCGGTGAGTCGAAGCGCGCGGGCGAGTGACCCGAGCACCTGCGTTGACGGATGCGTGGCGCGGCCCTGCTCGAGACGAACGATGTAGTCGACGCTGAGGTTGGCGAGCATCGCGAGCTCCTCGCGGCGCATCCCGGGCGAGCGTCGGTCTCCACCGGACGGCAAACCCGCCTCAACGGGAGAGATCCGGTCGCGCCACGCGCGAAGCAGGGAAGCAAGTTCTGGCATGGCTCCACTCTGCCCTTCCCTGCTGGGCAGCGGGTGGTACTGGCAGTCCAGGCAAGTGTCTCGGGCACGGCCGCAGGCTGGAATCATGACAACAACACTCATCACCGGTGCCAACAAGGGGCTCGGACTTGAAACCGCCCGCCTACTCCTCGGGGCCGCACACACTGTCTATGCCGGCATGCGCGACACGGCCAACGGCACGGATGCTGCGGCTCTCGGCGTTCACGTCGTGCAGCTGGACGTCACGGACGACGAGTCCGTCGCATCCGCGCTCGCCTCACTGCCCGAGCTGGACGTTCTGATCAACAACGCCGGGATCGTCGGCTCGCACGCCGGAGTCGACGAATTCGGTGCGGACGACCTGGCCGCGGTCTTCGACACCAGCGTGTACTCCATCGTCCGCGTCACCAGGGCCGCCCTGCCGCTGCTCAGAGCGTCCGGCAACGCCGTGATCGTCAAAGTCGCAAGTGGGCTCGGGTTCCCGCGTTTTGTCACAGACCCCGCCCGCGTCGAATCGACGATCACCGGCCTTGGCTACATGACGTCCAAGGCCGCCGTGATCATGCTCACCCTGCAGTACAGCAAAATGCTGCCGTCGATGCGGGTGAACACGATCGACCCCGGTTACACGTCCGCCGCGCTCAACGGCCACAGCGGTCCCCAAACCGTGACAGAGGGCACGGATGCCGTCATCGCGATGGCGACAATCGGTACGGACGGTCCGACCGGAACGTTCAGCGACCGTGACGGTCTCATCGCCTACTGACGTCTACGGGCGGACGAACATCTTGAGCGCCAGGCGATCGGCCACCGCCTGTAACCGGCGGGTACGTCATCGAGGCCCACGAATCCGTGGCCCATTCGCGCGCCCTGCGCGGTCTCCGGCTTGGACGAGTGCGGCCACCCAGATCGTCAAGGCGCAGGTGGCCGCACGCGACCGGAACCTCGCCGGGTTCGTCACCGAAGAGCCGCCCTATTCGCTCCTCGTCCGCGGCATCGAGCAGGACGTCCTTCCCGCGGCACGTCGTTACGGCATGGGCACCCTCACCTACAGCCCACTCGCCGGCGGGTGGCTCTCCGGCAGGTGGCGCAAGGACGCCGCTCCCGTCCCGACCTCGGCGGCACGCCCGAGCGCCCGTTTCGATATGACGAGCGTCGCGAACCAGCGGAAGCTCGAGGTCGTCGACGCCCTCGCCCGGGTCGCCGAGGAGGCCGGTCTCACACTGATCCAGATGGCGATCGCGTTCGTGATCAACCCTCCCGGAGTCACCTCGGCGACCATCGGCCCGCGCACGATGGAGCAACTCGCGTCCCAGCTGCCGGCCGCCGGCATGACCCCGTCGACCGAGGTCCTCGACGCCATCGACGCTCTCGTCGCCCCCCGGCGTCACCCTGAACCCCGATAACAACAGCGACGGCGCGACCGAACTCACCCCGGCTGCGCGCCGCAGCTGACGATCGCCGACCTGTCTCGCGGCACGGCGGATGCTGCGGGGGCCGAAGGTGAGACCGCACGAAGGTCAGACCGTGCGCGGGGCCTTGGCGAGGTTGGCCTCGAGCTCGGCGGTGTTCTGGCGGATGACGTAGGCCGGGCGGTCGCGCTCGACGCGCCAGCTCTCGGAGAGCGGGCCGATGTTCACGGTGTCGAAGCCGAATTCGTCATACAGCTTCGTGACGAAGTCGGAGGCATCCGCGAAGTCGGATGCAGTCGCGAGCGCGCGACGCGCCGGGTCGCCAGCGGGGTGCGCGTCTCCGGTGATGTCGACGGCCATGATGTGGTTGAAGCCCTTCGCCACACGGGAGGTGGGCAGGTGCGCCTGCAGCATGCCGCTCACGGTCGCCTCGCCCTTGTCGAGGGCGTCGATGTGGCCGTCGCGTTCGAAGTAATAGTTGTTGGTGTCGATCACGATCTTGCCAGCGAGTGGCTCGACGGGCACGTCCGCGTATGCCTTGAGCGGCACGGTGACGACGGCGACGTCGGCGGCCTCTGCCGCCTGGACGGCGGTTCCGGCTGTCGCCTTCGGGCCAAGTTCGGCCACGAGGTCCGCGAGGGTCTCCGGGCCGCGAGAGTTGCTGATCACGACGTCATAGCCGCTCTCGATCGCCTTGCGGGCGACCTGGCTGCCGATGTTTCCTGCTCCGATGATTCCGATAGTTGTCATGATCGGGACAACGAGGTCCGGGCGGGAAATGTTCCCGCATCAGCGAAAAGTACGCGCCTGGCGAAATCGTTCAGACGGCAAATCGGGTGATGGCCGAGGCCGGCCCGCCGCCGGGAACGTCGTCGGCGCGGACCGCGAGCACCCGCGCGCCGGAGAGCAGGGCCCGGCGAGCGATCTCGTCCACGACGCCGTAGTTGTGGGCGTCGTCGACGTCGTCGAAGGTGATCGCACCGGAAGCCTCGTCGACGTACCCCGGGATCTTCCGGTCGATGTCTACAACGAGGGTGTCGATGGCGCCGTGGGTTGCGGCACGGGCGATATCGCTGAGGTCGGTGGCGCCGCGGCCCTCGTTGAAACGGGCCTCGATCAGATCGGAGAGTTCGCCGAGCTGGGCGGCGTAGAGCCGGTCAAGCACGGGGCGAACGGTGGCTGCGAGCTCCTCGGAAGACCGACGGTCGGAACCGGACTCGTGGGCAGTTGGATCGAGACGCAGAACGGTTCCCGCACGGCCGCCAGCTGCCGGATCGACGTTGGATTGGGGATGTCGGTGTGCAGCATGTCTGGCCCGTACCTTCCGGAGAGTCGTTGTCAGGTTCCTCGTGCGTCCCCGCGACGACGACAGTGTGGCCCCGGCTCGGGAGGGCCGCGCGGCGCATCCGTGCAGCTGCGGACCGTAGTGTTCCAGTGAGGGCTCGATCGCCAGGATGTGTGGTTCGGGCCGGTCGCGACAGAGAGGGATTGAACATGGAGTATCGCCGTTTGGGCAAGTCCGGGCTGCAGGTCAGCGAGGTGTCCCTCGGGTCGTGGGTGACGTTCGGCAAGCAGGTGCGCGAGGACGACGCGCTGGCGCTGATGACGCTCGCCTATGACTCGGGGATCAACTTCTTCGACAACGCCGAAGGGTATGAAGCCGGCGCATCGGAGGCGCTGATGGGGGCCGCGCTGGAGAAGCTCGGCTGGGGGCGTGACTCCTATGCCGTGTCGTCGAAGGTCTTCTGGGGCGGCTCGAAGCCCACCCAGCGAGGCCTGTCGCGCAAGCACGTGACCGAAGCATGCCATGCCGCGCTGAAGCGCCTTCGGGTGGACTACCTCGACCTCTACTTCTGTCACCGTCCCGACATCGATACGCCGATCGAAGAGACCGTCTGGGCGATGCACAACCTCATCACGCAGGGCAAGGTGCTGTACTGGGGAACGTCGGAGTGGAGTGCGCAGCAGATCACAGAGGCCCACGCCGTCGCGCGAGCCCTGCACATCACGCCGCCGACAATGGAACAGCCGCAGTACAACATGTTCACGCGCCAGAAGGTGGAGAGCGAGTTCCTGCCGTTATACGACACCTTCGGCCTCGGAACGACCATCTGGTCGCCGCTGGCCTCCGGGGTCCTTACCGGCAAGTACAACGACGGGGTTCCGGCCGACAGCCGGATGAACCTCCCGGGCTACGAGTGGCTCAGGGCGGAGTGGGAATCCGAAGCCGGGAAGGCCAAGCTCGAGAAGGTCCGCAGACTGGCGATCGTCGCCTCGGATGCCGGACTGCCGTTGACGCACCTGGCGTTGCTCTGGTGCTTGCGCAACCCTCGGGTGTCGACCGTGATCCTGGGGGCGAGCAAGAAGGCGCAACTGGCCGACAACCTCGCGGCCCTGGACTCGAAGGCCGCTCTGACCGCCGAGGTGATCGCCGCGATCGAGGAGATCCTCGGCAACGAACCGCCTGTCCCCCAGCGCTACTGAACTCACCCGCGGGGCGCTGGCACCGTCCTTAGGCCGTCTCAGCGGGCGAGTACCGCGACCGAAATGTCCGGCTGCGGGCGCGCGAAGAGATAGCCCTGACCGTATCGGCAGCCCATGTCGCGGAGGAGCTCAAGCTGTTCGCTGGTCTCGATTCCCTCGGCGGCGACGTCGCGTCTGAGGGAATCGGCCAGGTGCAGGATTCCCCATACGATCGCCTTGTCGCGGTAAGAGGAGACAAGGTTGTCGATGAAAGTCATGTCGATCTTGAGCAGGTCGACCTCCAGCGAACGGAGCTGGGCGAACGAGGACTAGCCGGTTCCGAAGTCGTCGATCGCGAGGCGGACGCCGAGATCGCGCAGTTCGTCGAACGTGCGGGTCGCCGAATCCATGACGTCGATAACGGCGCTCTCGGTGAGTTCGAGCCAGAGCTCGCCGGGCGCCAGCCCGGTCTCGATGAGGGCGCGGCGAACGACGGTGCCGAAGTCCGAGCGCACGAACTGCCGCGCGGGGACATTGACGCTGACGGCTTGATCGGCATCGAGCGAAGTGGCCGCCGAACACGCCTGCCGAAGCACGGCGCGGCCGATGTCCCTGATCAGCCCGGTCTCCTCGGCGATCGCGATGAAATCGCCCGGCGCGACGATGCCGATTCCCGGTCGCCGCCAGCGCGCCACGGCCTCAGCCGCCGCGACCCGCGGGTCCTGCAGGTCGACGACCGGCTGGTACCAGGTCTCGATCTCACTGCGGCCGACAGCAGTGCGAAGCCAGATTTCCGTGTCGACGATGAAGAGCACGCCGACTCCACGGTGAGCCCTGGCGGCGAAGAGGAGTGCCTGGTCGAGCCGGTCGAGACGGTCTTCCGCCACGCTTCGGGCACCCGCTTCGCGTCGCCCGCGTGGATGTTCCGGCCCCAGCCGTCTCCCCGCGACGCCTCGACGCTCAGGCCGGTCATCCGCATCCACTGCTCGTTGGTTGTGGTGACACCGCCGCTGGCGTCGAATTGCACGATGCCGACGGGCACGATGCCGACGGGCACGATGCCGACGGGCACGATGCGGATGAGCGCGTGCACTCGCTCGGCTGTTCTGGCCAGTTCGCGGGTGCGGTCGTGCACCGCGTTCTCGAGGGTCGCGTTGGCCACGGCCAGGGCGTCGAAAGCGCCGTCGCGTTGGACGTCGAGTGCGCGGAGACGTCCGGCCGCGATCCATGCGACGCCGAGGACGCGCCCGATGGTGGATGAGACAAGCAGCGCGTCGCCCAATTCGGCATCGAACCAGCCTTCTCGCTGGGCCCAGAGGCGCAGCCACCCGAGGAGGAACGGGCCGAGAATGATGACGGGGAGGCCGCTTCGGAGCAGCCGGCCCGCACGCCGACGATCGCGCACCAGGCGCACCAGGCCGACGTCCGGCCGTTCGAGCAGGACGGCCGCGGCGATCGCGCTCACGCACAGGACGGAGAGCGTGGAGATGTTCAGCGGCCGGCCGGCCGGCGTCGCTCACGGCCGATACTCCGTACGCGGCGCTGAGGATGGTCAGGAGCACCAGCAACAGGGTGAGAACGCCGAAGCCGGCGGTGACGGCGGCACCCGCCACGCCACGGAGGCAGAAGGCGAGTCAGAGTAGCACGAGCGAGAGTGCGGTCCCGATCGCCATTCTTGGCGGCGATTCACCGAGGCGGAGCCCCGGCAGGTCGAGCATGTACCACCGGACCACGGAGAAGAGGGTCACCAGGGCGACGAGGGCGGATCGTCGTTCTGCCGCGCTCAGAACGGCTCATCCGCTCTCGCGAGGAAGGGGGGAGGTGTGGGGGCGTGCTCAGGCGGGCGACTCCCAGATTTCCAGCTGGATGCCGTCGGGGTCGCGCAGGTAGGCCCATCGGGAACCGATCAGGGCGCCGGAATCGAGAGTGACGGGCGGTGCGTTGAATACCGCGCCCTTCTCGACCAGGTCCCGGTATGCCGCGTCGAGGTCCGACACTTCGAGGCACACATGCGCGCTGCCGACATCACCGTTGCTTCGATCGAAGTCGCGCCCCTCCGGGTGCCGGTATTCGAGGAACTCCAAGCGGGTGTTACCGATCAGGATCATGGAGAACGCCAGGGCGGCATCGTTTACCTGGACGCTGCGGGAGAGTGCCTCTCCCGAACCCTCGCTGACGGGACCCGGAGTGAGCCCGAACATTCGCGAATACCACTCGAAGGAGCGCTTCATGTCGCGCACCGTCACTCCGACGTGGTGCACTCCGAGAACCTGGAAGGCCATCTGACTCTCTCCTCTGCGTCCCGCCGTACTGCGGGTCGCTGTCGTCGTATTCTCACTCGACTCACATTCTGCTGCGTCGGGCCCGATTTGTACAGTGTCACTACACAAGCCTGCACCGGTCGCGCACGCCGGATCGCGGGGGATGGTCCTTCGCAGTGGTCAAGGACGATCGAACTTCCCCAGACCTCGGCGTTGCCGATTCTCGAATCGTTACCGGCAACTACTTGTGAACAGCTCTGGACTTTTGTAAAGTGACGCTCAACACACAGCGCGTGACATCGATGTTGCCCGGTGAGAATTGTTGGGAGAAAGCATGATCGACGCAACGGCGCGTGAACCGGCGAAGCTACTCAGTTCGCGACTTGTCGTCTCCAAGGGATTCGTCACCGTCGGCGTATCCACGGTGCTGCTCTTCGTGGTCTGCGCCCTTGTCGCGCCGACGAGCGTCTCTGGCGGGGCCGTGCTCGGGATGATCCCCTTCGCCGCCGTGCTTGCGATCGTCGGCCTCGGCCAGATGCTGGTCGTGCAGCAGGGCGGCATCGACCTCTCCATCCCCGGCGCCGTTTCGCTCGCCATCGTGATCGTGAGCCACGAGCCGGACGGTGACAACAGCAGGCTGTTGCCCGCGGTCGTTCTGGCGCTGGCCTACGCGATCGGGGCCGGCCTGCTCAATGGCTTCATGGTCGGCCGTCTCGGACTCAACTCGATCATCGCCACCCTGGGAACGAATGCGCTGCTCTTCGGGGCCGTCCTGGGTATTTCCGGCGGCACGCCGCGCAGTACGACCAGCCTGCTGGCCGGCATTGCCGGCGGCCTGACCTGGGGCATCCCGAACTCAGCCTTCTTCGCTCTCGCCGCGCTGGCGCTCGTGACCGTCATGGTCAAGCGCACGGTAGCCGGGCGGCGTTTCGAAGCCGTCGGGGCGAACCCGCTGACTGCCCGTGCGACGGGCCTGCGCGTGACGATCCATCAGTCGCTGGCTTTCGTGTGGGCCCAGCTGCTGTACTGCCTGGCCGGCATTCTGCTCGCCGGCATCACCAACCAGCCCACTGCCTTCCAGGGCGACGCATACCTGCTTCCGGCGGTCGCGGTCGTCGTGCTGGGCGGCACGTCGTTGCTGGGTGGCCGCGGGTATCCCATCGCCACGGTCATCGCGGCGTTGTTTCTGAGCCAGCTCGACCAGTTCGTGCTGTCGCTCGGCGTGCCCTATGCGGTGCGCACCCTCGTGCAGGCTGCGGCCCTTGCCATCGGAGTGGCGCTGTACACGGTGGACTGGGCGGCATTCCGCCAGAGGTTCATCCGCAGGTCCCCCCGGATCGGCACCCCGGCATGACTGCTACACACCGGGGACAAGGTTTTCGACGGAGCGGTCGAAATAGTGCGACAGAGGCGTCGCTCTCACAATGGAGGAAATCAAACATGAAACGTCCCAAGAGTCTCGCAATGCTCGTTATGTCCCTCGCCGCAGCTTCGCTGGCGCTCGCGGGCTGCAGCGGAACGTCATCCAACTCGGGCTCCGGCTCGACGGCGGATGCCGGAACCTCTGTGGCAGGGGCACCATCGTGGTGCGGTCCGAAGAAGATCTCCCTCGGTCTGCTCGACGGCTTCGGAGGAAACAGCTGGCGCCTGGTGACGACGGCGGCCGGTGCCGATGAGGCCAAGCTGTGCCCGAGCGTCACAAGCTACGAATACGCGGACGGCCAGGGCGACACCCAGAAGGCCATCTCGGACATCCAGGGCATGGTGGCCAAGGGCGTCAATGCGCTCGTCGTGTTCCCGGACGCCGGCCAGGCCATGCTGCCTGCCCTGCGCAGCGCATACAAGGCCGGCGTCGTGACCGTTCCTTACCGTGTCGACCCGGGCGGCAAGGACGGCGTGGACTACGACGCCTGGATCGGCGCGGATTTCGTGACCGACGGCAAGAACTGGGGCAACTGGCTCAAGACCAACCTTCCCAAAGGCGGCAATATCCTCTTCATCAGCGGGCCGAAGGGCAACAGCCAGGCCGTCGACGAGCTGACGGGCATGAAGTCGGTGATCACCGACCCGAAGTACGTCTTCATCGGCGAGACCCCCGAGGTCACCAACTGGGACCCGGCACTCACCCAGCAGGTGCTCACCGCGGACATCGCGAAGTACCCGAAGATCGACGCCATCGTCTCGGACTTCGGTCCGTCGCTCGTGGGGGCCCTGCCGGCCTTCGCGAAGAGCGGACGTTCCGTGCCGGCCATCGTCACCTCCGACGGCAACTCCCTCGGTTGCTTCTACGCGGACAACAGCGCGGCTAACCCGGACTTCAAGCTGATGACGGTCGCCACCGGAAACGACAACGTGCGGCTCGCCGTCGACTACGCGGTCGCGAAGGCGACCGGTGGCGTGCTCCCGACCGACACGGTCTTCAAGGCCCCGGCCTTCGAAGACTCCGTGAGCGGAAAGCCGAGCACCGTGCAGTGCAAGAAGGACCTGCCCGGCGACATCTATCTCTCGGCGAAAATGTCCCCTGAAGACCAGGCGGCCCTGCTGAAGAAGTAGGCCAACCGGTGCCTCCATCGGGTCGGTCGCGATTGTCGCGACCGACCTGACGGCTGGTTCGTTCCCCACACTGCACAGACAGGAAAAGGTCACAACTGTGAACAACCACGACACCGTCGACGTGACGACGCCGGACAAAGTCGAGCCCGGCGCCCCCGCAACCCTCGTGATGTCCGACATCTCGAAGCTCTACTCCGGCGTCGCGGCCCTCTCGGACGTTTCCGTCGAGATCCTGCCCGGCGAAGTCCACGCCATCCTCGGTGAGAACGGCGCGGGCAAGTCGACGTTGATGAACGTGGCCTCGGGCACAGCGCAACCCGATGGGGGCAGCATCACCTTCGAGGGCACCCCGATCGGCGTGCTGACACCGGCCATCGCCGTGCAGCTCGGAATCGCGATCGTCCACCAGCATCCCGCCGTGCTCCCGGACATGACCGTCCTGGAAAATCTACAGGTCGCCCTGCCCGCCGTAGTCCTCGCGTCTGGTGCGTCGCTGGAAGCCACCGCTACGGCGCTGCTCGCCGACGCCGGCCTGAGCGTGCACCTCCAGGATCGCGTAGAACTCCTGTCCGTTGCCCAGAAGCACCTGCTCGAGATCGCCAAGGCTCTTGCCCTCAAGCCGAAACTCCTCATCCTCGACGAACCGACAGCGCCCCTCGGTCAGGGATCCGTCGACCTCCTGTTCGAACGCGTGCGCAGGTCCGTTGCGAACGGAACGGCCGTCGTCTACATCACCCATCGCCTGGCCGAAGTCCGCGAGCTCGCCGACAAGGTGACCGTGCTGCGGGACGGCCGCGTGCGGGGCAGCGCCAGGGTCGCCGACATCACGGATGACGAACTGCTCGCGATGATCGTGGGACGCAAGCTCGAATCGACCTTCCCGCCCAAGCACATCGGCTCGCCAGACGACGAGACGAACTTCTCGATCAACGGACTGAGTGGATCGGGATTCGCCAACATCTCGATCAGCGCCCGCCCGGGCGAGATCATCGGCATCGCCGGGGTCGTCGGAAACGGACAAAGCGAACTGATGCGCGCGCTCGCGGGTCTGGACTACTTCACGGGAACGGTCGCCATCGCCGGCAAGACCTTGAACTCCCGGCAACTCCTCCAGGAGGCGGCATACATGCCTGCCGATCGGCACCGCGAGGGCCTCCTGATGTCCCTCTCGGTGCGCGAGAACGCCGCCGTCTCGGCACTGGCGAAGTTCAAGCGGGGACCGTTGCTCAGCCGCAAGCGGGAACTGGGCACGGTGGCCGAGACGCTCGGTTCTCTCGCGGTCAAGGCCGCATCGATGGATTCCGTCGTCTCCTCCCTGTCCGGCGGCAACCAGCAGAAGGTGGTCCTGGCGCGGGCGCTGCTCTCCGAGCCGCTGCTGGTCGTGGCCGATGAGCCGACGCAGGGCGTCGACGTGGGTGCCCGGGCCGAGATCTACCGGATCCTGCGTGAGGTCTCGGCCTCCGGCATCCCCGTCGTCGTTGCCTCCTCAGACGCGAAAGAGCTCGAGGGGTTGTGCGACCAGGTCATCGTGATGTCGCGGGGGCACGCGCTCGAAGTGCTCCAGGGCGCTGCGATCAGCGAAGAACGCATGATCCACGCCGCCGTCCGTTCGACGACCCGATCGGTGTCCGTCGTTGCGGACGCCGAGGCCTCGAAGCACTCCGGTCTCCGTCGTTTCCTGCAGGGCGACTACGCCCCCGCGGTGCTCTTGGTCGGTGTCATCGCCCTGCTCGGGTCATTCCTGTTCAGCCAGAACGCCCGCTACCTGTCCGACTTCAATATCTACTCTGTGCTCACCCTCGTCACGGCGCTCGGTTTCATCGCCCTGGGACAGACCATTTCGCTGCTGATCGGAGGTATCGATCTCTCCGTCGGGCCCCTCGCAGGGTTCCTCGTGGTGATCGGGTCGTTCTTCATCAATGATGACAAGTCCGTGATGGTGATCGTCCTCGGCTTCGTGCTCATGATCGTCGTGGCCGGCATCGTCGGCGTGATCAATGGATCGCTGATCAGGTTCGCCCGGTTCACCCCCATCGCCGCCACGCTGACCGTGTACATCGCGTTGCAGGGATTCAGCTTCCTGCTCAGGAGCTCCCCAGACGGCTACATCAACTCGGCGGTCACCGGAATCATCGGGTGGCAGCTCGGGCCGGTTCCCGTTGCCTTCATCGTGCTCGTCGCGGCCACGCTCGTGACCGAGTTCTTCCTGAAGAAGCGGCGCTGGGGATGGCGGCTGCGGGCAACCGGGTCCAACGAGGAATCGGCGCGCAGGAACGGCATCAATATCAACTGGACCGTCATCCTCGCTTATGTGGCCACCTCACTGTTCGCGTTCGTGGGTGCTGTGATGCTGATGGCGCAGATCGGGGTCGGCGACCCCGCCCAGGGCGTCGGCTACACGCTGACGAGCATCACCGCGGTCGTGCTCGGTGGAACGAGTCTGCTCGGCGGGCGAGGCACCTTCATCGGCACGCTCCTCGGTTCCATCCTGTTGGTGCAGGTGCTCAACGCGACGTCTTTCCTCGGCTTGTCCCAGATGTGGCAGTACCTGTTCCAGGGATTACTCATCCTGGTGGCGGCGATCGTCTACTCGGTCGCACGGCGCAACAACAAGCGCAGGAAGAGGTCTTTCGCGCTGAGGTAGGCCGTCGGGACCCTGGTTCCAGACGAAGGACCGCCGGGCACGATTTGTGCCAGGCGGTTCTTCGTGCCCGAGAGGGCTCAGTCCGAGGTGCTGAGCACCCGGGTGATCTCGGCGATGGCCGACCAGTCGAGGGGCGCGAGTTCGGGATCGGCCAGAGCCCGCTCGAACATGTCGCGCAGGACGGGCGCCGTCGGGAGCACGACGCCGCTCGCAGCAGCAGCCCGCTCCGCGAGGGACAGGTCCTTGAGGCCGAGCCCCACGCTGAAACCGGGCGGGCTGTATGCCTTGCGGGCGATGAGGCTTCCGTAGCCCGTGTACACGCTGCCCGTGAATGCGGCATCGGTCAGGATCTCGACGAAGGTCATGGCGTCGACTCCGCCGTGTTCGACCAGGGTCACCGATTCTGCGAGGGCCTGGAGCGCGTGGATGAGGTTGTAGTTCACGCCGATCTTGACCAGGCTTGCCGTGCTCGGCCGCTCGCCGACGACCCAGGTGCGCTTACCGATCGCGTCGAGCCAGGACTGCGCCCGGGCCGTTGCGCTCTTCGTACCTGCTGCGACCACATTGAGTCTCCCCGCGGCCGCGATGTCGGACCGGCCGAGGACTGGAGCCGCCACGTAGTCGATCCCGGCAAGGGAGTGCAGGTCGGTCAGCCGGTCCGTTGCCTCGACGCTGAGCGTGGCGCAGTTGATGTGCAGGGTGCCGGCCGGCGCATCCGCGAGGGCCTCCGCACTGAAGACGGCCTCGGCGGCCGCGTCATTGGCGAGCATCGAGATCACGGTACCGACGCCGAGGGCGTCGGCGATGGAGACCGCCCGGGTGGCGCCGGCCGCGACGAGGGCGTCCACCGCACCGGGCGATCGGTTCCAGACGTGTACCGAATGGCCGGACTCTATGAGGCGGTCTGCCATGGCAGAGCCCATTTCGCCGAGCCCGATGACACTGATGTCCGACATAGTTCACGCCTTCCAGATTGTCTTGCGGTTTCCGGATCCCGAGTGCCGGCCACCGGCCGGGTGCTCCGTCGCGCCGGATTGTGGCGCAACCGGTCGCTGTGTGCAGTTCCAGTGAACACTACCGTGAGTTCCCGGTCTGCTCAACGTGATTCCCCCGGAATGGCAGTGGTCGCTTGATAAACCCGACTCCGCTGAGTTGAATGTCAAGCAACACCTTGTGCAGTGAGACTGTACAAAATAGTATTGCTGCGAGACCCCGGCCCCGACCGGACACCAGACTTCGTACTGCAAAGGAACAGAACACGTGGGCATTCGACTTGCCGAAAAGACCGTCGTCGTCACAGGCGGCGCATCCGGAATCGGAGCCGCCATCGCCAGGGGCGTGGCCGCCGAAGGCGCGAACGTGATGATCGTCGACCTCGACCTGGCGGCAGGCCAGCGGATCGCGGATGACATCGTGGCGCACGGCGGTGCGGCGGCGGCTGCGCAGGCGGACGTCACGGACCGCTTAGCGGTGCGGTCCGCCGTCGAGGCTACCGTCTCCCGCTTCGGCCGCCTCGACGTCTACTTCAATAACGCCGGCATGAACTCACCCATGAGGTTCCTCGAGATCACTGAACGGAATTTCGAGCTCGTGATGAAGGTCAATGCGCTCGGGGTGCTCATCGGTACCCAGGAGGCCGCGAAGCAATACATCGCCCAGGGTGGGGGCGGCAAGGTGATCAACACCGCTTCGATCGCGGGCAGGACCGGCTTCCCCAATTTCGCACCGTACAGCGCGGCCAAGGCGGCAGTGATCTCCCTCACCCAGGCGGCGGCACGAGCCCTCGCCCCCGAGGGGATCACCGTCAATGCCTTCGCACCGGGTGTCGTCGCCACTCCGCTCTGGACGAAGCTCGACGCCGAGCTCGCCGAGATGGGGGCCGGCGACTCCGGCTTCGACTCGATGGCCGGCGACATCCTGCTGGGCCGGCCTGCCGTGCCCGAAGACATCGTGCCCACAGCGGTATTCCTCGCCGCGAGAGATTCCGACTACATCACGGGTCAGGTCATCCCCATCGAGGGCGGCATGATCCTCGTCTGATCCGGCAGCCCGCCCACCGACACTCTGCACGACACTCAGCAAAGGAATGACACGACCGTGACCACAGCCACTTTCGGAACCAACGCCGTCGACTGGGAGGAGCGCATCCAGTTCGATCGCCTCCGTACGGACAGGCTCGCCAAACTCCGGCGTGAGCTGGCCACCTCGGACCTCGGGGCCGTGCTCGCCTTCGACTTCTCCAACATTCGCTACATGTCGTCGACCCACATCGGAACCTGGGCCATGGACAAGCTCATCCGCTTCTCTCTGCTCACCCGGCACAGCGACCCGATCGTCTGGGACTTCGGGTCCGCGGCCAAGCACCACCAGCTCTACAATCCCTGGCTGCAGACCACGACGGCCGAAGCGGATGCCGACCCGCACGCTCCGCACCACGGCGCCGTCAGGCCCCGGGCCGAGAACGGTGCCCGGGCCGGAATCTCGACCCTCCGCGGAGCCTTCCACCCCGACGCGGGGATCGCCGAGGGCGTCGCCAAAAAGATCAAGCGCGAACTGGAGAAGTTCGGCCTGCAGAACGAGCCGCTCGGCGTCGACGTGATCGAGCTGCCCATCCTGATGGCACTGCAGAACGAGGGGATCCGGGTCGTCGACGGCCAGCAGGTGTTCCTCAACGCCCGGGCGGTCAAGACCGGTGACGAGATCGCACTGCTCACGCAGGCCGCGTCGATGGTGGATGCCGCGTACGAATCCCTCTATGAATTCCTGCGGCCGGGCGTTCGCGAGAATGAGGCAGTCGGCCTCGTCTCGAAGGTGCTCTACGACCTCGGATCTGAGTACGTCGAGGGCGTGAACGCCATCTCGGGCGAGCGTTGCTCCCCGCACCCGCACGTCTTCTCCGACCGGTTGATCCGGCCGGGCGACCCCGCTTTCTTCGACATCCTGCACAGCTATCAGGGCTATCGCACCTGCTACTACCGCACCTTCGCTGTCGGGTCGGCGAGCCGGGCGCAGCACGACGCCTACAAGATCGCCCGCCAGTACATGGACAGGGCGATCGCGCTCGTGCGCCCGGGTGCCACCACCGCCGACATCGTCAAGGTCTGGCCGACGGCCCAGGAATTCGGCTTCCCCGACGAGGAAGCCGCCTTCGCCCTGCAGTACGGCCACGGCGTCGGCCTCTCTATCTGGGAGAAGCCGATCTTCTCCCGGCTCGTGTCCCTCGACCACCCCGAGGTGCTCGTGGAGGGCATGGTCTTCGCCCTCGAGACCTATTGGCCGTCGGCGGACGGCATCGGGGCGGCCCGCATCGAGGAAGAGGTCGTCGTCACCGCCACCGGGTGCCAGGTGATCACCAAGTTCCCGGCAGAGGACCTGCTCGTCGCCGGCCAGCGCTACTACAGCGTCGGCGGACCGTTGTCCCTGGTGCGCGACTCCCAGTCGCACCTCAACACCGCCGCCGGTCGCGGCGAAGCCGAGTAGGGCGCCGATGCGCGCCGCCGTCTACCACGCTGATCACGATGTCCGCCTCGAGGAGGTGCCCGTACCCATCCGGGCTCCGGGCGAAGCCCTCCTCGAGGTGCTGCGCAGCGGCATGTGCGGAACAGACGCCACCGAATGGAAGGCCGGCCCGCTCACCTTCCCGGTGCAGCACCGCCACCCCGTCACCGGCCAGGCCGGGCCGATGATTCCCGGCCACGAATTCGTCGGGAAGGTCCTCGAGGTCGACGAGTCGAGCCACTTTTCCGTCGGCGACGTCGTCGCGAGCGGTGCGGGTGTGTCCTGCGGCGTCTGCGAGCGGTGCGCGGAAGGTCGCACGAATCTCTGCGACCGGTACTACACCCTGGGGCTGAACACCGACGGCGGTATGGCCGAGTTCGTCTCCTGCCCGGAGAGCACCCTCGTCCTCGTTCCCGAGGGGCTCACGATCGACCTCGCGGGCCTCGCACAGCCGCTCGCCGTCGGCCTGCACGCCGCCCGTCGGTCCGGGGTGCGTGACGGCGACCGCGTGGTCCTGATCGGGGCGGGGGCGATCGGCTCCTTCGTGCTCGCAGGGCTGAAGTCGCTCGTGTCTGCCGACGTGACCGTGATTGACTTCCCGGGGGCGCGACTCGAGCGAGCCCGTCGCCTCGGCGCGACACGGGTCGTCGAGGCAGGTGCGGATGCCGCCGCCCGCGTCGCCGAGGCCATCGGGCCATTCGGCGCCGACGTCGTGATCGAGGCGAGCGGAGCCCCAGGACAACTGAACAACGCCCTCGCCATGGTGCGCAAGGGCGGAACCATCCTGCAGGTCGGATTGCCATCCGCCGAGCAGCTGGTCGACATCCATTCGCTCGTCATGCGCGAGATCACCGTGCGGACGACGCTTGCGCACGTGTGCGGCACCGACCTCGCCCCTGCTCTGGGTATTCTGGCGACGACCAATCTGGGCACCGAACTTCTCGACTCTGTCCGACCTCTTGACGACCTCGCCGAACAGCTCGAGCGACTCGCGACGGGCCGGCTCGAGGGCAAGGTACTCTTCGATCCACGACAAGGGACAGCATGAAGGCAGCAGTTTTCCACGGCGCGCACGACATCCGCATCGAAGACGTGGACGGGCCGCCACCCCTCGGCAGCCTCGACGTGCTGCTGCGGCCGTACTGGTGCGGCATCTGCGGCACAGACCTCCACGAATACGCCATGGGGCCGATCGTCATTCCCGCGCACCCGCATCCGCTCACCGGGGCCACCGCCCCGCAGATTCTCGGGCACGAGTTCTCGGCGGAAGTGCTCGAGGTGGGTTCCGGCGTGCGGTCGGTGCGCGTCGGCCAGCGGGTGTCCGTGATGCCGCTGCTGTACTGCGGCAGCTGCTACTACTGCCGCCGCGGCCTGAACCACCTGTGCCAGTCGATGGCCTGCGTCGGCCTGAGCTTCGCCTCCGGAGGAATCTCGGAACTCGCGGTCGTTCCGGCCAGTCACGTGAGCGTGCTGCCCGATTCCGTCTCCGACCTCCAGGGCGCCCTCGTCGAGCCGGGAGCCGTGGCCGCATACGGAGTCGACACGGCGCAGGTCCGGCCGGGGGACACCGTGCTCATCACCGGCGCCGGTCCGATCGGCGCGCTCGCCTCGCTCTACGCCTCGGCGCTCGGTGCGCGCGTGTTCATCTCCGAGGTCAACCCGACCCGCGTCGCGCTCGCGAGAAGCCTGGACGTGGGCGAGGTGATCGATCCGTCCAAGATCGACGTCGCAGCCTGGGTCAAGGACCAGACCGAGGGAATCGGTGTCGACGCGGTGATCGAGTGCTCGGGCAACGAACGGGCCCTCCAGACGGCCATCGCCTCGGTGCGCTCGGCCGGGCGCATCTCGCAGACCGGCCTGCACACCAGGCAGGCGGCCATCGACCCCATGGTGCTCTCCGAACACGACATCACCCTCGCAGGCACCTGGTGCTATCCCGTCACGGACTGGCCGCGCATCATCGACCTGATCGCCCGCGGCCGGTACCCGGTCGAGAAGGTCGTGAGCGCCCAGATCAGCATGGCGGATGTCGTCGAGAAGGGCTTCGAAACCCTCCTCTCGCCGACCGGCGACCAGGTCAAGGTCCTCGTCAACGCACGCTGACGTCGATTCATACTGCTGACTTCGATCCACACTGATGCGCACCCCTCGCGCACCTTCTCCCGTCCCCACGATTGGAATCCCGCTATGAAAGCGCTGCGCTTCGCGGAACAGAATGTTCCCCGGATTGACGAGCTGCCCATCCCTGCGATCGGAGCCGACGAAGTGCTTGTCGCCGCGCGATCCGTCGGGGTCTGCCACTCCGACATCGACCTGCTCGAGGGTCGGTACATCATCCCGTTCGAGTACCCGATCATTCCCGGCCACGAATGGTCCGGTGAGGTGGTCGCGGTGGGAAACCGGGTGCAGGACTTCGCGGCCGGCGATCGAGTCGTCGGCGAGTGTGTCATAGGGGAGGACCACTTCGGGTTCTCGATCAGCGGTGCGGCAGCGGAGTTCTTCGTGGCCAGGCCCGAATGGCTGCACAAGCTTCCCGCGAGCGTGTCGTACACGAACGGCGCGCTCGTCGAGCCGTTCAGCGTGGCGTTCTACGCGCTGATGCGGGTCGGGAACGTCAACGCGAGCGATACCCTCGTCGTGCTCGGTGCCGGACCGATCGGACTCGCCGTCACCGCGGCCGCCTCGGCCCTCGGCGCCGTGACGATCGTCGTGGAGCCTTCGCCCGAACGCCGCGATGCCGCGCTGCGACTCGGTGCCAGGCACGCCGTGCACCCGGACGATATCGTCGAGTTCCTGAACGAACAGACGGACGGGCGCGGAGCGGATGTCGTCGTCGAGGCGAGCGGCCGGCCGGCCGTCATGGCCCAGGCACTCGAACTCGCCGCCTTCCGGGGCCGGATCGCATACATCGGCATCGACGTCGGGCGCGAGGCGCCGGCGAAGCTCGGGCTCATCCAGTCGAAGGAGCTCAAGATCACCGGTTCGGTTGGCTCGCCCGGAGTGTGGCCGGAAACCCTGCGCTTCCTCGCTCAC
Source organism: Cryobacterium sp. GrIS_2_6 (assembly GCF_035984545.1). Taxonomy (NCBI): domain Bacteria; kingdom Bacillati; phylum Actinomycetota; class Actinomycetes; order Micrococcales; family Microbacteriaceae; genus Cryobacterium; species Cryobacterium sp. GrIS_2_6. The sequence continues at coordinate 3,589,139 of NZ_JAXCHP010000001.1, forward strand.
ACCGGAATCGACCTGAGTCCGCTCGTCACCCAGAGGTTCGGGGCCGCCGACGCCCTGGGCGCTCTGGAGGCCGCGCACCACCCGGCGACCACGATCAAGGCGCACATCGAATTCGACGCCGTGCTGCCCGCATAGCGAACAGGACTGAACGACGAATGTCCCGGACGAGCTGTGCTCGAGCGGGACATTCGCCGTTCGGGGTGACCTGAGGGAAGACGTGCTGACCGGCCTACGGGATGATATTCGCAGCGCGGTACCGCTCCACCTTGTCGAGGAAGCTGTCCGTCGTGGACCGGAAGCCGAGGAACCCCGCCTGGCGGCTCTTGTTCATGTCGGTGAAGCACTCGATGTTGCGGCCGAGGTCGCTGTCGGTGTGCCACCACGAGGCCAGGCGGGTGACGTCGGTTTCGACGAGTCCTTCCCGTTCGGCAATGGCGCTCCAGACCTCGTCCTTGCCGGCCATCTGCACGGTCAGCGGGCGGGGTTCGCCCTCGAAACCGGCCCAGGGCACATCGAAGATCGCGGCGACCCGCGGCCAGAGCCAGCGCCAGCGGAAGACGTCGCCGTTGGCGATGTTGAACGCTTCGTTGGCACCCTCCGGGTGCGTGCCGGCCCAGATGATCTGCTCGGCGAGCAGGTCGACGTCGGTGACGTCGGTGACGCCGTTCCACTGTGTGGCTGACCCGGGGAAGGTGAACGTCAGCCCGAGTTCCTTGCAGATCGCGGCGTTGACGGACAGGGTCAGGACCATGTTCATCGCGTTGCCCGTGGCGAAACCGAAGACGGTGTGGGCGCGGTGCACGCTCCAGGTGAAGCCGTTGCGGGCGGCGGACCCGAACAGCTCGTCCTCCTGCGCGTAGTAAAAGTTCGGCTGCGGCAGCCGTGGCTCGTCCTCGTGGAACGGGGTCTCCGCGGTGACGCCGGTCGCATAGTTGTCGAACGGCCCGAGGTAGTGCTTGAGCCCGGTCATCAGGGCCACGTGCCTGACCGACTCCTCGCCGTCGAGCGCCGCGAGCACGTTGCGCACGAGGGCGCTGTTGACCTCGATGTTCTCGGTTTCGGTATCCCGCTTCACCCACGCCGTGATCACGACGAGTTCCGGGCGGGTGCCCGTGAGCGCGGCGGCGAGAGACTCGGGGTCCAGGAGGTCGGCCGTCACGGAGGTGATTCCCGGAGCCTCGGAATGGCCTCGCCTCGAGAGGCCGGTCACGTCCCAGCCCGCGTCGACCAACTGCTTCGCGACCGTCTGGCCCGTGATTCCCGTCGCTCCGACGATGAGCGCACGCTGCCGGGGGACTGTTGAGGGGGATGTCACAAGTCGATCCTTTCCTGATGGGCGGGACTTCCTTGTCGCCGTCCTGAGGTGTTTAACGTTACTTAACAATGGGTTTCCCGGCAAGCCGCACAGGAACCGCCGGAACCGACGATTTGGCCCTAGTGGCGGGGTATTCGGGGCTTTTGCTGTGTATATTTGACCGTACTCACCTTTTTTTCCGGAGCGTGGGGTGTATAGCCGGGCTTCAATGATGATGCGAGGCAGGTCCTCGTCGTTGTCATGCTGATGTGTGACAGGGGAACATGATGGACAATTTAGGGTCTCGGCTGAAAGACATCAGGCTCAAGGCCGGCCTGACGCTGCGCGAACTGGCCAGGCAGGTCGACGTTTCGCCCTCCTTCGTGTCCCAGATCGAGAACGGCAAGTCACAGCCGTCCGTTGCGACCCTGTATGCTTTCGCCCAGTTGCTGAACGTGTCCGTCGACGACCTGTTCGAGAGCAAGCCGGCCTTGGACTCTGCCGTTCCTGCAGTCCATCCGGGAGAGGTCCTGAACCGGGGCGACGTGACGAATCCGTCGGAGGCGTGGCATCCGTCCGAGTATGCGAACCGGGTCTCTGTGGTGCATCCATCCCATCGGTCGCGGCTCAACATGGCCGCAGGGGTCAATTGGGAACGTCTCGCCGCGACGCCGGAGCGCGACGTCAACTTCATGAAGATCGTCTACGCGCCGGGGGCCACGTCGACGGACGAGGGTGACACCGTCACCCACGCCGGCTACGAATACGGCTATGTCATCGCGGGTGAGTTGCAGGTGACGATCGGCGACGAGGCATTCACGCTGCATGAGGGCGAGTCGCTCGGCTTCGATTCCTCGATCCCGCACAGCCTGAAGAACACCGGAACCGTTGACTTCCATGGAATCTGGTTCGTTCACGGTACGCACGCGTAGGTGATCCGCGCCGGACGTCAGTGGCGTGGTTGACAGCGGTCACGGAGACGTCGTAGCCTGTGTGTTAAAGAATACTTAACAGATGTTCACTCTCGTCTTCGATGACGACACCCTTCCTTGAATCACGACGATGTGAGCCGGATGACCGGCGGAAAAGGACCAGACCTCCATGGATCTCGGACGCGGCCTCGGCCACCTGTCATATTCCACACTCGTGCACGCGGGCGACACCTGGCCGGAGATGAAGGAGAGCCTGCATGCCTTCGTCCCAGCCGTCAAAGCCCGGGTCTCGCCCGATCAGCGCTTCGGCGTCTCACTGCGCATCTCGGCCGACTCGGCGAAGACCCTCGCCGCAAGCCCCGGAGAACGGGCAGAGCTCCGGACATTCCTCGACGACAACGACATGTATGTCTACACGGTGAACGCGTTCCCGTATGGGCCGTTCAAGGGCGATCTGGTGATGGAACGGGTCTATGAACCGGACTGGTCGACGGACGACCGGGTCGCGTACACCAACTCGGTCGCGGACATCCTCGCGGAGATCGCTCCGGCGGACGTGAGCCCCAGCATCCAGACGGCCCCGCTCGCCTTCGCTCCGAATGTCACGGACGATGACTACGTCGCTCGGTTCACCACCAACCTGTTCCGGGTCGTCGCCCACCTCGTCGACCTCGAGGCGCGCACGGGACGGCGGGTCAAGCTCGCCCTCGAGCCGGAGCCCGCCTGCTTCCTGGAGACCACGGTGGAGACCGTCGCGTTCTTCACTGATCGGGTCTACTCGCCGCAGGGCATCGCCGAGCTCGCCCGGCTCTCCGGGCTGCCCCTGTCGGAGGCCGAAGGCGCGATGGGCCGCTACCTCGGCATCGTCTTCGACATCGGCCACCAGTCCGTCGGATTCGAGGACATCCCGGCCTCACTCCGCAGCCTGGTCGACGCCGGGATCCCGATCTTCAAGCTCCAGGAGGCGGCGGCGCTCTGGGTCAGGGACCTCACTCCGGCGCTCGTCCCGCAGCTGCGCGTCTTCACCGACACGATTTACCTGAGCCAGACGACGATGCGCCAGGATGGCGCGGTCACGAAGTTTCTCACCCTCGGCGACGCGCTCGACGCGTTCGAGGCGAACCCTGTGCCCACCGAGATCCGCACCCACTTCCACGTTCCGGTCTTCCTCGAGGAACTCGGCCCGTTCGTCACGACGCGGTTCGCCGTGCAGCAAGCACTGCAGATGCACCGTGAGACACCACTCTCCGACCACCTGGAAATCGAGACGTATACCTGGGACGTGCTCCCGGCGCACCTCAAGACCGGCGACATCACCGACTACGTGACCCGCGAGCTCGAGTTCGTTCGCGGCGAGTTGCTGGACCCCCGTCCATGAGGGCCGCCGTCTTCCACGGAGCCGGCGACATCCGCGTCGAGGAGGTCACGGCTCCTACGGCGCCGCGGGCCGGCGAAATCCTGGTGAGGCCGTTGTGGTGCGGTATCTGCGGCACCGACCTGCACGAATACGCGCAGGGACCGATCGTGATTCCGCGGGAGCCGCATCCGCTCACCAGTGCGTGCGGCTCGCAGATTCTCGGCCACGAGTTCTCGGCCGAAGTGGTCGAGGTCGGCGCCGGAGTGACTTCGGTGCGCCCCGGCGAGAGGGTATCGGTGATGCCGCTGCTGTCCTGTGGGCACTGCTTCTACTGCCGAAGGGGGCTGAACCACCTCTGCCGAACCATGGCCGCCGTCGGGCTCAGCTACCAGTGGGGCGGCATTGCCGATCTTGCCATCGTGCCCGCTGCGAACGTCACGGCGCTCCCCGACGGCGTCTCCGCGTTACAGGGCGCCGTCGTCGAACCCGGCGCTGTCGCGGCGTACGGGGTGGACACCGCCCGTGTGCGCCCCGGCGACAACGTGCTCATCACCGGGGCAGGCCCGATCGGTGCGCTCGCTTCGCTCTACGCAGCCTCGCTCGGGGCGAACGTCTTCGTCTCGGAGGTCAATCCGGTGCGCGCCGCGCTTGTGCGCAGCTTCGACGTCGGAGTGGTGCTCGACCCGACCGCCGTCGACGTGCCGGGCTGGCTTCGCGACCGGACAGACGGCATCGGTGTCGACGCGGTGATCGAATGCTCGGGGAACGAGCGGGCGCTGCAGGCGGCGATCGCCTCGGTGCGTTCTGCCGGGAGGATCTCCCAGACCGGGCTGCACACGAAGGCTGCGGCCATCGACCCCATGGTCATCTCCGAGCACGACATCACGATCTCGGGCACCTGGTGCTTCCCGGTCACCGACTGGCCGCGCATCATCGACCTGATCGACAGGGGCCGGTACCCCGTGGAGAAGGTCGTGACAGCCCAGATCGCACTGAAGGACGTCGTGGCCCAGGGGTTCGACACGCTGCTGTCGCCGACCGGCGACCAGGTCAAGGTGCTCGTGCGCGCCGGCTCGTGATGACAGGTCCCGAGTAGTCGCCTACTGAGCGAAGAGTGCCGGATGTGTGGACAGTTCGAGCCTGGTGCGGCGGATGTGGCCGGCCAGCATCCGTTCGGCCTCGTCTCCGTCGCCGCGCCTCAGCGCCCCGACGAGCAACTGGTGTTCGTAGTGCACGGCGCGGTTGACATCGGGCCCGATCAGGGTCGTGAAGGCGCGTCGATAGTGCTGGGTCGAGTTCCATAACCGGTGGATGGTCTCGCCCAGGATGGACGTCACGGCGCCGGAGTAGGACAGCAGGTGGAACTCGCGGTCGAGGCGCAGGAACGTTTCGACGTCCGTGCCGGCTTGCATTTCATCGGCGAGCTCCTGAAGGCGGCCGAGCGTCTCCGGCGACAGATTGGGCACGCTGTAGCGCAGCAGCAGGGGTTCAATGCGCTCGCGGATCTGGTACATCTCCTCGCACTCCGCGAGGCTCAGGTGGGAGACCCAGGCGCCGGTGTTCGCGACGAGGGTGACCAGGCCATCGGATTCCAGGATGCGTAGCGCCTCGCGAACGGGGAGCCGGCTCGCGCCGAACTGTTCGGCGACGTCCTCCTGGCGGATCCGGGTGCCGGGGGTGTAGGCGCCGGACAGGATCTCGTCCCGCAATCGCGTGGCGATACGGCTGCCGGCGCTGCCGTCGCGGCTGGGGGCGCTGGCCATGGGGTCCGTCCGGTCGGTGGTGTCGGTCATTCGGCTGGGTGGGCCGGATGCCACAGTTTAGTGGCAGCATCCTTTTCGTAAGCCTTGCCGTCCGGGTAGCTCAGGAGCTCGAACTGCATACCCCAGGGGCTGCGGAAGTAGACCCAGCGCTGGCCGGTGCTCCAGCTGGAGCTCGACGTCGGTTCGCCCATGATCTCCACGCCGTGTTCCCACAGGTGCTCGAGGGCGGCATCGAAGTCGTCGACGTAAAAGGCCAGGTGATGCCCGCCGATGTCGCTGTTCCTCGGTTCGGGAGCTGCTTCATTCGCCGGTTCGTACTGGAAGACCTCGAAATTCGGCCCGTGACCGCACCGGAAGAATCGGAGTTCGCGCATTACCGTGCGCGGGTGCACGCCGAGGTGCTCGAGCATCCACTCGTCGTCGGGGTGGGCAAACGGCCCGAGCGAATAGACGAGCTCGCAGCCGATCACGTCGACCAGGAACCGCTCGGCCTCGTCGAGGTCGGGGACCGTGAAACCGATGTGTTCCGTACCGCGCAGACCGGGGATGCCATGGGCCATCGAGAACTCCTTTGTTCGACGTCGATTTCTCTCATTGTATCCAAAGACTTGAATTGTACCCGTCCTGATCGGAGATATTGCAAAGAATCCTTGGCATTGGATTCAATCAACGATACAGTGTTGGTCACATGTAGTCGATCCCCGTGGTCGACACGACCAATGGAGACCGGCACATGCCTGAACGACGACGTTTGGATCCCGTGGCCCCGTGGGTCGAACTCAGCACCACGGCGCAGGACTGGGCGAGTGCGGACCCGGCACTCCTGGCCACCATCCTCGGCCAGCTGCATCTCATCCGTGCCTTCGAAGAAACCGTGCTCGAACTCGCCGGCGAGGGCCTCGTGCACGGGCCCGCGCACTCCAGCATCGGCCAGGAGGGCGGGGCGGTTGGCTCGATCGTCGGCCTCGGGTCGACGGATGCGATCAACGGCTCGCACCGAGGACATCACCAGTTCCTCGCCAAGGCGATCAACCATGTCTCCGGTGGCGACCTCGACCCCACGGCGCTCGTGACCGCGGACATTCAGACCGTGTTGCAGCGCACCCTCGCCGAGATCCTCGGGCTCGCCCAGGGCTACTGCCGGGGCCGTGGCGGCTCGATGCACCTGCAGTGGTTCGAGGCCGGTGCGCTCGGCACCAACGCGATCGTCGGCGGCGGCGTTCCGCTCGCGGCCGGCAACGCCTGGGCCCAGAAGCACGCGGGCACGACGGATGTCACGGTGAGCTACTTCGGGGACGGCGCGACCAACATCGGCTCGGTGCTGGAAACGATGAACCTCGCTTCGGCGTGGAAGCTGCCGCTTGCCTTCTTCATCGAGAACAACCTCTACGCTGTGTCGACCACGGTGGCCGAGTCAACCGGTGAGCCCCGGCTCTCGGCCCGCGCGCTCGGGTTCGGCATTCCCAGCTGGCGCGTCGACGGCATGGACCCGCTCGCCGTGCACCTGGCGACGAAGGAGGCCGAGCAGGTGATGCGGTCCGGCCAGGGACCCGCTGTCGTCGAGGTCGAGGTCTACCGCTTCTTCCACCAGAACGGACCGTACCCGGGCAGCGCCTTCGGCTACCGGACCAAGGAGGAAGAGGTGGCCTGGCGGGCCCGTGACCCGCTGGACCGGGTCGCCCGCGAGATGATCGCGCTCGGCCAGATCGACACGGCCGGCATCGCCGCGGTGCGCGAGCAGGCCCAGTCCGCGATGCGGGATGCAGTGGCCCAGCTGCTCGAGGCCGACCCGGAGTCGGCGGGGAAGCGCCGGATTCGCCCGGAACTCTGGCCGGACGTCGACTTCGTCAATGTCGGAGTGCGGGGCGACGCGAGCGAACTGACTGGCCTGCGCACGCTCGAGCCGGCCGAATACCGGGGCGAGCTCGAAACGAAGAAGTTCGTCGACGCCGTCGCCGGCGTGATGGACCGCCGCATGGCAGAGGACGCACGGATCGTAGTGCTCGGCGAAGACGTGCACCGCCTCAACGGCGGCACGAACGGCGCCACCAAGGGGCTTGCGAAGAAGTTCGAGGGCCGGGTGCTCGGCACGCCGATCAGCGAGAACGCGTTCGCCGGCCTCGGCGGCGGGATGGCGCTCGACGGGCGCTACCGCCCGGTCGTTGAATTCATGTATCCGGACTTCATGTGGGTGGCCGCCGACCAGGTCTTCAACCAGATCGGCAAGGCGCGGCACATGTTCGGCGGCGAGAACCCGGTGCCCCTCGTGTTGCGCACGAAGGTCGCGATGGGAAGCGGCTACGGCTCGCAGCACCTGATGGACCCCGCGGGCATCTTCGCGACGAGTCCCGGCTGGCGCATCGTGGCACCGTCATCGGCGGCCGACTACATCGGCCTGATGAACACCGCGCTGGCCCTGCAGGACCCGGTTCTCGTCATCGAGCATGTCGACCTCTACGCCGAAAGCGGCGAGGTGCCCGCGGGCGACCTCGACTACTTCATCCCGCTGGGAAAGGCGGCCCTGCGCCGCAAAGGCGACGACGTCACCGTGATCAGCTACCTGTCCATGGTCAAGCACTCCCTCGAGGCCGTCGAACTGACCGGTATGAGCGCCGACGTCGTCGACTTGCGCTGGCTCGATCGGGCCTCGATCGACTGGGACACCATCGGCACGAGCATCCGCAAGACCAATAGCGTGCTCATCGTCGAACAGGGGGCTCGCGGCACGTCGTATGGCGCCTGGCTGTCCGATGAGATCCAACGCCGGTTCTTCGACTACCTCGACCAGCCGGTCGAACGCGTGACCGGCGGCGAGGCAAGCCCGAGCATCTCACGCGTGCTCGAGCGGGCGGCAATTGCGCGTACCGAGGACGTCGTCGCCGGCCTTGAGATCATCAAGCTTGGTCTGGGAGCCCGCTGATGGCAACGCTCGTGCGCATGCCGGAAGTGCTCGCCAACGCCGCCGAAGCCGCCATCCAGACCTGGCTGGTGAAGGTGGGCGACACTGTGGCGATCGGCCAGCCGCTCGCCGAGATCGAAACGGAGAAGGCGGTCGTCGAGTACCGCGCCGAGACGGAAGGAGTGCTCGCGCGCGTCATCGTCCCGGAGGGCGTGCCCGTCGAAGTGGGCGTGCCGATCGGCGTGATCGCCGCCGTCGGCGAGGCGGAGTCGGACATCGATGCCTTCCTCGCCGGGGACGTCCCGGAACAGGCAGGGCCGGCGACCCCGGTGACGGCGACGCCGGCCGGAGTGGTCCCGGCCGAATCGACCCCGGACGGGGCGCATGCACCGCTCGTCGCAGCCAACGGCCAGCGTCAATTCGCCAGTCCGCTCGTGCGCCGCATCGCCAGGGAACGCGCGCTCGACCTGTCCCGCGTCGTCGGCAGTGGCCCCAACGGGCGGATCGTGCGCCGGGACCTCGACACCCTCACGCCCGCGCCCGTGACTGCAGCCGAGTCCCGGCCGGAGCCCGTCACGCCTGTGGCGTCTCCTGCGGTGTCCGTTCCAGCGGCACCCTCGGTCCGCACCGCCGGCACATCCGTGGTCGACGCCTCCGGGTTCACTGATGTTCCCCACACGGGGATGCGACGGGCGATCGCGCGCCGCCTGACCGAGAGCAAGTCGACGGTTCCACACTTCTACATCACGGCGGACTGCCGCGTCGAGCGCCTCCTCGCCCTCCGCAGCGAGATCAACGCGACGTCGCCGCGGAAGATCTCGGTCAACGACTTTGTGGTCAAGGCCGTCGCGGTGGCGCTTGTCCGGGTGCCCGCGGCGAACGTCATCTGGACCGAGACCGCTACGAGACGATTCGAGCACGTCGATCTCTCGGTGGCGGTGTCCACCGAAACGGGACTGCTCACTCCGGTCCTGCGTGGCGTCGAGGGCCTCACGCTGACGAGCATCAGCGAGAGGGTCGCCGACCTCGCAGGACGGGCGCGACAGGGGAAGCTGAGGCAAGAGGAACTCGAGGGCGGCAGCTTTGCCGTCTCGAATCTCGGCATGTTGGGGGTCGACCAGTTCTCGGCCATCCTGAACCCGCCGCAGTCCGGCATTCTCGCCGTCGGCGCCGCGAAACAGCGGCCGGTCGTCGACGCGGGACAGCTTTCGGTCGGCACCGTCATGACCGTCACCCTCTCGGCCGATCACCGTGTGGTCGACGGTGCGGTGGCCGCCGAATGGATGGCGCAGTTCGTGGCCTGTATCGAGAATCCACTCTCTATAATCATTTGATGTCGGCGGGCTCTGATGGCCGTCGACTTCCCCGTGAGCAAAGGCGCGCATATGGATACCCGACTCGAACGTCTCGTAGCAGAGCGGGCATCCCTCGCCGCGGAATCGGAACGGCTGGCTGCACTCCTCGCGGCAGAACGGAGCGGCAGGGCGCTGCGAGCGATCTCCCTCGCCTACGGGACGGGCTGCAAGGATGACTTCGAGCGGGAGCGCCAATGCCGCGCGGATGAAGAGCAGATGAAGCTCGTACGTTCGCGCGCCCGCGCCCTCGATCTGCAGTACAGCCAGCTGGCCGCTAGCGCACATGCCGCCCGCGAAAGCGGGTGAATCGTCGTTCTGTCGTGCTCAGAACGACGATTCACCCGCTTTCGCGCCAGGGAAAGCGGGCGCGGGAAGGTCCTCGGCCGTCCCGTGGTTGACTCTGACACGCCACCGAAAGGACAACACATGTCATACATCGTCACCGCCACCTCGGGTCGCCTCGGCCACCTCATCGTCGAATCCCTCCTCGCCCGCGGCGCGGCCCCGGAGAGCATCGTCGCGACAGCCCGCAACGTCGACAAGCTCTCGGCTCTCGCCGCACTCGGCGTGCGCACCGCAGTCCTCGACTACGGCAACCCCGAGACCGTGACCGCCGTCGTCGAACCGGGCGACGTGCTGATGCTCGTCTCCGGCAGCGAGGTCGGCCAGCGCGTGCCGCAACACACCGCCGTCATCGCGGCCGCCCAGGCCGCCGGCGTCGGCCGGATCGTCTACACGAGCGCCCCGAAGGCCTCGACCTCCGCGCTCCTGCTGGCCCCGGAACACAAGGCGACCGAGGAGTTCCTGATCGCGTCAGGGGTACCCTTCACCATCCTGCGCAACGGTTGGTACACCGAGAACTACACCGGCGAGATCGGGAAGGCACGCCAGGTCGGCGAGATCGTCGCGAGCGTCGGCGACGGCCGGGTCGCGAGCGCGAGCCGGGCCGACTATGCGGATGCCGCGGCCGCGGCCATCCTCGACGACTCGCTCGCGGGCCAAACCCTCGAGCTCTCGGGCGACCACGCCTGGGACTTCGCCGAACTCGCCGCCACGATCGGAACCCTCATCGACTCATCGGTGGTCTTCCGGAACCTGACACCCGCAGCACACGCGGAGCTGCTCGCGTCCTTCGGGCTCGACGAGGGCACGGTCGGCTTCGTCGTTGGTCTCGACGCCAACATCCGGGACGGGCTGCTCGGCGACACGAGCGGCGACCTGGCCCGTCTGATCGGACGGCCGACGACGCCGCTCGCGGAGGG